>NZ_JAZEVS010000003.1:0-452991 GCF_036668815.1 Acinetobacter sp. ESBL14
CAAAGAGGGCCGCCAATGTAGAGGACTTGGGTATTGCTCATGAATTATAAAGGTATCAGTTGAAGAAGGTTAAAATCTTCAGAAAGGATAAGCAATCTAGGATGTGAAATATAGAGGGGATAGGATACAAGTGAGTAAAAACATAACACTGATAGGGGTGGTCTTTGCTATTTTGAAGGAGAGGTTTGAGGCAATCATTATCGGTGGAGTGACATAAATTGTCATAAATAGACAGAACTGTATAGACAGGTGGTCATGATACTTTGTAAAATGCGTTAAATTTAAGCGAAAGCCTATAACAAGATGTTGAACAATATATTTCAAGCCTTAGATAGTTTAGGGCTTACTGCACAAAAACGTGCTTTGCATATTTTATTTTCTAATCCCGATTTAAACGCTCAGGTGTTTTTGCAACGTATTGATGGGACACATAAACTCAATGAGGGATTTAAGGCAGAATTGATCTGCCTATCAACGAGCGCAGTTATTCCTTTAAAGCAATTTATTGGTAGCCAAGTTGCAATTGATCAAGTGACCGACCAAGGTCAACTCACTCGTACCACAGGGATTATCACGGGTGCAGATATTGGACAATCGGATGGAAGCCTCACCCTATACAAACTCACCGTAGAAGATCCAACAGCTCTACTCAAATATCGTCGAAACTCTCGGGTATTCATGAATAAAAGCGTTCGTGATATCATAGAGATATTATTCAAAGAGTGGCAGCAACGTAGTCCCTTATTTGCATCTAGCCTGACTCTTGATTTAAGTGGTTTGACACAAGACTACGATATCCGCCCATTTATCATGCAACACAATGAACTGGATATCGACTTTATCAAACGCCTTCTAGCATCGGAAGGCATTAGCATGTTAATTGATGAATCTGAACATGTTGTTCCACATGTCAATGCGCCGATCCAAGCTCAAAAACTTCGTTTGATTGATGACAATAGCCAATATCAAGCCTTAGATCGTCGACAGATTCGCTACCATCGTAGCAGTGCAACAGAACGACAGGACAGTATCATAGCCTTTACTGGAGTACGCTCACTACAACCGACGTCTGTCTATATCAACCGTTGGCAAGCTGATGTGCTGGATATAGATGAAGGTGCAGGTTCAGTTCTCAGCACTCATCAACACAGTGACAATCAGGACACGGCAAGTTTAGGCTTAGAAGATGCTTGGCACTTTTCACCTGCATGGATGCAAGACCTAAACAAGGAAGATGGTGCAACAGCATCGGGTAATCGCCAGCTCGAAAGATTCAATAAAAACCTTAACAACTACCACGCATCCCAAGCTAAACAATTTAAAGCCCAATCGACAGTCCGAGATGCCCATGTCGGTTACTGGTTTCAACTCAATGAGCATCCTGAGATTGACCAGCATTCAGGGGCAGAGAAAGAATTTCTGATTACAGAAAAGACCTTTTATAACCAGAATAACCTCCCTAAAGACTTAAACCTACAGATCAATCAACTGTTAGCACAAAGCAATTGGCAACCGAATCAATTTAATACAACAAATTCAGAAGAACGCCAAGCTAACCAACTGACCCTACAGCGACGCAACATTAGCACTGTTCCAGAATACAACCCATTAACCCACAAACCAAAAGTACACCCAATGCGTGCCAAAGTGGTGGGGCCAAGTGGTGAAGAAATCCATGTCGATGAATGGGGCCGCATTAAAGTCAGATTCCTGTTTACTCGAGCAGATGATCACAGCCATGATGGTGGCGCAGGTGTCAATGACAACGACGCAGATTCAGCATGGATCGATGTACTTACACCGTGGGCAGGTGAAGGCTACGGCGCACGTTTCTTGCCAAGAATTGGTGAGATTGTGGTGATCAGCTTCTTTGATGGCAATATTGACCGTCCCTATGTCGTCGGACGGATTCATGAGGCACAACGTAGCCCGACCAAGTTTGACAATGCAGGCAAGCTGCCTGATACCAAAAAACTGGCAGGGATCAAATCCAAAGAAGTTCAAGGTGAAGGCTTTAACCAACTGCGTTTTGATGACACTACAGGTCAAATTAGCGCACAACTACAAAGTAGTCATGCTGCTAGCCAACTGAATCTCGGTAAACTGAGCCATCCAAAAGACAAGGCTGAAAGTGAAGATCGTGGAGAGGGCTTTGAACTACGGACCGATCAGTGGGGTGCGGTTCGTGCAGGTCAGGGTTTACTGCTGAGTACGCAGAAACAGGATCAGGCACAGGGTGAGTATCTGGATGCCCAGCCAGCTAAGCAGCAGCTCGAAGGCAATCAAAGCAATGCTAAAGCACTCAGTGAAGTTGCCAAGAATCAGCAAACGGATGAAATTGAATCATTAGAACAGTTAAAAGACTTTGCTGATCAGATTCAGGACAAGATGGCAAAATTTGAAAAAGCTTTATTGCTGTTAAATTCACCTGTGGGAATTGGTCTGAGCACCAGTGAAGATATTCATCTTTCTGCGGATGGACAGATCAATCAGATTACGGGTGATAGTATTAACCTAAGTACACAAAAGAATTTGATCGCACATGCGAGTGGTAAGCTAAGTCTGTTTGCAGCACAGAATGGGATTAAACAGGTGGCTGCTAAAGGCAAGTTTGAGATGTTGGCTCAGGCTGAAGGTATGGATTTACTTGCCAAGCAAGGGATTCAGGTTACATCAACCGAAGATAGAATAACGATTACCAGTCCCAAAGAGATTGTAATCACTGCGGGAAGTTCTCAAATCAAAATTAATGGCTCGGGTATTTTTCCTATGACGGGTGGCAAGTTTGAAGCAAAAGCAGGGCAGCATTTATTTAACTCTGGAGCATCTGTTACTTCACCTGCTTTGAATATGCCAGATTGTTCTGCGAAACAAACTCAGGCTGCACAGAATGGTGCTGCCAAGGTTGAGCTATAAATGATCATTCAACAATTAGAAAATAAAGAATTTAATGATGAGATGATTTGGGAAAATATATTAAAAGTTTATCAGCAAGATAAGCATGTTGTATTTTTATTAGATAAAACGCTATTTGAAAATTTTCTTGTAGAGCAACTTCCGAAATTTAGTCATGATGAAATTGCTTATATTCCAATAGCGCAGTCTACTCAGAAGAGTCCGCTATATTTACTACGGTTGACCAAAATTGAACAACTGGAAAGCATTAGAGATGACTTGGTTTATTTTCTAAAGAAAAACTTTGATTTTCGTAATGATTGTTATGTCGTTTGTGGTTTTGGTCGATCTGCTGATGAGTTAGATGTTTTGGCAAAACATCTCAGAAACACATTAGTTCTCAATGATCAAGGGAAAAAGGTTTATTTTAGATGGTTTGATCCTCGAGTGTTGGTTTATCTAAATATCATTCTGGATGATGAAAGAGTGGCATCTTTACTCCATTCTTTTGATGAATGGAACTTTTATCATGTCAGTGGTGTATATCTTTTTAGCAAGGAGGATAGGATTGCGGGAGAAAAATTTAAGAAGTTACAGATTAGCCCAAATGAGTCAATAAATCTGGACTTGATAGAAGTGAGTAATTTGGCTTACCAACAGGCTTTTAATTTAATGCCTGATGAGCATACACGCATTTGCCCATTGAAAACACTATTGGCAATTCAGTCGGCATATCATGATTATCAAATTACTAATTACCCTGATCTTATCTCATATGCTTTGTATAGTTGGATGATACATCCACAGTTTATGCAATATAAATTGACTAGAGAGACATTACAGCAATATTGGTTGAATAAAGCAGAAGTCGGTAGTTTTACAGATGCTATGAATTTTTTAGCAGAAAGTCATTGGGAAAAGATGAAAGAAGATTTATTAAATAAGGAATATGGTTATGAATAATAAAGTAAAAGTTTCCAATAAATATTTAGATGCCAATAATAATAAAAATATTAGCCAAAAATTGGCAGAGGAAAATAAAAGTAAACAAATAACCATGCCTGAAAATACCATTTCAGAAAGTTCCAGAAAAATATTAACTCAAAATTTGAATAGTAGTACCACCGATAAAAAATGCTCAACATTTTGTCGAGAAGAAGGTTTTCATATTTTGCCTTTGCGTTATGCAGTCACTCAGCAGAAAGCTCCCACTTTGGCTACCAGCTTAGGTGCGAATGTTAAAAGTGTTAAGTTACAGCATTCGAGTTACGTGGCTGAAATGCTGGATTCAGGCTATGTATATCAACTGGTTGTTCGAAGTTCAGGGCGTAAGGAGTGGTATGCTTACAAAGTGACACCTAAAGGTTATTTATCCTTATTTCCAATTGGTAAGACTGCACCTGTATCTGTCCCAGAATTTGCCTGTAAGTCAGCTACTCATACTTTTATGGGGTCATTGATTACTGTCCCGCATAATCCTAAAGATAAAGAAAAAACGACCTATCTATTATATACGCATGTTGCTTTAACTCAGAATAAAATCAAGCAAATGGAGCAGAACCCAGAGAGCTTTGTACAAAAAGGAATGTGGCAAAAAATAGATGTTGAAGGATGGAAAGGGGGCAATATGGCCCAGCAACATTGTTTAAATCATCAGAATCTCAAAACATCTATCCATAACCTTAATAGTTTTGGCAACCGTATACAGCATGCTTTTAAGCAGTTTAATTCACTACCAAAGTTTTATGCCAGTATTGTTCTCTATGACCCTGTAGGGATTACTGTTGCTTTGAATGACTTTAGAAATCTAGCTTATGCGCCTGTTGATGAATATTTAAATATTAAAGATGCGATGGGGATTAGCAATCAACGGAAACTGGATGCAGCCCAGCAAGTGGATAATCTCAAGGGAGCACTCGCAGGAAGTATCCAGAAATTTCATACTTCAAGAGAGCAGGAGACTCGGACACCATTGGATGGACGGCTACAGGGCAGACTGCTTACTTTGAATGAAATGTCACAAGCAGCAGCAAAGCGAGGTGATATACAGGAGGTGGAACGCATTCGATTACGTAAGCAAGAAGTTTTGCGAGAGCATGAACAGTTATTGCAGCGACGTGGTAATAACGCAGAGCAGGCTATTCGTCTGGATACAAAAGCGAGTTGGCAGACTTGTGATGAAAATCTTAATTATGCTGAAGTTGAGGCATTCAAGGCTGAAGCAGCTAAAAAATATGATACAGCACTCATCGTGGCGAATCAGCGAGCAATGGATCATTTAAATTGGATTAATTCAGAAAGTCTGTTGGATGGGTTGGAGGTTTATGATAATACTGATTTACAAAATGGCTGTGCATTTAAGTCGCATGTTGCTGCCATGCTGTTTGGTATGGAGGGGGCGACCCAAGCAGCTGAACAGATAGATAGATGGATTATAAAACCTCAATTTGAACGTGGTAATTTATTTATACGGGGTTTATACAGTAATCAAAACGAGGCTAAAAAACTACATGAAGAGATCGTCGCCAAAGCAACAGATTTTACCGCAGTGGGTATAAAGGCAGTAAAGGGTGTGGTGGATTTTTTGAAGAAAACAGATTCCGCATGGGATGAGTGGGTACGTAATCAAAATAAAAATAATATTGGTAATCTTGCGTTTAGCAATACTGAAAAGAAGAGCATGCTATTTGTTTCTAATTTTGCTCGAACTGTATTTCGGGTGGGTATGGGCACTCAGACAGAAAAGATGTTTGTTAAAGCTATCTCGCAGAAATTATTATTTGCTCAAATGGGAGAATTGGCAGCAAAACTACGCTTTGATCAAGTAGTGCATAATATTGATCCAGAAAAACAAAAAATTGCCGATAAAGTAATTCGAGTTGCTCCGCAACTGGGTACTAAAGTCGCATCAAGTGCACAGGCTGCGACTTTAGCATCACTGGATGTACTATTAGATGATGCAATGCAGAAAAAAACAGAAGTAGCGAGAAAACTAGAACAGATTTTGGGGCAGGATATGAAGAATGCTACCAATAATTATCATCAGGTTAGGGCGTCTGGAATCTTGGTTTTATTGGAGTCTATTAATTTAGCTACCATGTTAAGCTCGGGAAAATATAAGACTGGAGAACAAATTGCAGCTTTAACTGCATCAGTAGCTGCTTTAATGGCTTTCGCTCTGGATATTTTTTATGGATTAGGGAAGGGTGTGCGTGAAGTTGCCACCCAGACAACTTATAGTGGTGCTGGGGCAGCAGCTACACGTGCAGCTGCCAATATACAAAGAGCTGCCATTAAGTGGGTCGCAGGTAGTTTAAGTGCGGTTGCTGGAAGTATAAGTGCTTGGTTAGATTTTCAAAAATTTACGAATCTTGGGAGTAAAGTTGGAACTCTCAATAGTCTGAAGGTCTTATATTTTGCTAGGGGGGTGTCGGGTGCATTCGCTACTATTTTGGGTTTATTCGCAGCTTTAACTTATATTGGTCCTTTAATGGATTATTTAAAACGAGTCGGAGGAAGTCCAGCAATACAACGTTTAGGCGGATATTTATTTGGACAAAAAGCATTACTGATTTTTAAAAATTTTACTCGAGAAGCTGTAAGAAATGTTTTATTACGTGGCATTGCTTGGGCTAGCGGTATTGGATTAGTACTGACTTTAGCTGAAATTGGGTTATTAGTTTATATGGAAGCTACAAAGTTACAGCGTTGGTGTGAACATTCAGTTTTTAGACAAAATAAGGGTAATCAGCTGATGTCTGAAACTCAAGAATTAGAAGATTACTATAAAATTTTTGTTTAAAGGGAGTGATGAAATATGGCAAGTATGAATAAAACGCAATTGGCAATAGATATTCTTACTGAGCAATTATTTATAGTAGAAGGAGTCATTACTGATCTACTGACTCGAGTGAATATGCAAAATTTAAATAGTGGATTGCAGTCTGGTACAAATGCTATTGCGGTAAGTTCCGCATTAGTGGGGCAGATTGGTAGTGCTGCCTTAGCAAGTTTTGCAGCTAGTGATGAAGGATTAGATGTACAGGATTTTGCCTTTGAACTCACTGATAATAATGGAAGTAAGCATTATTTTAAGGGGTGTTTTCCTGAAGTTGTTTTTAAAAAGGGGGATAAGGTTCAAGTAGTGGCGAAACATATAGATAATAATTATTCTTGCGCAATAGCAGTTATTGATATTCAAAATAATTATATTTGGACTGGTCAAGAGGTAGTCAAAGGAAGATGGCGATATAGAGTTTTTGGTATTAAAATTATAGGAGTCATTGGCTGTCTTAGTTTAATATTTGGGGTAGTAGCAATTTCACTTTTAGGTGGTTTTAATCTTTTATTAGAAAACTATATGCTAATTACCTTATTTTGTTCCTTTTTAATATTTATTTTTATAGGCTGGCAAGTTGGCGGCAGCTTTGATGGGCAGAGTATCGAATTAGAAGCTATATTAAAAAAAATAGGCTTTCATGAACCTAGTCGTATGGATTTACAAAACTTCGCTTTGACAGATTTGGAGTGGAAGAATAAGAAGGATGATGTTGAACATGAACGCTGGAAGGATTTTACATATCGATTAGACTTGGCTCGACAGGCAGATGAATCAAAACATGGAAAGAAATGAAATTCAATAAATCGCAAAAAATAATAGATTACTTAGCAGAACAGCTTTTTATTATAGAAGGAATAATTACTAATCTGCTGACACATAGCCCGATATATAATTTAAAGAGTGGTTGTAATAGCTGAGTAAGTAAAGTTGAGCCATTTATCGCTAAAGTTTAGTGAACATAGGGAGCGAATGACAATGATACTGATTCTGCATGGATCGATGTACTGACCCCATGGGCAGGTGAAGGCTATGGTGCACGTTTCTTACCGCGTATTGGAGAAATCGTAGTCATCGACTTCTTTGATGGCAATATTGACCGTCCATTTGTGGTGGGAAGAATTCATGAAGGCCAGCGTAGCCCGACCAAGTTTGACAATGCAGGCAAGCTGCCTGATACCAAGAAACTGGCAGGGATCAAGTCCAAAGAATACCAAGGTGAAGGTTTTAACCAGCTCCGTTTTGATGACACCACGGGACAGATTAGTGCCCAGTTGCAAAGCAGTCATGCCGCTAGCCAACTCAATTTAGGTAAACTGAGCCATCCAAAAGATAAAGCTGAAAGTGAAGATCGTGGTGAGGGTTTTGAACTACGGACTGATCAATGGGGTGCAGTTCGTGCAGGCGATGGTTTATTACTTTCCACGCATAAACAAGATCAAGCCCAAGGTGAACACCTCGATGCACAAGTTGCTAAACAGCAGCTTGAGGGCAATCAAAACAATGCCAAGGCCTTAAGTGAAGTTGCCAAGAACCAACAGACCGATGAAATAGAATCACTGGATCAACTCAAAGAATTTGCGGAAGAAATTGAAGCTAATATTGCCAAGTTTAATAAAGCGCTATTGTTACTCAGCTCACCTGCGGGGATTGGTCTCAGTACTAATGAAGATATACACTTATCAGCGGATGGACAGATCAATCAGATTACGGGTGATAGCATTAACCTAAGCACACAAAAAAATCTGGTTGCCCATGTCCAGAACAGGATTAGCCTGTTTGCAGCACAGAATGGGATCAAGCAAGTCGCTGCGAAAGGTAAGTTTGACGTGCATGCTCAATCAGATGGGATAGACTTGCTTGCCAAGCAAGGAATTCAAATTATCTCGACCGAAGACCGTATTGAAATTACCAGTCCTAAAGAAATTGTATTTACCGCACAGAGTTCGCAACTCAAGCTAAATGGTTCAGGGATTTTCCCGACCACTGGTGGTAAGTTTGAGGTGAAGGCAGGGCAGCATTTGTTTATGGGTGGAGCTAAGGTTTCAGTCCCAAAAATAACTTTACCAAATCCACCGCCTCTAGATAAAAACATCGGTAAATTCTTCTTGTATAAAGGTGATGGTAGTCCTTTCGTTGAACATGAATATAAAATTCTGGATAAAGCTGGCAATGTGTTAAAGCAAGGTATTACCAATCAGTTTGGTGAAACAGATTATGTTCAGACAGAGCAATCAGAAAAAATCACTTATGATGTAAAAATGTTGAAAGAAGCAGAAAGAATTACAAGTAGTTGGCAGAGCCAACTTGAAGGGAAATATGCCAACTTGTTAAGTCAACTCGATCAGCAATCTCCTGATCTCGAAGGAGACGAGTAATGTTGCCTTTAATTGGTTTAGGTGTAGTTCTTGCACGAGCTTTTACAGCCGCGTTAACGGTATATGAGTTATATAGCTATGGTTCAAACTTATACGAAGGGCAAGCAAATTATAGACAAGAGCTAGAAAAGGCCAAGGCCGAAATAAAGAAGATCATTCATGATCTGGAAAAAGAGTTTAATGGACATCTTGTATATGCTTCTGAAATTGCATATCTAGAACATTTAAGGGAAAAAGATCCTCAGAACCCAGAAACACGTGCACCACGACAACGTGGTTATCAAGGCTTTAAGAAACAGATTTCAGAAAAAATACCTTTTCGAAAAGTGATTTCGGAAGTTTGTGAAAAAGCCAATGCCAATGGGTTTCCACAACTCAAAAAGAAAAGAGGCGTCAAGGTCAGTGATTTGCCTAAAGCACGACAAAAAGTATTGGAAAGTTGGGCAGGCTTGATCTTGTCTGAGATTCTGGATGAAGACATTGGTAGTGAGTTTTTAATTGCGCGTTTAAAACAATTGGCAACCTCAATCATGTTTGAGTTTGTGGATGAGATTTTGGGCTGGAAGGCTCCGATCAAGACAGAAGTGTGTTTTGGGGCAAAGTTTGAAGATCCCCAGTTATTGTTTCCTGGCAATCCAAGACTGAAACGAACAGGAAGTCTTGATCTGAATCCTTTTTATCCAACACCTTACCATAACCAAAGAGGGAGTATTGCTGCCGATTTGGTTATTGCTGAATCTCGTTTGGAACCGATCTCAAAAACAAATCTTTTTGCGATTGTGGAAATTAAGTTTCAGGGGGATTCGATTAAAAAAGCACAATTTTCTAAATATGATGATTTATTGGATGCTTGTAAAAATGCAAAAGAGAAAAAATATGGTAAACATAACAATCATTCTGGAAAGGGTTTAGATGAAGGTGGTTATCTTTCTTTGTTTCGTTATCCTGAAGATATTGCCTTAGAAAAAGGTAAAGAGAAACCGAATGAACAAGCAGGAACCAAGAAATCTGGTAGAGGTGGGCGATAATGAGTACTGTTGAACCTTTTGTAAGCGAAGCAGACCAAGCTGAATGGATTGAAGAAATTAAAGCAACAGATAAGCTTTGGGTGATTGGTGACGAAGGTGGTGATGTATATGGTATTGGACCCTATGTTTCTTTTTATGTTTATCACTCAGAGGAAGAAGTACCTCAACTGATTAATAAGTTCATTGAGATCTTTAATGAGTTTAGCCAAATTAAAAATGAAGTGTGGACTCATTTTATACATCCAATCAAAGATGTATTTATTAAAGCGGACAATGCTGAAGCATTACTACTTGGTTTAGAATCGATTTGCCAAAGACAATATCAGAAAACGGGCTCTGTTTACTTTACAGCAACTGTCTCTGATGATACTGAAATTAGTTCAGCCGTGTGGTCATATTCAATGACTATTGCTGAAAGACCATATATGCGATACAGCCATTTGAAAATGAACTTTAGATATGCTTGGTATATTGCGAGTCAGGAAAATAAAGAGAAATGGCATCAGTTTGTTGAACATTGTATCGATACGTTAAAGCCTCGTCATACTTACAGTGGATTTGAAATTGCTCAGGCTGCATCCATGCATTTGGGGAGTTATGAGATTAACAGTCTTGAAAAGATTGTGACTCAGGCTTTTTATGGTGTCGATATTGATCATCCAGACTTTAATGGAAGCCATAGTCATGAAGATACTGATGGTTATATCAATGAACGTAAATTAGGCTCAGGTATACGTACACCTGTCTGGAGCTTTTTACTTGATCCATATTGGATTGCGAAACTAGAAAAAACAACTGAAGAGATCAAGACTTACTTTAGCCGTTTTAAAGAGGTCGAAATCAAGGAAATCGAATATCCAGAAAATCAAATAGGCTTATGGATTCGACTCGGAGAGCTCTCCATGTATCCTGTTGAAGATGGTGTGCCTGTTTTGCCTGTTTATGCCAATGCTTTAATTAAGCCGATACGTTGTGATGAGCTGAAACTGGTTGGCTATGCACAATGGGATGATGATCCTAATGAGCATCTCAGTTATGAAGAAGGCATTGCATGGATGCGTCGTTTCGATGAAGACAGTAGTTGGCCTGAAGGAAAACGAATCAATAAGGTTAATGAATTATCGCTAGAGGAAGAGGCGCTCAAAGTGAAAGGTGGAGAGTCATGTCCACGAACAGGTTATTGGAAAACACCAGCACAACCAGATTCACGTCAATATTTTAAGCAGGGTGAAATTCTTCCAACCCTTACCGAGCTGGATTGGGGAGAAGTGTATTGGTATTGGGACGGGGAATAGCCTAGGTGGCTTTATTCCAAGCTAAAGCTGTAACTAGTTGTAAATAAATTTTAAGATGTATTATGAACCAGAACTTTTTACCCACTTTTACTATTAGTGACTTACATAACTTTTTAGGTGATACATTAAATGCTTGTATTGCCCAGCGGAAAAAAGAACAACAATTGTTCTGTGTGCGAGGTGTATTAATAAATGTCGAGGAGGAGCTACAAAAAACTCGATACCCTTTAGTGTATGGCCTGATTATTCAGGATAGAACAGGGTCCATTGAAGTTGAGATTCCTGTTTACTCGCGCAGATAATCATAGTCATGATGGTGGCGCAGGTGCCAATGACAACGACACAGATTCAGCATGGATCGATGTGTTGACCCCATGGGCGGGCGAAGGCTACGGCGCACGGTTCTTGCCAAGAATTGGTGAGATCGTGGTGATTAACTTCTTTGATGGCAATATTGACCGTCCCTATGTGGTCGGACGGATTCATGAAGCACAAAGTAGTCCAACCAAGTTTGATAATGCTGGTAAGTTGCCTGACACTAAAAAACTGGCAGGGATCAAGTCCAAAGAAGTTCAAGGTGAAGGTTTTAACCAACTGCGTTTTGATGACACCACAGGTCAAATCAGCGCACAACTACAAAGTAGTCATGCCGCTAGCCAACTGAATCTCGGTAAACTGAGCCATCCAAAAGACAAGGCTGAAAGTGAAGACCGTGGTGAAGGCTTTGAGCTGCGTACTGATCAGTGGGGGGCAGTACGTGCAGGCGATGGTTTATTACTTTCCACGCATAAACAAGATCAAGCACAAGGTGAACATCTCGATGCACAAGTTGCTAAACAGCAGCTTCAGGGTAATCAAAGTAATGCCAAGGCTCTCAGTGAAGTTGCCAAGAACCAGCAAACGGATGAAATTGAATCTTTAGAACAGTTAAAAGACTTTGCGGATCAAATTCAGAAGAAGATTGCAAAATTTGAAAAAGCTTTATTGCTGTTAAATTCACCTGCGGGAATTGGTCTGAGTAGTAATGAAGATATTCATCTCTCAGCAGATGGGCAAATTAATCAGATTGCAGGCGATAGCATTAATCTGAGTACGCAAAAGAATCTAGTAGCTCATGTTCAGAACAGGATTAGCCTTTTTGCCGCGCAGAATGGGATCAAGCAGGTGGCTGCAAAAGGTAAATTTGAGGTACATGCTCAATCGGATGGCATGGACTTACTTGCCAAGCAAGGGATTCAAATTATTTCAACCGAAGACCGTATTGAAATTACCAGTCCTAAAGAAATTGTATTTACCGCACAGAGTTCGCAACTTAAGCTGAATGGCTCAGGGATTTTTCCGACTACGGGTGGTAAGTTTGAGGTGAAGGCGGGGCAGCATTTGTTTATGGGTGGGGCGAAGGTAAGTCCAGCATTACCAATCCTACCAGTGATGGTGGATCAACCATATTCTGCGGCTATAACATTTTTAAATGAGTTAAAACAGCCTATGGTGAACTATAACTATAAGTTGGTTGCAGAAAATGGTGCTGTAGTAACGGGTGTAACGGACACCTATGGTAAGACTCTGCCAATTCAAACAGACGTACGAGAAAAAGTTGATTTATTTATTGCGGATATTCCCAATAGTGACGAGGCTTCATCAGAATCTCCTTTACTGAAAAAAAGTTATCAAGAGCTTTTCTATAAAGAAGATAGCGAAGATGTATTTGATGATGTTGATGCTGAAAGTGAAGAAGAATAAGAGGAATTTAAATTGCAGTATGTTGCTATCGTTATCGCATTTTTACTTCGTGTTTTATTAACTGTTCTAAAAAAGTTATTAAATCAAGCAGCCAAAGTTACATCTGAGATTGTTAAGAAACATCTTATCCCGTTTCTGAAAGATACAGGGGCTGTAATTGCGCAGGAAATTATTGAATTTGTATTCTCCTTTGCGACTGAAGTTGCAACAGATATTAAGAAAGAACAAACTAGTTCAACAGCACCTCAACCGAGTGGTTCAACTAAACCAACCGCTCCTTCTCGACCTTCAAGTGTTGGAGCTTGGTATGATGTATATACTAAAAAGCGAATTCTGTTTAAGTCGGTAATTTGCAAAGTTTGTTGTTTTAGCAATCAAATTGGTGGGGCGACAGGGAAGGCATCTAAAAAGGAAACTGTGACTGAAAAAGTAATCAACTTATGGGGGGATTACGGCATCTCAGACAAAAAGCAGTACAAGTGATTTTTGCACTTGTAGATATTGTGATGGAGCATAAGTGCCCAATCAAAGCAGAAGTTATTTATGATAAACGAACTAAACAGCCATTGATGGTAAATGGGGCAGAGCCACCTCGACATCAATTTATGGAAACACCTGGTTCTGGTCGTTTTGGTGCGGATGTGATTGTTGTAGCTAATATCATGAAGGCTCCAACAGTTGATAATATCTTGCACTGGGTTGAGATTAAGTTTTTAGATAGTAATGATCCCCCTGATCGAGAACAGATGCGAGATTATGCACAATTTCTAGGTAGTAGTACAAAGTTGGCGATGATCAGAGTCTCAGAAGATATTAAAAAAAGTGATTGTGGCTGTAAAGCAAAGACGCTACCACAAAATACACAAAAGCCTAGTAGCACGCCTCAAGCAAAGAGGACAAGTAAGATTAATAAAATGCGTGAAATTTGGGATGTGATTGTAACGAATGTCGAAAATATTTGGAAATAAGGAATAGATTATGGGTGAGCTATTTGATGCCGCAAACCAATGGCTAGACCAGGTTGAACAAACACAAGACTATACATTACCTTATATAGATGTTGATTCAAAAACTGAGCCTGTACGTTTGAATCTTATGATGTCTTTTTGGTTCTATCATGGAGAAACATTGGGGATCAGAGAGTATATTTTTAATAAGGTACTCCAGTATATGCAGTTAACAGGTGTGGAGTTCCAACGAGAAGCTTCTGTCAATAAGCAAAAGGAGCGTAAGTTTCGTAAAGAAGGGTTCCCTGAAAATTGGATTGAGGATATTAGAAAAAAAGATACTTGGAGTTCATTAAGCTACTACTTCTCAGATCAGCCTAAAATGAGTTTTGCTCCTAAATATGGTGTTGATGTGCTATGTAGTTCACAAATGGGTGAAGGGCACTGGTACTCCACAATGAATTTTATATTTCCTTTCGATTTTATAAATAACAGTGATCAACGTTTGCAGTGTATTGAGTTTTTTAAATCGATAGTACGTGAGACTAAAATAGAACAGGCCTATTGTGGTTATCGTTTGGGGCAGTCTCTGGACTTTACACAGGCTGTGCCATGGCAAGTATTTGATACTGCTGCTAGTTATCGATTTTTGGGTTTGGATATTGAAAAAAATATGTCGCAGAGTAGTGCTGTTATTAATGATGAACCTTCTTTAGAAAAAGGAGTGCGTTCAACAGCATGGCTAGTTTATTTAGGTGAAACGTGGGTAAATAAATTGGGTTCGATAGATGTAGAGCAATATATCAATACACCACTACAAGTAGAATCAATCAATGATGGTATCTTTTTTCAAGCAGATGAACTTCCACAATTAGCCCGTATAGGATTACCGCGCCCTCAAGGTTATCAAGCTTTAAATAATATTCTCAAACCAATTAGAGAGAAAATGTTGCCATTGACTCAGTATGCTGATTCTTTAGCAGAATGGGAGCCTGTTTTTTTTACTCCAGAGCAATGTGACTGGTGGTTAGAACGTTGGGATAGGGAGGATGATGCTGACTTATTAGATAGATATCCTGTGAGAAATAGTCTTTAGGACCCTTTGAATTGTTATGTTAAAAATAACCTTATGTGTTTTTATTGGTTCTAGTTTCAGCATGCTTTTTGAAGCTTAGTGTGGTGGATTAATGAGTAGGGTTGAACCTTTTGTAAGCGAAGCAGACCAAGCTGAATGGATTGAAGAAATTAAAGCAACTGATAAGCTTTGGGTGACTGGAGATGAGGGGCAGGATGCGTATGGGATAGGCCCCTATGTTTCTTTTTATGTTTATCATAAAGAGGTGGAGTCTTCGCAATTGATTACTAAATTCATTGAAATCTTTAATGAGTTTAATCAAATTAAAAATGAAGAGTGGACTTATTTTGTACATCCTATCAAAGATGTATTTATTAAAGTGGATAAAGCTCAAGCATTACTAGCCGATTTAGAGAATGTTTGTCAAAAACACTATCATAGAACGGGCTCAGTCTATTTTACTGCAACAGTGTCAGATGAGACCGAAATTAGCTCTGCTGTTTGGGCTATAGATTTTAAAGTCGATAGTCATCCTTACATGGCCTACAGCGTATTAAAAATGAACTTTAGATATGCTTGGTATATTGCAAGTCAGGAAAATAAAGAAAAGTGGCATCAGTTCATTGAGTACTGTATTAAAAAATTAAAACCTCGACATGCATATAGCGGTTTTGAAATTGCTCAAGCAGCTTCTTTGCATTTAGGTAGTTATGATATTAACAGTCTTGAAAAGATTGTGACTCAGGCTTTCTATGGCGTTGATATTGATCACCCTAGCTTTAATAGAGGTCATAATCACGAACAAGAAGATGGATATATTGACTACCAAGATTTAGGCTCAGGCATTCGAACACCTGTCTGGAGCTTTTTACTTGATCCATATTGGATTGGAAAATTAGATAAAACTACCGAAGAGATCAAAGCTTACTTTAGCTGCTTTAAAGAAGTCGAAATAAAGGAAATAGAGTATCCAGAAAATCAAACAGGTTTATGGATTCGACTCGGAGAGCTCTCCATGTACCCTGTTGAAGATGGTGTGCCTGTTTTGCCTGTTTATACCAATGCATTAATTAAGCCGATACGTTGTGATGAGTTGAAACTAGTCGGCTATGCGCAATGGGATGATGATCCTAATGAGCATCTAAGTTATGAAGAAGGGATTGCGTGGATGCGTCGTTTTGATGAAGGTAGTAGTTGGCCTGAAGGAAAACGAATCGATAAGGTGAATGGATTATCTTTAGAGGACGATACGCTCAAAGTGAAAGGCGGAGAGTTATGTCCACGAACTGGTTATTGGCAAACACCAGCGCAACCAGATTCACGTCAATATTTTAAGCAGGATGAAATTCTTCCAGCCCTTGCCGAGCTGGATTGGGGAGAAGTGTATTGGTATTGGGATGAGGAATAGCCTAAGTGGCTTTGTTCCAAACTGAAGCTGTAACTAGTTGTATATAAATTTTAAGATGCATTATGAACCAGAACTTTTTACCCACTTTTACTATTAGTGACTTACATAACTTTTTAGGTGATACATTAAATGCTTGTATTGCCCAGAGGAAAAAAGAACAACAATTGTTCTGTGTGCGAGGTGTATTAATAAATGTCGAGGAGGAGCTACAAAAAACTCGATACCCTTTAGTGTATGGCCTGATTATTCAGGATAGAACAGGGTCAATTGAAGTTGAGATTCCCAAAAATCTGTTATCTGGCTTCAAGAATGGTAGTTGTGTAGAAATACATGGAGTGCCAACATTTAATTTTTTTAAAGAGCAATGCTCCAGAAGGTTAAAGGGCTATGCCGTACAGGCTATAGAAGAAGATAAAGGCTTACAGGCATTCCAGTCGAAACTTTCAACATTAGATGTTTTAAAAAAACATAGACCGAAAAGCCATACTTTTCCCAATCAGTTTGATCTTTCAATTGCTGTGATTTACTCATCAGCGAGCAAAGTTGATATACAAAAAGACTTCTATGATTATGTCAAAGAATATTGTGATGAGTTCAATTTTGATGAGAAGCCTGTTAGCTTGAGCAACGTTGACGCCCTATCACAAGAAATAAGCTCCTGCGCAGATCATGATATCGTGGTGATTATTCGAGGTGGGGGACGTAATGATGCATTTGATATTTTTAATGATGAAAAGGTATTAAATGCTTTTTCTAATTTGAAGGGGTATCGAATTTTAGGCTTGGGTCATAATTCGGATGTAACGCTTTTAGACTGCTTGGCAGATCATTCTGCAATTACTCCAACAGCAGCAGGAATACACTTATTGGATGGTTCAAAACCTCCATTTATGGTTGAGAATATATTTCGAACCATGCTTGCAGAAGCCTCAGCACAGAGATTAGTAAATTTAAGATGCCGTACTACTAAGTTACAATGGTATTTTTATCAGATTGAAGCAAAAAATTACTTTGATTCATTAAGTGGATCAATTGTTAAGACTATTCACATGCCTTTATAAAGGGAAGTAAAATGCCTGATTTTTTCTTAAATTCTATTTTCTATAAGGCTTCATCTAATACGGAAGATGCTATCAATGACCAAATTGAAGTTTTACATGGTTTAGTGAGAGATTTACAACTTATTAATCCAAACTTTTTAAATTGGTATGTAAATAATGCTAAAGACTCTACTCCACCATTAGATTTGTTATTCCCTAGTGAAGATGCTTTTGAATATTTAAAAAAACAAAGAATAAAAGATACTTTTAAAGCATTTCTTTTATGGAATGGAAAGGTGGATAATAATTCTTATGCTAGTATAGCTTTAAGTATTGTAAATATTAGTTTAAGTTTAAATAAAAATATACCACAAGAAGATCTCGTGAAATTATTTGAGATAGTTCTAAAGTATTTAAAATGCAAATATTTATATTTAGCGAACAATTTTTTTATGAGTAGTCGAGTATTTGAACATAGACAACCTCTATCTTCAATCTCTTATGTTTCAAAGAGCATAGAGATCGATGAAATTCCTCATCTCTATCAGAAAATTGATATTAACAATGAGTTGAATCAAGGGACAATCCTTATTTTTTCTCAAGACGTATATGAAGAATCAGAAAATATGAAGTTGGTACTTCAAGAGAACTCAGTTGCATTAGTGGATCTTGATCTTATTCCTGAGATCGAATTAGACCCTGATTTCTTTAGTGAGGTTAATTTCTAGTTCTTCTCAAAAAGCTAAGATATGAAAGTATCTTAGCTTTTATATATACGATGGAGGGATTTATCATGCGTGAATTTTTCTTTAGCACTCGTTTGTATAAACAACTATCATCAACTGAATCTGATATTCAGAAACTGTTAGAAATTTTAGAAGAAGTCATTAGAAAAATAAGTGAAATTGATCCAATCTTTTCAACTTGGTACATTAATAATCCAATAGGAACTAAGCCACCATTAGATTATCCTTTTCCTTCTGAAAAGGCAAAAAACTATCTATTTAATCTTAGAAAATCTGATAATTTGGAAAGTTTTCTATTATGGAATGGAGTTGAGGAAAGAAGCCAATATGTGAGTTTTAGTTTTGATAGTTTTGGCTTGATTATGACCTTTAAGAAAATATTGGAAACTGAACAGATAGTTCAGATTTTTAAGGTTTTATTGAGTCTATTGAAATTTGAGTATATATATCTTAATAGCTATTTTTTTGGTGATATTAATATTTTCCCCCATAGGTTAGAAACTACTTCTATTTGCTATGTGCCTAAGACAATTGAAGATGGGGATATTCCATATCTCTATAAGAAAATTGACATTAATAATGAGCTAAACCAAGGAACAATCCTTGTTTTTGATCAGAATCTATTTGATGAATCGGATGAGATGAAGAAAAAAGTACAAGAAAATTCTATAGCACTGGTCGATTTGGATCTTATACCAGAAGCAGAGTTAGGTGCTGATTTCTTTAGTGAAGATTAGAGTCCTTTTTTTAATTTTAGATATGCCTTGGTTAAAAAGATTTGATCTAGAGGATGAGTTTAAGATTACGGAAAAACTAGAAAAACCTGAAACAGAAGATCATATTGTTAAAGTAAAAGGTTGGGAAGTTCGTATTAAAACAGGACATTGGATTACTCTAGCTAAACCTGATACACGACTTTATTTTACGCAAGGTGGCATATTGCCAATACTTTCAGAAACGGGTTGGGGTGAAGTCTATTGGGATAGGGAATAGATGCAGCATTGCCAGTTTTTTTTATGATCAGTCCAGATTAGAGTTTTGGGATAGGAACGATGATGCTGATTTATTGGACAAATATCTAGTGAGAGATGCCCTTTAGGAACTTTTGAATTGTTATGTTAAAAATAGTCTTATGTTTTTTTTTATTGGTTGTAGTTTCAGCATATTTCTTGAACCAAAGTAAAGCCATCATAGATACAAGTGATACCAGCTTTGCTATTGCTGAAACAAAATTACCAACCTCACAAGAATTAATGACACAATTTATTAAAGTTTTCCCAGAACTTAAATCATCTGATTTTCCGCCAGTAAATACTGATGAATCTGTAGATAGTTGGTTGATGCGATGGCAATCTGATTATGATATTTCTTCAAAGTATATTGCTAGATCAGAATATAAAGATTGGGGGTGGCATATAGAGAAATCATTGAATTATCTTCTCATAGTGAATGGTACGAAGTTAGATATTCAACCTAGACTAAATGTCATGTTTACTGAGATTGAGAAACAAAAAAAAGATGGTGAGGAGCTACCATTGGAGGAGATATATCAAACGTACTATGAGAATGTTATAGCTGTAATTCTGAAAGAAAGTTTTGATGTGATTGCTATAGATAACGGTGAGAGCGCAGCTTTTATTTTAACAAAACCTAGTAACCCTGAAGCACTCAAATTAGCAAAGTTATTAACGGAAATTTGGAATGAAAGCCAAATTGATTTTTATGAAGCAAAGCTTTCGAGCCAGTAATTTATTTTGTGTAAACTCTATATATCTATAAGCTTTTTTAGCAAAATGAGAAAATATATCAGTGCTTCTGCCTTTGGAAGCAGAAGCATTGTTTTTGTAAAATTTGTTTTTATGCACCACAATACATAGCCCAATCTGCCATTAATCCTTTACGTTTCTCAAGATATGCTCCACGTAAGTAAGCAGCTTCAACCTCATCAGGCAGCTTATGAGCAAGCACATGCTCACAGACCTCTCTAGGGTAATCAGTCTTGTCAGCAGACCAGTCACGGAACGTAGACCGAAAACCATGTGTGGTAATCACTCGATTCTGTTTTGGATCAATATAGCCTAAGTGATTTTCCTTATATTTCTGCTCATGCATACGCTTAATCAAAGGGGAAAAATATATCAATGAAATTTATGGAATAAACAAAAGACAAAGTGGTCAAAGAGCTGGTAGTTGGCCTGATATTAGTCCTAAAGGGCAAACTTGGCATCATAGTGGTAATGGAAATGTGATGGAATTAGTGGATGGGGCTGTGCATAGACAATTTACTCATAAAGGTGGCGCATCAGGAGCTAGAGGAGAATAAAAATGTCTGATTTTATCATGCTTGAAGAAGGGCCGTTACTTGATAAAAAGTTACTTTCTCGTTTTGAAAAAAAGATTGGTAAAAAGTTACCGAGTGAATATCAGTCTTTTCTAGAAGCGTTTAATGGCGGTAGACCTCAAAGATCCTATATCGATTTTATTCTTCCAGATGGAGTCAATTCTGGAGATTCAATAAATTATTTTTATGAAGTATCAAATGATCCAGGTAATAGTCTTATAGAGATTTATGAGGCAATAGCTTGGCAAAATCCAGAAGGAATTATAATGATTGCGGAATCACCTGCTGGAAACTATTTTGGTGTTAGTGTCAATAATGTTGATTATGGACAAATATTTTATAAAGATCATGAATTGGACGATGAGCCCGTTAAGGAAGATGGATTACCTTATAACATGATAAAAATTGCTAATACTTTTAATGAGTTTGTTGATAAGCTTTATGACCCAGATGAATAATTTTCTAATGGTGCTGTGCTAAAGATGGTATAAGTTCTATGAGCTGTTCTTCTAAAAGAAGCTCTCAATGCTTTTGCTTAGAATGGCAGAAGTATTGGTTTCCTTTGGTTTATTTTTCATGAGTTACAAGATTGTAAGCCCAATTAGCCATTAGACTTTTACGCTTTTCAAGAAAAGCTTCACGTAAATAAGCAGCTTCAACCTTTGGTGGTATTTTGTGGGTAAGTACATGCTCACACACTTCAAGAGGATAGTCAGTTTTATCTGCTGACCAGTCACGGAAAGTAGAGTGGAAACCATGTGTAGTTATCACTCGGTTTTGTTTAGGGTCAATATAGTCTAAGCCAGAGTTGCATTCAAATACAAAAATTCCTCAGAATATAAAATACTGGTTAACACAAAAAGGTATAAAATTTTATAAATATTAAAGGAGGGTTTTAATATGCCTGTTTCTTCAGGTTTATACATCAGAATAGTCGGTATGGGTTATAGTCCACTTAGAATTTTAGAAAATCTTCATAATGCGGGTTGGAATTTTAATGATCATGGGCTAAAGGCTTATTTACCTCTGCATGATAAGCGTGGGAACAGTTAGAGCAGCAAAAGGGTGAAAAATATATTGAAGAGGTATATGGTGTCAGTAAGAGAGGCAAAGGTCCAAGGGGGGGAGCTTGGCCAGATGATTCTCCAGATAACTTAACTTGGTATCATCATGGAGATACAAAAACAATGGAGCTAGTAGATGAAAAGGTTCACAATGTTTTTACCCATACTGGTGGTGCTTCTGAGGCAAGAAAAAAATAGTATTAGAGGTTATTATGTTTGAAATGATAAAAGAAGGTCCTTTATTGGACAAAAATGAAATTCATAATTTAGAAAAAAAACTGAATGTCGAACTTCCTATTCAATATAAATCTTTTTTAGAAAAATTTAATGGAGGGAAACCGTTACAATCTGAAGTAGATTTCACATTACCAGATGGTACAGATAGTGGTGATAAAATAAAAAGATTTTATGAGGCTTCAATAGACACTTCTTATGGGTTACGTTCAAATCATGAGGATTTAAGCTGGCAATTACCTTTAGGATATTTAACAATAGCAATTACTCCTGCAGGTAATTATTTTTTGATTGGTCTTACCCAGAATAATTATGGTCAAATTTTTTACAAAGATCATGAATTGGAAGATGAACCTGAAAAAGACGATGGATTACCATACAACATGGTTAAAGTCGCTAATTCATTTAATGAATTTTTAGATAAACTCTATGATCCTGATGAATAACTTAAGAATGAGCATGGTAAAAGATTACAATTTTTTGACCTAAAGCCATATGGTTATAAAGGGTATTTCATTGTAATTTAAAATGTTTTAAGATAAAAAGTTGAATACTTCTATAGTGACCTGCCCACTGAGAAGCGTGAGCCAATCATTAAAGGCTTAACACTGAATGCTTTCAGTCAACTTGAAAAAATCAAACATGCTGATGTTGCAGTAGAACACTTTGTCCATGATTCTGAAGGACGTTTACTTGGACACGTTGATGCTAAGTAACATCGAACACGATATGAATACGATGCAGCAGGTTTAATTACCAAACGCATCGACAAATTAAACCATACTCTCAAATATCAATGGCGCATCTTGTTCGTCTAAAGCGTCTACCGAATGAAAATGGCGTAAGTTAGGGACTGTATTAAATTTGGGGTATACCCTAATTTTATAAATGAACTTTTATTTAGAGACTTCAGCCCTTTAGGGCAGAAGTCAAAGTTTATGGTTTATACTTTAATTTTTCGTTAAAAACTCAGTCAATCAACCATTAGACTTTTACGCTTTTCAAGATAAGCACCTCTTAAATAAGCTGCTTCTACCTCATCTGGTAATTTGTGAGCAAGTACATGTTCACAGACTTCGCGAGGGTGATCAGTTTTGTCTGCTGACCAGTCACGGAAAGTAGAGCGGAAACCATGTGTTGTAATCACTCAGTTTCGTTTAGGATCAATTAGGAAAGGGTGAAATGTCAGGCTGGAGTTAGAAAATGGAAATTATGCAATAGGAAATCGAACTCAAATATATCTAATTTTGATTCTTACTGAAATGACATAACTAGAAACAAAGAAATCCATATGTAGTAAAAATAGTAGTAAAAAATTAAATGTAAAATAATTTATTGTTTAATATCAATTCACTATTTTATCGATGTTACTGTCACCGCTTCCGCCAAATTTTGAATTAAGCCCTTGTTATTGCAAGGGCTTTTTTCTTGCCTAATATTTTACCCCTCATCAAATTTTGGATGTAAAAAGTCAAAACAGGATAATTTAGGATGGGGTAGGAAATAAGCATAAAAAATTCTAAACTCTTTTAGACTATGAAAAAGAGATTTTAAATATATAAAAAAGGGTTCACGATGAACCATTAGAGATAGCTGTATAAGAAATTGAGATTAGACATTACCAGTGTACACTTTCCAAAAAATAAGTAATGCCATTTCCCTTATAACGATAAAATCCAAGTGGCTCATGTACTCTTGCTATGAATTGTAGCCTTTCCTTTTGAAGGAGAGATTTAAAGCACTCATTATAGGTGGAGTGACATAAATTGTCATAAATAGACAGATCTATATAGATGGACCGCCATGATACTTTGTAAAATGCACTAAATTTAAGCGAAAGCCTATAACAAGATGTTGAACAATATATTTCAAGCCTTAGACAGTTTAGGGCTTACTGCACAAAAAAACGTGCTTTGCATATTTTATTTTCTAATCCCGATTTAAATGCTCAGGTGTTTTTGCAACGTATTGATGGGAAACATCAACTCAATGAGGGATTTAAGGCAGAATTGATTTGCCTATCAACAAGCGCAGTTATTCCTTTAAAGCGATTTATTGGTAGCTAAGTTGAAATTGACCAAGTGACAGAACAAGGTCAACTCACCCGTACTACAGGGATTATCACGGGTGCAGCTATTGGACAATCGGATGGAAGCCTTACCCTATACAAACTCACCGTAGAAGATCCAACAGCTCTACTTAAATATCGTCGAAACTCTCGTGTATTCATGAATAGAATCATTCGAGATATCACAGAGATATTGTTTAAAGAATGGCAGCAACGTAGTCATTTATGGGAGTATTACCCATAAAGATGGTTTTTATTTGCATTTGGTATTGATTATCATTTACAATATTGCGTATAAATTATGTGAATTTTGTAATAATTATAAAGGTGCTAAAATATGCAAATTAAAAAGATCATTTCGATATTGCTAATTACTAATATCGTCAGTACCCCTGTATTTGCAATAGGCCCTAAATACGTTGGGACATTACCACCTTTGACTGTCTATGGTACACCAGATTCTGTTCTAGATATAAATCAAATAAACTCCATGTCACAAACATTTTATCAAGACATGCGTAATGGAATACATCCTATTTATAATTCAACTCCAACGGCTAGTGTTTTTCGGAAAGGCGGAAACAGTAATTGCCAGACTCCTAACCCTGTTAGAATTAACAGTGGTGAAAAGCTGCATGAAGAGATTGCATTTACAACACCTTGGGAAATGCCATTAAATTACTCCCAAATCTATTATTCACAGGATAAAAAAATAAATGTTTTGAATGATTTTGGTATAAGTCTCTCTACAACCAGCTTTGGTCAAAAATGGGCTAGTAATTATGATGTTCTTTTAAGAGATGCTGCTATCTATGCTTTCCAAAATAAAGTACAGTTTACTCGGCAACTACCAGATGGTTCTTTTTCTCCTATTACGGAATTAAGAGATCTCGGCCAAGTATCTAATCCTTATGCTTTACCGAATGGTGATATTGAAACGTACTCTGTAAGTATTATAAATCGTAGTCCACGTATGCATTTCGGCTTTTTAAAAAGTAGAAAAAATTTACATGGTATTGGTTGGGAACAATCAAATGATTCTTCTACGGGTATTACTACTATTACCCACACGAATGGCAAAACAATTAAAATAAAGAAAGTTGATAGTAGTACAACTCAAGTGACTGACCCAGCAGGTAAAAACTACACTTATAAATGGGATGGCTCTCGCTTAGTCCAACTTATCTATCCAGATAATTTAGGAAAAAAAACATATCATTATGGTGAAAATGGCGCAAACGAAAATATACTTACAGGTATTTCCATTGATGGAAAACGTTATGCGACTTATCTTTATAACGGAGACAAGGCAATACAAAGTGGCCGTAGTGATGGTACTCAGACTTATAAACTACAATACGGAAATAATTATACGAGTGTGACTAATCCTTTAGGTGCAGTTTCTAAATATATTTATACTAATGATAACAAAGATAAACTAACAAAAATTGAACGCAGTGGAGTAAATAATTGTCCCAATAGCAATGCTGTAACTTATTATGATAATAAGGGATATGTAAGTTCAGAGGTTGATTGGAATGGTGTAGAAACAACTTATCAACGTGATTCTAATGGGTTGCTATTGCAGAAGAAAATACCTTCTAAAAATACGGTAACTAAATACGCATGGCTTAACTCACCTTATTTAATTAGTAAAGTTGAAAACTTAACAAATGACATAGTAACGTCTGATACAACATATACATATTATTCTTCGACTGAAGCTGCGAAAAATCGTATTAAAAGTATAAAAACATGTAGTAAAATAGGTACAACTACTTGTGACAGTATTAGTTATAGTTATGCCATACACAGTAATGGTATGCTCAAAGATGTTGTAATTAATACGAATGGAAAAACATCAATATATACCTATGATGTAACAGGTAATCTTATTCAATATAAAAACTCATTAGATCATATCACGACATATAGTAATTATGATGGTTTGGGGAATGTTGGTAAAGTGACTGACCCCAATGGTTTTGTGACAGAGTATAGCTACGATGCACGTAGTCGAGTCATCAATAAAAAAGAAACGCTTAGCAGTGGTCAGGTTCGAACCACGACTTATCAATATGGTACGTTTGGAGTTACGCAAACTGAAACCAATGGGATGCGTGAGACGATTAACTATAATGATAATGGCACAATGGCCAGCATTACTCATGGTGTGGGAAGTTCAATTATCAGCGGTCAATACTATACATATTCTAAACTTGGAAAATTATTGAGATTAGATTATAAAGAGGGGGCAAATACCCGATTTAGTATGATTAATGAACACAATCAATTGGGCTGGACAACTGCGAATAAAGGTAATAATGGACAAGATATCCGTTATGAATATGATGGGAATGGTAATGTCATCAGACAAATTGATTCTTTAGGAAGAGTTACAACATATAGTTATGATGCAAATAATCATTTAACCCAAGAAAAACGCCCAGATGGTTCGATTATCCAATCGAGCTATGATGCGCAAGGTAATATAATATCTGTTAAAGATGGTAAAGGTAATACTACATCTTATACATATGATGGTTTTGGTAATTTATTGACTTCACAAAGCCCAGATACAGGATTAACAAAATATAGTTATGATGTTGATGGCAACCTGATTCAACTCACTCGCGCTAATAATGTAATAACGACTTATAGTTATGATGCATTAGGTCGACAAACCAAAGCTCAAACAGGAACTCAAACACAAGCATGGGTATATGATAATTGTACCAATGGTAAAGGTCGCCTGTGTGGGACATCGGACGGGATTAGCTCATCGGGATATGGATATACTAAAGATGGGCAAGTGATTGTTCAGGCTAAGATTATTAATGGTATAAATTATCAAACTTCTTGGACATATGATAGTTATGGGCGCTTAAGTAGTGAAAGTCTTGCGAACAATAGTTATAAAATTTCTTATGGCTATGACACTATGAGTCGAGTCAATAATGTCAAAGTACAAATACAAGGCGTGAATCAAGATGTAGTTAAAAATATTGCCTATGAACCTTATGGTGGTATCAAAAATTGGACCTATGGTAATGGACTAACCCGTGCTACTAGTTACGATAAAGATTTTAGACTGATAGGAATCAATACGGATACTATTCAAAAGTTAAGCCATAGTTATAATGGAAACAATTGGATTAGTAGTATTAATAATAATTTAGAAGCCAATCGAACATCTAATTATAGTTATGACTTTTTAGGACAATTAACCAAAGCGGCTTCTGCACAATATACCGAGAGTTGGACTTTTGACAAAAATGGTAACCGTAGTAGTCGTTTGGGAAATACCAACCTCACAACTAACTATCAAACGAATACGGGTAATCGGTTAACAAGTACAACGATGACAGAAGCTAAAAACTTTAGCTATGATGTGCTAGGGAATTTAATCAAGAAAACTGGTTATGGCGGAACGGTAGATTACAGCTATGATGGCTTCAATCGCTTAAAATCTATAAAGACTGGAACTAATAACATAAGCTATGATTATGATGTATTTAATTTACGTACCCGTAAGAATAGTGGGGCAGATAACGTAAACTATATTTACGCACCAGATGGCCGATTATTGGGTGAGTCCAATTCATCAAATACGAATATCAGCACAGTTTATATCTGGTTGTATGGTCAGATTATAGGCTTGGTTCGAAGTGATAAGTTGAACTTTGTGCATAATGATCATTTAGGTCGACCAGAAGTATTGACTAATACTGGTAAAGCTGTGGTATGGAAATCTCAAAATACTAGTTATGACAGTACTGTAGTTAAAAGTAGTATTGGCCAATTTAATATCGGTTTCCCAGGACAATACTATGATTCGGAGAGTGGACTTTGGTATAACTGGAATCGGTACTATGATCCAAGTGTGGGGCGTTATACACAAAGTGATCCGATTGGCCTGGCTGGTGGTTTAAATACTTATGCTTATGTAGGGAATAATCCAATCAGTTTTGTAGATGAGCAGGGAAATGTAGGGATTCCTGGAGCAGCTTATGGCGCCATAGCTGGGGGAATAGGAGGATTTATTTCTGGAAGAACTGTAACAGCTACATTTGCAGGTGCTGTGGCAGGGGCAGCAGTTGGCCTAGTTATGCCTGGAACGTCACATGCTGTTGGAGGAGCGATAGGAGCTGGAGCGGCAAGCTTATTAGGTCAGGGGGCTGGAAATGCAATATCAGGTAAGGATTATACTGACATAGGAAATTATGACTTTGCAGCTGCTGCTGGTGCGGCTCTCGGGGGGGCAGCAGGTGGCCCTATAAATCATATGATAGGGCGTTACGGTCCTTATATTCGAGTAAACTTAATTGGAAAACCTTTAGGCACATCAGGAATTAACCGGATACCAGGAATGTTATTGGGGGCAGCTACAGAAGGTATAATTGTTGGTACTGGTGAATACCTAGGGAGCTGTATGCCGTGATCTATTGGATTTTATTTTTACACTTTAGTATTTGCACTATATTGATCTTTATAGGGTGTTACATCTACGGTATAGTTTTAAAGTATTTAGGCAAGAAAGGTTTTTTTTTCAAACATATTATTAGTGCTTTGGTGTATTTAATTTTTGCCATTTATATAGTTCTCCCACTTCTTCTGCCATTTACTTTAATTGAGGATTTACATTTAAAGTTGAAAAATGAAATCTTGATTAATGTATTCCTTTTTTTGGGATACATATTGTGTTTATTTCCTGGAATTTTATTTTTCAAGAATAAATTCTTAAAAGATCTTAAAAAACTAGGGTATTTTGTGAAATAAAAATGAAATAGTATTATTGTTTAAAGAGCTAATCTTATTTATAAGGTGACATGAGGTTAGAGCTATAGTGGTCAAATATAGGGTAGGTGTTTTGTTCCTGGTTTAAATTTCAGAAGCATTCATTTTATGTTGCCTAGCGAAGTAGCGTACTACAGAATTCTGCACAATCGGCCATTAATCCTTTGCGTTTTTTTAGATAAGCTCCACGATGGTGATATTGCTTGAGGTATCTTTGATGGTATCACTGGAGGATGGCAAGGAATATCTGTCGGTTCAGGAGTTGCAAGTGTGGTAGGTTAATCTTCTTGTAATATTTTTAAAAACAATATGTTATGTCTTTTTTTTGGATTGTGGTTCCTATGCTGCTGTTGGTGCAATAGGTGGCCCTGTCAATCATGTACTAAGTAGATTTGGTACAAGAGTAAATATGATAGGAAAACCATTAGGAACTCGCGGATACAATCGTAATCCTGGTATGTTTGCTGGTGCAGTATTCGAAGGCTTTGTGGTTGGCTCATCAGAATACGTTGGCGGTGGTTTAAAACCAAACGATATACAAGTAGGATGTGCTCCATGATGTGGTTCTATGCATTTTTGTTCTTTTTGATTTTTTGTATATATTTTATGTTTATAATATATGTATATTCTAAAATTCTTATGGCAGTAAGCAACAAGAAAAGCTTAGTCAGCGATTTAATAGGAATAATTGTTTATATACTTATGATTCCTTTCTTTGCAGCTCCACTGATTATTGGATCAGAAATTAATGGCTATAGGGAATTGATATCAGAAAATAATTATTATTTCATTTTAAATCTAGTTTTTTTTGCTCTTTCACTACTACCTGGGATTTTTATTTTTAACAAGTATTATTTAAAGCAGGCTAAAAGAAGGAATTTCAGATATTAAAAAATTGTGAATTTTGATTGAATTTAGGAGAACCTATGGGAACATTGGGAACTAACTGAGCATCAGGAGTGTTATTGAGAGTTGCTACTGACGGTATAATTGTTGGCACTGGTGAATACCTTGGGGGCTGTCTGTCATGATCTATTGGGTTTTATTTTTACACTTTAGTATTTGCACTATATTGGTCTTTATATAGTAGGTGTTTTGTTCCAGTTTTAAATTTCTGAAACATTCATTTTATGTTATCTAGTTAAAGAGCATACTACAGAATTTAGCCCAATCAGCCATTAGACCTTTACGTTTTTCTAGATAAGCTCCACGTAGATAAGCAGCTTCTACTTCATCTGGTAATTTATGTGCAAGTACGTGCTCACACACCTCACGAGGGTAATCAGTTCTGTCTGCTGACCAGTCACGGAAAGTAGAACAAAAACCATGTGTAGTAACTACTCGATTCTGTTTTGCATCAATATAGCTTAAGCCATTTTCTTTATGCTTTTCTTCCACATAAAAAATCACATCCATTGGAAAAGACCATCTTCCTTATTCTAGGTGATATTGAACAAGTGTAACTATTAAATAACAAGCATCTACAATGTTGACTTGAACAATATCGAGCCAAAGTAACCCGAACTTAAATTTATTCTTAAAGCTAGATCTCCGAAGGTGTTTTTAGAAGAGCTGGAACATTCTGAGTTTAGGAACCGTAGCCTAAAAATTTACGCAAATTTTACGCGGCCATTTTTTTAAGTTTATTAAAATATACTTTGCAATCATTCTTATGGATAGGTTAATGGGTTTCTTTAATACATCTGATCAAGACAATCATGTTCATAACCTGCTTCTTAATAAAAAAGACATACTGATGGGGGATAGCTTAGATGTGCTGGTCGAAAAATATGTCGGTGCATCGAAAGAAATACAGCAGATTATTGTTCAGATTCTTAAAGAGAGAGGGTATTCTTCACGAGAAATAGAGCATATGCTTAAAGAAAAGAAATGACTAAAGTTTTGCCCTATAACAGTTAAAGAAAGCTCATTATGCAAAATACTACAAAAAAAGCAGCATTGCCTGCCACAGCGTTGGCAGCGCTTGGGGTGGTCTTTGGAGATATCGGAACAAGTCCGCTATATGCATTAAAGGAATCCTTCCATGCGGCTCATGGTTTGGGGATTCAACCTGAAAATGTATTGGGTATTTTGTCGATTATCTTCTGGTGCTTAATGCTGATCATCAGTATTAAATACATCGCGATTGTCATGCGTGCAGACAATAATGGTGAAGGTGGGATCATGGCTTTATTGGCCTTGAACCTGCGTAAAGCGAAATTATCAGAAACAAAAAAAATCTATCTGATTGCAATTGGTTTTATCGGGGCGTCTTTGTTCTTTGGAGATGGGATTATCACCCCAGCCATATCCGTTCTTTCTGCTGTTGAAGGCTTATCGATTGCCACTAATGTGCTTGATCCCTTCATTGTGCCCATTGCGGTAGTGATTGTGACCACGCTGTTTTTGATGCAGAAACATGGCACAGCCTTTGTCGGTAAGTTTTTTGGACCAATCACCTTAGTCTGGTTTTTGTCACTTGGCATTTTAGGCATTGCCAGTGTGATACAGACACCCGTTGTACTGGGGATGGTGAGTCCACATTGGGCAATACAGTTTATCTTTACTCATCCAGTTCAGTCTTTCTTTATTATGGGGGCCGTGGTGTTAACGGTCACGGGTGGGGAAGCGCTGTATGCCGATATGGGGCACTTTGGGCCACGTCCAATTCGGTTTGGATGGTTCAGTGTCGTGTTACCTTGCTTAGTTTTAAACTATGCAGGCCAAGGTGCATTATTACTACGAAATCCAACAGCGATTGAAAACCCATTCTATTTATTAGTGCCAAGTTGGGCGTTATACCCGATGATTATCTTGGCGACTATGGCGGCGGTGATTGCTTCACAAGCGGTTATTTCTGGGGTGTTTTCCTTGGCACGCCAAGCAATTCAATTGGGTTATTTACCAAGACTAGGGATTAAACATACTTCAGATTCAGAAGAAGGGCAGATTTATGTGCCTTTTCTAAACTGGCTATTACTGATTGCAATTTTAATTCTGATTTTAATCTTTCAGACCAGTTCAAACCTTGCCAGTGCTTATGGTCTAGCGGTTACATTAACCATGCTATGCGATACGATTTTGGTTGCAGTCTTTATTTACTATGCTTGGAAATGGAGCTTACCGAAGGTATTTTTGCTCATTATCCCATTTTTCATTCTCGAGTCAGTTTTGGTTGCGGCTGCATCATTAAAAATATTCTCAGGTGGTTGGGTGCCATTATTAATTGGCGCTGTAGCAATGATCATTCTAATGACTTGGAAGCGGGGTCGAGAGCTCACTTTTGCTAAGCTTGAACATGACACATTGTCACTCGACTTATTCATAAGAAGTATTGGCGATAATGTACATCGTGTGCCAGGGGATGCGGTATTCCTCACGGGTACGCCGAATGTGGTTCCACATGCCATGTTGCATAATATTAAGCACAATAAAGTGTTACATGAACGGAATATTCTGGTGACTGTGGTAATTGAAGATGTCCCTTATGTCCCGCAAGAAGAACGCATTGATGTTGAAACTTTAGATAATCATTTCTATCGGATTAAAATTTTCTATGGATTTAAAGATGAACCAAATGTGCCACGTGCATTGGCTCAAGCCTATGAGCAGCTAGAGTTTGAATATGATTTGATGCAGATTAGCTTCTTTATCTCACGTGAACGTATCATGCATAGTGTCGGGGATGGCATGGCGCCTTGGCGGGAGCATTTATTTATTTCAATGCAACGTAATACCAGCCCAGTCAGTGATTTTTATCAAATCCCGACCAATCGTGTAGTGGAACTGGGGAGTCAGATTGAAATTTAACAATGCGTTCTAAGCGTTTTTTAGCTGTAATTGTTTTAGCAAAATTCAGACAGCCTTTGTGAATACAAAGGCTTTTTTTGTTTACTTATGCTTTCCAATCATTATGAGCGATAAGCTTGGCCTGACTGAATAGTATGATATTTAATATCAGAATGTTCAAGCATGATGCTTTCATTTCAGTTTCATTTAAGCAAAACGTTCTACTCTAAAGCCATAGTAAAGCCGAATAAGCATCGCTACACCTTTTGCCACATCCTCAGATGTGGTTTTTTTTTGCTGTTTTGACTTTGTTTATATAGCTCGGTGCACATTACATCATCATGCTTAAATTAATCGGCGTATAATTTTTTTATTCCTTCTTATATTTTATTTTATAGTTAATTTTTTAAATTATGACGTGTAAATTACATTTTTGTCATATTTTAAATATAGATTAAATTTGAGATATACTTTTGAAATTAGAGTGATGTAATTTTTATTTCGGGTTTTATTTTTTTAAAGGCTGGGGTGTCTTTTTGGAAGTTTGGAAATGCTTTGGTTTAAAAAAATATTTTGTAAGGATGTTTCATTATTAAAGTTTAATTTTATATTGGCCATCTGGTTAGGTCTATTTTTAAACTTTTCGTTCTTTATAAAAATTCAAGATCTTACCCCTTATTCAGGTTTTCAAAGTTTTCTGTTTTTGATGGCTTCTATATTGGTGGTTATCTTTACATATAATTTTATATTTCAGATTTTTAACTGGCGTTGGTCAGCAAAACCCATTGCGATTTTTCTGATCTTAATTGGCGGATTTGCATCCTATACCGTAACTTCACTTGGTGTATGGATTACTTCTGATCAAATCCAGAACATGATGCAAACCAACTTTACAGAAGCACGAGACCTTTGGTCTTGGTATCTTTTGGTTTGGGTATTGGGAATGATCATTCTCCCTATTTTTGTTGTTGCTCTGGTTAAAATTAGACTTGAAACCAAGCCTTTTATTGTTCAAATTACCAGAAAAATTCTAACTGCTGTTGTTTCTTTATCCATCGTCATCATTATGTTGTTTATTTTCTATGTCGATTTTGCCGCTATTTTTCGTGAAAATCGCAGCTTAAAAGGAATGATTTCACCACAAAATATGATTGCCTCTTTTGTTTCATATTACAAAAAGAAAGCGCCCAAAAAGAACCAACCCTTAATTATTTATGGTGAAGATGCAAGGCTTTTGCAGCGTGAAAATGCATTACCTAAGCTGATGGTGCTTGTAGTGGGTGAAACAGCCAGAGCGGAAAACTTTTCTTTAAATGGATATAACAAACTTACCAATCCAGAAATGGCTCAACAAGACATATTGAATTTTTCTAAAGTGAGTTCGTGTGGAACGGCAACGGCTGTTTCTGTTCCATGTATGTTTTCAGGGATGCCACGTAAATCCTATGATGAGCGCTTAGCCACTCGTAGAGAGGGCTTACTTGATATTGCACAGCGCGCTGGTTATCAGGTCACTTGGATTGAAAATAATTCAGGTTGTAAGGGCGTTTGTGACCGGGTAGAGACGTTTAAGATTGCAGAACCAATTCAGAAAAAGTGGTGTAAAGGTGGAGAATGCTTTGATGAGATCTTAATTGATAGTCTGAAATCCTATCTACAATCTATTCCGCCAGGGGATACTCAGCCTCGTTTGCTTGTATTACATCAATTAGGCAGTCATGGCCCTGCGTATTACAAGCGAGTCCCAGCCGAATTTAAAGTCTTTAGGCCCACATGTGATACCAATGCTATTCAAGGATGTAGTCGTGAAGTTTTGCAAAATACCTATGACAATACCTTGTTATATACCGATTACATCTTGAGTCAGCTAGTTGAAACATTAAAACAGAATACACAGTATGAAACTGGCTTATGGTATTTGTCTGATCATGGGGAGTCCACCGGTGAAACTGGTATGTATTTACACGGTGCACCTTATATGATCGCACCACAACAGCAAACGCATATTCCGATGATCATGTGGTTCTCTACACGTTGGAAACAGTCCAACCCTGAGCAGATAAAATGTTTGTCGACACAAAAAAATAATGAATTGAGTCAGGATAATTTATTTCCGACCATGTTAAGTTTACTCGACATAAAAACGAAAGTTATTGATACTGAAACGGATATGCTAGCAACTTGTCCATATATAAAATAAGGTTAATTAAACAGGTTAATATGTGTATTTTTGTGATGTGGTATTTATTTTAAGGCTGAGTGTATGGTAAAAATAATAACTTAGCGATATACGTTCCTCCAGTGAAATATTTATATCGTCATCCCATTCACTTTGCGGAGTGTTTGGGATTTTTTAAATGAGTAATCATTAAGTCGGGGTTAATGTCTGATTAAAATATTTATTTTAATGCAAATATTAACTAGATTAGAAGTGACTGTAAGAGCTATAAGTTAAATGAAAAAGTTTATTTTAACCAGTGCGGCTGCAATTGTTGCAGTATGTTCAACACCGAGTATGGCCGCAGATTTTATTGCCGGTAAAGATTATACCGTGGTTCAAAATCCAGTAAAAACCTCAGCACCAGCCAATACAATCGAAGTGCGAGAATTCTTTTGGTATGGATGTTCTTATTGCTTTAAATTAGAACCACATATGCAGTCTTGGTTAAAGACCATTCCTAAAGATGTTTATTTTCTGCGTACGCCAGCTGCAATGAATCCAATGTGGGAACAAGGCGCTCGTGCATATTATGTGAGTGAGGCTTTAGGAGTACGTAAACGTACCCATCTCCCATTATTCCATGTCAACTTTTCAGGTAAGGAAAAGGTTTTACAAAAAGAAGCTTTTGCCAAGTTTTTTACTCAATATGGTGTTTCTGAGGCAAAATTTAATAGTACCTTTGACTCTTTCCCGATTACGGCAAAAATTGCAGAATCAAACCAATTGGCGCAGAAATATCAACTTACGGGTGTCCCAGCAGTTGTGGTAAATGGTAAATATATTGTCCAAGGTGGAGATAATAAAGTTGTTCAAGTCGTTGAATATTTAGTGAATAAAGAGCGTAAGGCTCAGTAATTTCCGTGTACAAATCAATGGCAAACCTATAAAGTTTATACCGTAAATCAAGAGCGTATGAAGGTGTTGTTAGTGTGGTTGCGACAACACTTCTTCGTTCATGAAAGTGTTCAAGATTTAAAATAAAATGCCGAGATCAGTGCAGCATAATTTTATCGCGACATGGTCATCGTTTCTTAGGATTCATTATAGAACTGACTTCTTTACACTAGAAATTAATTCTCTTTAAAGGTCTCATTCAATGCTTGTTGTACAGCATCCACGCGTGATTTACATGCTTTGTAGGCCGTCATTGACTCTTCAACGATCTTCATCAGATTATCTATATCCGGCTCTTCTTGCGTTTCAAGTAGATCGGCGTTCCTTTTTAATAGTTCGTAACCTTCCTTAAAGCTTAACTCTTTCTTAGTCATGATGAATTACCTCATTTACATTAGCATGGATATAGCCATCTTGCATTTCAATGGAAATTGTCGAATGCACCTGATGGATTGAGCGAACTGCTTTATTTTCACAACGGACAATGCCATAACCTTTTGCTAAAACATTTTTAGGATTTTGCAATAATGTTTCCCGCATTAAAGCTTCAATATGTGCCGAAGCCGTTTTAAGTTGTTGTTTGGCAAAATATTGCAGTGCTGATTTCGCCACTTGCAAGTGTAGATGGCTGGTACTAATTTGATTTTCAGCCTGCGATTTGATGCGATTAAGCAACTGATCATTGTGGCTTTGATAGGCTGTAATTTGATGTTGAGAAAGCAGTTGAATCCTTTGTAGATGATCCATGACATCTTGCGAGCGTTCTGAAATCACATTACGAATCCCCGCAATCACTTTACTGGGTGTATCGAAGGAGCGATGTGCGATTTCATCTAAAATAGTTCGGTCTTTTTCATGCCCAATTCCCACCCAGATTGGGACTTTACGTTTACACAGCAGGGCAGCCAGATCATAGTCATTTAAATAAGCTAAGTCATTGACGGCGCCACCACCACGAATGATCACGATCAGATCTGGTGGTAAGGTATAGTCTTTTGCCCATTGGCGTAGCCCTGAGCTTAAAGACTCCATAATACTATGCGCGGCTGTATTTCCCTGAAAGGTCGCGGTGTGATAAACAAAATGACAAACATCTGCTTTGTGTAATGCATCCGCATCTTTTTTGAAATCGCCCAATCCTGCTGCATTCTCTGGTGCAATCACCAGCACATGTTCAATATCAAAGGGTGTTGGTAGTTGTTTATTCAGATGTACCAATCCTTCACTGCTTAATCTAGCTAAGATCTGCTGATAACGTTTTGCGATATCGCCCAAGGTAAAGCTTGAGTCGATGTCCTCGATATTGACCGAAAAGCCATATTGCGGATCAAAACGAGCCTTGATTTTAATCAGTACATTTAAATCTTTTGAGAGTTCTATACCACTTTCGCGCTCAAATTTGAGCACCATTTTAGCCGCAGTGAATTTCCAAATCGTGGCTTTACAGCTTGCGATGACTTTATCGGTCTTTTGTTCTTTTTCAGCCAGTTCAAGATAGTAATGCCCACCTTTAATATTTAAATTCCGAATCTCAGCTTTGACCCAGACAGGCTCATCAAAAGACAGGCGAATAATTTCCTGTACCGCTGAGAGATAATCACTAAGAGAGAATTGAGGTTCGGACATTGGATAGCGTAATGAAGGGGACAGAGCTATAGTAGCAAATTGAGTAAGCTGATAACAAATCAGGCCTATGATGTCTAAATTTATGATTCGCATAGAGGATAACGCATCTACAGTTTTATGGTTGAGTGCTGTAGATGCGAAAGACTGATTATGCTTTAAAGCGATTTATTCCATTTTAAAACTTTAAATAATCCGAACATAAACATGATCCAGACCGGAATCAGAATCACAGATTCTTTAAAGCCTTGTGTCCACATGATATATAAAATCATGACGATAAATGCGAGAACCAGATAGTTACTAAACGGTGAGAATAACGCTGGAAATTTTACAGTCTTGCCTTCTAATCGAACGGCACGCTTAAATTTCAAATGGGTAAAGCTAATGATCGCCCAGTTTAAGACCAAAGCTGCTACAGCCATATACATCAGATGGCTTAGCGCTTGTTCTGGAACAAAATAATTCAGTAAGACACAACCGAAAATAAGAACAGAAGAAAAAATCACTGCAGGCATTGGTACGCCTTGCTGAGTGACTTTAGCAAAAATCTTAGGCGCATTACCTTGTACCGCCAACCCAAACAACATACGGCTATTGGCATACATGCCGCTGTTATACACCGAGAGTGCTGCGGTCAAAATAATAAAATTAAGTAAATGCGCCGCCCAATCAATGCCTAATTGGCTGAAAATCATCACGAAAGGGCTTTTATCCAAACCACCTAGATCAAGTTGATTCCAAGGAATCAATGACATGATGATCGCCAGTGATGCTACATAAAAAACCAAAATTCTGAAAATCACTTGATTGACGGCTTGAGGAATACTTTTTTCTGGATTTTCTGCTTCAGCAGCGGTCATACCAATCAACTCAATGCCGCCAAAGGCAAACATTAAAAAGGCCAGCATATAAAATAAGCCTGAGAAGCCATGCGGAAAAAAGCCACCGTGTTGCCATAAGTTAGTGAAACTTGCAGTCGAATTTGCTCCAGCGGTCAGTAATAGGTACAAACCGAACAGGATCATTGAAATAACGGCAACAACTTTGATAATGGCCAACCAGAATTCGGATTCGCCATAAAACTTCACATTGCCTAGATTTAAGCAGGTGACGACAATGAAGAAAAATAAAGTTGAGATCCATGCAGGGATATGTGGCCACCAATAATGGATATATTTGGCAATCGCTGTCAGCTCAGTCATTGCCACTAAAATATAAACCACCCAGTAATTCCAACCCGACAAGAAGCCAGCGAAGCTTCCCCAATATTTTTGTGAGAAATAGCTGAACGAACCTGCTACAGGTTCTTCTACAATCATTTCACCCATTTGTCGCATGATCAAAAATGCGATCAAACCGACAATGGCATAGCCCAAAATAATCGAAGGGCCTGCGGACTGAATTGCCTGAGCTGAGCCTAAAAACAGACCTGTACCCACAGCACCACCCATCGCAATCAATTGGATATGACGGTTTTTTAGCCCACGTTTTAATTGGGGAGAGGAATTACTCAAAATATGCTGCGCTGAATAAAAAAGAACTGATTGTAATGGATAGAAAGAAGATCGACTAGGTTGAAAATTGGATTATGATCAATAGGCAAAATATAATGATGAGATTGCTGATATGGGGATGCTTTATAGAGTTGGATTTAATGAAAAACAACCTTTTGGCTATCAATGGACAGAATTTGATTGTAATTCTACTGCTGATTTCTATCTTCGTAGTTTAATCAAAAGATCAATTCAGGATACCCATCCAAAGCTTTATGAAAAAATTACAGAAGAGCTATTTGTTGAGCAAATTAGATTTGATCGGCTATCTTCACAGCAATTTATGGATATTGTATTTGCTATTAGAATAGCAATAAGCTCAAATGAATTATCAGAAACGCAAAGGGAAGGTGCAAAAATTTGGGATACGGCAATTGAACCGCTTGTTATGGTGGATGAAAGATATCATCTTTATTTTAAGATAAAATAGAGTCTTATACACAGCTTTGGTTTTGATTCTAAAAATTGAAAATAGAAATGGGTGTGCCAAGCCTGTACTGAGTTTAGAGAATAAAGTTATTTAGATGGGCTAAAATAAGAGGTGAATAAAAACGATTATGAACTCAGATTTAAATGAAAAAGATTCTCCTTTTGCTATTATTTTAAAAGGTTTTTCAACTTTTGGGCTAATCTTTATTTTTTCTGGTTTTTATTTAGGATTTTCTATTGAACTATATAGCTATACTGGGCTTAATATAGATAATTTTGCTCTAGCTGTTTGGTACTTATCATATTTTTATATTTCATATCTGCTTGGTTTTTGTATATTAAAGCAAGTGTATATACGTAATAAAGATAATATTTGTTTTGATAAAGTTAGTATTTTAATTTACTTTTTATTGGCTGCTTATTATTTTTTAATATTTCCTCGATATTATTTTTTTGATGGTAAGCATGATTTATATGGTTTTAGACTTATGCTAGGTTTTATATATCCTTTTTGGATATTAACACCATTGTTTTTTTCTAATTTTAAGACTAAATTTAATGTGTACTTATGTGTTTTTCTTTGCATAGCAGAAATTATATTTTGGTTCTTGTTTTTTAAAACAAGTGGTTTTGATTTCTATAAAAGACCCACTTTTGTTAGTGTGATGATTAGTTCACTTATATTTACTCTAACTTTTCCGCGGTATCTATCATGGTTAAAAAAAATCGATGTTGATAAATGGGTGACTCCATTATTTTTAAAAAAAGAGAGAGCAATATCTTGGATAATATCTTGGATAGCAATTGTATCAGGTGGTTTGTTTATGCTGCTTTTCTACTTTTTAATTTAAAGGTTAAGTACGTAAATGCCAGGAAATGCCTAGCATTTCTTATAAGCAGAATTGAGATGAAGGTCATCATCCAAATTTCAGCAAAGCTTAGCAAATAATAATATTTCATGTGAAATTTCAATCAGCATAGACTCATCCAAAGATAAATAACAACAACGTATTTATCAAAAAAATCAATTTTTCATTCGGATGTTTTCTTTGGATTGGCTGTATATACAGAGTGTGCTGCCGCAGTTCTATGCGGCCACCCTCATGACCTTAAAAATCTCCTTCATTGGTATTGTGTTATCTATTTTATTGGGGCTGATCTGTAGTGTGATTAGTACCTATAACGTTCGAATACTCAACAAAATTGTCAAAGTCTATATTGAGGTTTCCCGCAATACGCCCTTGCTCATTCAGCTATTTTTTCTCTATTACGGTTTACCTAAGATCGGCATCAAACTCGATGGATTCACCTGCGGCGTAATTGGTCTGACTTTTTTAGGTGGCAGCTATATGGCGGAAGCCTTTCGTGCTGGCCTGCAGTCAGTTGCTCAAGGGCAAATTGATTCTGCTCGAAGTGTGGGTCTCAACGCCGTGCAAGTTTTTCAATATGTGGTATTTCCACAGGCACTGTCGCTGTCTATACCTGCCATTGGTGCGAACTGCTTATTTCTAATTAAAGAAAGCTCGATCTTGAGCGCCATTGCTGTGGTGGAACTCCTGTTTGTGACCAAAGATTTGATTGGCATGGATTACAAAACCACAGAAGCTCTATTTCTATTAATCATGGCCTATCTGATCATTTTGTTACCTGTTTCGGCTTTAACGAGTTATCTGGAATATCGCAGTCGGAAGGTGAGCCATGGGACTTGAGTATTTATTTCAACCGAGTCATATCGAACGTTTGCTGTATGGCTTATTGCAAACCATCGAAATCGCCTTTCTATCTGTATTTTTATCTGCCATTTTCGGGACAATTTTTGGGGTGATCATGACCTCAAAAAATATGCTGATTAAAATCCTGTGCCGTTTCTATCTGGAAACCATACGGATTGTACCCATCCTCGTCCTTTTATTCGTTTTTTATTTTGGTTTTGCGACATGGTTTAACTGGCAGTTGTCATCGTTTTGGGTCTGTATTTTTGTATTTACCCTATGGGGAACTGCGGAAATGGGCGATCTGGTTCGCGCTTCGATCACCTCGATTGATCAACATCAACGGGATTCTGCCTATGCAGTAGGACTCACTCATATACAGGCCTTAGTTTATGTGATTTTCCCACAAAGCTTAAAACGGGTAACACCTGGCGCATTAAATCTGTTTACCCGCATGATTAAAACCAGTTCATTAGCCGTACTGATCGGGATGGTGGAAGTCCTGAAAGTGGGGCAGCAGATTATTGAAAATTCATTATTGACGGTACCCAGCGCATCGCTGTGGATTTACGGTTTCATCTTTATTCTTTATTTCCTGATTTGTTATCCATTATCGCTTTTAGCAGCGCATTTAGAAAAAGTGTGGGAGAACGCATGACTTTGTTATCGATACAGCATTTACACAAGTTTTATAAACAAAGTCATATTTTGCATGGCATTGACCTAGAGGTGCAACAAGGTGAAGTGGTGGTGATTTTGGGGCCATCCGGTTGTGGAAAAAGTACCTTGTTACGTTGTATCAATGGGCTGGAACCGATACAAGACGGTGAGATCCATCTCAAAGATGTTGGTGTGCTAGGGCAGGATTTGCCATGGGATAACGTGCGCCAGCAGATCGGCATGGTGTTCCAGAACTATGAATTATTCAAGCATATGAATGTGATTGATAACATTTTGCTTGGTCCGTTAAAAGCGCAAAAACGCCTACGTGCGGAAGTGGAGCAATTGGCCGATCAATTGTTGCAGCGGGTAGGTTTGCTCGATCGTAAATACGATTATCCCTCCAATTTATCAGGTGGTCAGAAGCAGCGAATTGCCATCGTCCGTGCGTTGGTGATGCAACCGAAAGTGATTTTACTGGATGAAATTACCGCAGCGCTTGACCCTGAAATGGTGCGGGAAGTCCTAGATGTGGTGCTGAAACTGGCGCAGGAAGGCATGACCATGTTGATTGTCACCCATGAAATGGGCTTTGCCCGCAAAGTGGCGGATCGCATTATTTTTATGGATAAGGGCAAGATCATTGAACAAAGCTCGCCAGAAGCATTTTTTCAGCACCCTCAGACTGAACGTGCGAGAACCTTTCTCAATATTTTGAATTATTAAAAATGAAAACGAGGACTTTATGAGATTGAATTTAGCAATTGGGCAAGATTGGAATTTGTCGAAAACAAAAATGTTTAGTCTGGGAATGGTCTGTGTACTGATGGCAGCTATGTTGACAGGCTGTAATCAACCCGCTTCCACTGAAGCCAAAGCTACGGCACAAGATACTTCACTGGAACAGATTCGGAAAAATGGTGTATTGCGGGTTGGTGTATTTGCGGACAATCCACCGTTTGGCTATGTCGATAGTGCAGGCAAAAATCAGGGCTTTGATGTGGCACTGGCTAAGCGGGTCACTCAAGATCTGCTTGGCGATGAACATAAAATTCAGTTTGTGATTGCGGAAGCGGCTAATCGGGTTGAGTTTCTAAAATCAGGAAAAGTTGATGTGGTTTTTGCCAGTTTTTCAGTGACACCAGAACGGCAACAGGTGGTTGATTTTTCCGAACCTTATTTAAAAGCATCCTTAGGAATTGTCTCACCCAAAGCCAAAGCCATTACGAATGTAAAAGCGCTGGAAGGCAAAACCTTAATTGTAAATAAGGGCTCAAGCTCGGAGATCTATTTCAGTAAAAACTATCCCAAAGTCAAATTGTTGAAATTTGGACAAAATACCGATGCCTTTAACGCATTGATTGATGGTCGGGGGGACGCCATCTCCCAAGACAGCACCTATGCTTTGGCATGGGCAGCGAAAAACCCGAATTATGTGGCAGGCATTCCTCAGATTGGTAATCAAGATTTTATCGCAGCAGGCGTGAAGAAGGGCAATAGCCAATTACTGCACTGGCTCAATGATGAAATTAAACAGCTTAGAACGACAGGTGAGGTTCAAAAGATTTATGACCAAACCTTGAAGCCGATTTATGGCGAAACAGTGAATCCGAATATCTTTTTGGATGTCGATATCCCCAAGCAATAACAGATTTTTATAAGGTTAAAAAATAGGTGAACTTATGCAAACAATAACATTTTCAAATCTACAAAAATTATTACTGGCTTCCGTATTCAGTTTGGGACTGACGGCATGTAATAAAAATCCACAGTCCACGGAAAAAACAGCGGATACTTCGGCACAGGTCTCCAGTATTGAACAGATCAAAAAAAACGGTGTGGTTCGGATTGGCGTATTTAGCGACAAGCCGCCGTTTGGTTATCTGGATGCACAAGGTAAGAATCAGGGCTTTGATGTGGAAATTGCCAAGCATGTGGCCAAAGATTTATTGGGCGATGAAAACAAGGTTCAATTTGTACTGACGGAAGCGGCCAACCGTGTTGAATATCTGAAAGCCAATAAAGTGGATATTATTTTTGCCAATTTCACCGTGACACCTGAACGTGAGCAAGTGGTGGATTTTGCCAAACCCTATCTAAAAGTCGCTTTAGGTGTAGTGTCTCCTAAGAACAAACCAATTACTGATATTACTCAGTTAAAAGATCAAACCTTATTGGTGAATAAAGGCACCACAGCGGATTCATTTTTTAGCAAGCAACATCCTGAAATTAAGTTGCAAAAATATGAGCAAAACACAGAAACTTTTGATGCTTTAAAAGATGGTCGAGGTGCTGCTTTGGCACATGACAATTTATTGGTGTTGGCATGGGCAAAAGAAAATCCAAATTACACTGTCGGCATTACCAATTTGGGTGAGCAAGATTTAATTGCACCTGCTGTACAAAAGGGCAATAAAGAACTGTTGGATTGGTTAAATCAAGATTTGCAAAAGCTAGCCAAAGAAGGCGTGATTCATCAGGCCTATGAAAAAACCTTAAAGCCAGTCTATGGCGATGCTATTCCTGCCAAAGATTTAATTATTGAATAATCAGTACAGCTAAAGAAAAAGGCGAGGCGAGATTAAATCTTGCTTCGCCTTTTTATCGCAGAGCATTTACTTATCTTACAAAGTAAAGACAGTGATCAGAAAATCCGTCCCTTAGAATGAATAAAACAAAGGGAATACATCAAATGCAAAGTACAGAAATTGATTTTATTGTCAAAGATACCATGGCGGCATTGGCGTTTTATGAGCGGGTTTTTGAGGTTGAAAGAATCGAAGTCGGTGATTTTGTGCTTGGACAAAATAGTGTGATTATCAGTATTCATGGTGTCCATTTTCATATGTTGGATGAAAACCCAGATTTCCAATTATTGGCGCCTACTCCTGAGAGCTATATCCCAATCTGGTTTAATATTACTGTCACGGATATTGAAAAGACCTTGCAGCAGGCTGTGGATGCAGGTGCCGCACTGGTTCAGGCGGTGCAAGATATGCCTAAAATGGGCATTAAAAATGCCATGTTTAAAGACCCTTTTGGCTATATGTGGTTATTGCATCAGGTGCTTGAAGTTGTAGATTATGAAACACGGGCTCAGTTATTGGCGCAACAAGGGTTTCAGCGTAAATCCAGTTAGAGCGAATCAGTCAAATAAATGTGATGCTATACAGCAAGCGATAAAGTGTATTCGTGCTTGCTGTACTTCATTTTAATCTAAAAGGACTTGGTCAGACTAAACACTGCGGCGGTTTTAACACCTTTTTGATTGCTATCGGAATAACCTGTGTGATCTAGGTCAGTTCCAATCGCAGCTAGTTCAGCAGTTAAGTTCATCGGTCTATAATTATAATTCGCTGCAATTTTCCAATCGAAGAAATGATCTTTGGCGGTTCCACCATAAATAGCTTGGCTGGCTTTGGAATAGCCTAAGCTTGCAACTGCTGCAAAGTTGGTTTGTGCGATCGGCGTCGTATATAAAAGATTGAAATACCAATTTTTGACATTTTCACCGACGTTTTGGCGAGTGGCTTTTCCGCCGTATTGAGGGGTATAACTGATACTTGGTGTAAAGCGATCACCATCGTTCAAAGCGCTATTGATGATCAGCTTGAGATAGTATTCGTTATAATTTAAATCGCTTTTTCCCACGTAATGATAGCGTAGCATACCGATATCAATGGTGGGCTGGAATTTCCCGAATGTGATTGGCGCTGTATAACCAAGTGAGGGGTCAAGTTCTAAGTGCGCTTCATCACCGAAATCGACATTTGATGCAAATGCCGCGGCATAAAATCCAGAGGAATGGTTTACAACAAAGTTTCCTTGTAATGCTGCATCATTTTTAGTCTGCGTTTGTCCACGCCAGCGATAGTCACTCGCCAAAGCAACATTCCCACTCAGACTGAAATTTGCTGCAGCGGTTTGATCGGTTGCCAAAGCATAGCTTGAGCAGAACGTTGTCGTTAAAAGTAATATATGATGCAAAGTTTTCATGACATCCCTAAATGATGAGTTAATTGAGATGTTATGAATATTATGATTTAATCGATTGATAAATAATAAAATTATCGTAAATTGTGCGTAAACAAAACATAAATTTTTTACATTTATTTTATTCGCTCAATGGATTGACCTTTAATACTTCAGTGCTTGTTGTGTTCAATACCGTGCCCTCATTGGAGATGGGGATCATCAAGGGAACAGGCTGCCTTGTTGTTTTTTCAATCAGGACAGAATGAGTTTCATTTTCCCCAAATAGATATTGTTCCCCCCATTGGCGTAATGCCACCACGATTGGAAACAGCTGTTCGCCTTTGTCCGTCAGAATATATTCTTGATAGCTTGTGCCATCGGAAGCAGCGCGTGTTTGCAGAATCCCAGCAGCAATTAATTTATGTAGTCTGTCTGAGAGAATGTTACGCGCGACATTGAGGCTTCGTTGCAGATCACCAAAGCGGTGTAGCCCGTCCATTATATCGCGCACAATTAATAAGGACCAACGATCTCCAATCACTTCAACACTCCGTGCAACAGGGCAGAATTCTGGACTCGAAATTTTAGGGTTTGGCATCGCATTCTCAGCAGATTAAAGGGTGATCTAGTTGCATTTTAAAACTAGGTGGATTAGGATTCAACTAGTTTTAATTTGAAACTAGTTTGGGTGTAGATATGAATATTCCCTGTAGGTCTTCCTTACCCAAAAATGAAAAATGTCTTTTAATTCAGCCAAAAAAATTGCCGACCAGTTTGGTGTGGTTATTTGCCATTGCAAGCGGGCTTAGTGTTGCCAATGTCTATTATGTGCAGCCATTGCTTGATGCGATTGCTCGGGATTTAGCTATTAGTTATGCCGCTGTTGGTAGTGTGATTTTAGTGACACAAATTGGCTGTGCTGTGGCGTTATTCTTGTTGGTGCCATTGGGTGATCGAATTAATCGGCGTCGGTTGATGTTATTGCAGCTGTTGGCACTCTGTGTTGCTTTGATTGCAGTCAGCATCACCAAGACGACTTTGAGTCTATTCATCAGTATGTTTGCTGTAGGCTTGTTAGGGACTGCCATGACGCAGGGACTGATTGCCTATGCGGCAAGCGTGGCGGATTTGCATGAGCGTGGTTATGTCGTCGGTACAGCACAAAGTGGTGTATTTATTGGCTTGCTGTTGGCGCGTGTATTTGCTGGAGCAATCAGTGATGTTGCGGGTTGGAGAAACGTTTATTTCTGTGCAGCAATGCTCATGTTGGTGATTGCCATACCGCTTTGGAAATCTCTGCCTGTGCTTGCGAATCCACAGTATAAGCTAAGCTATCCACGGTTGCTTGGGTCGATGTTGAGCTTGCTTTGTCACAATAAGATATTACAAATACGTGGTCTATTGGCACTGTTGATGTTTGCCGCTTTTAATATTTTTTGGAGTGCCTTGGTCTTATTATTGAGCTCAGCGCCGTATCATTATTCCCATACCGCAATTGGTGCATTTGGTTTGGTTGGGGTACTCGGTGCCTTAATGGCGACAAAAGCTGGGCAATGGGCAGATCAAGGTTTTGCGCAAAGAACTAGTGGCTTTGCCTTACTGATTATATTGTTGTCTTGGTTTGCATTCGCTCAAATTGAATATTCAATTGTTGCACTAATCATTGGTATTTTATTGCTGGATTTGGGTGGGCAAGCTTTACATGTCACCAATCAAAGCATGATTCTCCAAACTCAACAAGACAACCAAAGTCGCTTGGTTGGACTGTATATGCTGTTTTATGCGGCTGGGAGTGGTTTGGGAGCGATCAGCAGTACTTTGACGTATGCACGAGCTGGATGGCAAGGCGTGTGCGTACTCGGCGCCTGCATCAGCATCATGGCTTTGTTATTTTGGTGGATCACACAACATGTTAAACATGACAGCATGTCTGTTTAACGCAATCGAGTGAATCAGGGCTTTATTCAAATGTCCATGATTCACATCGAATAGCAGTTCCTTGTGATTTTATTCAATTCCGACAACTGTGGTGATATAGGCAGTGGTCATTAAAATCATGAAGCCGAGTGACATTTCAAACAAAATGGCATAGCCGAGTTGTTTTGCAAATTTAGCCTGTTGTAAACGTGGACTAAAGTACCATTTGTTAAAAGCGGCCAACAGTAAAATGCCGATAACCAAGACAAGCTTAATGATAAAACCTTGTCCGTAAGGTGTGGCGATGAGCACATCAAAATCCTTAAACAGGAGTAGTGCAATGGTGATGCCACATGCAATCAGAATACCGACGATAAATGCGGCAATCTGTCCAAATAAATGCATAGATTGTTTTAACGGTAGCCCACTGATAATGTGGCTGGTTTTCCAAAGCGGGTAGAGCGACCCCATCCAAACAGACATTAAAAGCACATGGATCGTCAATAAAAGCTGGGCGAAAGTGGGGAGATTGGTGACATGGCCGAGTTGAGAAAAACTATAGGCGATCAGCAATATTGGGATTGGCCAAATGCATTTTTCAAACAGGCTAATTTCAGTTCTGTGCGTTTTGAGTTTAAAAATCAGCAATGCCAGCAGTAATGCAAAGCTGATCATACGAAGCAGATGGGCATGTCCCGTCGCAGTGTTGATCAGAATGTTGATATAGTTCCAGTCAAACATGCCGAGCAGGCCTGTATTGGCAAAGCTTCCAACTAAAAACAAGAAACCCAGCGTACTGGACATAAAACCAAGGGCGGCCCCAATGCTGATGTAATTGACCATCCCTTTTTTAATTTCAGCATAGTGTCCGAGGAGGAAATAACAGAATGCACCTCCAATGACAAAAGCAGTACTTAGATATAGGCTAATTTTTATTATCCAGGCGGCGAATATCCAATATTCAGGCATCATTTTTATTCCTAACCCCGAGCAACTGGTCAAGGGATGAGATTGGCAAGTTGCTCATCTATTTCGAGTTTGATTTGGCTTATTTCAAAGTAAAACTATATTCACCGTTCATGTTGTGTCCATCTTTGCCCATGGTGCTCCAAAGCACGGTATATTTGCCCTTTTTCAGTGAAGGTAAGGCCACATCAAATGATTTTTTCAGGTCATGGCTGACCTTATAATTCAATGGAAGTTCACGGCGTTGTTCATCTAAAACTTGAATCTTCATTAACATCACCTCATCACCAAAATTAAGGCTTAAATTTTTAGGTTGGGTTGAAACTATGGTATTTGCTGCGGGTGTAGCACTGATCAAGCTGACATGAGCAAAAGCGGTTGATGTTGCAATTGCCAGAGTCGTACCGATGATCAGGTTGCGCAACATGGTTTTACTGTTTTGCACAAAACTCATTTTTTATCCTCTTTTAAAGCATGATGTGGGACTGATGACACAATCGGCGCCATCAGCTTTCATCTTTATTATCCAAGTTGCATCAGTACTTCTGAGCAACAGGAAAATTACGTTTTTGTCATTTTGAGGGTTGTGTGTTTGGCTTGAGACTGCGAATCAGAATAGGCAGCGCAAGTAGATAAATCATGACTACACTTAGCCAGATTGCACCTGGCCATTCGGATTGAAATTGAAAATACAGGGTGGAAAATAGTAGAGGAGCAAACATGGAGGCCAAGCTGATTGTAGAGGCAATAATGCCTTGGAATTGACCTTGTTGTTCTGGCGAAACTTTTTGCGAAGCCAAGGCTTGTAATGATGGGGTACCGATACTGCCTAAGGCGAAAAGTGGCATGATGATAAAAATGATCCAAGCTTGTTGAGCAAAAGCCATGATGGATAATGCAATACAAGAGCAACTTATTCCGATAAGGACGGTATTTCGATCTCCAAATCGTTGGGAGGCATGCTGAGGAATAAAGGCTTGAACCAGCATTTGAGATAAACCAAAAGCAGCTAAAGATAGCCCCACCCAAAAACCGTTCCATTGAAAGGTAGCATGTCCCCAAAGCGCCCAGCACACTGCATAAGCTTCACCTGTGCCACTCAAGATAAAAAAGGTGGCAATTAAAGGAAGTATATTCGGGATTGATCGAAGCGAGGTAAAGGCTTTAAATGGATTCAGACTCGAAACAGGATTGTTTGAGAGCTCGGCTGTTTTTGACTCAGGCAATACCCAATAGGCCAGTAAAAAGTTGAGGCCTGAAAGAATGGCTGCAATAAAAAAGGGCAGTCTGAGCCAGTAGTCACCCAGCAAACCTCCAAAGATTGGTCCAATAATAAAACCTGCACCAAACATCGCGCTCATGAGACCAAAGTATTTGGCACGTTGATCTGGTTTGGTTATATCGACAAGATAGGCGGAAGCAACCGACATATTGGCACTGCTCATACCTGCAATGATTCGACCGATCACTAGCAGCAAAAGACTATGTGAAAAGGTCAAGAAAGTGTAGTTGATGGTTGAACCTACCAATGACAGCAGCAGAATTGGTCGCCGTCCAAATCGGTCACTTAATGCACCGAGTACAGGTGAAAAGAGGAATTGCATGGCGGCATAGAGACTGCCGAGCAGACCAATGTATAACGCAGTCTGATGACTATGTGTAATGTCTTGAAGTAAGGCGGGTAAGATTGGAAAAATCAGCCCGATGCCAATCGCATCTAAAGCAATGGTCGAAAAAATAATAAATAGAGAGCGATTCATAAAGCGTCCTATCGAAAAAGCAGGTACAGCAATGCTGCGAGAACCTGTTAACGATGCCTGATAACAACTCAAGCCCTGATGAACGCTGACCGAATCTTAATGATTGGGATATGTGTTGATGTGATATTTTTCGCGAATGAAAAAATATCAACATCAATTTTTCGCGGTTTTTTTTATCGTAACAATGAAAAAGAAGGAATCTAGCAAGTTCCAACGATGGCTAAAATTCTAGCACTTAAACGTGCAGGCAAACAAGATCATGTTGATCACTCAGAACTGCAGCAGGCCTGTTGCTATGCTGCAGTTCTGAGTGATGGATTATTTTTTGGTATTCGGCAAGAACGCAGTCATAAAACCTAAAAGTGGCAGGAAGGAGCAGAGTTTATAGACCCAAACAATACCATGGGTATCGGCTAAATGTCCCAGTCCCGCTGCACCAATCCCACCGATCCCGAACATCAGTCCAAACATCAAGCCAGCAACCATTCCGACACGACCAGGCACGGCTTCCTGAGCATACACCACTAAGGCAGAGAAAGCAGAGGACATCACTAAACCAATTACAATTGCTAGGATCGCTGTTCCAGTAAGGCCAACATAAGGCAACATCAAGGCAAACGGTGCAACACCCAAGAAGGAGACCCATACCACAGCTTTACGACCGATCCGATCACCGATAGGGCCACCTGCAAATGTTCCCAGAGCCACTGCACCCAAGAAAATAAACAGATACAGCTGAGAGGTTTGAATAGAAACATTAAAACGTTCAATCAGGTAGAACGTAAAATAATTGGTAATGGCCGCAATATAGATAAATTTGGCAAACATCAAAACACAAATCACCGCCATGGCCTGAATCACTTGTTTACGGGTCAAGGTAGAGATGGCACCTTGACTAGCAGCACGTTGTACAGGAGCTTGTTTAACCAACCATTTGGTGACACGTAATAAAACGAAAATCGCCAAAGCAGCAACCAAAACAAAGAGGCCAATTGCCCCTTGCCCATTTGGAATAATCACGGCAGCTGCCATTAATGGCCCAATCGCAGAACCGGTATTGCCTCCAACTTGAAACATCGATTGTGCTGTACCAAAACGTCCACCTGATGCGGTACGGGCGATGCGAGAGGCTTCAGGATGAAAAGTCGACGAGCCTACCCCAATTAATGCGGCAGCAAACAACAAACTGTGAAAGCTTGCTGCAATCGCCATTAAGCCGATGCCGATCAGTGTGGCTGCCATACCCATTGGCAATAAATAGGGTTTTGGATGTTTATCAGTATATAGCCCAATCCACGGTTGTAATAAGGATGCGGTAATTTGATAGACCAAGGCAATCCAGCCGATTTGAGCAAAACTTAAAGAAAATTCGGCTTTTAACATCGGATAACTTGCAGTGACTACGGCTTGAATTGAATCATTTAATAGATGGGCAAAAGCAACTGCGCCGACAACACGTAACACGAATTTCTGCGGTTGATCATTCGGTGGAAATTGCTCTTGCGGAAATGCATTCTCAAGAGTGCCTGTATTGCTTGCCATGATTGCTCCAACACGTTGTATCAGTTTGAATGGTGCTGCTGAAAGAGGTTTGTTTTTCAGTACTTTTATCCTAAACTGAATAGAAATCGGCCCACAATCATATTTGGGACAGATAGTGTCGAGTTCAGGCCATTTAGGGGGAGGAGGGCAATGCGTAATATTCAGGTCAATGATTATCAGGACGTGGCGCGTGATGTAATGGCCACGGGTAATGATTATGCCGATGGTCATCTGCTAGCAAGTCATCGCCATCGTCGAGGTCAATGTCTGTATGCGATTACAGGGGTTGTAACGGTCATTACCGCTGCTGGTAGTTGGGTGGTGCCACCGAAACGTGCGCTTTGGATTCCAGCGGGGATTGACCATGAAGTACACATGGGCGGGATCACCAAAACCCGTAGTGCCTATATTCTCCCTGAAACTGCAAATGCGGTAGGCTTGCCAACCTATTGCGCAGTGATCAACGTGTCACCCTTATTGCATGAGCTATTGTCGACCGCGGTTGATTTACCTGTTGAATATGTGTTGGGTAGTCGAGATGATTATCTCATGCGATTAATCATTGCAGAAATTGCACTAATGCCTGAACTGCCTTTAAATGCGCCCTTACCGCAAGAACCACGGTTAGCTGCCTTATGTCTGCAATTGCTAAAAGCACCCAGCTTGGACGATGATCTTGATCAAATTGCAGCACAAGTTGGGATGAGCCGCCGTAACTTTACACGAATTTTTCGGCAGCAAACGGGGATGAGTTTTAGCAACTGGCGCCAGCAAGCCTGTTTGCTCAATGCGTTGACTCGCATGGAATTGGGGCAATCCATTACCCATGTCGCAATCGAGTTGGGTTATAGCAGTAGCAGTGCTTTTACCGCAGCCTTTAAACGTTCTTTGGGCGTGGCGCCTCGTTTTTATATACAAGGAAAATAAACAAGGGATTGGCATAATTGTGTTAATTTGAATAACTGCATTTATTGCAGCTTCATCTCTCTTGATCGATAAAATATGATTTAAATGACAATATTATGATTTCATTATTAAAACGCTTGGCTTTATCTCATCAAGGTTTAGAAAAAAACAATCGATTTGGTGAGGGCTTATCTGGTACACAACAAGCCATTGAACATCTGGGTTATGTGCAAATAGATACCATTTCTGTGGTGGAACGCGCCCATCATCATGTGCTGTGGAGTCGAGTACCCAATTACCAATTGGGTCATTTAAATCAACTGGTACAAGATCAACTGATTTTTGAACATTGGGCCCATGCAGCATCCTATTTACCGATGCGGGATTATCGCTATGCCATGCCGTTAATGCATTCTATTCGTAATGGAGAAAGCCGTTATTTTTCAAGAGGTGATCAGAAACTGATGCATGAAATTCTGGCTCAGGTGAAAGCCGAAGGCAGAATCCGACTCAGAAATATGCAGAAGGAAAAACGGGAAGGATCAGCAGGCTGGTGGAATGCAGGACCAAGCCGCAAGGCGATTGAACAGCTATTCATGCAAGGTGATTTAATGATCTGTGAGCGTAATGGCATGGAAAAAGTCTATGACCTGACTGAACGTTGCATACCGCAGGGCTTTGATCAAAGCACACCGACTTTACAGGAATATGCGCAATATTTATTGGATACCACCATACGTGCCCATGGTGTATTTACCTGGAAGCAATTGCTGCATTTAAAAACCAATAAGGATTTACGTGAAATCATGCGTAAATTACTCGATGAGCAGATTGATGCAGGCGTGATCAACTTGATTAAGCTGGAAAGTGGGCAAACGGTTTATGTGGCCAGCGCCGTGTTGGAACATGAACTCAAGATTGAAGCGGAGGTTAAAATCTTGTCTCCGTTTGATAATCTGGTGATTCATCGGGAACGTTTAAGTTGCTTATTTGACTTTGATTATCGCATTGAATGCTATGTACCTGCGGCCAAACGACAATATGGTTATTTTTGCTTACCGTTGCTTTATGCAGATGATTTTGTTGGACGAATCGACTGTAAAGTGCATCGTCGTGAACAAAGATTAGAAGTGATAAGTTTGCATTTAGAAGATGCCAATATGCGAAATCGAGATGAGTTTTTGCTTGCATTAGAACGAGAATTACAGCGTTTCGCCCAATTTAATCAGTGTACCAGTATTGACCTAGATAAGATCAAGATGCGATAGGGCGAGCTATCTAACGTCGATGCTCGCCGTTTTATTTTTAGTCGTCACTTAGCGCTTTAGAACGCTGCGAGTCCTGTCTGGGCTCTGCCTAAGATCAAGGCATGCACATCATGGGTGCCTTCATAAGTATTCACAACTTCAAGATTGACCAGATGACGGGCGACGCCAAATTCATCACTGATTCCGTTTCCGCCCAACATATCTCGCGCCAAACGGGCAATCTCCAAGGCCTTACCACAGTTATTACGTTTAATCAGAGAGGTCGCTTCAACTGAGGCAATACCATCATCTTTCATTCGACCAAAACGAAGGGCAAGCTGTAGGCCGAGTGCAATTTCTGTTTGCATGTCTGCCAACTTTTTTTGAATCAGTTGGTTGGCAGCCAGTGGTTTGCCAAATTGCTTTCGATCCAGTGTGTATTGGCGTGCAGTATGCCAGCAAAACTCGGCTGCACCCATGGCACCCCAAGCAATACCATAACGGGCACTGTTCAAGCAGGTGAAAGGGCCCTTTAAGCCACGAACGTCTGGAAATGCATTTTCTTCAGGAACAAAGACTTGATCCATCACAATTTCACCTGTAATAGATGCTCTTAAGCCGACTTTACCGTGAATTGCCGGCGCAGAAAGCCCTTGCCATCCTTTTTCTAAAATAAAACCACGAATTGGGCCGACATTGCCTTCAGGCGAAACTTCTTTGGCCCACACCACAAAAACATCCGCAATTGGACTATTGGTAATCCACATCTTGGCGCCAGTTAAATGGTAGCCACCTGCAACTTTTTTAGCGCGACAGGCCATACTGCCTGGATCTGAACCATGGTCGGGTTCGGTTAGGCCAAAGCAGCCAATCCATTCACCAGTCGCCAGTTTAGGCAAGTATTTTTGCTTTTGTTGCTCAGTCCCGAATTCATGAATGGGCACCATCACCAACGAGCTTTGCACACTGGCCATTGAACGATAGCCCGAATCAACACGTTCAATTTCACGGGCAATCAACCCATAACTCACATAATTTAAGCCTGCACCGCCATATTGTTCTGGGATGGTGGGTCCGAGCAGGCCTAATTCACCCATTTCCCTAAAGATGTGCGGATCGGTTGTTTCATGACGGAATTGATCAAGCACCCGTGGCATTAACTTATCTTGGCAGAATGCATGAGCTGTATCACGAATCATGCGTTCTTCTTCGTTCAGTTGCTGTTCAATTAAAAAAGGGTCATTCCAGTTAAACTCTACGCGGCTCATTATTTTTTCCTTCATGATTGTTCTAGAAAGTTCCTATCAATTTGTTTTTTAAGCTTAGCTCCCGTAGGAACTAAGCTTACCTAAAAAATGACAATCGAGAGTAGAAATACCTCAACTTATTCGGGATATAGAGCAATTAAATCTCTGCAAAACTATCCATCCATTTACATGTTTGGGTAGTTAGGACCACCTCCACCTTCAAGTGTTACCCAAGTGATATTTTGTGATGCGTCACCAAGGGAAACCACATAGTTTCCATCGTTGTGCATTGACTTCGGTACCATCCAATGCGGCATTTTTTGTGCTTTACTATCAGATAATAAGAAATATGTTTCGTCGCCCGCTATAGGGACATTCAGTGGAGCACCTTCTTCTTTCCAGTTTGGAAAGAATTCATTCATGGTACGTGGTTCAAGTACAACATCAGAAAGGATATACGCACCTACTTCAGAGCCTTTTTCAACAACACAAACAGAAAGATCAGGCAGGTTGTTTTCAATCGCTAATTGACGAATTTTAATCGCAGCAGATAAACCCGAAGGTCCTGCGCCTACGATCACTACGTCAAACTCCATTGACTCTCGGCTTTGATCTCTCATTTTAAGAAATGTTATTTCGCTTAGCGATACTTTATGTTAATAAAATGAAAATATCAAATAAAAATAGCAAAAAATTGCCTAACGGAGAGATTTAAGGGAGGCATAAAAAGGCCAACTTGATCAAGTTGGCCTTTTTATTGGAAGATCTACTTTTAAGAATTTTGTGGGTCGTAGAGTTTTTCCTTAATAAACAGGGCAGGAATCACACCACAAATCAGGTAAGCTGCTCCCATGACAACAAAACCTAAACCAATAGATCCACCAGAAGCTAAAAAACCAATCGTTGCAGGTGCTATTGCAGCACCTAAACGACCTACATTGTATGCGCCGCCAATAGCCGTGCCACGAATCGCTGTTGGAAAGCTTTCAGTCATATAGGTGGCATTTACACCATATGGAATACCGTATAAAAAGCCGAAGACAACCAGTAAAAATAAAATATTTTCGGGGGTATTATAGAAAACGATTAGTGGCAGAAAAATTGCAGTCCCAATTGCACCGAAAGCATAAGTAAAACGGCGTCCAAGTTTATCTGCCATCATCCCTGCAAGTACTTTACCGAGAATCATGGCTGTATAGGTACCTACCATATAGGCTGTCATTTCCTTGAACTTCATTCCGAGTTCGCTTTCCAGATATGAAGGCATCCAGTTATTCACACCGTAATAACCAAATTGCAAGAAACCAGCGGTTAAAGCCCAGAGTATAAACATATTACGATTGCGTTTATCCTGAAAAATAAGTTTCAAAGCCGAGGGTTTTTCAGCGTTCTCACTTAAATTAGGCTGCTGTAAACGGGATTCTTGCCATGCAAGTGGCTCAGGAACCAAAATATGCATGAAGATCGCAAGAATGACAGGAATAATGGCAACATAAAATAACATACGCCAACCATGATCTGGGATAATCCAACCTGCAAGCAATGTTGCTACAATATATCCGACGGTCCAACCCGCCTGTAAAGTTCCGAGTACTGTGGTACGATACCGTGTAGGTACATATTCAGCCATCAAGGTGTTGCAGGCTATATAAAGTGAACCTAAGCCTAATGAAGCAAAAAATCTTAAAATACCGAATTGAAGAAAACTTTGAGTAAAACCGAGTCCGCAAGTTAATAGCGAAAAAGTGAGAATCGAAATAACAACGATGCGGACACGCCCGAATTTATCACATGCCCAACCACCAAAAATCCCACCAATGGCCATACCCGCCAAAGTAAAACTACCGAGCATACCAGCTTGAACCGAGCTTAAGCCAAAATCTGCCTTAATACTATTTAAGCTATAAGACAGTAGCATTAAGTCTGCGCCATCTACCAATAAAGCCAGAAATGCAAAAATAAAAGCAATTTTCCAAGTATGAGCTTTTATTGCAGAGGAGGGTGCATTGTAATTTGTAGCCATAATCCATTACCTACATTTGACTGATCGCACTTCAAATTGTTTGAAAGTGCTGAAAAAATGTTTAAGACGCAGCGCGAATCATATTTTTTGCAATAATCAATTGTTGAACCTGCGTGGTGCCTTCATATAAGCGGAACAAGCGTACATCACGGTAAAAGCGCTCAATGGCATATTCACTGATATAACCCGCTCCACCATGAATCTGTACGCAGCGGTCAGCTACGCGGCCACACATTTCAGTGGCGAACATTTTTGCGCAGGATGCTTCTGTACTAATATTTTCACCATGATCACGGCAGCGGGCTGCATCTAGAACCATACATTTAGCCGCATAAATTTCTGCTTTGGAATCAGCCAACATGGCTTGGATTAACTGAAAACTAGCAATCGGTTGACCAAACTGTTTACGCTCAATCGCATACTTTAAAGAATCATCCAACATGCGTGTGGCTGCCCCTACACTCAGGGCAGCAATATGCAAACGACCTTTATCCAGAACTTTCATGGCTGTTTTAAAGCCCATACCTTCTACGCCGCCAATTAATGCAGACGCAGGAACACGACAATTTTCAAAAATCACATCACAGGTATGTGCGCCTTTCTGTCCCATTTTTTTATCTCGTTTGCCAAGAAAAATCCCCGAATTTTGACTATCGACAATAAATGCAGAAATACCAGCAGCCCCTTTAATTTCAGGGTTGGTACGTGCCATCACTGTAAATACACCAGCATGTGGGGCATTGGTAATAAAACGCTTGGTCCCGTTTAATACATAAAAATCACCATCTTTTACCGCACTGGTTTTGAGCGCAGCAGCGTCAGAACCTGCATCTGGTTCAGTAAGACAGAACGAACTAATTATTTCACCACGGGCTAAAAGAGGCAGGAAAAAAGATTTTTGTGCTTCTGTCCCATCAATAATTAGACCGCTAGAGCCGATCCCATTGTTGGTACCGATCAGAGAGCGAAAGGCTGGGGAAGTACGGCCAAGCTCGAAAGCAATATAAACCTCTTCTTCCATCGTCAGCCCAAGACCATCGTACTGTTCTGGAATGGTGAGTCCAAACAGGCCAAGTGATTTCATTTGCTCAATAATATCTTTTGGAATTTCATCTGTTTCAGCGACTTCATTCTCATGAGGAATTAATACACCTTCAACAAATTGTCGAATCATATCGACCAGTTGGTTCAGTGTTTCCTGATCTCGAATCATAGTCATATCCTTTGTACAAGCAGCTAAAAACAAAAATACGATGTTCGTAAAATCATCAATATTGATGCGATAGTAATCAAAGGAATCTCACAAAACAATATATTTTGAAAATAAATTTCGCAATGCGGTATGATGTTTGTTGTTAGTGGTTTCTAATCTGTTGATTTAATTAATCTATATTTATTGAATAAAAATCATATTTTTTGATGGGAAATTAAGGTTTGATTTTTTAAAATCTTGTTTGTATATTAAAAATATATATCGCTATGCGAAACTTATGTGAGGTAAGTTTTCCTATAGGAAATTAAGCACAAGTGAGTAGGATAAACATGGGCGCTTTAAATGGAATTCGTGTACTTGATTTGAGTCGGGTACTAGCTGGACCGTGGTGTGGACAGATACTTGCTGATCTGGGTGCAGAAGTGATTAAGGTGGAACGACCAAAGGTCGGAGATGATACCCGATCTTGGGGGCCACCTTGGATGAAGGATGATGCTGGATCAGACACGCGAGAAGCAGCTTACTATCAGTCGACAAATCGTAATAAGCTCTCGGTTGCAATTGATATTGCCACTCCTGAAGGACAGGAACTGATCAAAGCTTTAATTCAGGATACAGATGTTGTCATTGAAAATTATAAGGCTGGTTCGCTGAAAAAATATGGGCTGGATTATGCTGCATTGTCCGCAATCAATCCGGGTCTGGTCTATTGTTCGATCACGGGTTTTGGACAAGATGGTCCACGTGCAGAAGAGCCTGGCTATGATTTTATTATTCAGGGAATGGGTGGGCTAATGTCCGTCACAGGAGAAAAGGATGATTTGCCTGGAGGAGGTCCACAAAAAGTAGGCGTGGCATTTTCTGATTTGGCGACAGGATTATATTCTACGATTGCAATTCAAGCCGCGCTACTCAATCGTCATGTGACGGGTTTGGGCCAATATATCGATATGGCTTTATTAGATGTGCAAATTGCAACAATGGCCAATCAGGGAATGAATTATCTGTCTTCTGGAAAAGTGCCTGAACGGTATGGCAATGCACACGCCAATATTGTGCCATATCAGGTGTTTAAAGCTACTGATCGGGAGTTTATTATTGCATGTGGCAATGATACTCAGTTTATTCAGTTGTGCAGAAGTATTGGCTTACCTGATTTACCGAATGATTCTCGATTTAGTCGCAACGCAGACCGTATTCAGCATCGAGATGAAATTATTGGGATTCTATCAGCGCATTTTTTAACAAAGACAGCAGATGAATGGGTTGCTGCTATTTATGCAGCTAAAGTTCCTGTTGGAGTGATCAATAATCTGGCACAGGCTTTTCAAGAGCCGCAAGTGATTGCAAGAAAAATGCTGGTTGATATGCCGCATCCGCAACGCGAGAAGCTAACTGTGATTGGCTCGCCGATCAAACTTTCAAGAACGCCAGTTGAGTATAAAACTGCGCCACCTTTATTGGGTGAGCATACTGATACGATTTTAACTCGGGTTCTTTCTCAGGAAAAACTGGATGAATTAAAGCTGAAAGGGATTGTTGGATAACAAATGTACCAAAGTCAAAATGCATCTGTATTTTGACTTTGCTTTTTGATTGTACTTAACTAGGTTGTTTAGATATTCATGGATGAGCTTTAACTGTTTATTATAGAAAAAATAGATTATAATTTTCGCAGTGCGAAACAAATATTTAGATTGGTAAAATCATGAATGATGCCGTAGATGCAGAACAAACAGAAAAATTATTAGCGCCTTTAAGGCATGAGTTGTTACATCCGATTGAAGACATGCAAGATGAAAATGACCGCCAATTTATTACGGCTTTAGCTCGTGGTTTAGAGCTGCTACGCTGCTTCACTCCAAAACATCAGCATTTGGGAAATCAGGAATTAGCGCAAATGACAGGTTTGCCGAAGCCAACGATTACTCGTCTCACGCATACTTTGTCTCGTTTGGGATATATCAAGCAAGTCCCGAATTCGAGCAAATTCCAGCTCTCTGTGGGTGTCTTGGCTTTTGGCTACTCCATGCTTTCAAATGTATCGATTCGTTCTATTGCGCATCCCTATATGAAGAATTTAGCTGACTATGCGGGCGCTGCTGTTGCAATGGCAACACGTGATCGACTGAATATGATTTATCTGGATGTGGTACAAGGTAAAGGCAATATGACCATGCGCCGTCAAGTTGGAACCTATTTACCGATTCATTTAAGTTCGATGGGGCGTGCATGTTTAGCTGCCATGCCTGAAGATGAACGAGAATTTTTACTTGATGCGATTCGCAGTAAGCATAAAGAAGACTGGATCAAGATTAACCGTGATCTGGATAAAGCCTTTAAAGACTATCAGGATTTTGGCTATTGTTTTTCGATTGGTGAATGGCATAAAGATGTCAACTCGGTTGCGGTTCCATTAATTCATGAACAGCATGGTTTACTGGTGTTTAACTGTGGTGGGCCGAGCTTTATTATGAATCGAGAAAAACTTGAAGAGGATATTGCTCCACGTCTTTTACATATGGTGAATAATATTCGTACCGAAATTAGTTAAGCGCGTTCTTCATTTTAAAAAACCAGCATCATATTTATGCTGGTTTTTTATATCACGCACACAATAATAAAGACATAAAACGGCAAAAATTAAGCCTAGCATACAGACACCTACCCATCCGAAGTGTTTCCAAGCATAGCTTCCCGCTGTTGTACCTAATGCACCGCCAGCAAAGTAACCTGTCATATAAATCGCGTTAAACCGTGAGCGTAATTCTTGATTAAGTTTAAATACAATACTTTGGTTGGTGACATGTACCGCAGAAAGAGAGGCGTAGAGAATGAGTAAAGCAATAATGTAAAAGGTAAAATGATAGGGTAAAAGTGAAAAAAGTATCCAACTTAAAATTAGCCCAATGCCGCAATAGATCGAAATTTTATGAATATAGCCTTGATCAATAAATTTGCCTGAGAAATTAGCAATGAAAGTCCCTAACACGCCAACAAAACCAAAAAGACCAATGGTAAAGTCACTAAAAAAGTAGGGCGCTGGAGCCAGTAGCAACGACATGGTGGTAAAGGTTAGGCTAACACAAGCAAATGTAAAACCACCAATATAAGTTCTAGTCCTTAAACGTCGATTTTGAATAAAAATCTGTGGTAAAGAACGAATGGTTTTTACATAGTTTTCAGATTTGGTGGGTGGAAATAACCCGATATTACGATGCAAAATAAAGGCAATAACAAGTAATAGAAAACCACTGACCAAATAAATAATATTCCAAGCGAAAAGCGTAGACATCAGTCCAGAAAGCGAACGAGCGAGTAAAACCCCCATCATTAGTCCGCTCAGTAAAAAGCCAACCACACGGCCGCTTTGTTGAATCGGAACCAGACTTGCAGCAAGGGGTAATAACAATTGGGCTGAACTGGAAAAAAGACCAGTAATGACGGTACCAAGCAGTAAAAGATAGATGTTGTGCGAAAAACCGCTAATAATTAATCCACTTGAAGCCAATAGCATAAAGATAAAGAGTAGCTTGCGCTTTTCTATTATGTCCCCTAATGGCATTAAGAAAAGCAAGCCACATGCGTAGGTGATTTGGGCTAGAGTCGGCACCCACGCTGTAGTTGTTTCGGTTAAATTTAGGCTTACACTAATTGAATGAATGAGTGGCTGACTAAAATAATTTCCACCTGTACAAATGCCTGCGGCAATCGCCATTAAAATAATGGTTGGGGTATAGAATGCGTTTTTCATCATGCCTTAGTCATAATGAAAGTGGAACTTTAATCAACTCAACCATGATTGTTTTAAGCACGATTGTTAGTGCGTTTCATTCAAGGCATCTTGAATGTTGTGCACCATATGGATTAAACGTGGTCCAATTTCACCTTCAAGTTTTTCCGGATTTAAATGAAAACTTGGCGCACCACAGTTAAAAACATAAAGACCATGTTTGGAGCTGACCAAAGGTACAGCCACCGAGTTCACTTCTTTATGCCACTCGCCTAAAGACAAACAATATCCATAATCTTGGTAATCACGGAAAGCTCGTTCTAAAGAACGTTTTATGGCTGGCCAGTTTTCGGAATTCTTTTGTTTCAGTGCATCGAGTAGAAAGTTGCGCTCACGTTCAGGAGTTGCAGCTAAACAAGCTCGACCCATTGAACTACTATGGAGTGGTAAGGTTGACCCAATTGGACGGCGCATATTTAATGCAGTTTCAATTTGAACAACATCGATATACACCATATTTAATCGGTCACGCGTTGCCATCGCCACAGGGGCCTGAACATACTGACTCAACTCTTCCATATATTGATGAGCAATATTACGAATCGAGATGTTAGATAATGCTGCGTATCCTAAAGATAAAACACCAATGTCTAATGTGTATTTGGTTGAGTTAGGCAATTGTTTTAAATAACCTAATGACACAAGGGTATTGGTAATACGTGCAATGGTCGGTTTAGGTAAACCTATCATTTTTGCTAATTCTTGGTTGCCAAGCACCTGATTATTTGCAGAAAAACACCTTAAAAGTTCTAAACCGCGTGCTAAAGAAGCAATAAACTGCGGATTATTTTCTCGATGTATATGCGAAATAGGATCTAAACGTATCTCATCAAAATTTATTGGTTTTTCAGTTTCCATGTTTTGAGACATTCGATCCTCAAATATAATTAAAGCAATAGTTTTGCTATTATATTTCGCTCTGCAAAATAAATCCATTCATCACTGCGCTGTTGTGATGAATGGATATCAGAATCAATGGTTATGAAACGTTTTCAATCACCATCGCAAGACCTTGGCCTACACCAATACAGAGGCTCACCACTGCATATTTCTTTTTACGGCGTATAAGTTCGCGTGCCACTGTTAAGCTAAGACGAGCGCCAGATGCACCCAATGGATGACCCACTGCAATCGCACCACCGTTCGGGTTTACACGTGGGTCATTAAAATCAACGTTCAAGCCTTTTAAACACGATAAGACCTGTGAAGCAAAGGCTTCATTAATTTCAATAATATCCATGTCATCTAAAGTAAGACCTGCCCGCGCAACTGCTTTCTTAATTGCTTCAATAGGGCCTGCACCCATAATACGTGGTTCAATACCAGCTGCCGCTGCTGACAAGATTTTTGCCATTGGTTTTAGGCCATATTTTTGCCCTGCTGCTTCCGAACCAATTAAGAGCGCCGCTGCACCATCATTAATACCTGAGGCATTACCAGCAGTGACCACACCACCTTCAAACAGCGGTTTTAACTTGGTGAGTGTTTCAACAGTTGAGCTTGGGCGGGGGTGTTCATCTTCGCTCACTGATTTAGGTGGTAATTTTTTGCCTTGAAATACTTCAATTGGGGTGATTTCACCAGCAAAGAAACCATCCTCTTTGGCTTTTTGGTATTTGGCTTGTGATTGAGCTGCAAATAAATCGGCTTGCTCACGGCTAATACCGAATTCAACCGCAACATTATCACCTGTTTCTGGCATTGAATGACCGCCGTATTGAGCAATAATTTTTTTATTTGGAAAACGAGAGCCAATTGTGGTGTCATAAATTTTTGCATCACGGCTATAAGCACTTTCTGCTTTACCCATGACAAAAGGTGCACGTGACATACTTTCTACACCACCTGCGATATACAAATCACCTTCGCCACAGGTGATGGCACGGGCAGAGTCAATCACAGCACCTAAACCACTAGCGCATAGACGGTTTACTGTCTGGCCCGGCACAGTGACTGGTAATCCAGCTAGTAACAGCGCGTTGCGAGCCACATTACGACTGTCTTCACCTGCTTGGTTGGTATCGCCTAAAATTACATCTTCAATATCAGCACCTGGAACACCAGTTTTTTCTAATAGTTTTTGAATGACAGTTGCAGCTAAATCATCAGGGCGAATTGAGGCAAGTTCACCTGCATGACGGCCAAATGGGCTACGTAAACCATCATAAATATATGCATTTAACATTGAGAAATTCCTTTTCAAGACTCATGAGTAAAAGTAAGAGGTAAATGTAGTGCGACACGACGTTGTAACCACGGGCTAGGGCGGTAACGTGGGTCATGCGTAAGCGCTGTTATACGGTTCAGAATGAGTAAGATTTTTTGGCTACCGACATGATCGCCCCATTCAATTGGGCCAAATGGATAACCCAGGCCTAAGCGGACAGCGGCATTGATATCATCTACAGTTGCAACATTTTGCTGTGCAATATCACAGCCTAAATTAATCACCATGGCTAAAACACGCTGTGCAACAAAGCCAATACTTTCATTAATCATACTCACCAGATTTCCATCTAGATTGAAAATAGAGTGAGCTGCCTGACGGTATTCAGGTTTGATAATAAGTGATGGCATTAAGGTTCGATGCTTTGCAATGCCATAAAGCATGTCTATCGCAACAGTTTGTTCTGGGTTAACGCCTAGGCGAATAGCTGCTTGAGTTGTGTCTTCACCATAACAAGCGAGTAAACATAAGCTATCTGTTTGTGGCTCGGTGTTGGTGTCTAGAGCAATATTTTGCTGAGTTAAATAATCTTCGAGCTGTTTTTTATCTTCATGGAAATCTGTCGCAATCCAAACTTTTGGATATCGGGCTAAACGCTCTACAAACTTGGCAGGTTGTTCACCTGTTTTTGAACCCGTCTCATAGTTATAAAAACCTTGATTGACTTTACGTCCAAGTTGCTTGGCATCTAGCATTTGCTTGGTGAGCGGGCTTGGTTTGTAACGGGCTTCTTCATAATACTGATGATAAATCGACTCCATCACAGGGTGAGAAACATCAAGGCCAGTTAAATCCATTAATTCAAAAGGACCCATTCTAAATCCTACGCCGTCACGTAAAATTCGGTCAATTTCACTGATGTCACAGACATTCTCGTTTAAAATTTTAAGTGCTTCAGTTCCATAAGCGCGACCTGCATGATTAATAATAAATCCAGGGGTATCCTTCGCAACAACAGGGCGATGGCCAAAGGCACGAGACAGATCATTTAAGGGATTAATAATAAGAGGGTCAGTTTTTAAACCACGAATGACTTCGACCACTTTCATGAGTGGAACTGGGTTAAAGAAGTGATAACCCACAACACGTTCAGGTTTTTTACAATTTGCAGCAATCGCTGTAATAGACAGAGAAGAAGTGTTTGAGGCTAAAATGGTATTGTCGGAAACAATATCTTCAAGCTGCTGCATCAAGCTCTGTTTGATATCGAGGCGTTCAACAATTGCTTCTACAATCAGATCGCAATTTTTTAAATCTTCAATTTGCTGAGCAACAACTAAATGGCTATTTGCCTGAGCTGCTTGCTCAAGTGTAATTTTATTTTTGTCGACTAACTTTTGAAATGTGGCAGCTAGTTTTTCTTTGGCCTGTTCTGCTGCACCTGCTTTGGCATCATATAAATAAGTGGTATGACCTGACTGTGCAGCAATTTGAGCAATACCACTGCCCATAATACCGACACCAATCACAGCCATGCTTTTAATATCATAAGTCATGTCGATCATCCTGATGATTAATCTATATTTGAAATTAAACGGAAAAATAGGATTTGGTGATTTAGCTTAAGCATTGTTTATCACCATCAATCGGTAAGATTTGACCAGAAATAGAGCGTCCGCTGTCTGAAGCTATAAATAGGCATAAATCTGCAATATGCTTTGGATTGACAAAATATTTGAGCGACTGATTTTTTAGTGCGTTTTGAGTGACTTCTTCAAGTGAGGTATGGGCTACATTGGCACGGGCCTGTAATACACGTTGAACTCGATCACCATCTACCGCACCTGGAAGGATCGCGTTAACTCGAATATTGTCTGCACCAAGTTCCATAGAAAGCGTTTTGGTAAAACCAATCAGGCCCCATTTGGAAGTGGAATAGGCTAAACGGTATGGATAGCCTAAGCGTCCGGCAATAGATGACATATTAATAATTACGCCTGCTTTTGCTTGCTTTAAATAGGGAATGGCTAACTGGGTCATTAAAAAAGTGCTATTCAGGTTTAAATTAATCACCGTGTTCCAATCATCAAAACTTAGTTCATTTGCTGCAACGGTCGGGCCTGAGATGCCTGTGTTATTAACTAAAATATCAATACCACCAAACTTCTGAACTGCTTCATTAAACATGAGTTTAATTTGTTCATGATCAGCTAAATCACATGTATATATATGCAGCTTTGGATAATCTTTCTGAAACTGTTCTAGGCTTTTAGCACTAATATCACAAACAAAAACTTCATCATGATTGGTTAAAAATGCCTCGGCAATGCATCGCCCAATCCCTGAACCACCTGCACTAATCAATACTTTTCTGCTCATGTTCAATCCTTAGTTATTATCGTTTTTAATTATTTACCTTGATAAGACGGTTTACGTTTTTCAATAAAAGCTTGAACACCTTCATTTTTATCTTCGGTAGAAAATAGTAACTGGAATGATTTTCGTTCTAGGGTTAAGCCCGCATTTAACGGAACGTCTTCGCTCATCAGCGCAACTTCTTTAATTTGTTGCAAGGCAATAGGAGGCATTTTTGCGAGGCTCTGTGCCATTTGAATCGCAGTTGGGATCGTCTGGTCGTCTTCTGTGACTTGTGAAACAAGACCAATCATATAAGCTTCTTCGGCTTTCACCATAGCACCCGTCATAATCATGCGCATGGCATGGAATTTACCCACAGCACGGAACAAACGTTGTGTACCACCAGCACCTGGCATTAACCCAACTTTAATTTCCGGTTGACCAAAGGTTGCGCCTTTACCAGCAATAATAATGTCAGCATGCATTGCAAGTTCACAGCCACCTCCTAATGCATAACCATTGACAGCAGCAATCACAGGTTTAGGGCACTGGGCAATTGCGTTCCAATAACGTTCGGTATGACGTAATAACATTTCTGTGGAAGTTGCGGTTGCCATTTCCTTTAAATCTGCACCTGCGGCAAAAACTTCTTCACCACCTGTGAGTACAACCGCATTGATCTCATCATTAAAAGTCAATTCGGTAAAAGCTTGTGCTAGTTGTTTGCGAAGCTCTGTATTCAGTGCATTTTTTGCTTCAGGTCGGTTTATTTTTACAATCGCTATTTTTTGAATAGAAAAATCAACTTCTACGAAATTATTCCCTGTTAATACACTCATTTTTGAATTCCTTGTTTCGCATATCAAAACTGCATTCCTTTTATGATGCTTATTTTGGAATTTATTTCAAGTCTTATTTAGTCCCTTAGAGTAATTATGATTGGTTAAATAAGCTAAGTGATTGATATTGTGTATTGGTGATTTTTAAAATTTCGTTTAACGAAATTAATTTTCAAAAAAGCTTGAAATTTGTGTTTTTGTTCTCGTACTATGAAACACATCTGCAGTAAACAAGATTTAAAACATGGTATCCAGACAAGCTGGAGATAGCTGGTGGATACGGTGGAAATACATAAAAAGGGAGATCACAGATGATCCGTGATGAAGGGATGTTGGAGCAGTTACTTTCAACAATTCGAGATTTTGTAAAAAATGAATTGATCCCTCGTGAAAACGAAGTGGTAGAGAAAGACAAAATTCCAGATGACATAGTGCAGCAAATGCGTGAGCTTGGTTTGTTCGGCCTTACAATTCCCGAAGAATATGGGGGCCTAGGCATCACCATGGAAGAAGAAGTCAGAGTAGCATTTGAACTTGGACAAACTTCACCAGCTTTTCGCTCTTTAATTGGTACTAATAACGGTATTGGCTCAAGTGCAATTTTGATTGATGGGACAGAAGAGCAAAAGCAAAAATATTTACCACGTTACGCAAGCGGCGAAATTATTGGTTCATTTTGTTTAACTGAACCTGAATCTGGTTCTGATGCGGCATCTTTAAAAACCAGTGCAGTCAAAGATGGTGACTTTTATATTCTAAATGGCACCAAACGATTTATTACCAATGCACCCCACGCTGCAACTTTCACGGTAATGGCACGAACGAATCCTGAAATTAAAGGGTCAGCTGGTATTTCAGCTTTTTTAGTTGAGGCCAACACACCAGGCATTACGTTGGGCAAAATTGACCAAAAAATGGGGCAGAAAGGCTCTCATACCTGTGATGTCATTTTTGAAAATTGCCGTGTACCTGCTTCTGCATTGATTGGTGGGGTAGAAGGTGTCGGTTTTAAAACAGCAATGAAAGTGCTTGATAAAGGGCGTTTGCATATTGGTGCATATAGTGTGGGCGTTTCTGAGCGTATGTTAAATGACGCACTGCACTATGCAATTGAGCGCAAACAGTTTGGTCAGCCTATTGCGAACTTCCAGTTGATTCAAGCCATGCTTGCTGACTCAAAAGCCGAGATTTATGCGGCTAAATGTATGGTCCTAGATGCAGCTCGTCGCCGAGATAATGGCGAAAACATTAGTACAGAAGCATCTTGCGCAAAAATGTTTGCAACTGAAATGTGTGGCCGTGTTGCTGATCGCTGTGTACAGATTCACGGTGGTGCAGGCTATATCAGTGAATATGCCATTGAGCGCTTTTATCGCGATGTGCGTTTGTTCCGTTTATATGAAGGCACTACGCAAGTTCAACAAATTATTATTGCAAAAAATATGATTCGGGAAGCAACAGCCTAATAAAAAATCAAGTGCCATGAGGCAGGGGATGCCTCATATTCTTGCTGAGGATATGGACATGACGACAGAAACAGCTATACAAGAAAGGGATCGCGGGGAAGCGATTCAAACACCTAAAAAGATTTGGATTACCGCATTTATATTCGCTTTTTTAACATTGTTGTGTGATGGGGCAGATTTAGGTTTTTTGGCATTGAGCCTGACCAGTCTTAAAACAGAATTTCATTTAACGGGTGTACAAGCTGGAACATTAGGCAGTTTAACACTTTTAGGTTCAGCAATTGGTGGCCTGATTGGTGGTTGGGCTTGTGACCGTTTTGGACGGGTGCGCATTATTGTGTTTTTTATTGCTTATTCTTCAGTTTTAACCAGTGCGCTGGGTTTTACTGACTCTTATATGCAATTTGCAGTTTTAAGAACTTTTGGAGCGATGGGCTTAGGTGCGCTCTATATTGCTTGTAATATTTTAATGTCAGAAATGGTGCCAACAAAACATCGCTCGACTGTTCTGGCTACTCTTATGACGGGTTATACCTTAGGTTCTTTGTTAGCGACTTTATTAGCAGGTCATATTATTCCTGAACATGGCTGGCGTTTCCTTTATTGGATTGCAATCACGCCTGTGGTGCTGTCAATTTTAATGCACTTTTGTGTACCTGAACCTGAGTCTTGGAAAAAAGCACGTCAATTAAAAGCGCTAGAAGTCGCTCAAAGTAACCAACCTAAAAAACGTCAAAACCCATATATTGAAATTTTAAGAGATAAGAAACACGGCACCATGTTTGTACTTTGGATTATTAGTACAGGTGCATTGCAGTTCGGTTATTACGGGGTGAGTAACTGGTTACCAGCTTATTTAGAGTCTGATCTTGGCATCAAATTTAAAGAAATGGCTATGTATATGGTCGGTACTTTCCTGATTATGATGTTCGCCAAAGTGATTGCAGGAATTATTGCCGATAAATTAGGACGTCGCGCTGTATTTGCTTTCGGAACCATTGGTACAGCCTTATTTATTCCAGTCATTGTCTACTTAAATACACCAACCAATATTTTATGGATGATGCTGTTCTTCGGTTTCCTTTACGGTATTCCTTACGCCATTAATGCCACCTATATGACAGAAAGTTTCCCGACTTCTATTCGGGGTTCGGCAGTGGGTGGCGCTTATAACATTGGTAAAGTACTTTCTATTTTCTCTCCATTAACAATTGGTTTTCTATCTCAAAATGGCTCGATTGGTTTAGGTCTATTAGTGATGGCGGGTGCTTATTTTATCTGCGGTGTAATTCCATTGTTATTTATTAAAGACCGACTATTTAACCCGCAAAAAGCAGAGTGATGGCTTGAGCTGTTACTTCAATTGAATGATGAAAAGGGATACGTGAGATGATAAATAAAATCACCCAGAATATTGAACCGATTTTAAAAGCAATTCCAGATGGTGCAACTATCATGACAAGTGGCTTTGGGGTCACAGGCCAACCTGCTGAGCTCATTGAAGCTTTAATTGATCTGGGGAAAAAAGAGCTGACCATTGTGAATAACAATGCCGCTTCCGGTGATCGGGGATTAACAAAATTGATCATCGCAGGTTGTGTGAAAAAAATGATTAGCTCATTTCCAAAGTCGGCAGGCTCAACTGTATTTCAAGACTTGTACCGTGCAGGAAAAATTGAGTTAGAACTCGTGCCGCAAGGCAACCTAGCCTGTCGCATTCAAGCCACAGGCGCTGGTTTAGGGGCCATTTTTACGCCTACAGGCTACGGAACTAAAATTGCTGAAGGTAAAGAAACGCGAACCATTAACGGTAAAAATTATGTACTTGAATATCCAATCGAAGCTGATTTTGCCCTAATTTATGCCGACAAAGCTGATCGCTGGGGAAATTTAACCTATCGGAAGGCTGCACGAAACTTTGGTCCGATTATGGCCAAAGCAGCAAAAACAACCATTGTTCAGGTCAACGATACCGTTGAAATTGGAACACTTGATCCTGAATGCATTATTACGCCTGGAATTTTTGTGCAGCATGTTGTGAAAGTAGGAGATATTTAATGTCAGTTCAAAAACGTTCTCGAGAAGAGATTGCCATGTTGATTGCACAAGATATTCCTGAAGGTTCTTATGTGAATTTAGGAATTGGCTTGCCGACCAATGTTGCTAAATTTTTGCCAAAAGACAAAGAAATCTTTTTACATTCGGAAAATGGTGTTTTGGCTTTTGGACCTCCACCACAACCGGGTGAGGAAGATGAAGATTTAGTGAATGCTGGAAAAGAACTTGTCACCTTATTAGATGGTGGATGCTTTATGCATCATGGTGATTCTTTTGACATCATGCGTGGTGGGCACTTGGACATTTGTGTTATTGGCGCTTTTCAGGTGGCTGTCAATGGAGATTTAGCCAACTGGCATACAGGTAAGCCCGATGATGTACCTGCTGTCGGTGGTGCAATGGATCTGGCTGTGGGTGCAAAAAGTATTTATGTCTATATGGAACATGTGACTAAAAAAGGTGAAGCAAAAATTGTTGATGCACTCACTTATCCAATAACTGGGGAACAGTGCGTAGATCGTATTTATACCGATTTATGCATTATTGAGCTCAAAGATCAACAAGCCTATGTCACGGAAATGGTAGCGGGTTTAAGTTTTGATGAATTACAGGCGCTGACAGCCTGTCCATTGATTGACGCGACAGTGGTTTAGCCTTACACCCACGGGAAAGGCTTCTTAAAGGACTAAAAGATGAAAAAATTAATTTTAGCTGCAGCTTGCGCTGCGGCTTCAGGGACTATTTTTGCAAATTCTTCTGATATCACAGAACAAAGAATTAATTTGCTAGAAACCGAGCTGCAAAAATTAAAAGCAGAACTTGCGGCTCAAAAACAAACTCAAAATAATTTACAGGTCAAACAAGTAAAGATTGAAGAGAACATAGAAAAAACTAAAGCAACGGTAACAGAAAAGCCCGTTGCACCTTCTTGGGTGACATGGACAGATAATGTTAAAGTCTATGGAATTGCCCGACTAGATGCAGCAGTTGATTTTAAGTCTTCTCCAGATTCAGGCGGCAGAACCACGAGCAGTATTTATCGAACTCCATTTGAAAGCGCGCAACGCTCAAACCATTCCCGTTCGGATGCAAGCATAAATGCCAGTCGACTCGGAGTCTATTTCAACAGTCCAGATAAAGCGATCACAGGAAATGTGGAAGCCGATTTCTTTGATAGTTCCAATATGGGAACTGGTGATGGGAAGTTTCGTATTCGCCATGCTTATTTTACCTATAAAGACTGGACCTTTGGTCAAACATGGTCATTAATGTCCAATATGGAAACCCGAACAGAATCGGTCGATTACACCCAGTTTATTGGTACATCTTATACACGCACACCTCAGGTGCGTTATGACTGGAAAATTGATCAGAATCATGATTTGAAAGTGGCATTTGAATATACGGGTTCACGTGTTTCCGCTTTTCCAACATTGACGGGACGATATACCTTCAAGCAAGGACCATTAATGGCATTGGCCCAAGGCTTTGTGAATGAGAAATCTGTGGATGTGGCAAAAGAGACGGTCAAGAAAGTCAGCTGGGGAGCGGGTGCGGGACTCAAATATCAACTTGATCCACAGCAATCTGTTCAGGCGAACTATCAATATATTGTAGGTGATCAAAAGTTCATGCCTTATACCACGCAAAGTGGGTTGGTGAATGCTACGCCATTGAATGCAGCAGGGGATTTCTCTTTAGATCAGGATAAAACCGATTTAATGATGAATAAGCTAAACAGTTTTAATCTCGGTTATTCGTATAAATTTAATGATCAATGGCGTACCAATGTATCGGCTTCGCTATTTGAATATGATGACAACACTGAATATGCCAAACTGAATCAGGATGCGAATAAACGCTTAACTGATTACGCCCTCAATGTCTTCTATTCACCTGCCGAGCAAATTGATATTGGGATGGAATATCATCAAGGAAAACGTGAGGTCTTTGATGGCAGAACGGCGGATGTGTCGCGCCTTAACTTTGTGTCGATGTATAAGTTTTAACAATAAGGCAAGGGAACATGGATAAAATAGCTCGGCTCGATACAGATGCGATATTGTCAAAAAGCTTTATTTTTATCATGGCAATGACATGTGGAATTTGTGCGGGTTCAAACTATTATAACCAGCCCTTAATCTATTCAATTGCAGATGCATTAAAAGTTAACGCTGATCAAGTTGCTTTAACCATTGTCATTAGCCAACTGTCATATGCAGTTGGCCTTTTTATATTGGTTCCCTTAGGTGACTTTTTTGAAAAGCGAAGTTATATTTGCTTGCTTATGTGTTGTACAGGCCTTGCACAAGTAGGGCTATCCTTGAGTCAAACCTTGCCAGTTTTATATGGCTTTACCTTTTTAGCGACATTCTTTTCTATTGCAACTCAAGTTTTAGTTCCTTTCGCCGCAGGTTTAGCCAGCCCACAAAAAAGTCCTCAAGTTGTAGGCACTCTCATGAGTGGTTTGTTTTTGGGAATATTATTGGCACGTTCTATTGCAGGCTTACTTTCTACAGTTTGGTCTTGGCACGCGGTTTATTTGATTAGCGGAATTGTCATTTTGGGGTTTGCTTGGGTGATGTGGATGAAGTTGCCAGTTGCACGTAAGTCTCACCAACTCAATATTCTACAGATTTATGGTTCATTATTTTCATTAGCAGCTCATCAGCCTCATTTACTGCGCCGTGGTTTTGCCGGAGGAATTGGCTTTGGAATTTTGGCTCTGATTTTTACCACCATGACTTTTATTTTGGCGAATGAGCCTTATCACTTTAACGATTTTCAGATTGGTTTATTTGGAATTGTTGGTTTGGCTGGCGTATTTGCGACCCCTTGGGCAGGTAAGAAAATTGCGGCAGGGCTTGAAAATAAAATTGCGATGATTTGTATGGGGCTATTAATAAGTGCATGGATACCGCTATTTTTTGCACAGCAGTCTCTAGTTGCTTACGCTGTTGGGGTTGTTATGGCTTATTTCGGTTTGTCGGCATTTCATGTTTTAAATCAAAATCTAGTCTATCGAATTTCGGCAGAAGCGCGTTCTCGTATTAATTCGATTTATATGACCTTATATTTTGGCGGAGCGGCTCTAGGTTCCTTTATTGCCGTATATGCTTGGAAACATTGGGGGTGGACGGCATGTGTGATACTTGGAGTAATGATGGCAATCATCAGTTTTATGATTGATCGCCTAGATTTTCATGCAATGAATAACGCAGAGGCGCAGAAAAAAGCACTATAAAGAGGAGTTTGATATTGCTCTTGCTATGTTTTGCGAATGATCATTAAGGTTGCCGAGGCAAAGGCATACACTTTGCCGTTTTCATCTACGATTTTACCTTCGGTACTAATAATATTTCGGCCCGCATTAATTAACTCGGCTGTCGCATAGTAAGACGTATCAATCTGCATGGGGCGAATCATTTTTACATTTAGGTCGATGGTGCCATAACCAACCCCATGTTCCAGTAAGGTATGCGCTGCACTCCCTGTAACTGTATCCAGAGCTGTTGCACAAAAACCGCCATGTACACCGCCTTGTATATTTCGATGTTCCTGTCCAGGAGTAACTTTATAGGTTGCTTTTCCTTTTGAAACCTCAATGAGTTCCATAGGTAGCGTGTGGGCCATAGGAGAAGGAGACACCTCACCATTTTTTAAAGCCGTTAAAAATTCAAGACCAGTATATTTCGGGTTATCCATAAATCGTCCTTGGATGTTTAAGCAATCTCATCACAATACTATAAATTAAATTTTTACGGAATATTATTTCGCAAAACAAAATTTTTTAAATTCTCTTTAATTTCTGCTGTTAATTATGATTAATTAAAATATTGTCAAAATACAATAAATTATGTTTTCTGATAGAAGTCTATTGGTGTTTTTCCACAAAATAAACATTGTTAAAATGAAAATAAATTTTGCAATAAGAAATTTATTTGATATTTTTGAGGTTAGGAAAAATAAAAGTTCCCTCAGGAGCAGTGCTGTCTCTTCAGGGAAGAAAGACAAGGGAAAAAATCATGCCTTTATACAAAGCTCCTCAACGCGATATGCAATTTGTACTACATGAATTGCTTCAAACTGAACAAAGCTACCAAAAATTATCTAAATATCAGGATGTCGTCAGTCGTGAGCTGGTGGATCAATATTTGGAGGCGGCAGCAGATTTTTGTGAAAATGAACTGGCTCCAATCAATCAAAATGGTGATCAAGAAGGTTGTCATTTAGATCAAGGTTTTGTGACCACCCCGCAGGGCTTTAAAGAAGCTTATGATAAATATGTGGAGCTCGGCTTTACCTCACTCACTGCTGGTCCGGAATATGGCGGGCAGGGCTTACCTACATTGCTCCGGATTGCGATTTCAGAGATGCTTTGTGGTTCAAACTGGGCATGGGCAATGTATCCTGGTTTGTCGCACGGTGCGATGCGAACCATTGAGCATCACGGCACTGAACAGCAAAAACAGGTATTTTTAAGCAAGCTGATCCGTGGTGTTTGGACAGGAACCATGTGTTTAACGGAATCGCATGCAGGTTCAGACTTAGGCTTGATTCGTACCAAGGCTGAGCCGAATTCAGATGGAAGTTATGCCATCACAGGAGAAAAGATTTTTATTTCCGCAGGGGAACATGATCTTTCAGAAAATATTATCCACATTGTGTTGGCTCGTTTACCAGATGCGCCGACAGGCACTAAAGGGATTTCTCTGTTTATTGTGCCGAAATTTAATGTAGATGATGAAGGTAATTTAGAAGACCGTAATAAAGTCGTCTGTAGCGCGATTGAACATAAGATGGGGATTCATGGTAACGCAACCTGTGTTTTAAATTTTGATGCTGCAAAAGGTTATCTAATTGGTCCTGAAAACCGTGGGCTCAATTGTATGTTCACCTTTATGAATACCGCACGTATTGGCACTGCTGTACAAGGTCTGGCTGCCTCTGAGATTTCATTTCAAGGTGCTTTAGCTTATGCAAAAGATCGCTTGGCAATGCGTTCTTTATCTGGAGCAAAATGTCCTGATAAAAATGCGGACCCCATTATTGTTCATCCTGCTGTACGCGCCATGTTAATGACGCAAAAAGCATTGTCAGAGGGTGGGCGTGCCTTGGCCTATTTTCTGGCTCAGCATGTCGATATTGTTGAAACTTCAGATGATCCCGAGCAACGCAAAATGTCGGATGAATTACTGGCCTTTTTAACTCCGATAGCCAAAGCATTTTTAACAGAATCAGGCAATGAGTCTGCCAAGCATGGTGTTCAAGTATTTGGCGGTCATGGCTTTATTGTTGAGCATGGAATGGAGCAAATTGTACGCGATGCAAGAATATCCACCTTGTATGAAGGTACCACTGAAATCCAGTCTTTAGATTTACTGGCGCGAAAAGTACTGAAGTCTGAAGGAAAACTGTTAAAAAACATGACGGATTTAATTGAGCAGTTTGTTAGTGAACAGCAATCCAATGAAGTCTTGAAACCTTATTTAGAAAGATTAGCTGAGCTTAAACAACAGTGGTTGACACTGACTAAAACGATTGCAGAGAAAGCCAAGCAAAATTCTGAAGAAATTGGTGCTGCTTCAGTCGATTATCTCTATTTTTCCAGCTATGTGGTATTCGCTTACCTCTGGGCACGTATGGCACAAGTTGCCCATGAAAAACTGGACGAAGGCACGCAAGAGCAAAAATTCTATCAGGCTAAACTCAGTACAGCGAAGTTCTTCTTTCAGAAGCTATTACATCGTACACAAGCACATGCAGCTTCTATTGCGTCTGGAGCAGAGTCCGTGATGGAACTTGATGAGGACGCTTTTTCATTCTGAGTCCGATCCACGGGTTGTAAATTTTTTCAGAGAGTAGTGACAAATGGATTTTGAACATATTTTGATTCGTCAACACAACCGTGTTGGTTATTTGAAGCTTAATCGCCCGGAAGTGCTGAATAGTTTCAATGAACAAATGCACCGTGAAATTGCAGCAGTTTTAGACCTGTGGGCAGTTTCGAAGGAAATAAAAGTGATTGTGATCTCTGGCGCAGGTAAAGGTTTTTGTGCTGGACAGGATTTAAGATCAAGAAGTCATACTGTCATTGCTGCCCCAGATTATGATGCAGGAGCTGCTTTAGAAAAATTCTATAATCCTCTAGTGCTTAAAATTACAGACATGACCAAACCTGTAATCGCTGCAGTGAATGGTGTAGCTGCTGGTGCAGGTGCCAATCTGGCATTCGCCTGTGATTTGGTGGTGGCCAAACAGTCTGCTTCATTCATACAGTCTTTTTGCAAAGTCGGTTTAATTCCTGATGCAGGCGGCACATGGAATTTACCGCAGTTGATCGGTTTGGCTCGAGCAAAAGGGCTGACCATGTTGGGAGACAAACTTTCTGCCCAGAAAGCCTTGATTTGGGGGTTGATCTGGGAGGTTTATGAAGATGAGCTTTTCGATGCAAATGTCACCGCATTGGCTGAACAGTTAGCGGAGCAACCCAGTAGTTCGATTGCATTGATTAAACAAGCTTTAAACCGTGCTACACACAACACCCTTGCTGAGCAATTGCAGCTGGAGCGTGAATTTCAACGTATTGCAGGACAATCAGATAACTATAAAGAGGGTGTGGCAGCATTTATGCAAAAGAGGAAACCTGACTTTAGCTAGATACATTGACTGTGCATGACATTTACATCCAAAAAATGAAAAATAGTACTTGATATCGTAAGCACTTAAATAAGGAGATAACATGAGTCTAAAAGAAATGGTTTCGACAACCGAATGGGAAGCACGTTGTCAGTTAGCTGCTCTATATCGATTGATTGCCTATTATCGTATGACAGATCTTATTGATACCCATATCAGCCTACGTGTAGCAGATGAGAAAGGGCATTTTCTGATTAATCATTATGGTATTCCATTTGAAAGAATGAAAGCCTCTGATTTGGTTAAAATAGATAGTGAAGGCAATATCGTAGAACATTATGATGCTGGTAAAACGGTGAATGTGGCTGGTTTTGTCATTCATTCAGCCTTGCATACAGCGCGTGAAGATATTCACTGTGTAATCCATACCCATACCGCAGATGGAATTGCAGTTTCAGCACAGAAGCATGGCTTGTTACCCATCTCGCAACACGCACTGAAATTTTATAAAAAAGTCAGTTATCACGAGTATGAAGGAGTTGCTTTACTGACGGAAGAAAGAGCGCGATTGGTCGATGATTTAGGAGACAATCGTGTGATGATTTTAAGAAATCATGGATTGTTGGCAACTGGCGATAGTGTGCAGCGTGCATTTCATGAAATTTACTTTCTAGAGCGTGCATGTCAGGCACAAATCAAGGCACTGGCAGGGGGAACAGAACTCCATTTTCCCTTAGAAGCGGTGTGTGAACATACCACCCAGCAATTCGAATCCGCAGGTGTTGAAAAAATTATTCTAAATGCCTGGAATGCAGCCTTGTCTTTAATTGAACTGCAACGTGAGGAATACTGTACATGATTGTGATTGCCACGACTGTACCCAAAGTTCAAAAATGGCTTGAAGATGCTTTTTTACAATACGCACCACAAGGTTCGTATTGCCTAGCCGACAGCGAACAGGCTCAATCTGCGACCACTGCAGTTTCGTGGTTTCCGGATCTGGATCATTTAGAAAAATTGCCTGAATTAAAACTGATTCATTCAATGGCTGCTGGTGTTGAGCATCTGAATTTGCAGCGAATTGGCACGCAGTATAAAGTCTGTCGGGTGGTCGATCAGTTACATCAAAAAGGTATGTTCGATTATTTGCAGTGGGGCATTTTATATTATCAACGATTTTTTGATCAGGCTTTTAGACAGAAGAAACAACAACAATGGCGGCAGTATCCACAACGAGAACATGCTGAATTGAAAATTGGAATTATGGGCTTGGGGCAAATGGGCGGATATATGGCCAAGCAATTTGCTGCGCTCGGTTATCAAGTGTCTGGTTGGTCTCGTAGCCCGAAAAATATTGCACATGTGAGCTGTTATGCAGGTGATGAAGATTTTGACACGTTCTTGGGACAGGCTGAAATTCTGATTAATTTATTACCACTTACGGAAAATAATCAGGGTATTTTATCAAAATCTTTATTTGATTTGCTTCCTGAACAGGCCTGTATCATCAATTGTGGTCGTGGTCAGCATCTGGTTGAGCAGGATTTATTAAATTATTTGGATTCTGGACGTTTACGTGGTGCAATTTTGGATGTCTTTGCAAAAGAACCCTTAGTTGAAAATCATCCACTTTGGCAACATGAAAAAGTGGTGATCACGCCACATGTTGCTTCACATGCACCATGGTCGGTTGTGGTGAACCAAATTTTAGAAAATGATCAGCGTGTTATTCAGGGGCAAGCATTGTTAAATCAAGTGGACACTTTGAAGGGGTATTAGTGTATGAATATCCTCAGTTTAAGCTATCATTCAGTCATACCGACTTTTAATTGTGAATCAGCTGACTGAACATATCTTTTGTCATTTAACATGCCCAGTCAGTGGTTTATTTGAAGATTTTAGTCTTTATTACTGAGCTCTTTTGATAGCTCATCCCAGCGTTGGTTTGCGACTTGCATAGCCTGCATCTTGATATGCCCAAAGCCACGCACTTCAGCAGGTAGTTCGGCAATCTGTTCTGCAACAACTAGATTATAGCTGTTTGGTGATGAGATCAGGGTTTCAACAAAGGCGATGTAACGATCACGCCATGCCTGTTCATGTTGGCGCTCTTGCTGACGAGTAAATGGATCAAAGAAGCTTTCGCGTAGCCATTGTAAACGTGCCAGCAACATCATTGGAAAGCGCATCCAATAGCCAAAGATACGTTTACGGATATTTTGATCGGTACCCAAGGTCGGTGGTGCAAGATGATAGGAAAGACGGACACCACTTCCGAATTGTGATTCGATTGATTTTTTAAAGCTTGCACCTGTTAACAAGCGGGCAACCTCGTATTCATCTTTATAGGCCATGACACGATACAGTTGGGTTGCGATGGTGCTTGCCAATGCTTCAGGAAGCAATTTAGCCACTTGTTCTAACAGCATTCTGTAGCGATCTGCATAAGCCTCATTCCAATAGTCTTGCAGACGTATCGTGCGATCGTTGATGAGTTCAGTGAGTGTTTGTGGCGCATTGGTTCTTGGCAGGCTGGCGAGTAAAGCAGTGACTAATTCTGGATCGCTGGCGAGATGGCAACCAATACGGAAGGCTTCAAGATTTTTGTCAATCGCCGTGCCATTCAGTTGGATGGCTTTTTCAATACTTTCACGTAACAGAGGAATTTGTCCTGATTGCCAAGCCATCCCCAAGAGCAGTTGATTGGCATAGATCGCATCGCCTAAAACCTGTGTTGCGATTCGTGCAGCAGGTAAGGCGAGCAGATTTTCTTTGTGGACACGGCCACGCAGACGATCAATTAAATCGTTAATCGGTGCATACCAGTCGCGCTTGTTAATAAAGTCAGAGGTCGGTGAACCATCTTCATTGACGATTACCATCGCATCTTGTTTTAAACGGGATAGCGCGGCATTACTGCCTGCGACAATAGCATCTGCACCAATCAATAGATCACATTGATGTTCTGGAATTTTAGTCGATGATATTTGCGCATCATCTGCGGCAATTTGGATATAGGAATACACCGTACCGCCTTTTTGTGCCAGCCCAGCCATGTCCATGACACGGGTGGCTTTGCCTTCCAGATGGGCTGCCATACCCAGTAACGCTCCAACGGTGACCACACCTGTACCGCCAACACCACCGACCATAATACGATTCGGCGTATCAACAAGTTGAGGAATGATGGGGCGTTCAGGCCAACCTGTCGCAAAACCTTCAAACTTGGCGGGGCGTTTCATATCACGGGTATGCACAGTGACAAAGCTTGGGCAGAAGCCTTCGACACAGGTGAAGTCTTTATTACAGCTGCTTTGGTTAATCTGACGTTTGGTGCCTAATGCAGTTTCGACAGGTTCAATCGACAAGCAATTGGATTTTTTAGAACAATCACCGCAGCCTTCACAAATGTCACTATTGATATAAAGGCGTTCAGCTGGGTCTGGGTAAGCATCACGTTTACGGCGACGACGCTTTTCACTGGCGCAGGTTTGTACATAAATTAGTGCAGTCACCCCCGAAATATCACGTAACTCACGTTGTACTGCATCAAGATCATTGCGATGGCGGATTTCGACATGTGGCGCAAGGTGCTCTTCAGCATGGATCAGCTCAGGTTCATCCGTGACAATCACCTGTTTTTTAATACCTTCTGCATCGAGCTGGCGAGTCAGTTGCGCGACACTGAGATGTCCATCAACATGCTGACCGCCCGTCATGGCAACCGCATCGTTATAGAGAATTTTATAAGTAATATTAATGTTTGCAGCGATGGCTTGTCGAATCGCGAGATAGCCTGAATGGAAGTAGGTACCATCACCGAGATTGGCAAAAATATGCTTTTCATTGGTGAAATGTGATGCACCCGCCCAACTGACACCTTCGCCCCCCATTTGCGAGAAGGTTTCGGTGCCGCGATCTAGTGACACCGCAATATAGTGACAACCGATGCCACCCAGTGCACGACTACCTTCTGGTACGACTGTCGAGGTATTATGTGGACAACCGCTACAGAAATACGGTTTACGCTCGGCCAAATCTAGTACGCGGCGTGATTCTTGCTCAGCTTTATGCAGTAAATCGACACGACTCTGGATTTGCTGTCTTAAACTTTCAGGCAAATCTAATTTTAAAAACCGTGCTGCCAACATTTTGGCAATCGGTTCAGGTTGGAACTCGTAATGCCCAATCAGCGGTGCTTCCTCAAAAGAGGTACTCCATTCACCTTTACCATGAGGTGCTTTGCCGATCACATGTGGACGTTGCTCATCAGGTAGGGAATACAATTCGTCTTTAATTTGTACTTCAAGAATTGGACGTTTTTCTTCGACCACAATCAGTTCTTGTAAACCTTCAGCAAATTCACGTAAACCTTGTGGTTCCAAAGGCCAGATTAAACCTACTTGATAGACCCGAAGACCCAGTTGTTGCGCTGTTTCATTTTCAATACCGAGAATGCGTAAGGCTTCAATGGTATCGAGATAACCCTTACCACTGGCAGCAATGCCGATACGGGCATGCTCACACGGCCATGTGATCTGATTGAGTTGATTGGCGCGCGCATAAGCCAATACCGCAGGTAAGCGATATTGATATAGCCGTTGTTCTTGTTGGATGCCATGATCTGGCCAGCGAATATGGATGCCGTCGGCAGGCAGCTCGATTTCAGGTAAAACAGGTGTGACACGATCGAGATCGACAATCACTGAAGCTGAAGTTTCAACGATTTCACTGACCAGTTTCATAGAGGTCCACACCCCAGCAAAACGTGACATGGCCACCGCGTGGACGCCCAAATCGAGAATATGTTGCACCGAAGTTGGATAGAAAATTGGAATACCACAACCCATCATCACATGTTCAGATTGGTGGGGAACAGTCGACGATTTACAGGAATGGTCATCCCCAAACAGGGCAACTACGCCACTATGTTCGGCAGTTCCTGCGAGGTTGGCATGGCGAAGTACATCACCTGAGCGATCTACACCTGGGCCTTTGCCATACCACCATGCAGTAACACCATCATATTTGCCTTGACCTGCAAGGTTGGCTTGTTGCGTGCCCCAAATGGCAGTCGCCGCGAGGTCTTCATTGATACCGGGTTGAAAGACGACATGGTGATCTTTAAGTATGCCTCCAATTTGCCAAAGAAAATTATCATAGTTGCCGACAGGTGAACCGCGATAACCCGAAATAAAACCAGCAGTGTGCAACCCATTCAGCTCATCACGGCGTGTTTGTGCCAGAGGTAAGCGAACCAGTGCCTGAATGCCCGTCATATAGGCTGAACCGTGATCACTGATATATTTATCGTCCAGTGATACATCTTTAGTAGCGATCATTTTTGGAGTAACTTTTGTCGCTATATTCATTTATGTCTCCTTAGAATTGTATGTAGTTTTGACTACTTTCTTTTTTCAACATCCGGTTGAATATTTGGAGTAAGTACATCTGAAGCAAAAGATTAAGTGGCTGCGTAATTAAAAAAAGCTGCTCAATCAATGTACATATTTGTCATTGTGGTTGATCCAGACTGGTGCAACAATGCGTAATTTAGAAAAAGATATTTACGTTATGCGCAAAAATCTTGATGGTGGATTGTTACATGCCATGCATGCCTTCCTGAAAGTGATTGATAGCGGGAGTTTCACGGCTGCTGCAGAGCAGATGGATCTCACAACAGCGCAGGTTTCTCGATTAATTAGTGAATTAGAAGGGCGTTTAGGTACAAAACTCCTACAACGCTCGACCAGACAGCATGCCTTGACCGAAATTGGTGCAAACTATGCCGAACAGTGCCGTCAGGTATTGGCAATGGTGGAGGAATCTGAAGCCCAAGCCATGGGCATGGCCGCCAGACCACAGGGGCGATTGCGGGTATTGAGTATGGCCAGTTTTGGGCATCATTATCTGGCGCCGATGATGGCGGAATTTTGTCAAAGTTACCCAGAACTTACGGTTGAATATCGCACTTCGCAAAATGTACCTGATCTTCTCGGCAAAGGTATTGATGTCAGTTTATATCTCACTGAATCTTTGGCAGATTCACGGTTTGTGGCGCGTCGAATTGGGACCATCTTTTCGGTGTTATGTGCATCACCTGCCTATCTGGAAAAGTATGGTGAACCTCAATCCTTGGATGCTTTGCAAAAGCATGCCTGTTTACGTTTGGTCAATCCGTCAATTACCCCACAATGGCATTTGGTCAGTGAAAACAGCTGTTCTTATCAGATTGATATCACTGGGCCGTTAATTGCGGATACACCTGAATTGCTGCTGGATGTGGTACAGCAGGATATGGGGATTGCTTTATTGCCAACCTTTTCATCCATTGATGCGATTCGGGCAGGGCGACTCCGTCGTATTTTGCCTGCTTGGCGATCACCTGATATCGGGGTGTATACCTTATTGCCATCTCGTCATTTTGTAGATGCAAAAACACGGGCATGGCTGGAGTGGGTCGAACAACATATTTCACCAAAAATACAGCAAGATACGGATTATTTTTTATAAGTAATTTGAGAGAGCGTTAGAAAAAGAATAATAAGGATTAAAATTAAAAAAATGCTTCTTTATAAAGAGGCATTTTCTACAGAGATGAATAATATATTTTTAAATCAATCGCATGAGGAGTTTAATCTCAATTCATAAATAGAACGAGATAAAGATGCGACCTGATCCGCTGTACAAATTGGATTGAGTAAGTTTGTTGCCAAACGATAAGTGAATCCGAATCTAGATTTAACTAAGCACATTTTGTTTGCCAATAGGCATTGGCATAATTTGATAAGCTTTTCCTGTTGAGTACATGACTAATATTTTGGCTGGCTTGCATCAGCTTTTCTAAATCAATACCTGTTTCAAAGCCCATATGCGAGAGTAAATAGAACAGATCTTCGGTGGCGACATTGCCAGAAGCACCTTTGGCATAAGGGCAACCACCCAATCCAGCCAGTGAAGAATCAAATACACGAATGCCTTGTTGTAAGGACTGATAAATATTGGCAATCGCCATGCCGTAGGTGTTGTGGAAATGCCCAGCCAAAACTTGGCTATCGAGTTCAGCCAGACAGGCTTGCCAGACTTTTGCGACCCGATCAGGTGTGGCGGTCCCAATGGTTTCACCTAAAGAGACTTCATAGCAGCCCATGTCATATAGTCGTTTCACCACATTCGCCACTTGCTCAGGCGCAATCGCACCTTCATAAGGGCAATCCACGATACAAGAAACATATCCACGGACACGAATATTTTGTGCTTTGGCTGCACTCATGACATCGGCAAACTTTTCAAAGCTTTCATCAATCGAGCAATTAATATTTTTACGGGTAAAGCTTTCAGAAGCTGCGGTAAACACCGCAACTTCTTTGCATCCTACCGCTTGAGCAGTTTCAAAACCTTTGATGTTTGGTGTGAGCAGACTAAATTGCACATCGGTTGTTTGGGGTAATTGCTTAAATAGCTCATCACTCTGCGCCATTTGCGGCACCCATTTGGCTGACACACAGGAACCTACTTCAATTGATTTTAGTCCAGCATTGATCAGATCATGAATGAAGTTTAGGCGTTGTTCGACGCTTAACGTCTGTTTTTCGTTTTGCAGGCCATCACGCGGGCCGACCTCCACGATTTTGACAAACTCACTCATGCAACTTCCTCCTGTACAGGCTGAAATTCCACCAGTTCATCGCCAGCTTTGACCTGATCACCGACCTGAAAATAGGCATCCACAATTACGCCATCTTGCGGTGCGCGAATGGTGTATTCCATTTTCATGGCTTCAAGCGTCATTAAAATATCGTCTTTTTTGACATTATGATTAGCACCGACCAGAACCTGAGTCACCACACCCGGCATGGGTGCTTTGAGGTGTCCTTGGTCTGCTTGGCTATCGTCCTGATGATAATTTTGGTGAATATAGCCAAATTTATGGCTTTGTCCGTTATGGAACAGGGTGATGCCTTGCGGACTCTGGTTAAAAGCCAGTTTTTGCTGAGTGCCATTGATATGAATTACTGCTGTATGTGCATCCAGCAATTGTCCAGAAATCTGATAACTTTCGCCGTTATATTCAGCATTAAAACCATGCTCAGCCGAACTCAGCTTGATGTGAATGTTTTGGTCTAAATAGTTCAGTTTAATTTTTTGCTGGAACGCAATATTTAAACGCCATAACGCTTGTGCTTGCCATAATTGTTTTTGGCTAGCGCGATTGTTGTCGAGTTTACTCAGGAATTCGATAAAGGCGGTGCTGACCACCAACTCAGGCTTAATTTGCTCTGGATGGAACAAGAAATCATGTTCACGCTGAATCAGATTGGTATCCAGTTTGGCCTGTTTAAATGAATCACAACGAACAATCTTTTGCAGAAAGGCAATGTTGTTCCCTAGACCATCAACGTGGAATTGACTAAGCGCATGTTGCATTTGGATCAAAGCTGCTTCACGGTTTTTACCCCAAACGATCAATTTGGCAATCATTGGATCGTAATAGGTGGTGATTTCATCACCTTCTACAATGCCACTGTCGACCCGCACAAACTGGTTTTGCGTTGGGTAATGTAAATAGTCAATTTTGCCAATGGCAGGTAAGAAGCCTTTTTCGGGTTCTTCGGCATAAATACGTGCTTCAAGTGCATGACCATGAATCTGTAATTGATGTTGCAGTTTTGGTAGCGGTTCACCATCTGCGACGCGTAGTTGCCATTCTACAAGGTCTTCACCGGTAATCATTTCAGTAACAGGATGTTCGACTTGCAGGCGAGTGTTCATTTCCATGAAATAGGCGGTACCATCCTGTTCCACAATAAACTCGACTGTACCCGCACCGACGTAATCCACTGCACGGGCAGCATCAATCGCAGCCTGACGCATGGCATCCAGTTTTTCAGCTGGCATTTGCGGTGCAGGAGCTTCTTCAAGTACTTTTTGATGACGACGTTGTACCGAACAATCACGTTCAAATAAATGTACATAGTTCCCGTGCGTATCGCCAAACACTTGTACTTCAATATGCCGAGGCTGAATCACATAGCGTTCAATCAATACATCGTCATTGCCAAAACTGGATTTGGCTTCACGTTTACACGAGGCTAAGAACTGTAAGAAATCTTCACTACGTTCAACCAAGCTCATGCCTTTGCCACCACCGCCAGCACTGGCTTTGATCAGCACAGGATAGCCAATTGCATCGGCTTGTTGTTTTAAAAACTCGGCCTCTTGATTGGTTCCGTGATAACCCGGTGTTAATGGCACACCTGCTTTTTCCATCAAGGCTTTAGAGGTCGCTTTGAGACCCATGGCTAAAATCGCATCGACAGGTGGGCCAATAAAGCAAATATTATGTTGCTGGCAAGCGAGGGCAAACTGGTCATTTTCAGAGAGGAAACCATAACCTGGGTGAATCGCTTGGCTGCCTGTATCAATCGCCGCCTGAATAATACGATTTACCTGTAAATAACTTTGTGTGGCAGGGGATTGCCCAATATAAATCGCTTCATCCGCCATTTTGACATGTTGTGCATTGGCATCTGCATCAGAATAAACCGCAACCGTTGCAATACCGAGTTTTTTTGCGGTACGAATCACGCGGCAGGCAATCTCGCCACGGTTCGCAATTAAAATCTTTTCAAACATGATGATCGTCCTTAATTGTTGTTATTCGAGTGAGAAACCCATGCAGGCTGTTGTTTATTTAAAAAGGCATTCAAACCTTCTTTGGCTTCGCTGCCTTGACGAACTTGAGCAATATGCTGTGCTGTCTGTTGCAGCAAGTCATTGTTCATGGTCTGGTTGCTCACCATCTGAATCAATTGTTTTGCTGCAGACTGAGCCTGCGGGCCACCGAGTAACAGTGCATCAATAATTTCTTGAACTTTCTGGTCTAAGTCTTCTGCATCTGCGACTTCATGAGCCAAGCCAATCTGTTTAGCTTCCCGTGCTGAAATGCGTTCCGCAGTTAAGAAATAACGCGAAGCCTGTCGTGCTCCAATCGCACGAATTACATAGGGACTAATGGTAGAGGGCGCAAGGCCAAGTCGAACTTCTGAGGTGGCAAATTTAGCATCGGTACTGGCAATACAAATATCACAGGCCGATGCCAAACCCATGCCACCGCCAAAGGCGATGCCATGCACACGCGCAAGTGTCGGTTGCTTTAAGGTCGCGAGTGCATTTAGCATCTGTGCAAGTTTTAAAGCATCGGCTTCATTTTCTGCTGACGAAGCTTGACCTGCCTGTTTCATCCAGTTGAGGTCAGCACCTGCTGAAAAGCTTTTACCCCGTCCTGCCAAGACCACCACACGCACATCATCTCGGGTGTTGAGACTGTTAAAGCAGTCATGTAATTCTTCAATCACCGTAGTATTAAAAGCATTGTGCAATTCAGGGCGGTTCAGCCAAACATAGGCCACTTGACCGTGTTGTTCCAGTTGTAAAAATTGATAGCTCATAGACACCTCTTACATGCGGAACACGCCAAATTTGGTTGGCTGAATTGGTGCATTTAATGCGGCAGCAAGGCTTAGACCCAGTACATGACGGGTTTGAGCAGGATCAATCACGCCGTCATCCCAAAGACGGGAAGAGGCATAATACGGATGGCCTTGGTGTTCATATTGTTCACGAATCGGTTGTTTAAACTCATCTTCTTCCTGTGCTGACCACTGTGCACCTTTTTGCTCAATCTGATCACGTTTCAAGGTTGAGAGTACACTGGCAGCCTGTTCACCACCCATCACAGAAATACGCGAGTTTGGCCATGTCCATAAAAAGCGTGGAGAATAGGCACGTCCACACATACCATAGTTACCTGCACCAAAAGAACCGCCGATGATGAGCGTGAGTTTAGGTACATTGGCTGTGGCAACGGCCATCACCAACTTGGCACCATTTTTGGCAATGCCTTCATTTTCATATTGACGACCGACCATAAAGCCGGTGATGTTTTGGATAAATAGCAATGGGATATTACGTTGAGTACATAGCTCGATAAAGTGTGCGCCTTTTTGTGCAGACTCAGAAAACAGAATCCCATTATTGGCAATAATGCCAACAGGCATACCGTACAATGAGGCGAAACCTGTAATCAGGGTCGAACCAAAACGGGCTTTAAATTCATCAAAGCGTGAACCATCGACAATACGTGCAATCACTTCACGGACATCGAAAGGTTTACGTGCATCACTCGGGACAACGCCATAAAGTTCCGATGCATCAAATAGTGGTTCATCAATCTGTTTGTTTAATTCAGTTGGTTTTTTATTCAGATTGGCGACAATGTTACGGGCAATCGCAAGCGCGTGTTCATCATTTTCAGCCAAATGATCGGCAACCCCTGACAGGCGGGTATGTACATCACCACCACCCAAATCTTCACTGCTAACTACTTCACCTGTTGCTGCTTTGACCAGTGGTGGGCCACCGAGGAAAATCGTACCTTGATTACGCACAATAATGGTTTCATCCGACATGGCTGGCACATAAGCACCACCAGCGGTACAACTGCCCATCACTACCGCAATTTGGGCGATACCTTGGCTCGACATACGTGCTTGATTATAAAAAATACGCCCGAAATGATCGCGATCAGGAAACACCTCATCTTGCATCGGTAAGAATGCACCGCCCGAATCCACCAGATAAATACACGGCAAGTGATTTTGCTCAGCAATTTCCTGCGCACGTAAATGCTTTTTCACCGTCAATGGATAATAGGTACCACCTTTGACGGTTGCATCATTGGCGACGATCATGCAGGTCACACCATTAACTTGGCCAATACCTGCAATTACTCCCGCAGCAGGAATGTCATCTTCATAAACTTTGTAAGCAGCCAACTGACCAATTTCTAAAAAAGCCGTGCCGACATCAATCAGTTGGTCAATACGGTCACGTGGTAATAATTTGCCTCGGGCCAAATGTTTTTGACGGGCATTTTCGCCACCACCAAGTGCGACTTTTTGTGCCACTTGTTTCAGATCGCTGACCAATGTTTGCATGGCATGTTGATTGGTTTTGAAGTCTTCACTTCGAACATTAATTTTGCTGTGTAATTGGTTCATAAGCTGCATCCTGATTTATGGTTATTATTTGGTTTCATTAAACAGTTCGCGGCCAATCAGCATGCGGCGAATTTCTGAAGTTCCTGCACCAATTTCATAAAGTTTGGCATCACGCCATAAGCGACCTGCTGAGAATTCATTGATATAACCATTCCCACCGAGGGTTTGAATGGTTTCACCTGCCATCCATGTGGCTTTTTCTGCTGCATATAGGATTGCACTGGCCGCATCTTTACGTAAGCTACGGTCATGGTCGGCTTTGTCACAGGCTGCACCAACCGCATAAACCAAGGCTTTACAAGCCAGCCAAGTGGAATACATATCGGCCAGTTTGCCTTGCATCAATTGAAATTCACCCAAGGCCTGACCAAATTGTTCACGTTCATGTAGGTAGGGAATCACTACATCTAGGCAGGCGTCCATAATGCCTAGCGGGCCAGCACTTAAAACCGCACGTTCATAGTCCAGACCACTCATCAGTACTTTGGCCCCGTTGCCAACACCACCGAGTACGTTTTCAGCAGGGACTTCAACATTGTCAAAAAATAGTGGATAGGTATTAGAACCGCGCATACCCAGCTTATCTAGGTGCTTACCATGGCTAAAGCCAGGCATGTTTTTTTCGATCAGGAAGGCAGTCATGCCTTTGGCACCTGCATGCGGATCCGTTTTGGCATACACCACCAATACATCCGCATCACCGCCATTGGTGATCCACATTTTTGAACCATTGAGAACAAAGTGATCGCCTTTTTGTTCAGCACGCAGTTTCATACTGACCACATCCGAACCTGCATTCGGTTCAGACATGGCTAAAGCACCAACAAAGTCACCTGAAATCAGCTTGGGTAAATACTTTTGCTTTTGTTGCTCGCTACCATTGCGGTTAATCTGGTTAATACACAAGTTAGAATGTGCGCCGTAAGAAAGACCAATAGAGGCGGATGCGCGCGAAATTTCTTGCAACACGATGATATGTGCTAGATAGCCTAGATTGGTGCCGCCATATTCTTCAGAAACGGTTAAGCCCATCAATCCCATATCGCCAAATTTCTTCCAAAGATGGGCAGGGAAGACATTGTCTTGGTCGACTTGTTGGGCAATTGGTGCAATTTCCTTGGCACAAAATGCAGCAACCGAATCTTGTAAGGCAATCAGTGTTTCATCTAGTCCAAAGTTCAAGCTACGTAGGTTCATTATGTTGTCATCCCAGTGATTATATTTGTTGTTCCATTAAGCGTTGTTGTGTGTGCTTAGGAACTACCTTACAATGAATTTTTAAAAAAGTGAATAGATATTCATAAAATGATTTACAATTCACTTTATTTGTTAGAGAATAAAATTTATGAGCTATAAACGATCAATTTTAATGCAGGAGCGGATGGAACAAAATCGCAAATCGATTTTGAGTTCAGCCAGAAAATTAATTTCAGAAGGAGGATTCAAAGACGCACAGATACAAACCATTGCTGAGCAAGCAGGAGTCTCAAGTGGTTTGGTTTATCGCTACTTTGACAATAAAAGTCAGGTACTGATTGAAGTCTTGTCAGAAGCCATCAACACCGAGTTGTTGGTGATTGATGCCATTACAGAAAGTGATCTGACCGCGCAACAGAAGTTGCATAAAGCAGTTGCAACCTTTGTCAAACGGGCACTCAACAGCCCGCAGTTGGCCTATTCACTGATGTTTGAACCTGTGGATTCAAGTGTGGAACATGAGCGTTTTCGGGTAAAGCAGCTGATGAAACAAAGTATTAAAAAAATCCTTGCAGATGGAAATGCAAGTGGCGAGTTTGTTTTGGATGACTTAAACACAACCGCCATGTGTGTGGTCGGTGCGATGACCTATGTGGTGGTTGAACCTCTAGACCCTGCTCAAAATACCAAGTTTGATCAGACGCACAAAGACTATTTTTCTAAACAGATTGCTGACTTTTGTGTGGATGCAGTACAGAAAAAGTAGGGCAGACAGAACGGTTTAACATCACAACAATAGGCAGTTTGAAGAGTAGTTGCAGTCACAACAATTAGATCAGGTAAGAACAGAATTAAAAAAGAATCAAGGAGAATGATTCAATGCAACATGTACGGTTAAGCTATGCCTCTGGAACCAGCTCGCAGCCCCTGTTGGGGATGACGATTGGAGATAAATTTGATCAAGTCTGCCAGCAATATGCTGAGCAAGAGGCGATTGTCAGTTCACATCAGAACCGACGCTTAAGCTACAAAGAACTACAGCATGAAGTGAATGCATTTGCCTGTAGTCTGCTCAAGCTGGGTTTGAAAAAAGGGGATCGCTTGGCGATCTGGTCGCCGAATTGTGTGGAATGGACCGTGACCCAATTTGCCGCGTTTAAAGCTGGCATTATTTTGGTGAATCTGAATACCGCCTATAAAAGTCATGAACTGGAATATGTACTCAATAAAGTCTCCTGCAAAGGCTTGATTATTGCCTCACAGTTCAAGACTACAGATTATCAAGAATTACTCACTAAGATTGCACCTGAGCTGACATCTAGCTCCGATAAAGTGCTTCATTCAGCTCGTTTACCACATTTAAAATATGTGATCAAAATTGATGAGCAGCAGTATACCGGCATCCATCGTTTTCGTGATTTGCTTGAAACGCCGAATCAATCTCAGCTCGATGAGTTACAGCGCTTAGCCAAACAGTTGCAGTTTGATGAAACCATCAATATCCAATTTACCTCAGGCACAACAGGGAATCCGAAAGGAACCATGTTGACCCACCATAATATTTTGAATAATGGTTATTTTGTCGGTGAAGGGATTGGCTTAACGCCCCAAGATCGCGTCTGTATCTCAGTGCCTTTATTCCATTGTTTTGGCATGGTAATGGGCAATCTGGCCTGTATTACCCATGGTGCTACCATGGTTTATCCTGCGTCCGTGTTTAATCCGTTGGAAAGCTTAAAAACCATTGAGCAGGAAAAATGTACGGCGGCTTATGGTGTGCCGACCATGTTTATTGCCATTTTGGAACATGAGCAATTTGCCGAATTTGATTTGAGCAGTTTGCGTACCGGTATCATGGCAGGCAGTCCATGTCCGAGAGAAATCATGCAGCGTGTGATTGATCGCATGCATATGTCAGAAATTACCATCTGTTATGGCATGACAGAAACCTCTCCAGTCAGTGTGCAAAGTTATATTGATGATTCAATTGATAAACGAGTCAGCACGGTGGGGCATGTTCATCCACATTTGGAAGTTAAAATTGTTGATTTAGAGGGTGAAATCGTTCCGCTAGGGACACTCGGTGAACTTTGTGTCCGTGGTTATTCGGTCATGGCGGGGTATTGGGATGAGCCTGAAAAAACCAAAGAAGTCATCGACGCAGCAGGTTGGATGCACACGGGCGATATTGCTGAAATGGACGCTGAAGGCTTTGTCAAAATCAAAGGCCGAATTAAAGATGTGGTGATTCGCGGGGGGGAAAATCTATTTCCAAAAGAAATCGAAGACTTTTTATATACCCATCCCGATGTCTGCGATGTGCAAGTGATTGGTTTGCCCGATATGCGTTATGGGGAGGAGCTCTGTGCCTGCATCATTTTACACGAGCATCATCAAAGCAATGAAGATAGTATACGCAGTTTCTGCAAAGAGCATATTTCACATAATAAAGTGCCACGTTACGTTAAATTTTTTGCTGAGTTCCCGATGACCGCATCAGGCAAAGCACAGAAATTTAAATTGCAGGAAATCATGCGGGCAGAGCTGAATTTGACTGCTGAAATTTTTGATTAAAAACGTATTCCTCCTTTGTACATTGAGATTGAGGAGGAGCTTTGATGTCGTGGTTGCTATCTAAACATAGGATGTCAGGATCAAGAAATGAAGATTAGAAATGATTGGTCACGTGCGGAAATACAGGCTGTGTATGAGCAGCCTTTTTTAGATTTGCTGTTTCAGGCGCAACGGTTACACCGACAATATTTTGCTGCGAATACGATTCAGGTTAGTACTTTACTCTCTATTAAGACTGGCAAATGCCCCGAAGATTGCAAGTATTGTTCGCAATCAGCGCGTTATGATTCAAAACTGGAAGCAGAAAAACGTGTTGCGGTCGAGAAAGTCATTCAAGAGGCACAAAAATCCAAGGCTTCAGGCGCATCTCGTTTTTGTATGGGGGCCGCATGGCGCAATCCGCATGAGCGCGATATGCCTTATGTATTGGACATGGTGCGCGAGGTCAAAGCTTTAGGGTTGGAAACTTGTATGACCTTGGGCATGCTGAATGCTTCTCAGGCGGAGCGTTTAAAAGAGGCTGGTCTGGATTATTACAACCATAATCTGGATACTTCGCGGGAATATTATTCCCATATTATCAGCACCAGAACCTTTGATGATCGACTGGATACACTGGACCATGTTCGTCAGGCAGGGTTGAAAGTCTGTAGCGGTGGTATTGTCGGTTTAGGTGAAAGCCGAGCCGATCGGATTGGTCTTTTACATGAGTTAGCGACTTTGCCGCTACATCCAGAGTCTGTACCGATTAATATGCTGGTCCCGATAGAAGGGACACCATTGGCTCAAGTAGAAAAACTGGATGTAACTGAATGGATTCGGACGGTTGCTGTAGCACGATTGCTTATGCCACAAAGTTACATTCGACTTTCGGCTGGGCGCGAAGCATTAACCGATTCCGATCAAGCCTTGGCATTTATGGCCGGTGCTAATTCTATTTTTTCAGGTGAAAAACTGTTAACCACTGCCAATGCCGGTGAAAGTCGTGACCAAGCTTTATTTCAAAAACTAGGCTTAAAAATAGAAGCAAGCAAACCTTCTATAAAGCAGTTATCAGTTGATGCGATGCTAACCGTTTAAAGCTTTTTAAAAGTAGAGGATCAAATGGCAAAAGATTTTAACAGTCAGAAAGTGGTGGAACGCTATGATGATCATATCCGTCGTCTGATTCCAGGTTATGCGCTGATGCATCAACAAGTCGATGCAATTTTACAGTCCGCTTTAAGTGCAGATGCACAGATTTTAATTGTCGGTTGTGGCACAGGCTATGAGCTTGAATATTTACTGAATAGGCATCCAACTTGGAGATTTACGGCAGTTGATCCTTCCTTAACTATGTTGCAGAAAGCCCAAGCACTGATTCACGGATTGGGTCAGTCCGAGCGGGTGCAATTTATTCATGGCGAAACAGCAGCATTGCCTACACAGCTAAAATTTGATGCGGCACTGTCGATCTTGGTTGCACATTTTGTGCCGCATGCGCTGAAATCAGATTTTTTTGCAGAGATTTCAAAACGATTAAAAGCGGATGGATTGCTCATGACTTACGACCTCATGGCTTGTGACAATCCTCAACAATTTAAAGCGTTGCCATTGCTGTGTCAGAACAATGGTCTGAGTGCCGAGCAAAGCCAAGCCATGATGGAGCGTTTAGCACAAGACTTTTTCACACTCTCTTTTGACGCTTATCAGCAACTGCTTCAGCACACAGGTTTTGAACAGGTGCATTGCTTTAGCCAAGTTTTAACGTATCAAGGACTGATTGCCCAGAAAAAACAGGAGGATATCTTGACCTCGGAACTTTCTGGAAAGGTCGTTTTCACTCAACAAGGAATTCAACATTAGAACAGCAACTTAATTTTTAGCTTCTAACCGATGTTTTTGACAGTGGCTGCAATTGCCGCTGCAAGTTTCTGTTGTCTTTTAAAAAAGTGGCTATTTATTTAAATAGGAGGTGAAAATTAAATAAATCAATGGTTTGAAGTTTTAAAAATAAAAAATGTGGTGTGGTACATCTGTACGACAAAGGATAAAACACAAACAAAGAATGATCTTAAAAGGGTATTTAAGATCAGTCGAAAAGGAAATTGATTTTAATGAAAAAGTTTATTTTAACGGTACAAAAAAGCATATTGGCAACGGCAGTTTTAACGGCTATGTCCTCTGCTTATTCGGGAACTGAAAGTGCTGAAATTGCACAGCTCAGACAAGAAGTTCAAGAGTTGCGCGCCATGCTGCAACAATATGTAAAACAACCTACTCCAACACCATCTAACCCACAAGTCGCGGTTGCAGTTGTGCCACAGGCGACTGAAACACAGGTACCAAAACTGAATATCAGCAAAGGTGGGGCTGAAGTCAATTTATATGGTTATCTCCGTGCCGATGCTTCTTATCAGGCTAAAGGTGCATCCACCATGTATAACAATATCAGTGGCGTACCACTAGAACATACTGCCGAGGAAGCTCAACAAAAAGATCGTTTGCATTCGACCGTCAACGTCACCCGTTTAGGTTTGAATTTTAAAACACCGACAGCCGCTGGTGATGTCGGTGGCAAGCTGGAAATGGATTTCTTTGGTGGCAGCACACGTGATCAATTCCGTATTCGTCATGCTTATTTAACCTTTGATAAATGGTTGATTGGTCAGACTTGGTCCACTTTTATTGCACCTGAATATTATCCAGAAACCATTGATGCAGGAACCTATGTCGGTGGGGCATTACAACGCTCACCTTTGGTACGCTATAGCGATAACTTATCAGCCAATACCAGTTTTGCCGTCGCGATTGAAGATCCAAAATACACGGCAACTTCTGACCCTGATAATGAAATGCGTTTGCCTGCTTTGGTGGGGCGATTGAATCATAAATTTGAGAATGGTTCCTTGTTGTCTGGCCGAACTTTTATGGCTGAGAAAAAAACCAGTAATGATGAGGAGTGGGCATGGGGTGTGGGGCTCGGGGGCAAATACCAGTTAACGCCACAAACCTTCTTAAAAGCCGATTATTACCATGTCAAAGGTGATGGCCGTTTCCTGCTTTGGACCAATAACAGCTATGTGATTGATGACAAAAATCATATTCAGAGCAATGAATTCGATACTATTTCAGCAGGTTTAACTCATCAATTTAATTCACAGCTTCGTTCTACCTTGGGATACGGCTATATGAAAGCCAAGGATGACAACACCTTTGCCCAAATCCAGAAAACCAACCTGACTCAAAACAAAGAACTTTGGCAGGGCTGGATCAATGCCATGTACAACCCCTATAAACCAATTACTTTAGGGGTGGAGTATGTCTATGGCGAGCGTGAAACTTTTGAGGGGCGGAAAGGGATTGATAACCGCTTCAATATGATGGCGAGTTACGATTTTTAATCAAGAGCTTGAATCATCAGTTTTTTCTTTAGGGTGCAGTATGTCGTTTTAAACAAGAATTTATCTCATAGAGGAGATGATTAAATGGCAACATCGACGTTGAATGTCAATGCAATTATTGACCAAGCAAAATTTACCCCTTTTCACTGGAGCATTTTGCTTTGGTGCTTACTGATTATTATTTTTGACGGTTATGATCTGGTTATTTACGGCGTGGTTTTGCCTGTATTGATGCAAGAGTGGTCACTCACAGCCGTACAGGCGGGTATGCTAGCCAGCACCGCCTTATGTGGCATGATGTTTGGTGCCATGCTATTTGGGGCTTTGGCAGATAAAATTGGTCGCAAAAATGTGATCTTGATTTGTGTGACCTTTTTCAGTGGTTTTACTTTCTGGGGAGCTTTTGCATCGACTCCGTTTGAATTTGGGGTGTTACGCTTTTTAGCAGGTTTGGGGATTGGTGGTGTGATGCCAAATCTGGTGGCGTTAACCTCTGAATATGCCCCAAAGCGGATGCGCAGTACCTTGGTGGGGAGTATGTTTAGTGGCTATGCCATTGGCGGGATTATTTCCGCGTTATTAGGAAGCTATCTGGTGGAAAGCCAAGGTTGGCAAATCATGTTCTTGATTGCAGGCATTCCATTGTTGTTATTACCGATTTTATGGAAGTTCTTACCTGAGTCACTGACCTTCTTAGTAAAAAGTGGCAAGACCGAGCAAGCCCATGCCATTATCCAAAAAATTGCCCCAGAGCAGGCACTAAGCCCTGAGACACGCTTATGTTTGAATGACGATAATTTAGGTTCAGGCAGTTCTGCCAAAGCTTTATTTCAACATGGTCGTGCTTTAAGTACGCTGATGTTCTGGCTGTTATTCTTTATGTGTTTGCTGATGGTTTATGCATTGAGTAGCTGGTTACCAAAACTGATGCTGGCAGCAGGCTATTCATTGGGTAAAAGTATCCTATTCCTGCTGGCGTTGAATGTTGGCGCCATGCTTGGAGCAATTTTGGGTGGAATCCTCTCGGATAAATTCCATTTAAAACCCGTAATTTTAACTATGTTTGTAGCAGGGGTATTTGCACTGGTTGGTTTGGGCTATAACTCGCCAGCCTATATTTTATATGGTTTGGTGACGATTGCAGGAGCTGCAACCATTGGGACTTCAATCCTGCTGTATAGTTATGTAGCACAATATTATCCATTGAGTGTACGCTCGACAGGAATTGGCTGTGCATCTGCGGTTGGTCGAATCGGTGCCATTGTCGGGCCGATTCTAACAGGGATGCTGCTGACCTTAGGTCTACCACATAAGCTGAACTTTGTGATGATTGCCATCCCCGCGATTATTGCGATTTTTGCGGTGTTGGTGCTGAAACGGCATGAGTCAGATAGTGGGAGTAAAAGTACGGTCAATCCTGCGACAAATATTGCTGAAACTGGTGAAGCATAGCAGTGCATCATTTTTGATAAAACAAAGTCGATGAGCCCAACGCATCGACTTTTGTATTCTAGTCTGAGTTAAGTCAACGGCATGATTCGGGTTTTTAGGATCTCCATAAAGGTTTTCAAAATCATATTGTAGTTTTTGCCTTTATGGGTGATCAGGCAGATCGGGGTACTGTAATGCATTACGTCCTGCAAAATAGGCTGCATAAAACCATCTTCTACCCATTTTTTTGCATAATGATCGGGTAAAAAACCCAGAAATTTACCTGTTAAGATCAGAAAGGCGATGCCTTCACGGTCACTGGCAGTGGCCGAACAATCAAGCAGTTGGTGCAATTTCGCCGCTTCTGCTGTTGTTGCATAATTGGGTAATACTGCTTGCCAGTTTTTTAAATCCGCAGTGTGAATATCACCTAAATGTTGAAACAGCGGGTGATTTTTACCGCAGTAGAGCAAAGACTTTTCGCTATATAAATCAAAATAATCTAAGCCAGACAATGGGGTGACGAGGGGAATGGCACCTGCATGTAAGCGATTGTCTAAGACACGACATTCAATATCCGACAAGGTGCTCATACTGATATTAATCACCACTTCGGTATTTTCTTCGGCCAGCACAGCAAGCGTATTGGTGATATAGGCACTGGGCATGGTGACCAAGTTATTAATAATCCCAATATTAAACTCACCTTTGAGTTGATTGTGCATTTGATTGATCTTGGCACGAAAGTCTTCAATCGAAGCATTCAATACTTCAATATATTCTAGAATTTCTCGGCCTTCATCGGTCAGGGCGAAGCCTGCTCGACCTCGTTGGCATAACCGAATTCCGAGCCGATTTTCTAGATCACTCATGTGCAGACTAATTGCTGAACGACTGATGCCAAGCATACTTTCAGCAGAGCTAAAGCTGTGGCAGTCACACACCGTTTTAAAAATTTTAAGAAGTTTTATATCAAAATCAGTCACTTGATTTAATTTTTTCGGTTTCATTTAGTTTTGCTTTTTTATATCTAAACTCAAGATAATTTGAATTTATCAAAACTATATCGCGCTGTACACTCCAACAATAACCCCAAAACAAGAAGAGTGATTATGTTTGATATCGACACCACAAATGACCGTGATGATGCATTGGAAGCAAGTCCGTCAGAGGTCCCAATGCGCTTAAATTACCAAGCACATTGGATGCCGTTTACCGCCAATCGTAACTTTCATCAAGATCCACGCATCATCGTGGCGGCCAAAGGTTCATCTTTAATTGACAGTACAGGACGTGAGATTTATGACTCTCTGTCAGGTTTGTGGACCTGCGGTGCAGGGCATAGCCTACCTGAAATCCAGCAAGCGGTAACGCGCCAATTGGCAAAACTGGATTATTCACCTGCCTTCCAATTCGGACATCCATTATCATTTCAATTGGCTGAAAAAGTTGTGCAGCACATGCCTGAAAAACTCCAGCATGTTTTCTTTACCGATTCGGGTTCTGAGTCAGCAGATACTGCGATCAAAATGGCGCGGGCGTATTGGCGGATTAAAGGCCAACCAAGCAAAACCAAGCTGATTGGACGGGCGCGTGGCTACCATGGTGTCAACGTGGCTGGCACCAGCCTAGGTGGGATTGGTGGCAATCGTAAAATGTTTGGTCAATTGATGGATGTCGATCATTTACCGCATACCTTACAACCGCATCTAAGCTTTAGCAAAGGCTGTGCCGAAACGGGTGGAGTTGAGCTGGCTGATGAAATGCTCAAACTGATTGAGCTACATGATGCATCCAATATTGCCGCCGTGATCGTTGAACCTGTTTCGGGTTCAGCAGGTTGTATTGTGCCACCGACAGGTTATTTAAAACGTCTCAGAGAAATCTGTGATCAACACAATATCCTGCTGATCTTTGATGAGGTGATTACGGGCTTTGGCCGAATGGGCACATGGACAGCGGCTGAATATTTTGGTGTGACGCCTGATTTACTCACATTTGCCAAACAAATTACAAATGGTGCCATTCCATTAGGGGGCGTTGTCGCAAGCCACGAAATCTATGATGCCTTTATGCAACAAGACTTGCCTGAACATGCGGTTGAGTTTACTCACGGTTATACCTATTCAGGGCATCCCGTTGCCTGTGCCGCTGCTTTAGCCACATTAGATGTACTGGAACAACAGAACCTGATCACTCAATCTGCGGCCTTAGCCCCAAGTCTTGAAAAACTGATACATGAATTAAAAGGTGCGCCGAATGTGATTGATATTCGCAACTGCGGTTTGATTGGTGCATTGCAACTGGCGCCGCGAGATGGCGATGCCACCATTCGTGGTTTTGAAATGGGGATGAAGTTGTGGAAAGCCGGTTTCTATGTGCGTTTTGGCGGAGACACTATTCAGTTTGGTCCAATGTTCAATAGCACCGAAGCGCAATTATCACGGTTGATCAATGCTGTGGGTGAAACCCTTTATCAAGTGAAATAAAGCTTGGGTGGGGACTTGCCAAAAGCAAATGGAAAATAAGACACAGAGACAAGGAATACAAATGAATAATTTAGAACATTTTAATGCCAATGCGTTCAGCGATACCGATTCAGCTCAAACTCCAGCCACTCATTTGATTGGGCATTTTATCCAAGGTGGTTTGGTCACCAAATCCAACCGAAAACAAGCGGTTTATAATCCAGCAACGGGTGAGATTAGCAAAGAAGTAGCCTTGGCGGATACACAGTTGGTGAATCAGGTGGTGCAGATTGCAGAGCAGGCATTCCCTGCATGGCGCGATACGCCGGTGATCAAACGTGCGCGGGTGATGTTTAAGTTCAAACAATTGCTTGAAGAGAATGCTGAAACATTGTGTGAATTGATTGGGCAGGAGCATGGCAAGATTTGCCATGATGCCAAAGGTGAATTACAACGTGGCATTGAAAATGTGGAATATGCCTGTGGCGCACCTGAGTTTTTAAAAGGCGAGTATTCTAAAAATGTTGGCCCAGATATTGATTCTTGGAGTGAGTTTCAACCTTTAGGTGTGGTTGCAGGGATTACCCCTTTTAATTTCCCTGCAATGGTGCCGTTGTGGATGTTCCCAATGGCGATTGTGTGTGGTAATTGCTTTATTTTAAAACCCTCTGAGAAGGCGCCTTCAGCCGCACTCTATTTGGCTGAATTACTTAAACAGGCGGGTTTGCCCGATGGGGTGTTTAATGTGGTCAATGGCGACAAAGAAGCCGTCGATGCCTTACTACATCATCCTAAGATCCAAGCCATCAGTTTCGTCGGTTCAACCCCAATTGCGGAATATATTTATCGAACAGCGACCTCGACAGGAAAACGCTGTCAGGCCTTAGGCGGTGCAAAAAACCATGCCATCATTATGCCCGATGCCGATATTGATAATGTGGTGACCTCTTTACTCGGTGCCGCCTTTGGTTCATCGGGTGAACGTTGTATGGCCTTGTCCGTTGCGGTGGCCATTGGTGATGAAGTGGCCGATGTGGTGATTGCCAAGCTTAAACAAGAGATGCAGCAATTGAAGTTTGGACATTATGCCGATGCCAGTAATGACTTCGGACCGCTCATTTCGCAAGCACATAAACAGAAGGTACAAGCTTATATCCAAAGTGCCGAGCAACAAGGTGCTAAAATTGTGGTGGATGGACGTGACGCCAAAGCCGTCGGTTATGAACATGGATTCTTTGTCGGGCCGACCTTGATTGATCAAATTTCAGCAGAGATGACCAGCTATCAACAAGAAATTTTTGGGCCTGTATTACAGGTGATTCGTGTCGAAACCATGCAAGAAGCCATGCAGTTGATTAATGATCATGAATATGGTAATGGCACCTGTATTTACACCCGCGATGGTGAAGCCGCGCGCTATTTCACCAATAACATCCAAGTGGGCATGGTCGGGGTGAATGTGCCATTACCAGTTCCTGTTGCTTATCACAGTTTTGGTGGCTGGAAACGTTCACTGTTTGGTGATCTGTATGCCTATGGGCCAGATGGTGTGCGTTTTTATACCCGCCGTAAAACCATCACGCAACGTTGGCCATCTGCACAGATTCGTGAAGCCAAACAATTTGCTATGCCAACTTTAAATTAATTTTTGTTGGAGGGAAGACCGTTGGTTTTCCCTTTTTATTTTTGTAGGAATTGAAACATGTAATTAACGGTTTTATAAGTATTTTTAAGGAATAAAATATGAATAGTGATAAAACAACAAAATTAGGTGAAGGACTTTCTAACCGCCATGTCACGATGATTAGTATTGGTGGTGTTATTGGTGCAGGTTTATTTGTCGGTTCATCTGCTGCAATTGCCAAAGCAGGTCCCGCTGCGGTATTGGCTTATATTATTACCAGTATTCTGGTTTTTTTAGTCATGCGTATGCTCGGTGAAATGGCCGTTGCACAGCCTGACACAGGTTCATTTTCGACTTATGCGCGTAAAGCGATCGGTCCTTGGGCAGGGTTTAGTGTGGGTTGGCTGTATTGGTGGTTTTGGGTGTTGGTGATTCCAATTGAAGCCATTGCAGGTGCCGAAATTTTACATGCTTGGTTTCCACAGGTATCCAGTGCCATTTACGCTTTCGCATTTATTATCTTACTCAGTTTGGCCAACTTCTTTAGCACCAAAAGTTTTGGCGAGTTTGAGTTTTGGTTTGCGCTGATTAAAGTGATTGCGATCTTGGTGTTTATTGTGATTGGTGCATCCGCCGTGTTTGGACTGTGGCCTTTAGCCAAAGATGTCAGTGGTGTGGGTCATCTCTTTTCCAATGGCGGCTTTATGCCTTATGGCATGGGCGGTGTTCTATCTGCGATTTTAATCTCTGCATTTTCCTTCTTTGGTATTGAAATTCTTTCGATTGCTGCGGCAGAGTCTAAAAATCCTGAAGAGAAAATCAAACGCGCGACCAATTTGGTCCTGTATCGAATCATTCTATTTTTCGTAGTTTCAATTTTTCTGGCGGTTGCCTTGGTGGATTGGCGTTCACCCGATTTACAAAAATTAGGGACATTTCAGTATGTCTTGGTCAGTCTGAATATTCCTCAAACCAAGTTAATTATGGACACTGTGGTATTTATTGCAGTGGCGAGTTGTATGAATGCGGCTGTTTATACCTCTTCACGGATGCTATTTGCTTTGGGTGCTCGTCAAGAAGCACCGAAAATGGTCACGAAAATTAATGCAGCAGGTGTGCCAACCATCGCAGTATTTGCATCGACATTGATTGGATTAATTTGTTGTGCAGTGAATTATTTGTTTCCTGGACAAGTATTTGGATTTCTACTCTCGACTACAGGTTCGATTGCATTGGTGGTTTACTTGGTGATTGCAGTATCACAACTCTGTTTGCGCACCCAATTAGATAAAGTTGGGGCTGCTGTGCCTTTTAAAATGTGGTTATTTCCGTGGCTGACTTGGTTTGTGATTGTGGTGATCATGAGCGTGCTGGGCTATATGTTCCTGTCACCTCAATATAGCTATGAAACCACTTTATCTTTAAGTGTCACCTTCATTGTCGTGATCTGTGGACTGATCGTGACCCGAAAGAAGAAAAGTAATCGAACAGTCGCACTACATCTAGACTGATCAAACATCATCATAAGGCCTATGCTTTGAAGTTTAGGCCTTATTACTTTTATAGGAAAAATAGGAGCAGCCCGCGCACGAGAGCATGATGATGGCAATGCCCGTGATTTGATATAGATTGAGGTGTTCTTTTAAGATCAACCAACCTGCAAGGGCACTGACCGCAGGAGAGGCACTCAGTAAAATTCCAAACACTTTCGGTTCGAGTTTTTTCATGGCAAAGATATCCAGTAAGAACGGAATGGTACTGGAAAGCAGCGATACCAAAACACAGAGCAGTAAAATCCAATAAGAATGAAATAGCTGATTCAGATCAGAAATACCAAAGGGTAGTGCAAATAGAGTTGCCACCAACATGCCAATCGCTACTGTATTGCTGCCGCCTTTTGCGACTTTCGTACCGAAAATGATATATAAGCCCCAACATAATGCTGCGGCAAGCGCATAAAGCATGCCGATATAACTAAAATGCTGATTGACACTGCCCAAAGGTAATAACATCAGACCGATAAATGACAAGACGCCCCAAAGTAAATCCTGTTTCTGTTTTGACATGACAATGGCAACGGTGAGTGGACCCAAGACTTCAATTGAAATGGCAATGCCAATCGACAAATGGGAAAAGGCCTTATAGATCAAAAGATTCATGAGACTCAGAATCAGTCCATAAATGATCAGATTCTTCCATTCCATTTGGGGAGGAAAGCTGCGCCAAGGTTTGAAGATCATCCAGAGCAACAGCGCTGAAAAACTTAAACGAATCAGGGCAACCCCTTCAGCGCCAAAGATGGGAAATAGGGTTTTCGCAATCGCAGCCCCAATTTGTACTGATGCAAGTGATAGACATGCTGCAGCCAAGGCCAGTTCTTGTTTCTTTTGAGCAGAAGCATGCATATCGATGACCCATAGAGTAATCATGAGATTTTAATTCTAGAACGATGATGAAATTGTGCTAATTGATTGAGCTGAATGAGTGATTCACTCTATTATTGGAAAAATATGAGGAATTAATTCATGGCTGAGCTATCACTTGATCATTTTGATTATGCAATTTTAAGATTGTTACAGCAGGACAATAAAAGCTCACATCGGCAGATTTCGGAGCAGATCGGGCTGTCTCAAGCATCGATACAACGGCGTATTGTTCGAATGGAACAGGAATCCATTATCGAAAAAAATTGTGCAGTACTGAATCCAAAGCGATTTGGAGAAAAGGTGACTTCGATTATTGAAGTGCGTCTTGCTGAAGATCGTTCTGTGGTGATGGATCGGGCTAAACAATACTTTGCAACAGTGGATGAAATTCAGCAATGCTATTTCGTCAATGTTGGGGTATCTTTTATCATCATTATGATTTCAAATAATTTATCGCATTTTGAAGCTTTGGTGAGAAAGCATTTTGCAGATAATCAAGATGTCAAAACCTATCGGACTTTAATCGTTTTAGATCGGGTCAAAGTCAGTTTAGATCTTTGCTTTTAGTTTGGAATATATCAATGAATAAGCTTCACTTGGTTTAGCGATGGGTCAAGAAAAGACGTACGCCCTAAACCAAGTGTTATTCTGCTCTAATCAACGGCTCTGGGGGAAAAGCTCAAGACCATTTTCAATCAGACATTGACGTAAAATACTAAAAGCAAAAGTCATATCCTGTTCCTGAACACAGGCAAATCCAAGCAATAGGCCCGATTGAATTGGGGTATCGACCCCTGAATAATATTGTGACAATGGGCGAACATTGACCCCGCGCGAAAGTGCGAGTGCAGATATTTCAACATCATTGGCGTGATCAGGTAATTTGAGTACCAGATGCAGCCCCGCATCATGATTAAATTCATGGACAAACACATCGCCCAGATAACGGTGAATCAGTTCAATCAGAAATTTACGTCTTTTACTATACAGTAGGCGCATCCGGCGGATATGCGCTGCATAATGTCCTTCACGAATAAATTCGGCTAAGGCGCGTTGAGTAAGTAAGTGACCGCCTCGATACAGTTCAGCCGAAATCGTTCGTAAGGGCTGTACCAATTGTTTTGGAACCACCATATAGCCAATGCGCAAGGCGGGGTAAATGGTTTTACTAAAGGTTCCAATATAAATGACGGGTGGATTTTCTTCCAAACCTTGTAAGGAAGGATAAGGCTGACCTGAAAAACGGAACTCACTGTCATAGTCATCTTCAATAATCCAGCTACCATGCTGTTTAGCCAAATCCAGCAATTTTCTTCGTCTAGATAAACTGAGATGCGAACCTAAAGGATATTGATGAGAGGGGGTGACGAAAATCAGGCGAGGTGGGGTAGACGGATGTTCTTCTGGAATAATGCCTTCGGCATCGACAGGCATCGGAATAATATTGAGGCCATTGATACGCAGAATATTCTTGGCACCCCAATAGCCTGGATTTTCAATCCAGACATGATCATTTAAATCACATAAAGCCCGTGACACCAGATCCACTGCCTGATGGATGCCTTCTGTAATAATAATCTGGTCGGTTTCACAATTGACGGAACGCGCAATTCGTAAATAATCGGCCAGTGCATGGCGTAATTCCGCGCATCCTCCTGCATTGCTGTAGATCAAATTGGCAATTTCAGGCTGGCGACTTAAGCGTGATTTGATCCGATTAAATTCGGCATGTGGAAATTCGGTGACATCAGGCGCACCGGGTACAAAGGCACCCCACTGATAAGGGGATGCGGCTGCATGTTGAAGTAAACTTGCGCCACGATGAGAAAGTGTCTGTGTAGTCTCTTCTTTGGTTGCAGCAGCATAAGTGAGTGTTGTGCTGACCTGAATATAGCTCTCAGGGAGTGTTTCGGATACCCAAGTACCTCGACCGGTATGCGCTTGAATATAACCTTCAGCACGTAATTGTTCATAGGCATTGAGTACGGTATTCCGTGAAACATGCAGCTCATTGGCCAAATCACGTGATGCAGGAAGACGAGTATTCGGCGCAAGAATGCCTTCCAAAATGGCAGCTCTTAAACAATGAAAAACCCGAGCGGGTAAAGTCCCTTCACTGGCCTGTTGTAAATGCTGCAACAGGTAGTCTCCTAACAGGGTACGCAATTGGCTCTCTCCTTTAGTCCAAAAGTGGCTCTCGTCTATTCCTTATAAAAGGTACACATTAAGTACCCATAGCGCATTTTAGCCTTGTTTCAGCAATACATTGCCATGAAGCAATTTAAATGCCCAAAAAGATGATTGTTTTGTCGTATAGAGGTAACAAAATGGATGCAAAGCATATTGCAATAAATGCTCGTAAACAGCAAGCAACGCCACGTGGTGTTGGCGTGATGTGCCAATGGTATGCTGAACGTGCGAGCAATGCGACTTTGTGGGATACGGAAGGAAACGAATATATTGATTTTGCTGGTGGAATTGCCGTTTTAAATACGGGGCATCGCCATCCAAAAGTCATCGCAGCGGTGGCTGAACAACTGAATAAATTTACCCATACGGCGTATCAAATTGTACCGTATGAAAGTTATGTGTCTTTGGCTGAGCGAATCAATGCCCGTGCACCGATTGAAGGTCCTGCGAAAACAGCATTCTTTACCACAGGCGCAGAAGCGGTTGAAAACGCAGTGAAGATTGCACGAGCAGCAACAGGCCGTCATGGCATTATCACTTTTGGTGGCGGTTTCCACGGCCGTACGTTTATGACTATGGCCATGACAGGCAAAACAGCTCCTTATAAACGTGACTTTGGTGTCATGACAGCAGGTGTATTCCATGCCCGTTATCCAGTTGCGTCTAAAGGAATCAGTGTTGAAGATGCACTGATTAGCTTAGAAGAAATTTTTAGTGAAGATATTGCGGCGCATGATGTGGCAGCTATTGTGCTCGAGCCTGTCCAAGGTGAGGGCGGATTCAACGTTGCACCAGTTGAATTTATGCAACAACTGCGCAAGATTTGTGATGAGCACGGCATTCTTTTAATTGCGGATGAAGTGCAAACCGGTTTTGCCCGTACTGGCCAATTGTTTGCCATGCAACATTATCCAGTTAAAGCCGATTTAATTACCATGGCGAAGAGCTTGGGCGGTGGTTTCCCACTTTCAGGTGTGGTTGGTCGTGCCGAAGTAATGGATGCACCGAATCCAGGTGGTTTAGGCGGTACTTATGCAGGTAACCCGCTTGCCATTGCTGCAGCCAATGCCGTGATTGATGTGATTGAAGAGGAGCAATTGTGTCAACGTGCCAATAGCTTGGGTGAAGAACTCGTGACCATGCTAAAAGCGGCACAAAAATATTCAAACGATATTATTGATATTCGTGCATTGGGTTCGATGGTGGCGGTTGAGTTTGGTGATCATGTCACGGGACAACCGAAACCAGAAGTGGCGAAAGCGATTCAGCAATATGCGATGGATCAGGGTTTATTGCTTTTAACCTGTGGTAAGCATGGCAACGTGATTCGTTTCTTGTATCCATTGACGATTCCTGTGGTTCAGTTCAATCAAGCGCTGGTGATTATCCAGGATGCAATTGCAGCGCAACAGCCTGCACTGCAAAAGCTCGCAGGAGCTGAAGCATGATTGATATCAACTTGCAGGCGCTATTAAAGCATCCAGATATTCGTTTTGATGCAGCGCCAACTGAAGATTATTTTGTAGTGGACGATGCAGCGACAGGACAAGCTTTGGCTTGGGTCAAAGCCTCTGACCAAGCAGAGGTTGAAGCAGCGATTGCACGTTCAGCCATCGCTCAAGCCCAATGGCAGCAGCAAACTGCTTTGGCGCGTGCTGATATTTTGTTGGCATGGCATCAGTTGATCTTGCAACAGCGTGAAGGCTTAGCCCAGATTCTCACGGCAGAACAAGGTAAGTCACTCGCGGAAGCGCGTGGAGAAATTGCTTATGCAGCCTCGTTCATTCGTTGGTTTGCAGAGCAGGCGCGTCGTGTCGATGGTTCTGTGTTAACGCCTGTTCAATCACAACAGCGCTTGATTGTAATTAAGCAAGCGATTGGGGTTACTGCAGCGATTACGCCGTGGAATTTCCCTGCAGCAATGATCACCCGAAAAATTGCACCAGCTTTGGCGGTGGGGTGTTCGATGTTGGTTAAACCTGCGGAACAAACCCCATTAACCGCTTATGCTTTAGCGGTACTGGCAGAGCAGGCAGGCTTACCCGCTGATCTATTTATTTTAATCAGTGGTGATGCGGTTGCGGTCGGGCAAACCCTATGTGCCAGTGATACGGTGCGTAAACTCAGCTTTACCGGTTCAACCGATGTCGGTCGTATTCTGATGAAACAATGTGCGCCCACCATCAAAAAGCTTTCTTTAGAGCTGGGTGGCAATGCGCCTGTGATTATTTTTGATGATGCAGATGTTGAGCGTGCCGTGCAAGGGATTATGGTCAGCAAGTTCCGTAACAGTGGTCAAACCTGTGTCTGTGCCAATCGGATCTATGTGCAAGCTGGGATTTATGACACGATTTGTGAGCGCTTAAAAATAGCAGTTGAACAGCAACTTCGTGTTGGTGACGGGCGTGAAGAAGGTGTAACCCAAGGCCCATTGATTGACCAAGATGCAGTTGAGAAAGTGCAATCACATATTGCTGATGCGGTGAGTCAAGGTGCTTCAATTGTGGTCGGTGGTCAGCCGCATGCATTGGGGAAAACCTTCTTTGAACCGACCATCTTAAGAGATGTCACTCAGCAGATGAAAGTTGCCAAAGAAGAAACTTTTGGTCCATTAGCACCGTTGTTCCGTTTCAATGATGAAGCTGAAGCCGTTGCGATGGCCAATGACACCGAATTTGGCTTGGCGAGTTATATCTTTACCCAAGACATGGCACGCCAATGGCGGGTAGGTGAAGCACTGCAATATGGGATGGTCGGGGTGAATACAGGATTGATTTCTAATGAAGTCGCACCTTTTGGTGGAATTAAACAGTCTGGCTTAGGGCGTGAAGGTTCACAATTTGGGATTGAGGAATATCTGGAACTGAAATATATGTGTGTCGATATTTCTTAATGTAAATGGTTGATGGTCTGAACGAGCGTACTCCTTTCTTCAGACCTTTTTATCCATAAAGCACTTCAGAGATGAGGTGCTTTTTACTTGGAAAATTTTAACTAATTCGGGAAAGATCCATTGCATCTCGATATACGTTTTTATTGAAATGGTACCTATGTTTTCAGCCAAATTGGTTCTCGGTTTTATTGCAAAAGTACGGACAATAAAAATACAAAAATGATCATGGATAATGGAATAAAGGACTTATGAAAAAGAAACTGTTGTTGTGTGTGAGTGCTTCGATGATTGCTTTCAGTGTGCATGCACAAATGCCGCAAGCAGATGTGATTGTGGTGAATGCAGATATTCGCACTTCAAACCCAGCAAAGCCTACAGCACAGGCCTTTGCCGTAAAAGACGGTAAGTTTTTGGCCGTTGGCAATAATGCATTTATCCAAAATTTGGCAAGTCCCAAAACACAGGTGATTGATGCACAGGGTAAAACAGTCCTTCCAGGTTTGACCGATGCACATACCCATCTGTTGGGTGGTTTGGAACTGTGGGAAGGTGTGGATCTGTTTGGGATCACGGATCGACAAGAATGGTTTAAATTGATTGCCAAACGAGATAAAGAACTGGCCAAAGATGCGTGGTTGGTCGGTGGACGTTGGGATGTCAGCGCGATGAAAGACAATCGCATGCCAACACGTCAGGAGTTGGATGCCATTGTTCCTGATCGACCTGTGGTGTTACAGGATATCGATTACCATACCGTCTGGGTCAACAGCAAGGCGATGCAATTGCTGGGGATTGATAAAAATACCAAAGCACCAGAAGGTGGTGAAATTGTCAAAGACCCACAAACAGGCGAGCCGACAGGAATTTTTAAAGAAACGGCAGCCAATCAACTGGTATTAGCAAGCCCTCAATATACAAAAGCATTACTCTCAGGCAAAGCGGCACTTCCAGTGGTTGAAAAAATCGTTGCTCATTTTAACAGCTTGGGAATCACCTCCGTGCATGATATGTGGGCTGAACTCGCTACAGTATATCCAGCTTTGCTTGAGTCACCGAAACAGTTGCCGATGCGGATTCGTTTTGGATTAATGGCTGGTGAAGATCAGGCAACGCTGGCACAACTGCAAAGCTATGCCAAACAACGGGATCAACTCAATCAACGTTTTATCCAAAAAGAGCAGCAGTGGCGGAAAGGACCGCAGTTCCGTTTTGGTTATATGAAGTATTTTGTTGATGGTACGCTAATGAGCTATACCGCTGCACTGAATGAACCTTATGCAGATCGACACCATTTCAACATCGAGCCTATTACTTCGCAGCCAAAATTGAATGACATCGTGAAAAATGCCAACGACGTGGGCTTTCCTGTGGCGATCCATGCCATCGGTGACAAAAGTGTGGATATGGCATTGAATGCGATTGAAAACAGTCCGAAACATCGCCAACTGATCAATCGGATTGAACATATTGAAGTCACCACTAAAACGGCAATCCCTCGCTTTGCTGAATTAGGCGTTGTCGCTTCCATGCAGCCAGACCATGCGATTGCTGGTAATTATCAGGAGTCACGTCTCGGTGAAGCACGCATGCCATATAGCTATGCGTGGCAGTCGTTATTGAGTAGTGGTGCGTCGATGGTGTTGGGCAGCGACTGGCCAACGGCCCCTGAAAATCCAATGCTACAGTTAAGTGATGTCGTGTTCCGCGAATATAATGGCAAGACGCGTTATAGCGATAATGCCTTGAGTTTAGATGAAGCCTTGTATGCCTATACCCAAGCACCCGCCAATGTCGCAGGCTGGGGCAATGAAATTGGCAGTATTAGTGTAGGAAAATGGGCTGATTTTGTGGTTTTACAAGGGGCTTTGCAAACGCCATTAAATAAAGACATTAAAGACTGGAAAGTGGCTCAAACTTGGTTTGCGGGAGAAAAAGTTTATGACGGCAAGCTGAACAGTAAATAATAAATTGAGTGAAATAAAAAAGCCTGCGGGCTTTTTTATTTTTAGTGATTTGATTTTAAATCATGGCTAAATGCATTTTGGTTAAAAAGTAAATGGTTCCTATATTTTTATTTAAATTGGTTCTCGGTTTTATTTCAAAATTAAAGACAATAAAAATTCAAAAATAATCATGTACTAATGGAATAAGTGAATGATAAAAAATACAGTGCTGCTAGGGATTTTCACATCGGCAATATTCTCAACAATTAATGTGCAAGCCGCAGAACAGAAGGCATTTAAAGATCAATTTGCGGTCAGTGGTTCAATGGCATTTTTAACGGAATACTACTGGCGTGGCACAACTCAGACGCAGAGTAAGCCTGCCGTTCAGGGAACGTTAAGAGCAGATCATGATTCAGGTTTATACGCACAACTCTTTGCTTCGAATATACAACTTGATATCGGAAGCAGCATCGAATTCGACTATTACCTTGGCTATGATTACCACTTCAATGATCACTTAAGGCTGAATTTACAGTACTTAGATGTCAATTATCCTGGTGCAGACAAAGCTTTGCCACAGGTCGATTTTGAAGAATATTCAATTGGGCTATTTACATCAGGGCTGTTAAATCAACAAGATGAACTGAATCTTTCATTTTATTATTCGCCAGACTATACCCTTGAAACAGGCAAGATGCTGCGTTATGAAGTCGGTTACCGTTATCCTGTTGCTGATCAATGGAATGCTTATGCACAAGCCGCCTATAACCGATTTGCAAGCAATGAAGCCTACGAGCTGCTGTGGGCGACTGATGAAAAGAAACATTTTTATGATTATAAAGTAGGTGTCGATTTTAATTATCAAGATTTTATTTTTGATCTGTATTATGCCGATGCCAATGTGAATAAGGCCTTGAAAAATGCCGATTCAACTGTGGTGTTTAGCTTGACCAGAATATTCTAATTATTGCAATCAGTCTTATCATTGATTCCAAGCTAGCCATTTTATAAAAATGGTTAAGACATGCACAGTCTGCAATTGATTGAGCTTGTTGAAAGCAAAATATTGCATGTTTATTTTATATAATGAACTTATGGCAAAGAAAAAGCCCCCATCATTTCGATGAGGGCTTTTTTGAATTTGGAACAAGGAAGTAGAATCTAACTTAGTAAGATAGTTTAAATTTCTAGTTCTGGATCATATTAACCAGCAAACCAAAGAGATTGTTGATCACATAAAGAGCTCAAGTTTTTAACTGGTCGGGTCTCTGCTCCAAGTTGGCCAAAGCCACCAGCAATATCTAACTCTTCACCTAAGGTAATTTTTTTACCTTTATAAGTTAAAGTGTGATTTTGATCATCCCACTGTGCAGACTGATCGGGAAATATAATGAGCGTATCATTCACATAGAGACAGTTACCTTTGAGTTGTAAAGGTCCTTTTAACCGTGCAGAGGCAGAGAGTCCATTGGATGAATAACTCGGTATTTTTACAGCATTTAAGGATTCATTTTTTTCCTGCTCAGAGGGTAGTTGCCGTTGACATGCGACAAGTAGCCCGACAGTGGCAAGTATGAACAGTGTTTTATTGATAGACAAGTTGTGCTCCTAGATCGTTCAGATAATCCACACTGGTATAAACAACGGTATTTGTGATGGTTTCACCGCTATCTTTCCATGAGCATGAGGACTGAATACCAAAAGCTGTATTTAATGCAAACCATCGACCACCACTATCTCCACGTACGCAACGCAAAGTACCTAAGCCTGAGGTATGGTTAGTGCCTGCTCCACTTTGAGTATTGCTAACGACTATATAGGTGTTACCACCGTTATGATTTGCTCCTGTAATTGATATTACCTCACCACAGCTTTGTATCAATGCTGTATTTGTTGGTGAAGTTTGTCCAAGGTGACAAACATAAGATCCCTTTACTGTTCCACTTTTTACTACTGTACTGGTTCTATTGCGTTTGCCTGTTAAAGCACGGGCAGGGGATGTTGTATCGGCGTAAAATTCTGGTACAGCCTGTTGGGCTGTGGTTGAACCTGCTTTCATAAAGGCAAGATCCATTGCTGTATCATTACGATACATACCTGTAACTGGTGAAATTGCATATTGAGTTCCATCTTTGTCTTTATAATTTAAAGGAGTTGATGAATTAATACAGTGACCAGCTGTAATTACACCGAGTTCACCTGTTGAGTTTCTTTTTGCTGTAAAGCCTGTCATACAATGATTGCTGCCAGAATTATTGACTAACCAAGAACCACCACGGGTTTTAGTCGGTTGAATCCCTGTTGGAATTTCAGATAATTCCACTTGCATATTAAGTAATTTTTCTAGGGCCAGTTGATCGATTTGTTTTAAGGATTTTACATAGATTAAGGCTTTTGCATTTTGCTCATCATCCACAATCATTTCGACGGTTGGATAGGCTTGTTTAATGGCTGAAAATGATTGTTTAAGTTGATTGACGCGTTGTTGCTTGGTATTTGTAGCTCCTTGAATCAAGCTAATCGGTGCACTTACACCACGTTCAATGGCTCTATATGCCGACTCAACTTCAGTTTCAGTTAAATTGGCGAGTTTCCTAACTTGGATACGCTCTTGAACATTTTCATTTTTTAAAAGTTTGATGCTGCTATCAGGCTTTTTTCTAATTTAAAAATCTGTTGAGGATGGTTGTTACCTACAACATTTATTTTTAAACCAAAGTCTGAACCATTATCAAAATAGATGCCTGAAAGAACATTTTTATATTGATCATTTAAACTGGCGACTTGATTATTTGTATCATGCATAATTAATAATCTTCGCATCGCCTCATCTAAGGTGACGCCATAAGAGGCTGCATAATGTTTTGCATCAAACGCTAAGGTCTCTGCGACATTCATTACTGGTTTTGCAATATTATCTGCTGCAAGTGTATGGGTGGACATAAAGATAATCAAGAGGCTGCTTAATCGTTTATTAAATCTCAATTCCTTGTACTTAAATCTCATTGTTATCTCACTATAATTATTTTGAAATTTGAAACTAGCATATGATTTTATCTGATTCTAATCTTCGATATTTAGATTGTTTATCATAATTTTATTCAAGTTTTTGATGTTTTTATAAAAAATAGGCTTTTAAAAGAATTGTTTTATTGTGTAATTAAACATTTGATACGGTTTTAATTGTTTAAAAAAGCTGATCATATTTTCGCCCAATAAGACCAACATGTTTTACCTATAAAACAGAACAATAATTGTATAAACCAATCCTCGTTTTGCACGATTTGAAGTGGCTTAATAATAAGCATTTAAACACTTTGAAAAACATAATTTCCTTCATTTTATTATTATTTATTTTATTGAAAATTAATGATTTTTTATGGTTTGTAGGTGGTCTTTGAAATTGGTTCCTAAAAGAGTGGTGAAATTGGTACTCGTCTTTTTTTGAATTATTTATCAAAGTGGATGCTAAGGCGACTCTAAAGATATTTAAAAAGGGATGTGCAAGACAATGAGAGTGAATGCAGAGCGATTATGGCAAATGCTCATGGAAATGGCAAAAATTGGTGCGACGGATCAGGGTGGCAATACTCGCTTAGCACTCAGCGATGAGGATATTGCGGGTCGAGCTTTATTGTTGGAGTGGGCGGACAAAATTGATCTTTCTGTACATTACGATGAAGTCGGAAATTTAATCTTACGTCGTTCTGGCCTAAATGATACTGCCTTGCCGATTGTGATGGGAAGTCATTTAGATACTCAACCTAAGGGTGGCCGTTTTGATGGAATTTATGGTGTGCTGGCGGGTATGGAAGTTTTACAACGTTTAGCCGAAGAGAAAATCAGCACCACTCATCCACTTGAACTTGTGGTTTGGATGAATGAAGAGGGCGCACGCTTTACCCCAGCGATGATGGGTTCTGCGGCTTTTGCAGGAGTCATTCCTAAACAACACATTTATGACAGCACAGATAAGCAAGGTGTTTCAGTTTTTGCTGAATTGGTGCGTACAGGTCAACTTGGTAATTACCCACTGGCTCGCCCATTCCAAGCCTATTACGAAGCCCATATCGAGCAAGGCCCAGTACTGGAAAAAAATGAGATTTCGATTGGTGTGGTGACCGGTGGACAAGCGATTCTCTGGTTAGATGTTGAAACCAAAGGTCGAGCAGCACACGCAGGCACCACGCCAATGAATCTGCGGAAAGACACCATGGTCGGTACGGCTGAAATGATTGTGGCTTTAGAGCAATGTATTTTGGAGCAATTCCCTGAAGGTCTGGTGACTTTTGGTGAAATGCAAGTGGCGAATTCATCACGTAATACCATTCCTGGTCAGATTCAGTGGACCATTGACTTACGCAATCCTGATGATGCTCAGCTCAAAGCGATGGAACAAGCAACGCACAAACTATTGCATTCACTCGCAGCACAACGAGATTTAGAGATCACTATTTCACAACATTGGTTAAGCCCAGCGACTTATTTTGATCGCACTTGTGTTGCAACCGTACAAGATGCGGTGGACAACTTGGGATATAGCAATCAGACCATCGTCAGTGGTGCAGGCCATGATGCAATTAATATTGCCAAACACTGCCCAACCACCATGATTTTTATTCCATGTATTAATGGGCTGAGCCATAACGAAGCAGAAGACATTTATGCGAATGACGCTGCACAAGGTGCCGATGTATTGCTGAATGCCATTCTAAATTATGACAAGCAACATGCTGCGCAAAATTCATCAGCGCATGCAGCAACTATTTAACGATTTTAGCCAAGAGCAAAATGTAGGAAATGCAGGCTTCTAACAGAAGTACTGCGAATATTGAGGACGGACAACGATGAACTCTAAATTACCAGTAGAAATTGATATTCAAGATATCTGGCAAAAAGATAAAGACCATGTAATTCACCCATGGACCGATTTTTCGACATTTAAAGACGAAGGTTCTTTAATTATGTCGAAAGGTGAAAATGTCTATGTTTATGATGCACATGGCAATAAATACCTAGATGGTATCGGTGGCTTATGGTGTGTCAATGTCGGCTATGGACGTAAAGAAATTGCAGATGCGGTTGCTGAGCAAATTATGCAATTGCCTTATTACTCTCCATTTGGACATCAAACCACTGCGCCAGCAGCGAAGTTGGCGGCCAAACTGGCAGAGTTAGCACCGGGTAACTTAAACCATGTGTTTTATGGCTGTGGTGGTTCAGTGGCCAATGATACCGCTGTGCGTTTGATTCATCATTATTTTTATCAAATTGGCAAGCCATCTAAGAAAAAGCTGATTGCACGTAAAGATGCGTATCACGGCAGTACTTATATCAGTATGACGTTGACTGGGATTGAAGCGGATCATGTGGGGTTCGAAATCCACAATCAACTGGTTCATCATGTGTCATGCCCGAACCCGTATCGTAAGCCTGAATCTCAATCGATGGAAGATTTCTGTAATGAAAAAGTGCAGGAACTGGAAGATACGATTTTGGAGTTAGGCCCAGATAACGTTGCAGCATTCTTTGCTGAGCCGATTATGGGTGCAGGCGGTGTGATTGTTCCACCTGAAGGTTACCATGCCAAGACCTTAGCCGTGTGTAAGAAGTACAACGTGTTGTATGTGTCTGATGAAGTGGTGACTGCATTTGGTCGTTTGGGGCATATGTTTGCTTCAGAGGCGGTATTTGGCATCGTTCCAGACATCATTACCTGTGCCAAAGGTCTTTCTTCAGGTTACTTACCTTTAGGCGCGACTATTATCTCTGATGAGATTTATGATGCGATCAGTAAGCCACATCATGAAGGTGGTTTGTTGACTCATGGCTTCACTTATTCAGGTCATCCTGTGAGCTGTGTTGCTGCACTGAAAAATATTGAAATCATTGAAAAAGAAAATATTTGTGAGCATGTACAAGACATGGGCGCTTATTTCGAAGAACAGTTAAAAACCTTGGCTGATCTTGAAATTGTCGGTGAAGTGCGCGGCAAAAAATTCATGATGTGTATTGAAAACTTACGTAATAAACAAACCAAAGAGCTATTTGATCGCTCAGTGGGTGTTGGAAAACGTATTGCCAATCATTGTCAAAAATTAGGACTGATCGTGCGTCCGGTTGGTCACATGAATGTGTTGTCTCCACCACTGATCTTGACCCATGAGCAAGTTGATTTTGCCGTGAAGACTTTACGTCATGCAATTCAAAACACCATTCAAGAACTGAAAGCCGAAGGGCATTTATAAACTGAAAGATCATTGTTTATTTCCTATCGCTTCAACTTGCCCTTAGGGGTGAGTTGAAAGTCTCAACCTAAAAATAGGTTGAGGTGAAATAAAAGACATGGACCGAGATGACTAAGTCATAAAGGTTTAGACCGTTGTGGAGTCGTTCTGAAGTAATTGCTGTCAGAGCACTTTAAATGGATGGATGAGCTGAAGGCGAGCAAGCAGATGAAGAATTATATCAATGGACAGTGGCTGGCAACCACAGGTACAGCGCAGATTGCGCTGATCAACCCGAATAATGAAGAGCAGATCCTTCATTATACTGCTGCTTCTACACACGATGTTGATGCGGCGGTCAATGCTGCCAATCAGGCGCTCGATGCGTGGAGTACGACCACGCCTCAACAACGAGCAGCATGGCTAAACAAAATCGCTGACCAGCTAGAAACTGAGAAAACTCGACTGATTGAACTTTCGCATCAAAACAATGGCAAGTCATCTGAGCAGGCGCGGGTGGATGTTGAAAATAGTATCAAATGCTATCGCTATTATGCAGATTTAGTACAAAACATGGCGTTTAGTCAAACCACACAATGTGAAGATGGGACTGAACTGACCCATCAACAGAACCCTGTGGGTGTGGTTGCACTGATTACGCCGTGGAATTTTCCGTTAATCACCAGTGCATGGAAAATTGCACCTGCGCTAGCAGCGGGTTGTAGCATTGTTTTTAAACCGTCTGAACTGGTGCCATTACCTGAATATGCCTTTACTGAAATTTTAGATCAAATTCAGTTTCCTCCAGGGGTGTTTAACCTGATTCTTGGGGATGCTGTTGCAGCGCAACATTTAGTGGTGCATGCGGATGTACAAAAAGTCTCATTTACGGGCAGCACTGAAGTTGGAATTCATGTGATGCAGGCTGCCGCGCCTTCTGTCAAACGTGTGACTTTGGAACTGGGTGGAAAATCACCGATTTTAATTCTCGAAGATGCCGATTTAGATGAAGCAGTCGATAAAGCTTTAGGTGGAATGTTCTATAACAGCGGTCAAATGTGTTCTGCGACCTCACGCTTATTGGTGCATCAATCTATTGCTAAGGCTTTCTATCAAAAATTGAAATTAGCTGTGGAGTCGATGCAGCTTGGCACGGACCTTATAGGACCCTTGGCGATGGGGCCGATGACCACAGAAAAGCAATTCAAGAAAGTGCATGAATATTTAAATATTGCACAACAAGAGAAACTTCAATCCTTGATTGATTTGAATCAAATTGCTCTTCCAAACAAAGGTTTCTTTATCAAGCCGCATGTCTTTATTGATGTGCCTACTGACAGTCGATTGTGGAAAGAAGAAATTTTTGGTCCTGTGATGTGTTGCCGTAGTTTTGCAACCGAAGATGAAGCAGTGCGTCTCGCCAATGATTCTGAGTTTGGCTTGGCTGCAACCATCATCACAGGCTCTGTGGAGCACGGTAAAAAAATTGCTAAACGCTTGCGTTCTGGTCATATCTGGATCAATTCACATCAAATGATTCAACCCGGTTCATTATGGGGTGGTTTCAAAAAGAGTGGCATTGGTCGTGAACTCGGTGAGTCTGGCATTCAAAGTTATTTAGAGGAAAACGTCATTACGATTTAACCCATTTTAAACAGGTTATTGGATCGAGAAAGGGACTTCTCTTTTCAATACAACGCCGATTCGGTGAAAAAACAATGCACTAAATAAGAGTTTGCATTGATGTAGGAGAAATATGCATGGAAAGCGAGAATAATCGGAAAGGACTTTCACTTTGGCAAGTCGTTGTCATTGGCGTAGCCTATATGGCACCCGCAACGGTATTTGATACCTTTGGTATTATTTCCAGAGTGACAGAAGGACGTGTCCCACTGGCCTATGTTTTGGCGTTAATCGCCATGCTGTTAACGGCTTTCAGTTATGCTCGTTTTAGTAAATTATCGCCAAAATCAGGTTCTGCCTATACTTATACCACGGAGACCTGTGGCAAGACTGCTGGCTTTTTTGTGGGCTGGTGTTCTCTGATTGATTATCTGCTGATTCCGTTGGTCAATGTGCTATTGGCATCGTTTTACCTGAATGCATTAATGCCCGATATTTCCTATACCGGATGGGTGCTTATCATGGTGGGGCTGCTAACCCTGATTAACAGTTTCCGCATCAATATTCTCGCCAATTTTAGTTTCGTATTTATTGCTGCCACGATTGCAATGATGTTGGTGTTTATCTTTTTGGTGGTCACGGGCATTGGTAATTCTCACGGCTATGGCAGCGTGATGACGCTCACACCACTGTTTAATGGTAATCCTGAATATCTGACTTTACTCACAGGCGTCTCACTGGTTTGTTTCTCATATTTAGGCTTTGATGCTGTTTCTACCTTGGCCCATGAAAGCAAGAATCCAACCAAGACCATTCCGCGCGCAATCATACTCACCACGGTTTTGGGCGGGATTATTTTTATTACCGTCTCTTGGTTTGTGCAATTGTCTTTCCCATCTCTGGAACAGTTTAAAAATCCAGATGAAGCTTTACCTGAAATTGCATTGTATGTCGGTGGGGTGTTCTTCCAATCTGCATTGTTGACGGTACAAATTATGAATGCATTTGCATCAGGTTTGGCCTCGCATGCCAGTGCATCTCGGCTGCTTTATATCATGGGACGCGATGGGGTATTCAACCAAAAAGTTTTTGGTTCTGTGAATGCTAGATTAGGTACACCTTTATATTCGATCTTTTTTGTCGGCATGATTTCTTTGTTGGCGATTGTCGTCGATTTAGCAACAGTGGTGAGTTTGGTGAGTTTTGGTGCCTTGATCGCCTTTACCATGGTGAACTTTTCGGTCTTTATGAAATTTTTCGTGATCCGCAAAGAACGAACTGGATTTAAAAATATTTTCTTTAATTTATTGCTGCCACTGGCCTCAGTGCTGTGTTTGTTAGGGTTGTGGTTACACCTCGAAAAATCAGCATTGCAGTTTGGTGGAATATGGCTCGTCACAGGTATCTTGCTACTACTCTATAAAAAAATGAGAAAGCAGCCGATCTCCTTTGGTGCAACCACCTAATCAAATCGAAGATTTGCTGAGTTAAAAATTTATTGCTAAGGATTTAAACGTTGTGGAAAAACAGGATATGCAACAGAAAATGAAGACACCGAACCAAGATGGTTTTCAAATGCCGGGTGAATGGTCACCTCAAGAAGCTGTATGGATGATTTGGCCTTACCGTACTGATAACTGGCGCGCCAATGCTCAACCTGCTCAACAGGCTTTCGCTCAAGTTGCTGCGGCAATTGCTCAAACCACACCTGTATTTATGGCAGTTCCATCCGCTGAAATGGATAAAGCACGTCAAGTGATGCCAGAACAGGTGATGTTGGTTGAAATGGAAAGTGATGATGCGTGGACGCGTGATACGGGGCCAAGTATTGTCAAGAATGCTGCAGGAGAGCGAAAAGGGATTAATTGGGTGTTTAATGCGTGGGGCGGAGAGAACGGTGGTCTGTATTTTCCATGGGATCAAGATCAATTAATTGCCCAAAAGATTTCAGCACGACATGATCTTGAAACCTATTCGACTTCTCTCATTTTGGAAGGTGGTGCCATTCATGTCGATGGCGAAGGCACGTTGTTGACGACTTCAGAGTGTTTGCTTAATCCAAACCGAAACCCAGATCTGACCCAGACTGAAATTGAAAATATTCTCACAGAATGTCTTGGTGTAAGCCATTTTATCTGGTTACCTGAGGGGGTGTTCAATGACGAAACCGATGGGCATGTCGATAATATGTGCTGCTTTGTTCGTCCAGGGGAAGTGGCATTGCATTGGACGGATGATCCTAATGATCCCCAATATCCACGATCTGTCGCGGCATTAAAGGTGCTTGAAAATAGCAAAGACGCACAAGGGCGAAATTTAAAAGTATGGAAGTTACCTTCACCGGGGCCTTTATATGCCAGTGAAAATGAAACGATTGATGTTGAAAAGGGCAATGCGATTGAACGTTTTGAAGGTAATCGTTTAGCGGGCTCCTATGTGAATTATCTGATCAGTAATCGACAGATCATCTTTCCTTTATTAGATGAAAGAACGGATGAGGAAGCTAAAGCATTGTTCCAGCAAATGTATCCTGATTATTTAATTACTGGTGTTCCTGCACGTGAGATTTTATTAGGCGGTGGTAATATTCACTGTATTACCCAGCAGATCCCAGCATAAATGCATTCTAGACAGCTATCTGTTTGTAGCTGTCTAGAACAATCTAAGTCTCTATTCAATTGGGCTTAACTGGCGAGTTTTAAGGTAATCACACCTGTGACAATGACACCGACATAAAAAAACTTTTCAATGCTTTTCCGTTCACCCCAAAAGAAAATACCCATTAAAATGGTGCCGATCACACCGATACCTGTATAAACAGCATAGGAAATCGAGACATCAATAGTTTCCATTGCGAGATGTAATAAAAAAAGCGAAGAAGAAAGAGACAGAAGATAGAGTGGGATCGCCGTTCTGTATTTTTTATGAATCAGATCACGAATACTTTTGACTACAAAAATCTCTAACAGCCCTGCAGCAATTAACAGCAACCAACCCATGAGCTAGTCTCCAATTTGCTTTAATTTAACAACGCCAATGATGATCATCACAATTGCCAGCACTGAAATAAAATTCACTGGGTTTTCTATAACATAGGTGTCAAAAACAAAGGTGCCTAAGGTGCCGAGCACCACAAAAAAAACATAAGCATAAGAGGGCTTCATTCTTTTTGCTGCTAACAGTAAAAACAGGAAACTTCCGACAATAAAGAAAATCGTAAATGACCATTCAAATAAGTTTCGAGAATACTTCAGACCAATGGCCCAAAGTATTTCGAATGAACTCGCAATGAATAAATATAACCAAGCCATAAAAACTCACCGTAAGTAGATTAATGAACAAATAAGCAATCTAGATAGATGCTATTTGGGAATTTGTTGAGTAATGCAATGAATATTTCCGCCACCTAATAAGATTTCTCTCGCAGGCACGCCAGTAATTTGATAATCGGGATACATCTTGTGGAACAAAATATAGGCTTGATCATCGGTTCTTTCATCTAATAAAGGAAAGATAATCTGTTGATTACTGATCAGATAATTCACATAAGAGCCCGCTAAACGATTGCCCTCAAAGCGCTCAATGGCATTGCCTTTTTCAACGTCAACCGTTTCATTTTCACTGGCATATAAAGGCCCTGGCGCGGGTAATTTCCACACTTTCAGTTTTCTGCCTTTTGCATCAGTAACGGATTCAAGGATGTCTAATGCTTGCCTTGAACTTTCATATTGTGGATCATTCTGATCATCAGTCCAATGTAAGGCGACTTCGCTTGGACGGACGAAACAACACATGTTGTCGATATGCCCATCGGTTTCATCGTTATACACGCCCAATGGTAACCAAATAAATTTTTCAACGCCGAGCAAGGTGGAGAGTTCATATTCAATCTGAGCCTGCGTCATTTCTGGATTCCGATTGGGATGGAGCAAACACTCGGCTGTTGTCAGTAATGTCCCTTCACCATCTACATGAATCGCACCACCTTCTAAAACCATGCCTGATTGATGTAATGGGATGGAATGAAATTGAGCAACTTGGTTGGCGACCTCAAGATCTTTATCCCAATTGGAATATAAGCCGCCATTTTCGCCCCCCCATGCATTAAAAACCCAATCGACAGCGACATTGTTTCCTGTGTGATCTTGAACAATGGTTGGGCCTGTATCACGCATCCATGCATCATCACTCTCCATTTCAACTAAGGTGACATGTGCGGGAATCGTCGCTTTTGCTTTATCCATTTCAGCATGGGGAACCGCCATAAACACCGGTGTGGTTTTAGAGATCGCTTCTGCTACTTTGGCAAAGGCTTGCTGTGCAGGTAATGCACCTTGTCTCCAGTTATCGGTACGATAAGGCCATATCATCCAAACACATTGTTGTGGCGTCCATTCAGCGGGCATTTTATACATATGATTTTTCATTTGCTTAAACGTCATATCAGGTTTCATTGATCTGATATTAGTTCAGATATTTTGAATGTTAAATAAAGGAGCTATCAGTTTTTTTGAAATCTCAAGGTTTAAATGCTGGTTAAATTGCCAATTTAAAGAGAATTGAAAAATAAAATAAATAAAGATATGAATGAGTTGATGTGAGTTCGGATAAGCATAAAAACAGAGTTTGTTTTCTAAGTAATGGAAAATAACTTATAAATAAATGGCCTAAACTGTATAAAAAATAAAGAAAATAGAACTATTTCCCTCTCACCCATATGGAGGGGGAGAACGCATTTACTGACAGAGCAGAAACAATGACGGCGGATTGTATACATTCATAATGTGTACAAAAAAACGATTTATCGGTTATCCAATCTGATTGTGGACTGAATAGCAGTTTGGATTGGATATTCTAGCATTATGATCAATATGTATATGTGGTCTATTTATGTTTATTGAATGGATTTTGAGTTTTATATTCAATTCTAAAATAAATTTATAATTTTGTCCTAATCTGTTTTTATTTTGCGTTTAATTTGTTAGATCGGCATTTAAAGGGTTTTTTATATAAAGAAAAGACTGTTTTGTTAATTTATTAGGTTTTTTATGTCCACTTCCTTGGGGTAATTTTTAATATGATCTTCCTTTTGATCTAGAGAATTGATAGTGAAGAAATGGGTATGTAAGAATTGTGGTTTATATAAGAAAGTTATTCCAAGTAGTATTAAGTCAGGACGAAAAGTTTTTTTTATACATGACGCTGATAATATCGGTAAGCCAAATAAAATAATAAGTAAAGGGACAGTTGTTAGCCGTAATCAAGATGTTTTGATCATACTGAGTGAAGGCGTTTTATTCATGATTAAAGACAGCGATGTCTATCCAGAAGATGCACCTGTATATTTTGTTTATAACATGTTTGGCACTTGTGAATGTTAAGCAGGTTATTTGCTTTATTTTAGTTAAAATTATGCTGTTTATATTGATAGAAATTGGCACAAAAAGTCAAAATAAAGATGCAACGTCAAGATAAATCATAGGTCATCTATATAATGATCAGGAAAGCGGTCCCGAAAATTATATGAATAAGCTGCTCATAGCGTGCTATTCAGGTTTTGATTTAAATCTGAGCGAAGTTGGCTTTTATATCACCTAGTTTTCGGGTGAGACGATGAGAAGGATGATGTGAATGCCAAAATTTGTTGTAATGAAACAAAGCTTTAATGCACCAGTAGATCTTATTTTTCATCTTTTTTCTAAACACCAAACCTTTAATACGGTTTTATGGCCCTTGCAATCAGTTGTGATTAAAACCGCTACGGACGATCATAATACAGATGGTGTGGGTTCAATACGAAAGATGGGCTTCGGTGTATTTAAACCGATTCAAGAACAAATCATGAAAAGTTTGCCCAATCAGATGATTGAATATCAAATGCTAAAAAATTGCTTATTCAGTTATCATTTGGGTCGGTTGGAGTTTGAAGAATTAGATGGCGTACACATTTGACCTATACCATCTGGTTAGAGAGCAAAGTCCCATTGCTTACAGAAATAACCTTGATGAAGTTGAAGACATCGGCAAACCATGGGCTAAAGAAAATTGCAGCTAAAATTAACCAGTTTCAAATTAAAGCCTTATAGTGAAGTGAGCATCTAATAAAAATAGAATACAACATAAGTTTAATCAGGATAGGCTACAGTCACGGTAGGATAAGAAAATCAACAGATGTGGAGTGCTATTGTGTTCAAGGAGAAAGCAATGGATGTAATGGGTAAGACGATCATTATTACGGGGGCTTCAAGTGGAATCGGAGAAGAGGCTGCAATGCAACTGGCTCAAGCGGGAGCAACGGTTTGCCTGATTGCACGTCGTTTAGATGAGTTGCAACGCATTCAAAGCAATATTCAGGCACAAGGTGGACAAGTCTCCATTTACCCAGCAGATCTGACGGATGTAGAACAAGCGCAAAGCTGTATTGCTCAGATTTTAGCTGAATATCAAAAAATTGATGTTTTAGTCAATAACGCAGCGCGTTCGATTCGACGCCCGATTCTTGAATCACTTGATCGTCTGCATGACTATACCCGTACCATGCAGATTAATTATTTTGCCGCAGTGAATATGACACTACACCTATTACCTCATTTCTTGGCTAACGGTTCTGGGCATATTGTCAATATTTCGACCATGTCTACACAAGTGCCGATTCCCTTATTCTCGGCTTATTTGGCCAGTAAATCTGCATTAGAATCTTTCTCGCGTTCCTTGTCGATGGAACTGAAAGGCAAAGGCATTGATGTCAGTATTGTATATTTTCCAATGGTCAGAACACCGATGTCATCTAAGACAGCAATTTACAAGCATATGAAAATGTTGGATACACCTGCCGCTGCAGGCTGGATTGTGAAAGCGATTCAAGAAAAATCCTATCGTGTTAGCAGTAAATCAGGTCTGGTTGCCAATGCGTTATTAAATACAGCACCGACATGGATGATGAATCTGTCACGTCCTTTATTTGATGCGATGGATAAGCGCTTAAAGAATAAATTAAAGACCGATCAGCCATCTTCATGAAGTCAGATTAAAATGAATGCTGGCTATAAAAAAGCAGCTTTGGCTGCTTTTTTATGCTCTAGATTTAATAAATAAATTTTGAGATTTTATCTGCACTCTGAATCACCGTTTCGGCAATTTCATTTCTAAAATAATGTTCATCATAACTGCCTAAAGGGCAACTCACTGATAACACTGCCGCCATTTTTTGGGTGGACTGTTTGAAAATTGGTGCAGCACAAGCCGCCATATCGTGATTGTAATGCCCCCAACTGACCATAGAGCGTTGAGTTTTGACAAAACTGAGGCGTTGTAACAGTTCTTTAAGATTTTTGGGTGTGAGTTCTGAGAATGTCTCCCATTGATTAAAGTTTTTATAGCGATCACGTATTTCTGTTTCACTAAGATCTGCCAGCATCATTTGCCCAATCACGGTGGCATGCGCAGGCCAACGTGTACCAAGACCAATGTTACTGGTAAAGGTGCCATTCGATTGAATGTTGTTAATGAAAACAATATGGGTGCCTTCCAAAATGGATAAATGCACAGCCAGTTGAGTTTGATCACGCAGCTCTTTCATCAAGGGTGTGGCTAAATCCAATAAGGATTGTTTGGCCAAACTATTAAAGCCAAGTTCCATCACCTTTGAATCGAGTGCATAGGTTTTTTGTGAGGCTTTGCGTAAAAAGCCGCATGATTCCAGTGTATAGATCAGTCGAAAGGCACTGGAACGGTTGACATCCAGAACTTCGGCAATTTCAGTAATGGTCATTTCTTGGGTTTGTTGATTAAAGGCTTGCAGAATTGCCAAGCCACGCACTAAGCCAGGGACTAAATAGCGATCATCATTTTTTGTGAGTTCAGATTCTTGAGAGTCTGTTTCAATGCTTGAATTCATCAGTTTAATTTTCCTACAAAAAACGCAAATCATAAAAATTTAATTTTCTTAGGATTCCTATTCTAACTGCAAAGCATAAAGAAAAGATAGTTTTATATATGAAACAAAATTTCTCAAGCAAAACGTAAGATAATGTGTAATAAATATCAAATTTATGATTTTTAACGATTTATATTGTTTGACATAAAAAACAGCATAGGAGTATTCTTTATTAAAGTTTGTTATATCAAATATTGTTTTATATACAAAACAAATGAGGATGCAAGGATGAGTTGGATCTCAGTTTGTCAGCAAGACGACGTTACCGAAGATGAGCCGAAAGCTATCGAAGTCGACGGTAAGAAAATTGGCGTATTTTTCATTGATGACAATTATTTTGCCATTGAGAACGTTTGCCCACATGCTTTTGCCTTACTTACAGAAGGCTTTATTGAAGATCAGACCGTGGAATGCCCATTACATGAGGCCATTTTTGATATTCAAACCGGTGCGTTGAAAAGTGGACCAGGATGCCGTGATTTATGTACTTATCCAGTACGTGTTGAAGGGCAGGACGTTCAAATTCAACTATAAGTCTTATTTATAAGGATGGAATCTCATGGAAACATTTAATAAGAAGCTAGCGAACTGGATTCATGCCACGCCAGCGACTGAAGCAGGGATGAACAATATTCAGATACCAGGTCAAGCAGAGCTTCTGGTCTGGCAAACACGTTATAAAGTGCCAACGGCCTATGAACAGGATTTTGTTCAACATCTCATCAAAGCCTTTTCTACAGGCATCACAGAACTTACAGATTTAGTGCAGTCTTTAAATCAGCAAGGTTTTCGTTGCGAATCGGGCGAGCTGTGGACTTCTGAAACCTTCTCAGAAGAAATGCAACGTTTAGGTTATTAATTCAAGGAAGAATAGTGATGAACGCAGCAGTATCAGTGACACCGAGTGTAGAAGAATATTTGGATTTGGGTTTACGTGACCAATGGCATCCAGTGCTGGCAAGTTGGGAAGTGGCAGCCAATCCTGTCGGGATTACTCGTTTAGGCGAAAATATTGTGGTTTGGCGTGATGCAGAAGGTCAGGTTCATGCCTTAGAAGATCGCTGTCCGCATCGTGGCGCACGTCTCTCTTTGGGTTGGAATCTGGGAAATCGTGTGGCGTGTTGGTATCACGGTGTCGAAGTTCGCCATGATGGCGTGGTAGAAGATGTGCCTGCGGTGCATGATTGTCCAATGAAAGGTACTTCATGTGTCAAAAGCTATCCAGTGATTGAGCAACATGGTGCCATTTTTATGTGGTTCGGCATTGATGCCCATGAAGCACCGAAGTCACTGGATTTTCCTGAACAACTGGCAAGTGAAGAGTGGAGTTCATTCTTGTGTCAGGCGGACTGGAAAGTGAATCATCAGTACGCAATTGATAATGTGATGGACCCGATGCATGGCAGCTATTTGCATTGCACCTCACACTCAATGGCAGAGGGCGACCGTACTGCGGAAATGAAACACCGTTCAACCCCAAATGGCTTTATTTTTGAAAAAGAAGGCCAAGTCGGTGTGAATTTTGACTGGGTTGAATATGCCAATACCGGTGCAAGCTGGCTACGTCTTTCGATTCCGTATCGTAAAGATTTTGGCCCAGGTGGTGAGTTCTGGATTGTGGGTTATGCAACGCCAATTGATGCTAACAATACCCGTGTATTTTTCTGGCGCTGCCGTAAAGTCAGTGGCTGGCAACGCAATGTTTGGCGTTTCCTTTACCGTAACCATTTAGAAAAATTGCACTGGGATGTGTTGGAGCAAGATCGCATTATTTTAGAAAATCTTGCACCGAATGCCCGTCAACATGAATTTCTTTATCAGCATGATGTTGGTCTCTCTCGTTTACGCCGTTTAATGAAAAAAGAAGCGGAAAAACAGTTAAAGAAAATTGCAGCATTGAATACCTCAAATCGTATTGAAATGCAGGAACAAGTTCATGGTTAATGTCGCATTGTTGCAGGACAAAAAAGTCCTTGTCACAGGTGCGGCAAGAGGCGTGGGTCGAGACTTTGCACAGGCGATTGCGGAAGCAGGTGCGCATGTGGTGATGGCTGATATCTTGACTGATCTGGTGCAACAAGAAGCTGTTGCTTTGCAAGCACAAGGCTTAAAGGTTAATGCGGTAAGCATTGATCTGGCCAATGCAGAATTAATCCAGCAGGCAGTACAGCAAGCAGCTGAACGTATGGGTGGCATGGATGGTTTGGTGAATTGTGCGGCACTGGCAACCAATGTTGGCGGTAAAAGCATGATGGATTATGACGCTGATCTTTGGGATCGGGTCATGAACATCAATGTCAAAGGCACGTGGTTGGTGACCAAGGCATGTGTGCCTTATCTAAAGCTGTCTCAGGCTGGCAAGATCATTAATGTCGCTTCGGATACCGCTTTATGGGGCGCACCGAATCTGATGGCTTATGTGGCGAGTAAAGGGGCATTGACTGCGATGACGCGTTCCATGGCCAGAGAGCTTGGGCCATTCAATATCTGTATTAACACGCTATCACCGGGTTTAACCCTCGTTGAAGCAACAGAATATGTGCCGCAGGAACGTCATGATTTATACGTGAATGGGCGTGCGATTCAACGTCAGCAATTACCGCAGGATTTGAACGGAACAGCCCTTTATTTACTGTCAGAGTTGTCCTCATTCGTGACTGGACAAAATATTCCAGTAAATGGCGGTTTTGTCTTTAATTAAGGAGTTATCTCATGATTACAGGGATTGAGATTTTAAAGTTTGGCGTTGAAGACAGAGCTGCTTCGAATAAGTTTTTGGCAGATTTCGGTCTCAAGCAAACTCAGTCAGATATCGAAGGGGCGGATCTTTATCAAACCCAAAATGGCAGCAAGATCTATTTATTTGATTGCGATGATCAGCGTCTACCCAAAGCGATTGAATCAGGCTCAACGTTACGTGAAGTGACTTGGGGTTTAGATGATGCAGCACAGGATTTGGCAAATTTAGCACTTCGTCTAAATGATGTAGAGGGTTATCAGGCGACTGCGGATATGGTGCAGTGTCTAGATCCGAATGGCATGACGATCCGCTTTCAGAAAAGCTTTACCCAAGATCTACCTGCATTGAAAACAGTAGGCATTAACCAGTACGGCAATGTACAACGTGTCAATGCAGCAAGTCCTGTATATGACAAAGGACAACCGGTTGCGATTGGTCATGTGGTTTTTTTCACACCTGATTTAGCAAAGACGGAACAGTTCTATATTGAAAAGCTTGGTTTCTTCTTATCAGATGCTTATCGCAATCGTGGTGCATTCTTACGCTGTCGCGGTAAAGGTTTCCACCATGACCTGTTCTTGCTTTCGGTGCCAAATAAACCTGCTGGACTCAATCATGTCGCATTCGTCGTTCGTGATATCCATGAGGTGATTGGTGGTGGATTACACATGAACCGTTCTGACTGGTCAACGTTCATTGGCCCAGGACGTCATCCGATTTCTTCAGCTTACTTCTGGTATGTCAATTCACCGCTCGGTGGTGCGTTTGAGTATTACACCAACGATGACTATCTGACCGAAGAATGGCAGCCACGCATCGAAGAACATCGTCTGGAACTCTTTACAGAATGGGCGATTGAAGGCGGTCTGGATGATCATACCCGTCGTCAGGTTAAACCTGCATAAGTACAGATCAGGCAGGGAGAACAAGCTATGGAAAGAATCGTAATTGTGGGTGCAGGACAAGCCGCAGGTTGGGCAGTCAGTACTTTGCGCCAGAATGGATATTCAGGTGAAATTCATGTGGTCTCAAATGAAGACCGTGTGTTTTACGAACGCCCACCATTGTCAAAACAGGTGCTTTCAAAAGAAGCCACTTATGAAAGCTTGCATTTATTTTCCCCAGAGCAGGTGCAGGATTTTAATATCCAATGGCACAAGCCAGCAGTTGCTACTCAGGTAGATCGCCAGCAAAAGCAGGTGGTTCTGGAAAGCGGTCAGGTTTTACCGTATGACAAATTGTTGATTGCCACAGGTAGCCGTGCGCGTGTTCCTGTGAATACGTGGCAGTTTATTCCCAATGTGGTGACTTTACGTAATGTTCAGGATTGTGAGCGTTTAGCCGAAATTTTGCAGCATTCGCAAAAGTTAGCCGTGATTGGTGGTGGCTGGATCGGTCTGGAAATTGCAGCGACGGCACGTAAACAAGGCAAAGAGGTTCATATTTTTGAATATGGCGATCGTTTGTGCGCGCGTAGCGTCAGTCCCGATGTCTCTGAGTTCTTGAAAAACATGCATGAGCAGCAGGGTACCCAGATTCATTTAGACAGTAAAAATCTGCATTTGATTGAAGCGGGTCAGCAAAAAGTTGAAGTGGTCAATCATCCGAATACAAGTGAGCTGTTTGATTGTGCGGTTGTAGGTGCAGGTGCTGATATTGCCAAAGAGCTTGGTGTCAATGCGGGCTTGGACGTGAAAGATGGCATCGTGGTGAATTGTTTTGGACAGACTTCTGACAAGGATATTTATGCCGCAGGTGATGTTGCGATTCATCCGGGGCTTGGGTATTGCATCCAGTCATGGGCCAATGCGCAGAATCAGGCGATTGCTGCTGCAAAATCAATGCTGGGTATTGAAACCGAATATAGCGATATTCCGTGGTTATGGTCAGATCAGTATCACTTCAATATTCAGATTTTAGGCACTTATCAAGCTGAAAAAACAGGGCAGATTGTGGTTCGTAAAAGCGCAGATGATCAATACAGTTATTTATATCTGGATGAGCAGAACCGTTTACTCAACATGATCGCAATCAATGATTCAAAACTGGTCAAACTGGCAAAGCGCTGGATGCAGTCGAATACCGAGTTAGACCCAAAATTATTAGCAGACACTGAATTTAATGTAATGAAATTAAAACCATAAAGCTTAGGGTCTTTTGACGTTTAAACCAACTGTGAAATGTCAACAGATCCTAGATCAGGTTCATGACTCAATCGAAGGGATGAAGTATGAGTAATGAAGAAAAAAGTGGATTAAAGCATTGGGTTCCTGCTTTCGTCCTGATGGTATGTGTCGTACTGGCATTTTTTGACAAAATCAGTATCGCGGTCTTGTTTGCTGACCCGCACTTCCAAGGTGCGATGGGGATTGCACAAGATAAGGCAAAACTCGGATGGCTCATGACCAGCTTCTTGTTGGCTTATGGTTTTTCCTCGGTCTTTTTGAGTTTCCTCGGCGATATCTTTAATCCGAAGAAAATGCTGTTCTGGAGCGTCGCATCGTGGGGCATTTTAATGTTCTGTATGGGATTTACCACCAACTATACCGGTATGTTGATCCTACGCGTTTTGCTCGGTTTGGCTGAAGGACCATTGTTTGCACTGGCGTATGCCATCGTGAAGCAAACCTATACCGATCGCCAGCAAGCGCGCGCTTCGACCATGTTCCTACTAGGTACGCCGATTGGTGCATTTCTGGGTTTTCCAATTACCGCCGCAGTGCTTGCAAAGCACGACTGGCACACCACATTTTTTGTGATGTCAGGTTTAACAGTGGTTGCGCTACTGGCGATTGCATTTGGTCTACGTAATTTACAACTCAAGAAAACCATTGAACTTGAATCAACCAGCAAACGCCTGAATTTCAAAGGTCATATTCACAACACCAAAGTGCTATTACAGAACCGTGCTTTTTGGCTGGTGTGCATTTTCAATATTGCATTGATGACTTATCTCTGGGGCTTAAATAGCTGGGTGCCTTCTTATCTGATTCAGGACAAGGGCTTTAACCTCAAAGAGTTTGGTGTTTATTCAAGCCTTCCATTTATTGCCATGCTGATTGGTGAAGTGATCGGTGCTTTCCTTTCTGACAAGTTAGGCCGCCGTGCTGTTCAGGTTTTCAGTGGCCTGTTGGTGGCAGGCATCTTTATGTATGTCATGGTCATTATGACCGATCCTATTCTCGTGATCGCAGCAATGTCTTTAAGCGCCATGGCTTGGGGCTTTGGTGTCGCAGCAGTATTCGCTTTACTTGCCCGTGTAACAACTGCCGATGTTGGTGCAACTGCGGGTGGAATTTTCAACGGAATGGGTAATTTTGCCAGCGCAATTGCACCTGTTCTGATCGGTTACATCGTGATGCAAACACATAGTTTTAATTTAGGAATTACCTTCTTGGCAGCCGTCGCTGTGATTGGATCGTTCTTCTTAGTTCCTTTATTGAAACGTTATTAATCAAAATATTGAACAAAACCTAGGAGTTAAAACATGACTACTCAACAATTCGAATCATGGACACAACCTGAAGGGACAAATTTACAAGACTGGTTGAATACCCGTATCGCACGTTTCGAAACACGTAAATATGATTTTGATGCATTGAAGTTCCAAGCGGACTATGACCCGAAATATCGTCGTGCACAAATGCGTTATATGGGTACAGGTGCAACAGGTGTGGTCAATGATGGCAATACGGTTCCAGCTGAAAACTTTACCTTTTCAACCATGGTGTTACCTGCGCAATGTGAAGGGCCTTTGCATATTCATCACGATGTTGAAGAAGTGTTTTTCATGTTGCGTGGCGAAATTGACCTGTTCATTGAACATAACGGCGAAAAGTTCGAGACCCGACTAAAAGAGCGTGACCTGATTTCAATTCCACCGGGTATTTATCGTGGTCTGTTCAATCCGGGTCAGGAAGATGCCTTGATGTGTGTGATGTTGGGTGCTGGTAAACCAACCATCCCTAACTATCCACCTGAGCATCCATTGTCGCAAATCAAACGTTAATCCGATTGATCTTATAAATGTTGAAGGAATGACATGATGACACTGATTGAGCGTTTAACTCACTATCCAGTCAAAACTGTTGCCGTAAATGGCGTTGTGCAAGCTTATCGTGAAGCAGGTCAAGGCCAGCCGCTGATTTTGCTGCATGGAATTAGCTCAGGTTCAGCATCCTGGATTAATCAGTTGGAGACACTCAGTCAGCATTTTCATGTCATTGCCTGGGATGCACCGGGCTATGGCTTATCCGATGGCTTAAATACAGATCAACCCAATGCAGCCGATTATGCGGAGCGAGTATTGGGCTTGATGGATGCGTTGAATATTTCAAAAGCCATTGTAGTTGGACATTCATTGGGTGCCTTACAAGCCAGTGCTTTTGCCCATCTTTATCCTGAACGGGTACAGACCTTAATCATTGCCAATGCAGCACAAGGTTATCAACGTTCCGATGAAGAGACCCAAGCACAGGTTTATCAAAAACGCCCGAATATGTTGAAAAGCTTGGGCAATGCAGGCATGGCTGCCAGCCGTGGACCGCATTTGATTTATAAACAGGAACCTCAGGCACTGGCTTTGGTCAGTGAAGTGATGGGGCAACTGACATTAGATGGTTTTACCCGAGCATCTTACTTGCTGGCGTATGACGAAATTCGAAATTATTTAACAGAACTTACAGTTCCTTGTGTGGTGATTGCGGGTGACAAGGATGGAATTACGCCTGCGCAAGCGATCAAGGAACTTGCAGTAGAAATGCAATTGAGCCGATGTCATCTCATTACAGATGCAGGTCATCTGAGTTATGTCGATCAACCTGAACAGTTTAACGACATTGTTTTATCGGCACATTAAGACTTAAACGAGAGATATGGATATGAGCTTCCAAGTTGAAGGAAAAGTAGCAGTTGTAACAGGTGGCTCGTCAGGCATTGGTTTGGCTGCAGTCGAAATTTTAGTTGCAGAAGGTGCCAAGGTGGCGTGGTGTGGTCGAGATGAGCAGCGTTTGGCGGCATCAAAACTATCTATTTTAGAAAAATATCCGCATGCCAATATCTTCACCAGTATTTGCAATGTTTTAGATAAAGAAGATGTAAAACGCTTTGCACAACAGGTCAACCAGAATCTGGGCAATGTCGATATGCTGATCAATAACGCAGGTCAGGGGCGTGTGTCTAATTTTGAAAATACCCAAGACGAAGACTGGATGAAAGAAATTGAACTGAAGTATTTCAGTGTATTACATCCAGTACGTGCTTTCTTAAACGATTTAAAACATTCGGCATACGGGTCGATTACCAATGTGAATTCTTTGCTGGCACTGCAACCTGAGCCGCACATGATTGCGACTTCATCTGCACGTGCAGCACTGCTGAATTTAACTCATTCACTGGCGCATGAATTTACCCAGTACGGTGTTCGTGTCAATTCTATTCTTTTGGGCATGGTGGAATCAGCACAGTGGAAACGCCGTTTTGAAACCCGTTCTGATCCAAATGCAACATGGGAACAGTGGACAGGCAACATTGCCAAAAACCGTGGCATTCCAATGCAACGTTTAGGCAAGCCAGAAGAACCCGCGCGAGCCTTGGTGTTTTTAGCATCGCCTTTGGCATCGTATACCACAGGTTCGACACTCGATGTCTCTGGTGGATTTAACAAACATTTATAAGGTGTTCACATGAAACAGTTGATGATGATTGGTTTTGGCGCGATGGCGGCAGAAGTGTATGCCCACATGCCACAAGACCTGCAACTTAAATGGATTGTGGTCCCTGCACGCAGTGTAGAAAAAGTACAGGCGCAGGTTGCGGCTGATGTGCAAGTGATTAGTTCAATCGAACAATGTCAGGGAACACCTGATTATGTGATTGAAGTGGCAGGACAGGCTGCGGTGAAAGAACACGCGCAAAAAGTCTTGGAAAAAGGCTGGACCATTGGCCTGATTTCAGTGGGGACTTTGGCGGATAACGAATTTTTAATTCAACTGAAAAAAACGGCAGAACAAAACGATGCGCATCTGCATTTATTGGCAGGTGCCATTGCTGGGATCGATGGGATCTCTGCGGCCAAAGAAGGTGGTTTAGAAAAGGTCACCTATAAGGGCTGTAAGAGTCCAAAAAGCTGGCGTGGTAGCTATGCGGAACAATTGGTTGACCTCGATCAGGTCAGCGAAGCAACAGTTTTTTTCCGTGGTACAGCCAGAGAAGCAGCCTTGAAGTTTCCAGCCAATGCCAATGTGGCAGCCACGATTGCACTGGCTGGGCTGGGCATGGATGACACCATGGTGGAACTGACGGTTGATCCGAGCATCAACAAAAACAAGCACACCATTGTGGCAGAAGGTGTATTCGGTGAAATGACCATTGAACTGGTCGGTGTGCCATTGGCGAGTAATCCAAAAACCTCAACCTTGGCTGCATTAAGTGTGATTCGCGCTTGCCGCAATAGTGTTGAAGCAATTCAGATTTAAAAGGATTTGATCATGGTAAAGGAAATTTATATCGCTGGTGAATGGCGATTAGGTAAAGGCGGGATGATTCAAAGTTTATTTCCAGCAGATCAATCGGTGAATGCTGAAATTTCAACGGCGAGTCTGGAAGATGTTAATGAAGCGATTGAAAAGGCAGATGCGGCTTGGCGTAAAGCCGAGTGGCGTAACAGCATGCCACATGAACGGGCCCGTATTTTATATAAAGTGGCCGACATTATTGAAGCGCGTGTGGATGAACTTTCAAAGTTGCAAACCCGTGATAATGGCAAGCCCTTGGCTGAAACCCGTGCCTTGACCATGAGTGCGGCAGCAACAGCGCGTTATGTAGCAGCAGCCTGCGAAACCTTGAATGACGAGTTGACCACGCAACGTGCCGCAGACTTTATGACTATGAGTGTGCATGAACCTGTAGGTGTAGTCGCTGCAATTACCCCGTGGAACTCACCGATTGCCAGTGAAGTGCAAAAATTGGCACCTGCACTTGCGGGCGGCAATGCCGTGATTCTAAAACCTGCGGAAGTCACTTCTTTGATCGCATTGGAACTCGCCAAAATCTTTGAAGAAGCGGGTTTACCGAAAGGTTTGCTTAGTGTCTTGGTTGGACGCGGTTCGGTGATTGGTGATGCAATCGTAAAGCATCCTTTGGTGCGTAAGATTTCATTTACGGGTGGAACCACCACGGGTCGTCATTTGGCACATTTAGCAGCCGATAAACTGATCACAACATCTTTGGAGCTTGGTGGAAAGTCTCCAACGATTGTATTGCCAGATGCAGATATTGAACTAGCAGCCAAAGGTGTGGCTTACGGTATTTTCAGTTCAGCAGGACAAGCCTGTATTGCCGGTTCACGTTTGTTTGTACACAGCAGCATCTATGATCAATTTCTCAGTCGTCTGGTTGAAATCACCAAAGGCTTACGCGTTGGGCATCCTGAAACCGCAGGTGTACATCTCGGCTCTTTGATTAATCCGAAACATTTGGCTTCTGTCGATGACTATGTACAGCTCGCGAAACAAGAAGGTGGGCAAGTCCTTGTGGGTGGTCATGCCTTAACCGAAGGTGAGTTGGCCAAAGGTAGTTATTACTTGCCAACCATCATTACAGGTTTAAGTAATTCAGCACAAACCTGTCAGGAAGAGATTTTTGGCCCTGTGCTGGTGGTGATGAAATATGACGATGAACAAGATTTGCTTGCACAAGCCAATGACAGTTGTTTTGGTCTTGCCGCAGGCATCTGGACTGAAAACTATCGCAAGGCATGGCAAATTGCGCGTGCATTAGAAGTCGGTACGGTCTGGATCAATACCTATAAGAAATTCTCGATTTCTGCGCCATTTGGCGGTTTTAAAGAAAGTGGGATTGGGCGTGAAAAAGGTCGTTTAGGCATTTTGTCTTACATGCAACAAAAAAGCATCTATATGGGATTAAGCGAGCAGCCAAATCCTTGGGCGAATTAATACATTCATGGAATGAACAGTTTTTGAGGAATATAGCAATGACAGAACGTGTAAATGTCGGCGAAGCCATCGCCCGTGTTTTAGAAGCACACCAAGTAGACAGTATCTATGGGGTGATCTCGATCCATAACTTACCGATTGCCGATGCAGTCGGTCGCCGTGAAAAAATCCGTTTTGTGGCGGCACGTGGTGAAGCGGGTGCGGTCACGATGGCAGATGGTCACTCACGCTTTAAAGGACTCGGTGTCGCTTTAACCAGTACGGGTGCGGGTGCGGGGAATGCAGTCGGTTCACTGATTGAAGCGATGAATGCAGGCAGCCCAGTGTTGCATTTAACAGGGCAAGTTGAGCGTGAATATTTGGATCGTGATGCCAGCTTTATTCATGAAACCAAAGATCAGCTGACCTTCTTACGTGCATCGAGCAAAGCTGCATTTCGTATTACCAGCCCTGACAATGCGGTGGGTGTGATTCGTGAAGCGATTCGTGTAGCAACGACAGTACCAATGGGGCCAGTCAGTGTTGAGTTACCGATTGATGTGCAAGCAACAGAAATTGATTTGCCGCTGAACTTAGGGCCAGTAAAAGCCCTTGAATTGCCACAAGCTGAACAGATTGAAGTCGACTTAATCATTGAAGAACTGAAAAAAGCCCAACGCCCCGTGTTCTGGATTGGTGGTGGAACGCTGAACAGTGTTGCGGAAGTTAAAGCCATCGCTGATCTCGGTATTCCTGTGGTGTCATCAACACATGCGCGTGGCGTATTGGCCGATGATCATCCACGTAGTTTAGGCGCATTGCATAACTCGGCTGGCGTTGAGCAGTTGCTTAAAGAGGCTGATCTATTGGTGGTGGTGGGTTCACGCTTACGTAGTAATGAAACCAAAACCTATTCCGTGCAGTTCCCTGACAATATTATCCAGATTGATGCCAATCCCGTCGCACAACAGCGTAATTACAAGGTTCGTAACTTCATCTGTGGCGATGCCAAAGATGTGTTGCAACGCGTATTGACGGGCTTGCAAGGTATCTCAAAAGTCGATGCGGAATATGATGCAGCGGTGGTGAAGGCAAAACAGGCCGCAATGGAGGCATTACGTACGCAACTGGATCAGTACGCTTTAATCTGTGATCACTTACGTGCTGCATTACCGCAAGATGGTATTTTTGTACGTGACATTACCATGTCAGGCAGTACTTGGGGCAGTCGTTTATTCCCAGTGCAAGCACCGAATCAGAACATTCACTCTTTAGCAGGGGCTATTGGTTTGGGGCTGGCCACTGCGATTGGTGCGTCGATTGCCAATCCTGACAAGAAAGTGATTGGTTTGGTCGGTGATGGCGGTTTGATGCTAGGTATCGGCGAAATTGCAACCATGGCGCAAGAAAATACCAATATGGTGCTGATGATCATGAATGATGGTGGTTATGGTGTGATGCGTGGTATCCAGAAGAATTACTTCGGTGGTCGCCAGTATTTCAATGAATTGCATACCCCAGATTATAAGGTTCTAGGCGAAGCAATGGGCGTGAAGAGCTGGAAAGTGGGCAGTGCTGAGGAATTCAAGACGGTGATTAAAGAAGCCGTTGCTTTCCAAGGGCCAAGTGTGATTGAGCTAGACATGCATTCAATTGGGCCATTGAACTTTGCCGGCCCACCACAGAAAAAATTGTATTAATCCCGCTGAGCATTGGCAGTCCGTGCTGATGTGAAGACCGTTTTATGGGCAATTTTTTTTGCCCATAAAACAATAAAAACTATGTTTTACAGGTAAAACAAAAACAAGGCCAACAGGATCGTTGGGATGAAGGGAAGTAGATATGAAAAAGACATCAATGGTCGCGATGCTTGCTGCACTGTATTTGGGTATGACATCCCATGCATTTGCGCAAAGCTCAGCCCTCGAATGGAAAAGTGAAGATGGAACGGATTCGGTAAAATTGGGTGGCGTGGTGCGTTTGAACCAACGCTATGAAAATTGGGAGGGACCTAATGGCGGTTTTGGTAAGCTTTATTTTGATATTTTTAGGGTCGATCTGAAAGGCAAATTTGACGATGCCTATTTTAACGCCAGTTATTTATTTCAAGATCAAGAGAAACGTTCGATTGAGAAAGCTTATGTTGGCTATAATCTCAATGAAAATAATAGTATAGAAGCTGGTTTTGTCTATAAGCCATTCACCATCTATCCTTATCCGCAAAATGGCTGGACTTATCATATTCCATTTTTCTTGGGCTATGGCAATAACATTGCACCCGGTTTGAACTGGAATTTTCACAACAAGGATTGGGATGTGAAACTCGGCTATTATCCGCAAATGTTGGAGACCAGCCTACGTTACTCGCCTGAAAGTGCCACCTATGATGACCTAACGGACAATGCATTTCCCACTCAGAAAGCCTATCAAAATGAAAAACGCCATCAATTTAACACCCGTATTGTACGTAAGTTAGAAACCGAGTTTGGTAAGCAAGAATTTGGTGTATCAGGGGCAATCGCGCAATTGCATAATAAAACGACTGATAAAAATGGTCAGTATTATGCGGTCGGTTTGCACACCGACAATAATTACAAACGTTTTAATTTACAAAGCTCTGTGATTCATTACCAATATGATGCCAAAAATCCAGATGGGGTCAATAATGACATGACCTTGATGGGCAATAATGGTTTTACCCCTGCCTATTTCATTGCTTCAGAAGCAACAGTGGCCAGCTTAAACTTGGCTTATACCTTACCTGTACAGGATATGGGCAAACTTAAAGCCATTCGTTTCTATAATGACTATAGTTATATGGACAAGAAACGTGATGATTGGTCAGATTCACAAATGAATACGACAGGGATGATGTTTATTGCTTCACCGTTTATGGTCTGGGCAGATTATACCTGGGGTAAAAACGCCAACATTATTGGTGGCGCATCCAATGCAACGGGGTTCACCTCAACGGTTTCTCCATATAGTGATCAATGGTTATATCGCATTAATCTCAATATTGGCTTTAGTTTCTAAATTTTAAATCAAGACTTTTTGAAGGGGTGAGTCATGTCGATGATTCGCTCCTTTTGCTTTTAAGCGGCTTTTAGTTGAGATGGTTTTTCCGATATTCTGACGGGGTCTGATTTTCCCACTGTTTAAAGGCACGGCTAAAGGCACTTTGTTCAGCATAGCCGAGTAACAGTGCAATTTCAGTGAGTGACAATTCGGATTTGACCAAATAGCTTTTTGCCAGTTCTAAACGAATGCTTTTTACGAGATCACTATACTGCAGGTTATAACCGCTCAGCTTACGATAAAAGCTTCTTAACGACAGATTCATCTGTTTGGCAATATGCTCCGCCGAGGGTTCACCCATCTTGAGCATATTCACAATCATTCGCTGTAAATCTTTTAAGAAAGTATCAGGATTTGGAATGCTTTTGAGGAGTGCTTCTGCCTGTTGATCCAACAGTTTTTTAAGATGCGGATCATGACTTGGAACAGGAAGATAAAGAATTTCGAGTGGTAGCCATAATTTTAACACATCAGCATCAAAACTGACGGGGCAGCCATAGACCTCTGGGTAAGGTGTAGTATCCGCAGGCGCAACAGCCGAGAACTCAATCTTTAAGGGCTGAATATTTGGTTGATGTAAAATCTTTCGGATGGTACTCAATACGCCTGAAAGTAGAACCTCATTGGAAAGCTGAGAATTTTTATGTACCACGGGCGTCCAGCACATACAAAAACGATCTTCTTTCTGCACAATCGAAAATGAAGCAGAGTTTTGCAAAAGGGGTTGGAAATTCTTAAAACAATTCAAAAAGCTGAGTAGATTAGGGCTGGATAAGGCCAAGTAACCTAAAATATGAATATGGTGAGGTTCCGATAGTTCACCAATATAATGACCCAAAACAGGTGTTGGATGTTGCTGGTAGATTTGTTCGAGCAGATTCCACCATTTGTGTAATGGCATTCTTGGCTGATTGGCATACTGCTGTACAAGTTCATTGAGCTGATGATTCGAAATATTTTGTTGCTGAAGATACTTGTCGATGAGTTCTAACAGCACCGATGGAATACTTGGAATTTCAGTCATAATTGCTCTACTAGTTTTCAAGTCAAATCCTTTAACCCAATTATAGATAAATCATCGTGGCGATAACGTTGTTGATTTACCGCTTTATCTTAGCCGATTCAATTCAAAGTTTTTGTATCATCAAGGGACAGAATCATGAGCTTTGATCTCAAAATCTCTCATTAATAATCAATAGAATAAGACATGATTAGAGTGTAGTTCATTCATTTGACTTTGATTATTTTAATCTGGCATTGACGGTCAAGTCTTTATTGGACAATCAAATTATTTTCCACAGATAGGTCTGTTTATAAAATTGTTGATTTATGAATGGGTTGAACTGACAAGATTTTATATTTTGGAGTGGAAAATGTCAGATTTAAAGCAGGATGTGGTAGTAAATAATCATCAATTTGATGTAGTGATTATCGGGGCTGGTTTTTCTGGAATTGCCGCTGGGATTAAACTGAAACAGCAAAATATCAATAACTTTATTCTGGTCGAAAAATCACATGAAGTGGGTGGTGTTTGGCGGGAAAATACCTATCCAGGTTGCGAGTGTGATGTGCCATCTTCGATTTATTCCTATTCATTCGCACCGAATCCAAACTGGAGTCATATTTTCGCGAAACAAAAAGAGATCCAGCAGTATATTCAAGATGTCAGCAAGCGCTTTAAGCTGGATCAGCATATTCTGTTTAATACCGAATTACAGCAAGCCTCATGGTCGCATGAGCAACAGTGTTGGCAAATTGAGACCAATCAAGGCATCTATCAGGCACGCTTTGTCTTTTTTGCGGTTGGTCCGTTGAGTGAGCCGACAATGCCGACTGTAAAAGGGTTAAATCGTTTTAAAGGTGAGGTCTTCCATTCCGCGCAATGGAATCATGCGGTTGATTTAAGCCATAAACGTGTCGCCGTGATTGGAACGGGGGCATCGGCGATACAGATTATTCCTGCGATTCAACCGATTGTGAAACAGCTTTATGTGTTTCAACGCACTGCGCCATGGGTGATTCCGAAACCGAATCTGGTGCTGCATGATGCATCTAAAAACGTTCAGCAAAAAGTGCCCTTTACCATGCACTCTCTACGCAAATTGACCAGCGTGTCTATGGATATGTTCAGTTCCAGTGTCAATCAACCAAAAACCTTGGAGGCTTTAGGTAAGGGGCTGATTCACTGGATGCACTATCAGATTCAAGATCCAGCGTTACGAGAGAAAGTCAGACCAAAATTTACTTTGGGATGTAAGCGGATTTTATTTTCAAATACCTATTATCCTGCACTCGCTGCCCAAAATGTGGAGCTGATCGATCAAGGCGTAAAGGAAATCACTGCAAAAGGTATTCTGGTAGATGGTCAAGAAATTCCTTTGGACATCATTGTGTGGAGTACTGGTTTTGAGGTGGCAAAACCGCCGATTGCCAAACGGATTGTGACCAAAACAGGTGTGTTGCTAGATGATGTCTGGCAAAAAAATACAGTACAGGCCTATAAAGGCTGTGTGGTGAAAGATCTACCCAATGCCTTTATGTTGCTTGGTCCCAATAGTATTAGTTATAACTCCTTAATTAGTGCAGCTGAAAACCAGATTGATTATGCAGTCAAAGCCATACGGTTTGTCTTGGACAATCACTTAAGCAGTTTTGAAATCTCTACTTTTGCGGATGATCAATATAATCAAAAACTGCAAAATAAGTTGAATGGAACTGTGTTTAATCAAGGTGGCTGTGCCAGTTATTATTTAGATGCTCAGCAAGTGAATGTTGCGAATTATCCGTGGACGATGCAGTACATGAAAAAAGATATGACAGAATTCGATAGCTATAGTTATCGCTTTTATCGCTAAAACCTTAATTAAAAGCCTTATATGAATAAGGCTTTTTTATGTCTGTTTTTCTCGAAAATAAAAAAAAAGGCACATCATGTGCCTAAAAGAGGAAGATTTTAGATATTAACTAGCGCGAAGTTTGGTTAAGGCTTTCACAGCAGGAGAGTGGTTTAACACCTGTAAGGCTTTGTTGGTATCACCTTCATAAAATGGGTGATAGCTGGGTTTAACCCAATGTCTTAAGCTAGAAATCATCGCGAAAAAACTGGGTACTTGTTTGCTGCGGGCGTTTTCAATCGCTGTGTGCCTTAATGCCCGAATGAGTCCGTAGTTTTGATAAGGATCTGCACGTTGGTCTTGTTGCGCTAGTTTTTTAAAGCAATGATAAATGGCAAAGGTGAATAGTGGAGCAATAGCCAACATAATCGTTTGGCGTTGCAGATAGGCAAAGGCTTTGTTATGTTCGCCGCATAAATGCATATATAGATCGAACGCCACGCTGCGGTGTTCAACTTCTTCAGCCAGATGCCAAGTCATTAAATCCGCCATCATTTCATCAGCAGTTTTATTTTGCCATGGTTGGTCATCGAGACACCACGTGCCTAACATGGTGGTAAAGTGCTCAACCGCAGCAGCAATACCCACGCGAATGGTTAGCCAACGATATTCTAGATTTTTGGAAAGGGTTAAGCCAAATGGTGCTGTATTGATTTGTTTAAACATGCTGTCTAGAGAGAGAAGAAATTCATCAATCTCATAATCATAGTGGCGTAAATAGTCTTGAGCGACTTTATGCGCGGAGGCATGGTGCGCTTCTTGATGGACAAAACCTTTTACATCGGCACGTAGCTTTTCATCGCGGACATAAGGCAAGGCTTCATTAAAAGAACGGCACATCCAAAGTTCACCCACAGGTAAAATTAAATGAACGGCATTAATTAAATGAGTGGCAAAAGGATTGTCATAGATCCAATGCTCGGGCGTATGGCTAAAATCGAATTGCACACGGCGTTGCTCAAGATAATGATTTTCCAGTCGTTGTTTAGGATGCATGGTGTTCTCCCTCATTCACGGCATTGATAAAATAATGGCTGAGTTGCTCGGCATTCTGGGCTGGAATCCAATGCGTGGCATCTAGATAGATTTCTTGATATTGACCAGTAAAAAACTGTTTATTCAGCTGTGCACTTTTTTTGCCAACCGCAATATCTTTATTGCCCCAGATAAATAAAGTGGGCACTTTTACCTTTTTAAAGCTGGAGCCAATAGGCGCCAAAGGCATACTGCGATACCAGTTAATGGCTGTGCCGATACGGTTTTCTTCAATGAAATGCTGCTGAAAATCTCTGATTTGTTCCGTATTCATCCCTGAATTTTTCAGCAATAACTGGCTTAGTGATTTGGCTCTTTTAAACAGCAGTTCAGGTATAAAGGGGAGTTGAAAAAAGCCAATATAGTAGGAGGTGAAAATTTGCGTACTGCTGAGCATGGATTTTAAAAACGCACCTGTATGTGGTACTGAAACCAAAGTCAAATGTTTGACTAGATTGGGATATTGTTGGGCCAATTCACAGGCCACAATTGAACCCCAATCATGACCTATCACATAGACGGGTTGCCCTAATAAATCGATGAAAGTTTTGACATCAGCAACCAGTTCCGCAATTGCATACTGAAAACGACCCTTGGGAGAGGCTGCTAAGCTGTAGCCACGTTGTTCAATGGCAAAGGTTCGAAAGTTCTGCTGATTGAGAATGGTACTGGTGGCTTGCCAACTGTGTGCGGTTTCAGGAAAACCATGTAATAGAATGACAGGTTTACCATCGATTGGCCCCGAATCAATCACATTAAAAATCAGGTTATTACGACAATACTGGCTGTATCGTTTTTCTGTCTGTTTTGCCATGCTGACCTACTTATCAAAGATGTCTATTTCAATTGATAGTAATCAGCGCTATAGGCATAGTCTTGACAGTAGAGGATGGAATTTAACTTGTTGTGCCATGGCATATATTTTTGGCACATGCAGCATATGACTTGGCACTTAAAGACGGTTGATTGCAAGATTGAGCGGGTATTTCTGTTTAATCATTCGGCTTTGCTTTGTTCAAAGCGATGTTGCAGCACCGTGGTCATCTGCTGCAATAGAATTGCGACCAGTCCTTCTTTATCCCACGCATAGATGGAAACGGTCATGGCTTGTGCCTTACCCAAAGGTAAATATTCCCGTACCCGATGACCTGTGGTGGTGGCAACGGGCAAAAGTGATAAACCGAGACCTGTTTCAACCCCGACCAATACGCTGGCTAAACTATTGCTGGTAAAGGCGATATAGCCATGTAGGCGCTCGCGTTCAATTCGTTCAAACATTTCATCACGATAGAGCCCACCTTGTGGGAAGGTCACCAAGGGTAGTGGATCAGACCAATCCCCGCCATGATCGATACTTTCAAACCAAGCCATTTCTTCGGGGAAACTGGCATGATGGTCTGAACTGGCCGCTGTTTCTTTAACAATCACAATATCAAGTTGTGCATTGCGATAACGTTCCATCAAATCACGGCTGAGTCCAGCCGTCACATCCAATCGAACAGTACGGTGTTGTTTGCTAAAAGCACTTAAAGCCAAAGCCATATCTGTATTCATAATATCTTCTGGTAAACCAATCCGAATGGGAATCGTACCTGAAGGATCACCCAAAACGGTTAGTGCTTCGTGTTGCAAGGCCAAAATCCGCCGTGCATAGCTAATCAGATATTCACCTGAATTGGTCAGTTGTAAGGGGCGCGAATTACGGTCAATCAAGCTCTTACCCACAGACTCTTCCAATCTAGCGAGTTGTTGGCTGATTGTGGATTGGGTCATATGCAAGCGCTCGGCAGCTAAGGTAAAGCTGCCTGCGTCAAAGATACTGACAAAGGCGCGGAGTAAACGTGGATCAAACATATCGAAATACTCAGAAAACCGAAGTTTGAAATGAGATTGAACTTTGTATTCATAATCTTAATGCATTTCATTAAATAATTTAATTTTTAAATAGCAATAAAGCTGATTATGCTAAACACAGATTCTATTTCTCACCTGTCAAACAAGGCTGATCCATGGAGGGTTCTATGCACAAATCATTTTTGTCTGTTGTATTTGCAATTGCATTGACTGCATGTAGCCACGCAACTTCGGGAGATGCTATGCAAGAAGAGGCCTTACATACGGCGGCTGCACAGAATAATGTGGCACAAATCCAGCAATTGCTCGCTCAAAATATTCAGATTGATGCACGTGATGCGTCAGGTTCGACCGCTTTAATGCTTGCAACACGTGCCAATAATCTCGATGCCGCACAAGCCTTGATTAATGCAGGTGCGGATGTCAATGCCAAAGATCAAATTCAGGACAGCCCTTATCTTTATGCAGGGGCACGTGGCTATTTAAAAATATTAAAGCTGACCTTACAGCATGGAGCCGATTTAAAAAGTACCAATCGCTATGGAGGCACAGCCTTGATTCCTGCGGCTGAACGAGGTCATGTCGATACCGTACGTACTTTAATTGAGGCAGGTGTTGATGTCGATCACATCAATAACTTGGGCTGGACCGCTTTATTGGAAGCGATCATTTTAGGTAATGGCAGTCAACCCTATCAGCAGATTGTTGATGTGTTGATTGCTGCTGGTGCTAACGTCAACATTCCTGATGCTGATGGGATTACAGCGCTTGAGCATGCCCATGCACGTGGTTATAGCACTATCGAAAAAGCTTTATTGCGTGCAGGCGCAAAAGCAACGTTATTGGAGCGTTAAAATGCAGCAGGATCATGATTTTCTGCGTCAGGCGATTGAACTGGCGTATCAAAATTGCGAGCAAGGTGGGCGACCCTTTGCTGCAGTCTTAGTGAAAGATGGCCAAGTGATTGCATCAGGTGTAAATGAAATACTGAAAAGCAATGATCCAACAGCACACGCAGAACTCTTGGCGATACGCGCGGCAAGCCAACGATTAGGAACAGCTAATTTGGATGGTTGTGTTGTATTCGCCAGTGGGCAGCCTTGCCCCATGTGTTTGGCAGCCATGCGCATGGCGGGAATTAATCGTGTGATTTATGCACATTCAAATGATGATGCTGAGGCATATGGCTTATCGACAGCAGCAATTTATGCGGATTTAGCAAAACCTTTTGCAGAGCAGTCTATGATGATTGGTTATGTTCCCATAAGAATCGAAGCCAAGCCAAATTTGTATGGCTATTGGAAGTCTATCTCATGATTGATATACGGTTAAAACCATGAGTGCGATCAAACATCGATCATTGTTGATCATCACCGTTGCTTTGGTTGGATTAAATCTTCGGCCATTTATGACCAGTGTCGGACCTGTTGCCAATCAGATTCGTGCGACTACGGGTTTGAGTCTGCAAGGGATTGCGCTATTAACCCTGGTACCAATGTTATTGATGGGACTGATCGCCTTCGTTGGTCCAGTTCTGCAAAACCTGTTTGGTGAACGTCGCGCGATTGTTGGCGCATTGGTCATGATTTGCGTGGGCTGCGGTTTACGCTTTTTTACTGTACATGGCTGGGCTTTAATCTTCACCGCTGCCGTGATTGGTTTTGGCGTTGCTATGATCCAAGCAGCTTTCCCAAGTCTGATTAAAAGAGAGTTCCATGAACATTTGAGTCCGATGATGGGGCTTTATTCAGCCACGTTAATGGGGGGGGGAGCGCTTGGGGCATTGCTTGCCCCAGTAGCGACAAACAGCAGTGGTGACTGGAAAATCGGGCTGGCTGTTTTTGTATTGCCTGCATTACTGGCTTTGATCTTTGCAACGTGTGTTTTGACTCAGACAGCACAGCAGCATAAACAAATGCCTTCGGTGATGCGGTTGTTCAAGCAGCCAAGAACATGGTTGCTGATCTGCTGTTTTGGTTTAATCAATGGCGGCTATAGTTCGATTGTGGCTTGGCTTGCACCTGCTTTTCAAGCACATGGTTGGGCCGCAACGGCCAGTGGAAATCTGATGGCTGTGTTGACACTGAGTCAAGCAGGGGCAGCATTGCTGTTACCTTATTTATCTCGAAAACAGCGAGATCGTCGAATCTGGGTAGGATTAACTTTAATTTTGCAACTGATTGGCTTCACAGGCTTGGCTTTTTGGGCAGATGCTTTGCCTTATCACTGGGCAATCACCGTAGGAGCAGGTTTAGGGGGATGCTTTGCTTTGTTGATGATTGTGGTGCTTGACCATTTACCTGATCCTGCACATGCGGGACAACTTTCAGCCTTAATGCAAGGTGGTGGATTTTTATTGGCTGCAATTGCACCTTGGTGGGTAGCGGTATTACATGATATGACAGGGACTTATGCTGCAGGATGGATCTGGCATTTAACGATGGTCGTGATTGTTGCGGTATTGATGCTTCGACTCAATCCAAAACATTATGATAAAGTGATGGCCTAAGCGTTTAATCAAAAACAAATCCATGAACATTGATTAAAATTACTTTTAAGGCCTGTTATGAATGAAATCCGTAGCTTAAAGTATAGCAAGAAGATGCATCGTGATTTGAGAAAACATGAGAAATCGAAGTCTTATTTTGATTGTAATGCTTTTTATATTGGGTTGTTCTCAAGCCAAGATGTCGTATAAGCACAGGTTTTTAGAGCAGGTCGAAACACTTACACCCGTTCCATATAAAGCATGCATGGTGAACTTTATTGACCAGAATTGGGAGAGCGTTTGGAAGGACTATCATTTCAAAAAGAAAAGAGAGCCTAAAGCACAGGCCGATATTGTTGAACTGATGATCATGCTAAATCTTGATCAATGTAAGCCATGATTAAATACTTTATTTTCAAGGCGAGATGTTGATGCTCTAAGCTGAGCATAGAAGATGATTTATGAAAAAAAATATAGCGATTACTTTATTAATTCTTTTAACGTTGATTCAATTTCTCGTCATTTTGTATTTATGGAAATACCTTGCGACACCTAAAATTCATGTTTTGGAAAGACCTTTAAGCATCGCATCAAGTTTTGATAACTATTCAGACTACACCATTTTACCTGCAGGGACCGTGTTATATGATGATAGTGACGCATTGAATAGAAGAGTTATGGTGTATTTCAATTTACAAGGCGTTGATTTTAAGTTTATTGAACAAGATGCAGATATTCTCAAGCAGCCCAGTGAAGTCGCAGCGATTAGAGTGACTGAATTGGCAGACCTATTAAAATCTGTACCCTTAACCAAGAAAGATATTTATTTAATTATTCAATATGATGAAAGTTTGAGTGAGGCCGAACGTTTGTTGTACTTTAAACAATATCAGATTGATCGCAACAGCTTTGAATAGATCGGAAATGTTACTCAGCGAAAAAAGCTCAATTTAGTCCATTGTTAGGGCGTTAGTTAATGGGTTCAGTTAAAATTGGATCGATAAAACGCAACTGAAGGTTGCGTTTTTAGCATCGCTAAGTAAGGTATAATACTCAAGCAGGAAAGTCTTTTATTGATTGATAAGTGACCTAAACGATTTTAATGTCGACATATTGCTGGATTAAATTGTCATCTAACATATGCACATAGTCCAAAAAGGCCACATTAAAACTGCCCACCGTTTGTGCATGGTCATAGGCCAATTTTCCTGCAATGGCAAAATGAATATGTGAGGCAAGTGCAGCAATGGTTGGACTGCTGACAGCATGATAGGCTGCAGTTAATGCACCTAAGGCGCAACCTGTTGCGGTAATTTTAGGTTGTAAAAAACAACCACCATTGACTTGAATCACAGCATCAAGCTGTTTCGAGATAATGAAGTCTGATTCACCTGAAATCGCAATACATTCTGTATGTTGTAACAGGCTTTTCGCCTGTGCATAAACCTCATGACTATTTAAAGTGCTATCCACGCCTTTAGACTGAATCTGGCTGCCTGCTAAAGTACTGATCTCAGAGGCATTACCACGAATGATACTCGGCTGGAACCTTAACAATTGATCAACTGTCTCACTGCGCCACTTTAACACTGCCCCATAACCAACTGGATCAAGTACCCACGGCACCTGATGTTGTTGCGCAGCTTGAGCCGAAATTAACATCGCTTCGGTTTGTTCGCTGGTTGGTGTTCCAATATTAATACTCAAGGCAGCACTGATTTTAGTAAAATCTTCGGCTTCGAAGGGATTATCAATCATGGCAGGTGAGGCACCTGCTGCAAGTAAAATATTTGCCACATAATTATTGGCAACACTATTGGTCATACATTGCACTAAAGGTGTTTGTTGTTGTAAGGCGCGCCAAGCATCAATGACTTGATCAATCAATTGTTGTTTGTGTGACATGACATATCCTGAATAAAGTCTTTATTAACGGGTGAAATAATGATCTTGATGCTTGCATTGACGACAAATTAATGACACATAATCTGTGGCATCATAATCCACGATTAAGTCATTTGAACCGCAATACATGCAACGTTTAACTGAGTAAAAACTTAAACGCGGTTCTATTTTTCGCCAAGACTTCCAGACCGGCTGAATAAAAATACTCTCGTCATAACCTAAAAATTTAAACAGCAGGATTTCACTCATTTTGCTAAATGGAATCATGTAAGGTCTTGGTAATGTCGTTGTTTCCCAACGTTCGGTCAAAGCGCGTTCACGATATTGTTCTAAAGTCTTTTTGAGCAAGCTAGTGTTGATAAATTTATCATTTTTTGGCTGCAATGCGTTCTGCTTATGCAGATATTCTAAAGCGGTTTGGATCAGGTAAAAAATCTGCCCCACAGCCAAACCTTCCATTAAACGGTAGCAAAAAGCTTGGAAGGGTCGATTACCTGCAATTTGGATACCCCAAGTTCGACAATAGAACTGCATGAACTGCACAATTTCCTGATAGAGCACCAGATACAATGCGTCTTTGACTTCGTCTGTACTTTTAAACGGAATTCCTTGGCTTAGATTTTCATAAAACCAATGGCGTAATTGTTGGGCCACACTAAACAAGCTTGGATCTGAGTAACCATCCAAACGGACATTGAGATAATAATGCTCCGTTTCTAAGCCTGTATCTTGTGATTTAAGTATCCCTAATTTCAATAACTCTTGAACTAAATGATTCTGAAATAAATAGTTGGGTGTAAATTCTCGATATTTAATATTCTGCCAATGAATCAACTCATCATGTTGTACATCTTCCCGCGCATAGCTGTCCAGCAGGCTAAGCAAGAATAGTTTATGCAAAAAGCTCAGTTGATTCAGGCTGTAAATCACTTCATCTTTGACTTTGTATTTACGTTGTTCTTGTAAAATGGTCTGCTGGGTTTGTTTTTTTCGTTGCGCCGTACACTGAGCACAGTGACAATTTAGTTTGCTGTCACTTCTAAAAACGCGGTGCTGGCAATGGCTGCATTCGTGAAATTGAAATTCTTGGCTGTATTGTTCTGCCTCGACCCAGAACATTGAAGCGTGGCACAGCGGGCAATGGCTACTTTCATCTAACTGTTTTTGTAGAATCTGTAAATCCATTGAGATTAAACCTATGACCATTAAATAGGGGATTATACATGCTGTATCAGTAGAGTGATGCAAAGTTTATAGATAGATAAAAATTATGACTAAAATGAGACCTAATCTACTGAATTTTATATAAAAGATAAGCCTATAGCTTTGTAGTTTTTTAAACTATGCTAAATTCCTGCGCCAATGAGAATCATAACGTCAAATCAATTGAACAAAGCAAAAGCAGAGGGGAAAACATAAATAACCAGATATGGATGCAATGTATGCTCGGCCTAATGGCTTGTTTGAGCAGTATTTTAACCTATGCAAGCCTAATTGAAGGGTATTGGCGCAGCATTGATGATCGAACTGGAGAACAGCTCACCATCATTGAAATTAGAAAAGCGCCTGACAATACTTATCGTGGCAAAATTGTCTATATTTATCCCAATGCACAGGGGGTTGTGGTCACACACTGTATGAACTGCCCAGCACCGTATACAGGGAAACCTCGCATGGGTTTAGATGTGTTAACGGATTTGGTTGAAGATCCCCAAAAGCCGAATAATTTCATTAATGGACGCATCATTGAAAGCAAAACAGGCAAGGTGTACAAAGGCAAAGCGCGTTTAACCGCGGATGCTAAACGATTACATATGCGAGGCTATGTTGGAATTTCTGCTTTAGGTCGTACCGTCGTCTGGATTCGAACCGACAGTGCCAATCCTTAAACATTTATTTTTAATTGTGTGAATTATTTAAAATTTTGTTTGATTTTAAACAATTAAATATCCTTTGGTCATGTTGACTGTTTCTGTACATTTGCATAAAAATGAAGTGATAGACGGATTTATTTTGCATTACGGAGCTTATTATGCAAAAACACACACTCATGAAAGGAATCATGGGCATTTCTTTGACTGTATTCGCGACATTCGGTTTTGCTTCTACACCTGAAGGATTTTGGAAAAGTATTGATGATCGTACCGGCGAGCAACTTTCAATCGTAGAAATTAAGAAAAAACCAGATAATACTTATACGGGAACGATTGTGTATCGCTATCCTGTTCCAGGCGGGGGCAATGTCTTGACGCATTGTGTGAAATGTCCAGAACCTTTTAAAAATAAGCCGATTCAGGGATTACAAATTGCGTGGGGATTGAAAGAAGATCCGAAGAATCCAAATCAATATATTGATGGTCGGGTACTTGAGCCTAAAACGGGCAATATTTATAAAGGTAAAGCACAACTGAGTGCAGATGGAAAGCGCTTACGTATGCGTGGTTATATGGGAATTTCAGCTCTTGGTCGTACCCAAGTCTGGATTCGTACTGATAGTGCGAATCCTTAACGCTATAAACTGCTTGTTAGTCAGCCTAAACGACCCGTTTAGGCTTTTTTTATTTGTACTAAAGAATGCATATATAGGTGTCAGATTGAGCCATTAGATCAGTTATTTCTTATACAAATGAACGCTAGCGTACAGTGTAACTTGGGTAAAAGTGTGATAATTTCCGTGCATTAAACCTATAAAGATGAATAGGTTACTTTTTTAAGACGGGGTTAATATGCTAAATCGTATGCTCATGAACGGAATCATGGGGCTCACTCTTGCTTGTGCAAGCGCAACAACTTTCGCTGCTTCGATTGAAGGCTACTGGAAAAGCATCGAAGAACGTACAGGTGAACAACTCTCAATCGTAGAAATCCGTAAAGGAAATGACGGCCGTTATCATGGGAAGATTGTTTATCGTTATCCAAACTCACATGGCATTGCCCTTACCAATTGCACCAAATGTGCAGCACCGAATACCAATAAACCGATTTTAGGCTTAGAGATTTTATCAGGCTTTAAAGAAGACCCAAACAAACCTGATTCATATATTGATGGTCGGGTTTTGGAACCGACTTCAGGCCGTATCTATAAAGGTAAAGGTGTGGTGACTGGAGAAGGCAAACGTTTACGTATGCGTGGTTATATGGGCGTTTCAGCACTGGGACGTACGGTCGTTTGGCTACGTACTGATAACGCAACACCATAATTAGATATTTATAAAAAAACCTCGAATTGGCTTCGAGGTTTTTTTATGGTTAAAGTAAGTGATTAAACAGGGCATGGTAAGTTTTCGTCCTCCTGACCGATTTTTTTAGCTGCAATAAGCGCTTGTACTTTTTTACTCGGTAGCTTTTCTTTACCAAGTGCGTCATAGGTGTTCACGATATTGGTCACTTCTAAAGTTGTCAGTTCAATTCCCTCTGCTGTTAAAAAAACGGAAATTACATGATGATCCACGCCAGCTTTAGCAAGATCGTGGATCGCCTTGATATTTTCTAAACGATATAGGTGTGCTTTTAATTCCATCGTCTTTACCCTCATGTGTTTTATTGTATGACCTACATTGGCATATTAGGTTAAGCAATAACCGTGCACAAAATGTAAAACGCAGGAAAAAAATGTAAGTTGAGTGATAAAACCCATTTGGTTGTGTAGCATTTATTTAAGAATGGAAAACGATGTTGTAATTTTGTCTAAACGGCATGTGATTTGCTCAATAAATTTGAAAACCTGAAAACTAAACCCAATAAAATTCTTAAAACGGGTGTGTGACCCTAAAGACAGCTTTTGTAAGTTGGCGTATGATCGACTCATCAAGAGTCTTGCCAACAAGACCATCCGACATGATGAAAGATAAGGAATACTGATGAATATTGCGGCGCAACCTCCAGTACAAGCAGATCAAACCATTTATTTAAAAGACTATCAAAAGCCTTCTTTCTTGGTTGAATCGATCAATCTGGACATCCAAGTTTATGATGATCATACGCTTGTTGATTCTACGCTGGTGATGAAACGCCAAACGACTGGTGCTTTGGTGCTTTTGGGGCGTGATCTGGAATTAAAATCGATCCAACTCAATGGGCAACTCCTGAGTGCAGAGCAATATCTGTTAGATAGTGAACAATTGCTGATCGCTGATGCACCAGATCAGGTCATTCTACAAACTCAAGTGATCATTCATCCTGAATCGAATACGCAATTAGAAGGTTTATACAAGGCAGGTGATTTATTTGTCACTCAAAATGAACCTGAAGGTTTCCGTAAAATTACTTTTTATCCTGACCGTCCTGATGTATTGGCCGAATTTACCACACGTGTAGAAGCGGATAAGAAATATCCAGTACTGCTTGCAAACGGCAATTTATTGGAAACTGGAGAGGCTGGGGAAGGCCGTCATTTTGCAATTTGGCAAGACCCAACCAAAAAGCCAAGCTATTTATTTGCCTGTGTGATTGGTGATTTGGCGGTATTGAAGGATCGTTACACCACGTCGGAAGGTCGTGATGTTGCCTTAGAAATTTATGCAATTGAAAAAGATATTCCGAAATGTCATATCGCGATGGAGGCTCTAAAGCACTCAATGCGTTGGGACGAAGAACACTATGGTCGCCCGTATGATCTCGATAACTATATGATTGTCGCCGTCAGTCAGTTCAACATGGGTGCGATGGAAAATAAAGGTTTAAATATCTTTAATACGTCTTGTGTACTTGCTGATGAAGAATACACCACTGATGCTGCGATTATGCGAGTTCAGTCAGTCATTGCACATGAATATTTTCATAACTGGACAGGCAACCGAATTACCTGTCGTGACTGGTTCCAATTGTGTTTAAAAGAAGGTTTAACGGTTTTCCGGGATCAGTCTTTCTCTGAGGATTTACAATCAGCAGCCGTACAACGGATTGATGATGTAGCGGTATTGAAATCGCATCAATTCCCAGAAGATGCGGGCCCCTTATCGCATCCGCCTCGTCCAGACCATTTTGTTGAAATCAACAACTTCTATACCGCGACAGTGTATGAGAAGGGTGCTGAAATCAACCGCATGATGGCAACTCTATTAGGTAAAGAAAAATACCGTCAAGGCACAGATGAATATTTCCTGCGTCATGATGGGCAAGCGGTTACAGTTGAAGATTGGGTTGCGGCATTGAGCGCAGGTTCAGGTGTTGATCTATCTAACTTCCTGACGTGGTATAACCAACCCGGTACGCCAAAGTTAGAAGCTAAAGGTGAATATGATGCTGCTGCACAGACCTATCGTTTAAGCTTCAAACAAAGCTTGAAAGCACATCCAAAATATCCAAATCTCAAAGCAGTGCCAATTCCGGTGGCTCTGGCATTATTTAATGCCAATACAGGTGAACAATATACCTTGCACAGCACTGATCTGTTTGTGAATGAGGTCAAAGATGGCGTGTATTTATTTGATCAAGATGAAGTAACAATTGAATTTACAGGGGTGACTGAGCAACCTGTAGCTTCGTTATTACGTAATTTCTCGGCACCTGTGAATTTAGTCTTTGATTATTCTAATGATGATCTTGCCTTCTTGATTCAGCACGAAACCAATGGCTTTAACCAATGGCAAGCGACACAAACCTTATTGGAACGTATTCTTTTAGAAGACCATAAGGTGGATACCTATATTCAGGCAATTAAAAATACCTTGCCAGACTTAGTGAATAAAGATCCGTTATTGGCATCGCGTTTATTTGATGTACCAAGTGAAAACTATTTAGGCAGTCGTATTGATCAAGACTATGAGCCTGAACTGATTCGTGAAAAGCGTGAAGCTGTGCTGGATCGTTTAGCACGTGATTTAGGTTCATTCTGGAAAGAGACTTATTTGGCCTTAGATCCAGACCAGCAAAAAGAGTTTTCTTTGGCGATGGGCGTACGTTCATTAAAGAATATCACTCTGAATATGTTGGCGCGCCAAGGCGATGAGTCCGTGTTTGATTTGGCTTATGCGCAATATCAACAAACAGGCAATATGTCTGAACGTTTAGGGGCATTACGAGTTCTAGTCTGGAATGATGCACCGCAAGCACAGGCTGCACTCGCAGATTTCTATAACCGTTTTAAAGATGAAGCCTTGTCTTTAGATCAGTGGTTTAGCATCCAAGCATCGAATCCATGTGCGACAGCGGAAACCATTGAATATCTGACCAAACATACGGATTATGATCTAGGTACACCGAACCGTATCCGTGCCGTAAGTGGTGGTTTGGCGGCAAATCCAGTCAATACGTGGAGCTTTGGTGTCGATCATTTCATTGGGTTGGCTGCTTATCTGGATGAGAAAAACCCAATCTTAGGTTCGCGTTTATTACAAGTGTTATCACGTTGGTACACTTTGGCTGAACCACAACGTAGTCAGGTACAACAAGCCCTTAAAGCATTGCAACCTAAAGTAAAATCGAAAAATGTAGCAGAAACATTGAACAGTCTACTTAGTATTTAATTGATTGATTGAATCAATAGGAAAAGGATGTCGTCAGACATCCTTTTTTATTTGACAATCAGTATTGTCAGAAATAGTATGGAAATCATTCGAATGTAACGGATGACTGCAATGGAAATAAAAACAATCACATTACCAACACGTCAAATTGAAGTTGAAGTGTATGCACCCACACAAAGCTCTGAAAAAACGCCTGCTATTTTATTGTTACATGAGTTATTCGGTATTCTCGATGTCTATCGTGAAGATGCCCAAGACTTGGCGGATCGGGGCTATTTGGTTTATGTACCTAATCTATTTAGTGGCGGTGCAGTTAAATATTGTATTCGTGCCATGGTGAGCAAAGCTGGCCGCATCAATGCTGCGGATAGTGAAGTTAATCAAGAAATTCATGTATTACTGGATGCTTTAAAGGCAGATCCTCGATCCAATGGTCGCTTAGGCATGTTAGGGCAGTGCTTAACAGGGGGCTATGTAATTCAGATGGCGAAGCGCGAAGATATGTTGGCACCTGTGGTTTATAATCACTCTTTGGGGATTCAAGGGGCGGGTATTCCAAATAAAGAATCTTTAGATGACGTTCGTATTCTACAAGGACATTGGTCTACGGTTGATCCATTTTGCCCAGCGACCAAGCGTAATAAATTGATCCAGCAATTGGGTGATCGGGTGGAAGCTTATACTTATAATATGCCACATGGCTTCCGTAGCGTGAGTCGAGGATTGCCTGAAGCCCAAGTCGTGTGGCAGCGGACGCTTGATTTTTTTGAGCGAGAATTAAAACAAAACACAATATAAATCATTGGAAAAACAGCGTATTATTCAATTGAACTAAATTTCTACAATTAAAAAATGAGGGAAATATGTCTCATAAATATGAATATGCAGGCTTCTGGATACGTGTGGGTGCCGCCATTATTGATTCCATCATTGTGATTGTTGCCATGATTCCATTAACCATGATTTTTGGTGGTGGCAATACCACAGTTGCCTCTGATGGTTTTTCATCATTCCAATTTATGTCTACGGCAGATTGGATTTGGCAAATTCTCGCCGCAGTCTTTTATATTTTCTGTTGGATTAAATTTGCTGGTACACCAGGTAAGCGTCTGCTTCGATTAAAAGTGCTGGATGAAAAAACAGGTGAAAATGTGACTGTTGGGCAGGCTATCATTCGTTATATTGGTTATATCCCAGCAACATTAGTATTTTTTATTGGTTTAATCTGGGTGGCTTTTGATGCGAAGAAGCAAGGCTGGCACGATAAAATGGCAAAAACTGTAGTGGTAAGAGAGCTTTAATTTAGAGCGAAATTTTATCATGTAATAAAAAATTCATACGATAGGGCTTGTGAATCAATTCGCATGTCCTATAATGCCGTTGAGTTTATTCACGGAGATCCTAAATGGGAAGTTGTTCGAGGTTCGGGTTTAATAAGGGATTAAGCCAAAGCGAATACTGAGCAAGTGAGCTATTTAGGTCGGCTATCTTGCAATGAGATAGCTTTGCTAAAAATTATCTAAACCCTCCTATAAAATTTTGCTGTATCCACAAAATTTATTGTATTGACTGCATCCTGTTTAGTTTGTCACCTAAAATGGGGAGAAGCCTATGTTTTTTCACGCTTCCATTCAATGGCTTGCTATTGTTAACGTATTTATTTTATGTGGATTATTGCTGACTCAAAAGAGTAAGGCGGGTCCACTCATCAACACCGATGATGTCTCCATTACAGCAGCGCAGCAATGTCAGCTAGAAAGCACTTATAGTTATAACAAGGATGGAACTTGGTCTTATCAAGTTGTCCCTGCTTGTAATCTCAATCAAAATTTAGAAGTATCGTTAGGTTATCACTCCAGTAAAGATCAAGACCAGATTCATGGCTTTTCGGTTCAAGCGAAAAGCATTTTAAAGCCAATGGACAATGACTGGGCTGTTGCCAGTAGTTTACAGCTATCACGTGATGATGTTGCTCATCATGGAGATTTAAACTGGTTTTTGAATGTTCCTGTCAGTTTTCAACTCTTAGATCAACGTTTAGCATTGGATACTAATCTCGGTTATCAACAGGCCGATGAGCGCCTAGTTCGCTGGGGAATCGCTTCAACTTATACGCTGACCGAGCATGTCGGTGTAACAGTTGAAACGTATAATCAAGATCGCCAAGCACCATTCTTCCAAACAGCATTACAATACAGTTTGATTCCCAACGTTCTGACCTTAGAAGCATCCTTTGGTGATCGCTTACATCGCCTAAAACAACATTGGTTTGGACTCGGCCTAAGTTATACGCCTTCATCCTAATTGTTTCAAATCTAGTTAATCTGTCATTAAAAACATTGATAATAAATAGGTGTAAGATGCAATTAAAATTTTTACAAAATGTTGATTTATCGAATATTGCTGACACGTTGGTCAGCTTATCCGTTGCTTTTATACTGGGTGCATTGATTGGCGTGGAGCGCCAGTATCGACAACGCACGGCTGGACTCAGAACCAATGTACTGGTTGCTGTCGGTGCTGCAATTTTTGTCGATATTGCGACCAATTTAACGGGTGCAGAAGGCGCGGTCCGCGTGATTGCCTATGTGGTTTCAGGGATCGGTTTCTTGGGTGCGGGTGTGATTATGCGCCAAGAAGGTAATATTCATGGTCTAAATACCGCAGCGACTCTCTGGTGCTCCGCAGCTGTGGGGGCTTCGGCTGGTTCAGACCTCATTATTGAAGCAATACTGGCAACTGGATTTATTTTGGCGGCAAATACGTTATTAAGACCCATTGTCCATGTCATTGACCGTCGTCCGATTGATGATGACACCGAAGTTTTACATGTCATCTATATTATTTGTGACCGTAGTCAGAGTAAGGTGGTGATGGATGAGTTGAATTTAACCTTGCAACACCATAATTATCCGGCCAAAGATATTGAAGTCACACCGTTTGGTGAAAAAGAGGTCGAGATTGAAGTCACTTTGATTGCAACCTCCATTGATGCAGAAGAAGCGCAGCATATTATTAATCATTTGAATGCCATGCCACAAATTAGACAGGCATTTTGGGATAAAAATACCATCAATTAAGCCTTGGAAATAGTTTCTATATCATGTAGTTGAGATAGATTGTCCCAAAAATGATATATAAAATGTCTATTGTTTCACATAAAATGAAGCCAGCTTGATAACAATGAGAACTGTATGAGTTCAGAAGCACATTCAATTAGCTTAATTGCACCCGTGGTTTTATTGGCTGCGGCAGTGATTGCAGTACCTATTTTTAAACGGATTGGCTTGGGTTCCGTCCTTGGTTATTTAATTGCAGGTCTGATTATTGGACCCTTTGGTTTTGCTTTTTTTCATGATTCGGCTTCGATTTTACATATCGCAGAACTTGGGATCGTGATGTACTTATTTGTTATTGGTCTGGAGATGCAGCCCTCACATTTATGGAGTTTAAGGCGTGAAATCTTTGGACTAGGCACTTTGCAAATTGTCGCCTGTGCCTTGGCATTAACAGGTGTCGGCTTATTGTTTGGTTTTAGTTGGCAAGTTGCCTTTATTGGCGCAGCAGGTTTTGTACTGACTTCAACAGCCATTGTGATGCAACTGCTGGGAGATCGTGGTGATATCGCTCAGCCGCAAGGGCAAAAGATTGTTGCCATTTTATTATTTGAAGATTTGCTGATTGTGCCGTTACTGGCAATTGTTGCTTTTATGGCGCCAAACCATGTAGTGGAAAGTACTTCGACACGCTTGGAAAGTATCGGCATTGGTTTAATTGCGATTGCAGGTCTCATTGCCGCAGGGTATTGGTTGCTGAACCCATTATTTAGACTGCTTGCCGCGGCAAAAGCCCGAGAGGTGATGACAGCTGCAGCGCTGCTGGTGGTTTTAGGTGCAGCCTTATTAATGCAAGTCAGTGGTTTATCCATGGCGATGGGGGCTTTCTTGGCAGGGGTATTGTTATCTGAATCGACTTTTAGACATCAGATTGAAGCAGATATTGAACCTTTCCGTGGCTTATTATTGGGCTTGTTCTTCCTCGGTGTCGGGATGTCACTGGATTTATCGGTGGTGGCTCAGAATTGGCAACTGATTGTCAGCGGTGTTTTAGCGATGATGTTTGCTAAGGCCCTGATGATTTATATCGTTGCACGTGTCACCAAAAGCTCTCATACCGAGGCGCTTGACCGAGCTTTGCTGATGGCACAAGGTGGTGAATTTGCCTTTGTTCTGTTCGCCGCTGCATTGAGTGCACAAGTCATTGATAATTCAGTCAAGTCGAATTTGACTGCGATTGTGGTGTTATCAATGGTGTTAACCCCGATTTTAGGCATTGTATTTAAACGTTTTACCGAAACCAAAGATCAGATCAATTTAGACAATGTCAATATTGCTGAAGGCTTGAGTGGCAGTGTACTGATGATTGGCTTTGGTCGTTTCGGTCAGGTGACCAGTCAACTGTTATTGGCAAGAGGAGTAGATGTCACCATTATTGATAATGACATCGACATGATTCAAAACGCGGAAAAGTTTGGTTTTAAAATCTATTATGGCGATGGCTGCCGTTTAGATATTTTGCATGCATCGGGTGCATCTTCAGCCCAAGCCATTGTGGTTTGTGTCGACAGTAAGGAAACCACCAATCGAATTGTTGAGTTGGTCACGCATGAATTTCCATTGGCTAAGCTGCTGGTTCGTTCTTATGACCGCGAACATTCGCTTTATTTAGTGAAGCATAAAGTGGATTATATGATTCGCGAAACCTTCGAATCTGCAATCAAATTTGGTGGCGTGATCTTGCAAGAATTAGGCGTTGATGAAGATGAAGTACAACGCATTACGGATGAAATTCGTGATCGTGATGATGAGCGTTTTGAAACAGAGATCGCTGCGGATGATGTCTATGCAGGTGTAGGTTTACAATATACCCATACGCATCCGCGTCCAACAGCGCCATTAATTCGTCCTAAAAAAGCAGCACGTATTTTAAATGATGAAGAAGCACAGAAAGATTTAGAGGAAAAGTAATCCGCAATGCTTTCCGTGCATGATTTGAATAAGCCCAACTAGGGCTTATTTTTTGCTTTAAATCTAAATAACACTAGTACGAAGATACCTAATAACAAACCCCAAAACGCTGAGCCAATACCCCAGAATTGGACACCTGAGGCACTACATAAAAAGGTGAGTAGCGCAGCTTCACGTTCTTCTACATTTGAAAAAGCAACGGCAATGTTGTGGCTGATCGTTGCAAATAGCGCAATTCCTGCAAGCGCCACAATAAAGATTTGCGGGAATGACATCAGTAGGCTGACCAATGTCGCTGCAAAGAGCCCCATTAAGATATAGAACAGACCACAGCTGATTCCGGCAATATAGCGTTTACTTGGATCGGGATGTACTTGATCATCTAGGCTTACCGCTGCACTAATTGCTGCTAAATTGATTGAGAAACAGCCGAAAGGCGCAAAAATAGTATGTGCGACACCTGTCCAACCCACCAACTGATTCACATGCGGGTGGTAGCCATAGCTTTTAATCATGGCAATCCCTGGCAAGTTTTGTGAAGTCATATTGATGACAAACAGTGGCAAAGCTAAGCCTAAGATGGCAGACCACGAAAATGAAGGTTGCATCCACACGGGTTGGGTCAGTGACCACGTGATTGATTGAAGTTTAAAGTCGATAAATAGTGGGCAGATTGCTGCGCCTAAAATCACCGTCAGTACAATGCTATAACGTGGAAATAAGCGTTTTGAAACCAAATAGATCACAAGCATACTGAGAATAAAGCCAAGATGACTTTCTAGGCTGCTGAAAATCTGAATACCAAATTTTAATAAGATCCCTGCTAGCATGGCACAGGTCAGACTTTGTGGAATATGGGCCAATAATTTTTGAAAAATTCCAGAAAAACCAACAATGGCAATGGCAATACCACAGACCAAGAAAGCACCAATCGCCTCATATAGATCGTAATGCCCAGTTGATGCAATGATCAATGCAATCCCTGGTGTCGACCATGCAGTGGCAACGGGATATTTATATTTCCAAGACAGGATCAAGCCCGAGAGACCAATGGCAAGTCCCAATGCCCAAAACCAAGAACTGATTTGAGCAGTATTGGCACCTAAAGATTGTGCGCCTTGAATGACGAGGATGGCGGAAACACTAATCCCGATTAAGAAAGTAATAAAGCCAGCAAAAACTGCTGGAATTGAAAAATCTTGGAGGAGACGTTGCATCTATGCATCTATACTTGTTTAAAATTTGTTGAAAAGTATATCGTTAATGCGACCTAAATCGTAGTTCTAAAGTGATTGAATAAATTGATCATTCGATCAATTTTATGCTTAGGTGAGCGTTGATGTTGCCAATCTTAAACCAAAACCAAAGAACAAGATTCCAACCAGACAAATCCCTGCAGCTGCAATTTTATAATTATGTTTGAAAAAACTGGCAAGTTTAATCCCAGAGAAAATCAAAGCGGTTAAATAGCTGAAACTTACAATTTGCACAATCAATGCCAATACTAAAAAGCTTAATGCAGGATAGGCATAATCAGGTTCTACAAACTGCACAAAAAAAGACAAGAAAAACAGAATCGCTTTTGGATTCAGTAAGCTGATACTGAGTGCTGTACGGTAAGGATGAACTTGATCAAGTTTCGGTAAATCAGCTAGCTCGGCATGATGTGGTGGCTTATTCCAAGTTTGATAAGCACCTTGTAATAATTTAAAACCTAAGTAGGCGAGATAACAAGCCCCTGTTAATTTAAGAATAATGAACAGAATCGGGAAGGCTTTGAGTAAGGATGCCGCACCTAATACCGTACACAGGATTAAAATAGAATCTCCTGTAAATACACCACAAGCTGCCGCGTAACCAGTACGAATGCCATAACGAGAAGCTACGGACATGACATAGAGAGAGTTAGGGCCAGGTAATAACACAATTAAGATTGTACCAATAATATAAGTGGTTAAATCTGTTATACCGAACACAGTGAACTCATTAAAAAACCGATTTTCGCTAATATAACAAAAATCGGTTTTTATTGGTGAAAAATCGACTAATTATGGTTTGATTTCAGCATCAATCCCAAAAGACTGACGCAGCAATAAACTGAGTTGGTCACGTGCTTTGATAAAGCCATCAATACCCCCTTGTAGTAATTGAAAGGCCATCAAATCTTGTTCAAGTTCAGCTTTAAAACTCTCTTTACTTTGTGCTGGACGTTCAATGCTTTCTGCTTGTTGAGCAAATTCGGCACTTAGTTGAGGTTCAACAAGCTGTTGGTCTTGTTCCAACTGAGCCAAAAGATTTGGGGCAATCGTAAGTAAGTCACAACCTGCTAAACCAAGCACTTGTGCGGTACTACGGAAGCTTGCACCCATCACTTGGGTTGGAATGCCTTGCTGTTTGTAGTAGTTATAAATCTTTTTCACAGAAAGTACGCCAGGATCTTTGGCAATTGGATATTGCTCTACACCTTCAGCTTTTTTATACCAATCTAAAATACGACCTACAAAAGGTGAGATCAGCGTGACGTTTGCATCTGCACAAGCTTGAGCCTGATGCAAGCCGAAAAGTAATGTGAGGTTACATGGAATACCTTCAGCTTCGAGTACTTTTGCCGCTTGAATGCCTTCCCATGTGGACGCGATTTTAATCAGAATACGTGATTGTTCAATACCATAACCTTGATAGAGCTGAGAGAGCTCACGTGCTTTGGCAATTGTTGCTTCCGTGTTGTAAGAAAGAGAAGCATCGACTTCTGTAGAGACACGACCCTCGATCAATTTTAAAATTTCGACACCAAACTTCACAGTCAAAATATCAATGGTACGTTCAATCAGTTCATCACGTTGATAGCCTTCTTGCTTGGCTTGAGTATAAGCATCTTCTATCAGCTCGCGGCTTTCTGGTTGTTCAGCTGCAGCTGTGATGAGTGATGGATTGGTCGTTGCATCAAGTGGACGAAATTTTTCAATCGCTTCTAGATCACTACTATCGGCAACAACGGTGGTTAAATTTTTTAATTGGTGTAATGCATTCTGAGTCATTGATATCGCGTTCTTACATAAACAATATTATCGGTAACTTCTGTTATAACACAATCTGGATGAAAGCAAAGCCCCGCATTTGTTTGCAGAATTGTTCATCCTGTCTACACTTGTACTTATGTCTCATTTTTTTGACGTTGTTGTCGAATGTGGTCAATTAAGTATTTTGCAGCAAGTCCTAATTCACTTTCTCGGCTCCATACTAGATCGACGTAGTATTCAAATTTTGGTGTGAAATCATACATTTCCAAAATCTTCAGTTTCTTTTTAAGTTCTGGATTTTCATTGAACATTTGTAAGGGGAGGACACCCCAACCTAAGTTGCGAATAATCATCATGCAAGCAGAATGATGATTGTCTGTGCGCCAATAGTCTTTAGAATAGAGCAACTCTGGCTTGATACTATGATCACGACTTGCGACTACAATTTGGCGTGTTTGTACGATTTGTTCAAAAGATACGTGATTCAGTTGTGCTAAAGAATGATTTTTAGCAATGACAGGAACAAGCGCTTCTCTTTTTAGTTCCACAAATTGTTCGCGGCTATCCAATTGTTCACGTTCAAACATCAATGCAAGTTGTGCAGATTGATCAAGTAACATCTGTAAAGCATCTTCTTGTGGGGCTGAAAAAATATTCATTTCAAGACTTGGAAAACGCTGCTCCAGCAAGGTGATATAGTCAGTCCAGTTGGTATACAGCAGCTCAGACACTACCACGATATTGAGCGTCGACTCCAAACCAGTACTCAAGGCATGCGCATGCTGTTTCCATTGATTGATTTCAATCAATAATTGTTGCGTTTTCTCGTACAGGACGATGGCTTCTGCTGTTGGAATGGGTTCACGTCCGACGCGTTCAAACAGATTAAGATTGAGGTCAATTTCTAAATTGGCAATCGACATGCTTACTGCAGAGGGGACCTTGCCTAATTTACGGGCAGCAGCAGAGAAAGAGCCTGTTTCAATCACGGTTTGAAACATGATGAGTTGTTCTTGATTAATATTCATCTGTCAAAAATACTGAAAGAATCTGATTGGATTAATCAAAATTATAAAAATAAAATAGCCTCAATCCAAATAAAAGAGTGTTATGAAATGTTGATTTCCAAAAGAAGACTCATTCATGCAATTAGCTATGAAGTGATTTTATTGGTCATCATCGCAATTGCGTTAAGTTTTATTTTTAGTATGCCGCTTGAAGTCACGGGGATTCTGGGTACCATCATGGCGGTCATTTCAGTGTTCTGGAATATGATTTTTAACCATTTCTTTGAAAAAGTGGAACATAAATATCAGTGGGAAAGAACCATTCCAGTCCGCATTCTGCATGCAATTGGGTTTGAAGGTGGTTTGATGCTGGCTACCATTCCAATTATTGCATATATGATGAAAATGAGCTTTATCGAGGCTTTAATTCTCGATTTCGGTTTGACCATGTGTATTTTGGTTTATACATTTATCTTCCAGTGGTGTTATGACCTTGTAGAAGGTCGTTATTTCCCAAATGCAAAACTTGCTTCTTCTTGATGATGAAAAAAAAGCATTCTTCGGAATTTTCTGAAGAATGCTTTTTTATGGTTTTAGAAAAAATGGTTTGATTACAGTATTGATAAAGTCAGAACAATAAAGTTTATTTACTATTGTGTAAGAAAGTAGCAAACATAGTAAAAATAAATAGATATCACAACGCAAGATCGTAGGAGAATAACAATATGCCAAGTGTGCTGATCGAAGTCAGGCAGCAATATCCAGTCGAAGTTGAGCTGGAGATTATGGAAGCGGTGCATACTGCGCTCAGAGATGCGTTTAAAATCATGGCCAGTGATCGAAATGTGCGTTTAATTGTCCATGAAGCACATCGTTTTCAATGTCCGCCAGAAAAGGCAAAACCTGAATGTTATACCTTGATTAGTATTGATGCTTTTCTTGGACGTTCTTTAGATGCCAAGCGTCAGCTGTATAAATTGATTGTGCATAATCTTGAGCCGATAGGCATTCCCAAAGATCATGTGAAAATTATGCTTCGTGAACTGCCCTCGGAGAATTTTGGTGTTCGTGGTGGACAAGCAGCATGTGATGTTAATTTAGGATTTAAGATTGATGTTTAGAACAAGGTTTTAAAGAGGAAAGCTCGATCAGGGCTTTCTTTTATTTGAATATGAAAATAGCCTAAGTAATTTTAAAAGATGAGATAAATAAAAAGATGTTCAAATTAATTTTGCTTATTCTATTCATTGTTTGCCAAGTCAGCTATGCGGGCTATGATTTACATATTACAAAAAAAGAATTTTATTTTAATGAAGGGGAATGTATTACTCCTGCAGAATGGCACGCTTATATGATGCTAGATCCATCAGTAAAAAGTGATCTCCAGAATTCAGCACAAGACTTTCTGATTCTTATTGATAAGCAAGAAATTCCATTAATATATAGTCATGATTCTTGTAGTTTATCGATTAAAAATCCAAGTCCTGAAGCGATTAGGAAAATGATCGAGATTGCAAACAAACTGCATGCAACAGTACAAGGTGACGATGCTGAAATTTATATCACGCCGGAGGAAATAATTAGACGATAATTTATAAGAAGCTGAAGCTTAAATCAGTCGTAGAAAAACTCACACTCCTCAAAAAACATCATGCTAAAATAGGGTACTTATCTTTTTAGATTGCATGATTTTCTCTATGTTTCAACAAGAAATTTCTCAATTAAACTTACAACAATTCAAAGCGGGCGAAAAACGCTGGATTGGTTCCTTGTTAGGGTCATCCGCAGCACTATTATTCAAAGAAATTGCCTCACAAAGTTCAAACCTATATGTCATTGTTGCAAGGAATAATCAACATCTTGCTCAGCTTGAGAGCGAACTCGAATTTTATGGCATCAAGCCCATTATTTTCCCGGATTGGGAAATTTTGCCTTATGACCGTTTATCTCCGCATCAAGACATTGTTTCTGAGCGTTTGGCAATTTTATCGAATATGCCACAAAAAGGGATTTTACTGGTTTCAGCCAGCACTTTAGCGCAACGCGTTGCACCTTATTCGTGGGTCGTGGGCGAACACTTTGATATTAAAGTGGGGCAGAAACTCGACCTTGAAGCGCAAAAGAAACAATTGGTTCAAGCAGGTTATCGCTTAGTTGACACAGTTTATGATCACGGTGAGTTTGCAGTTCGCGGTAGCATCATGGATATTTTTGCATCTGGACAAGATCAACCGATTCGAATTGACTTATTTGATGATGAAATTGACAGCCTAAAATTCTTTGACCCAGAAACACAAAGAACCACCGAATCCTTAAAAAACTTTACTGTTTTACCTGCAAAAGAATTTCCTCTGAAAGAGGGGCGTTCGACTTTTAGAGACCGTTATGCAGAAAGCTTCCCAACTGCAAATCCGAAGAAAAATCCGATTTATCAGGATGTATTAGAAGGAATTGCAACCCCGGGTTTAGAGTTTTATTTGCCATTATTCTTTGATAAGAAGGTGATGGAAGCACAAAGTATGCTGACGACATACTTACCAAAGAATTGCGTTGTCATTACAAATAGTGAAATTGAAGATGATTTTGTTCACTTCTGGAAAGAAGTGATGCGTCGTTATGAAGATCGACGCCATAACATTGATCAACCGATTCTACCGCCAGAAGACTTATTTTTAATGCCCAACCATGTTTTACAGGCATTAAATCAATTCCCTCGAATTTTGGCTTCAGCTGAAGCTTTCGATGCTAAGGCGGGTGTACTCAACATCACTGCTGAACAGCCACCTAAATTGGCTGTTGATCCGAAAAAAGAACAACCTTTTGAAGCAGTAAAACATTATATCGACCAAGCCAAGCACCCTGTTTTATTGGTGGCAGAGAGTGCGGGTCGTCGAGAAACGCTAAAAGATGCGCTACGTGGTGTGTTGGGTGAAATTCAAAATGTAGATAGTTTTGCTCAATTCCAAAAAGATAAGTTACAGGTTGCGATTACCAGTGCACCACTGGACCGAGGGTTGTTGCTGAGTAATCAGCTGTCGGTGATTTCGGAAAATCAGCTTTATGAACACCGTGTGGTGCAACGTCGCCGTAAACGCCAGCAAGAAGTATCTGAAGAGTTCTTGATCCGTAGTTTAACCGAGCTGAGTATTGGTGCACCTGTCGTACATATCGATCATGGTGTAGGGCGTTACGCAGGTTTAATTACTTTAGAAATCGACGAGCAGGATCATGAGTTCTTGCAGCTTGATTATGCAGATGGCGCGAAAGTCTACGTGCCTGTAACCAATTTGCATCTGATCAGCCGCTATAGTGGTGGCGATCCTGATTTAGCCCCATTGCATAAATTAGGTACAGATACATGGAGTAAAGCGAAGCGCAAAGCTTTGGAGCAAATCCATGATGTTGCCGCAGAGTTATTACATATTCAGGCTCGTCGTCAATCCAAACCTGGTTTTGCTTTTGAGCTCGATCATACCGGCTATATGCAATTCTCCAGTGGTTTTGCCTACGAAGAAACTTTAGACCAAGCCAACGCCATTGAAGCAACCCTCCATGATATGCAGCTTGCCAAACCGATGGACCGTTTGGTTTGTGGTGATGTGGGCTTTGGTAAAACTGAAGTGGCGATGCGTGCGGCCTTTGTTGCGGTACAAAATAACAAGCAAGTTGCAGTTCTTGTACCGACGACCTTGTTAGCACAGCAACATTATGAATCCTTTAAAGATCGTTTTGCCGATACTGCGGTACGAATTGAAGTATTGTCTCGTTTTGGCAGCAATAAGACCCACCTAAAAACTATTGAAGATTTGGCTGAAGGCAAAGTCGATATCGTGGTAGGAACGCATAAAATTCTGCAAGAAAACATCCAATTCAAGAATCTTGGACTCATGATTGTCGATGAGGAGCATCGTTTTGGTGTTCGTGATAAAGAACGGATTAAAGCCCTACGCGCCGATGTGGATATGTTGACTTTAACCGCGACCCCGATTCCACGTACCTTGAATATGGCATTTTCTGGGATGCGTGATCTCTCGATTATTGCAACACCACCCGCACGCCGTTTAGCCGTAAAAACTTTTGTACAAGAACATACCGATGATTCGGTCAAAGAAGCAATTCTGCGTGAGTTATTACGTGGTGGTCAGGTGTACCTATTGCATAATGAGGTAGATACCATTGAACGCGCCGCTGAAACCATTCGTCATTTAGTTCCAGAAGCACGAGTTGCGGTTGCGCACGGTCAAATGCGCGAACGCGAACTTGAGCAAGTAATGCAGCAGTTCTATCACAAAGAATATAACGTATTGGTCTGCTCAACCATTATTGAAACGGGTATTGATGTGCCGAACGCCAATACCATCATTATTGAGCGTGCGGATAAATTGGGTCTGGCGCAACTGCATCAATTGCGTGGTCGTGTTGGACGTTCGCATCATCAAGCCTATGCCTATTTATTGGTTCCATCGATCAAACACCTGAAAGGCGATGCCGAAAAACGCTTAGATGCGATTCAACGTGCTTCCACTTTGGGGGCTGGCTTTATGTTGGCAACTGAAGACTTGGAGATTCGAGGCGCGGGTGAATTACTCGGTGAACAGCAAAGTGGTTCAATGCAGGCAATTGGTTATAGTCTGTATATGGAGATGCTCGAAAAAGCGACCAAAGCCATTCAAAAAGGCAAAACGCCTAATTTTGATGCGCCGTTGTCATTAACTGCTGAAATTAATTTACATATGCCAGCACTGATCCCAGATGATTACTTGGGTGATGTCCATCAACGTTTGTTGTTCTATAAACGAATCAGTAATACCGATAGCCAAGAGAAGCTCGACAATATCCGTATGGAGTTGATTGATCGTTTTGGTATTCCACCACAACCTGTGAAGCAATTGTTTAGTGTGCATCAGCTGCGCTTGCGTGCAGAGCAGTTGGGTATTACCAAAATTGATATTAACAGTAATGGGGGATATATCGAGTTTTCACCGGATACTCCTGTGCAGGCGATCAGCATCATCCAACTGATGCAGAAAAATCCAACCTATTACCGAATGGAAGGCGGTCAACGTTTGAAAGTCACGGTGCAATTGGCTGAATACGATAAGCGGATTCAGTTCATTGTAGATTTGCTGAACAAGCTATTGAGTGAGTTAAATTGAGGCTTTTAAGCATTTGATTTGCTGGTTAATTGAGCAAGTTGTGTTTTTTAGCAAATGCGATCCTGTTTTTGATCAGATGTTCATGCAATAAATGAGGAAAATCATTGTTATTTGTAATCAAACGGGTTACTAATAATATTCACATCAAAACTGATGTGATAGTATTGATCATCATTATTCTGCATCATTTATAAAGATATGTTTAGTTTGCATCCACAACTTGCTCAAGATACATTTTTTGTAGGCGACTTCCCGCTTTCAACATGTCGTTTAATGAATGATATGCAATTTCCTTGGTTGATCCTGATTCCACGTGTTCCAGGCGTCACAGAATTATATGAATTAAGCCAAGCAGACCAAGAACAGTTTTTACGTGAATCAAGCTGGTTATCAAGCCAATTGTCACGTGTATTCCGTGCAGACAAGATGAATGTTGCCGCTTTAGGAAACGTTGTTCCTCAGCTTCATTTTCATCATGTAGTACGTTATCAAAACGATGTTGCATGGCCTAAGCCAGTATGGGGAACACCAGCTGTGCCTTATAGCAATGATGTACTTGCGCATATGCGTCAAACATTAATGTTGGCATTGCGTGGACAGGGTGATATGCCATTTGATTGGCGTATGGACTGATCCAGAAAAATAGAATAAATACAGTATTCTATAATAAGAAAAGGAGGATAGGGTGCCACTAGATAGGTTGATTGATAAAGAACCTAGACAGTTCGCTTATTTTCATCGTTTGATGGGATATTCGATTCTGTCACTTATTTTGGTAATTTATGCATTTACCTCAACCAGTGCTAGCTATCAACTCTACCTTCTTCCTTTATTATTCATTTATTTTTTGCTCTGTCCTCGTTTAGAAAAATGGCTGCAATATAAATTTGATAAAAAAATAGAAAAAAATGTTCTGTTTGCCAATGAGGCGGTGATCGTCGCATTGGTGCTTGCTGCAATACATTTGAGTCTAGTTCCGACCTTTACCATTTTATTTGCACTGCTCTATGTCGGATTGAATAACCGAATTTCTTTGCCTGTTTCCTGTTTGATCGGGCTGATAGGTGTCATTACATTCTACTTCAGTACCTACATCATTTTTGGTGCAGAAGAGTATTTTGAACCTACCAATCCAGAACTGACCGTTGTGAGCCTTTTAGGCTTAATGATGTTTATTGTGATTGGTAATTATTATCAGCATCGTCGTTTGAATATTTTGGGGCAGCAACGCCAGCACTATCATAATCAAATGACGCGTTATATTGCTTTTGCCAATCAGTTGAGCCGTTATGCGCCGTTACAGTTGTGGCAATCAATTATGCGCGGTGAGGCAGAGGCAAAAATTGAATATAAGCGTAAAAAATTAACCATTTTCTTTTCTGATATACAAGGTTTTACGGAACTTTCTGAAACGCTAATTCCAGATGATTTGGCTTTCTTGCTGAATGATTATTTGAGTCATATGACTGAAATTGCCAAGCAGTACGAAGCAACCGTCGATAAGTTTATGGGTGATGCGATTCTTATTTTCTTTGGGGATCCAAACTCGCAGGGTGTCGAACAGGATGCAAAATCTTGTGTCGAAATGGCCATTGCAATGCGTCAGCAAATGAAACTGTTGCGTGAACGCTGGAAGAAGATGGGTTATCCTGCTTTACATATTCGTATGGGCATCAGTACGGGTTATTGCCACGTCGGTAACTATGGTGCTTCACATCGTATGGCTTATACCATTGTTGGTCGTGACGTAAACTTGGCAGCCCGTTTGCAGTCTGCGGCAGAAGTCGATGAAATTTTGATTGCCGATGACACCCATCAGCTGATTAAAAATGAGTTTTTGTGTGTGCCTAAAGTACCTATTTATTTAAAAGGTATTCAAGGTCCTGTTAAAACCTGGCAGGTGATGGAGAAATTCACAGGCAAGAAATCAGATACACAAAAATGGTTTGATTTCGATTATAAAGGTTTCCATTTAGTTTTGAATTTAGAAGAAGTACAGAACTATGAATATCCTGAACTGGTCGAGATCTTGGAAAATATGGTTCAGCGTATTAAGACCCAGCAAAAAATTACCAATGCACAGGGTATTCCTAAATTGACTCTGGATGATGAAGTCAGATAATCAAAACCAGCGTACCTTCTAAAGTTATTTTCTATGCGCATGCGTCTCATATAAATGATCAAACTCAGTAGCTAACGATGCCAATGTCGTGGCTTTAAGTTGTTGCGTCAGAATATTTTGTGCATCTTGTATTGCATGATTTAAAGCGGCATTCACCACACGTTCGACTAAGCATTCTGGATTTTCTCGTTCGTTGCCAATCGCAAAAATCGTTGGCTCACCCACGGCTTGATAAATATCCCACAGCGTAATTTTTTCTAAATCACCTGTTAACTGCCAACCACCACCTGCGCCTTTTTCTGAATGGACAAAACCTGCCTTTTTAAGACCTGACATGGTCCGTCTGACCACAACTGGATTAGTGGAAAGCATTTGTGCGATTTCATCAGAGGTAAAAGTCTTGTTTTGTCTTGCCATGTGAAGTAGCACATGAAGCATTCGTGAAAGTTTACTGTCTGTACGCATTGAATTTATAAAAATACAAAAAGGGATTACATTAAATGTAACATCAAAAGTTGCAAATTAAAATAAAAAGCATTAATGTAACTTTTAAAGTTACATTAATGGTTGAACTTATGCAGTACGATGTTGCGATTATTGGTGGAAGTTATGCGGGTTTGTCAGCAGCGATGCCCTTGGTAAGAGCGCGTAAAAAAGTGGCAGTGATTGATGCTGGGCAAAGGCGGAATCGCTTTGCAGCGCATTCACATGGCTTTTTAACGCAGGATGGGAGTAAAGCCAGTGAGATTGTACAGATTGCCAAGCAGCAACTTTTAGCTTATCAGACGGTTGATTGGGAAGATGGTCAGGTGAAACGTGTAGAAAAAGTTGAGGATGGTTTTGCAATCTGTATTGATGCCACTCGTTCAATCACTGCAAAACGTTTGATCATTGCCGCAGGCATCACAGATCGGCTACCTGAAATTTCAGGTTTAGCTGAGCGTTGGGGGAAAAGCATTTTTCATTGCCCTTATTGTCATGGTTATGAGCTTAATCAAGGTAAGATCGGGATTATTGCTAGTTCTGAGCATGCGGCACATATGGCGATGATGTTGCCAGATTGGGGGGATACCACGCTGTTCTTAAATGATTATCCTATAGCCGAGGAATTGCTTGATCAATTAGCCACCCGAGGTGTCCGCGTAGAAAAACGATTGATTCAAGAAATTATCGGACACAGCGATGTGTTACTCGCAGATGGTTCTGTTATTCAGTTGGATGGTATTTTTGCAACCACAAAATGTAGCATCGCTCAGGACTGGATATTCAAGTTGGGTTGTGAGATTGAACAGAATGCGATGGGTGAGGCAATAAAGACCAATGCAATGAAAGAAACATCAGTGACAGGTATTTTTGCCTGTGGTGATGTTGCTCGTTTAGGCGGCTCAGTGCCTTTGGCTGTTGGAGATGGCACCATGGCAGGTGCTGCTGCACATCGATCTTTAATTTTCGCTTAGAAAATAAAAAAGCTAGAGATTGACTCTAGCTTTTTTATGTTTGAGAAAGTCAGTTGAATTAATGATTTTCCGAAGCATGGTTGATGGTGTATTTAGGAATTTCGATTTCTAAATCTTCATCTACAATTTCAACTTGGCAAGACAGGCGAGAATCAGGCTCTAGGCCCCATGCACGGTCAAGCAAATCTGCTTCAACGTCATTCATTTCTTCAAGGCTGTCAAAGCCTTTACGCACAACCACGTGACAGGTCGTACAAGCTGCTGACATGTCACAAGCATGTTCAATTTTAATGCCGTTTTTTAATAAACTTTGGCATAAATTGGCGTTATGTTCGACTTCAAATTCTGCACCTTCAGGGCAAATTTGTGCATGAGGAAGAACTTTAATACGTGGCATATTGATCACCTATACCTTTAGTTTGAGTTTGACCAATCTTCAAGTTTTGTACCTTTTAAGGCATGGTCAATATGTCGGTTCATACGCAATGCAGCAAAGGCATCACTATGAATTTTAAGTTGCTGAACAGCATGTTCAATCGCTGCAAGCTCATCGGTTTTCAGACGGGCTTTTAACGCTTCAGCGGCAAGAATTAAATCTCGAGCTTGTTGCTGTGAGAGTAAATCCGTATCTGCTTTTAACGCTTGTTCGAGTGCTTCTAGCTCACGTTGCGCTTCGACTTTGGTTTCTTGCAAATGACGAAGGTGTTTGTCTTCTTCGGCATATTGGAAGCCTTCAACCAATAAACGTTCAGTATCCGCTGCGGATAAACCATAAGATGGTTTGATATCAATTTGTGCTTGAACACCAGAGGTGGTTTCTTTTGCTGAAACGGTGAGTAAACCATCCGCATCAACTTGGAAAGTCACTTCAATACGGGCTTGACCCGCAGTCATTGGTGGAATGCCATGTAACACAAAACGGCCCAATGAGCGGCAATGCTCAACTAAGTCACGTTCACCTTGCACTACATGAATCAACATCGCAGTTTGACCATCTTGATAGGTGGTAAATTCCTGACGGCGTGCTACAGGAATTGCGGTGTTTCGTGAAATCAAACGTTCAACCAGTCCACCCATGGTTTCTAGACCAAGAGAAAGTGGGGTCACATCAAGCAATAATGAACCATCTTGGCTATTACCAATCAACTGATTGGCAGTGATTGATGCGCCAATGGCAACCACTTCATCAGGGTTAATGGTGCATAATGGTTCACGTTGAAATAATTCACCCACCGCTTTCTGTACGGCATAAGAGCGCGTAGAACCACCGACAAGGACTACATGTTCGATTTCGTCGAGATCAAGCTTGGCATCACGTAATACACGTTTGCACACACTCATGGTTTTATCGAGTGCGACTTGAATAATTGCTTCAAAGGTTGGGCGATCTAAAGTGAGACGATCATCCAGTAATTTTAATTCGGCAGATTCGTGATCGGTTAAATATTCTTTGGCTTGACGTGCTGCCACAACAAAAACGGCATATTCTTCATCAGTTAAGGTTTCGATGTTGAGCTGTTTTTTAGCCCATTTTACGATTAAGCGATCAAGGTCATCACCACCAAGGGCAGTGTGTCCGCCAGTCGCAAGAACTTCAAACACACCTTGTGAAAAACGTAAGATCGAGACGTCAAATGTACCGCCCCCTAGATCGTAAATCACATAGTTACGATCGGTGCTGAGATTGGTGTCTTGATCCAATCCATAAGCAACAGCCGCTGCTGTAGGTTCGTTCAATAAACGTAAAACATTCAAACCTGCAAGCTGTGCAGCATCACGTGTTGCTTGACGTTGTGCTTCGTCGAAATAGGCTGGAACGGTAATCACAGCACCATTCACAGGGTTGTTGAGGCTGGCTTCGGCACGGTCTTTTAACTGTTTTAAAATTTCTGCAGAAATTTCGACAGGTGTTTTACGACCAGCCGCAGTTTCAAATGCAGGCATTTCATTTTCTGCACCAACGAGTGTATATGGGTGCTGGAATTTGATATCTGCTTGTGAACGACCCATAAAGCGTTTTACTGAAACAACTGTATTTTTTGGATCAGTCAGCATAAAGGGTTTAGCTTCATAGCCAAACGTCGTTGCATCCTTTGCATAGTGAACAATAGATGGGAGTAATACTCGCTCTTTGTCATCTTGTAGAACTTTCGGTTTTCCCGATAGCACTGTCGCCACTAAAGAGTGGGTTGTCCCCAAGTCAATGCCAATCGCAATACGATGTTGATGCGGGGCGGTAGATTGACCAGGTTCAGCAATTTGCAAAAGTGCCATGCGTGCGGTATCCCTTGAAAATAATTGGTAACAGCGGATTAAAAATCATCATCGAGGTCGAAGCTTTCTTCTTCGTCCAGCATGCGATCTTCAGCTTTATCAATATCATTCATAACACGTTGGAAAAAACGTAACTTACGAACAGTATCACGTGCTTCAGCCCAGTCTTCGTCAGCAAAATCAATTTTAAATTCGCGAACTAGACCATCGATCCATTGCTGAATTTCAACTTTTAAAGTGTGAAGTTGCTCTGTTGAGGTGGCTTCATCAAGTTGTTCGCGCATTTCGAGTGCAGATTGCAAAAATTCAAAATCGCTAATGGATTGGTCAAGATGGTGATCTTGTTTTTTTAAGGCAAGTAGATATGCCGCACGACTATCAACTTGTGAGAGTACTTTATACGCTTGGTTGATTTCGCTTGACTTGATCAAGGCCTGATCTTTGTCAGTGGCTTTATCTGGGTGATATTGCTGTTGCAAACTTAAAAACTGTTTTTTTAAAGCTGCTAAATCTATATCGAGTGCTTCGGGTAATTGGAACAACTCAAAATGATTCATGGGAGATGAATTCCGCTAGTGATAAATACGTTAAAACAGTGCGGAACACACTGTTTTGACGAGAAGAAAGAGGGTGTTTGCTTAGACGGTAAATGATTCACCGCAACCACATTCACCTTTTTGATTAGGGTTGCTAAATTCAAAACCTTCGTTTAAACCATTTTTGACATAGTCCATCTCTAAACCATCGAGATAAACTAGACTTTTAGGATCAACAAAAACTTTAACACCAAGTTGTTCAAAGACTTGATCGTGTGTATCGACATCGTCGACAAACTCAAGTACATAAGCCAACCCAGAACAACCCGAAGTTTTCACACCAATACGAATCCCTTCACCCTTACCGCGGTTTTGCAGGTAATTGCTGATGTGAGTCGCAGCATTTTCAGTTAAATGGATCATGAAAACTCCAATGTTATTTCGGTCATCAATTAAGCTTTCGCTTTTTTACCGCGATAATCTTCAATCGCAGCTTTAATTGCATCTTCAGCTAAGACAGAGCAGTGTACTTTCACTGGTGGAAGTGCAAGCTCAGTCGCGATATCAATATTCTTGATTGATTGAGCCTCATCAAGCGTTTTACCTTTTAACCATTCGGTTACCAGTGAGCTTGATGCAATTGCAGAGCCACAGCCGTAAGTTTTGAAGCGAGCTTCTTCAATTACGCCATTGTCATCCACTTGAATTTGCAAACGCATTACGTCGCCACACGCTGGTGCACCCACCATACCTGTGCCTACGTTTTCTGCATTTTTGTCTAAAACACCAACATTACGTGGGTTTTCGTAATGATCAATTACTTTTTCGCTATAAGCCATGTCGCTTCTCCAAACCTCGGGGTCAGCCTAATATTAATATGAGGGTTAAAACACGTTTTTCAATGAAGTGCTCAATTGAGCACTCAGCAAATTAGTGTTCAGCCCATTCAACTGTTGAAAGGTCGATACCTTCTTTGTACATATCCCAAAGCGGAGAAAGTTCACGCAATTTCTCAACCGCAGCTTTGGTAATTGTCAACACATGGTCAATGTCCGCTTCAGTTGTGTATTTACCAAAACTGAAACGAATTGAACTGTGTGCCAACTCATCAGATAAACCTAAAGCACGTAAAACGTATGAAGGTTCTAAAGTTGCAGATGTACATGCTGAACCACTTGAAACAGCAACATCTTTCAGTGCCATCATCAGTGATTCACCTTCAACAAAGTTGAAGCTGACATTTAGATAGTTTGCAACGTTTTGCGTTGGGTGACCATTCAAGAACACTTGTTCAAGGTCTTGTAAGCCATTCCAAAGTTTGTCGCGTAATTTACGAATGCGCTCTTGTTCTGCCTGCATGGTTTTGCCTGCAATTTCAAAAGCCTCACCCATACCAACAATTTGATGTGTCGCTAAAGTACCAGAACGCATGCCACGCTCATGACCACCACCGTGCATTTGTGCTTTTAAGCGAACACGTGGGCTACGGCGAACGAAAAGTGCGCCAATGCCTTTAGGACCATAAACTTTATGACCAGAGAAACTCATTAAGTCGACTTTCATGGTTGAAAGATCAATCTCAACTTTACCCGCAGCTTGTGCAGCATCGACATGGAAGAATGTCTTGTTGGCGCGTGTTAATTCACCAATCGCAGCAACGTCTGTCACTGTACCGATTTCGTTGTTTACCATCATCAGTGAAACAAGAATCGTGTCTGGACGTAAAGCAGCTTGAACCATTTCAGGGGTAATTAATCCTGTGCGTGGTTCAGGCTCTAAATATGTAATTTCAAAACCTTGTTCTTCAAGCTCACGGCAAGGGTCTAACACAGCTTTGTGTTCGATTTTACTTGTAATGATGTGTTTGCCTTTTGAACCGTAGAACTGAGCAATACCTTTTAATGCTAAGTTATCAGATTCTGTTGCGCCTGAAGTCCACACGATTTCACGTGGGTCAGCTTTGATTAAGTTTGCAACTTGCTCACGCGCATATTCGGCTTTTTCTTCTGCTTGCCAACCATAGGCATGTGAACGTGACGCAGGGTTACCAAAAGTTCCCTCGAACGTTAAACATTCCATCATACGTTCTGCAACTTCAGGCAGTACAGGAGTGGTTGCTGCGTAATCAAGATAAATTGGACGTTTCATGTCAGATACCTGTAACCGATAGAAGGGCTGAATCTAAACTTGGTGAATTTTGGCGTAGAGCAACGGTTTGAACGTTGTCACGCGCAATTAAATCAGCAAGGGTGATTTTTGCGAGATAATCGGCAATATGGTGGGAGAGTTCTTGCCATAAGTCGTGCGTTAAACACATTGCACCATTCTGGCAGTTGCCTTTGTGGTCACAACGAGTCGCATCAACAGTTTCATTTACAGCTTCGATAATTTCTAGCACTGTGATTTCACTTGCATTGCGCGCAAGGTGATAGCCACCATTTGCACCGCGAACGCTTGAAACTAACCCATGTCGTTTAAGTTTTGCGAATAACTGTTCTAAATAAGCGACTGAGATGGATTGGCGTGCTGCTATTTCCGCAAGCGTGATCGTTTGTTCAGTTGGCTGCAAAGCTAAATCAAGTAGAGCAGTCACTGCGTAACGACCGCGAGTTGTAAGACGCATGATTCGGTACACATGGTTAGACTAGATGACTAAATTTTATGAATTCCGACTAAAATAGTCAAGTTTTAAATTGCCATTATCAGCGTGAAAAGTAAAATATATTGGAATTATTGTATCCACGTATTATAAACAAAAAAGGCGATGAAAATAAAGCTCAATACCGCAAAGCTGATATTGATCAAGCGCTGACGTTTTTGTAGGCGGTGAATACGATTTTGATATTGTTTTACTTCAACCAGCAAAGTATTGATTTCTGAGCGCTGCTGGTCAATTTTATCCAAAAGTGGGGCAATACGTTGCTGAGATGCAACTGCTTCAGCTTCGTCGTTAAATAAATTGAGCCATTGTTTCCAGTTTGCCAGAATACTAGAGAGTGTGAGATGTGGAACTAAATCTAAGAACTCTTCTGCAAGAACTGCATCACCGAGAATGCGCATATTGCTAATACTGCGCTGATTGTTAAACACAAAAATCTTAATCAGATCGATGAGTGTGCTATTAATTTCCAAATCGATGTTACGATCCAACGCTTTCATATCAAATAAAAGACCTTTTTCGGTAAATTGGATATAAAAGTCGAAGAACGGAATATAGCTATTGATGCGAATAGTGATTTTTTTGTCGATCAATTTTTTCGCGTGCAAGCGCAACCCTGCATCGTGCGTCAGCATGAAGGAGAAAAAAGTTTCTAAAACAATGATGACAATGTTTAGCAACAAATGGGGGTGTTTATGTCTTTGTTGCGTATCACTCATAGATCTCTTTTTCCTTACCAATAACGTTATGAAACAATAAAATCTGTAAACTTGAGCATCCGTACTCAAATTGTGAAAAATAATTTACATGACTTTATTGCTTTGTAGAACAGTTTTTTAAAACGATCAAGTCTTAACTTTGATATTATAAAAACATTTTTATGGTTAAATACGACATACTGTTTGTAAAGAGCTTAGGAGTAATAGTCAATGGATAACTCAAACATAGAAAATCCTAGTGAAGAAGCTGAAGTAAAAACTAAGCCAAAATCAAAGAGTTCTAAAAAATCTGCACTTGATTTCAAAAAATACACACAACAAATCTGGCTGGCTGGTTTGGGTGCTTTTTCACGTGCGGAAGAAGAAGGAAATAAATTGTTTGACTCGCTGGTCAAGGTCGGTGAGGAGCTTGAATCAAAAACAGTCGATTTTGCCGATAATACCGTAGTGAAGGTAACAGAGAAGGCTAAAGAGTCAGTTACAGATACCAAAGACAAGGTTGAAAAGATTCTGGATACAGGTGTCAATCATTCTTTGAATCGTATTGGCTTGGTTACTCCCAAGGATCTCCAACACATCGAGCAGCTCCTTGTTCAGCTTCATATCAAGGTCGATGCGTTGATCGAAGAAAACCATCAATTGAAGGCTAAATTGAATAAAAAGTAAAAAAAAGGCAGGTAACTCGTCCGTTTATGTCGTATTTCAGTATTTATTTTAATTAAAAGGTCTTTCTAGTATTGCGTTCTCCCCCAAAGCATTGCTATAAAGGCGTCATGGCCTTTTAAACTATAGCCTTGGATCTTAACAAACGATATTAAGAGGATATTTTTTATCATGAATAAATCAGAATTAATTGATGCGATTGCTGAAAAAGGGGGAGTGTCTAAATCGGATGCTGGTAAGGCACTCGATGCGACAATTGCATCAATCACTGAAGCACTTAAGAAAGGTGACACGGTTACTTTAGTTGGTTTCGGTACTTTCAGCGTGAAAGAACGTGCTGCTCGTACAGGTCGTAACCCTAAGACTGGTGAAGAGCTGCAAATCAAAGCAAGTAAAGTACCTAGCTTCAAAGCTGGTAAGGGTTTAAAAGATTCGGTTGCGTAATCTTTTTAAATCAATAAACGCACCATTTAGGGTGCGTTTTTTATTTATTGAATGAAAAAGTTAATTTGATCCTTATTCTGCATTCATTCGTCTTTGTTTTTCAGTTAAAATTGCCCCGAAATAAAATATTGGAATTCTTATGGAATCGTTTCGTACTCTCATTAAGGGTTGGCTTGGCAAAGTCCTGCTAGTTTTGTTTTTGACCCCTTTAGCACTTGTAGGTATTGAAGGATATTTTAGTGGTAGCAATAAAGCAGACGTTGCGAAATCGGTAAACGGTCAAGATATTTCTAATAAAGAATTAGAAAGTGCAACCAAGAACTATAAAGACCAGTATTTGTCATTGGTCAAAGGTGACGAGTCCCTTTTAAATTTACCTGTCATTCAGGAAAAAGCATTGGATGCACTTGTTGCACGCAGTCTGTTGCAGCAGCAAGCTGAAAAGCTGGGTATGACTTTAAGTGATGTACAACTTGAACAAATGTTGGCACAGCAACCAAGTTTTCAAGAAAATGGACAGTTTTCGCAAAAATTATATGAAAACTATTTACGTTCTGTTGGGATGACTAACCAAGCCTTAATCGCGAGTTTACGCCAAGACCATGCATTGAAGATGATTTCAACATCTTTGATGGATTATGCATTGGTGAGTAAATCAGATGTGCAACAGTTAGCTAATCTACAAACAGAACAACGTACCTTACATCTAGCAAGCATTAAGTTAGATGATTATAAAAAAGGCGTAACGGCATCAAATCAAGAAATTACGGATTACTACAACAAGCATAAAACTGAATTTAAGCAAGTTGCCAGTGTCGATGTTGATTATGTGGTGTTAACCCCAGCATTATTGCCTAAAGCAAATCTTGCGGTAACTGAAGCAGATTTACAGCAGGCTTATACGGCTTTTGTTGATGAGCAAAAGAAAGCGATTAAACCTCAGGTTAAGCATATTTTAATTACCACGGATGCACGTGATGACGCTGCGGCACAGAAACTTGCCAATGAAGTCTATGCAAAAATTCAGGCAGGTATGAGCTTTGCTGATGCTGCGGCTCAATTCTCCGATGATCCAACCTCTAAGACCCAAGGTGGTTTAGTTGAAGCTTATGCGCCAGGCGCATTCTCGGCGGATTTTGATAATGCAGTCAATGCCTTGAAAAATGGTGAGATTTCAAAGCCTGTTAAAACGCAATACGGTTATCACATTATTGAAACAGAATCACCAATGCTCAAGTTACCATCGTTTGAAGCTGAAAAAGCACGTTTGACCGCTGAGGTTGAAAAATCAAAAGCTGCGAATTTATTTAGCGATACGGTTAACAACCTTAATGAAATGGTAGTTGGTGGTGATTCTTTAGATGTCGTTGCACAAGAAGTGAAGGGTGCGCGTGTTGAATCTGTAAATGGTGTAACACTGACCACTGATAATCCATATTTAAGTGATTTAGGTGTAAAAGCAAAATTGTTTAATGATGATGTGAAGAACGGTGACCGTAATGCATCTTCAAATATTCAATTGGCGAATGGTGATACCATCTGGATTAAAGTTCGCAATTATCATGCAGCGGGTATCAAACCTTTGGATCAAGCAACTGCTGATGTGAAAGCAAAAGTGATCGAAGCGAAGGCTTATAAAGCTGCGCAAGCGAAAATTGCAACGATTCTTGCAGACTTTAAAACTCAACCTGCGGCACAAGTGGTTGCGAAATCTCAAGTCACTTTTGAAAATGCAGGGACATTTGCACGTTCACAAGGCTTGAAGCGTGCGATTGAGCGTGCTGCGTTTAGCATTCCTGCACCAAGCAAAGAAGGGTTGTGGTCTGCAACCACTGCGAAACTTCCAAATGAACTCGTGATTGTTGCTGTTTCAAATGTAAATAGCAGTGTTGCGAGCACATTACCTGCTGAGCAGTTGCAAGAGTTGAACAAGCTTTATCAACAGTTCCGCGGTCAGCAAGTTTTGGAAGATTATACCGAATACTTGAAGTCGCAAGCAAAGATCAAATAATTTTGTTCTAAGCATAAAAAAGCCAGTTTGTAAAAACTGGCTTTTTTATTGGCGACTGTAAATTACTTTTTCTGAATGAATTTGGCTTCTTCAGATTGTGGGTATTGACTGAGCAACTTACTTCGGTATTGATTTGCCAAGGCTGTATTTTTATCGACTTCTTTGGCAATACTATACAATTGATAAACTGCACGCGATGCTTTGGCAGAATTTGGATAGCGTGTTGCGACAATATTATAGTTTTGCTTGGCTGCTTTGTAGTCAACAGGCTCAACGGCCAAGTAGAATTCAGCTAGCCAAAAATATGCATTGCCGACATAAATACCATTGGGGTGATTTTTAATGAAGTTTTGCATGGGTTGAATGGCTTTTTTGGCACCACCTTGCTTATAGGCATCAAGCGCAACGGTATAGGCTGCTTTTTCTAGCTCGATTTGATTGGTGGTATTACTTGTAGTCGCAGTGTTGGCTTGTGATGGTTGCTCGGCAGTTGGTGCTTGTGGCTTCACAGAAGATGTTTGTTGCTGTGTTGCGGGTGCTGTTGGTGCAATCACTGGAGCAGCAGCGGTATCCGTATTGCTTGCTCCGGCTACAGCACCATCTTGAGCTTCAGGGTTATCTTCTGGTGGATCAATTTTTTGAGATAAAAGCTCTAAGCGCTGATCAAGATCGGTATAGCGATTGGTTAGTTCTTTTTTTAACTGTTCAATTGCATTGTCATGTTCTTCAAGTTGACCACGTAACTTACGAATTTCTTCTTCAAGCTTCTGGTTTTTTTGCATGATTTCCCAGTTTAAACTTGGAGAGCCTGCAACAACATTATTGGCTTGTTGTTGACTTAAAGAGCGCGATTCAATTGGAACATTAGCATATAAGTGCGCACTACTGAGCAGGGCAATAAAAAGTACGGAATGCTTTTTTAGCATAAAAATTCATCCATAAGTTGAAATTAAAGCTGTGGTCGAACAAGTCTTCACTTTTTACTTGCAACACACCAGATATAGATTTTTGATTTAGCCATTAAAACAGCAACTCATTTAAATGCAATAAGCATTTACAATCTTCAAGCACTTTTGCAGGAAATTACTGGGTTGTTGTTTAATGTTTGTTCATCTTGAAAGTAAATAGATAACAAATATATAGCAGTTGATGATGAATTAGGCAGTTGAATGCAAAACTCGCTGAAAAACAGCAACAAGGCTTGCAACTCGGGTAAAAATCTCTATACTTTGTCAGGCAATGGTAGCCCTGCTGGTAGCTTCGCAATTGTACTCTACGAACCCCGCCAGGACCGGAAGGTAGCAACGGTAGTAGAACTATGATGTGCCGAAGTCATGCTAGTAGGGCTGCCACCAGTTATTCTTCTTCGCTCGTTCGAGCAATCGCTTTCATAATTACCCCCATATCAAACCCACGATATTGTAAAAATCGAATCTGTTTTGCTTTGATTTTTGGGTCAGTTGCAACTTCTTGTCCAAATTTTTTCAGTTTGAGTTGATATGCTTGGTCAAGCCAATCGACGTCTTGCAGCTCTTCAGTAATTAGCTCCGCATCCAGTTGCTTTGCTTTTAATGCCTGTTTGATCCGTTGTAAACCTTTGCCTTTTCTGAGTTGACTTGCCAGCGTCAGTTCTGCCACGCGTTGGTCGCTCTGATAATTTTGTTGTGCTAATTCTTCGACCAGCTTTGCGACTTCCTCTGGGTTGATCGCATATTGATTGAGCTTGGTGATTAACTCAGCTTGAGAATAGTCACGACGCGTGAGCAGGGCAAAAGCATAAGAGCGTAATCTTGAGCCTGTGAGGGTTTTGGGTTTTTCGGTTTTTTCGGAATTAAACATGCTTTCCTCATTAAAGAAAAACGCCCCGAAGGGCGTTTCAGTTTAGCTTTCTAAGAAATCTGGTTCTTCTTCTTCAATATCTGTGTTTTCGGCTGGCTTGTTCTTGGTAAGCAATTGTTCACGAATCAGCTTCTCAATTTCTTGAGCCATTTGTGCATTCTCTTCAAAATGACGAATTACGTTATTTTTACCTTGGCCAATTTTATTGCCTTGATAAGAGTACCAAGCACCCGCTTTTTGTACGATATCTTGTTGAACTGCAAGATCAACCAATTCACCGAGTTGGTTAGTCCCTTTACCATACATGATCTGGAATACAGCTTCTTTGAACGGAGGCGCCATTTTGTTTTTCACAACTTTAACGCGCGTTTCGTTACCCGTAATTTCGTCGCCTTCTTTTACTTGACCGATACGACGGATATCTAAACGTACAGAAGCATAGAATTTAAGTGCGTTACCACCGGTTGTGGTTTCTGGGCTACCAAACATCACACCAATCTTCATACGGATTTGGTTAATGAAGATCACCATACAGTTTGAGCGTTTCGCATTACCTGTAATTTTACGCAGCGCCTGACTCATTAAGCGTGCTTGCAAGCCCATATGTGAGTCACCCATTTCGCCTTCAATTTCGGCTTTCGGGGTCAATGCGGCAACAGAGTCGACAACGATAAGATCAATTGCACCTGAACGCACTAACATATCGGCGATTTCGAGCGCTTGCTCACCATGGTCTGGTTGTGAAACCAAAAGGTTATCAATATCTACACCGAGCTTACGTGCGTATTCAGGGTCCAATGCATGTTCAGCATCGATAAAGGCACAGGTACCGCCATTTTTTTGACATTGAGCAATGGCCTGCAATGTCATGGTCGTTTTACCTGATGATTCAGGGCCGTAAATTTCAATGATACGGCCTTTAGGTAATCCGCCAATCCCTAATGCGATATCGAGTGTTAAAGAACCCGTAGAAACTGCTTCAACTGCTTGTACGGTATTATCACCTAAGCGCATCACTGTATTTTTACCAAATTGTTTTTCAATCTGGCTCAATGCAGCTTGTAACGCCTTACTTTTATTATCATCCATCTCAAAACCTCAAAACTTTATTTCTTAACGACTAACCCAAGTGGATGTATTGAATCTCAACTTGTTGGGACTTGAGTATAGTGGCAGATTCTCATTGTTTATTCTACATCTGATCTGTGTCTATGCGACACAAGATGACGCGTCCAAAATGAGAAAATATCCATCTCATCTATTCATCATGATAAGACCAGGATTGGACATTTTCTTGCTTAAAACGATTGATATCACGACGATCTTTTTTACTTGGTCGATGATCGGGTCGGGCTAGATTATGCAATTTTCGTTGTGATGCATGCAACTCTCTACGCGCAATACTTTCTGTTGTTTCTTCATAAAGTAACTGAGCTGCTGGAGCACCGCCTCGGACGGCAGAAAGAGCCTTCACCACCACCGTTTTTTTCTCGAAACCTTGTTGAATGGTGAGTTCCATTCCAATCCGGACATCTCTAGAAACTTTAACCCGATCATTGTTGTGGTGAACTTTACCACCTTCAATCGCGGCCTTGGCAATCGAGCGTGTTTTAAAAAAACGAGCTGCCCAAAGCCATTTATCAATGCGCATGGCATCCATGCTGTCTGGTTCATGCTGTTTTGGCATCTGTTACCTGTTGGTTGGTTTCAAGATAATCAAAAAGTTCGGTTAAATGATCAAGGGCAGGGTACGGCAACTCAGTTGCGGCTCTTGCAGCTTTACTGCTGGAAGGCTGTAATATACTGAATAACTGTTGGATACCGAAGCCTTCTGCGCCTTTGAGTACAGCAACTGTGTCATCAATAAAGACCGCTTGTGCAGGGTCAAATGGATGTTGTTGCTGCAACTTTTGCCAGAATGCCACTTCTTCTTTGGCATGCCCGAGTTCTTCACTACTGATCATAAGTTCAAAGTAGGGGCTGAGTTCGACATTTTCAAGTTTAAGTTGTAGACCTGCACGATCAGCATTGGTCAATAGCCAACAACGATAGCCATGTGCATTCAACTGTTGCAAGAGCTGATGACAGCCAGTTCGTGCACGTATTTTTTCACGATGTTCGTATTGCAGTTGCAACACATCAACACCTACTTTAGCCGTCCAGTGCGCCGAAGAATACCAAGATAGTGTATGCTTATGTTGTTGGTAGAATTGAAATAGTGTTTGCTGGCTTTGCTCAAGTGTACATTGGTGAACTTGGGCGTGTCGTTCAGGCAGACAATGATTCCAGATAAAATCATCAAAGGCTAAATCGAGTAATGTACCGTCCATGTCAAACATGGCAATCGGTTGCTGCTGTAAATCTGAATATGACATAAGGTTGGTCTATGTTTATTAAAACGCTTGCTCCCCAAGATCAGTTAATCTCTCAACTTGTTCCGATCATGGCGCAGGCTAGTCAAATATTGCTGGAAGAATACCAAAGTTATTGTGCTGGGTGCGAGTTTAATATTCAGGAAAAAAGTGATGATTCGCCTGTCACACAAGCTGATTTAAAGGTAAATCACTTTTTATTAAAGCACTTAGCAACAGTTACGCCACAATTACCTGTGTTATCAGAAGAAAGTGATTATTCTGCCCGAGCGGCATGGCAACGCTGTTGGATGTTGGATCCACTGGATGGAACTAAAGAGTTTATCCATGAGCGTGATGAATTTACGATTAATCTTAGTTTGATTGAAGATCACCAAACCACGTTCGCGATTATTGCGGTGCCGTGTGAGCAGGTGATGTACATCGGACATACCTCGCAATTACCGTATAAATATAGTTTTAGCCGTCAAGAATGGTTCCAATATCAGCTTGAAGATCATGATTTTGCTGCACCGTTGCAAATTGGTTTGAGTCATAACAGTAAAAATCCAAAGTATAAAAACTTTATTGAGCCAATTTTACAGAGTCGTCAGGTAGAGCGTCGTGAAGCAGGCAGTGCTTATAAGTTTTGTATGATGCTGGAAGGGGAAATTGATATTTATCCTCGTTTCCATCCAACTTCGGAGTGGGATACGAGTTCAGGTCAAGCCCTGCTTGAAAGTATTGGTGGTGGTTTGATGACTTTGGATGAAAAACCTTTTATTTATAATCAACGTGAAACGGTTTTAAATGGTGGCTTTATCGCTTATCGAGATCAGCATTGCAAAAATATTGCATATGATGCGTTAAGTCGGTCTGGCATTTTAGATTGAGACTTATCTGGCTCATGCTATAGTGGGTTAAATTAAAGCTTGTATGTGAATATGACTCTGCATTTATTGCCTAAAAGCATGTTTGAAGCCATTGATTTACTTCCTGATGCTTCTACCCCTGTAACTTTATTTACGCGTCACTCTTTGCGTGAATTGGTCAATGGACAAGGTTTGGCTGGTTATGATCTTCAGTTAACTGAACAAGGTCGTGAGCTGGCCTATGCTTGGGGGCAATATTTAATCCAGAATACCGATCGGGCGATTCAACATTGTATTTCTAGCCCGATTCAGCGTTGTGTTGATACGGCAGCTTTAATGATTGAAGGTGCAGATGAAACGCGCAAAGCCGTCAATACGCATCAAATTGAAATTGTTGAGCAACGTCTATTGGTCGAACCCGGCAGCTTTGTTTTGGATATCCAGCAGGCAGCGCCTTATTTCCGTAAACAGGGTGCGCTAGGGTTTATCAATAGTTTTGTGAATAATGCCTTACCCGGAATGAAGCATCCGATCACAGGTGTATTTGATGTCTTAGAGCTGCTTTATCATACCCATCCGACCCAACAGGGTGGTTTAAGTTTGGCAGTGAGCCATGACACCATTCTTGCAGCAATCGTTGCGGTGATCTCTGGTAAAAATCAAATTGAACAAACCGATTGGCCAGAGATGATGGAAGGCCTCTTTGTATGGTTTGAAGGTGATGATTTTGCGGAAAGTCAATTAAAATGGATCTGGCGTGGTGAGCGGAAAACGTTAGAAATAAAGCAGTTTTTGAATCGTTAGTGTTGATTGATCATAGCAATGTTGCTTTGGAATATTAAAATAAAATCACATAGTGACTCGGCTGAGACATAGAGTGAAATTGCTGTTGATGTTTGAATCCAAACCTAACATCTGGATTCAAACATCAACATGATTGGATTGAAGTCTGATCAACCACATTTTCCAATTTTTTGTCCTTCGATCTGACTGAGCTTTGCTTGCAACTGAGTTGAAGCTGAGCAGTGAATATTACCTGAAATAATCGACTTATCTAAACTCAATGTTGTTGCAGCTTGTGCAATATCTATGTCACCACTGACACTTGAGTTGATTAATCTAATTGCTTTTGCTTGCTTAGCTTGAATGCTGCCTTGGATAGAAGAGCTATTTAAAATTAAACTGCCACCTTTCGCAATATTTACATCGCCTTCAATTGATGAATTGTTGAGTGTGCAATGTGCACCTGCGGGAACGCTGAGATCACTGATCGTGTTGTTCTCGATGGTATTTGTGCAGCTTGCAGCAAAACTTAGACTACTGCATGAAAAAAGTGTTACTGCGATGATGAGCTTCCCATTCTTGTTCATTTGGCTCTCCAATTTTTGTAGATTGATTGTTGCTCAAAATTTAAATTTAAATGAATTCTAACTGGATACAATAGGTGGTTTGAGTGAGGGAAATGTGGTGCTGGTGGGTGAGTTGTGTTTAATTTAGAAATGTAAATAAAATTGAATTGGGTTAAAAGTGTAATAAATCCAGCATTTCTTGTTTTTGCGATAAATTAATTTCCCTTCTTGTTGATTAAGTTGCTAATATGTATAACTATATGATTTATATTAATTTTAACTATTTAACGTAATTTGTCATTAACGATAATTTATCAAATTTTTCTTGGGGAAGTGTGATGCAATTGCAACTTAAGCATTTAACGGTCTGTTTACTGTCGATTATGATGGTTGCTTGTGGTGGTGGAGGTTCAGATCATTCGGGCGCCACAACCAATACTGAACCACCAAGCAATAATAATGTTGCTGGTGGCGGTAGCAGCATAATACCTGGTGAAGGCAGCAATGAATTACCAGGTGATGGAACATCCGAAACGCCTGACCAAGGTGAAGAAGAAACACCTTCGATTCCACCAGTGGGAGAAAAGTATCCAGAGCCACAAAGGGATATTGTTGATGAGGCCGTTTTAGGCTTTTATGATTACGATAAACTTGGGTTACCAAGGTTATTACGCAATGATTTAAATGGCAGTTTTGCTGCGATGCTACAATTTGCACAAAGTCATGTGGTCAATCCTAAAAATAATGAAAAAGATTCAATGCCGCGCTTAACCACAGAAAAAGATGCCTTGTTATTGGTGACACCACTTGCGGAAATGGGTGACCTACAGAAATTACAAGTTGAGATCTATCAAGGTAATCAACTGCTCAGAACGGTTAAGTTGAAAGAACCATCAAGAATTGCAGCATCTGATCAGTCCAATACGGATGGGCGCCCACCAGTGAGCTATTCAAAGCGAGCGTGGACAGTTGCCTTAAAATGGAGTGAGATCCGAGCTGGTCTACATCTTCGTGTGGTTGATCCACTGAATAATCGTAGTGGTGATTTAACTGCGAACAATATTGATTTAGCCGCACCGGGTGAATTGGTATTGCAAAATATCCGTCTAGGCCTATTGACCGACCCACCGAAATCTACAGGTCATTATATGCTGCTCGAGCCTGCAAAGGCGGGTACGGATTATTTCCAGACCATTCCTGCGGCACGCATGATTGTCGCTAAATATGATGACTTGAAACTGAATAAAGTTATGGTGGCAAGCGGTGTTATTTATGATGCGGTGAGTGCTACGACAGGTGATGTATATACTGGTGATATGCGTGAAGATACGGCCAAATCGACTTTTGGTGTAGGAATCAACTTGGCCAATGTTGGTGCGACCAGTGCATCTATGCTAGACCAAGTTCAACCAATGGTGTTTGATAATGTGGAGAAAAAATATAAACCACTTAATCAAAGTGTCGTTGCGCATTATGCACGTGGTAAATATAGCAACGGTGAGGCAACTCATGGCTTAAGTGGTGGTAATGGCATGTTGACGCTGATTGATTCTGTGGGCAATGAATTTAGCCATGAGATTGGCCATCATTATGGGTTGGGACATTATCCTGGCGCTGCAGGTACAAATATGTTTTGGGCGGCACATCATGCGGATAGTGGTTGGGGCTATATTGCCTTTAGAAATAAAATGCGTGGTAACCTCAATTGGACCACCACCAATTTAGGCGATGGTGCCAATGGCGTACCAAACTTCTTAAATAAATATGCCTATGGTTGGGATGCGATGTCGGGTGGTGCAACTGCAAGTGGTATCTCTAAATATACTCATTACACCGGTTATAGTACTTATTCAAGAATCCAACCTGCATTTGATCGTTATGTGTGGGATGCAAGTTCACCAACAGGCTATAAAAAATGGAATGCAACAACACGGGTGATGGAGGTTGCACAGCCTAAGACCCCAGACTCGGGCAATGTTTGGTATAACCGTACTGATGGCAATTACTTGAAACCTAAAATGTTTGGTGTACCAGTCTATACAATCTTGGGTGGATATGATCCAGAGGCGCAGATTGGCTTGGTTTATCCTGCCGCCAAAGGGAACTGGGGTAATGTATTTGATTTACCACAAGCCAATCCGAATGCAGCAACAGCAAGTTGTTGGCTGAATGTGCAGTTTGCCAGTACGAGTCAAAATATTGCTTTGGCGCCGCAGCGTATGGGTGCTAAAAGCAATGCCAATAAATTTCATGTCAACTTTGCACAAAGTGAGGCACCACAGCAAGTCAATCTATATTGTAAAAAGGCCAATCAGGCGGCAGTATTATTGTCGAGTATATCGATACCTGCCAATACCACTGTCCTAGCGCCAGCAGTTGAGATTGGTAAAGAGGCTGAATATTCAGCTCTGAGAACAATAGAACTGCCACAGTTAGAACAGGCTTTGCTAGAGAATAAAGATAAGGCAGTTGTCAATCTTTCGCCTGAATCTAAGTTGTTGTTTGATTCATACCGAACTTTTAAAGATCAACTATCACCTGATGCACAAAATGAAATGGTGCGTTATACCCAGCAGCAAATTAAGCTTTATCGACTCAATCGCTGGATCAATGTCTATCGTTCGGATTTAAATAATTTAAACACCGATGCAGTGAAAGCATTTCAGAGCTTTGTCGAAAAACTAGCGCTTAAAGGCGATCTGAATATTGTATCGAGTACCAGTCTATTGAATCGGAACAATTGCCTCAAAGCTGAAACGTTAGCAAATGGTCAGCTCAATGCATTTATCAGTGGCCCGATAGGTTGTGTGGGGGATGATTCTGAGAAGTGGGTCTATGATGCCTTGGGTAAAATTCATAACAAGCAATATATTGATCAATGTTTAACGACGACTGCAGGCAATGTGATTAATCTGATGCCGTGTAGTGGTACAACAAGTCAGGTTTGGGGAGTTGATGTGACTGCACAAGCGATTAAGCAGTCAAATCAGTGCTTTGATTTGGAGGGCGGTTATTTAAGCAATAATCGTGCACGCTTAATTCGTTATCGTTGTACCAGTGGTTCAAATCAGAAATGGACGATCCCTGTTGTCAATAACAGCTTGATGCTCGCTGGATTGTCTGCAAAGAATTTACCTGTTGCAATCAAGGTGCTGGCTGTTAGCCCTTAATTGCTTAACAAGTTTATTTAAATGTCATAAATCAATGATATGAAGTTCTGCGGAGCTTCATATTTTTTTATCCAGAATATAATTTTTGGAAAGTTAAAAAAATAATAAAAGTGCACTTTTAAAATCTGTCGTTTTTCGTCATGATAGGCTTATAAAAAGAGAAACTTGACACATAATTGGATAAAAAGATGTTATCAAACACGATTTATTTATGGGAGCCTGAAATTTTTACAGGTAAGGTTCCTGCAGAAGATGATTCACATCAAGTTGCCTTTGAATTGCATCAACAATATCGTCATATTTCTAGTCATGGCAGAACTTTGCATGCGTGGTTGGACTTATTTAGCAACAAGATTTGTGATCCACAGTACCAATCTTATTTTTCTGAACAAACGCAGCAATGGGTGCAGGGGATTAAGAGCAAGTTTGCTCAAGGATTGTATGCCAGTGTGCAAGTCGATATTTTGGAAAATGAGGCACAAAATGATGCGGTCTATCGAGTCTTTTATGAGGCCGCACATGAAACAGGAATTGGCTTCTATGAGTCGAATTATAATGTCTGGGCCATAGGGGAGTTACAATCTCCTGAAAATGCGGTGTCCAATATGTTGCAGCCTTATTTACTCGAGCCTTTGCAAGTCAAACAGCTTGAGTTTGCTCCTGAAGTTGAGCCTGCTGTATTAGTGAGCGATTTTCAGATGCCACGGAATATGCCTGAAGCAGAACAATTAATTAGCCAGTGGTTTGAACAACAAAAGGATACGCAGTATCTTAAGCTTGATGTCTTTAATGTTGTGCATGATTTTATTTCGAATTGGGGCAACATTGGCCGACCTGAGTTGGCATTGGATACAGGTTATCGTTGCTTTTTGCTGACCCAAAAACAGTTGGGGGTTTTTTATCAAATCAAGATGGTGCTTAGAAAGTTAACAGTTAGTCCAATGCTGTCTTTTGCGATGGATTTTACCGATCGGTTTATTCCTGAGCAGTTGCAAGAGCAGTTGTCTGAACGTTTGATTTTTCGCCTACGTTCAATGGATATCCATAAAAATACAGGACAGAAAAATAATAGTGAACTTTGTTTTGCATTGACGGGACGTTGGGATTCGCAGGCTGATATTCAGGATTTTTTCAAAAATTTAGATGCTTATATTGATTTTATCTTTACAAATCTAGGGCAAGGTCGACTAGAGGTGTTGCAGGCGTGGGCCTATGGCGAGATGCCGGCAGATTTTAAAATTGATCTGGATTTTCGTTTTGAGTTGATGATGATTGCATTAAGCCAAGATCTCGCATATTTAAAACAACGCTATCAATACCATAAGGCCGTATTGATGCAGAATAACGCACGGGCCAGTGATTTGGGTTTATTGGAAGAAAGCTATAAGTTCTGTCAGAAATTGATCAAGATTGTGATTGAGGCGGGTACAGGTTTACAGCCCTATATTCCAAAATAAAGACAATAAAAAAGCCCGAAAAATTCGGGCTTTTTTATATGCTTCAAATTAGTTAGCTAATGCTTTAACTTGAGCGTTTAAGCGGCTCTTATGACGAGCAGCTTTATTTTTGTGGATGATGCCTTTATCAGCCATACGGTCGATAACTGGAACAGCAGTTTTATAAGCTTCTGTAGCAGTAGCATAATCACCAGCAGCGATCGCGTTTACAGTACGTTTGATGTAAGTACGAACCATTGAACGCAAGCTTGCGTTGTGTTTACGTGCTTTAACGTTTTGACGAGCACGTTTTTTAGCTTGAGCAGAGTTTGCCACTCGTGCACTCCTTGAAAATAAGTTGGTCTGGGCGGGCTGAAGTTAAAACCAAAATAACATTGGCAACATTCACCAGCCCGTAAACAAGTGCCATATTTTGAGGAAACTAAGCCCCGAAGTCAAGCCTTGTGATACTTTTAAGTACATTTTACAGGTGATAATCGTGCAAGAAAACGTTACATTAGGTTTATTCATGGCTTAGAGCGAATAAAAATGAAAATAGGTGAGAAAAAAGCAATTATCATTGGTGCGACAGGATTGGTCGGTCAGGCGCTTGTAGATGAGTTACAGCATTCTGATGACTTCAGTGATATTACCGTGGTCGTAAGAAAAAAATCAGATACATTAAAAGCTTATAGTAAGGTCACTCAGCTTGTTTTAGAAGATTTTCTGCTGCTGAATGATGAAGATGTCAGTCGCTATACCCATGCATTTAGTTGCTTGGGAAGCACCATAAAACAGGCGGGATCGAAAGAGGCCTTCTATGCAATTGATTATGAAATCAATGCTCATTTTGCAGATTTGGTTCAGGATAAAAATATTCATTTATTGGTGGTCAGTGCGTTGGGAGCGAACGCTAATTCACCAGTTTTCTATAATAAAGTAAAAGGTGAGCTGGAAAATTACCTGAAAAGTCTGTCAATTTATAAGCTATCGATCTTCCAGCCTTCACTTTTAATTGGAAAACGCAGTGATGTTCGCTTGTTAGAAGATCTGGCACAGACAGCATTTAAGTTGGTCGAAAAAGCGTGGACCAGACCGTTTAAACTTAAACCTGTATCGGCAGAGCAATTGGCGCATACTATGTTGCTTGCGGCACAAACGCAGACAGCTGCATTCAAATGCTATGACAATTTAAGTATACAACAAAGCAAATAATGGAGAATTTCAGTGACAACGATCCCTTTTGTAACTTGTGATTTATTAGATGATAACCCTGAAAAAGATTTGCAAGTGGTCACACCATCCTTAGATGGCAAGTTTTTTAAAAGCTATGGAGCACGTAAAACTTTTGGTGGGCAAGTCGTCACTGTAAAGTGTTTTGAAGATAACTCCCGTGTAAAAGAGCTGTTGGCAACCGATGGTACAGGCAAGGTCTTAGTTGTTGATGGTGGCGCTTCAATGCGTTGTGCCTTGATGGGTGATTTAATTGCGGAGTCGGCGGTTAAGCATCATTGGAATGGTGTGGTGATTTATGGCTGTGTGCGTGATGTCGATGCCATTGCAGAACTTGATTTGGGTGTGCATGCATTGGCTGCGATTCCACAAAAAAGTAATCGTAAAGGCATAGGTGAAGTGGATATCACGTTGTATTTTGGCGGTGTAACCATCAATTCTGGCGATTATATCTATGCAGATAATAATGGCATTGTGATTGCAAAAGAAAAACTAACTGACTGTTAAAGGATAACCCGATGCTAAAAATGGTGAGCCACCAATTCAAGGTTTTACAATCTGTATGTGCAACGCTGATTGAAGGTGGGCGAGGTGTCTCTGGTACACCATTTCCCAATCAACCTGCAAAAGCACTTAAGCTCTATGAGTTTGAAGGTTCTCCATTTTGTCGCCGTGTCCGTGAAGTGATCACTTTGTTGAATTTGGATGTGGAGATTTATCCATGTCCAAAAGGTGGTCAAAAATATCGCCACATCGTGAAAGCTCAAGGTGGGAAAAGGCAGTTTCCATTTTTGATTGATGAAAATACGGGTGATCAGTTATATGAATCACAGCAGATTATTCATCATCTGTTTAAGCATTATGGGAAAACGGGTCAAACACCGAAAAAGTTTAGTCATTATCCAAAACTTCCTTATATCTCTGCGTTAGCGACTGTGGCGAATGCAGCACGTGGTGTGTGGATTAATCCGCAGATTGTTGAGCGTCCAGCACCAGCGCAGTTATTAGAGCTGTGGAGCTTTGAGGCAAGTCCTTATACACGTTTGGTGCGTGAAGTTCTGACTGAGTTGGAGTTGCCATATATTTTGCATAATGTGCCGAAAGAGCGTTGGCAGGATATGGGACCTGCAATTTTACGTTTAAAACCGGGCCAATATATTCCGTTGCCTAATGGTAAGCGCGAAAAGGTTGTTGAACTGATGGGCCGTGATATTCAAGTTCCGTATTTGATTGATCCTAATACCAGCGTGAAAATGTTTGAGTCGGCTAAAATTGTGGAATACCTTAAAAAACAGTATGGCCAATAAATTACGAGAAAGCATCTTTTAGAAGATGCTTTTTTTATAGGTGCAGTCAGTGGTTGCTTCAATGGATGATTTAGCGGTTTAATAGGCTCGAAAATCGCTATATGATCAATCCGAAAATGTTAAGCCAATTAAGCAACCTATTTAAAAGTTCCAAAGCAACGCCTGAGCAATTATTTTTGCAAGAACATGCTTTGAGCTTTGATGCTGAACAAGGGCCGATTCTGAATGGTATCGTCTTAAATGAGCTAGGCTTTCGTTTGGAATATTTTTCAAACCGAAAATTAGACCGGTTTGATGATTTAGAAAAGCTGTTTCGAATCGCACCGCAAATCAATGAAAAGATTGATTTAGAATTATACTCTCAGTGTTTTGTTGAGCGATTGGGGAATACGGAGGGAAATCTTAAAGAACTTAAGCAAGCGATTAAAGTTTTAAATGATTATTATGTGAAGTTTAAACGGGCAAGATAAGTCCTAGATTACAGACAAGACGGATGGATCATATGAAAAGATCGCTCAGTTGTTTGTCATTTTGTATTTGATTGAAAGTTAATACGAGAATAATTGAAATTCAATTTATAATTCAAAACATCGAGTGAATATCTGTTCGGTATTTCTCTTGGAATTCTATATTTCAATTTATAAAGATAATGATTTAGGGTCGATAAATGGCGCATCGTATTTATTTATATAATGTTGATCACGATAAACAAAATACTTATTCGGGATATTTAGGCGAGTGGAAATATGAAATTCCACAGCTGTTACTTCCTCTGTTTTTTATACAGCCAACACGCAAAGGGCATTTACTTTACTTTGATCGTTTGGGGGGTATTGCTTATTTACAACGGTTCTATGATTTGTTGAATGCAACCTATCAATTGGATGGTCAAGCTGATTTTGTTGAGGCTCAGCAGACGATGTTTGAGCTCTTGCAAAACTTACCTTATGAACAGTTTGAAATGGATGCAACTGATGTTTTTAACATGAATGAGGACAGCCATCGTCAACAAGCTCAGGACTGGCTAGAGGAAATAGTAGAAAAAAAATTCTTGTATGACCAAGCGATCACATTAAGGGATTTATCTGTTTTAAATCCGATATTGGCCAGAAGTGGTTATGAGAGCTTTCTTGAGATTTTACAGACAGATTGGATTCAGTGGGGGCTTGGTTATTGGGAAGCATGGCTTTACCGAGACGCAACCGAAAGTTTTGAAAAAAACGGTCTGTGGGGGTTAAAGAATCGTAAAGGAGAGACGGTTGTTACACCACAATTTAGTCAGATTTCAGCATTTAATCAGGACGGAATTGCCGTATTTACCTGCCATGAAAAAAAGGGTTACATCAATCATTACGGGAAGATTTTAGTTGAAGCTCAATTTTCTGAAGCCTATGAAAGTTTCCAAATTGAAGAACAAAATTATGCCGTAGTACATCCACAACACGCGCCTGAGCGGCAAGGGGTCATTTGTCTCGATAACGGGGAATGGAAGATCCCAGCTTGTTATGATGCTATTGAGCAACTACTTTATTCTGATACTTTTAATATTCTACATCAGGCTAAATATCAACTTTTTAATCTTCAGCATCAACTGGTTATTACAGAATCTTCGGGTAGTCCCTTTGAGCAACATTATTTAAATGAACAGCACAAGCTTTATTCTTATGAGCTAGTAGGAACAACAAAGAGACGGTATTTTCTGAGCGATGGAACTTACTTAGGCGAGTTTCTTGAAGATGTACTACAACCACTCAGTCATGGTTATTTATGGATTAATCCGAATAAGTTTCAACGCAAGATCTCGATATTAAAACCGAATGCTGAATTACTGATTGATGAGGTCGATCAACTCAAAGATTGGTCTGCCTATGGCTATACCAGCTTTGCTTATCGAAAACAAAAGAAATGGTATGTATATCAAACCGAAACCCATGAGTTTTTGCTGCAACAGGGAGTGGATAAACTAATAGAAGGTAATTATCTAAATGATCTTAATGATATTTACCCATTTGAAGATGCTGGGAAATATGGATTGTTTGATGCAGCTCAGCAAAAATGGTTAATTCCTCTTTCTCATCAGTTTGAACGTATAGAGCATGTCAGTCATGGTTTCTTTCAGTGTGTGGCGGCAACTGGACGCTCTTATTATGATGCTCAGACAAAGTATTTAAGTGAACATTTTGATTACATTGCGCCTGCGATTCTCCGTTATGACCTTGGATTAGGGCAATTGACATTATTTAAAGGGTTGGAATTATTCTTTATTAATCAGCAACGCCAACTGGAAAAAGCAGAACCAGATCAAGTCGGTCAATTTTATTTGCAGCGTTTTAATTTCCAAGGTAAGGATTTCAAGTTTTTCGAGCAATTTTATTTACGCTGGAAGACTGCCCAAGGCGATATTTATTTTGACCAACTCAAAGCCAAGACTTTGTTGAAAATAGCCCAATCTTTTGAAGAACATGATGATATTGCCCAAGCCATACAATATTATCAGGCTGCTGTAGATCAGGGTGATTGTGAGAGTATGGTGGCATTAGGCCTGATGTATGATAACGGTGAAAGCGTCGAGCAAGATTATACGCGAGCGTTGAACTATTATCAGCAAGCAGCGCATCTGGGCAATGCTTGGGGATGGAATAATTTAGGCTGCATGTATCTGAAAGGGCATGGTGTAGATCAGAATATTCAACAAGCCATTGACTGTTTTAAACAGAGTATACAGTTAGGAAATGGCCAAGCCTGCAAAAATTTAGCAGGACTGTATTATGATGGTGTTGAGGTTGAACAAGATCTTGAAGCCGCGCAAGACTATTACCAACGTGCCGAGAAACAATTGTATTTCTGTGGGGAGCAACTCGCTGATCTTTATTATAGAAAGGCGGCCTATGACCAACTGGCTAAATTGATCAAACGAGATAAAACTGATGCTTATACTGCAATCTATTATGGGTTGATGTATGAGGCAGGACATCAGTTTAAACAGAATATTAAAAAGGCAATTCAGTATTTTGAAAAAGCATTAGATTATGCTGATTATCATTATGTATTGAAGCAGTTGCTTTTTTATTATGGAGAGTCAGAGCAATTTAAAAATCCTGCAAAGTATAAACATTGGAAAAATTATATTGACAGCAATGAAATACAATTGAGCTAATCGTATCCTGATTCAATAGGGTATGGTCATCATAGAAACACCAGAAATAAAAAAGCTGAATCAAATGATTCAGCTTTTTTATGGGCAGATGAACAATTATTTTTCAATAATCGCCGTTACACCTTGACCACCAGCAGCACAGATCGAAACAAGAATACGACCTGAACCTTTTTCATTTAAGATTTTCGCAGCAGTCGCAATGATACGACCACCTGTTGCAGCGAATGGGTGACCTGCAGCTAAAGATGAACCTTTGATGTTCAGCTTGCTACGATCAATTGAACCTAAAGGTGCATCTAGGCCTAAACGCTCTTTACAGAATTTCTCGTCTTCCCATGCTTTCAAGGTAGAAAGAACTTGTGATGCAAATGCTTCATGGATTTCATAGTAGTCGAAATCTTGAAGTTTAAGACCAGCACGCTCAAGCATACGTGGAACTGCATAAGCAGGTGCCATCAATAAGCCTTCTTTCTTACCAACAAAATCAACCGCAGCAGTTTCAGAGAAAGTCAGGTAAGCAAGGACTTCATGACCATTTGCTTTCGCCCATTCTTCAGACGCTAAAAGTACACATGACGCACCATCAGTCAATGGGGTCGAGTTACCCGCTGTCATGGTTGCAGCTTCGCCTTTACCAAATGCAGGTTTTAATTTTGCTAATTTCTCAGCTGTAGAGTCAGCACGTAAGTTGTTGTCACGGCTTAAACCCAAGAATGGCGTGATTAAGTCATCGAAGAAACCTTCTTCGTATGCTTTTGCCATTTTTTGGTGAGAAGAAGCAGCAAGAATATCTTGCTCTTCACGTGGAATACCCCATTCAAGCGCAGTGATTGCTTGATGGTCACCCATTGATAAACCTGTACGTGGTTCACCATTCTTAGGTGCATCCATAAGATCTTTTACATTGATTTTCGCTAACGCTTTTAAACGGTCTTTACCTGTTTTAGCAATGTTAAGTTCAAGTAGGGCTTTACGTAAGCCATCACCGAAAGCGATTGGTGCGTCAGAAGTCGTGTCAACACCACCAGCAACACCCACTTCGATTTGACCTAAAGCGATTTTGTTTGCAACGAGGAATGCTGCTTGTAAACCAGTGCCACATGCTTGTTGAATGTCATATGCAGGTGTTTCTGGTGCAAGTTGCGTATTTAAAACACATTCACGTGTCATGTTGAAATCACGGCTGTGCTTTAATACTGCACCCGCAACCACTTCACCTAGGCGTTGACCTTGTAGGTTGAAGCGCTCAACCAAACCGTTTAACGCAGCTGTAAACATGTCGATGTTAGAAGCTGTGAAATAAGCGCCGTTAGAGCGAGCGAAAGGAATACGGTTACCGCCGATAATGGCAACACGGCGCACAGTGTTTTGGCTCATGGTTTTATCCTGTTGAACAGAAGGTTTGGTTGTTTTAGCTGTAGCTGCTTTGGTCGTTGTAGACGCAGCAGCACTTTTTGTCGTACTCGCACTACGTGTTGTAGAGCGAGCACGCGTTGTTTTTGGTGTCGTCGTTGCCGCTTTCGGAGTTGTGCTTGCAGTTTTACGTGAAGTTGAAGCTGCTTTTGATGTATTTGACACAGTCTCTTGAGCGGAAGTCTCGACTGCTGGATTTTCTTGAGTTGTTTTGCTCATAAGGCTTTTCCAAGCATAATTGCGATATTCTTGCTACAAACATACCATATTTCCGATAGTGCTGTATTGACTAGAATGACGCTTGAGACCACATTCAGGTCAAGACATCTAGACATGAACTCAAGTATGATTTGCTATGAGTCAATCAGACATTGATTTCATGCCATATCCCAACATGATTCATGTGTTTGTAACAAATTCATTTGTATGAGAGATAATAACCATGACTGATCAGTACCAAGCATTTACACAATCACCTTTAGGTAAGTTTGTCGTAAAAAACCTAGGTTTACCATCACCAGTAGCACTAGATCGTTTTGAAAGTGCTCAACCAGTTGTAAATGGTGCAGTATTGCTTGGCGCAGCACCATCTAGTACGATTTCTGCTGCGATTGCTCAAGTTTTGAGTAATATTCATGCAGATAGCTATGTCGGTAATAATGTTGAATTACAACAAACGGCTGCAAAGGTCGGTTTAAATCTTCGTCCTCTTAATGCCGATGACAAAGAATCTAAATTTAAAGCGGTTGTATTTGATGCATCTGGTATTCAAGATTCAGAACAATTAAAAGCGTTATACGACTTCTTCAATCCAATCGCGCGTCAAATCTCAAGTTCAGGCCGTGTGATCGTGATTGGTACCACACCTGAAACTGCCAAAAGAGTCAAACAAGCGATTGCACAACGTGCGCTTGAAGGCTTTATCAAGTCGGTTGGTAAAGAATTCAAAAAAGGGATTACTGCACAAGTGGTTTATGTGGACCAAGGTGCAGAAGCAAATCTTGAATCAACTTTACGTTTCTTGATTTCACCGCGTTCCGCTTATGTCTCTGGTCAAGTGATCCGTGTGTCTAAAGCAGATGTGGTTGATTTAGATTGGGCTAAGCCACTTGCGGGCAAAACAGCATTAGTGACTGGTGCGAGTCGTGGTATTGGTGAAGCGATTGCACATGTATTGGCGCGTGATGGTGCGCATGTCATTTGTTTAGATGTTCCGCAACAACAAGCCGATCTTGAGCGTGTTGCTGGTTCAATTGGTGGTTCAGTATTGGCAATCGATATCACTGCTGCCGATGCAGGTGAGAAAATCAAAACTGCTGCTGCAAAACAAGGCGGTTTAGATGTGATCGTGCATAATGCAGGGATTACCCGTGACAAAACTTTGGCAAATATGAAGCCAGAGCTTTGGGATCTTGTAATTAACATTAACCTGTCTGCAATCGAGCGTGTTAACGATTACTTACTCTCTCATGATGGTTTAAATGCAAATGGTCGTATCGTTTGTGTATCATCAATCAGTGGTATCGCAGGTAACCTTGGTCAAACTAACTATGCTGTGTCAAAAGCAGGTGTCATTGGTTTGGTTAAATTTACTGCGCCGACATTGAAGAATGGGATTACCATCAATGCGGTTGCACCAGGTTTTATCGAAACACAAATGACTGCCGCGATTCCATTCGCGATTCGTGAAGCAGGTCGTCGTATGAACTCGATGAACCAAGGTGGTTTACCTGTAGATGTGGCTGAAGCAATTGCTTGGTATGCATCAACGGGTTCAACTGGTGTGACCGGTAACGTTGTTCGTGTCTGCGGTCAAAGCTTGTTAGGTGCGTAAGCATTAGGGTTTTGAAGAGGGGTGCTTGTGCATCCCTTTTTTATAAAAAATATTGAAAGGTTTATTATGAATACACGTCATTTTAGTCAGTTGCCAAAACCTTATTTAGCTTATCCAAAAGTCATTCAAGGTCTGATTTTTAAAAAGCCAAAGGGCGAAAAGGTATTGCCACAGGTTGAATATGTGGTGGATACACTTAAAATTGATGCCAAGCATTTAGAAAGCTATAACGAGATTTGTGGTTTTAAAAATGATGGTTTCGTGCCAGCAATCTATTTGGCAGTTTTGTCGCAAAGTCTGCAAATGCACATGATGACCAGTGAAGCATTTCCATTCCCAATCTTAGGATTGGTGCATATTCGTAACCAAATCAAGCAAACACGCAAAATTGCTGTGAATGAGCAAATCACTTTATCGTGCAAGTTTGGCGAGCTAAAACCACATGACAAAGGTTTGCAGTTTGATTTCATCACGACTGCAAAAGTCGGTGGTGAAGTGGTGATGGAAAGTTTAACCACTTATTTATCACGCCAAAAAACAGAGAAAAAAGCGACTGAAAAAGCCAAAGAAGTGAAAGAACCTGCTTACCAGCCCCAAGCAGAATGGAATATTTCTGAAAATACAGGCCGTCGTTATGCCGTGATTTCGGGTGACTTTAACTTGATTCATATCCATGCTGTGACTGCAAAAGCGTTTGGCTTTAAACAGGCGATTGCACATGGGATGTGGAGTAAAGCTAAAGCTTTGGCAAGTATTGAGTTGCCAGCGGCTTATGAGGCCGATGTTTGGTTCAAGTTACCGATGTTCTTACCTTCTACAGTAGAGTTTTTAACTGCAGCTGAACCAAAACAGACCGACTTCTTAATTCGTAATGTGAAATCGAAAAAGCCACATGTTGCGGGTACAGTAAAAGCCCTTTAATACCATCATCTAGTGCAAATGATCCCTGTTGTACACAACAGGGAGATTATAAAAAACATAAATATCATAAGGAATTGAGCTGTGATTAAAGAAATACTATTTGCCGATACGCACCATTATCAGGGCAGTGTTGATGAACGCTTTATTGATTTAGCAAGCCAATTTAGTCGCTTGCAAGATGCGCGTAGCCAGCAAGGTGGTGCGGCATTGGTGGTGTATTTCCAAGGTCAAAAAGTGGTTGATATTTTCACAGGTAAGAAATCTCAACAAGAAGATTGGCAATCCGATACTTTAGCGATGTGCTACTCAACCGGAAAAGGTATTCTGGCAACACTTGCCCATATATTGGTCAGTGAAGGTGTGCTGGATTATGAACAGCCGATTGCCTATTACTGGCCTGAGTTTGCTCAGAATGGCAAAGCCAATATTACGCTACGTCATGTCCTGTCTCATCAAAGTGGTCTATTTGATATTCGCAATAGCATTGAAACTGCAACAGAAATGCTGGACTGGTCACATATGTTGGAGGTTATGGCAGCAGCGACACCACGTTTTGCAGCAGGACAAAGTTTTGCTTATCAGCCTTTGACCTATGGTTGGATTTTGGGTGGTGTGATCGAGAAAGCAGCTAAACAACCCTTAAGTTGGTTGATGCAACGTTATCTGGTGCAACCGCTTGAGCTGGATGGTGCGTATTTTGGTACACCAGCTTCAGAATTGGGTCGAGTGGCTCGTTTATTGGAAAAACCAAAAGCACCATCAACAAGTGCGCCACAAAGCAAGAAAAACAATGCCCCACGTAAAGCATCTTTGTCCGAAAGATTATTAGAGCTTTCAGGTCAAAACCCACAAGATTTTCAGGATGCCATGATCCCTAAAGGCATGCGCAATTTTAGTTTCTACAGTGATGAAGGGTTGCAAGCTGTCATTCCTGCGGCCAATGGCGTATTTACTGCGGATAGTTTGGCAAAAGTCTATGCCATGCTGGCCAATCAAGGACAATGGCAAGGGCAGCAACTGATTCGTCCAGAGGTATTTAAGCAACTTAGTACCGTACAAAGTAAAGCGCGTGATCGCGTAATGCCGATTCCAATGCATTGGCGTTTGGGATACCACCGTATTTTAACCATGGGCAAACGTGCGCCACATGGCTTTGGACATGTGGGCTTTAATGGTTCAGGTGCGTGGTGTGATTTTGATCGTGAACTGAGTTTTGCTTATACGCATAACTTTAACGTAACCTCGGCAACAGGGGATTATCGTCTGTGGGGCTTGAGTCAAGAAACGTTACGCTGTGCAGATGAACGATTAACAGGTCGCAAAGGCTGGTTCTAATTGGACTTTGCTTGATAGGGCGGAATATGATAAATCACGGCATCATATTTCTTTTCGGTTTTATGAGCAGCCACTGTTCCACCTAAAAATTCAGCCAGTTTTCGACTTGGCTGATTTTCAGTTGCAACTGGATATAAGAAATATAGAGCGGATAGATGCAAAGAAGCCCATTTGAATACTTCAAACAAGGCTTCTTTAGCAAAGCCTTGTTGATGGTAATCTTCTCGAATCCATAATCCTAATTCGGGTGTTGGGCTATCTAAATGATGTACGCCAATTAAGCCAATAAAGACCTGATCTGGTTTATTCCGTAACACAAAATGGCGATCTGTATGGTTGGTTTCAGCAGTCAGCCATGTTTGCCCAATCTGTTCGAGTTCGGCAAAGCTCTGCGCAGGTTCCCATGCCATATAACGGGTTAAAGTTGTTGTTACACAAGGATAGATGTCAATCAGATCATCCATTTCAAATCGGTATAAATCGAGTCTTGATGTGTGTAGTGCTGGTTGCATCATTTATTACTCATTTTACTTTTTAAATAGTTCGGCTTGAATAATGGCTTCGGTATGACGCTTAAAATCAGTCTCATTCAACCCTAGCAAACCTAACTTATAAATACCTTCTAGACCACAAACAAATGCGATGAGCCGCCATGCAATGTCATGGCTATTCGTATCAAATTGAAACTCGCCGTGTGCTTGGCCTTCATCAATCATACGGACAATGGAATGGTGCCAATCCTGCATGGCGATATTATAAGCCAGTTTGATTTCTTGATCTTGGTCGATTAAAACTTCTGCTTCGTTCCAAAGGCGTAAATAGGGTTGGATTTGTTCAATATTCTCACACCCAAGAAATAATGAGAGACGTTGTAGGTAATTGGCAGTCTGGACCTGATTTTCAATTTCGTCCAATTGCTGCATCAGTTTAATAAAAGCTTCAGCTTTGAGATGTGAGCTAGAGGCAAAGTGATGATGTACTTGCCCTGTTGAGGTTTGGGCTTCAGTGGCGATACGGCGAACCGTCATCGCAGAAAAACCTTCGTTTAAGGCAACCTGCATGGCGGCTTGCAAAATCATTTCACGGCGTTGTTCACGGTTCAAATAAGCCATTCTTTCTCTAGCACCTATCAGCATATACAAATCAGAAACAAACTCACTTAAATCCAAAAGTTGGACAAGTGTTCAATTTTGGTTATAATAACGCCAATTTGAACAGTTGTCCAATTTAGAGGCATTTATGTCACGCAAGTGGTTAATTCTTGCAATTGTTGTATTGATCTATATTCCTGTCGCGATTGATGCAACCATTTTACACGTGGCGACACCTACTTTAAGCGAGTCGCTTTCTTCTTCAGCCAATGAGCTGCTATGGATTATTGATATTTATTCACTGGTCATGGCAGGGCTGATTTTACCGATGGGTGCCTTAGGGGATCGTATTGGTTATAAACGTCTCATGATCATTGGTGCGGTGTTATTTGGTCTGGCCTCATTGGCAGCTGCATTTTCACCAACGGCATTGGCATTGATTGCTTCACGAGCTTTATTGGCCGTGGGTGGGGCAATGATTCTGCCTGCAACTTTGTCGGCAGTGCGTAATACCTTTCTGGATGAAAAGCAGCGTAACTTCGCTTTAGGGATCTGGGCGACAGTTGGTGGTGGTGGTGCAGCTTTTGGTCCCTTACTCGGTGGCTTTTTGCTTGAGCATTTCCATTGGGGCTCAGTCTTCCTGATTAATGTGCCTATCATGATCACCGTGGTGGTATTGGCAGCATTTTTGATTCCAAAACAAACAGGTCAGCCAAAACAGAATCTCAATTTGTTACAAGCATTGGTCTTGGTGATCGCCATCCTGAGTATGATTTACGCCGTGAAATCGGTGATGCATGGCTTTACTGTGTGGTCGATTTTAATTTTTGCCGTTGGTTTCAGTTTGTTGGTTGGTTTTATTCGTCAGCAGTTAACATCAAAATCACCAATGATTGATATTCAATTGTTCAAACACCCCGTTATTGCGACTGGTGTGGTCATGGCGATTGTATCGATGATGGCCTTGGTGGGGTTCGAGCTGTTGGTTTCGCAAGAGCTGCAATTTGTGTATCAGCTTTCGCCATTGGCCGCTGGGGCATTTATTTTACCGTTCATGATTGCGATTAGTTTAGGTGGTCCAATTGCCAGTCTGTTGGTGAACCGTTTTGGTCTACGTTCTGTGGCTTCACTGGGTATGCTGATGAGTGCGATCAGTCTGTGGGGCTTGGCCAATACCGACTTTATGCAAGCACAAATCCATGCATGGGCATGGATGGTGTTATTAGGTTTGAGTGTGGAAATTGCCTTGCTGTCTTCAACTTCAGCAATTATGTCCTCTGTTCCACCAAGTAAAGCGACAGCTGCGGGTGCGATTGAAGGGATGGCATACGAGTTAGGTGCAGGTTTGGGTATTGCATTTTTTGGTCTGATGCTCTCATGGTTCTATGCCAACTCGATTGTGATTCCAAGTGATGTACCGAATAACATGCTGCAACAGGCGAGTAGTTCAATTGGAGAGGCGATTCAAGCGGCGAAACAATTACAGCCAACGCTTGCTGAACATTTGATTCAAGCAGCGAAACAGGCTTTTAGCCAATCGCATCGTTCCGTATTGAATGTGGCTGCATTATTGTTCTTGATTCTGTCGATTTTTATTTGGTTTGCTTTACCAAAAAGAGTCACCGTGGTCGAGGAATAATGATTGACCCTGATCTAAATTAAGTTTAGGTCAGGGTGTTTGTTAAGGCGCACTTATTCCAAACTGACGTAAGATCTTACACAGTTGAATCATGGGTAAGCCCATCAAGGTGGTTTGATCATCACCAACCATTTTTTCAAATAAGCTAATCCCCAAGCTTTCACATTTAAAGCTGCCCGCACAATGCAAGGGTTGATCAATTGCAATATAACGCTCAATTTCAGCCAATGTCAGCTGACGAAATTTGACTTGGTAATGCTCAACCAGTGTGGTTTCAAAGCCAGATTGCAAATGTTGAACACTGAGTGCGGTACTAAAAAATACAGTTCGACCGGAATTTTCCTGTAATTGCTGAATAGCATTTTCAAGGCTTAAAGGTTTACCAATAAAATCATAGGGGGCATGTTCGCGCCAAGCCACTTGGTCTGAACCAATCACAATCGCATCAGGATGTTGTTGCGCAATGACACGCGCTTTCTCAAAAGCAAGTCGCTTGGCTAAATCATCGGCATGTACTTCACCATCTGCTGACTCATCAATATCAGGTGAAATACAGCGATAATTGAGCCTTAAACGATCCATCAGATCTTTACGGGTTTGACTGCTTGAAGCCAAAATTAGTTCATGTTGATACATTAGACCGCGTATTCCACAAGAATATTCAAAGGAACATAATGTAGAACGGCATTGTGGCAAGCATTCAATTTAATCGGTGGCGCTTGTCCTGCCTGATAAGCCTCAACCCAACGGGTCACACAGATACACCAGAAATCACCTGGTTTAAGCCCTGGAAAGCCCACCTCAGGTAAGGGGGTGATCAAGTCATTGCCGACTTTTTGTGAGAAATTTAAAAACTCAGAAGTCATTTGCGCGCACATGGTGTGCTGACCAAGATCGGAGACCGCCGTGTGACAAAAACCATTACGAAAATACCCTGTGATTGGGTCATAACAACAGCTGGCTAAAGGTTCGCCAAGGACGTTTAAACGATTAATTTTAGGATCTGGATGAATAGACATAATAATATAAAAATTTAGTGATCTCGATTATCATAATCAAATCTGAAGCTTTCGGCAGCTTTTCTGCAAAAAAACTCACCTTTATTTCAGAGAATCATTTAAAATTACGCCGTTTTTAAAATCAACTAGAGAGCCATCCATGAATTTTCAGCGCATGACTGATCTTGATTTAGCAGGTAAACGTGTCCTTATTCGTGAAGACTTAAACGTTCCTGTAAAAAATGGGGAAATTACCAGTGATGCACGTTTACGTGCAGCATTGCCTACAATTAAAGCGGCTTTAGAAAAAGGCGCGGCAGTGATGGTATTTTCTCATTTGGGTCGTCCTGTAGAAGGTGAGCCAAAGCCAGAACAATCACTTGCACCAGTCGCTGCTTATTTAAGTAAAGCATTAGGTCAAGATGTAAAATTATTCACAGATTATTTAGAGGGCGTTGAAGTTGCTGCGGGTCAAGTGGTTTTACTTGAAAACGTTCGTTTCAACCATGGTGAAAAGAAAAATAACCAAGAACTTGCAAAAAAATATGCAGCTTTATGTGATGTATTCGTGATGGATGCATTTGGTACGGCGCATCGTGCAGAAGCTTCAACTGAAGGCGCAGCACGTTTTGCACCAATTGCAGCAGCAGGTCCTTTATTGGCTGCTGAGCTAGATGCACTTGGTCGTGCAATGCAAACTCCAGAAAAACCAATGGTTGCGATTGTTGCAGGTTCTAAAGTATCAACTAAACTTGACGTCTTAAATTCATTGTCTAGCATCTGTGATCAACTCATTGTTGGTGGTGGTATTGCCAATACTTTCCTTGCAGCAGCAGGTTATAACGTTGGTAAATCACTCTATGAAGCTGATTTGGTCGAAACGGCAAAACAAATTGCTGCAAAAGTAAGTGTTCCATTGCCAACGGATGTTGTGGTTGCTGATGCAAGCCAAATCAACTTTGAAGACTTCTTGGGCTCATTGGCAAACGCTCAAGCTGTGGTGAAAAACGTTGCTGATGTAACTGATACCGATATGATCTTGGATGTTGGTCCTGAAACTGCCAAAGCATTTGCAGAGATCTTAAAAACGTCAAAAACCATTCTTTGGAATGGCCCAGTGGGTGTATTTGAGGTAGATCAATTCGGTGAAGGGACTAAAACACTTTCATTGGCAATTGCTGAATCTGCTGGTTTCTCAATTGCGGGTGGTGGTGATACGCTTGCTGCGATTGATAAATATCAAGTTGCTGATCAAATTGGTTATATCTCAACAGGTGGTGGTGCATTCTTGGAGTTCGTAGAAGGCAAAACTTTACCTGCTGTTGCAGTTCTTCTTGAGCGTGCATAATCAAGTTTCAATGAATTGATTAGTCAAAAGATATTTCAAAAAGAGTCGATGTTTATCGGCTCTTTTTACTTTTGTACAACGTTGTCGTCATCAAAATGTCATATATCTGAAATATGCTTGTCATAAGTTAACCAAGTAACTGTGGAAAGCCGTGATGAAATTTAAATTAACCCTTGCCGCTCTTATTATTGCTCCAATTATGCTGACTGCATGTGCAAAGAAAGAAGAAGTGAAAAATGCTGAACAGCAAGATCAAGCAGCTTCTGCTGTAACAACACAAACGACTCCAGAGCAACAAGCTGCAATTGATGCGATTGATAAGCCGAATTTAGATGAAAACAATACTGATGTTGCAGAGCAAGGTGCAGCATCTGAAGTCGCTGCGAGCGAAGCGCACTAAGTGACAAAGCAGAAAAAAAAGCCGATGTTTCAAACATCGGCTTTTTTGTGTTTACGCGTTGGCTTTACAGTAGAAAGTCAAGGTCGTTTGATAATCATCATCTTTTGCTAAAGAGGCATTTTTACCAGTAATCGTACCAATTACGCCTGCTGCTGCCTCAACCATTTTACCTGTTTGTTCATCGACAACACCTTTTAATACCCCTTGGTATGCAGTTTTTTCATCTACAACGACTGGGGAAGTGTTACGGGTACAGGTTTTCTGAGCAGCAGTAACTGCATTATTTTTCGCAATTAAGCTGGTTTTACCAATACCAGTCACTTCATATTGATTATTTTCTTTCTGGATCGCCAATGTGTTAGTTGGTGTTGATGCACACGCTGTTAAACCAAGGGCTAAGCCACCCAGTAAACTCATGATGAAAGTTTTTTTCATGTTTTTCTCAAGTTGCTGTTTAATTGTATTATTTGAACACAGAAATTCTGAGCGCTTTTGCAGGTTCTGTACAGTTTATGCAGGGACTCTGTTAATTTTTTCAAATGAATGATGGATTTAGCATCAATAGTATTTTCAATTTAGCTACCAAAATCTATAAATACACTTGATACAAGCACGAAGAAAGCATAGTGGAAATCATTCAGATTATGCTAATCTAGCGCCATCCTTGTGTTAGTTAGATTCATTTCAATGACGGACTCAAATATAGAGACAATTCATCAAAATATTCATCAACGTCAATCTATTGGACAACTTATTGAGCCAGCGCCAAATACAGAACAACTCGAAAAAGCAGTGCAGGCAGCACTGACTGCGCCTGATCATCATCGTTTGAAACCAACCCGTTTCGTGATTATTACACCTGAACAGCGTGCGGCTTTTGGTGAGCATTTAGCTAAAGCTTTGGCTGACTTGGGTGAAGTTGATCCAGCGCAGCTTGATCGAGTTAAACAGCATCCTTTCCGTGCACCATTATTGGTTTTAGCTTTAACAACGATTCAAGATCATCCTAAGGTTCCGCATTTTGAACAGATCTTAAGTACGGGTGCGGCAATTCAAAACTTCTTGCTGTCTTTACAAGCACAAGGTTTTGCAACAATGTGGCGTTCTGGTGCTGTGGTTGAATCGAATTGGCTAAAACAGCAGTTAGGTTTAAAACAACAGGATTTAATTTCAGGGATTATTTATATTGGTACGGCAGCTAAAGCGATTGCACCGAGAGCAGAAATAAGTAGCCAAGATTTTGTAAAAGAATGGCAAGCGAGCTAAGCTTTTTCAGCCATTTATTAAAGAAAGAAATTCGTTTCAGGATAAAAAATGTCAGAGTTAAATTTTAGCGATTTGGTCGAGCCAGTTGCCGTAGATCAGAAAACAGCATTAAGAATTACCGTCTTAGGTGGTGGTAGTTTTGGTACGGCCATGGCAAATTTAGCGACCAGAAATGGCTGCGATACCATGATTTGGATTCGTGATGCTGCTGTTGCCGAAGAAATTAATCAAACGCATATCAATAAACGTTATTTACCTGATTATCCATTGGAACAGGGATTACGTGCGGTTGCCGATTTGGAGCTTGCTGTGCGTGATCGTGACATTATTCTGGTTGCGATTCCAAGTCATTCATTCCGTGATGTATTAAAACAAATTGCACCGTTTATTAGCTCACAAGCAGTCGTTTCATTGACTAAAGGGATTGAAGCAAAAACCTTTAGTTTTATGAGCGATATCATTCGTACTGAATTACCAGAAGTGCCTTATGGGGTACTATCAGGTCCAAACCTTGCCAAAGAAATCATGGCAGGCATGCCATCTGGGACGGTGATTGCCAGTGAGTCGGAGTTAGTCCGTTATGCCGTTCAACATGCGCTACACAGTGCATTATTCCGCGTATTTGGTAGTGATGATGTACATGGTGTTGAGTTGGGTGGTGCATTAAAAAATATTTATGCAGTTGCCATGGGGATGGGTGGTGCGTATAAGATTGGTGAAAATACCAAGAGCATGATTTTGACCCGTGCTTTGGCAGAAATGAGCCGTTTTGCGGTGAAGCAGGGGGCTAATCCTTTGACTTTCCTCGGTCTGTCTGGTGTCGGTGATTTATTTGCCACCTGTAACAGCCCACTAAGTCGTAATTACCAAATTGGTTTTGCGTTAGGCTCTGGGAAAACCCTAGATCAAGCGACCAAAGAGCTTGGTCAGACGGCAGAAGGGATTAATACCATTGTTCAGGTGCGAACCAAAGCCGAAGAACTGGATGTGTATATGCCGATTACCAACGCATTGTATGATGTAATTTTTGAAGGTGCACCGCCAATGACCATTGCATTGTCTTTGATGAAAAATGGGCATCGCAGTGATGTGGAATTTGTTTTACCGCATCAAGAAGTCTAATCAAAAAACTGTCATCAATCTTGGTTATGATATAGGAATAAAAAATAAGGTCGTTTTATGCAGTTAACTTTAGTTCGTCACGGTGAAGCATCTCCAGCTATTAATGGAAATGATATGCAGCGTCCATTAACAGTGCGTGGACATCAACAAGCTGAGCAAACAGGACATTTCTTAAAGGATGTGATTCAACCTGAAATCTTTGTGGTGAGTCCTCTATTACGTGCTCAGGAAACTTTGGCTCACATCAAAGAACATTTTCACGGTATTCCTGTGCTAATTTGCGATAAGATTAAACCTGATGATGATGCCAAAGATGCAATCGAATGGTTGTCAAAATTACCCTATGAGTCAATTGCAGTGGTTTGTCATATGAATGTTGTGGCGCATATTGCAGAACAATTGACTCATGAAAATTTTAATCCATTTGCATTGGCCGAAGCACGTATTTATGATCAAGCGGTGATTGCGAATGGCTTATCGACGCAAAAGAATCGTTTTACACCAACATTATAATTTTATCTATCCTCAATAGGATAAGGGTACTGAACACCGATGCTGTATATATGGATGCTTTAAGTCTGAAAATGCAGCTTTTTAATTATTTTGTTGATTAAAAATATAATAAAAACAACACAATAAAAGACATCTTTGAGTTTGTTTATTAAGTTCTAGCCACCCATATTTACATCAAAAACACCACTATTTTTACTACTTTTTCAGAAATATTGGTAGAATTGAAAATTATCTACACCAAATCTGCACCAAGAATGAAGCTACCTAAACCTATTAAACGTGGTGAAACGTATCGCATCACTGTGACTTATGAGAAGAAACGCTACTCATGCACACGGGACACAATAAAAGAGTGTGAACAATGGGCCGCTATGAAACTTTTAGAGCTTAAAACTGGAAAAGCTTTAGAAGAGCAAGGCGTTAAACCAAATTTACCATTCAGAAGTCTTTGTGAACGATATTACTTAGAAAAAGGTTTAAAGCTAAAATCTAAAGATGGTATTCGAAACAAATTCGACAATATTGATAAGATACTTGGAGAGCTTGCAGATAAATCTATTTTTGATATTAAGCCAAACGATATTGTCAAATGGAGAAATAAACGAGTTAAAGAAGTCCAAAGCAGTACAGCACTATACGAATTTTCTATATTTTCTTCTGTTTTCACATACGCTCAAAAAGAACTATTTTTAATTGAAAGTAATGTATGGCAATCAGTTGTAAAGCCAGAAAAGGGTAAAAGCAGAAATCAGCGCATTACAGACGAAGATTTAACTAAAATACTTAAACAAGCTAAGTGGGACAATACAACTATACCTTTTTATGTGAAGCACTATGTGTGTTGGGCATTTTCATTTGCCCTAGAAACTGCGATGAGGCAGGGTGAAATTCTAGCCATGAAAAGAGAAGACATAAAAGATGACTTTATACATTTACCTATTACTAAAAATGGCGACTCTAGGAATGTCCCTTTATCAGCTGAAGCAAAAAGACTTTTGACTCTTATACCTACTGGAAATGATCTTTTACTCCCAGTAAATATCAAAACATTTAAAAGAACTTGGATAAAAATAAGAGATGCAGCAGGATTAGATCAAATTAACTTCCACGATACGCGCCATGAAGCTATTACAAGAATGGTTAGAAATCGAAAATTACCAGTAGAAGTTTTGGCTAAAATCACAGGGCACAAGACAATTGGTGTCTTAATTAATACTTATTACAATCCAAATGCACAGGATTTGGTCGCAATGTTTAATGGTGAGGAGAGCTAATTAGCTCTCTTTCTACCACGCTTAGTGCTTTCCTTTTGTGTTAGCAACTGGTGAGCTAGTTCTGGATTGTACATGTGTTTACCGCCAGTACCTTGATTAATAGTGATCAATTTGTCCCTGATAGTTGGCACACTCCAATTATAAATTTTTGCTAACTCAGCAGCACTTACTAGCTCTTGCTTTTCCTGCTCAAGTTTGGTGACAATAGCGCCACCAAGATTCTGTCCGAGTAGAATATGTGGAGGAGAATCAGCCTCTACAGTAATTGTATATTTGTATGCTCCCATTGATTAAACCTCCACAACATATCCAATGCGAGAAAAAACACTTTCTGCATCTTCAGTGGCTTGTAAAGTAAGTGGCTTGTCCGTTCCTCTAATTTTCCCATTATATTTTGGGTTGAAGGTTTTTATAAAAGCAGTCTCAACATTATTTAAATCCTGCTCAGGAATAGGGAGTAAATACACCCGATCAAAAACCTTTTTTCCTTCTAATACATGATTAGCAATACGAGAGGCTGGTGATGTGCTTTGACCAACATAAACTACTTCATTTCCAAAACATAAGAAATAAATTCCAGAGTTAAAGCCATACTTTGGGACTTGCTGAAGGTTGGGTAGATTGCTAATGGCTGATGGGGGATATACGCTAATCTTCTCCGCAGGAACTGTAATCTTCAGTTCATAGGGTAAATCAGTTCCATCACAACGGCCCATCAAGTTTTTAGCTATCCAATTTTTTACTTCTCCAGACTTGTAAAGAAATTCACCCCCATCAATTCTATAATGGGGAATATAACCAGCTTCGGTATAAGCAATAAGCTTCTCAAGAGGCAATGTGTCACTTCCTGCAATTTCTAAAGCAGTTTTAAGGGCACTTGGATATTCGCTAGTTTTATGCATGACTACATGTTGTTGAATCTGCATATTCACCCCTCCGCATCCGCTTTAAAATCAATTCTAAGTTCTCGACCGTCTTCACACTGAAAGCTATGTCGCTGGTCTTTCTTTTGATCATCATGCCAAGTGATTTCATCAAGGCCATTGTGAATATCTAGTGCTTCACAATTAGCTTTAAAAGCTATAATGCCATCAGCAAGCTCAGACATGCAGTCATGTAGTCTGTCAGAAGGAACCTTTAATAAGTCAGACAAGGTTCGAATCTCGTAAGAATTAGACATCATGATTCCTCCGCATCCGCTTTTGGTTCTTCTAAAAGTGGTTGCCAATGCGTAATTTCATATTCATCCGCATAGGCATCACTTTCTAAATCACCTTCATATCTTGCCCAACACCAACCATCATCTTCGTCATATCTTTCATATACCCACCAAGTGAACTCACCATCTCTATAAAAGCCTGCAAAAACAGGAGCTCTAAATTCTGGTAACCTATCATTCACACTAATCCAATTACTCATTTCCGCCCCTTGCTGCTTCTACAACTAATTGCCAAACTTTCCCATGATCTAAATCTGCCATAGGTATGAAACCATCACTTTCACTATTAACTACTGAGATATCATTTGAATACATATATAGAGCATCATCAAATGAATCAGGCATTTCAACAGGCACCACCACGCAGCCTTCGAGTTTTTCTTCGGCACGAAGGGCAGAGGCTTGCCAAGCTTCCCAACTATCATTAATGAATTTCACCCAACAAGGATCATCGAGCCAGGCTTCATGCCGACGATACTTATTTTCTTGGTCGATGTAAGTAAAAGAAACCAAAGGTTTAGAACATGGCAATTTTGTACTGATATATGCCTCAAAAGCCTCGCGTTCTTTTTCAATATTAAGCATCAGCCTTCTCCCGTAGCTCAACTTTAAAATCAACTTCTGGTGCAGGAATAAATATTGATCTAGGCAACTCTTTAACCAGTCCAGCCATTTTTAATAGTTCCCAAACCAACTTGCCTTCAGCGGTGACTTTTAAACATGGATAATTAGGATCACATGCATCAGCAGCAGGGACAGATTCAAGCAATCCTTTATCAATCAACGCTTGTGTAGACTTTGATGGGATATGTACAAACTGCTCTACAGAAGCGAAGTAAGTAAAAGATTCGATTTGTCGACGACTAAGGTTCAGGTTGAATGCACCGCCAGTCGTATACTCGATAAAATTATGATTCATTCTGCCACCTTCGCTTTAATACGCTCTTGATATAGTTTTGAGTAGTACTCTTGAGCGTGTGGAATTTTGTCTTTGATCTTCTGAATCATTGATTCATCACGTTCATAACGAACAGTTGTCAGGCGTTCGCGCAAATCAATCTGCTCAACAAGATCAATCAATTGTTCTCTGTCATCCCAATCGCTTGTGAGTTCGACAGGGCAAGGGAATAGCCAGAAATCGACCTCAGCTGCTTCGCAGTTGTATAGCCACATGTAGCCTTGCATCTGCCAGTCGTAACCAGCTTTCTTTGCCTTCTCTTGAGCCTCATCCTGAAAGAAGGGGTGAGTGCCAATATCCCATGTACATTTCGTGTCGATGATTAAGCTATTGTTTAGGTCAAGCACATCACACTCACCTGTGATCAAGTCATTGCTGACTCGACCACTGTGTTTTTGAAGCTGACGAAAGCGAACCTTTCCAGATAAATCAATCGCAATATCTTCAAACGCATTGCCTTTAGCTGTGTACTGATTGCCCTTGAAAGATTTAAATGTGGTCAAGTCTTCTTTAACAATTGTTCTGATTTCTGACTTTGCTGTGTCAGATAAAGATTGAACCTTGAGTTGATCAATCATTTCGTTTTCAGCGTCAGAACGTTTACGCTTCTTGATTAGAGCATCAATTTCATCAGTTCTAAGCTCTTGAGCGATGCTTTGAGCATCACCCATTAACTTAGATAGGCTTGAACATCGGAATAGCTTCATAGTGCATTCACCTCAACTTTTTGAGCATCCGTAAGCGCATAACCTTCTAGAACATAGTCCTTAGAAATTGCATCAGCTTTGAGTTGATCGATTAGGGAAGGGAAGTCCTGCTCTGAAACAGTAGGCTTTTGCACTTCAACTTCACCAACTTCCTTAGATACTGCATTTTTAAACCAATCCTTTGGTGTACTCATTCCATCGCGCAGACTTGTGAAAATCTTGCGTAAAGACACAATGTTCGCAGCAGTAATAGCCTCAAGACGACGTTGGATGTAATCCTCAATATCCTTCTTACTTACACTGAACTGTTCAAATGCTTGGACCAGTTTCTGTACTGCTTCTGGTGAAGTATCAGCACTTGCATGAATTGTTCTTTCACATTGAGCAACTGCATCATCGATAACATCACCTGGAATAACACCCAAGATACAAGCGCGAAGTCGACGAGCACCATTGTTCGCTACAAGTTCGTAAATATCCCGTGGATCAGAAAGCTTTTTAGATCCATTGCGTGTGTAACGCATGTGTGGCACTTGGAACACTTTGGTCTGACGTGTATTTGTTTCCACATCCCAAGCAAATGCCTCAACAGTAGATTCACCATTTTCCGAAGATAGTTCCCGAATACCGTACTGAATATTCCCCCAGTTTTGAGCAAGCATTTCAGCCAGACGAATAGAAGGTCCTGTAACTGAGCTGCCACCACGGGCATAAGAATAAACAGCAGATTGAGCCAAGCCTGAACGCTGGCAAGCATTCATGATCTTGTCGTAAGCTTCAATCGGATTGCGTGGGAACTGTTTTGCAATAACCAAAGCAGCTTGAACCTCAGCAATTGCACGTTGACTATCTGATTGAACAGTTGACATTGCTTGAGTAGTAGGGGCTGATACCGCAAAAGGATTCTGCCCTACGTGTTGTACTGGCGCATTCATTAGCAAGCCTCCCCGATATAATTCTGTTCAATGTCAGTTTTGATTTTTGTGAAATCTCTGACCAAATTTTTTGCATAGTTGATGCGATCAATTGTCTTGAAAGCTTCTGATAGACCAAGACCGAATATCTCTGAGCCTCTGCCTAAATAAATCACTTGAAACGAGTCTTGATTAATCGTCGCAATCACATCTTCTGCTACTGCTGTCAAAGCTATGATGCTGTGAGCTAAAACAATCACTTCCGCATTTAACTTTGCCAATTCAATGCTTTCTAAGTTGACTTGAGCGTTCATTGTTGTGGCTCCAAATATTCAACATGTGCAAAGATAAATAGTTCATCTTTTGACATTTTTTCTTCATTGATTGGCTGACCACATTTGCAACTTTTTGCAGCAACTGGTTGTCCCATGCATCCGCATTGATTTCCAGAACAGCATCCTAAAAACACAATTCCCGTGTCTTGGCAGATAGAGCATTTCATCCCTTAATCCCCCTCAGCGCTGCAACAACTTGCTTGATTTCTTCTTCTGTGCGCCATGCGCCAATAGTGAAAGGAGTGTCATTAGGATCAAGTTCCATCAATCCATACCCATCAGGGAAACCATCATTAAGATAGTAGACTTGACCTTTCATCTGTTCTGCATCACTCAATGGGACTGGAATCTCTAGCTCAATCTTTATGGTGCGGGGTTTGAGGCGGAAACTCCAAGTTGTGTCTTTGTTAAGAAAAACCCCAAGGTTGTACTGATCCCAAAAATGGTCAGTAATTGTTATCCATCTGTCTTTAACGGGATCTTCAGAGCATGAGTACTGAACAATTCCTTCAGCTACACGCTCAAGTGCTTCACGCCCACTAATCAGGCCTTGTTCTTGGATAGGCTCTCGAGACCACAAGATCTCTGCACCTGCATCGCCATTCTTGATTTCCTCAACAGAAAACGAGCATAAATTCCAGCTGCCATCTTCATAAAACCCTTGTCCAGATTGAAAGTGGTAATCTTTATCATGAGGCCAATAAACATAGAGTTCTGCCTCATCAGGTACTTCAATAAAGTTTTCAGGAGGGCATGACATACAAGTCCAATTAACTAGTTTGTATGTGCCATCATCTTGAGGTTCAAGAAACTCAATTGATTTAGCCTTACTTTGTGCAACAAGGTCTCGAAGCTGAGGTAGGGTGAGTTCTTTTTTCCCACATTCGTTAAAAGTCGAATGGTAATCACCACACCACAAACCTAAATCTTCTGAGGTGTACAGGTATGGAGAATTCATATTAGATGTAGTTGTGCAACCACTTAACCATGTGTAACCCAACTTAAAAAACAACTCCTGAGCCTCTTTACTTTCAGCCTCATCATTCACTTTGATTTTGTAGTTACTCATCTCAATCACCTTGATAACGACCAGCAGGGTAGATCGGATTAGCGACGTACCAAGACGGTAAGGTTTGTTTAATTCGTACATTTGATTTTGTTGGCACTGGTCCATAATTCGGATTCTTGCAAGTGCCTTTGCCGCTTTCTTTAAACCACTTCTCGAAGCGTTCAATTGCTGCTACTGCATCACTCATGCTGACCACCAACACGAGCTGTCATCTCAATGACTTCGCCTTTTTCTAGTTGTTGGAGAAGGGCTTGGGTTTCAAGTTCTTGTTTAGTCTGGTAATAAGCTGCAATGTGAAGCACCAAACCAATAAATGAAATGCACATCACTAAGACAGCAAGTAAGGCAATCGACTGAAGAACCACAGATTTAATCGTGGTGAACTTCTTAGTGTTCTGACGCTTGATGCACTTAGCAATGAAGGCTTGATGCTCTTCGTTGACTACGTTCGTTTTTATGTTCATGACGTAGACTCCTCTACTGGATGAACATAGCTATCACACATGCTTAAAAGCATTAATTTGTGTTGATTCCAAAAATCAAGCGCATTACTATCCATGAGCGAAATGCGTTCATCATCAAATGATTTCCATTCTTCTACTTTGTGATTTTGACAACCAATCCGCATATCCCCAGTGCCATTGATAACCACATCCCAGCGAAGGCCATAAATGACCAGTGGAGCTGCTTTGGCACCGCTAAGGTTGGCATCGCGAAGGTAGGCACCGTAAAGGTTGGCACCGTAAAGGTTGGCACCGCTAAGGTAGGCACCGTAAAGGTTGGCACCGCTAAGGTTGGCACCGCTAAGGTTGGCACCGTAAAGGTTGGCACCGCTAAGGTTGGCACCGCTAAGGTCGGCACCGCTAAGGTTGGCATCGTAAAGGTTGGCACCGCTAAGGTAGGCACCAGCAGCTATCGCAGCCTCAGCAACATGACGAGCAATCATTCCTGATTCCATTCCTTCAGGAATTTCACAAGTAAATAGAACTTCGCCAGTCCAACGGTTTTTGATTTCATGATTTTGTGTCATACTTATCTCCGCATGTAATGCAAACCGCCTAGACTTCGATCCCTATGGCGGTTTTTGTTTATTTGATGAGATAAATATAAGAAAACTTAGTTTTATTGTCAATAAGAAATCTTATTTTTTATTAAGAAACCTTATTTTTTTGTTTTAATAGACAAAAGAAAACCCACGCTGGGTGGGTTGAATGTTAATAAACGTTAATAATTCTTGATGTACATGATAGCTTTATCTATAATGCATTCATGGATTGGGCATTCCCGGTCGGCAAAGAGCTTTGGTGCATACATCAAGGCTCTTTGTTTTTTTAAGGGTATATTTTTAAACCATATCCATTATAGTTACTTCCAACTGCACCTCTACCACCTTTGCAATAAAACTTAGCTTTTAATATGTCAAATGCTCTATTTGATTGAGAAGGGTTAATAACATGTCTTCCGATTGGTCTAGCCACTAGATCCGCAAATTGCAAGCCAGATGAATTGGTTTTTTTTGAAGCAAAAATTATTTCAAAAGGGAGAGTTTTCTTGTGATAGTTTCCAGATGGATCACAAATTCTTCTAAAACCAAGCTCTAGTTGTGAATCTTCGTTTTTTCCTCTTGATTCAACAACAATATGCGTTAAACGACTGTTTTGATTCTTTTCTCTAAGAAAAAAATAAAGTCGCTCTAGGCAAAACTTCATTGCTACTTCATAAGGATTTGCATCACGCTTGATTAACTTATCTTTGCGAATAACAGAACTAATCAAAATAAAGTTATTATCACTCATTAATCCATTTAGGTCACTCATTAGCGATTCCATGCGGATTCTATCGAGACCTGCAAAATGTGAAGTTCTTTTTCTTATATCTCTTTCATGCAAGATTATTATATCGTGCCCGAAGTGCTTGAACTTTAATTGCTCAACCGATTTGACTACTGTATCTGTGTAATATCTCTTATGAAAAACACAAAAAGATAAAACAAAAACTGGAAAGTCTGGATCATTGTTAAGCATATCAACACTTCCACTTTCATCAACGTAAACTATGAAGTCACTGTACTCCACTTTATTATCCTTATTTTTAACTTTTCCTAACACGCTTTGGACGTGAGCCACCTAATGGTCTAAATGCATCAATTACCAAACCCACAAGCTCCATTCCATCCTCAAATTCAATGATATTCGGGTTAAAGTTTGGGTTAAGTGCTTGTAAATACTTGCGTTCATCGCTTTCAATGACAAGTTTTTTAAAAGTTGCATCTGAGTTATTTCGAACAACAATTAAATCTTCAGAGAGAAGGTCACACACTTGATAGTTAGGATTCACCAAGATGTAATCGCCTTCCATATAAATAGGGAAGTTACTTACACCCACTACACGTAAATAAAAACAACCATCTGGATCATCAGCACTTAATGGCGGTAGCCATTCATTTATTTTGTTTGGATCAATTGCTTCTACTGATGTCATAGCACCAGCTTGCACCCATGAGAGTACAGGAATCAGTTTTGTGCTCACTGGAACAACGTTATTGTCAAGTTGAGGTCCACTCTCATCACCATGGGTAATGTAAGAAGTAGACACCCCAAAATAAGAAGCCATCTTACTTAAAGGATCAGCCTTTGGCGCATAAGCATCCTTTTCCCATCCTGTCACATTAGGCGCACTAACTCCCACGATTTTCGCTAAATCGCCCTGAGTTAAATTCTTTTCACGTCGTAGGGCGCGAATACGCTGACCCATTGTTTCAAGTTTTTTCATATAAGTTATCTTACATGTTGCAAAAATAAGTTATCTTTGTTTTAATACTAAGAAATCTTATTTTTGAGATGAGAGAAATGACCAAACAAGAAGCATTCAAATTGCTTGGTGTTAATGGTGTCGAACTCGCTGGAATGTTAGGGATTGCACCATCAGCCATCTATCAATGGCCTGAACAAAAGATCCCTTTAGCTCGTGAGTATCAGATCAGAGACCTTGCAGGTGGCAAAGAGCCATTAAAACGAACTACAGCAACAGCTTAAGGAAACTCAAATGAGTCTCGAAAAAAAATCGACGCATGTGCGTTTATCTCCTGAAAACCATGAACGAGCAAAAGTTCTGGCTGAAATTAAAGGTAAAGACCTTGCTCAATATCTTGCATATCTCCTTGAGAAGGAAATAGCAGGTGAGTGGCATGTACTTAATTTACAAGCAAAATCATTTGAGCGCTTGGGATTAGGCGCTTTGATGCGGGATCTCTCAACAGAAGTAATTTTTGCTGAGGGATCGGAAGGGATTACAGGGAATTTAGACAAATAAAAAGCCTGATTTCGTGGATCAGGCTCAGTGTTCAATCGGAGCAAGCCAAATGAACTATCAAATATTAGCAGACATTGAACTAAATCGGAAGATTAGTTTATTCCAAAAAGCGGTTGAGGCTTACACGCTTCATCGTTCACTCAAGAATGCAGCTGCTTTGGCAAAAGCTAAAGCTGAGTTGGCTTTGCATGCGTGGGGTGGATGATGAACGTAGGTTTTGACTTAGATAAATTCCTAAAGCAGGCGACACCAGTGGAAGACAAATACACTAGAACGCCAAACTATTTGGTGGACAAAGGCTATGTGTCTGAGATGACTGGTAGCGCTTTGAAATGCTATGTGGTGATCAATCGTTTTACCGATGGTTTCTCACGTACAAACTGGTCAATCACTTCTAACTTTTTGCAAGAAAAGACTGGCATCAAGAAACTCAAAACTTTAACTGATTCTGTTCGTCAACTTGAGCAACTTGGATTAATTTCTGTCGTTCGCTCTACTGGTGAAACGAACAAATTTTCGATCATTCATCCTGAATTTGAACTACCTGCCAAAATGGATGGTAGTGCCGATAATGGTATGGAGACTACCCCCGAAAATAGTACGGGGAGTACCCACCAAAATGGAGTGGAGACTACCCCCGAAAATGGCGCTACTAAGAAAGAAACAAATAAGAAAGAAAATATTAAGAAAGATATATGTGAGATTTTCGAGTTCTGGAAAACCACATTCAGCAAAAATGAAAAAACGATTCTCTCTGACAAACGAGCTAGAAAAATTCAAGCACGTCTTGTCGAAGGCTACATGGTTGATGACATCAAGCATGCAATCCTGAATTGCTCTAAGTCTGATTACCACGTTCAAGGCGGATATACCGATATCGAATTGATTTGCCGTGAGCCTGAAAAGTTGGATCGTTTTATCAACATGTTCCCAAATGTAGATCAAAACTTAGTTCCTGAATTACCAGGAAACTATGAAGCTGACATGGGAGATTGGTAATGAGTCATATTCACAACATCCCAATGGAACAAGCTGTGCTCACAGCATTGATGACAGTTGCAAACTCTTTTGATGTGGTGAGCAATGATCTTGATGAAGACTGCTTCTTTCCAGAGCGACACAAGCAAATTTTCAAAGCAATTGCAGAATTGGCAAATGAAAACAAACCTTATGATTTCGTAATGGTTGAGCAACAGCTTAAACAAAAAAATGTAATTCATTTGATGGGTGGCTCTGAATACTTGCTTCAAATGAGTAGTGAAGCACCTTCGAGTTTTTACAATCTTGAGTCATACACAGCAGAACTAAACAAATTCAAGGCTCACCGTGAAGTTGAGAAGATGGGTGAAAGTATTGCGCAAATTTCGCAAGACTTAACCATTCCAGATATTCACATTGCGGCTGAATCAATCCTTGATGGAAAAAAGACTGGCAACGATGTTGAGAAGTCTAGTTTCACATTTGAAGAGGCTATCACACGCGCGACAGACCGCTTAATTCAGAAAGCAGAAGCTAAGGCAAACAAGCAATACACTGGTGTGCAATTCAACCTTACTCATGTTGATCATCTAGTAGGAATGATTCAAAAAGGTCATTTCTGTGTAGTCGGTGGTCGTCCGGGCTCAGGTAAGTCAACACTCGCTCAAATGCTTGTGATCCAGACTGCAATCCAGTATCGCGAACCTGTTCTTGTGGTGTCAGCAGAGATGGATGTAGAGACATTCACAAATCGCTGTATCTCTGCTTTGACATATATCCCTTATGACAATATTCACAACGCTGAACTGTTTGATGGAATGTTGGGCCAGTTTGCAGATGCTCAAAAGCGTTTCAGTAAATTACCAATTCATATCGAAGATAAGCAGAAGCCTACTATTGCAGAAATCCATTCTTATGCACGTAAGGCTAAACGCAAATATAAGCGCCTTGGCTGCATTGTTGTTGATTATTTGCAGTTAGTACGCGACCCAAGCAAGAAAGACCGCTATCAAGAAGTCAGTTCAATTAGTCGTGATTTGAAAGCGCTGGCTAAAGAGTTCAATTGTCCTGTGATTGCTTTGGCTCAGTTAAACCGTGAATCAGAGAAGGGTAAGCGACCAAAGGCCTCGGATCTAAAAGAATCAGGTCAGATTGAGCAAGATGCAGATCAAATCATCTTGGCTCATCCAATTCTCAATAACGATGACGAATTACCAAGCGGCATTACAGAAATCATTGTTGCGAAAAACCGACATGGCAAGCGCGGTGTAGTGCGTGTTTTAGACCGTTTAGATATCTGTCGATTTGCAAGTATCAAAGATGACGTTGGAGGTGCAGCGTGAAACATAACCTCATGTTAGGCGATTGCCTTGAGCGTATGAAGGAAATTGAAACGGGTTCCGTGGATATGATTCTTTGTGATTTGCCTTACGGTACCACTTGCTGCAGTTGGGACGCGGTTATTCCATTCGAGCCACTTTGGGAACAGTACGAGCGAGTAATTAAAGAGAATGGCGCAATTGTTTTGTTTGCAGCTCAACCATTCGCAGCAGTACTTGCGACATCAAACCTAAAACTATTTCGCTATGAGTGGATTTGGGAAAAGCCTGCAGCTACTGGATTCTTTAATGCGCATTTTCAGCCATTAAGGGCGCATGAAAATATCTTAGTTTTTTACAAGTCAAAGCCAACGTTCAATCCAATCAAAACTTTTGGTCATGAACGAAAGACAGCTAAGCGTAAAGATATTGGGTCAGAGCACTACGGCAAACAGGTAAATATCAAAGCTTATGACTCAACTGAGCGGTACCCGCGATCAGTTCAGTTGTTCAGTAGTGATAAGCAGAAATCAAACTTCCATCCAACACAAAAGCCTGTAGCTCTTTGTGAGTACTTGATTCGTACATACACAAATGAAGGTGAAACAGTACTCGACAACACAATGGGAAGCGGTACCACGGGTGTTGCTTGTGTAAATACAGGCCGCGCATTCATCGGAATTGAACAAGAGCAGAAGTACTTCGGCATAGCTCAAGAACGTATTGCTCAGGCAGGTACCGAGAAAGACATGCAGCCTGATCTATTTGGAGAAGCGGTATGAGCAGGGTCCTAGCTTTAAAAGAAAAGAGAGAGTCTATTCAAAATTGCATGGATATTTTGATCTATGCAACACATGCAACTATGCCTTTCAAACTATCCGAACTTAGACGTGATGTCGTTGAGTCAACCAAGGCTAAAGCATACAGCATCATCATAATTTTGATGGACTTGGGTTATATCGAGAAGGTGACATGTACAACTTATCAAGCAACTGAATTTGCTAAAGGATTGTTTGGTGTGAACGTGACCACCCGTGACGGAGAAGGGCGATGAATGCAATGACTCAAAATAAGTTATTCGGTTTGGCAGATAACAGGACAGATGTGTGGGCAACGCCTCAAGACTTCTTCAACAAGCTGAATGCGGTATTTAACTTTGATCTTGATGTGTGCGCTTTGCCTGAGAACGCAAAGTGTGAACGGTTCTTCAGCCCAGAACAGAATGGTTTGAAACAAGAGTGGACAGGGGTTTGCTGGATGAATCCGCCATATGGCAGAGAGATTATTGAATGGGTTGCTAAGGCAGCACACACGGCTGAACAGGGTCATACAGTTGTTGCACTTGTTCCAGTTCGTACAGATGCAAGATGGTTCCAAGATTATTGCTTAGGGCGTGAAATCCACTTTATTCGCGGTCGATTGAAATTTGGTGGCTCTTCATCAAATGCGCCTTTCGGTTGTTGCGTAGTTGTATTTCGTCCAAGTCTTAATGATGTGAAGTGGGAGCAAAGTTGATGACAGAAGATGAAAAAATGTGCATCGAGTGCGGTTCAGCTGAACTCTATTCAAATAGTGAAATAAAAGAACCGATGATGTGTGTTGATTGTTACGGGAAAATGATTGGGTTCGCAAGAGTTGGGTGGAGCTTTGCGGATGTTGATGATTTAGTTGAGGAGCAAAGCCAATGAACGCACATTTATTCATAGAACAATTTGGTATAGAAAACGCTGATCGTATAGTGGAGAACAGGGTTTTTGACGCTACACATTACAGTGAAAAAACAGGTAGTTATTATTCGAGCTATAAGAATGGTGCAGTAGAAATTAAAAAACTAATTCTAGTAATTCGTGAATATAAACAACTGGCTTTAGCAAAAGCAGCATATGAAACAAGGCTTGAGCATTGGAACTGTTCGCTTAACAAAGCAATTGGAGGTGAGCATGTTTAAGGTCGGGGATAAGACACTAACAATAGACCCTTGGTTTGGGAATGACTTACTAACAATTGTCGAGTTTAGAAGAAGTGGCTCTACAGATTATGCAATTTTCTCAGATGGCGGTTTCTTCAGAACATCAGCTTTAAGACACGCCAACCCAGAAGAAATCCAGTTAGGCCACAGAATTGATAAAACACCACTAATGCAACACTTGGATAAATGTGAGGAAGTTGTTAAGACATGGCCTAAATGGAAGAAAGAAAGTATCCGTGATGCATTTGGAATTCCAGGTTTAGAAGCCCTGCGCGACTGTGACACATCCCCGAATTGCAAGAAATATGAAAGGTGAAGTGATGAGAAGTGATTTCCATGATGTTTTTAAGGATGCATATGATTACTGGATTGATGACGCATGTGCCCACAGATACCACGCATCAAAAAGCTTAGCTCTACAGGTTTGGAATCACCGCCAGACCGAGGTGGATGAGCTGCAAAAGCGGGTGGATGCCCTAGAAAAGGCAGAATTCAAATTAGCTCAAATTAGGGCAATTCTAGAAAACAATCCAAAGCTAATTGAAAGTTTATTGGTTAAGAGGTTAGAGCAAGCGCTCAAGGGTGGTTGTGATGAAGCGAATTAAAGACACATGGGCTGCTTGGAAGTATTACCTATTGTGCATAGCAATACTTTTGATTGGGCCGACTCAATGCGCTTATGACAACTATGTGAAGTGGAAAGTTGCTGAAGCTGTAATTCATTTGACGGAGACAAAATGACCACATTCAAAGAGGCTCATAGAAGTAGATCAAAACCTGTGGCGCGTTCTAGCGTGCCACAGAAGTTTGGAAAGAAGGTCAGTAAGGGTGAGGCTCTTTTAGAGAATCACCTGAATGCTTTGAAGATTCCATTTACTAAAGAATTTCGCTTTCATCCAGAGCGTAGATGGCTGGCAGATTTCCGAATTGATGATATGCCTATCCTGGTAGAGGTTGAAGGCGGTGTGTTCAGTAATGGTCGTCACACAAGAGGTGAAGGCTACACAAAAGACTGTGAGAAGTATTCGGCAGCAGCGGTGAATGGTTGGTTTGTGATTCGTGGCACCACAGCACAGATCAAAGAAGGATTAGTCATCCAGTGGATTGAGAAGCTTATTGAACGGTTGAGAGGTGGGTGATGGACTTAAAAGATTTTGACCAGTTTCTTTATTCAAAAGGAAAATATTGGTTATTCGAGCATTGGAATGAATGTGGAACAAATATCTATAGTAAATCCAAATACCCAACTAAAGATGATTTTCTCAAAGGTGCAGGCAAGCTTTTAAATCAAAGTCAGACCGAAGCATTGGAGCGAAAAGAAAGCATTACCTTGAAGCAAGAAGATGGCACAACATTATTTTTCAAATATATAGATTTATAAAATTTGAGGTGACGGTATGAAATTAAAGGTTGATGTAGACGCATTAAAGCTCACATTGCAATGGCAAGGATTCTTTTTAAAGGGTTGGTTTAAAGACCAATGGCATGACTTAAAAGACTATGTAGAAGCTTCTTTAAAAATACTCTTAATCATCATTAGAGTGCTGTTCTCACCGATTTTAATTATCTATGTGATTTGGCAAACAAAAGGGATGTATAGACAAATCGCTAGTGGAGGAACAAATAGAGAAAAAGTCAGAAATCACATCAAGAAATACGGAAAGTAAGGGGAAGGGTATGAATGCGGCAGTAGCACAACGTGAAGACAACTTTGAGTGGTTAGGTAAAGAAATGCGAGCTAAGAGCATGACTTACGAGGTAAGTGTTCGTGCTACTGGTGAGAAGCCTATTGGCTGGGAGGATAAAGCAGGAGCATTCGCAAAAATGGATGATGAATTGCAGAAAGACCTTGCCTATATCATCGCAACAGGTGATTTTGCTGATAATAAGGCGGCATATAAACGAGTCATAGTGTTTCTCACAAAAAGCATTCTTGCAGTTGCAAGTAATGAGAAGAAGTACAAGAAGGATAAGTTGCCAACGATTTGTCGAAAGATTGCCGAAATGGAATTGTTTTTCTTCTTGTATGATTTCTTGAGAGAAGACTATACATTGCAAGGGAAGCTACGCTTTGTTGGTCTGCTTGAGCATCTGGAAGTTAAGACATATCAGAACCAATGGCAACATTATGGCGATGCAATTCGCTTGATGTTAGGTGAAGCAAAAGGCACTGCTTATCTTCATATTGAACGTTATCGAATTGAGCTATACAAAAACAGTTGATTTTTATCCCGAATTGAGTATGATTTACTAAGATGGTCGTATTATTGATATGATCATTGATTGATTGAAGTCATGCGCGGCATGTGAATATTATTAGTGTTGAGTACCCTCAAAAGGACAACACAAAGCAAGAGATCGCAACTTGCCAATCAACAATCATTAAAGCTCATCGAAAGGTGGGCTTTTTTATTGCCTATCGAAAAGTGAGAAGAAGAATGTCAAATGAAAAACAAATCGAGCAGGAAATTCAAGACAAAGGTTTGAATGCTCCGCGCTTAACTCCCGATCATATTGATTCTGTCATTGCTGGTGAAACATATACCAACCTGCCAGATGGTCGAACAGTTATCTGCCAGTTAACTTTGCAGAATGGTTATACGATTGATGGTAAATCGGCATGTGTGAGCAAAGAAAACTTTAACCAAGAGATTGGTAATAAGATTGCTCGTCAAAATGCCCGTGAAAAGATCTGGGAATTAGAAGGCTACCTCTTAAAAGAAAAGCTTTATCAAGCCGAGTTGGATAAACAGTTCTAAGTTCATCTTTATGCCCTGCTTCGGTGGGGTTTTTTAATTTAGAGAAGTGAATGCCGCTGCGAACGGGAAGACTCCCATTCACTTCATCTAAGTTAAAAACAGGATTGTATATGAACACAATCGAAGCGAAGAAGAATCTCAAACGCTATGAAGCGGAAATTGATAAATATCAAAACCTATCTCGCGGATTGATGAGTCGAGATGAAATGCTGGTTATTGATAAAAAGATTTCTCAACTTAAAGAGTGGATCAAGAACCTTCGGTTAAATCTAAATGCGTGATGCAAAGAGACTGGAAGCGATAAGAAAGTTGCCATGTGTGCGGTGTGGGTGGGATGCTCCAAGCGAAGCATGTCATGCGAATTGGTCTGAGTATGGCAAAGGCAAGGGAATCAAAGCAGATGATAAATACACTATTCCGTTGTGTCATGTCTGCCATTGTGATTTTGATCAATACAAAACTATGGGTAGAGAAGAATCAAAAGAATGGTTCGCAAAGTTGCTAGTAAAGACTGAGCGGATGCTGAATTTGAATAACAATGATGAGGTGTTCTAATGAATTGGCAAAAAATAGAAACTGGTGAAGTTATGCAATCCTTCGCAAGATTTAGTGATTCATGGGACGAGCAGAAAACTAAGATTGATGGCAATGCTGAATCTTCAAAAAACATTGAGGCATTCAACATGACAGCAGACGGGGTTCCATTCTCATTTAGACGTGTTGGGAACAAGCACTCTATTATCTTTGGTGGTAATTCAGAATTAATTAAGAAAAGCACATTTGAGTATTTTAAAGGTCTTTGCGTCAAGTTTTTTGAAGATAGCAAGGCAGTATTAAACTAAGCCACCTTCGGGTGGTTTTTTATTGCTATTATTCCTTTATAGAGAGGATTTAATTATGTCGTTTAAAGAGTGGTGCATTGTTTTAGTTCTCCCATTGCTTGTCCTATTGGGGGTAGCTCAGTGCTCATATGATAACTATGTGAAATACAGGATTTCTAAAGCTGCTGATAAAGTGGCAGAAGGAAAATAATAAATAAGTTTGTGAAGTAAGTATAAGGACGCTATTAGGCGTCTTTTTTATTGCGAGGTTGAAATGCAAATTACTATACGCAACCACGCTGATATTACTCCAGTACTTGGTTATCTAAATACAAATCATGCCCAAGCTGCATTAGAAGGCAAGCCACTTGTAGTGACAATAAAGCCATTTGAGAAAGATCGATCTAAGGCTCAGAATAGGCTTTATTGGCTATGGATGGCTCAATGGGCTAAACATCAAGGCACAGATAAAGATTCAGAGCATCTCTACTTCAAAAAGAAGTTCTTAGCTCGAATCTATGATCGTGATGATGTAGGTCAATACAGATCAACCTTTGCCGCTGTGCGAAAACTCAAAGAAGAGCAGCACTCAATGTATCAGCAAGTCGCTGATGGGTTGAATGAACTAATAAGCACTACTGACGCATCAATAGCTCAATTCACCGAATACTTAAACGACATACATGCATTTTGTTTAAAACAAGGGTGTTATTTGGAAACACCTGATGATTTGATGTATGCATTAGAAAGATAGGAATAAACATGGAACAAATCAAAGGCGCAGAACCTTTAAAGAATCTACGTCATGAAGAGTTCTGCCATGAATTTTTAAAAACTCTAAGCGCTCAAGAAGCTGGAAAAGCTACAGGCTATAAGAACCGTCAGAATGCTTGGGATGTGTTGCAGCGAGAAGATGTCGAAGAGCGTATCGCATATCTCAATACACAGCGTTTAAACCGCGTTGATGTTGATGCTGACTATGTTCTCAAGCGTCTTGTTGAAATTGACAAGATGGATGTTTTAGACATCATGGATGATAACTACTGTCTTAAACCAATCGGTGATTGGCCTCCTATTTGGCGCCAATACGTCTCTAACATCGAAAATACAGAAGAATTTGATGGTCGTGGTGATGATAAGTCACAAACAGGTTGGCTCAAAAAGATCAAATGGCCTGATAAGGTAAAAAATTTGGAACTTCTTGGTAAACATATTGCCGTGGGTGCATTTAAAGAAAAGGTTGAGCATGATCTTGCTGATCCTCTCAAGGAATTGTTAGAGCGTGCAAGCGGAAATACTTTAAAACCAAAAGGATAGAACTATGACATCGGACGAGCTAGAAAAAAACTTGTCTGATCCATGGTGGCGTCTTACAAGTGGTTTTTTATATCAAATCCTGATTAAAGGTGATGATGAGACAGAAGGGTTAAAAGCCCCTTTTATTCCAAATGAGCATCAAATAAATTTCATTGAGAATTTGTGGTATCGAAATATCATCCTGAAAGCCCGTCAGTTAGGTTTTACCACGATGATTGCGATCTATTATTTGGATTGCTGTTTATTTGGTAAGGGCGATACTCGTGCAGGGATGATTGCACAAGACAAGTACGCAGCAGACAAGCTTTTCCGAGATAAAGTTAAGTTTGCCTATGACAATCTTCCGCCAGAAATCAAGTCTAAATTCCCTTTAGCTCGTGATAGTGCAAGTGAATTGTTATTTGCTCACAACAATAGCTCTATTACTGTTGGAACATCAATGCGTTCAGGAACATTGCAGTATTTGCATGTTTCTGAGTTTGGAAAGATTTGTGCAAAGTATCCAGATAAAGCGAAGGAAGTCTTAACAGGTTCTATACCAGCAGTTTCAACAAATGGAATTGTAGTAATTGAATCTACAGCAGAAGGTGATGAAGGTGCATTTTTCAATATGTGCGAAACAGCACGCAATAAGAAAGCATCAGGAACTGAATTAAGCAAAAAGGATTTTAGATTCCATTTCTATCCATGGCAGGGAGCCACAGAGTACTCTCTTGATGCGAATATTCACATTACATCTAAAGAACATGAGTATTTTGACCGAATAGAGCAAGAAAGTGGTGACACTATTGGCGCATCACAGCGTAATTGGTACATTGCAACTCGTGACAACGACTTTCAGGGCTCATCTGAACTAATGTGGCAGGAATATCCATCCACTCCAGAAGAAGCGTTTAAGAAGTCTAAAGAGGGGTGCTGGTACACAGAGCAATTCATCAAAGTTCGCAAAGAACAGCGTATATGTTCTCTACCTATTCGCACAGATGTTCCAGTAAACACCTTTTGGGATATTGGTAACTCGGATGGTACGGCTATTTGGTTTCATCAACGAGTTGGTATGCAAGATCTATTCATTGACTTTGAAGAAGGATGGGGCGAGCCATACGAATATTTCGTGAAGATTATGCAAAGCAAAGGATATTTGTGGGGTAAACACTATTTGCCACATGATGGAGCGCATGTAAGGCAAGGTGAAAGTCAAAACCTATCACCGCAACAAATGCTTAAGAATCTTGGGTTAACTGATGTTGATATTGTTCCCCGTGTTTCTGAATTGCTGCATGGTATCAATAAAACACGTGATGCCTTGATGAATGATGTCTGGTTTGATGTAGATCGATGCAAAGATGGTTTAAAGCATCTTGAAAACTACACTCGGAGATTTAATTCTCATGCACAAACTTACACAAGTGAGCCAGTGAAGACGGATGGTAATTCAGAAGCTGCAGATGCTTTCCGTCAGTTTGCACAAATCCGAGAACAAATTGGCGTAATAAAAAAACCACCAAAAGTTCAAGTAATCCCTACAGCACATCGCTGGAACAATTAAATTTAAGTGAGGTCAAGTTGTGGCTAAAGAAGAACAACTTGCGAATCTTCACGCCCGTGCAAAAAAGCAATTCGACACTATTCAAAGTGCTGTTAGAGATGAACGTCAACAGTGCTTAGAGGATCGTCGTTTCTATTCGATTGCTGGCGCCCAATGGGAAGGCCAATTGGGTGAGCAGTTCGCAAATAAACCAAAATTTGAAGTCAACAAAATCCACTTGGCTGTCATTCGTATTATCAACGAGTACCGTAATAACCGCATCACTGTAGATTTTGTTTCTAAAGATGGATCTAAGAATGATGATCTAGCTGATACATGCGATGGGTTGTATCGCGCTGATGAGCAAGATTCTGGTGCAGAAGAAGCCTATGACAATGCTTTTGAAGAAGCTGTTGGAGGTGGCTTTGGTGCATTCAGATTACGTGCATGTGAAGAGGATGAAGAAGACGAAGAAAATGAACGTCAACGCATCCGAATTGAGCCAATCTTTGATGCAGATTCATGTGTGTTCTTTGATTTAGGTGCTAAGCGTCAAGATAAGGCAGATGCTAAGTTTTGCTTTGTTTTGTCTTCAATGACACCTGATCAATATAAAGAAGAATACGACGATGACCCTGCATCTTGGGATAAAGATATTCGCAATGATGAGTTTGACTGGTGCACTCCCGACATTGTTTATGTTGCGGAATACTACGTTGTAGAGAAAGTCAAAGAGAAGGTGCATATCTTCCAATTGATTGATGGTACTGAGGAACGACACACTGAAGAAGAGCTTGAAAAAGATACTTCTATCCGTGAAAAGCTGGATGCAACAGGTGCTCAAGAGCTTCGCATCAAAACAAATGAGCGATGCAAAGTTCATAAGTACATCATGAGTGGATCAAAGATTCTTGATGATTGCGGTTATGTTGCCGGTCGATACATTCCAATTGTGCCTGTCTATGGTAAGCGTTGGTTTATTGACAATGTAGAGCGTTGCATGGGGCATGTACGTCTTTGTAAAGATCCACAGCGTTTAAAAAACATGAGCCTAAGCCGATTAGGTGAGATAGCTGCATTATCACCAATTGAAAAGCCAATTCTAGACCCTGAGCAAATAGCAGGGTTTGAGAACCTGTGGGCAGAAGACAACCTTAAAAACAATCCATACTTGCTTGCAAATGCTTTACGTGATGCTCAAGGCAATGTCATAGCAACAGGGCCAACTGCATATACAAAGCCACCTCAGGTACCACCGGCATTAGTCGCCATGACTCAGATTGTTGATACAGACATTAAAGAGCTTCTTGGTAACCAGGAACAAGGTGAAAAGATCAGTGCAAATGTAAGTGCAGAAGCGATTGATCTGGTTCAAGGCCAGCTAGGTATGCAGTCCTATATCTATGTAGACAACATGGCTAAAGCAATCAAGCGCTGTGGTGCAATTTGGTTATCAATGGCTAAAGAGCTTTATGTTGAAGAAGGTCGTCGCATGAAGACGATTGGCAAGCAAGATGAAGTTGATAGTGCTGAGTTGTCACGCCCTATCGTCGGTGAATCTGGTCTTGAATATGAAAACGACTTAACCAAAGCATCCTTCGATGTTGGTGTTGATGTTGGTCCAACGTCTTCAAGCAAGAAATCTGCAATTGTTCGCTCTATGCAAGCGTTGCTTCCTTACACCACTGATCCTCAAGACTTAAAAATCCTCCTCGCAATGATCTACATGAACATGGAAGGCGAAGGTATCAAAGACTTCCGCAACTATTACCGCAAGTACTTGGTACAAGCTGGTGTGGTTGAACCGACTGAGGAAGAACAACAGCAAATGATGGAAGCTGCACAGAATCAACCACCTGATCCGCAAACAGAATTAGCACAAGCTCTTGCAGCAGAAGCACAGTCGAAGGCTATGAAAGCTCAGGCCGACACTTACCTAACTGCCGCTAAGACAGAGCAAACCAAAGCTGATACAGCAAAAACCTTATCTGATATGGAAATAGGGAAGAGAGATTCTGCCTTGGCTTTATATCAACAAATTAATGAAAGTATGGCGTCCGCTCAGCCTATGAGTGAGGGAGTTACAAATGTCTGAACAAGAGCAAGATCAATTCGAAACCGAAGAACTAGATACAGAACCTCAAGAGCAGGAAGAACATCGAGATGATGGACAGCCTGACACTGAGAAACCTGAATCAGAAGAGTTCTTCATTGGTATTGAAGGTGAAGAACCGCAACAGCAAGAAGATGAATTTCATGGACAGCCAGCACCTAAGTGGGTGAAGGAAACCCGTGAAGAAAATCGAGCTAATAAAAAGCGGATTCGTGAACTTGAAGCGCAACTGGCAAGTCAAACCAAACCACACGAAATCGAATTAGGTGAGAAGCCTACTTTGGACAGTGTGGGTTATGACACGGATGAATATGAGCGCCAAGTAACAGATTGGTATGCAAAGAAAGCTCAATTTGAACAGCAAGAACAGGCCAAAAAAGCGGAGCAGGAAAAGGCAGCACAAAACTGGCAAGAGCGAGTCAATAGTTATGAGACTAAGAAGACAGCCATTAAAGCCAAAGTAGCTGATTACGATGTTGCTGAAGAAATAGCGCGAGATGTGCTTAACCAGACACAGCAAGGCATCTTAATCCATGGTGCTGATAATCCTGAATTGCTTATCTACCACTTGGGTAAACATCCTGAAAAAGCCAAGGAGCTTGCAGGGATTACAGACCCAATCCAATTCGCGTTCAAAGTCGCAAAAATCGACGCTCAATTAAAAGTTCAGACACGAAAACCACAAACATCACCTGAGCGAAAAGTTCAAGGCTCTGCACCCCTAAGTAATGTTGCAGATGCCAAAGAAGCTGAACTTGAGAAAAAAGCACTCGAGACGGGTGACCGTACAGAATTAATCAAATATCGAAAATCAAAAGGTAAATAAATATGGCTACAAGTTTTACTAAACAAGAACAGGTAATGTTTGATAAGGTCATCGAAGGCTTTGAGGACTTGCTTGTTATTGCAAAAGGTGCCGATCTTTATGATCCAATTACTGCTCAAGAAGCTGTGAATTCACGTGATAAGTTTTGGGTTCCTGCGCCAATGATTGGGGCATCATATGATGGCTTTGATCAAACAGCAAACTTTGATGGCTTAACTCAGTTAAACGTTCCCGCATCTGTTGGCTACCATAAGTCAGTACCAAAGGTTCTTTCTTCTAAAAACCTTCGTAATACTTATGCAATGGAACAGTTCGGAAAGGCGGCTAAGCAAAAGCTTGCTTCTGATGTGAATGCCGCTTTGTTTAATACTGCTGCACTTTATGGCTCTATTGTTTCTAAGCGCACAGGTGCGCCAACAGGTTATAAGGATGTTGCAGACCTTGATTCACGTATGACTCGTATCGGCGTGCCATTGGATGGTCGTCAGGCGTTCTATTCTCCAACTGCAATGAATGACATGGCAGGTGATCTTGCAGGTCGTTCAGAAGACACAGCTCGTTCTCGCAATGCATATGAAGAAGCTTTGATTCGCCATAATGTTGCAGGATTCAAAGTTTACAAAAACGATCAGGAAATTCGCTTGGCAGCAGCTGCAGGTGGTGCAATTACTGTGAATGGTGCAAACCAACGCACTATTCCAGCTGCAACAATTACTTCTGCTGGATTGGAAGAAAACAAGGATAACCGCTATACAGACTTAGTTGTTGCGGGTGCAGGGTATGCAAGTATCAAAGTTGGTGATGCATTCACATTACCAGGTGTTTTTGAACTTCATTTGATTTCAAAACAAAATACAGGTCAGTTAAAAACTTTCCGTGTTGTTGATAAGCCTGCAGCAAATACAATCCGTATTTATCCTGCAATTATTGATGCTGCCGAAGGATCAATTGGTTCGAAAGAATATGCAAACGTTTCAGCAGCACCGGCTGATGCGGTCGCATTAACTTGGTTGAATACAGTTGCTGCACCATTAAACCCATTCTTCCGTAAAGAAAGCTTAATCCTGATTCCTGGTTCATTCTCAGTTGAAGCAGATGACGGCTGGCAAGTTATGCGTGCCACTACAGATCTTGGTATTGGTATCACATATACACGTCAAGGAAATATCAACGACCTTTCATGTAAGGCGCGTTGGGATATCGACTTTGGTACTGCGCTACTCAATCCTGAGATGGCGGGTGTCCAGTTATTTAACCAAACCTAATCTAATTTAGATTCAGTGACGACAAATGCCCGCTTATTGCGGGCGTCGTCATTTTTGGAGTATTGAAATGTCAAATAACTACCCTCGTGCTTTATATGTTGGTGATTCTAAAAACAATGAATATGTGATTGCTGATGGGGAAGAACATGAAGCCCAGTTGCGCCAACAAGGTTATGTTCATTTCCTAGAATTACCTGAGCATGTTCCGGAAGTCGAAATTGTAGGTAAAGTAATTGATCCAAATGATGAGCTGGAACAGACCAAACAAAAACTTCTTGAAGCACTTAAAACAATTGAATCTAAAGATGAAGAAATTCTTGATCTAAAAGAAACCTACATTGCTGAAAACAACAAGTTGCGCCAACAGATCCGCCAATTAGAACTAAGCAAATTAGATGCTGGTGAACTACGCAAAATCCTTGATGAAAAACAAGTGAAATATGGTGCACGTGATAGCAAAGATGAGCTTGTGAAGCTTGTTTTTGATGCTGAATATCCTAAAGGGGAATAAGCCATGTCATGGACTAAGCGGCAAATCATTGATCAAGCATTTGAGGAAATAGGTCTTGCAGCAACGTCCTTTGATTTGCAGCCAGATCAGTATGAAAGTGCCAGACGCAAAATGGACACTATGGTAGCTGTGTGGTCATCAAAGAACATTCAGATTGGATATCCATTGCCAGGTGAAGCAAATAGCAGCGACTTGGACCAAGAAACCAATGTCCCTGATTATGCAGTTGAAGCCGTTTATTTAAAGCTGGCAATTAAGATTGCTCCAGCCTTTGGCAAGGCCATCTCACCTGAAACAAAAACACAGGCCGCGGAAGCTTATAACAACTTGGTAGCTATGGCAGTAAAAATGCCACCACAGATGAAATATAGCTGCACCTTGCCAAGTGGTGCTGGCCATAAATACCGTTGCGATAAGTTTATCGTTAATAAGCAAGACAACAATGTCTTGTCACCAAAACAAAATGTGGAGTTCTTTAATGAGTAAGCGCTTAAATACCACAGACAAAGTTGGAGTGGGCGACCAGTTTGTTTTGTATAAGGCTAATTGTTCTGATTTTCGCGCCTTACCACAGGATGTTCTGTTGGATTGGTTAAACACAAACCTGTCTGAAACACCGTCATTATGGAAGCCAATAGTTCAACACTACAATCCAAATGGCAATTTTAATCTGCTAGTTGAAAACCACAAAGAAGGAACATACTTACTTTTAAATCCTTCAAATAGTATTGAAAATGGAACTTTGGTTTTACCTGACAATAGTGAAGTAGCTGATCAGCAACTCATTCTATTTTCATGTTCAAAACAAATTACCAACCTAGTCATTAATGGTAGTGGGGCTGTTGTTGTTGGGGCTCCCAACGCAATTTCTGCCACAGCATTCTTCAAGATACAATACGATAAGCTTTCAGGTACTTGGTATCGAGTGGGGTAACTATGCAAATCCCTATCTTAAATGGCATTTACACTGATCAGAACTCAGATTTCCGCACATCATACCCAAGAAACATGATTCCTGTCCCTAAAGAACAAGGAATTTCGCAAGGTTATCTTAGACCCGCTGAAGGCATTGAACAGTTTGCTAATGTTCCTGCTGTGGATCGTGGTGGTATTGAATGGAATGGTGTCTGTTATCGTGTTGCTGGTAATAAACTCATTAAAGTTGATGCCAATGGCGTAGTGACAGAAATAGCTGAATTGATGGGGTATGGGCAATGTAATTTTGACTACTCTTTTGATTATCTAGCCATTAACTCTTATCCATATCTGTATCTCTACAACGGCACTGAGCTAAAACAGATAACTGATAATGATTTAGGTATTGTCAAAGATGTAGTTTGGGTTGATGGCTACTTCATGACAACTGATGGGGAGTTTCTTGTAATCACTGAGTTGAATGATCCATTTCAAGTGAATCCATTGAAATATGGTTCATCAGAAGTTGATCCTGATCCTATCAATTCGATTATCAAGATCCGCAATGAAATCTATGCTCTTAACCGGTACACAATAGAAATATTCGACAACGTCGGTGGAGATAACTTCCCATTCTCACGTATTGATGGGGCGATGGGTACACGTGGCACTCTTGGTACAAGAACTTGCTGCAAATACATGGATGCGGTTGCATTCCTTGGTAGTGGAAAGAATGAACCTGTTGCTATATGGCTATCTGCTAATGGTTCTACCAATAAAATCTCGACACGAGAAATTGAGCAAATCATTCATCAGTACAGCGAAGAAACTCTATCTGAATGCCTAATGGAATCGCGTTTAGTTGATGGTCACAACTGGCTTTATCTACATTTACCTGATCAGACGCTTGTTTATGATTCAGCAGCATCAGAAGCGACTCAACAGCCTGTCTGGTTCACTTTAAGTTCAGGGCTGACCCAAAGCCAATACTTAGCTCAAAACTTTGTGTGGTGCTATGGAAAATGGATTGCAGGGCACCCTGTTCTTGCAAAGCTTGGTGTTATCACAAATGAACTTGGTGAGCATTGGGGTAATGAAGTTTCTTGGGAGTTTGGCACAATGATTCTCTACAACGAATCACGTGGTGCAATCTTCCATCAGATCGAATTGGCTTGCCTAACTGGTCGAGTTGCTTTGCATAAAGATCCATTCATTTCCACATCTTGGTCGTCAGATGGCGTGAACTGGTCCAATCCAAAACAGATTAAATCTGGAAAAGTTGGGGAGCAGAATAAGCGGCTTGTCTGGTTTCAGCAGGGCTATATGAGCAATTTCCGCATTCAAAAGTTCTCAGGCACATCAGATAGTAGACTCACTATAGCGCGTATAGAGGCTTATATAGAGCCATTGGGGGTTTAGATGGCACTCATTGATCCTAAGACACCACTTCGCTCTGATTTAGAGCGAATGTGTGGTGGCAATCAACGGCTAGTCAAAGCATTTGAGAAGCTATTCCAAGTGCTGCCAACTTTGGCGGATCCAAATAGCGAAGCAATCGAAGCTGCTCAAATAACTGCTGACAACGCAGGTACACAAGCATTTTTAGCAATCGCACTTATTGAAGCTGTTACTCAAGTGGCTGAGTTGATAGCTACTGAGCCAAAACATGCCTGTATTTGCGCACAGAATGACGATTTAAGCCCACGTACAGAAATTATTGTTCCAGATATCATCCTTCCATCAAGTCAGCTTACAGAGCCGATGAATATCAATTTAGAGGTCTATTAAAATGACTGTAAAAATTAAAAATATTATCCCCACTAAGTTTTTAGAAAATACAGATACGATTCAGTTCACCGCTGCTGCCAATACAACAATTGATAAGTTCACAGTAACCAATACATCAGCAGCCATAGCTAAATTTAGCTGTAATTTGGTTTTAGTCGGTGGTACTGCAAGTGCATCTAATCTAGTTATCAAAGATAAAGAAGTGAATGTGGGAGAAACCTATGTTTGTCCTGAACTTGTAGGGCATTCTCTTGAAGCAGGAAGCTTCATTAATACAGTTGCAGATACAGCATCAGCTCTAACAGTTCGTGCTTCAGGTCGGGAGATTACTTAATGAATAATTTTCATATCCTGACCACAGCAGACACAAACCCATTGATGCTCAATATCAAACGTCATCCAGAATTATGGAAGGAAGACACTTATCTTCGTGATTATCCTCAAGGACCGTTTGGAGAAATCGATTCTATTATGCTTCGTTTCCCTGAAAAGCGTGTTTTTGAGCAAGAAGAAGATTTAGAAAAATATAAACGTGGGGAAGGTCAGTTTGATCAGCATGAGAGCATTGATTATCCAGCATTCTCAGTTCTTACAGAAGCGCGTCAAATCGTATTTGGGTTAATGGCATTGGTTCAAGGTGAACGTCTTGGTCGTGTGATGATCAACCGTATTCAACCAGGTGGGCGCATTTACCCACATGCTGATACGCCAGAGCATACTGATTACTACACACGCTTTCATATTGTTTTGCAGTCGGCAGCAGGCTGTATTCTTCGTGCAGGAGATGAGCAGCTAAACATGAAAACAGGCGATGTTTTTTGGTTCAACAATAAACTCGAGCATGAAGTCATCAATAACTCAGCAATTGACCGACTTTCAATGGTCGTGGATATTAAGGTGAGAAAATGATTACAGCACACGTAGAGAGTTTTGAAGAAAACTTAGACTACTTAAAGCCGCTCTTGCCAATCCACTACCAAGAGTTAGCCTTAAATCAAGATAAGGTTCCGCTCTCACCACAATTTGATAAATACATCGCCGCTGAACATAGCGGCGAATTGCTATTTATAGGCCTAAGAAATGCTGGTGAGCTGATTGGATACTTCATTGGATTTGTTGCACCCGGATTGCACTATTCAACCTGTCTGACCTGTCAGATGGATATTTTTTATGTCCATCCTGATCATCGTGGTTCAGGTGCAGGATTCCAACTTTTCAAGTTTGTAGAAGATCAGTGTAAAAAACGTGGTGTGCAACGCTTGTTTGTCGGCTCAAAGCTTCACAAAGATGCCTCATGGCTCTTTGAACGTTTGGGTTATGCACCTGTAGAAACTTATTATTCAGCATGGCTAGGGGATTGATATGGTAGCAGCAGCAATGGCAGCAACGGCTGCGGTAGGTGCTTATTCATCTAATCGTGCAGCTAGCGCTCAACGAAAAGCAGCAGGGCAAGCATCATCTGCACAAGAAGCAGCAAGTATGGCAGCTATTGAAGAACAACGTCGACAGTTTGACGCAATGCAAGAGCTACAAAGGCCATTTGTAAATGCTGGTATGGGCGCACTACAGGGGCAACAAGATTTACTTGGCTTGAATGGCTCTCAAGCTCAGCAAAATGCGATAAATGGCATCCAGAATAGTGCTGAGTTTCAGACATATCTAAACCAAGGCGAGAACTCTCTTCGCCAGAATGCTTCTGCTACAGGTGGGTTGCGGGGTGGAAATATGCAGGGCGCTTTAGCTCAATTCTCACCCCAACTATTAAACCAAATGATTAACCAGCGCTACACAAATCTCGGTGGATTAACTGCCTTGGGTCAAAACTCTGCTGCTGGTGTTGGTAATGCGGGCATGCAGTCTGCAAATAATATTGGTAACTTGCTACAACAGATGGGCGCAGCGCAGGCCGGCAATTCACTAGCACAGGGTAATGCATCAGCAAATCAATGGGCGGCAATTGGAAATATTGCTGGTCAACTTGGTGGCATGTACGCAGGTTCAAAATTTTAAGAGGTTATTATGGTTCAGCCAATTGATTACACACTTGATGTCTTAAATCCCGTTCAGTCTACATTACAAGGCTTTACAGGTGGCATGCAGCTAGGTACAGCAATGGCTGACCGTAAACGTGCTTTGGCTCAACAAGAACGCGAGCAACTTGCCAAGCAGCAAATGAATGATGACCTTTATAATTTGTCTGTAAATCCTACTTATGAAGGATATACGCAGGTAATGACTCGTTATCCTCAACTTTCTGAAAACCTTAAACGTGCTTACGACACAATGGACGCAGGTAAGCAACGCACAACTTTAAACCTTGCTTCGCAAACATATGCTGCTTTGAATAGCGACCAGCCTGATATTGCTAAAGATGTTTTGGGGAATGGTGCTACTGCTTATGAGAATTCTGGAAATAAGCAAGATGCAGCTGTATTACGTGGCTACATGAAGATGATTGAGAACAATCCAGAGGCCGCAAAAACATCAATAGGGATGTTATTAGCATCAACAAATCCAGATAAGTTTGCAGATATCTTCAGCAAGCTTGGAGATGAGACCCGTGCAAATCAAATGCAGCCATATGATATTGCAAAAACCCAAGCTGAAACAGGCAAGATCAAAGCTGAAACCCAAGGCCAGACAATTGAAAATCAGTACAAGCCTCAACAACTTCAAAGTGGCATAGAGCAAACTCAATCGCAAACAGCATTAAACAATGCAAACATTAGAAATCTAGCTGATAGATTACGATTGGATCAGGACAAGCTTCAAAGCGATGTCGAACTTAAATATATGGAGCTAAACCCTTCAAATATTAAGCTTTCTGATGGTGCACAGAAGATAGTTAATGACAACATGGTTGAATCAGTAGGTTTAGAGCAATCAGCAAATAAAATGGATGACCTAGCTAATCGCTTTGAAAAAGAATCTCAGGCAGGTGGTTTGTATACGAAGGGTTGGGCAGGCTTCAAACGGATCACGGGCTGGTCTAATGATGACCAGAATGCCATGATTCGTGAATATTCTAGACTACGCAATAGTGAAGCTATTAAATCACTTCCTCCCGGTCCTGCAACTGACCGAGACATTGAACTTGCTCTACGTGGTTTGCCTCCTGAAACAGCAGATTCAACTACATTAACTTCTTTCTTGCGTGGGTATGCCAAGCTGAACCGCATGGATTCCGCCTACAAACAAATGCAAGCAGAATGGGTCAACCAAGTTGGCAACATGGGCAGCAATAAGCGTGATGTTGAAGTGCTGGGTATTAAGGTTCCAGCAGGGACAACTTTTAGTAATTATGCTTCAAAGAACCTAGATAAAACTTTAAAGCGTCAAGCAGATCAGGCTATTGACCGTCAGATAGCAACTGGTCAACGAAGTTATATGTCTGCTGTACAGTGAGATTAAATCTGATATTCTCTCTTCATTATTGAGGAGGGAATATAATGTTAAAACTATTGCCTGTTATTTTATTATTAAGTTCATTAACACATGCTGATGTTTATAATCCTTATTATAATCCGCCATATGATTACTCTATAAAAACTAAGGACGCATCTACAAGTGCTTTTGATGGTTATGAGCAGGGATTGAGAATTGCCTCACAAAGAGAATCAGCAAAACAACAAAGAGAATTGCATCAAGCCAAGGTTGCTCAATTAAAAAGGGCAGAAGAGTATAGGGATGAGCTAAAAAACTTATATACAAATAAAGGTGGATTAAGTGATGAAAGCTATCAAAAGTTATTAATTTTATATCCTGAATTCTCGGAATCAACGTTAAAGCTAAAAGAATCCCTAGATAAACTTAAAAGTGAGTAGTTAATGAAACTGTTCGTTATTGTAATATGTTTAGCTTTAGCGGCCTGTACAAAAGAAGATTTCAACTCTAAATCAATTTATGGGAATGAATCAGGGCTTCCTGCAAATTGCAGGGCATATATTCAGGTTGCTATAAATGAATGGAGAAGAGGGACTTATGAAACAGAAACAACGATGGATGCTATTGAAAGAAACTGTGGAGAGCAAGGAGCTTTGTGGGACTATAAACCTAAATAAGGATCAAGTTTAGGTTTTAAGAAAGTAATCTACTAAATCAAATCATAGATTTTTTAATAAACCCGTCAGCAATGGCGGGTTTTTTATCATCTAAGGAAAAGTTATGGCTAACAGTTTTAAAGATCCATACTGGGCAAACCTATCAGCAAATACAGAAAAGTTATTAAAGTTGCCTGCAGGCTTACTTCAAAACATTGTAATGCATGGTGAACGCTCGAATGCAGACCAAGTGAGTAGTGCTGGTGCAAGAACTGTTTACCAAATCACTCCCACAACAAGAAATCTTGTCCTAAAAAAGTATGGTGTTGATGCATATTTGAATGATAAGAACTCAGCTATGGCTGCAGGGCTGCTTTTGCAAGAATCACTTAAACGTAATAATGGGAATGTTGAGGCAGCAATAGGCGAGTACCATGGTGGAACAGATCGAAAAAATTGGGGACCAGTTAACAAAGCGTATCGAAATCGTGTAATGTCAGCTCAAACAGGTAGCTCTCAACAAGAACAACCTCAAAGTACATTTCAGCGGGTCAAGGCCAACTATCAACAAGATCAAGCCCCAACCATTGCCAAAGTTTATGATGTATATAAATCAGGTGGACTTAGTCCTGAACAGAAAGATGATTTTGAAGCGGATGTAAAATCAGGGAAAATTATGTTGCCAGATGGGGCTAAACTTCTTGGAAAGGCCAATACACAAGCTGTAACTCTGCCTCAATCTGTTTCGGATGCATATGCAAGTGGAAAGCTCAATAGTCAACAACGTGCCGATTTAGAAGCAGATATTAAAGAAGGAAGGGTAAAACTTCCTGTTGCGTCTAAATTCAAGCAAACAGTTCCCGACTTCAGTGAGCAAGGTGTTGCACAACCAATACCAACAGAACAAGGTATTTTGCCACCACAATCGCCTGATCCAACATTCTTGGATAAAGCTCTTGGTGCAGCAGAGGCAACTGGCACAGTGGCTTCAGGTTTAACAACTGGTGCAGTGGGGCTTATTGGTGGATCAATTCAAGGATTAGGGCAAGAGTTGCTTGGTGGTGAGTTTGGCACTCCTGAAGCAGCACGACGAGTTGAGCAGAGAGCTGCGGACTATGCTGATCGCCTAACCTATTCGCCAAGAACGGAAGTTGGCCAACAGTATGCACAAGCTACTGGTGAGGCGTTGGCTCCATTGGTTGCTTTATCTCCTGCAACAGCAGAGATTGGTTTAGCTGCACAAGCAGCAAGAGGTGTGTCTCCAATTGCCCAAGGTGCTGCAGTACAAGCAGGTAAGACTATATCTGATACCGCACAACAAGCAGCAAGAGCAGCACAAAGACCAATCCAAGCTACATCAAATGCAGTTCGATCTGGTGTGGATAGTCTTAGAGATTTAACAGGCTTAAATCGAGCAGATAATAATGGACCAGCACCTGCTAACATTGGAGCGGCTCAAGTTGATCCCGCAACAATACGACAAGCAATGTCGCAAGACTTACCTTATCCTGTTGACCTGACTGAAGGACAAATGAGTCGTGATCCAAGTCAATTGAAATTTGAAGTTGAGACTTCAAAAGATCCACGTCTTGGTGATCCATTACGCCAACGCTATGAAGATCAACATCAAGTTATGCAACAGAACATCGATGCATTTATTGACTCAACTGGGGCTCAATCTACAAACATGCGTGAAGTAGGTCTAGCAGTAGATTCTGCGCTTCAAAAACAATTGCAAGCAGATAAGAATCGTGTGCGTGTTGCTTATAATAAGGCGGATAAATCGCCAGAGGCTCAAACGCCTGTAGATTTGACTGTGCCAATTAATAATGGTGGCAATCCGACCACCATTCTGGACTATTTAAATTCACAACCTGACCTACCAACAACACCGATTCTTTCAACTGCCAAAAAAACTGCTGAAAGCATTGGTATTGCTCAACGTGATGCAAATGGAAATCTTGTTTCTAAAAGCCCTACTATCAAACAGATGGAAACTTGGAGGCAGGAGATCAATGCAAATACGAATATTGAAGCACCCAACATTCGACAGGCTTCAATTCTGAAAGGAATGATTGATGAACATGTGGGTCCAGTAGAAGGCACTCTCTATAAAGCAGCAAGAAATGAGCGAGTGAGAATGGGGAAACGTTGGGAAAATACAGCAATCATGCAGGATTTAACCAAGAAAAAACCTAATTCTAATGACCGCATTGTTGCATTAGAAGATGTGCAAAAACGCATTATTCACGATGGTTCACTTGATGATCTACGGACTGCACGCAGAACCTTATTAACTTCAGGTGATGAGGGTAAGCAAGCTTGGAAGGATATTCAAGGTCAAACCCTGCAAGAGATTAAGAATGCTGCAACAGCAGGTGTGTCACCTGATGCACGTGGTAATCAAATGATTAGTCCAGCAGCATTAAACAAAGCAATTAAGCGATTAGATGATTCAGGTAAGCTTGATTTTATCTTTGGACAACAAGGCGCTGAAAAGCTTAGAGCTCTTAATGATATCTCTAAAACTTTGTTTACAGTTCCAGCATCTGCAGGTGTTAACCATAGCAATACTGCTGCAACACTTCTTGCTGCTATTGATATCACCATGTCTGGACTATCTGGATTCCCTGCGCCAGTTGCTTCTGCTCTTCGTATTGCCACAAAACACATTAAGGACAATAAGACCAGAGCACGAGTTCAAAAGGCTCTAAATCCGACTCCGAGGAACCTATAATGAGCAACAGAGTCTCAACTCCTTTTCCCATATACAGTGACACAGATGGAAGCCCGCTAGATGCGGGCTTTGTCTTTATTGGTAAGGTAAATGCAAACCCAATTAATTCACCTATTGAGATTTTTTATGATGCAGAACTGACGATTCCTGCCGCTAATCCTGCAAGAACGCGAAATGGATATATAGCCAAGAATGGCGCACCACGACAGTTGTTCTGCGCTGAACCGTTAGTATCAATTGCTGTTCAAAACAAAAAAAATGAAGATGTTTGGAATTCAGCAAATATCAATCTTAATCCGGGTGTTACAACAGATGCAGTGATTGATACAGCAAGCGGTAAGTCGCAAGCTGAGATCAATGCAAATACATTGAAGAAGTCAGAAAACCTTGGCGATTTGGAAAACAAAGAGCAGTCACGTGCAAATCTATCTGTCTATTCAAAAACAGAAGTAGATGACAAAACCAAACAGGCAACCGAAGAGATTCAAGGTACAGCCAAAGTCGCAACTGATGAGCTCGCAAAAGGCATCACTGATGACGCAACCATTCTCACGCCCAAAAAGGCTCCAATTGCAGTTAAGGCTACTTTGAATATTTCTGGTGAAGCACCAATCTACTGTTGTCGTGCATGGGTGACCTTTAGTGGTTCATCTGGAGCGATAAAAGCGAAAGGCAATGTGACAAGCGTTACAAGGAATAGCGTTGGTGATTACACAATCAAGTTTGAAAAAGAGCTTCCTACAGCTGATTTTGCATGGAATGCAAGTGCAAAGGATGTAGTTGAATATGGCGCTGTAATTATAGGGCAACCAAATTCAGGCGTTAAATCAAAAACGCAATTACGAATTAAAACAGTTGGTTTGACTGCGCCACTTGATCCAACAGAGATAACTTTATCTGTTATTTGCTAGGAAATAATTATGAGTAATATTCTAACACCTCCGCACTTATTGTTAACTGATGTAGATGGAAGCCCGCTAGATGCGGGCTTTGTCTTTATTGGGGTGAGTGGGCTAGATCCAGAGACAAACCAAATCAATGCTTATTGGGACCGCGAACTAACAATTTTAGCTGATCAACCCATTCGCACAAGAAATGGGTTTTTCTCTAAAAATGGTGAGCCAAGCACAATTTACGTTGAAGCTAGTTCATACTCACTATTAATTAAAAACCGTGATAAAGACTTGATTAGCAAGTTTCTGAATTTTGAAAGGTTTGAGGATGCAGATAATGTAAAAGATGGTGATGAGAACCAAAAACAAATCAATCTTCGCTTAAAAACGATGTTTGTTTTCCCTGAGCATTTTAATGATGACATTGTTGCTGCAGCTGAGTTTGCAGCTTTGAATAATGCCACCTTAGTAACAAAGAATAAAACATATCAGCTGGATCAAGAGTTTGTATTGCCTGAAAATTTATCTTGGCTAAGTTGTTTTACAACAATTGAACAAGTGGGGGATGCACTGGGAAGCAAGACAGCATCGGGTCTTGCACCTAGATCAAATGTTAGTATATCTGGTCATTTAACGATTGATATGGGCACTCCAACAACTAACCCTTGGGGTGAAAAATGCCATGTACGTTTAGATAGTTTTAATAATATAACTCCGCAAGTTCGTGGATTCTATTTTGACACTCTGAAATTTAAGGGTGGACATAAAAACATCACAGGATTCGCCATGGCTGGCGGAGCTTCTTTAGTACGTGGTAAGCGAATAGAATGCGATGATAATGATATTATTGCTCGTGTATTTATGGCCCACTGGGGTAATTTCACACAGCATTATTATGATTCTGCATCAGGTAAATATAAGCACACTGTAGGCTGGCAACCTACAACACACCCGCACGATTGCATTATTGATGAAATTGTTACAGGGGATCTGACTTGTAACACGACAGATGTGAGTGCAATTGTTTGTATCTCTGCTGGTTATGATATCGAGATCAAAAAAATAAATGGAAACCTTCTCGATAGTTCGCAAACGGACAAAGGACTTGTTGTTATCACACCAGGTGATTTAGGTTTTGCGTATGCATCTAGCAAAGAAAAAGCCCACAAGATGCGTAGATTAAAAATTGGATCAATTGAGGGTAAGACTTTTGCCTATGGACTGGATCTGATTCCTTGGGCGCTATATGGTGCGAATGATGATCTAACAAATGTTCCTGTGCCACCAACATATGATGACTATCTAGCACAAATTGAGTTGGATATAGATTACATGGATGCGACAGGTGACTACACAAGGAATGTTTCATCCAATCTTGCGATTGGCGGAAGAACAGGAAAAGGGCGATTAGGCATTGGTGTTGCTAAGGCTACAAGTTTTTATTCAGCACTTTCTGCAAGAAATCTTAGTTTCAATATTACTATTAATGAGTTAATCGTTAGTGATTCAAAGCTAAACCCTATCGTTGTTGAAGGCACAGGCGCAACACCTTCTGTTTTCCCTAAAAACATTTTAGTAAATAAGCTTGTTCTAAACCGATACGGCATTACATCGACTAATAATGCTTATCGCACTGGGATTACGAACAAAATGTCCTTTAATTGTCGAGTTGAAAATATTGTCGTTGAAGAACATGGAAATGCATATTGTATAGCAGATACTGCAAATGGCACGACAGGTCGGGATTTCAGTATTGGTCACATACATGTTAATGATCCCTTATACACTCAAACATTTTTAATAAGTAATTCAAATGTTGTGAATGATCCTATTTCTTTGGATGGTCATAGTGTTGCTTCTGGCTCTATTTCATCTGCGATTCAGGGTGGTGTTGTTAAGAAAACCAATGGAGTTTACAGAGAGTACTACTCAACACCATCTGCTGTGACTGGCTTAAACGTCAAAGTAAATGATTATGTTAATTTAGCTGGTGTTGGGGTTGGTGCTACAAATAGGTTTAGAGTTGTTGGGGCTGGGGCTTTCGGCACTACAGCTATTGTTGAAAAAACAGAATCACGCCCAACCAGTCTAATTCTGAACTCAGTAACCATACCTGCAAATAGCCAAGTAAAAGTAATTGATAGTGGCGTAATTTCAGGCTTATTAACTACAGATCAATTGCAAGTCACAGCCGATGTTCCACTTCTTGGTTGTAAAATAAATGCAGAGGTTATTTCGGCTGATACGTTTGATGTCTGGATATATAATCCGTCCAGCTCAAGCAAAACTATCACACCGAGTGGACATGTTTACATGAAAATAGTTTAAGTTTGGAGTGGGCTCTATGCAAATACAGTATAAGAAATATGGCGGAATCAGTGATGGTGAATTAATAGTTTTAGATGAGAACTCATACCGTACAAACGACGGTTATGTAAGAGTGAGGGATTATATTTATTTAGGTGGATCAAAATACATGACTGAGTATTTTATTTTCGAAGGTGATTTAAGCTCTTCAAGAGAGAAAGCTGAAAAAGATTTTAGAAGATCTTTTAGTCCTATTCTTATTTAACATTACATAGTGTTGGGGTATATCACCCAACCAAACAACACAAGCCTTAGCTTTAAATGAGCTAGGGCTTTTTTATTACTAGAAATAAGGTACGACTATGCAAGAAAACGCTATTCCATGGGTGTTAAAAATCTTTCCAGCTGTAATCGGGGCAATACTTGCACTTGTTTTGAGTGGGGATATTGATAAAGAAGGGAAAATTCAAGTGTCAGTAGGTGTTATCACTAAGTTTGTATGTAGTGTGACAGTTAGCTTATATGGTGGTTCAGCATTCATTGAACATTATGGTTATTTAGAAAACTCAATCATGTTCCAAGGCTTTGTAATGCTGATGTTTGCAGTGTTCGGGTTGCTATTCATAGGCATTGCATACCAATCCTTTGCACTCTTAAAAGGTAAAACCATTTCAGAAGTAATTGCAGAAATTAAATCCGCATTCACATCCATTATTAGTGGCAAGGGAGGCGAGTCATGAATTTTGATAAAGCATTTGAACGACTAATAGGACATGAAGCAGGGTATTCGATTGATAAGCGTGATCCTGGCAACTGGACTGGTGGGAAAGTAGGTGTAGGGGCATTAAAAGGCACTAAGTTTGGTATTGCTGCCAACACCTATCCGAACCTTGATATCAAGAACCTAACTGTTGAACAGGCAAAGCAGATATACAAGAAGGATTGGTGGGATAAGTTGGGTGCAGATAGTTTACATTCCTCTATCGTCTTTCAGCTTTGGGATTTTGCAGTTAATGCAGGTAAGTCTCGAGCCATTAAAGAACTACAGCAAGTTGCACGCGTTCCCGATGACGGAATCATAGGTCCTAAGACCATTGCTGCAGTAAAAGCTATGGATGTGAATGATGTGTTGTTAAAACTCAATGCGGAGCGTTTGAAGTTCTACACATCTTTAAGTACATGGGCTACATATGGCAAAGGTTGGACCAATCGTGTTGCGGAGAACCTAATCTATGCAGCAGAAGATAATTAAGAAGCATTGTAAAAGGTCAAAACTTGCTTCGCTTGTCACAGTGCTGTGCCTCTTATTTTCAGGATGCACAGCTCACACCATTAAAACTAATGTCTCAATCAGTGTTTGCTTGCAATGTGTGCAACATTAGCAAGCATCACTCTCTCACAATCTCCACGCCTTTAAGTTTTCTACCTCTAGTCACCATAAATCTATCAACTTCTCTTTTTTCTAAAAACTTTATGGCCTCATCTTTGGTATCTAAAAAGACATACTGCTGAGTGATCATGCCGTTTATGTCTGAGTAGTCTTGGTAATCTTCAAAAAGTGATTGTTGGATGTGAAGATATTGCTTGCCTTTCTTGATGTAGAAGTAGCGCATTTTTAGTTATCTTTGAATATTTTGTTTTCATACATATAAAAGTAATGTAATTGGTTTACAATAAAAAGATGGATAAAAAGATTAAGTGTTGAAAAGTATAAACACCAAATCTACACCAAATTTATTTAACTTATTAACTTTATTGGTTTAAATTTATGCTGTATATATGGATGCCCGAAACCAATGGAACATGGTATTGGTCGGCAGGGGAAAATTGGTTGCAGGCACAAAGTCTTGAACAGTTGATTCAGGACTTGCAAGAGCATCATGGAAAAGAGGCTGTGGTTTATTTTCCAAGCCGAAATGCACAATTATTACAACAACCTATGACCAAAGTGCATTACAAACAATTGGGACAGGAAGGTGTTAAATACCTCTTGGAAGAGTTTGTGACCTTGCCAATTGATCAAATGAAAGTGGTTCATCATTTTCAAAATGATCAGCTTAACATCTTGGGTGTCGCACAATATTCGATTGAAACATGGCAACATGCACTCAGTCTTTTGCCGATCCAGATAACAGCATTCTTACCTGACTTTTTGATTGCACCTGAGCCAGAGCAGGATCAAGTAGTACTGCTCAATCTTTATGATCATTTATTGGTGAGAGAAAATGTCTGGTCAGGAAACTCGGTGGATGACCTCGCCTTATATCTTGAGTTTCAAACTGCAGAAACACAGTTTAAATTTGCGAATTTAAATGTAGGGCAGTTAGAAAGTTTGGCGACGGCATCGAGCAAAGATCAGCGTACTGAGTTCAGTTATCAATTCGCGCCGTTATTAAGACCGAAACAGCATCCTTTTAATGTTTTACCCAAAGCAAAAAATGCAGAAACGCAATGGTCAGGTTATTGGAAGGCTGCTGCAGCCGTATTATTGGCCGTGATTATCGTACAACTAGGGTATGACGCTCTACGTTGGTCAAAGCTGAAAAAAGTGGCTGATCAAACTGCAAATCAAGCGATTGAGCAATATAAAGCTTGGTTCGGTGAAAATATACGAGTGACTGAGCAAAACCTGAAAAGCTCGTTTGAAGCGCAACTGCGGATGAGTCAGTTAGGTGATACACAAGCACTTTCATTATTAAGCCGGGTCGGTCCAATCTTGATGCAAAAACAAATTGTTGCGCAACAAGTGAGTTATGATGCCTCGACTTTAGCAATGTCGCTTAAAGCAAAATCTGCAGACGATTTACAAGGATTAACGCAACAATTAAACCAACAGGGTTTCCAAGCCGAGCTCGGTAATGTGCAGGCGGATAGTGTTGGGGCAATCGGGGTGGTGAAAGTAAAATAATGAAAGCATTAACTCGATTACAAAACAGCTTCGATCAGAAAGTTGAAGCATTAAATGAATATCTACAAAGTTTATCTGTTCGAGAACGGGTAATGGTAATTTTTACCACAATTTTTGTGATTGTTGCTGTCATTGGCTTTTCTTTGTGGCAAATGCATGCCTTGGCAGATAAGCAACAGAAGCGTTTAAACGATTTAAAAGATATTACCGTGTGGATGCAGAGTAATGCGGCGACCATGAAACCTGCTGGCGATTCAGGTTTGACTGTAGCGGATAAAATTCAACGTACTGCACAACAACAAGGTTTGGCTGTGTCTTCGCAACAAAATGGAGAACAAATCCAGCTGGTGGCTGAACATCAAAACTATGCGGTATTGGCTAACTTTTTGATGCAACTGTCACAAGCAGGCATCAGTATTCAAAAAATGGATATGGTGTCTAACAATAATCAGATTAAATTAACGGCAACAGTACAATAGTATTTATCTGTGTTTTGGCTATGCGCTAAATTTTTAGTTGATCATTTTAGATGTCTGATATTAATGTTTGAGTTGGGGCGATTGATTTTATCAAATTGACGCCCTTTTTTATTTTAATTGTTGAATTATTAGTTGAATTGTTTTGTTTTTAATTATTTTTTTATTTTTATTTTTCTTAATTGTTTTTCGTTAAAACAAACCTAATGAATAAGCAATATTAATTGCTTTTGAGCGACTGTCTACAGAAAGTTTTCCATAAATATTACGCAAGTGAGATTCAATGGTGTAACGTGATAATCTAAGTGAGTTTGCAATATCTTGATTATTTAAGCCTTGTGTTACAAGTTCTAAAATTTCTAACTCTCTAGCAGAAAGAGTTTCCGTCATATTTGATCTTGTAGGTGAGGGTTTAATTTCTGTTGATAAAATCATTTGAATTAAAAAGGGATCGATTGGTAGTCCCCCTTTTAAAATTTGTTTAATCGACATTAGCACTTCGAAATCATCACGCTCTTTAAGCAGGTAACCTGTTGCACCAGCTTGTATTGCCTTTAAAACGGCCTCTTTCGTGTTCAATGCTGAGATAACTAAAATTGGAATAGTGGTGTTCTTTTGTCTTAATTTTTTTATTAATTTCGTTCCATCTCCATCGGATAAACTTAAATTGACTAATGCAAAAGAGATATTTTGATTTTGTGCAATTAATAAGGAGTGATGGAGGCTTTCTGAAAAAATCAAATCATTATTTTTATAATTAAGCTCTGTTAATATGTTTTTTAATCGTTCTTTAATTATTTTGTCGTCTTCAGCAATTAATACCGGTGCAGACGGTATAAAACTGGAAGCGTGTGTCTCTAAGGAGTTTTCTATTGCCCTTGCTTGTGAGATCATAATATTTTCATTTTTTAAAAATAATTATGATTATAAGCGTGAAATATTTATTTTTTATCATTATTGTTAAATAATTTTAAGTGTTTAGATTTTTTAAATAGTTTTTAAAAAATATCTCTATAATTTTAGAATTAGGTCTAATTAATATTAAGCCTGTTTTGAATATGACCGTCATATGCTTATTAGCAGATTTTAGCGACTGTTGCACTCTAAAGCGGCTGATCATTTACATAGAGCATAATTTTGAGACCAGTTGGAACGCCCCATGTGGTACAAGCATCACCACAGACACATTAACTGGCACTTACGGGAGTACTAAGTAATAGCGATACTTACACAAACATTTCCAAAGATAGGAAAGTCAAAGCATACATCTCCATGGCGATAAGAAGTATGGATACATGCGCTGGGGCCTAATGCCGCTACATTTGTACTACGCAGTTGGTTTTGTACTGACTCAATCGTATTCGTTGATTTAATAGCAGATCATTGTTATTTATCGCTACCTTCACCATTAAAGCCAACTTTTGTATAGTCTGGTACTACTTGTAGGGCACATTGACATCCGCTCAAGATTTTTACTTCCTTTAATATTTATAAAAGTGATCGCTCATACTTAGATGGTTTTTCCAAAATTCGCCCCATTTTTTGTGGTTTCTGGTGTCCACAACAAATCCTAATGCGACCAGATGAGATCGCATTAAGATTGAAAATCGATGTGTTTAAATTGTTTTATTGGCGAGAAGGGTAGATACCTTCTAAACTGATGATGTAGTACAAAGCCAAATAAGGATTGGTAATATCAACAGGTTGGTTAGCCCCTGTGAATGATGTGGTTTGTTGTGGTAGGGAGACTTGAGCTGTTCCAGCGACTGTCTTCATATTCACCAATGAGTTTGTACTTTGAGTAAAAGTGTCATATACACTCCCTGTACTTGAATCATTGGCATTTGCCCAAACAGCATTGCTTGGATCACTGCTGCTTCCACCGAGTCCGCTTGCTTGTGGTGTTAAGGATACTGTCGAATTAATATTTTGAGCTGCAATAAGGTGATTATGTGCAGGCAAATTATTGAGGGTTAGAGTCGTGGTTTGACTACCAGCTGTTTGGCCAATTTGAAAATTACTATTTACTCCAAGTGCGAAACGACCACCTAGGTTTGGTAGGGCGAAATTGCTCACCCCATTCCCCCCATAAGTCGTACCTAATAAGCTAAATAGCGCTTGATTTTGAGCAATTGGTAATAGTTGTCCATTACATGCAGCCCATCCTCTTGGGACGAAGTTGTATGGAACGAGTATAATTTCACCAAGATATGGGTCGGCGCTCATATTTTTCCCCTTTTAGTTTTTAAGACATGTTGTTGATGTTTTTGTAGTTTTAATTTAATGGCATTCTTCTAGGGTGAATATCCCCAAAACATCGTATTTTATTTGAATGCACTTATATTTTCGGTTGATTGATTTTCTGTAGCTGTAGATCGTTTCTATGCTTAGATTTAATCGTAGTGAAATGTCTGTACTACAAAGATCTTGAGCTAATAGCTGAGCAATAGTGTGTTCTCTTGGTGAGAGGGTAGTTAGAAATTCAGAATAGTAGGGGGAAAACTGAATTAAACTGGCGCGATGGTGGATATTAAGCTTTTGATAAATATTTTCTTGATGCGTGGTAACGGTTCGTTCACTGATATGAATTCTTTTCGCTATTTCTTTAATACGATAGCCATGTACCAACATTTAAAAAAATCTGGCATTCGCGTTTGCTTAATTGACTTATAGTTTCCATTTTGAATCCTTTTTATCTATCGTTGTTAAAAAAGTTGCTCCGTAGCGTTGAGTTATTAAAGATAAATTAAGATGTTTTGACATCATTGAAATTTGTTATTTAGACGATTTTTTTGAAGTTTTTTTAATTTTTCTACCAAATTTCAATGATTCATTTGTGCGAAAAATGTTCTCTAATTTATGTGGTTATATTCACAAAATGAAGGGAATAATATGAATACTATCTTTAAAAAAATTTGGAGTAGATCTCTAGGGTGTGTGGTTGTTGTTTCTGAAAATGCAACCAGTGAACATAAAACAAGTCGAATAGGTCATGTAAGAAAAGATTCTCAAACTTTCAAAAATGATAAACCTCAAGAAACATTGCGCTTAAAACCAATTGTTATTGCTCTAGGGGTTTGCATATCAACGTTAATAACTCAGCAGGTTTTTGCGGAACAAGTGATCACATGTGGCGCAAAAGGTGCAAATACTAATCCAGGGATTGCTGCTACAACGCACGGAAATTCTATTGTGAGTCAGCAATATTGGGGGGCCATCAATTGTTATAACAATTCACCAATTTCTGACGACAAAATAGTAAATGATGATTTTGATGTCACAGTCAATGCCGATACGCTAAAAGTTGGAGCAGGAGGTATTACTTCTAAAGGTTCTTTAAGTGGATCGGCGGGTAACGGAACGATTTCATTTAATAATAATAAAATTACAAATTTAACAAATGGAACGTCTGTAAATGATGCGGTTAACTTCGGGCAATTAAATTCGCTAGCAAGTGTTTTTGGAGGAGGCGCTGGTTTTAATAATGGCGTTTTTTCAGGACCAACATATACGATTCAAGGGTCTAATTATAGCAATATTGGGAGTGCTTTTACTGCAGTCAATACGAAGTTGACTAGTTTACAAAGTCAGATTGATGCAATACCGACTGGGGCTGGTGCAGATGGTAAAAGTGCTTATGAACTAGCAGTCGCTGGTGGATATGTCGGTACCCAAAGCCAATGGCTAACCTCACTTAAAGGCGATAAGGGAGATAAAGGTGATAAAGGGGATAAAGGTGACAAAGGGGATGTCGGAGCTCAAGGTGCACAGGGTGTAAAAGGCGATACTGGTGCTACAGGGGCGCAAGGTGTCCAAGGAGATAAAGGCGATAAGGGCGATAAAGGAGATATCGGAGCGACAGGTGCTCAAGGCGCACAGGGCGTAAAAGGTGATACTGGTGCTACAGGGGCGCAAGGTGTCCAAGGAGACAAAGGCGATAAGGGTGATAAAGGAGATATCGGAGCGACAGGGGCTCAAGGTGCACAGGGTGTAAAAGGTGATACTGGTGCTACAGGAGCACAAGGTGTCCAAGGTGATAAAGGCGATAAGGGCGATAAAGGAGATATCGGTGCGACAGGTGCTCAAGGTGTTCAAGGTGATAAAGGTGATAAAGGTGACAAAGGAGATGTCGGAGCTCAAGGTGCACAGGGCGTAAAAGGTGATACTGGTGCTACAGGGGCACAAGGTGTCCAAGGAGACAAAGGTGATAAGGGTGATAAAGGAGATATCGGAGCGACAGGGGCTCAAGGTGCACAGGGTGTAAAAGGTGATACTGGTGCGACAGGAGCACAAGGTGTCCAAGGAGATAAAGGTGACAAAGGAGATGTCGGAGCTCAAGGCGCACAGGGTGTAAAAGGTGATACTGGTGCAACAGGAGCACAAGGTGTTCAAGGTGATAAAGGTGACAAAGGAGATGTCGGAGCGACAGGTGCTCAAGGCGCACAGGGTGTAAAAGGTGATACTGGTGCAACAGGAGCACAAGGTGTTCAAGGTGATAAAGGTGACAAAGGAGATGTCGGAGCTCAAGGCGCACAGGGTGTAAAAGGTGATACTGGTGCGACAGGAGCACAAGGTGTCCAAGGAGATAAAGGTGACAAAGGAGATAAAGGTGACAAAGGAGATGTCGGAGCTCAAGGCGCACAGGGCGTAAAAGGTGATACTGGTGCGACAGGAGCACAAGGTGTCCAAGGAGATAAAGGCGATAAGGGGGATAAAGGAGATATCGGAGCGACAGGAGCTCAAGGTGCGCAGGGTGTAAAAGGTGATACTGGTGCGACAGGAGCACAAGGTGTCCAAGGAGATAAAGGCGATAAAGGAGATAAAGGCGATAAAGGAGATATCGGAGCGACAGGGGCTCAAGGTGCACAGGGTGTAAAAGGTGATACTGGTGCGACAGGAGATAAAGGCGATAAGGGTGATAAAGGATATATCGGTGCGACAGGAGCTCAAGGCGCACAGGGTGTAAAAGGTGATACTGGTGCGACAGGAGCACAAGGTGTCCAAGGAGATAAAGGTGACAAAGGAGATGTCGGAGCTCAAGGCGCACAGGGCGTAAAAGGTGATACTGGTGCTACAGGGGCGCAAGGTGCCCAAGGCGATAAGGGCGATAAAGGAGATATCGGAGCGACAGGGGCTCAAGGAGCGCAGGGTATAAAAGGTGATACTGGTGCAACTGGTAAGAGTACTTTTGACATCGCTGTCGATAATGGCTTTAAAGGGACAGAACAAGAATGGTTAGCATCGCAAGGTGGAAAAACCCCATTCCTTGACGCTCAAGCAAATAGTGCAACCTCAGGTGCGAAAGCAACAGGCAATGGCGCAATTGCGCTTGGTGATGGTGCCAATGCTGATGGTGCAGATAGCACTGTGATTGGGGCTGGTGCTTCAGCCAAAGGGGAGGCAAATACGGTTATTGGTAAAGGCAATAAAGTCGAAGGTAATCGCTCAGGCGCTTTTGGTGATCCAAATGTAGTTCAGGCTGATGGTAGTTATGCGATTGGAAATGATAATACCATTACGGGAGATAATAGTTTTGTTGTTGGTAATAACGTCAATACTTCAGCAAAAAATGCTGTGGTTTTAGGCAATGATTCAGCTTCATCTCGAGATAATACTGTTTCAGTTGGAGCCGCGACTAAGGAACGCCAAATCATTCATGTCGCAGCAGGAACTGAAGATACTGATGCTGTAAATCTAAAACAAATGAAAGAAGCGGACGTTAAGACCTTAGCTGAAGCGAAAGCTCATGCTGACGCCGGAGATAAAGCTACATTAAATAGCGCAAAATCCTATACAGATGAACGTGAAGTCATTGTGCGTAAAGATTATATTACAGCAGATGCCAAAGTCCTTAATGATGCAAAAAACCATGCAGATGAGGGGGATAAAGCCACCTTGAGCAGTGCTAAAACCTATAGCAATGAACGTGAAGCTGTGATGCGCCAAGAGTACAAAACAGCAGATGCGAAAGTATTATCCGATGCAAAAGCATATACCGATACTAAAGTCACTGATCTCGAAAATAATTTTAGAGATGTTTCGAAGCGTGTCGATCAAACCAGTCAAGACCTAAGAAGGAATCGTGAGATTGCTGCACAGGGTATCGCAGGTATTAGTGCGATGACCAACATTCCAATGCCTGCAGATCAAGGTGCCTCATCAGTTGGTGTCGGTATGGGGTATTATGATAGTCAGTCTGCAATTGCAGTGGGGGCGAGTCATTATTTTGATAATGGTGTCGCAATCAAAGGTGCTTTTTCAAGTGGCTTTAATAATGGCAATACCGCTGCCGTTGGGGCAGGTGTTTCCTATTCTTGGAAATAATAGAGCTTTAACTGAGTGGTTGGGTAAAAGTAGGTGTCTTAAATGCACCTACTTTTTGTTAATGGGTATACGCATTTCGACTTTCAAAAGTAATGAATAAAGTAGACATATAGTCATCATAAATTCATAAAATTGCTTAAACGTGAAGCATTAGAGCAAGCTCTCTACAAAATAACCCTATGTCAGGCATGGCGTTTTGATACGCCTATGCCTATAATATGCCTACTTGAAAAATTAGTAGACTGTGATTGGTATGTTATATTCATTGGCTCGCCCTTTGTTGTTTACTTTAGCGCCAGAGCGTGCACATGAACTCACACTTTCTATGCTAGATAAAGCCCATAAACTTGGCTTTATGCATCAGAAAGTTGCTGCAAAACCTGTGACTTGCATGGGAATTGAATTTCCAAATCCTGTTGGTCTTGCTGCTGGTCTAGATAAAAATGGTGCACATATTGATGCTTTGGCGGCACTCGGTTTTGGTTTTATCGAGATTGGAACCATTACACCACGCCCACAGGCAGGCAATCCTCAACCTCGTTTATTCCGTATTCCTCAAGCTAAGGCTATTATTAACCGTATGGGTTTTAATAATGATGGTGTGGATAAACTGATTGAAAATGTAAAAGCGTCGAAATTTAAAGGTGTTTTGGGCATCAATATTGGCAAAAATGCGGATACACCTGTTGAAGATGCGGTATCTGACTATCTGATCTGTCTAGAAAAAGTTTATAATTACGCTTCTTATATTACGGTTAATATTTCATCTCCAAACACTAAAAATCTTCGCAGTTTGCAAAGCGGCGATGCGCTGACTGAATTGTTGCAAACTTTAAAAGATCGTCAGCTTGAACTGGCAGATCAATATAACCATTATGTTCCATTGGTGCTTAAAGTTGCACCTGATTTAAGCTCCGAAGATATTCACTTTATTGCAGCACAATTATTGCAATTCAAGATTGATGGTTTGATTGTGACCAATACCACTTTAGGTCGTGATGGTGTGGAAAACTTGCCAAATGGAAATGAGGCAGGTGGCTTGTCTGGTGCGCCAGTATTTGAAAAGAGTACTGAATGCTTACGCCAATTTGCTGAAGTATTGGCAGGTCAAATTCCATTGATCGGTGTTGGTGGTATTTTAATGGGTGAGCAGGCGGTTGCAAAACAGCAAGCTGGTGCAAGCTTGGTACAAGTGTATAGTGGCCTCATTTATACTGGCCCAACATTAGTCAAAGACTGTGTTGATGCGATGACTGTGTGAAATGAACACACTTGATATCATCATTCTGATCATCTTGCTCATTGGAGGGCTGAACGGTTTGCGTCAAGGATTTATAAAAGCCTTTGCGAACTTGATCGGATGGATATTCGCATTGATCATTGGGGCAAAATACGCTGTGGTGTTGGCACCTGCAATGAGCAGTCTCAGCCAAGACCCTGTGGTGCAAAAAATTGCAGCCTTTGCCTTTATTGTGCTGATCATTGTGGTGTGTACATGGATTGTGTCTGCATTACTGAATGGGCTCTTGAAAAGTTTGAAATTGGGCCCATTAAATCGTTTAGCAGGTGGTGCATTTGGTTCCCTCAAAGGGCTCCTTATTGTGCTGATCGCCATGCAGGGTTTAGGTCCTTGGGTCGAGAGCTCACCGCATTGGAAACAGTCTAAATTCGTACAAATTTTATTACCTTACGCACCTTTGGCGACAGAGTTATCCAAAGATGCGGCAAATCAAGCTTTAAATCAAATGACATCAGAAGGTGCGTTATTACATCGCCCTTCGCAAGAAATGGACGAATCGGAACGTGCTTCTGTGAATGAGCGTTCCGATCATTCGACGAAAAATCCTTTTTATTAATCGCTAGCTTGTCGCGAGGTTGCTATGTGTGGAGTTGTTGGGATAGCCGGTAAATCACCAGTGAACCAAATGTTATTTGATGCCTTAACGATGCTGCAACATCGAGGACAAGATGCTGCAGGGATCGTAACCTGCCATCAAGGGCGTTTATTCCTCCGCAAAGATAACGGTATGGTACGCGATGTATTCCATACTCGTCATATGCGTGCATTGCTTGGAAACTATGGGATTGGGCATGTTCGCTACCCAACTGCAGGTTCATCAAGCAGTGCTGAAGCACAACCCTTTTATGTAAACTCACCCTATGGTATTACCCTTGCTCACAATGGTAATTTGACCAATGCTGCTGAAATTCATGATGACCTGTTCAAAACGGATTTACGTCACATGAACACCGATTCTGATTCTGAAGTGTTACTCAATGTGTTTGCACATGAGTTACAGAAGATCGGTACTTTGAACCCAACACCTGAAGATATTTTCCACACAGTATCTCGTGTGCACGAGCGTTGCAAAGGTGCTTATGGTGTCGTCGCGATGATCACAGGCCATGGTCTGGTTGGTTTCCGTGATCCAAACGGGATTCGTCCTTTGGTTTACGGTTCGCGTGAAACCGAGCAAGGTGTTGAATATATTATTGCCTCTGAATCAGTAGCAATTACTGCGCTTGGTTTTAAGGTTGAACGTGATATCGCACCAGGTGAGGCAGTTTTCATTGATGCCAATGGTCAATTATTCACAAAGCAATGTGCTGCAAATCCTGAATATCGTCCATGTATTTTTGAATATGTGTACTTTGCACGTCCAGATGCAACCATTGATGGCATTTCAGTATACAAAGCCCGTTTAAAAATGGGTGAGAAGCTGGCGCACAAAATTCTAAAAGAATGGGGCGAGCAACATGATATTGATGTGGTGATTCCAATTCCTGATACCAGTCGTACTTCTGCTTTAGAATTGGCGAACATTCTAGGGGTGAAATTCCGTGAAGGTTTTATGAAAAACCGTTACATCGGACGTACCTTTATTATGCCTGGTCAGCAACAACGTAAAAAATCAGTACGTCAAAAGCTAAACCCTGTTGAGCTTGAGTTTAAAGACAAGAATGTACTGTTGGTCGATGACTCGATTGTTCGTGGTACTACTTGTAATGAAATCATTCAAATGGCCCGTGATTCAGGTGCGAAGAAGGTATTCTTTGCTTCTGCTGCGCCGATGGTGAAATATCCAAACGTCTATGGTATTGATATGCCAGCCAAGGCAGAATTGATTGCATCAGGGCGTACAGTCGAAGAAATTCGTGAAAATATTGGTGCAGATCGTTTAATTTTCCAAGATTTGGAAGATTTAAAAAATGCAGTTCGTACCAGCAAGGTGCCTGATCTCACTGAATTTGATTGTTCTGTATTTGATGGTGTCTATGTTGCCGGTGGCATCGACAAAGAATATCTCGATGCACTTGAGCAAAAGCGAAGTGATTCTGCGAAAAAGAAATCAGATGGCTATATTGATGTGAACATTGATGCAGCCTCAGTTGATCTCACTGGGATTAAAGAAGAGTAATCATCTTAATCTATAGAAAAGCGGGAATTCCCCGCTTTTTTATTTTATGATAGGCAGTACGACAACCCTAACTGAAACAATGTAATCAGGAAAACTTACATTGAAAGAAATGAGCCATTATCTAATTGAAAATAAAAACATTGCATGGTCAGTCAGTTTCTGTCTTCTGGCAATGTTACTTACCGTCTTTATTCTCAATTTAATTTTGGGATTGGTTGTTCATTTCTTTGATTATTCACAACCGATCTGGTGGCATGTTCTCAGTCCATATTTTATAGTCCTACTCATTTTTGTTTTAGTGTGGTCTGTTGGTGCGGAACTTTATGTGCTGCGTGAAGGCGGGCACTCTTTAGCAAAACAGCTCAAAGCACGTCGTTTGGTCTTTGATGAAAGTACCCCAGAAGAAAGTACCGCATTAAAAGTGGTTGAGCAGGTTGCAAAAAGCTTTGATATCGATACGCCCGCAGTCTATGTATTGCCTGATGAAGTTGGGGTAAATGCCTTAACCGCAGGATTTAGATCACAGGATATTGTGATTATTTTGACGTGGGGGGCATTACAAAATCTGGATGAGCTTGAGCTATATGGTTTGCTCAGTTATGAATTTAACCAGATTTTATCCGGTGAAGCGGTTGAAAATACCAAGCTGAAAATTTTATATAGCGGCTTAACCACCTTTAGCCAATGGGGGAGTAAGCTTGCTCAGGCGGGCTATAATCCATACGCGACCTCATATCGAAATAAGTTTGAGACGATTTTTGTGGCGATTGGTGGAGTAATTTGGCTGATTGGGAGCTTGGGTATTCTCATTACCCGTTGTATCAAATATCTCACTTTGAGTGGTCGTACCTTCCGTAATGATCTTAAAACTATGCGTTTGATGAATAATAATGCCAATATTCAAACCTTATTACGGATTTATGTTCATCACTCAGGCTCACAAATTCATAGTGCTTATTCTGAGTCGATCTCACATATGTGCTTTGCTAACTCGCTTAGTCCGCAAAGCTGGATGAACATTCATCCGAGTATCAAAGAGCGGATTTATGAGTTGAATCCAACTTTATTACAGGATTTACAATTAGAAAATTTAAGAAAGCTTCGCAATCGTCCCTTATTTAGTTTATTCCGTTCATTAGAAGAAGAAAGTGCGGATATTACAATGCCGTGGAGTTCACCACAGCCATTGCCTTTGTTGCGATTATCTCCGATTAGCTTTGCTTTAAATGATGCAATCAAACCCCTCAATCCTGAAGTACGTAAAAATAAAAAGCGTCCTGAATTAATTCAGCGAGCGATGCAGACTGCTACGGGTTCACGTGAGGTGATGGTTGCGATTTTGATGATCCGCCAATATCGTGAATTTATTCCACAAGAAGCGCCTGTGAGTCATGCGATTGTTGATGCATTGTTAAATCTAGATGGTCGTATTCATGTGCAGATTTTCCATGATGCCTGTAAAAATATTGGACATATGCCAACCAGTATTGCACGTCAGTTTTTAACTAAGCTGGCTTGTATTATTCAAGAAGATGGCGAGGTGGGGTTGCTTGATGCCCTATTGTTGGAACGGGTGAAGCAAGAGTTGAATTTAATGCCTGCACATTTGCCTGCTGCATTTGAAGATGTGAAGTCGCAAATTGTGCATTTGATTGATGCGCTGTTACATGTTCAACAGATCAATAGCCCAAATCAGCTCGAGGTTCGCGAACGCATTTTGCAAATGCTTCTAACAGCAGATGAAATGCAAACCTATGCCGACATTTCAGACGAGCCACTTGATTTGGCTGAAATTCTAAATGATGTTTCTGGTTTATTGTTACGTGACCGCCTCAATATTCTGTCGATTGCAGAAAGATGTCTCTGGAATGATCGAATCATTACCCAAGATGAATTAGACGTGTTGGAGCTTTTGTATTGGCGTTTGGGCTTTGATACCCATGAAGTGGTTGAACAAATGCAAAAGAAAAATAGTTTGATGATTATTTAATGCATTACTTTGATGAATTGGAATCTGTTTATTCAACCGTTACGTGACAATCACATAAAGAGCTTACATTTCAGGGTAAGCTTGCCATTTATTTTATACTTGTATTACCTACTTTTTGAGTAAGTTATGGAACATATTGAAATTTTAAAAGCCTTATTTTTAGGTTTTATTGAGGGTCTTACCGAATTCTTACCCATTTCAAGCACAGGTCATTTGATTTTATTTGGTCATATGATTGACTTTCATTCTGATGATGGTCGTGTATTTGAAGTTGTTATTCAGCTTGGTGCAATTTTGGCTGTGTGCTGGTTATATCGTCAAAAGATTTTTGACTTGGTCAAAGGTTTCTTTAGTGGAGATGCAGAAGCGCGGCATTTTGCTTTTAGTGTCTTACTCGCTTTTATTCCAGCTGTTGTGATTGGTATTTTTGCGGTCGATTTCATTAAGAGTGTCTTGTTTAGCCCGCTTGTAGTGGCATTTGCTTTGATTATTGGTGGTTTAATCATTTTCTGGGTTGAGTCTAAGAACTTTGATCATAAAACCACAGATGCCACCAAAATCACTTACAAACAAGCATTTTTAGTAGGCTGCGCGCAATGTGTCGCGATGATTCCAGGGACTTCACGTTCAGGTGCAACCATTGTGGGGGGGATGTTTGCAGGCTTGTCTCGTAAGGCAGCGACCGAGTTTTCCTTCTTCTTGGCCATGCCAACCATGTTGGGGGCAGCAGTCTTTGACTTAGCACGTAATGCCGATGTATTGACGCAAGACAATATGTTGAATATTGGTGTTGGTTTTGTGGCAGCCTTTATTTCAGCGCTGTTGGTGGTGAGTGCGTTGGTAAAGTTTGTTGAACGCCATACTTTACGTGTGTTTGCTTGGTACCGTATCGTGCTTGGTATTATCTTATTGTTTGTATTCCTATAAAAAATAAAAAAATCTCCCTTTTTGCAACTGCAGAAAGGGAGATTCTCCGCTAAAATTTTTCTTCTTCATTTCTACATCCCAAATCTGGTTCGATAGCACAATGACAATAGCGAAAATGAATGCTCGAGACTTAATTATTGATTTATTGCTAGGTCTTCAGGGACGAGCGATTTCCATTAAGCAAATTATTCTTGCGGCGCAACTTTTTGAAATTAGTGAAAACAGTATTCGGGTTGCTGTGACGCGACTCTCGAGTGAGGGTGTGATTGAAGCAATTGAGCGTGGTGTATACCAGTTTACAGTTCAATCGCATGAATGGGCCAATGTCATGCTCAATCGTAAACATGGGATTCAACAAACCAAGAAGTGGAATCAGCAATATTTAGCCGTTTTTACCGGTGAATTGGGGCGTGTTGATCGTACAGCCTTGCATCGTCGAGAAAGAGCGCTCAAGCATTTCGGTTTTAAAGAACTTGAACAAGGTATTTATCTTCGTCCAGATAACTTAGTCATTGGTTTTGATCAGCTTGTCGCTGAATTAAAAAGCTCTGGTTTAGAAAACAGTGCAAAGCTTTGTCAAATTAGTCATTTTGATGCCAAAACCTTAGCTGCAATTCCTGAACTTTGGTCAAGGCAAACCTTAAATCAGAATTATCAGAAATATAGTCAAATGATCCAAACATGGTTATCGACAGCACATCAATTGAGTTTGGAAGACGCGGCTAGAGAGTCATTGTTATTGGGGCGTCAAACGATTTCGTTATTGATGAACGATCCATTGTTGCCAGAAGGTTTTGTCGATGTGGAGCTTCGTGAACAATTTGCGCAAAGTGTGCAACAGCTGGATCAAACAGGTTTGAACTCTTGGCGAAAATTCTATGAGGGTCAAATCGAGTGATTACAAATATTACATTAAATTTAATTTTAATAGATTGACAGAAATATTACTTAATTTAAAATAAAAATATAAATTGTGTAGTTTTAAAATAAAACAAATACAGGATAGGGATATGAATACACGTGTGGCGATTAGTGATTTATTCTCTCGCGAAGAGATTACTGAATTAACAGCGAAGTCCGATGTTCATGGCAGTTGGGCCGTGTTTTCGACATGGGCCGTCATTGGCGGCACATTTGCTGCGGTTGCAAGCACTTGGGAATATTTACCTGCTTGGGGTAAATTGCTTATGTGTATTGCAGCTTTGGTGATTTTGGCTGGTCGACAATTGGCATTGGCAATTATCATGCATGATGCCTCACATCAGAGTTTATTTAAAACCAAATGGTTGAATGACACCTTAACGGATTGGTTGTGCGCGCGCCCGATTTGGAATGATCTACATAAATATCGTGCACATCACATGCGTCATCATAGTAAAACCTCTACGGTCGACGATCCAGATTTATCGCTTGTAGCTGGTTTCCCGACGACTAAAAAATCACTCATGCGCAAATTTATGCGGGATTTGTCGGGTGTAACTGGATTTAAGTTTGCGGTTGGCCGAGTGTTGATGGATATTGAGAAGATGGAATGGACGGTCTCGAATGATCGTCGTTGGATTCCTCAAGAAGGGCGACATTGGACCGATTATCCCAAAGCATTCTTAAAGAATAGTGGCGGTGCAATTGTAACCAATGCGGCTTTATTTTCAGCATTGTGGGCGGCAGGTCATCCTAAACTCTATGGGTTATGGGTATTGGCTTATTTAACCCCGTTTCCATTGTTCCTACGTGTTCGTTCAATGGCGGAGCATGCTGGAATGGAGACTAGTCATAGCGCTTTAACCAATACCCGTACCACAAAGGCGGGTTATCTGGCACGAGCTTTGGTCGCACCGATTAATGTGAACTATCATAAAGAACATCATTTAATGGCAGCTGTACCGTATTTTAAATTGCCACGGATGCATCAGATGTTACGTGAACGTGGGCATGTAGCTGCTCCACCAAGCTATTGGCAAGTATTGAATGAATTATCAGATAAAGCGGATTAAGCAATGGATTTTGGATTTCAGTTGTCAATCTGAAGAGCTATAACATAAACAATTGGAGTGATGCATGGCGGCTACGAAAGAGGAAATCATGGGATTCTTGGCGCAAGAATTTCCACAGGCGCTTAAGAAAAGTGTAATTGAAGAGATTACGCCCAAAGGTGCACAGCTACTTTATCGTGTTGATGCAGGGGATCTACGTCCAGGGCAAACTGTTTCTGGTCCAACGCTTATGTTGATCGCAGATTATGTGCTCTATATTGCCATCTTGGGGCATTTAGGTTTGGTCGCGATGGCGGTCACGACCAATATGACCATTAACTTCTTTCGTAAACCCAATGGCAATCGGGATATACGGGCGGTTTGTAAGTTAATTAAAGTGGGGAAAACCTTGGTTACAGGGGAAGTCTGGTTATATTCGCTAGATGATGAGGAACCTGTTGCACATGTGATCGGGACTTATGCACGACCACCTCAATAGAAACATGATAAAAACTAAAGTATTCATTTCACTTGCATGTGGTTTTAGCCATATGGAGGTGAAATTTATTCGAAAGCAAATTCTTAAATGAAATGATTTTTAAAGATTGATTGACTGCAAATACATTAAAAATTGAAATCTCGTCATAGGATCGTGTCAACAAATAAGTTGAGATAAAGAGATAAAACAAATCTTATCTGGGAAGAACGAGATGATGATTAAAAATGGTTTAATTGCTTTGGCATTATTCGGGTTCGCTGCTACAACACAGGCGAAGCAAACGGTTTGTGTATTTGATCCAGTCGGTAAATCTGGTGATGCATTTGCATTGGCAAAAGATTATGCACTCGAAGCTAAAAAATGGGGTGCGGATATTGATTTAAGAGCCTATGTTGATGAACGTGTCGCCGCTGAAGATTTGAAAGTTGGACAATGTGATGGCGCAATTATTAGTGGTTTGCGTGGACGACAGTTCAATAAATATGTTGGTTCACTTGATGCTGTTGGCGCTTTAACTGATTTAAAAACCGCTATTCTTGCTTATCAATTGTTATCTAAACCCCAAGCGGCAAAAAACATGCTGAATGGTCCCTATGAAATTGCGGGTCTGGGAACCATTGGCCCAGCTTATCTATTTGTTGCAGATCGAAATATCAATACACTGGCGAAAGCCGCAGGTAAGAAGGTAGGGGTGTTTGCCTATGACGAAGCACAACCTAAACTGGTTGCTCAAATTGGCGCACAAGCGGTTTCAGTCGATGTGACCAATGCTGGTGCAAAGTTTAATAATCATCAGATTGATATTGTGCCTGCACCAATCGTCGCCTACAAACCATTTGAACTGTATAAGGGGTTGGGAGATAAAGGCGGAATCGTAAAGTTTCCACTGACGCAAATCTCGGCAAATTTCATTATTCGAAAAGATAAATTTCCCGAAGGATTTGGGCAGAAATCTCGTGAATGGGTGGCGGGGCAACTCGGTCGTACTTTTAATATTATTTCAAAATACGAAAAAGAAATTCCAACCAAATACTGGATGGTTATCCCACCTGAAGAACAAGTTAACTATATGAAGATGATGCGTGAAGCACGTATCTCACTCACTAAGGCAGGAATTTATGATCCAAAAATGATGAACTTCTTGAAAAAAGTTCGCTGCAAACAAAATCCAAACAACTTTGAATGTGCCCTCAATGATGAGTAACGCATGATTTGATTCATGAACCCGCTTTATTGATTGTAATTGAGAGGGTTTTTTATTGATAAGTCAGCAGAAATTGTTAAAAATCATAACAACATTTAAGTATGCGAAAGCCTAAGAACATGCTACAACTAAAAATGTTCAAATTTATTTGTTCTTACGATTTCCAACGAATATGACGCTACCGCACGACTTAACACCTTTATCGCAAATTGAGTCAAATCAAGAACATATTTTAGCGATTAAGCGTAATGACTTATTACCTTTACTCAATGACCCGCATCGCCTCAATCATTATGCGGATCATTTAGTACAAGCCCAAAGTGTCTTATTGAATGGGGTTGATCCTAAGCTGAATCAACAGTTGAGTGAAGTGATTACTCAGATTATTCAGCAGCTGTCTTTATCAAAAAAACATTTGGGCACACGACGTTTTAATGCACTACAAAAATGGCTCGGGATTGATATTGAGTACGATGCAGGGCAGGTGAAGTATGTCAAAGATCTTGATCGTTTAATTCATGAGGCCAATCATTTAAGTCAACGCTTGCAGATCGAAATTCAAAAATCACAGTCTCGTTTGCAACAGGTCGTGGGTTTAAGGGAACAGATGGCTGCCTATATTCAGGCAGCTGATGAGTTTTTAATAGAATATCCTCAATTTACCAAACAGCAAGTACTCGATCATTTTGTCGAGCGACTATCTAAAAAAATCAATACCTTACAGACATTACAAAGCAGTAATGATATTGCGATGAAACAGATGCAATTGTCACAGTATTTGTCTTTCAGTCTTCTGGATCGTTTTAAAGAAGCACAACAGGTCTTAATTCCAGCATGGCAATATTATTTAAAGCAAAGTCGAGAATCTAACTCGACAGCAACATTGGATCAACTCGATAAAAGTCGAGAGGATCTCATTCAAAATTTGAAAAAATCATTACAGAAATAAGAGGGAAATATGATGTCAGATTCAGAACTTAGCAAAGCATCTCATGCGCTTGAAATTAAGCCAGAGCAGCGTTTTGAGCAGTTGAACTTAAAAGACTTAGGTCTTCAACCTCAAGATTTTGCTGAAGTGATGGATGCACATAAAGAACTGGCCGATATTAGCACGACTGTTGTTGCAGAATACGGTAAAAATATTGCCAACAAGACATCGACTTATACCGATGAATTATTGAGTTTGGTTCAAAATAAGGACTTAGATGCCACAGGTCAAAAGTTGAATGAGGTGGTTCAAGTTGCACAGCAGTTAAATACGTCAAGTATTTTAAATAAGTCTAAAAGTTCAGGTTTTTTCGGTGGTTTACTGAGTAAGTTTAAGGGTGCCAAGCAAAACTTTGATCAGCACTTTAATACCACCAAAGAACAGATTGATGTATTGGTTAAAGAGATTGAAAGTTCACAGTCGGGTTTAAAGGCACGTGTTGGAACGCTAGATAAAATGTTCGATGCGGTACAAGATGAATATAAACAACTGGGTGTTTATATCGCTGCGGGGCAATTAAAACAGCAAGATATTCAACAACAGATTTCGATGCTTACAACACAGGAGCAAGATCAGCAAAGTACTCAACAGATCTATGATCTGAATCACTTGGCAAATAACCTTGAAAAAAGAGTCAGTGATTTGCAGGTTCTGCAACAATCTGCGATGCAGACCTTGCCGATGATTCGGATTATTCAGTCGAATAATTTAATGTTGGTGGATAAGTTTTATGCCATTAAGAACATTACGCTACCTGCCTGGAAAAATCAGATTAGTCTAGCGATTTCATTACAAGAACAAAAGAACAGCGTACAACTCGCCAAGGCGATTGATGATACCACCAATGAATTATTACGTCGTAATGCTGAGCTATTGCATCAGAACTCTGTGGACACAGCCAAAGCCAATCAGCGTTCTGTAATTGATGTTGAAACACTTGAACATGTACAAAACACCCTCATTAAAACCGTAAATGATGTGATTCAAATCCAAAAAGAAGGCATGCAAAAGCGGGCTGAAGCGACCACACGTTTGCGTGCTTTGCAAGAGAATTTGAATCATTTGGTGCTTGAGAATAGCCAACCACCTCAATCTTGAGATGTTTTTAATCGTTAAAGGAAAGATCATTGTCACCCATAGAAGATTTTAGCGTACAACCGATTGACCAGCGTTTAGCGCTTTTAAAAAAGCGTCAGCGTCATTTGATGATCTGGTTTGTTCTCGCCAGTAGCTTAGTCGTTGTGACGGTTGCATCGTTATTTTTGCAAAAAGAATTTATCTATCGTTTCTTTGATCTTTCTACACATGTTCAGGTTTTAGATCTGCCTTATCATGTTCAAGAGCTTATTCCATTTAAGCAACCTGCAGATTACTTCTTTAGTTTGTTGTCATGGTTCGGTTGGTTGTTGCTAAAAATTTTTGTTGCATTCATTGGTGCTTTTTTATTGGTCAGTTGGGTGAGGAAATTTAAGTTTTTTCAACAGCGTTTCCAGGCATGGTCACAACGGATTTTGGCTTGGATCATTGCATTTATTTTGCTTTGGTCAAGTCTCAGCTATATCCAATATGATTGGAAAGATGAAACTGAGCAGGCTTATCAACAATGGATGAGTTATCAAAGCAATATTGTTGAAAGCCGAATTGCACAAGATTTACAGCAAGCAGATATTGCTGCAACTGAAAAAGCCTATGTCTTGGCACAAGTCGCATTATTGCACCAACCTGTTGATCGTAAGACTGCTAATATTTATGTAAATCAATTGATTAGTGCTGAAAAAACGAATCCAACCCAATTTAAAAGCTACGATTTTAAGCCTGAGCAATTATGGGTCATGCAGCAGCAGTTGTATGGCAAAAGTATCACCTCAGTCACCCAACCTCTAGATCAACGTGCGCAGCAAGCAGAGCGTGTGTCTCAGATCATAAATGTGATCTTGTGGGGGATAACAATATTGGCAATTGCTTTAAGTACAATTTTATATGTACTTGCCAAAAATTTGAAAAATCGGCGTGTTCGAATTACCCAAAAGCTTGATGTCTCATAAATCTATATTCGGTTTATCCGATCAAACTCATAAAAACATACTGTTTTACCTATTTAGTACTTTTGCGTACTATAGCCTCATTGAATGAATTTAGCTGATTTAAAAGCCTTAGCCTTTGGAGAAATACATGTTAGATCAAAATATTAAAACTCAATTAAAAGCTTACTTAGAACGTTTAGAAAGTCCAATCGAGTTGGTTGCTGCTTTAGATGAATCAGACAAAGCTGCAAAAATCAAAGAACTCGTGACTGAAATTGCTGAACTTTCTGACCAAGTTACGGCGCGTTTTGACGGTTCAAACGCTCGCCGTCCTAGTTTTGGTGTGGCCAAAGCAGGTGAACAACCACGTGTGTTCTTTGCTGGCTTACCGATGGGACATGAGTTTACTTCTTTGATCTTGGCATTATTACAAGTGTCTGGTTATGCGCCTAAAGTGTCTGATGAAGTACTCACTCAGATCAAAGGTCTCAACTTAAGCGCAAACTTTGATGTGTTTGTATCTTTAAGCTGCCACAACTGTCCAGATGTCGTACAAGCTTTAAACTTAATTGCGATCAACAATCCAAATACCACAGCAACCATGATTGATGGTGCTTTCTTCCAGGACGAAGTTGAAGAACGCAAAATCCTGGCAGTACCGATGGTATTCCAAGACAACCAACATATTGGTCAAGGTCGTATGACTTTGGAAGAAATCGTAGCCAAACTGGATAGCAATTCAGCTGAGAAAGATGCCGCTGCAATCAATGCCAAAGACGCATTTGATGTATTGGTGATTGGTGGTGGTCCTGCGGGTGGTACTGCTGCAATCTATGCAGCACGTAAAGGGATTAAAACTGGGATTGTCGCTGAACGCTTCGGTGGTCAGGTCATGGACACCATGGACATTGAGAACTTCACGACCGTTCAAAAAACCGTCGGCCCACAGTTTGCTCAAGACATGGAAGCCCATGTGCGTGAGTACGGTGTGGATATCATGAACCTGCAACGTGTCAGCAAGATCACTGGTGCAGATCAAACAGCCAATGGTCTGGTTGAGGTTGAACTGGAGAATGGTGCCAAACTTGAATCGAAAACCATTATCCTGTCTACAGGTGCGCGTTGGAGAGAAATGAATGTACCGGGTGAAGCTGAATACCGTACCCGTGGTGTAGCCTACTGCCCACACTGTGATGGTCCATTATTCAAAGGCAAACGTGTTGCCGTGATTGGTGGTGGTAACTCAGGCGTAGAAGCAGCGATTGACCTTGCAGGCATTGTAGAGCATGTAACTTTGGTTGAGTTTGATACCAAACTTCGTGCTGACCAAGTATTGCAAGATAAATTAAACAGCTTGCCAAATACCACTGTGATCTTGAATGCTCTCAGTACCGAAGTGGTGGGTGATGGTGCTCAAGTAACGGCCTTGAAATACAAAGACCGCGCCACAGATGTTGAACACACAGTCGAGCTTGCAGGGATTTTTGTACAGATTGGTTTATTACCAAACACAGATTTCTTGAAGAATAGTGCGGTTGAACTGAGTAATCGTGGTGAGATCGTGATTAATGATCGTAATGAAACCAATGTCAAAGGTGTCTTTGCCGCAGGTGACTGTACTACAGTGCCATATAAGCAAATCATCATTGCCACAGGTGAAGGCGCGAAAGCATCACTATCTGCTTTTGATTATATGATCCGTTCTGGCGTATAAATGATTTGATCTAAAAAAGCCCCACATTGTTGGGGCTTTTTTATTGTATTTAGTGCTTGGGTTTATATAAACCATGATCGACAAGGTGTTCACGTAAAATACGTCGTAACTCTAGAACAGCTTCAGGTGTCTCTTGGATTGAGTGACCGCCTGTGAAAATCTTCTCGGAAACGGCGCCATCTAAATGAGCACTTTTATAAGGAACAATCCCATCTGTAATGACATTTGGATCATCACTTTTGGTAATGTTACCCATAATCGAGTGAAAAATCAGTCCATTTTCTGGCGGAATAGAGGCAGTTAACTCCATAAATTTGGATTTTTTACTGAGATCACTTGGCCCATTCTGAATCACATCATTGGTTAGGGTTTTAACGAATTCTTTTAAATCCATGTCATCACTGGTGAGTGTATCTGCCAAAGTGGTCAAGAAGGTTGCAGGGAGTTTGATGATTTTACGTGCCGCCAGTGTAAACCAACGATCGGCAAAATCAGTTCCTTTATGTGGAGCAGCCAAGAAAATGGCACGATCAAAATTAGTAATCGGTTCCATTTTGAGTCGTTCACCAATGACAGGGTGTTTACGTAAACGCGTTTGTTGACGGTTACTCATCATGGTGAGTGCCTGCTGGGAAATATCAGCTTTGCTCACCAAGAGTCGGCTGATAATCCCGCCCATACTATGGCCAATTAACACCGCATCTTGGGCTGCTGCATCCTTATCATTCAAGGAGCCAAAAGCTTGTTTTAAAAGCGCATAAATCTGAAAGCGACTTTCCAGAATTGGCATATTGGTTGAGTAAAAGACCTGCCATACTTGATAATGCTCTCGTAATACGGCATCACCCATAATGTCATTGGTTACGGCAATCCATGCTTCTGGGCTGCTGGCAAGACCATGTACCAATACGATTACTTTTTTGTTCGGATTATAGGGTTCCAGCATATATAGATGTGGCATGGTGAGATGCTGATCACGATCAATTAAGGTTAAATAGGCTGCTGCACCTAAATTATTTTCAGCTAACCAAAGACCATAAGGTGCAGAGAAATTGGCGGCAAGCGAATATTCTTTACCTGCAATACTCACTTTCTCTACGCTATAAGGGTCATAAACCTTTACTTCAAAGTTTGGGTTATTTAAAACATCGTTAATCGTTGCGGCGGCATTCTTGGGCTGCGCAATGATGGTTGCAGCCAAATAACGTGCTTTATGAATATTGGGGTTAAGTCCATTCGGATAGCTATAACTTAATGGATCAAGAATATATTTATTTTCACCATGGGCAGCATCCGTTGACGGAAATACTGCAACGAAATCTGAACCGAAACCATCTCGGCGGTTAATCGCTCTTAAGCCTGAAAAGTTCATGTTATAGCTGGAAATAAATTTTTCCAACTTCATATTTTGTAGACGTTGATAGGACTGAATATCGATGGTGTAGGTGCTTTTGCCAATCTGAATTGTGGGATTAATCGTTTTAGCTGGGTTTCTTAAACTATGCACATTCACCAGCTTGGTTAGAGCTTGATTGTAAAAGTCTCGAATTTGAACCTGACGGTTATCAAAAATGCGTTCTTGCGGTTGGCGTGCTGTTTTGAACAAATATGCATAGCTATAGCGAATACTTTTGTCTAAAGCTTCTAACTCTTGATCTAAGCATTGCTCATAAGTCTTTTGAATGGTTTTCTGTTCTTCTTCTGGTTTGTGTTTTGTCAATTTACTGATTTTGCATTCGGAAGAATCCGAAAGGGTGAGTGCCTTGGAAAGATATAATTCACTCGCAGTCGATAATAATTGCTCATCCTGAATTTGTGGGATTTTATGTAAGTCTGCAATGCACTCATTTGGTGTTTGCATACACACTTTGGCTTCTTTGCCAGACATCGACAGGACATTGAGGCTGGCTTCGCTGAGCTTTTTTTGCGTAAGAATACTATTACGTTCGTTAGCAATCGTTACATTCACTGCTTGCTGCTTAAGACTGACAACTTGGCAGCCACTGATCAGCATGGTGCTGAATAGAGAGATAAAAAATAAACGTTTATTGGGGTTAAATGCTAGCATGATATGTCAGCAAGTTCGTTGGGAGATTCTTGCTATAATACGAAAATCGAATGTTTTTTCAATGACAGATAAAAAAATAGACTGTACACGACAGTCTATTTTTACAAATCTAACCAGTTCCAATTAGTTGAGAACTTGCCATACATTCCAGCGTTTGCCAGTTTCAACTTCTTTGATCAAGCGGTCAGTCACTTCCGCTTCATCTGGATAGCTTACTTTGTAGTTTTTCAAAGTTTGAATCGCATTTTTCTTTTGCTCTAACCAGAGATAGTTGTTGGCAGCAGAAAGATAAGCTTCTTGAACACCACCTTTCATGGCTTTGTCTAAATAAGGAATGGCTTCACGTTGACCGCCACCTTCAGACAAGCCAAAACCAAACCAGAAGTTAGTTTCTGGGTCATTTGGGTTAATTGCAAGAATACGTTGTGCATAAGTCAAGGATTTTGAGGTGTAAGCGGTACCTAAGTCGAGGTTACGTGCCATCACACTTGCTTTAAAAGCACGCGTCAATACGTCTAGAGAGGCATTTGGCTTTTCAGCTAAAGCATCTAATTTCTGTGTCGTTTCTCTTAACTTGACTTCATAACCTTTACGTTCTTGACGTTCAGGGAAACGAGGTGGGTAGTGGCGGGCTTTACCTTCTACCAGTTGTAAAAAGTCATCAATTTCAGTGACATCAACTTCATTATCACCAGCAAGAACTGCATATTTCATGCTGCGTTGCTTGTTATCAATGGTTGGAATAATCAGTTTGTTGATATCCAGCGTGGTTGATTTTGTTGGATCGCTTTGTAAGGTCACGACCATTTTTGTGACAGGCTGAGCAGCTGCATCTTTGATCGCAACTTCAAAGCTTGGTGGAGCATCATATTTAACTGGATTTAAAGCATAGAATGCAGGAGTTGGATCTGGTTCCTTGAACACAAATGGTTCAGCAACCTTGTCTTTTTTAACTGGGGCGATGCCACAGGCCGTCAAAAAAGAAGTTGAAAGTACAAGTAATGCCAAAGGCTTAAAATTCATGCTTTACATCCATTAATTTTAGTTAAATGAGAAGTAGATCGTTGGTTTCACCAGTCTAGGAAAAGCAAAACCAACTTGCAATGAAAAGCGTGTTACATTTTTTATATATGTGACTATGTTGCTGAAGTTTTGTTCTGTGCTTCGCACTCACGTCTAACTTCTTCAATAATTTTGAGTTCTTCTTTACTCAATGGTTGAGTTTTTGAGTTTTGTGGTTTGAAACTTGGATCAAGTTCAGACAATCGCTTGCAGAGTACATTCATTTGTTGTTCATTTTTCTGCATACGATCTAATAAAACACGAATACCTTCCAGAATTGGATCAGATTGATCTTGGGTCGTGGCATAAGGTTGGAAACCAATGCTTTCAGCATAGTCACGACGGCTAGCTTCGTCTGGTTCAATTTGAGTCTTGTCTTTAAAAATATAGCGGGCAGGGTTGCCGACAGCAGTTACACCTTCTGGAACCTCTTTGGTGACGACAGCATTTGAACCAACCTTAGCGCCTTTATGTACCGTAAATGGTCCTAAGATTTTTGCACCAGCCCCAACCACTACACCATCTTCGAGGGTCGGATGGCGCTTACCTTTATTCCATGTTGTTCCACCTAAGGTCACGCCATGATACAAGGTGACATCATCACCAATTTCAGCTGTTTCACCAATCACCACCCCCATGCCGTGGTCGATAAAAAAGCGTTTGCCAATTTTTGCACCAGGATGGATTTCAATTCCAGTGGCAAAACGGCTAAATGAAGAGAGTAGGCGAGCACTGCCTTTGTATTCTTTTTTCCAGAGTTCATGCGCCATGCGGTGCATGATCAAGGCATGAATCCCAGGGTAGGTGGTGAGGACTTCGAGCGTATTGCGGGCCGCGGGATCACGTGCAAATACAGCTTCGATATCTTCTTTTAGCTGTTTAATCATGAGTATGATCCTCCGTATTTGTTTTTTTCCATGAACCTTTGGCAAGCGCCTGTACGCGACTGAAAATCCCGCGCAATAAATGGTACTCCATACGATCTAATTGTATCCTTCCGAACAGGCGACGCAAGCGTAATGGCAATAAACGAGGATTATTCGGATCAAGAAACTCGATTTCTGTCAGCATTTTTTCTAGATGGGGATAGAACTGTTCCATTTGCTGTTGCGTGACTAAAGGCTCATCCCACTCCATGCTTTGTTGCTGTTTGAGTTGCATGTGATCAGTTGCTGTTTCTGTCACAGTGCTGTTTTGTTCCAATGCAGCCATTCTAAGTTCATAACAAACCACTTGAATGGCTTGAGCGACATTCAAAACACCGTATTCAGGATTTACTGGAATGGTTAAGTGATAATTGGCTAAAGCCAATTCTTCATTGGTGAGGCCACGATCTTCACGACCAAATACAATTGCAATATGCTGTGCTTTGGTTGCGGCTTGTAGTGCTTCCTGTGCAGCAGGGCGAACATCCAGTAATGGCCATGGAATAGTGCGGCTACGGGCACTTGTTCCAAAAACCAAATGACAATCTTGAATCGCTTGTTCTAAGGTCTCAACAATTTCAATTTGTTCAATTAAATCTTGTGCACCTGCTGCCAAAGCATCGATATCGGGATGTGGGTAGGTTTTTGGTGCAACCAAGACCAGTTTTGATAAACCCATGGTTTTCATAGCGCGTAAGGCGCTACCAATATTGGCTGGCAGAGTGGTATTGACCATAACAATACGCACATGATCCAAATGTTTGGACACGCTATTTGAGTCAAACAGGTTCATATATCATCCAAAATTAAGAATATTGAGAGACATCGGCTTGGTAAAGATCAAGCGCTTCATCCATAGACATATTGTCTGGTGGCGGTGGCACAACACTGACTTTCGGTGCTTCAGCGACTTTGGCCGCTTTTGATTTTACTTGGTATTCGATGAAGATCGATTCTTTACCAAAATAATCACGAAGCTTACCAAGCAACTCATCCAGTGGCACCACTTTCCATTGCGGACCGAGATGGAGTTCCGCATTTGCAAAGCTTTGTTCTAGTTGAATTTGTAATCCAATGTGCTGGCACATATCGACATTGCAATAAGGCAATAGAATATTTTGCAAATCTTTGGCCAAAGATTTGGTCATGAGATCATGAGGCAGGCGAACCTGAATACTTTGCGCGCGTTTCTGACGAATTTCATTTAAGTTGAAGGCTTTGCTGAGGCGTGCCATTGGGCGATCAAAGCCTTCACGCTCGTAAATTTCACCTTCAATCACCACGACTTGTTCTAAGCGAATAATGTCTTTATAGCGCTGGAAACGTTCGTGGTTACAACTGATCTCAACACGGGCTGTACCATCATCTAGTGTGATCATGATACGGTTTGGGAAGTTGGCAATATCCACCACCAAACCCGCAAAAACCGTGGTAACACCTCGACGAGTCGGCGTCAGCTCATTGAGTTTTGCAGGGATAAATGATTTTAATTCAGGGCGATACACATCAATTGGATGACCTGTTAGGTAGAGACCAAGTGTATCTTTTTCACCTTTTAAACGGACTTCATCCGACCATGGTTTGACGGGCTTGGCGGGTTTGCGCTGAACTTCTTCAACTTCACCAAACAGATCCATAATCCCTGTTTCACGGTTGCTACGTGCTTGTTCAGCCGCTTGTACCGCTTCAGGTAACTGTGCCATCAGGCTAGAGCGTTCAATCCCCAGACAATCTAATGCACCTGCACGGATCAGTGCTTCTAAGGTACGCTTATTGATTTTTTTCAGATCAATACGATGGCAGAAATCAAATAAATCTTTATATGGACCTTCATTGATACGTGAATCGATGACCGATTGCATCGCTTGTTCACCGACACCTTTGATTGCGCCTAAACCATACACAATGGTTGCTTCGTCGCTGGCATGGAAATGATACAAAGACATATTTACGGAAGGTGGCAGTACCTCGAGTTTATTATTACGGCAGTCATCAATCAAAAACACGATACTGTCGGTATTCTGCATTTCCGAAGATAAAACGGCTGCCATAAATTCAGCAGGGTAATGCGCTTTTAACCAAGCCGTGTGGTAGGCAACCAAGGCATAAGCAGCCGCATGGGATTTGTTAAAACCATAGCCTGCGAACTTTTCCATATAGTCGAAGATATGGTTCGCAGTCGCTTCATCAATATCCTTTTTCGACGCACCTTCGATAAAGATCTGGCGCTGTTTCACCATTTCTTCAGGTTTCTTTTTACCCATAGCTCGACGGAGTAAATCGGCGCCACCGAGGGTATAGCCAGCACAGAACTGTGCAGCCTGCATCACCTGTTCTTGGTAAACCATAATCCCGTAAGTGGGTTCTAATACACCTTCAAGCAATGGGTGCAGATATTCAAACTCACCCCCATGCATACGATGGATGAAGTCTGGAATCAGATCCATCGGGCCAGGACGATACAAGGAAACGAAGGCAATAATTTCTTCGAATTTACTTGGTCTTGCTTCCTTGAGCATTTTTTTCATGCCCACGGATTCAAACTGGAATACCGCGGTGGTGTTGGCTTCCGCAAAGACTAAATAGGCATCTTTATCGTCAAGTGGGACATTGGAGATATTCAGTGGAATCTCAGATTTGATGCGTTTATTAATATTTTGAATCGCATCTTCAATGACGGTTAAGTTACGTAAGCCCAAGAAGTCGAACTTGACCAGACCCGCGGCTTCAACATCATCTTTATCGTATTGCGCAACACGGTTGGTGCCATCGGCATCACACAGGACTGCGGAATAATCCGTAATTTTCCCTGGCGCAATAACAACACCACCCGCATGTTTCCCGGTATTACGGGTGATCCCTTCGAGTTTGAGCGCCATTTCCCAAATTTCAGCCGCATCGTCATTGTCAGGGTTGGATGGGTTGGTGACGATATCTTTAAGCTGTGGCTCCATGTCAATCGCTGTGACCAAATCGACACCCAGCGGTTTAGTTGGAATCATTTTGGAAATACGGTCAGCAAGACCATAAGACTTACCTAAGACACGTGCCACATCTCGAATCGCACCTTTTGCCGCCATGGTACCGAATGTGGCAATCTGTGATACCGCTTGGCGACCATAGTTCTGTGCCACATATTCAATCACACGGTCACGGCCTGCGATACAGAAATCGACGTCGAAGTCGGGCATCGAAACACGTTCTGGGTTTAAGAAACGTTCAAACAGCAGATCATAACGTAAGGGGTCAAGGTCAGTAATTTTTAAACTATAGGCGACCAGTGAGCCTGCACCTGAACCACGGCCAGGGCCAACAGGAACACCGTTATTTTTCGCCCATTGAATAAAGTCCATGACGATCAGGAAGTAGCCAGGGAATCCCATTTTGAGGATAATATCGACTTCGTACTTGATCCGCTCATCATAAGGCTTGCGAATCTCGACCCAATCCTCATCACGTTCTTCAATTGGATAAAGATGGTTTAAACGTTCTTCCAAGCCCGTGCGTGATAAATGCTCGAAATAAGTATCGATGGTATAGCCATCAGGAATCGGGAAGTCGGGTAAGAAATAGGTGCCGAGTTGCAAGGCAACATTACAGCGTTTTGCAATTTGATAAGTGTTTTCAATCGCGCTTGGAATGTCTGAGAACAGCTCAGACATTTGCTCGCCCGTTTTAAAGTATTGTTCAGTGCTGTAGTTTTTGGGGCGTTTATCATCACCTAAGACATAACCATCAGCAATACATACCCGTGCTTCATGGGCTTCAAAATCGTCTTGTTCAACAAAGTGCACATCGTTATGTGCGACCACACCAACTTGATATTTGGCAGCGAGCTTGACTGCTTGCTGAATAAAATCTTCTTCACCGACGCGTTCAGTACGTGTTAAGGCCAAATAGACACGGTTACCAAACTTCTCAATCCACGCTTCTAACAAAGGTTCGGCTTTTTGCGGATTAGAAGAGCAGAGCATTTTGCCTACATCACTATGCTGTCCAAGCAAGACGATCAGATCATCGGATTGCTCAAGTACCCATTCTTTTTGCACGCATGGAATACTGAGTTGTTGACCTTCAATAAAGCCACGTGACACGATTTCAGTTAGATTCAGCCAACCTGTGCTGCTGGTTGCCAATAAGGTTGCACGGTGTTCTGCATCGTTGAGTCGAATCACGCTACCTAATATAGGTTTAATGCCTTTTTTTAAGCAAGCCTCATAAAACTTGACTGCGGCATGCAGGTTGGATAAGTCAGTGAGTGCTAAAGCAGGCATCTCATCTTTTATGGCAGCCTTGACCAAATCAGGTATGCGAACAATCGATTCCGTGATCGAAAATTCTGTGTGGATACCGAGATGAACAAACCGCATAGAAGGACTATCCTTTTTCAAAGCAACGCATAGTTTAGCATGCAAACCGAAAATGACATGCCTAATATTTTGGCAAACCGTGTTTTTGCTTTGTTATTTTTATAGAATATTAAAAATTAGTTTTTGATTTTTATGTAAATATAAATATTGGTTTACATAAAGTGTTTTGCCGTTAGAATATAACCGCATAAAAATGTAGCAATGTGAGCCAAATAATGAAATTAAAAAATATCGTACTTTCAATATTATTAACCAGCAGTTTATTTAGCATAAGCCATGCAGATGATGTGCCGTATAGCCCAGAATTGGTACAACAAGCTAAAAATGGTGATGCGATTGCTCAGAATAACTTAGGTGATGCTTATTATTATGGCATTGAAGTCGAACAGGATTTTGGTAAAGCATTGGAGTGGTTTAAGAAGTCTGCAGCAAAGGGTAATGCCGATGCAATTTTCTCTGTCGGCTATATGTATAACTATGGTGAAGGCACTGAAGAAGACAACCCAACCGCTTTAAAATGGTATACCCAAGCAGCGCAGAAAGGGCAGTTGAGAGCACAGTATTATCTCGGTTATATGTATCTGAATGGAGATGAAGGTGTTAAAGCCAATACCAAGAAGGGTTTAGAGTGGATGACCAAGTCTGCTGATGCGGGGCTGGATTTGGCACAAGTTGAGCTCGGTCATCTTTATAAAGAGGGAGATGAAGAGAAAGGTGTTGCTCAGGACTTGAATAAGGCGGTGCATTATTATCAATTGGCAGCTAAGCAAGATGAAGCTGGGGCGATCAATAATCTCGGTATTTTCTACTTAGAAGGGAATAGCGTGATTAAGCAGGACTATAAAGAAGCGATGCGCTTATTTAGTTTGGCATCCAAAGCGGAAGAGGCTTTAGGTTCTTATAATATGGCGTACATGTATGAAGAAGGCAAAGGCGTCGCGAAGAATTATAAAAAAGCGGTTGAATTTTATGAGCTGGCTTTTTCACAAGATGAAATGGATGCCTTGCTGTCTCTATCTCGTTTGTATGAAAAAGGCGGGTTTGGTTTGACCAAAAACTTAAAGAAAGCCAAAGAATACGAAGATTTATGGGATACCCTTCAATCAGCTGACGATTAATATGCTTTGATGGTGAATATGAAAATGAGGTATCTCCGCAAAAGATACCTCATAACTTAAATTTAGCGCATTTTTGCCAAGAAACGGCCTAAGCGATTAATAGCTTCACGCAGTTCATTTTCGGCAGGTAAGAACACCACGCGGAAGTGATCCGGTGTTGGCCAGTTAAAGCCAGTACCTTGAACCAGCAGCACTTTTTCGGCCTTTAAAAGATCCAGCATCAGTTTTTCATCATCTTCAATTGGATAAACTGTTGGATCAAGTTTAGGGAAGCAGTACATCGCACCATCAGGTTTAACACAGCTCAGACCTGGGATTTCATTCAGCATTTCCCATGCAATATTGCGTTGTTCGTATAAGCGACCGCCTGGGCGAATCAAATCATTAATCGACTGATAACCGCCGAGCGCAGTTTGGATCGCATATTGTGCTTGGTGATTGGCACATAGACGCATGGAAGCCAACATGTCTAAGCCTTCGATATAGTCAGCCGCACGTGCTTTGTTGCCTGTGATTGCCATCCAACCCGCGCGATAACCTGCAATACGGTAGGCTTTTGACAAACCATTGAATGAAATACACAGTTGATCGCCAGCCAAAGCTGCAACTGCCACATGCTCAATGCCGTCATAAACGATTTTGTCGTAAATTTCATCGGCAAATAAAATCAGGTCATGTTTTTTCGCTAGGGCAACAATTTGCTCCAACACATGGCGTGGATAGACGGAACCTGTTGGGTTGTTCGGATTGATAATTACAATACCACGCGTATTTGGTGTGATTTTGCTTTCCATATCCGCAATGTCTGGATACCAATAATTTTCAGAATCACATTTATAGTGAACTGCAGTTCCACCTGAAAGATTCACTGCCGCTGTCCATAGTGGATAGTCGGGCATAGGTACCAGCATTTCATCGCCGTCATCAAGCAGACCTTGCATCGCCATCACAATCAGTTCAGAAACACCATTTCCGACATACACATCATTGACATGCATATCAAAGATACCTTTCTGCTGGTAATACTGGCAGATGGCTTTACGTGCAGGGAAAATCCCTTTTGAATCGGTATAGCCAATTGCATTTGGAAGGTTTAATGCAACATCGTTAATAATTTCTTGAGGGGCTTCAAAACCAAAAGGTGCAGGGTTGCCGATATTTAGCTTGATGATCTTATGTCCTTGCTCCTCCATTTCATTGGCGGCGCGTAATACTGGTCCACGAATGTCATAACAAACATGCTCAAGCTTAGATGATTTTTTAATTTCTCGGCTTGATTGATTAGACTGGGAAACAACAGTATTTTTTGACATAGCTGGATTCACTTTTGCATATCGGTATAAATAACTTTTAAAGGTTTCTACACTTACCAAATTCAGATCGTGTTGATCTCTCAACAATTCAACAATTTTTTCATGAGTAAAACCTGATTGTTGATATTGTCTGATCGTTGGTAAGAGGTTTTGAAAAACCACACTTTTTTTCTGAGACATTGTTTGTCCTATATCACCGTGCGAAATAAGCATAACACTATATTTGCTCACGAAGAAGACAATATTGTTAAAAGTTGCTTACTTTTGATTTTTAATTTGCTTTCTTTTTGCTATCAATAATTAAAGTGTTTAAATTTCACTAAATTATACGATCTGAGACTAGAGTTTTTTTTTTGAATGGCGTAAATATAAAACCTGATCATTAAGATAGTTCTAACATCAGAATAAAAGGTGCAGGTTATGGGAAAAGTGAATAAAACGGACCGAGAATGGCAAAGAGAATTATCACCTGAAGAATATCGCATCACTCGTCAAAAGGGCACAGAACCCGCATTTACTGGGCAATATTGGAACAATAAACAACATGGTACTTATGTTTGCCGTTGTTGCGGTGCGGAATTATTTTCTTCAGAAACAAAATATGATAGTGGTTGTGGTTGGCCGAGCTTTTTTAAACCTATTGATAGTGTTGCAATCGAAGAACATGAAGATGTATCACACGGTATGGTCAGAACAGAAATTGTCTGCCATGATTGCGATGCACATTTGGGCCATGTGTTTGAGGATGGTCCACAGCCGACAGGACTGCGTTATTGCGTGAATTCGGCATCATTACAACTTAAAACAGAAGAAAAGAACGACGAGGAAACGTATCCATGAGTAACATTTATCAGTTTGAAGCTGAATTGTTAGAGGGAGAAACAAAAGCGCTCGCTGATTATAAAGGCAAGGTCATGCTGATTGTAAATACTGCCAGCAAGTGTGGTTTTACTCCGCAGTTTGCGGGACTTGAGAAACTTTATGAAAAATATAATGCTCAAGGCTTAGAGGTTTTAGGATTTCCATGTAATCAATTTGGAGGACAAGACCCAGGCACCAATAAGGAAATCGGGGCATTTTGTCAGCGCAATTATGGCGTCAGTTTTCCCATGTTTGCCAAGGTGGATGTGAAAGGACCTGAAGCACATGTGATTTTCCGTTATTTAACGCGTGAAGCGAAGGGGCTTTTGGGGAGTCGTAATATCAAATGGAATTTTACCAAGTTTTTGGTGGGGCGTAATGGTGAGGTTTTAGAGCGTTATGCACCTACTACCAAGCCAGATGCCCTAGAAGCTGATATTGAAAAAGCATTAGCGAAGAAATAAATGAGCAAAGTTTTGGTTGAGGTTTGAATTCTTTTGGACTCAACTGTTGAATTCTGGAGTGATCCAGACATGCCTTATGTGGAAACGCGTAGGGCATGTCAAAGTCGAATCTGCTATAAATCACATAGCCATCCGACCTTTTCGATTGGCGCAGTAGATGCGGGACAAAGTCATTTTTCAAGTTTTTTTGCCCAAGACCAACTGATTCAGGCTGGTAGTATTGTTGTTATTCCAGCTCATGTAGAACACTCCTGTAATCCTTTGCCAAATCAGGCATGGAGCTACCAGATGATGCATTTGGATGCGGCATGGTTGACTGCATTGATAGAGGAACTGCAACATCATACGGATCTAAACGTTGATTTTGATGCGCCGTATTTACCTCAATTAAAACCCAGTGTTATAAATGAGCTGAGTGTTTATCAGGCATTTTCGAGCTTAAATGCAGTTTTTTTTAATCCACAAATTTCACTATTAGAAAAAGAACATCATTTAATTCAGGTCTTAACCCATATATTACTCCCTTATTTTAACTGGGAGACAATTGAACCTCCTCGCTATTTTCAACAGTATTTACCTAATTTACTGGAATGTCTCGAGGACAATATTGAGGGACTGTCACTGCAACAGCTTGCTGAAAAGATGCAACTCAGCCGTTATGCATTAATTCGTTTATTTAAACATTATTTTGGCTTAACACCGCATGCCTATCAATTGAATGATAAGGTCAATCAAGCCCGTCAACGCTTGAGAAAAGGTTGTGATTTAGCGCAATTGGCATACGAACTGGATTTTACTGATCAAAGTCATTTTCATCGCGTTTTTAAACAACATACTGGCATAACCCCTAAACAATATTATAAAAAATCTTAGTCCACGCAATTTTATACAAGAACAACGCACCGCACTTTTCTAAGCTGACTCCGATTCATTTGGAGAGTAGTTATGGAGCTATTTCTGAGCATTGCGATTACGCATTTTATTGCGTTACTGACTCCCGGCGCAGATTTCTTTCTAATTTTGAAAACCTTGATGCAGAGTCAGAAAAAGGCTGCGAGATTTACCTGTGCAGGCATTGCGCTGGGGAATGCCATCATACTGATCAGCATTTATTTGAGTTTATTTATCATCGGGCAGGTGAATACAGCGTTATTCATCCTTATGAAATGGTTGGGTGTGCTTTATTTTGCTTATTTGGCTTTTCAATGTTTTCGTTTGGCTCAATCAGCACAGAGGGTTAATCAACTTGCTGAACAACGTGTTGATCAACCGCAAAAGTATGCTGAGTTGAAGGCTTTTCTATCAGGCCTACTTTCAAGTTTGTTAAACCCGAAAAATTTGATGTTTTATACGGTATTGGTAATCTTGATTTATCCTCAATATGATTTTGTTCAAAATGTTTTGGTTGGTTTTTGGATGGTGGGGTTAGTGTTGATCTGGAATGTTGCTATTGTTCAATTGATCGGTTCAAGTATTTATATGTCGTGGTTGAATCGGCATCTGCGCCATTTATATTATTTAGCAGGAATCAGTTTTTTGTTGTTTATGCTGATACTGCTCATGTACTAAACATATAAAAAGACGGTCAAATGACCGTCTTTTTTATTTAAGCTTAGTGTGTGGGCTTAACCGTTTGGGCTTCAGTTTTTCTAAAGCTGCGAATCTTACGATTAATATCATCGATAAAGGTATAGACCACAGGAATCACCAATAACGATAAGAAGGTACTGGTAATCAACCCACCAATCACCGAGATTGCCATTGGTGCACGAAAGCTTGGATCAGTCCCAATGCCGAGTGCAATTGGCAGCATCCCAGCACCCATCGCCAATGTGGTCATGATAATCGGGCGTGCCCGTTTATGGCAGGCATCAAGTAGGGCATTGAATCGCGAATAATGCTTTTCATTCCTTGCGATAATTGCGTAATCGACCAGTAGAATCGAGTTTTTACTGGCAATCCCCATCAGCATAATCAGACCAATTAAACTTGGCATCGAGAAACTACTTTTGGCTAACAGCAGCATCACGAATGCACCACCCAGTGATAGAGGTAAGGCCACCAGAATGGTAATTGGCTGCAAGAAGTCTTTAAATAACAATACCAATACGACGTAGATACATAAAACGCCTGTCAGCATCGCTAAACCAAAACTAGAGAACAGTTCCTGCATCACCTCAGCATCACCAATATTGGTACGCTTTACTGTAGGGGGGAGATTCTTCATAGTTGGTAGTTGATCGACTTTGGCAGCAATATCCCCTAAAGGTTGATTATTCAGCTCAATATTAAAATTAATATTCCGCAAACGGTTGAAGCGGTCAATTTGTGATGGACCACTCTCAATATTAACATCCGCAATGGTACCTAACATTACAGGACCTCGATTACCTTTCACCATCAGGCGTTTCATGAGTTCCTGATCTTGACGGGCAGCCAATGGCAGTTTAATCACTACAGGTACTTGGCGTTGAGACAGATTGAGTTTTGCCAAGTTTTGATCGAAGTCACCCGCAGTCGCAATGCGTAAAGTTTCCGCAATATCATAGGTGGTTACACCTAAATCAGCTGCTTTGGCAAAGTCTGGACGAATTACTAATTCGGGACGAATCAAAGCCGCACTGGAGGTGATACTGCCTACATTTGGAATGGTACGTAATTCACGTTCAAGGCTACGGGCAGTTGCCATTAATGCTTCTGGATCATCACCTGATAAAGCCAGTTGGTATTGACTATTATTACCCGCTAAACCGACTTGAATGCGTGCACCTGGAACTGGGGCAAGACGTTGGCGTAGTTGCTCCTCAATGTCTTGTAAGCTGGCACTACGATCAGAACGTTCCGTGGTTTGAATGGTGAGGGTCGCTTTACGTGGCTCACTGGATGCACCACCGGCAAAAGGATCTGTTCCCGCAGCACCACCACCAATGGTGGTATAGATGCTTTTAATCTCGGGATGATCTTTAATCAGTGTACGTGCATATTCAGCAGTGTTGAGTGTGTCTCCAAACTGTGAACCTGGGGTAAGCTCCAAACGAACCTGCGTTTGTCCTGTATCGGGTGGAGGAACAAAACCTGTTGGCAACAATGGAATCAGTAAAACTGAACAGACGAAGAAGGCAATTGCACCACTTAAAGTGAACCAACGATGATTGAGGCACCATGTCACCAATCGCATATAGCCACGCATGACTTTGCCATCTTTGGCGCGGTCTTTGGCAAGACTGCTGCTGCCTTGGTCGCTTATGACTTGGGCTGATGTAGATTCATCCTGTGGTTCGACTTTGCCTATCCAAGGTTTTAGGAGATAGGCGGACATCATCGGGGTGAGTAAACGCGCAACAAGTAGTGAAGCAAAAATTGCCAATGCTGCTGTCCAACCAAATTGAACAAAGAATTTACCTGCAATACCACTCATAAAAGCCGTGGGTAGGAATACCGCAATTAATGTGAAAGTGGTGGCAATTACGGCCAGACCAATTTCATCGGCTGCTTCCATGGCTGCTTCGTAAGGTGTTTTCCCCATACGTAAATGCCGGATGATATTTTCAATCTCAACAATGGCATCATCAACCAGAATCCCCACCACCAGTGACATGGCTAAGAGAGTGACTGTATTGAGGGTAAAGCCAAAAAAATACATGCCAATTAAAGCAGGTAAAATCGATAATGGCAGTGCAGTTGCAGCAATGATAGTGGCACGCCAGTCACGTAAGAATAACCAGACCACCAAGATCGCTAAGATTGCACCCTCGTACAGCAGTGACATTGAACCTTCGTAGTTATCCTGAACAGGTTTTACAAAGTTAAATGCTTCAGTAATTTTGATATCGGGATGTGCCGCTTTGAGTTTATCTAGAGCAACAACAACCCCTTTTTCAACATCGACTTCACTGGCACCCTTACTACGCGTGATTTCAAAGCCAATCACTGGTTGGCCATTTAAGAGTGCTGCGGAACGTCGTTCAGCCATACCATCACGAACAGTTGCAACCTGATCCAAACGAATATGTCGGCCATCGCTGAGGGCAATATCCATTGCACCAATTTCATCAGCGGTTTTAACTGTCGCAATGGTACGGATGGATTGTTCACTGCCACCGATTTTGGTTTGACCACCTGAGGCATCTTGCTGAATCAAACGTAGTTGACGGGTAATGTCGGTTGCAGTTGCATTTAGTGCCAGCAGCTTTTCAGGATCAAGTTCGACTTCAACTTGACGCGTGACACCACCAACACGAGCGACAGCGCCAACACCTTTGACTTGTAACATGGCACGGGCAATATCATAGTCCACAAACCATGACAGTGCTTCTTCATCCATCTTTGGTGATTGGATGGTGTAGGTCAGAATCGGGGAACCAGAAAGATTGATTTTACTAACAATTGGATCTCGTAGATCGGCAGGGAGGTCAGAACGCACTTGTGACACGGCATTACGTACATCATCAACTGCTTCTTGTAATGGTTTTTCCAGTTGAAATTCCGCAGTAACGGTCACCACGCCATCTTGAATGTTGGTGTACTGATTCCTTAAACCTTGCAAGGTTGCGATTGAGTTTTCAATCTTACGTGCGACTTCGGTTTCAAGTTGCGGTGGTGCAGCACCAGGTAGGGCCGCAGTTACCGTCACCATGGGGAGCTCAATGTCGGGGAACTGCTGGATCTTCATCCATTTAAAACACAGCAATCCTGCCAAACCCAGCATAATAAATAACAGGATGCCGGGAATAGGATTGCGGATCGACCAAGCGGAGAAATTCATGCTATTTCTCCTGTGTAGTTACGAGCTGTTTGCTCAGTGGTGTTTCAGGAATTTCTTTGGCAATCGTGACCAGATCACCATCTGCCAAGAAACCTGTACCCGAGGAAACCACTTTCACGTTTGCAGCTAAATCTAACAGTTCAACACGATCTCCTAAACGGCGACCAACAGTGACTTTCTGTTGAGTGACACGATTCTTGTCATTAACAATAAAGACATAGGAAAAACCATCACGCAACAGTAGAGCTGTTTGTGGAACTGTCAATGCAAGTTTCTGACCTAAATCAAATTCACCTTTAACAAACATGCCCATACGCACAGCCTGTGTGGTTGGAATATCCACATAAACCAAGCCATAACGAGTTTGTGGGTCAATCACAGGAGCAATCATTCTGACTTTACCTGTCACTGCAGGTTGCGCAGGGTCAGGTGAAACAATATGTGCGGTCATGCCTTGTTTGAGCTTATACAAATCTGATGTGGTGACTTCCGCGCGCCATTCCAGACGATGATCCCGAATCAAACGGAACAGTTCTTGACCAGTTTGTGCAAGAGAACCGACTGTGGCTGTGCGGGCTGAAATTACGCCATTGTCTGGTGAAACCACTTGAGTCTGTGCTAAGCGTAATTGATTACTTTCGATTTGTGCTTTGGCTGCATCAAGCCGTGCTTGAGCAGTGGCTTGAGAGGTTTGATACTGAGTAGACTCTTGCGCTGAAATTGCGCCTGTGTTTTTTAATTGCTGGATACGTTTATTGTTGGTGATCGCATCAGCTAGGACAGCTTGTGCTTCGGCATAACTGGCTTTGGCTGCTGCCAAATCTGCACGGATAGTTTCACTATTAATTTCAGCCAAGACTTGACCACGTCGAACTTCATCGCCGACATTGACATTGACCCGGGTGAGGCGCTGGCCTGAGAGTTCGCTGCCAATCACCACTTCTTGCCATGCCGCAATGTTGCCATTGGCAGTAAAGGTTTGTTGCCAGTTTTGTTGTTGCGGCGAAACCACGGTCACGGTGAGGGCTGCTTTCTGTGCAGTTGGATTGGTATTTTTTTGCTTTTCAGTCACCGTTGATTTTGGAGCAGTTCCAATCCGCCAAATCCCGATTGCAGCAATTAAAAATACAGCAATGATTGCTAAAATGAGCCAACCCTTTTTCTTTATTTTCTTGGGAGTTTGTGAAGTCATCTTTCCATAGTCATCAAGTTTTGATGGCTAAGTATAGACGAAGATTTCAACAGTTGGTCAATCGCCCATAGACAGATAAAAAAATTAATAAGGTCACTTATCTATATTGCTGTTCAGTAGAATAAAAGTGTGAAACGCTTCAATTCTACTCTCTTATGCTGTCATAAAGGCGAACTGCTGCTTTAGAGTGGCAGTAAACGATTGGAGACCACGTTTTTCATAACAATGGTTGAGGTCAAACGCTGGACATTGGGTAAGGCAGACAGGCTGTCATCATAGAGTTTTTGGAAACTGGCCAAGTCTTTAGCCACAACATGCAGTAAATAATCTGGATTTCCAAATAAACGTTGCGCCTGAATGACATTGGCAATTTCAATGACTTTTTCTTCAAAGGCAGACAGGGCCTTTTTATCTCCATCTTTTAAGGTGACAAAGATGATCGCTGAGAAATTAAGGCCGATTTTTGAAGCCTCTAGATCGGCATGATAGCCTTTAATCACACCACTTTCTTCCAATGCTTTTACACGACGATGGCATGGTGACAGACTTAAACCGATTCTTTCCGCCAGTTCCGTGATAGATAATCGCCCATTTGCTTGTAGTTCAGCAATAATTTTCTTATCAATGCGATCCATTTAGAAGAATCTCCCTTCGGGCTTTGAAGATATAGAAGTATTTGGAATAACATTTTCACCATTAAAGCATATCCTTTCTCAACAATCTTCACCAAATGGTGAAAAAGAAAACGATCAAAGGTCGTATTGTCGATGTGGGAAGGGCTTTGCTTATGGAACTTAGTGTGATTTTTGCTTTTTGGTGCATTTCGATCTTATTCGTATTAACGCCTGGCGCCGATTGGGCTTATGTCATTCTTGCAGGTATCAAAGGTAAATTTATTCTAAATGCCGTCACTGGTTTAGTGTTTGGGCATCTCATGGCGATCTTATGTGTTGCAGCAGGTGTGGGCGCTTTGGTGCAACATTATCCGATTTTACTCACTGCAATGACGATCATGGGAGCCTGTTATTTGTTATGGATGGGCATCAGTCTATTTATACATCCAGCGACCATTTCAACTGAGACCGATGCCACGCAATCGCTTGAATCAGCAGGTTCATGGCTGATTAAAGGGGTGGGGATTAGTGGCTTAAATCCTAAAGTCTTACTATTATTTTTTGCCTTATTGCCACCGTTTATTCATCCGAAAATGGCATTTTCACCAACGGCACAAATTATTTTACTGGGGCTCATTCACTTAATTAGTTGTGCTGTGGTGTATATGTTTGTAGGAATCGCAGCCAAGAAATTGCTTAGAAGCAGACCGCGTGCTGTAAAAGTTGTTAGTCGAATTTCGGGTGGGCTAATGATGCTCATTGCTGTGATCTTATTTATTGGGCAAATTTAAAATAAACATCTATTCTGCCTATTTATAAAGCTTTAAGTTTATCATTATTGAATTCAGGATCTTAATTTTAATGCTGTTTGAGTTATAAAAATCATAAAATTACACAGTGGCACATATTGGTAAAAAATAGTGTAAAACGTATCAATTCTCATTTATTATGCGATTTTTTAAGTCGGCTGATAAAGATCATGGGTAGACAACTTAAACCATTAGTACTGATGATGGCATGTGCTTCAATGGGGACAACAGCTGTTTTTGCAGATGAAGTGCAACAGGGGCAAGCAGCGGATGCAACCGTGACATTAAATACAATTCGTATTACTGCCAGTGCGGATGCATCAGCAGATGGTTTAATGGATCCTTTTGCAGGTGGACAAGTTGCCAGTGGTGGTCGGGTCGGGATCTTTGGTAATCAGAAGAACCTGGATACACCATTCAACTTAACCAGTTATACCAATGAATATATTCAGTCCAAGCAAGCTAAAAGTGTAGGCGATGTATTAAAGGCTGATCCAAGCGTTCGTGTTGGGCGTGGTTTCGGAAACTTTCAGGAATCTTATTACATCCGAGGTTTTAATTTAGGGTCAGATGATACGGCTTATAATGGGCTGTATTCCATTCTACCACGCCAATATATTCCAACAGAGTTATTTGAACGTGTCGAAGTGCTTAAAGGTGCTTCATCTTTCTTAAATGGTGCGATGCCGGGCAATGGCGGAATTGGTGGGGCAATTAATCTATTGCCAAAACGTGCAGGTAATGAACCATTAAATCGTGTTACGGTTGGTACAGATTTTAACGGTGGCCAAATTGCCAGTGATATGTCTCGTCGCTTTGGCGAAAACCAAGAGTTTGGTGTACGTGTAAACACCGCTTATCATGGTGGCAATACCAGCGTTGATAATGAGAAAAATTCATTAGGTTTAGCTTCTATTGGATTAGATTACCGTGGCGATCGTTTGCGTTTGTCTGGTGATATGGGGTACAGCAATAACCGTTTAGATGCAACACGACCTAATATTTCTCTTGCAGGTTTGACTGAAGTACCTGCTGCAATAAAGGCGAGTCGTAACTATGCACAAAAATGGACCTATTCTAATGAAGAGGACGTGTTTGGTAGTTACCGTGCAGAATATGATTTAACTGATGCTGTAACCGCTTATGCAGCTTATGGTTTCCGTCATGGTGAAGAGCAAAATAGTCTGGCAAATCCGACTTTAACCAATGTCTCTAATGGTGATGCGAAATATTCACGCTTTGACAATGGTCGGGTCGATATGGTGAATACTGGTGAAATTGGTGTTCGCGGTAAGTTACAGACAGGTTCTATCCAGCATAATCTAGTGTTATCAGGCTCTGCATTCCAGCAAAATACCCGTAATGGCTGGGCCATGAGCGGAAGTAACACCACTAATATTCTGCATCCAGATTATAGCAATGCACCTGAATTGACGATTGGTAATCCAGAGCGTGTCAATGATCCTAAGCTTGGTACACGTACCCGTCTAAGAAGTATCGCGATTGGGGATAATATTTCTGCGCTTGATGATAAGTTGATCGTGATGCTTGGCGCGCGCTATCAAAAGATTATGCAGGAAACTTATAACTATCAGACCGATGGAAGTAAAATCAATCCAGCATATAATGAGGCGAAATGGACGCCTGCTTTAGGTGTGACTTATAAACTGACGCCAGAATTTTCTGTGTATGCAAACTATATCGAATCATTGGCGAAAGGGTTAAGTAATACTACAGTGGATGTCACTACCACTCTTAAACCTTTTGTTGCCAAGCAAAAAGAAATTGGTGCTAAATACGAAAATGATCGTTTAGGTGCGAGTATCAGTTTATTTGACATTAATAAGCAGCGTGGTGTCTTGCAAGATGGGGTATTTAGTGATGCTGGTGAATATGTTCATCGTGGTGTCGAGCTAAATACCTATGGCAAGCTGACTGATTCAATTACGGTATTGGGCGGTGCGTCGTGGCTACATGCCAAGCAAAAGAATACAGGATCTGCCTTATATGATGACAATAATGAAGTTGGCGTGCCAAAGTTCCAAGCCAATTTAGGTGCTGAATGGGCGTTGCCAGTTCCGCAAGATATCTCCTTAAATGCACAATTGACTTATACAGGCTCGACTTATGCAAGTCTGGACAATAAGTTAAAAGTGAATGACTGGACTACGCTGGATATCGGTGCGAACTATAAAACCCAGCTTGGACAAACACCAACCACTTTCAACTTTAACGTGAATAATGTCTTCAATAAAGATTATTGGTCTTCTGTTGGCTTATCTGACAATATCAATAGCACTTCAAATACCAATAATGGTTATGTTGTAGCAGGTCTACCGCGTACCTTTATGCTCAGTGCAAGCTTTGATTTCTAATGTATTGATTTAAAAAAAATCCCCGAATATTCGGGGATTTTTTTTATTTATAGAATTGCTTTCAGTCGTTTGACCACTTCTTCACACTGTGCCAAATCTGCAACCAGTGCCATTCTGACATGACCTTCGCCTGGATTACCTTGTTCTGTGTCACGAGACAGATAACGGCCTGGTAAAACCTTGATGTGCGCTTTTTCCATCAACATTTTGGCAAAAGTTTCATCGTTATCGACTTTTAACCAGTAATAGAAGCCCGCATCTGGTTTTTGTAAAGGCAATAAATGACCGAGTTCAGACTGGAATAAATCAAACTTGGCACGATATTGCTGACGGTTTTCTTCAACATGTGCTTCGTCATTCCATGCCGCAATTGAAGCCAACTGATTTTGTACTGGCATTGCAGCGCCGTGATAGGTGCGATATTGCAGATATGGTTTTAATAAAGCCGCATCACCTGCAACAAAACCAGAACGCATGCCTGGTAAGTTTGAACGTTTAGACAGGGAATGGAACACGATACAATTCTTATAATCATCACGGCCCATTTCGGCACAAACTTCTAAAAGTCCGATCGGCGCTTGATCAAACCAAAGTTCCGAATAACATTCATCCGATGCAATCACGAAACCATATTGGTCAGACAATGCGATCAGCTTTTTAAACTGTTCTTTTGACAGGACCGTTCCTGTCGGGTTGCCTGGCGTGCACACAAACAGTAAGGCTGTTTTTTCCCAGACTTCCGCAGGGACAGCATCAAAGTCACCTAGGTAACCATTTACTTCAGTACAGTTAATAAAATAGGGTTTTGCACCTGCAAGTAGGGCTGCACCTTCATAAATCTGATAAAACGGATTTGGCATCACCACATAGGGTGCATCTTCACGCTTAATCAAAGCTTGTACAAAAGAGAAAATGCCTTCACGTGTACCAGAAACAGGCAGGATATGATCTTCTGCACTAATATGATTCAACTTGAAGCGATTGCTGAGCCATTGTGCGATACTTTGGCGCAGCTCGGGCAGGCCTTTACTGTTTGGGTAGGTCGATAGATGGGCAAAATTATCAATAATCGCTTGTTTGACGAACTCTGGCGCAGGATGTTTAGGCTCACCAATTGATAAAGGAATCAACGGTAAATTGGCAGGTTGCACATCTTTAAAAAGTTGGTTTAACTTTTCAAAAGGATAGGGATGCAATAACGACAAGCTAGAGTTCATTTAAACAGTTACCAAACAATAAAATTTAAGATGGATTACAAATTTGATTCGATGCTTCATCTAAAGCGGCTTTTAAGCTTTCCGCAAAAGTTTTCACTTCTTCATCGCTGAGCAAGACACCATTTTTCTTAGTGACAAAGAAAATATCTTCTGCACGTTCACCCAGTGTGGCAATTCTTGCAGAATGGATATCCAAACCTTGCAACATGAACAAACCACCAATACGCGCCAGTAGACCTGGATGGTCGAGGGTTGAAATTTCAACCATGTGTTGCTGTAACGTCGGGTTTAGGACAATATCTACAGTATTTTGCACATCAAAATGACGCAAATGGCGTGGGATACGGCGTTGCATAATCCCCGGATATTGATCCGAATGGCTCAATGCATCAACCAAAGCGGCTTTCACTTTGCGTTCGCGATCTGGATCAGTCAACAATGTACCAAAACGATCAAGGACCAGATAAGTATCTAAGCTGAATGAAGTTGAGGCAGTGATAATGCGTGCATCTTGCACATCAAGGTTCATACGATCCAGCACCGCAACCGTGGTGGCAAACAAGTTTGGTTGATCACGGGTGTAGATAAAGATTTGAACCGCATCATCGGCAGCATTACGATGCGCCCGTAATAACACCAATGGTTCTGGATTATCGCCGTGTTGTAAAATTGCTTGGGTATGCCAAGCAATTTCATTGGCTGACTCTTTGACGAAGTATTCATCACCCAGCTCTTGCCAAACTTTCTCAACTTCAGCGAGAGAGAAGTCATTGACCAAGAGTTCACTGGCAGCAAACTTGGTATCTTCAATCAGCATTTGATAGTCAACTGGACGGCCCAAGCCTGAACGAATCACATCACGTGCATAGGTATATAACTGACGCATCAAGGATGCACGCCACGTATTCCATAGTTTCGGATTGGTCGCGTTAATATCGGCGACTGTCAGCGTATAGAGATAATCGAGATGCTCCATATCACCGACTTTTTCGGCAAAGTCTTTGACTTCATCAGGGTCCGAAATATCTTTTTTCTGTGCTGTAAGCGACATCAAGAGGTGATTGTTAATCAGCCATGCAACCAGTTTGCACTCACGTTCGGTAAATCCATGGGTACGGCAGAATTCAATTGCATCTAGCGCCCCCAGTTCACTGTGATCACCGCCACGACCTTTGGCAATATCATGGAAAATCGCGGCCATATACACGATGTCATGGCGGGCAATACGCTGGAACACCGAACTAACCACAGGAAATTCTTTGGCAAATTCAGGTTCTTTAAAGCGACTTAAATTACGTAGTAATAACAGAGTATGTGCATCGACGGTGTAAATATGGAAGAGGTCGTATTGCATCAAACCTGTAATCTGTCCAAAAGCAGGAATGTAATTCCCCAATACACCGTAACGCTTCATTGCCACCATGGTGTCATATAAATGCGGGGAGCGGATAATCGACATAAACAGTGCTTGATGTTCTGGATTATCACGGAAGCGTTGATCAATCCGTTTTGCAGCAAGCACCAGCAGGCGTAAGGTACGGGCACGAATACCCGTAATTTCAGGTCGATTTGCCAATAAGTAGAATAATTCTAAGATGGCAATTGGCTCTTCTGAAAATACTTTGTGATGTTGAACAGCCAATTTGCCATCGACAATTTTAAAACGTTCATTAATCTCGATAATGTGACGTTCATAATCAGGTAGACGTGGAGTAATCACCGATTCATTGAAATAAGCGAGTAGCATTTCATTCAGCGTTGAAACTTGCTGCGCGGTACGATAGTAGCGCTTCATAAACTGTTCAACGGCAAAATTAACAGGTTGGCCTTCTTCACGTACATAGCCAAATTTTGCTGCTATATCACGTTGATATTCAAATAATAAACGGTTTTCATCGCGTTTGGCTAAACGGTGTAAATGGGTGCGAATTTCCCATAAGAAACTTTCCGCTTCTTCTAATACACCTAATTCAAACTCAGTAATAAAACCCAAATGCACCAAATCATAAATACGATTGACACGGAAGTGACGTTTGGCAATCCAGCCGATCTGGTTGATATCGCGAATACCACCTGGGGCATTTTTGATATCCGGCTCTAAATTACTTTCGGTATTGTTGTGTTGCGCATAACGTTTGGCTTGTTCAGCCATTTTGGCATCATAGAAAGTTTGATCCGTCCATGTTTGTGCAACAATACGGCGTGGCCATTTGGCTAATTGCTGATTGCCAGTAATGAGACGAGCTTCAATCAACGTGGTCGCAACAGTTAAGTCATTAATGGCTTGTTCGACACAGTTTTGAATGGTACGTACGCTGATGCCTGGTTTGAAATTACCGACATCCCATAAAGAGGAAATAAAGGTCGAGATCAGTTTTTCTTGTTCTTCGCTGATTTCATCCTCAGATAAAATCATGATATCAGTATCTGAATAAGGCAGCATCTCATGGCGGCCATAACCACCGACTGCAAATAAACCCAATTCAGTTTGATCTAGACCGGCGTGGTTCCAAAGGAAGATCAAAGCTTCATCTATCGAATCAGAACGCGCACCAATCACATCACGAATGGGCTGCCCATTTTCATAACTCTCCTGTAATTGCTTTTCTACATCCGTACGCCATTGATTAATGGCTTGAATATCATGAAGACTGGTGACGTAGTTCAACAAAGGAGAGGTCTTGATCATAAAGCTGAGTCTTCTATCAAAGCCCCTCTAGATCAGAGGGGAAGTTGTAATGATAATCACCTAAGGTCGTCTTAAGCGTTGGTTTGTACACTCACTTGGTCTGCGGCATGTTGTGCCAATTCACGTGCAAGATCGGTTGTCTCAGCACGAGCAGTTGCTACACCCATACGGCGGCGTTTAAAGCCTTCAGGTTTACCAAATAGACGTAGATCAGTGTTTGGATTGGCTAATGCAAGATTCAAGCCAGTAAAACTCAGATTTTTGGCATCTACGCCTGCATAAATCACGGCACTTGCAGCCACACTATGACGAGCTGTATTGACAGGTAAACCTAAGATCGCACGTGCATGTAGTTCAAATTCGCTTTGGAATTGTGAAGCTAAAGTCACTAAACCCGTGTCATGCGGACGAGGTGAAACTTCGCTAAACCAGACTTTATCGCCTTTGATAAATAGTTCCACTCCGAAGATACCACACCCCCCTAAAGCAACAGTGACTTTATTGGCAATGCGTTTGGCTTCCTGTAGCGCAACAGCTGTCATCGGTTGCGGCTGCCAGCTTTCTACATAGTCACCCGCATCTTGACGGTGGCCAATTGGATCACAGAAATGTGTTTCAATTTCACCTGTTTCAGGGTTTTTAGCACGAACGGTAAGTAGGGTAATTTCAAAATCAAAATCAATCTGTGATTCAATAATCACCGTACCTTGATTGACGCGGCCACCTTGCATTGCATAATCCCAAGCCGCATCCACTTCATCAAAACTCTTCACGCGAGATTGACCTTTACCTGATGATGACATCACAGGTTTTACAAAGTTTGGATAGCCAATGTCATCACAGGCAGCACGGAAGCTTTCTAGTGTATTGGCAAAGCGATAAGCAGAGGTGGGGAGGCCAAGCTCTTCAGCAGCTAAACGGCGAATCCCTTCACGGTTCATAGTGAGATTGACTGCTTTAGCCGATGGAATCACTGTTGCAGTTTGGCTCTGTTCAATTTCAACGAGCACTTCGGTCGCGATCGCTTCAATCTCTGGAACAATTAAGTGAGGTTTGATCTTTTCAATCAGTTGTTTTAATTCGGCTGGATCAGCCATATTCAGGGTATAAGCATAATGTGCGACTTGCATGGCAGGCGCATGATCATAACGATCTGCAGCATGAACTTCGACACCCAAGCGTTGTAAAGAAATCACAACTTCTTTACCAAGCTCTCCAGAACCTAACAGTAAAACCTTAAATGCAGAAGATTGAAGTGGAGTTCCTAGAGTGACGCTCATGCGAATAATCCTATCCTGAGTAATTTGTGTTTAAGCATAGCAGAACTTTCTACTGAATTAAGCTTATACACCATAAAAAAACATGCTTTTTGTTAGACAAAAAATAGCACTTAGTACCGTATTTGTCTGTTTAAACATTGACCTGATAATTGAGTTGTAACTGGTCTGCATGTTGTCCACGAATTCCCCAATTACATTTCGGTGTTTCAAAAATTGTGATTTCAATGTCTTGGGGGGAAATTCCACATTGCTGTTCGGCATAAGTAAAAATGCTTTGAATCAAGCTTTTTTTTGCTTCAATGCTTCTGCCTTCAAACATTGAGATTTCAATAATCAGATAGTGCGGGCTACGATCATTGGGATAAATAAAGTCTTCTTTCGCTAGTGCAATAAAACGCTGAAATTTCTTTTCGATGGGATAATTTAAACTTTCCACCAGCGCTTGATGTATGGCATGTGAAAGTTGATGCCTAAACTGCTCAATCGTGGGTTGTAAGGCATAAATCTTGATTTGTGACATGGTGGTTTTCTTCCTTCTTGAAGTTTTAATTTTTTATATATGAGCAAGTCTGACTTTATGCTGAACAAGAATATAAAATCAATTGTTTAGAGTAAAAGGTATGCTGCTGAGTAAATAAGTAACAAGCATTGAGAATTATTCCCAAATTGACTAGCATAATGTCCAATTGTTTCCTCGGCGATTTGCTATGTCTCATCCAAACTCTCGTATAGCTGCAATCTTGTTATGCAGTACTTTTTTATTGGCTGCTTGTGGAAACTCAAGCAATGAACCAAAAGAAAAGGTCGAAATCAAACCTGCGCCGAAGCTCAATAATGATGCCACCACCTATGCTAATGCGGCATGGAAGTTGATTAATGACATCGATCCGATTGTTTACAATAAACAGACTGCCGAGATTGAAGAAAAAGTCAGAAAACCGCTACGCCAGCTCAGTACTGATTGGCGTATCAATGTCAAAATGACTGATTCAGTGACAGAAGGGAAATATGCCCTGTGCCGTAAAGCACTGACCAGCTTGGATACTTGGGCACGTGAGGTAAAAGACAAGGCGAATGCATCGACTCAAAAGCAGGCTGATTATGAACGTGATAAAGCGCAATGCAAGGATGCAATTGATAATCCTGCATTAGGCAATACCTCTCCAAAGTAGGAGTGAAAAATGTATCTTCGTATCTTCTCGGTTTTCTTGATTCTATTTGGTCTGTTGGGAATAAACACCAGTTATGCCCAAGTAGATTTTCATCTTGCCTATCAGGTGCAAATGCCGAAGACGAAGCCTGTACATTTTTCTAATGATCGTTCATATAGATTTGTGAGTCTGTCTCCTTTTTTTACTGCCAATGAGTTAGTGAATGCAAAGGCGATTCTTGTTGAAGGAAGTGCTGTTGTTGAAATTGAAATTTCGGCTTCTGCACAGAAAAAGTTTAATCAGTTGGCCAATAGAAATACGCAAAGTCAAGATCAAGGTCTATTTAATCAGATGATTGGTTTAGGCGTTATGATTGATGGACAGCCTACAACGGTTATACAAGGGGTTTACAGACCTATTTCAGATCGAAAATTATGGTGTTTCCTGATAGATGATCGCTTACCCGTTCAGGAGCAATTGCGTCAGGCTAATGATATTGTGAAAAAAATGAAATTGACCCAAGCGCCACATTAAAATCATCTCGTTTGGAGTTTATCCCAGCTTAGATGTAGAGCTTGAATACAGAATGACAGGATGTCATTTCAATAAAAAAGCGAGATCAATGATCTCGCTTTTTTATGGTTAAAGTTATCTGACGACTACTTACGAGGTTTTGACCGTTTTTGCGGCTTCCTGTTTGGCTTTGCTTGCTGTCGTGCTAGCCACTTTTTTAGTATCTGTGGTTGCTTTCATTGCATCGTGTTTGGCTGTTTCTTTCATTTTCGTCATGTCATGTTTTGCAGTGTCGGTTGTCTTGGTTGCTTCTTTCTTGGTTTTTACCACAGTTGTTGCAACACATTTGCCACCTTTATGATTAGGTCCTGTACCACCTTGAATTTGAGTTCCTTTTGGGCAGGCAAATGCGCTAGCGCTGAGTACGGTAAATAGGCCTGCTGTTAAAATCGTTGCAATTTTTCTCATGATTGTCATCTGCATCGGGTAAGCGATAGTGCTTAGCTTTAATGTATGCGTGTTGAGAGGACGAAAGCAGACTGATTTTGTGAAATATTTTAGAGCATAAGTAGTATTTTATAGTGAGAGTTTATCTTTTAATTTATGTTTAAGCTTAAAAGCATATTGCAAAAAATGCTGTGCTTATCCATTTTAAATACAAAGTATTATACTTACTCTTTTAGGTGACTGGCGGTTGCCAATATTCTGAGGCGCTCTAAATCCAGCACTACAATTTTTTTAAAACCAAGCTGAATCACGCCTTGTTTCTCAAACTGATTCAGTTCCTGATTGATGGTCTGTCTAGATACCGTCAGCATGTTGGCCAACTGGTCTTGAGAGATCTGAATACTAAAATCCTGAATAAGTGCACGATTGCCATAACCTTCTAAAATAAACAATAAGCGTTGTGCCAGACGCTGACTGATGCTTTGGGTTTGAATCGCAATTTGTTCTAAAAATACATAGCGTAATTTTTGACTGGTCAGCAAGGCAAAGTAATACCAGTAATACGGATTTTGGAGCAAAAAATCATGCAGTGCTTGGGCGGGTATTTGCAGTACCACGCTCTTCTTTAAAGCAACCGCATCATGTGATCGCGGTTGTTGGTCGATTAAGGAAATTTCGCCAAACCACATGATCGGTTCAGCAATTGCAGCAATGGCTTCATTGCCATTTACATCGATATAACCCAAGCTAATAGAACCTTCCAGTACGCCGTAAACACCGTCAAAAATATCTTGAGCCTTAAACACCGCCGCATTTTTTTCAACGATATGCTTTTTGCCGTGTTGAATAATAAAGTTCTGAAAGGGTTCTGCCAGGTGACTAAACCATGAATTTTGCTGCAAATGTTGAATATAAACACGATCTAACACGGCTGTTCCTTGATTAAAAATAAGTCCATTTGTCAGCTACATGACAACTTCGCTGCAATATTTCTTATAGATTAACAGTATAAACAAATGAAATGAGGAATGAGAAATGACAAATTTGGAACGTCTACTCAGCCAATATGCGGCTTATCACTTAGATCGAAATAATATTGTGACCCATTTTGTGGGTATTCCCTTAATTGTTTTTTCTATTCTATGTTTAACGGCACGTGCGGGTGTAGAAATTTCAAGTGTTTCAGTCACATTGGCATCGGTTCTGATTGTATTAAGTACAATTTATTATATTTCACTTGATAAGCTATTCGGTCTTTTGATGCTGATTTTATTGGTCTTGGCATATCCACTGGCTGTGAGTATTGCGGCTTTATCGATGTGGAGTTGGTTGGGTGCCAGCATCGGTATTTTTGTGGTGGGTTGGGTGTTTCAATTCGTGGGTCATTATTTTGAAAAGAAAAAACCAGCTTTTGTCGATGATGTCATTGGTCTAGCCATTGGGCCATTATTTGTATTGGCAGAGTTTATCTTCTTACTCGGATTCCGTAAGCCCTTACATCAGCGCATTTTAAAAGAGGCACAAATGAAACGTGCTGAAATGGATATGAAGCCGCAAACGGTGTCTTAAGTTGCCAGTTTGATCTAAAAGTCCTGCATAAAACCCCTGAAAATGTGTAATTTTTAGGGTTTTTTTTATGCAGTTTATTTATTTTAATCCGAATTAAATTTATAGCTTGAAAGCTAAGCTATAAAATAAAAAATACATCAAAAATTAGATTATCTTATCTTGGATAAATAAAGGAATAAGTTGTTTTATAAAATGTCCTAAAGTGGCAAATAAAAGACAGTGAGCTGAACTACAATAAATAATTAAATGGATTTATTTTAATATAACAAGATTAATATGCGATTAAATAATATTGAATTCCTGTTGGAAAAAATAGGACTGACTGCACATAAACGTGCCATTCATATTCAGTTTGCAAATCAGAGTTTAAATTCTCAAATTTTTTTGCAGCATATTGAGGGCATTCATGGCCTTAATCAAGGACTCAAGGCTGAACTAATCTGTTTGTCAATGGATGCCACCATTCCGCTCAAGCAATTCATTGGCAGTCAGGCTGCGATAGATACAGTGACGGATCAGGGGCAGCTTAGCCGTGTCACTGGGATTATCACCCAAGCATCACAAGGCCTATCTGACGGCAGTTTAAGCCTCTATAAACTGACTTTAGAAGATCCAACCGCGCTGTGGCATAAAAGGCGAAACTCTCGCGTATTTATGAATAAAAGCGTGTGTGAGGTGGTGCAAGTCATATTTAAGGAATGGCAACAAAGAAGCCCATTATTTACTTCAAGCTTGACACTGGATTTAAGTGGGTTGCGCACAGACTATGATGTACGTCCATTTATTATGCAACATAATCAGACCGATGCAGAGTTTTTAACATTTTTGATGCGGAGTGAAGGGGTGAGCTGGGTGGTTGACGAAGCCCAGCTTATTGTTCCGACTAGCAATAGTCCAATCCAAGCGCAAAAACTACGTTTGATTGATGACAATAGCCACTATCAAGCCCTAGCGCGAAGAACGATTCGTTACCATCGTAGTGATGCCACCGAACAATACGACAGCATGACCACACTGAGGGCAGAACGCAGCTTACAGCCGACCGCCGTGCATATCCAGCGTTGGCAAGCCGATGCACTGGAACAAGAGGACGGAGCAGGTAGTGTTCAAAGCAAACATCAGCACAGTGAAGGCGATGATGTAGCCTCACTTGGACTCGAAGATGCATGGCATTTCAGTCCAGCATGGATGCAGGACCTAAACGGCGAGGATGGTGTAACTTCGTCAGGCCATGCGCAAATTGAAAAGCTGAATCAGCAAATTGGGCAATACCACGACTTACAAGCAAAGCAATTTGTGGTGAATAGCACCGTTCGAGACGCTCATGTCGGGTACTGGTTTGAACTGGCAGGACATCCTGAAATAGATCAACACCAAGGAGATGATAAGCAATTCCTGATCACTGCCAAGCAGTTTTATAGTCAGAATAATCTTCCGAAAGACCTAAGCCAACAGATCCAAGATCTGATCAACCAGAGTCAGTGGCAACAACAGAATATTGGCTCTGAACAACGTCAGGCAAATCAACTGACACTACAACGCCGTAATATCAAAATCGTACCTGAATATAACCCCTTAACTCATAAGCCAACTGCTCACCCAATGCGAGCTCGAGTTGTTGGCCCTGAAGGAGAGCAAATCCATGTGGATGAATGGGGGCGTATAAAAGTTCGTTTTCTATTTACCCGTACAGAAGACCATAGCCATGATGGTGGTGCAGGAACCAACGATGATGATACTGACTCAGCATGGGTCGATGTCCTGACCCCTTGGGCTGGCGAAGGTTTTGGTGCGCGGTTCTTGCCTCGCGTCGGTGAAATGGTTGTCATTGACTTCTTTGATGGCAACCTTGACCGCCCTTTTGTACTGGGGAGGATTCATGAAGCGCAGCGTTCACCCACACAGTTTGATCAAATAGGAAAACTTCCTGAGACCAAAAAACTGTCAGGTATTCGATCACGCGAATATAAAGGTGAAGGCTTTAATCAACTGCGTTTTGATGACAGCACAGGGCAGATCAGTGCACAACTGCAAAGTAGCCATGCTGCCAGTCAATTAAATCTCGGTCAGCTCAGTCATCCAAAAAACAAGGTTGAAAGCGAAGACCGTGGTGAGGGCTTTGAACTGCGTACCGATTTATGGGGCGCAGTACGTGCGGGAGAGGGTTTATTGCTTTCAACCCATAAGCAAGACCATGCACAAGCTGAACATCTGGATGCACAGTCAGCCAGACAGCAACTCGAAACGAACCAGAATAATGCCCAAGCACTGAGTGTGGTCGCCAAAAATCAGCAGACCGATGAAATTGAGTCACTGGCACAGTTAAAGGAATTTGCTGCACAGATCGAAGCAAAGATTGCCAAGTTCAATAAAGCATTGCTGTTACTGAGTTCACCTGATGGTATTGGCCTGAGTAGCCATGAAGATATTCATTTCTCGGCGGATAGACAGATCAATCAGATCGCTGGCGAGAGTATTCATCTGAGTACACAAAAAAATCTGATTGCCCATGCACAAAACAGGATCAGTTTGTTTGCTGCCCAAACAGGGATTAAACAGGTTGCGGCGAAGGGGAAGTTTGAAGTCCATGCACAAACGGATGGCATAGATTTATTCTCTAAACAAGGCATTCAAATTATTTCGACTGAAGATCGGATTGAAATCATTAGTGCAAAAGAAATTGTGATTACAGGCAAAGATTCTCAACTGAAACTAAATGGTTCAGGCATTGTTGCGACCACAGGTGGAAAATTTGAGGTGAAGGCAGGTCAGCATGTGTTTCAAGGGGGTGAAAATATTGTTGTACCAAAATTGAGTTTACCAACAGCCAAGACATTATTTAGCAATCAGATTAACTATAACTGGAATATAGAATCTGAAGGGAATAAGCAGATTTTTATTATTGATCAGAAGACCAATCACTTAATAAAAACAAAAATGGATCAACTTGATGCTGAAAATCAGCTGAGTTCATTACGGTTCCATACACCGCAAGCCACAGACTTTACGGCACTCATCTTTAATTCGGATCTTCCTCGTTTAAAGCAGGATTTGCCTGATCGTGAAAACATTGATGAATTATTAGAGGAGGCACTTCTGGAAGAACAAAATGGTGAGACCTATGCGGAGGAGGATGCTGAGCAATGAGTAACTTAGTCACTATTACAGCAAAACTTTATGATAAATCTGGAACTCATTTTAATCAGTTGAATGTTCAGTCGAGATATCAGGGTTCATCTAAGGCCAATACTCAACAAACTGATTCCAAAGGCTTTTTTGTATTTCAGGCATCTCCAAACAGAAGAGTAGAAATATTAGCTAAGCCCCCGAATCAAAAAGATTATATTGTTTTTAAAACTATAGATTCTTCTATTCTTTCTTCAAAAGACAATCCTGTTAAGGTTCAACTGCCTAAAACCATAGATGAATATAAACAGGTTAAACAGCCTACACCTGCTAAAGGAATTGTAAGTACATTTTTTAAGGTGGTGGATCGTAATGGGAAAGTGATGAAGAATTTTCCTGTTCAGTCCAGACCAAAAGGTAAAGGTAACTCACCCGATAAATTCACTGATGATCAGGGGATTGTAGAAGTGAAGTCTTCTCCGAATCGGGATATCGAAGTCTTAGTACTGACTTCAAATGATCAATTTGTTTTAAAAAGTTCAGTCAATTCAGCTAGCGGAAGTTCACAACCGATTCTGATTAAATTAGATGAGCCTTATGCAAACTTTTTAAGTCGATCTATGATCAAAATCTTAGATCGGGATGGGAAGGCGTATGTTGTAGAAAAAACCAATGTAGAAATGTTAATTGTAGAGAGTGGCAAGAAGCAGTTGTATAGCATATCCAACGGGAAGTTAGCTCTAGAAAGTATGGTCGGGCAGAAACTGGAATTTACAGTGTATAAGCCTGACGGTAAACCATTGAAACCTCAGCCTTATATGGCGACACGAATAAAAAACAATCCTGCTGAGTTACATCTGGATGTGGATGTAACCAAAGGAACGACGGCACCAAATGATCCAGAGATTAATAAAACGGTTACAGTTGATATATTAATTACGATGGAGCAAATGCAAAAAATGTGGCCAGGTATTGCGTCATCTAAAATTCAACCAATTATGGATGAGTTAAATGCAAATTTAGATGCATATCAGTTAAATACTAGATTAAGACAGTCTCATTTTTTCGCTCAAGTTTTTGGAGAAATTGGTGCAAAGTTTAGTCTTAGAGAAGATATCTCAAACTATACGGCAAAAAATTTAATGGCACTTTCATCATATTATAAAGCACACCCTGAGGAGGCGAAAATAGATGCCAAAATTTCTCCAAAGGAGTTGAAAGTTAAAGCTATTACGAATAAATGGTATATGGATAAAAATAGACCTAAGCATTTAGCTTTAGGTAATATTAAAGATGGGGATGGCTATAAGTTTCTTGGGAGAGGATTAAAACAGACTACAGGTCGATATAACTATTCGGTGTTCACTAAAATTTATCCCAAAATTTGGTCCGATGATAGTGAGGTTGATTTTACGGAAACACCAGAGCTATTAGAACAAGCTAAATATGCTTCTAGATCGGCGATAGTTTTTTGGCTAGATAAAAGCTTGTATACTGTAGCAGATACTGGATCAACGGATACAGTGGTTGACAAAATCACCAAGGTAATTAATCAATATGCTCCAAATAAAAATGAAAGGAGATTATATTTTAAGAAAGCTGTAAATATTTTTATTTGAAAACTATTCTGAGGTGGATTGAGTTGGTTAAATTTTATCTAGTAATTTTATTTATATTTTTTACACAAACTACGCATGCTGAGAAAAAAGAGGATAATTCTTGTAATTTAAATCAAAAATATAAATTAAGTGTGTTTAGTAAAAATGATGCTACATTTATATCGAATAATTGTGAGATATCACCTGATAATCAATATGTTGAAAGTTTTTTAATTATACAAAACAAAAAAATGAATCTTAATAGAGTTAAAGGTCGAGTAGGGAATGGTGAAGGCACTGAGTTAGTTGCAGTTAGTTTGTATAGAAAAAAAAGTAAGTTGCCAGTATTAATAACCTTATACTCAGAAACTTATTGTTGCTATCCTCAGCCTAGTGGAAAGCTATATACAGTTGATTTATATAATATTGTTAAAAATGGAAACAATATATCATTGAAGCCGATTACTGATATTTTGGGTGATAATAGTTCAGGGCTTGAAGGTGTTTCTGATGACTATATGCACTTTAAATTTAAAGATGTCGCTTCGATTAAGAAGTGGCTGAATAAGAATTATAAATGAGATTCTTTATTGGATTGTTTTTTTTCAAACCTCTCTCCGCGTGGAACAAAACAAGAATGTAATGTTGAGCTTAATAATTTTTTTGAAAAGCTATTGCAATATTATGTGGATAATTTTATTTTTTATTTGAGTGAGATGGGGGAGTTAAAAATGCAAGTTTAATATGAATAATAACTAGTTTTAGATGGTGGGTTAGTCAGATTTTTTCAACATGGTGAATATAAATGGTTTATTTTATAAATAGAGGAATCATCTTTTTTTTTCTTTTTAGTACATCCTTTACTTATGCAGAAAATAAAGTTAAATTGAATGAAAATCAATGCGTTGATTTAAGGGTCAATTATGAAAAGCTGGATTTGTATCTCAGTGATTGTGTTGAAAAAATAAATAAAATTGACACTATTGAGGTTCCTAACGATATAGCAAAAATAGAGTATTCTTTTTTTAATAAAAATAATTTATATATAGCATTTTCTTATGATGAGAACTATAGAAGTTTAGATAATAAATATAGTTATGTTAATAAATATTTTTTGATTAATGCTTATGATTGTAATGAAAAAAATAATTGTAAATATAATTCTGCTTTGTCAAATTATTTTGGTAGTGGTGGAGATTTGTTTGATCGGGAAAGAAAAGAATTAGTTTATAGGTATCCATATTCTAGAAGGGATCTTTTAATGAAAGAGTTAAGCTCTGATAGGTTTGATAATTGGATGAGTGGTAAAATAAAAGAAGGAAAAGTTGTGAGAAAAACATTTGTTAACGAAGTTAATAATGTTTCAACTGAACATAATGGTTATTTAATAAAAGGTGATATTTTTGAAGTGGAAGATATTAGCTCTGGGTGGTTAAATGTTAAATATACAAGTAAAGTGGGGAAAATAACAAAAGGGTGGGTTAACTGTAAGGATACAAATATTTGTGATTAATTTTTTTACAGTATTTTTTTTAATATTTTTTGTAGCAACATCATATGCTGAGACAAAGAATGATAATTTTTGTAATTTAAATCAAAAATATAAATTAAGTATATTCGGTAAGAATGATTTTATTCTAATTAGCAAATCTTGTGATTATAATGATAAGCATTTTTTAGTGAATTTTTTAATTAAAGGGAAGCAAAAAATATTTATTAATAAATACAGTGTGGATGGTGGGAAGTGGCCACAAAAGTTAGAAGCTGTGAGTATTTATAAACAAAAGAACAAAGCCCCTATTCTTATTACGTTACATACCCAGCGATGGGATACTCTTGCAATAGGTGGAGTAACTTATTCAATTAACTTATATCAAATAATTAATAATAATGAAGGTGTGAAGTTGATAGATATTAGTAAGAATCTTGGTAATGATCAAAGCGGTTTGGATGGTATTTCAGATGACTATATGCATTTTAAATTTAAAGACATTGCTTCGATTAAGAAATGGCTTGATAAAAATTATAAATGAGCGTCTTTGTTGGGTTGTTATCTATACGCATCGGCATTCATAAAGTTTTTACTTTCGATGAATATTTTAAATAAAAAAACCGCCAATAAGATCCTTATTGGCGGTTTGGAAATCAAAAAACTGATTTATACATTAAAACGGAAGTGTAAAACGTCGCCATCTTGAACGATATACGTTTTACCTTCTAAACGCCATTTACCTGCTTCTTTGGCGCCGCTTTCACCGTTGTATTGAATGAAGTCATCATAAGCAACACATTCAGCACGGATAAAGCCTTTTTCGAAGTCAGTATGAATCACACCAGCCGCTTGTGGCGCAGTCGCACCGACCTTAACAGTCCAAGCACGAACTTCTTGTACGCCCGCAGTGAAGTAAGTTTGTAAGCCAAGTAAGCTATAACCTGCACGAATCACGACATTTAAGCCTGGTTCTTCCATGCCCATCGCTTCCAAGAATTCAGCACGGTCTTCATCTTCTAACAATGAAATCTCAGCTTCGATCTGGTTACAAAGCGGTACAACAATCGCATTTTCTTCAGCAGCAAGTTTTTTAACCGCTTCAAGATGCGGGTTATTTTCAAAACCATCTTCTGCAACGTTCGCAATATACATGGTTGGTTTAAGTGTCATTAAACCAAAACCGCGAACCGCTTTACGTTCGTCATCAGAAAGGTCAGCCGCACGTGCTGGTTTACCTTCATCAAGCAAAGGTTGGATTTTTTCTAATACAGCTTTGGTTGCAAGTGCTTCTTTGTCACCGCCTTTCGCCGCTTTAGTCAAACGTAACAATGCTTTGGCAACGGTATCAAGGTCAGCAAGTGCAAGTTCGGTGTTGATGGTCGCGATATCATCTAAAGGATCAATTTTACCATTTACGTGAATCACGTTTTCATCTTCGAAACAACGAACAACGTGTGCAATTGCATCCGTTTCACGGATGTTGGCAAGGAATTGGTTACCCAAGCCTTCACCTTTTGATGCACCAGCAACTAGACCTGCGATATCAACAAATTCCATTGTGGTCGGGATAACACGTTGTGGTTTAACAATTGCTGTAAGTTTATCTAGGCGTGGATCTGGAACAGGAACAATCCCTGTATTCGGTTCAATGGTACAAAACGGAAAGTTTTCAGCCGCAATCGCTGCCTTTGTTAATGCATTAAATAATGTAGATTTACCTACGTTTGGCAGACCAACAATACCGCAATTAAAACCCATGAAACCACTCACAAATGTGTTATTTAAAAATTGCTGCTGATTTTACATGAAAGCCATGACAAAGTCAGGTCATGGCGCGTGCGGATTTTTATTTCGGACTTAAACTTTGCGTTTATCCAGTTGTTTGGCAATATTATCGCCTGTGACTTGTACCAACATCACCAAGACAATCAGCACTAAAATTACCGCCAGCATCACTTGCATATCAAAACGTTGATAGCCGTAGCGATAGGCGATATCGCCCAAACCACCTGCACCAATCGCACCTGCGATGGCAGAGGAACTGATCATGGTCACAATGGTCACGGTAAAACCTGCGACAATACCCGGCAAGGCTTCAGGGAGTAACACATGCCAAAGAATCTGTTTACGATTACAGCCCATTGCTTGCGCTGCTTCAATCAACCCTTGATCCACTTCACGTAGGCTGACTTCGGCAATACGGGCGAAGAATGGAATAGCGGCGATGGTTAAGGGCACAATCGCAGCCAAGACCCCATAACTGGTGCCGACGATCCAACGAGTAAATGGAATCAATGCCACCATTAAAATCAGGAAGGGCACGGATCGAGTGATGTTAATGACCCAACCCAAAGGCTGATTAATTTTCTTGGATGGGTAAATCCCAAAATCTGCGGTACTGACCAAAATCAAGGCAATCGGCAGACCAATCAAAAAGGCCAGAATCGCAGAGACACCGACCATGATTAAAGTATCGGTCGTACCTGTGAGTAACAGATCAATGAGTTGATTGTACATAACCGATCACCTCAAGTTGTGTTATTGCAGGATGTTTTTCAAAGTGGGAGTGAGTTAAATCAAATTCCGAAGAGGGAACCCCGATAATCAATGAGCCAATGGTTCGCTGTTGAATGCTATTAATTTGGCTGTGGTAGACCTGAACTGGACGATTAAAGCCATCCAATAGTTCATATAAATCAGGAACGGCTTGCGATTCACTGACATATTTTAGCTTTAAAATCTGATGGGTACTCTGAGGCAGAATGGTTTGACTCAGTTCAAAAGGTAAATTTACCTGCTCAAAATTGAGTAATTCCCGTGTGATCTGTTGTTGTGGATCGGAAAATACCAACCAGACTTGCCCAGACTCGATAATCTCACCATGATCAATCACGATCACCTGATCACAAATTTCTTGAATGACTTGCATCTCATGGGTGATCAAGACAATGGTTAAGCCGAGGTCTCGGTTGATCTGCTTTAACAACGATAAAATATTGGCCGTGCTTTCTGGGTCGAGAGCTGAGGTCGCCTCATCACAGAGCAGAATTTCGGGCTGAGAAACCAAGGCACGGGCAATGCCCACACGTTGTTTCTGCCCACCAGACAATTGAGCCGGGTAATCATTTCGCTTTGCTGCTAATCCAACCAGCGTCAGTACCTCACTGACCCGTTGCTCTATTTCGGCCTTGTCATAACCGGCAATACGTAGCGGTAGCGCCACATTTTCCCATACGGTTTTGGCAGACATCAGATTAAAATGCTGAAAAATCATGCCAATTTTCTGCCGAGTTTTAATCAACTCTGCATGACTGAGTTCAGCAATATTTTGCTGATGAATCAAAATACTGCCTGTATCAATCGACTCCAGACCATTTAAGGTACGCAGCAGGGAGGATTTACCTGCACCACTTTTTCCGATAATCCCGACAATCTGTGCTTTAGGAATATCCACATTAATGTCTTTTAATGCATGTAAGCGTTGGCCCTGTACCTCATAAAACTTATTTAAACCACGGATTTTCAGATGTGGAACTGAAAAATCAACTTGTGAACCAAAACTCACCATCATTGTTCTCCTTATTTCCAGCCTGGGAACCACAACGTTGGACCAAAATCACTATCCAAGGCTGCTTTGACTTTCGGTGAGTTTTGATAAATCTCGACAAATTTCTGTAGTTTGCTGTCTTTATCCTGATAGTCATCACGCACCACAAATAAAATCGCATAACGCTTATTGGTATTGTCATCAAACAATAAGGCACTTTCAGGATCAGCTGTTTTGGCTAGACGTAGGTAATGTGGATAGCCAAATGCCAGATCAACATCATCAATGGCACGTGCAGTTTGTGGGCCTTCAACTTCGGTAAATTTCAAGTTCTTCGGATTTGCAGTAATGTCTTTCAGTGCAGAAAGGTGATTATTGCTGTCTTTCAGTTCAATCAGCTTGGCTTGTTGCAGCAACAATAAAGCACGACCTTGATTCACTGGATCATTCGGAATGGCAACTGTTGCACCATTTGGCAGTTCATCAAAGCTTTTATATTTTTTTGAATACAGTCCAACATGCGAAGCCGCACCTGCCGCAAATGACTTTAATTTAAAGCCAGTTTCTTTAATGGCATTGTCCAAGAAGGGCTGATGCTGGAAAAAGTTCGCATCAATATCACCATGATTTAGTGTAATGTTCGGCGTGTTCCAATCGGAAAACTCTACCAATTTGACATTTAAACCCTGCTGTTTGGCTTCATCCGCAGCGACTTGTAACGGATGTGCAAAAGACGGACTAATCCCAATCACCAGTTCACTGCTGTGGTTCTGTCTTTGATTATTCCAAATCAATAAGGCAATAATCGCAACAACAACGACAAGGCCAATACCCAACCATTTTTTAGAGGCTGTTTGAGCCATATATTTCTCCAATTCTATTCTTAAATGTTTAAATGCTAAGCACTAATTTCTTCAATTGTTTTTAAGTCATGTGTGTTGTTCTGCGCTCTACATCGAAACTGATCGGCAGGATGGCTTGCAGCTAAATGATCCCCTTGGGCAAACAGTTTATTGCGTAATGAACCTGTGGCATATTCAGTTTTATAACGTCCACGTTGCTGTAACTCTGGAATCACCAAGCGAATAAAATCATGATGTGATTCAGGTGCAACGGTACGAGTCAGGTTAAAACCATCGATACCGGTTTGATCGAGTAGCTCAATCAGATATTCCGCAACTTCCGTAGCACTCCCGACAATCAGCGGATAACGTCCACCCAAAACATGCTGTGCTTTTAAGTCATTCTTGCTGATGCGCTGTTCTTTAAACTTCTCATTGACTGAGGCAATGCTATTGCTCTTTTGATAAGGAATCGCTTCATCATCTGCAAACTTGGCAAGGTCAATACCGACTGAGCTGGCATAATGCGCTAAACCTGCTTCAGGGCTGGCATATTGGCGATATTCAGCCAGTTTCTGTTGAGCAAGTTCATGTGTTTCAGCCACAACTACGGTAATGCCGACAAAGATTTTAATCGCATTTTCATCTCGACCTTGCTGTGTTGCTTGTAGTCGTATCTTATTAACTTGCTGACGAATTTTTTCAGGCTGATCACCGCCAATAAAAATACATTCCGCATGACGTGTGGCAAATTGCAGACCTTTCGGTGAAGCACCTGCTTGGAAGAGTGTCGGGGTACGTTGAACCGAAGGCGCAACCTGAAACACCCCTTGGCTTTGGTAATATTGGCCTTGATGATTGATCGAGTGGACTTTATTTGGATCGGTAAAAATGCGTTGTTGCTTATCTTTCCTCAAGGCATCATTTTCCCAAGAGCCTTCCCAATATTGATAGCAAAGCTGTAAAAATTCCTCGGCCTGATCATAACGGGCATCGTGATCTTTTAAACCTTTTTGCCCAATTAAACGTTCAGCACTGTCCAAATAGCCTGTGACAATATTCCAGCCCAAACGACCTTGAGTTAAATGATCGAGACTGGCAAATCGCCGTGCAAATTGATAGGGCTGTTCATAGCTCAAATTGACGGTGACACCAAAGCTTAAATTTTGTGTGACTAAGGCCATTGCCGAAATCAGGGTCGATGGATCATGGCTCGGTAGTTGAATGGACTCTTTGAGGGTCAGATCAATCCCATTCTGATAGACATCATAAACCCCTGTAATATCCGCCAAAAATAAACCATCAAATAGACCTTGCTCTAGCGTTTGGGCTAACTCAGTCCAATAACTCAGTTCATTAAAGCGATGTGATTGATCACGAGGGTGCGTCCACAAACCATGATTGATATGACCGACACAATTCATATCAAAGGCATTCAGTAAAATTTTCTTCGGCAGGTTTTGACCCATTACAATGTCCCCCGACGTGGAGGAAGAAGACCATTCAACACATAATTGCCAATGAAGTAATATTTCCAGCGTGCAGCATCGTGCAGGGTATGAACCCGTGCATTACGCCAATGTCGATCCAGACCATCACCACGTTGACTGCCACGACTACCTGCCAACTCAATCAGTTTTGATGAGGCTTTTAATGCTGTTTCGGTACTATGCGCACGCACTTTGGCGACATCAATTGAGGCTTTGGCCAAGGTCTCTGCATTGAGGTCCTGTTTGGCGATATCTACAGATCGAGCTGCTTGTTTGAGAAGTAATTCGCTGGCTTTAACATCGGTTGCCACACGACCCAGCTCTGATAGGGTTAACGGATCTTGCGTCGCAGATTCAATATTGGCATCAATCCAAGGACGCGCCACACGCACACGTTCCAGTGTTTCTTCAAAGGCAGCACGGGCAATGCCGACTTCAATCGCTGCATGCATGATCTGGGCAAAGGGGCCAACTAAAGACAGTTGCTTAAAGGCAGTATCAAAAGGAATCACATCCTCTTTGGCAACAAAGACCTGATTAAACTTAACTGTGCCGCTGCCCGTGGTGCGTTGCCCAAAACCAGACCAGTCATCAATCAGCTCAAGCCCTTGACTGTCGCGTTGTACAAAAGCCAGAAACTCATTACCCGTTTCATCAACTACTAAGGTTGGAATACGATGTGCAAACAAGCTACCTGTGCAATAAAACTTTTCTCCCTGAATCAGATAGCCTTTCTCATTTTGAATCAATGTTGTTTGCTTATGGGCAGATGTGCGAGTTTTAAATTCAGCTAAGGCATTACCAAAGCGTGCACCATGTAAGACTTCTTGATAGAGACGTTTCTTTTGCGCTTCTGTGCCTGTATTACGCAATACTTCCAATGCATAGAAGTGATTTTGTGGAATTTGTCCAATCGAACCATCCGCACCGCTAAACAGCGCAATGACTTTGGCAACAGTGAGGCTGGAAACCTCTGCACCACCATACTGTTTAGGTACGGTAATCGCCCATAAACCAGACTGGCTATAGCTTTCGATTTCAGTAAATGGCAAGTTTCGATTGGCATCGCGTTCAACCGCTGCTTGTTTAAACTGTTGGCTGAGTTGCGTGGCAATGTCCAGTGCTTCTGCATCACTTTGAATGATATGCGCTGCTTTAATATGGGTTTTGGCAAAACCTTGTAATTCTTGGTATGAAGTCATGATGTGCTCCTTAAATCCAAGCATGGCGGGCAGGGTGCGTACCATTGAGGTAATAGTCACCGATGGCATGGAATTTCCAACGCACAGGATCATGTAAGGTATGTACACGGGCATTGCGCCAGTGTTGATCGAGATTATGTTGGCTCAGGCTGGCACGGCTGCCACCAAGTTCGAGTAGCTTCTCTGAGATATGCAGGGCAGCATCATTGGCATAAATTTTTGCTTCTGCTACTAAAATAGAAGCGCGCGCGGCTTGCTCGGCAGAAATCTCAGCGATTTGATCAAGTTCATCCAGATATTCGGCAGCATCATCCAGCAATAAAATGGCAGCATCGAGCAGGATATTGAGTTTGCCAACTTCTTGTAAGGTGTAATGTTCTTCACTGGCTTTTTCTACGCCTGCATCAATAATGGGACGTGCTTTACGAATGCTGGATAAGGTGTCGTCAAAAGCTGCTTCGGCAATGCCAACATCAATGGCAACCTGCAAAAGTTGAGAATACGCACCGCGAACATTTGGGGTGTCGGCAATAATGCGCTCATCAAAAAATAGTGCAGGATCAACAACGACGTTGTGTAGTTTTACCGTTCCACTGGCTGTAGTACGTTGACCAAAGCCATTCCAGTCATTAATCACTTCAACACCATCGGCATGACGCTCAACCAGAGTCAATACGGTATAACCATCTGGATGTAAGGCTCGAATCGCTAACCAATCCGCAAAGCTGGTGCCAGTCGAGTAAAATTTTTCCCCGTTTAAAAAGTATTGACCATTTTCTAACCTTAATGTGGTTTGAATGGCTTTGGTATCTTTGGAGTTTTTTTCTGGCCCACCATTGGCAATGCGTTTGCCTGCCAAAATTTCAGTATAGACAAACTGTTTTTGTACATCTGAACCAGTGATATTAATAAAATTTAAAAGACCAAACTGGTTTTGTGGAATTTGTCCGACATTGGCATCGGCTTTCGTTAAAATACGAAACACATGTGCCAAGGTCTTGTTGGAGACAAAAGCACCCCCATATTGTTGTGGTACACGGATTCCGCCAAGGCCTTTTTGGCTAAACTGAATAATTTGTTCTGTCGGCAAAATCCGATTTTGATCACGATGATTGCGATCTTCTAATGCAAAGTCAGCAACTTGATAGGCAGCATTGATGGCCTGCTGATCATTTGAAATCAGTTGTGTTTGAGCTTGGATCACTGATTGATTACTGGACATGTGAGCACCTCTAATAGATAAGAGATACTTTACAAAAGTTTTACTTTTCCACTAAACCATCAGTTATGCCTTATATATCACAATAATTTCTAAGCATTTATTATGAGAAAAATAACAGAAAAGTAGATAATAAATACTAATTAAAAACATAAACTTAGAGCTCTTGGTTCTTTGTTAACCTATGCGAAAAGTCTTTTTCTATGAAAGAAAGGAATAATCTCACCACGAATATTTATAAAGCAAACTCGCCGAAATTATAGAAGATCGAGCAAAAAGGACATTGTATTGATTCACTTTTACTTCTACAGTAGGGAAAACCTTATGTTTGATCGAGTAGAAAAATAAATTTGGAGAGTCTATGCGGGTTTTATACCAATTTCCTTTGTCTCACTATTGTGAAAAAGCTCGCTGGTTGCTAGATCATAAGGAATTGGACTATGTGGCACATAATTTAATTCCTGGTTTTCACCGTGCTTTTACCTATCTAAAATCTGGGCAATACTTATTGCCAATGTTGAAAGATGATAAACACTGGATTGCCGATTCAACGCAAATCGCCTTATATCTGGATAGCACCTATCCAGAGCATGCTTTATTGAGACGTGATGAACAGTTACGTGAGCAAGCCTTAGAAATTGACAAGTTAGCTGATGAACTTGGTGTCCATGTGCGTCGTTGGTCATTGGCGCATGCATTGTCAGTGGGTGACCATCCGCTTGAAATCATGATGGGTGAGCAAGGTTATTTACGCCAGTTTGAAAAAATTTCTAAGCCGATCTTAAAAAGCTTAGTTTCGACCAACTATAAGTTGAATCCTGAGCAAGTGACCGAGTCTAAGCTCAGAATGACTGAGTTGATTACGGATCTGAACCAGCGTTTGATTGATAATCAAGGACGTTATATGGTCGGTGATCGTCTGGGTTTGGCCGATATCGCAGTCTGTGCAATTCTTGCGCCTTTATTGGTGATTAAAGGGACACCGTGGGAATTGGAAAATGATGATATTGAGCAGTTTAACGGCGAACTAAAACAATATTATGATTATTTATCTGATCTGCCGATTGGACAATATGTACAGCGCATTTACGCCACTGAACGAAATGCACGGGTCGATTGGCGTGGTTTATAAATAAGTTGTTGTAGAAAAGCCCTGATTGCTTAATTGGGGCTTTTTTTATGGGAAAGAAAACAGAAAAATGACCGATAAAGTAAAAAATTATCGGTGAATAAAATTAATTTTTAAAAGAAAATTCGTTTTAAGCTGAAAATATTAGAAATTATTGCCAAATTTACTTTAAAAAAACTGAAAAGAGGGAAATAATTATAAAAAGGCTTTGCTATCTTATGTTTCAGGGTGTGATGGGGATCGAAACGAGTTGTTCAACAATTGGGAGATCAGTTGAACAGTTGCTCAAAAGGTCTTGTTTCGGCTTTGAGACAGAGATAAACCAAAAGTTTATCGGAATCATGTTTGCGTTATCCATGCAGCATCGTCAAAAGTTAAACGAATGTTTTCCCTTGACCCTTAAAAATTACTGAGTGCGCAGTTCCGATAAAAACATAAATTCAGAGTGAGAACTGTAGAATGGAATTAGATCGTTTTGATAAACAAATTCTGGAAATTTTGACCCATGAGGATGTCAATCTGAATGAGCTTTCAGAGCGTATTAATCTTTCAGTGAGTTCAGTACATCGTCGCATTAAAAACTTGATTGAATCGCAAGTGATGGGGCAACTGAAACGAGAAATTAATTTTAATAAATTGGGTTTTAGCTTACATATTCTTTTACAGGTTTCATTGAGCAAACACGATAGCGAAACCTTTGATAAATTTCTGCAAGAAATCGAAGATATTCCAGAAGTCACCAATGCCTTTCTTGTGACGGGGCAGAGTGCCGATTTTATTTTGGAATTAGTGGCACGCAATATGGATGACTACAGTGAAATTCTATTACGCCGTATTGGTAAAATTGACAGTGTCGTTGCACTACATTCAAGCTTCGTGATCAAAGAATATAATGTCTTTAACTGCTATAAGCTTTTAAATAAGCTATAAAAAATGCATCTAAAAAGATGCATTTTTTACTGATCTAAATGAATTAAGCATCAAGTTGCGTTAATACATCTTCAGAGAATTCAACGTTGGTATAAACGTTTTGAACATCATCAAGATCTTCAAGCATATCAATCATTTTCATGATTTGTTTAGCTTGATCGATATCGTTGATTTCAGCTTTAGTCGATGGGCTCATCACAACTTCAGCATTGTCAGATTTTAAACCTGCAGCTGTAAGCGCATCTTGGACATCACCAAAGCTTTCTGGGCTGGTAATCACCAAGATACTATCTTCGTCGATCTCGATATCATCAGCACCCGCTTCTAAAGCAACTTCCATGACTTTGTCTTCTAAAGAAACATCTTCAAAAGAAATTTCACCACGCTTGGTGAATAGGTAAGCCACCGAACCATTGGTTCCTAAATTACCATTGGTTTTAGAGAAGCAATGGCGAACATCTGGAACAGTACGGTTTAAGTTATCGGTCATGGTTTCAACGATAACCGCAACGCCACCCACGCCATAACCTTCATAGGTAACTTCTTTTAAATCATCATTGTCTTCGCCACCTGCACCACGCTGGATTGCACGGTTGATGGTGTCACGTGTCATATTCACAGAAAGTGCTTTTTCAACAACAGCACGTAAACGTGGGTTGCTTGCAGCATCTGGCCCGCCTAAACGTGCAGCGGTTACGATTTCACGGATGTATTTAGTAAAAACTTTACCGCGACTGGCATCTTGTTTAGCTTTACGATGCTTAATATTGGCCCATTTAGAATGACCCGCCATGGAAGTAACTCCAAAAAATAAAACTTAAAAAAAGTGCAGGAATATTAGCATAGCGATGGTTTTGTTGAAAACTAGCATCACTCATATTCAAACTGTAAAATCTTGATCAAGCATCAAAGATTGATCAAATAAACTAAATCCTTTAGCTAATTTTTACGTCGATATCGTATTCCGCATAGAGCGCTTTGATTTTTTCCAGATCTTGTTGTAGATCGGATGGATAAATTTTCCCTAAAATACCACCTTGTTTGGTACGGGCATTAGCATACATCAAAATGATTGGCACATTGGCTGCTTTGGCAATATGCCAAAACCCCGTACGAATTGCTTTGCGTTCTTCACCATCTTTGGCGCGTGTTGCTTCAGGCGCAATCACCAGATTAAAGCTGGCATTTTGGTTAAATAGTTCAACCATTTGCGTCACGATATCTTTATTGGCTTTGCGATCAACAGGGATGCCTCCCAAGCGTTCCAAAATCGGTTTTAATGGTCCTTTAAATAATTCTTTTTTGATTAAGGTATGAATTTTTAACTCTAAAATTTCGAATAAAGCGAGGGAGAGGATGGTATCTAAGTTGGAGGTATGCTCGAAGCCGATAATGACTTGTTTCTTTTCTAAAATGGCTGGATCAACTTTGTATTCCCAACCTGTTGCTTTAAAAATAGATTTTCCTAAAAATTTTTTCATGTTTATCATCATAGGCTTTGAGTCGCAGCAGTGTAATACGACTTTTCAGGAAAATACATATCTGAAAATACCAGATCAAAATAAATTTAGATGTCTTATTAATGATCAAAATAGTGCAATATGATCTTTACTCAAGCTGTAAAGATCATATAGAATCAGCGCAGTTTATGATTTTTAACATTATTTTAGTAATTTGATAAAATCATCTGCTTGTAATTTAAGTTAAATTTTACTAAGATCAGGCAGCATTCATCATATACACAATATGATTCAAGTTTAGGGCCTATAGCTCAGTTGGTTAGAGCAGCGGACTCATAATCCGTTGGTCCCGTGTTCAAGTCACGGTGGGCCCACCATATAAAACAACCACTTAGGTGTACTAATCCTAAGTGGTTTTTTAATATCTAAATTTATGTCAGCATGATGTAAGAAATATTCATCAAGAATCAAGCGTATTGCATGTTGAATATAAAGTTTAAGAATATTATTAAGTCAACCCCCCCCTAAATCTAGAACGAAACCCATTTCATATAATCATTACGCTTTAGATACTTTTTTATTTTGTTTATTTCGACTTTATTTGCTAAATTACACTTTTTGATTTAATAGATTATTCAAGTGAATAATATCTTAGCTTTCACCATGATGTTATGTTTATTCGGGTGTGAGAGTTTTGATAGTCATAAGAGCAATGACTCTAATATTATAAACAATCTAGATCATCACTTAACCGAAAATGCTGATCAAAATCATGAGTATAATTCACTGAATAGCGATTCTTCGGTTCAGAATAAAGAGATGAATATTAATAAGGAAAAATTAATCGAGTCGTGTAAAAAGTTAATTATCTCAAATGTATTAAAGAACAATACAATTAGCTTCAATAAGAATATAGGAAGCAATTACTACATAAATAAAAATACTGGAGACGTTTATTTATATTTAGAGTTTTGTGCTGAAAATGAGGCGGGGAATGCACAAGAATTTAAAGGAAAATGTATATTTTTTATAGATGGACAAACGCAGATTACGATATCTGAATGAATAGCTGCGCATTGACGGAGAGAAGGATTCATTGGGGCTCTTTTGGGGGTGCAGAATTCATTTCATGTCGGATGGTGCTAACAGTCTCGTAAATCACTTTACGTAATCTATTGACGGCACCTAAGGGTCTATGTGCGGGTAAGGAGTGCCAAGGTGTAAATGAAAGATTTTCACAAAATGCATTTTGTTCAGGTGTATCAAAAACCTGTTGAGGAATATGAATTGTTGCAACTTGAAAAAAGGGGCTTGAGACTCTTTCCATTCCGTCATCGAGTCTTCAATGTGCATTTTATTGGATGTACGCGGTTGGATCAGAAACACCATACATGCATCATCTTTTGCTAAACTATTTCGAAGCGCTACTCTTAAAAAATCATGAGTTGGGTTGTTTGGTCGGGTTGTTAAGTTTTGAGTGCAAGGCTTTGCTGAGTATTTAACAGCTTGGCGGTCGTTACCCAGTCCTAATTGATAAGGTGTCATTGACCAATAACGGGCTTGTAGTGGATTGGCAATTTTTGAGTTACTTGCTTTAAACGCATTCATCGTCCCTTGAAAGCCGAGAGCAAAAGGGATTCGTAATTTTTTGAGCGTACTTTCGCTATTTACATTTTCGATAAAAGATAAATATCGATGAGCTTCATTCACAAAAAATACAGGGTAGTTGATCATAATAAAATCTTGCGTCATCGCTTGATCATCGTTTTCCATGATCTTTTTCCCAGGTACGCCGAGAATTTTTATCGCCATACCTCGTGCATCTTTCTTATCGTCTGCTTGCGTGGCATCTCTCGAAGCATTGGAAAAACGAATCCATGCGGAATATGTTTTATCAGGTATAAAAATGCCTTGAGCTAAATTTGTTGGTAATGATTTTGAAACATGGAATTCTGCCCGGACGCAGCCATGAGCTTTGGGGTGCGCATCTCGTTGTGCATGACCTAATGCGTATTGTTGGCGGATAGATTGCCCAATAGATTCAGATATTTGTTGAGCAAATTGTTTTTCATTAGGTTGAAGCTTTTCACCTAAAACAGTGTCTATCACTGGATATGGGATGTTCTTTGTTGTGGCTAGAATTGCTGGTTTTTGCTGATCGTAAGCACAGCCACTCATATTTAGTAAGAGTGGGCTAAGTAGGAGCAACACATTAAAGCGTGACTTAAGATTTCGCATTTATTTGCTCCTTCACTTTACTGATTTAATGAATAACCAGAGTCAGCATGGGATGATGGCCTATGATTAGTTATCTAATTGATATTATCCTAAAATCATTCGATGCGTTTTCCAAAATGGGCTATTTAACCATCTCTGCTCTTGTTGATATAGCGCAGATCGACGGCTTTCATAGGTTTTAATAATTTGATTGACTTCAGTAGAATACTGATGGGTGATTTGTTTATTCTGTTCAAATTGTACAATCGTTTCGGCAGCTTTCATGGCTGTATAAATTGCATTAAATAAACCTTGTCCTGCAATGGGATCAAAGGCCAATAATGCATCACCACATGCAATCCAACCTTCACCAAAACTCTGTTTTAACCAGCTACTACGTGCATCATGGCAAAACACATTCTTTCCAAAGGTGATATTGGTAAAGAGCTCAGTTATTGTTGTATTTTTTCGAATAATTTCGTCCCAATGGACTGGGGCATTGTGCAATTTCGCGGCTATCTTAGGCGTAGTATGATAACCAATCACCCAATTTTGTGCTGAAATCTTACCTGCATAGCACCAGCCATGCTGATTTGCAGAGATGATGGTTTTATTAAGTAAACTGTTTTTTTCGGGGATAAAGGTACGATAGAGTGCAACTAAGGGCATACCGCGGTGGCGCTGGATTCCCAAGAGATGAATGATTTTAGCACTGCGACCAGTTGCATCAACGACCCATTTTGTAGCGATGGATTCACCCGTTTCTAATGTGATGTTCCAGATATTTTGATCTCTTTTTAAATTTAAAATGTGACTATAGATCTTTTGAATACCTTCGATATCAGCATGCTGGGTTAAAAGTGCATCGAATTTTTGCCGATCAATACGGAGTCCACAACCATAAGGGTCATATAAGGCATCCGTGACTAGTGCTGAGTCACTGCCCCAAAAAGACATATTCCCAGCTACGCGAGATGAGTTGTTCTGGTGAGTAGACTGAGTATTTAGTAAAGAATCAGTGACGGATTGTAGGCCAAGCTTATTTAATAATCGGATTGCCGATCCAGGCAAGGTTTCACCAAATTTATGTATTGTATGATTCGGGCTATCGATAATCATGACTGATAACCCTGCACATGCAAGCTGTCTAACTATGATGATGCCAGCAGGTCCTTGACCTGCTACACATACATCTACGGTGAATTTATTCATACTAGCGCTTCTGTACACGTACAGAGCGGAATGCTAATAACTGTTCATGACTTGACCAGCCTGCTTTTTCCAGATTGGTTAGTGGTTCAATCTTACTTGTTAATAAATGGGTTGCGTGTTCCGCCGCAGTTTTTAATTGGCCCGCAATTAAAGTTTCTACATAGAGATATTCAGGAATATCAGGGTCATCTTGTAAGCCTGCACGAACTTCAACAATACCCAACTCATTAAAACGTTCAATCATTCGATGCATGACTTCAGCCGTATTGGCATCTTGGATTGCTCTTAACCAACTTTGTCTTTGATTAAAAGCGGCAATACGTTCTTCTCGAGGAAGCGTAGTGTTGATCACTTTCTGGTAATCTTGTTCAGTCAAAACGTGGTTTGGAACACGTGCAGCCCAGAATGTTGGAAGATAGGGATCAAAATCTGGATCATAGCCAGAACGACAGAATGCTGTATCGCCTTGCCATGGAATTGCCATCCAACGTGTGATACTGCCTGCTCGCTGTGCATATAAGGGACCATCAACTTGCTGAACTTTGACTGGTGTCATGGTGGCACCATAGTCTGGTTCGGGATCTTTATCATCACGTAAGCGGATTCTAAACGGCGAACTGTACATACTGGCATGACGCATTGGCCAAGTCATCTCACAGCCTGGATGGAAAGTATCAGCCAGACAATAGTGCAAGGCTGCTTGATCTAAGCTGCGTGGTTGATCAGACAGTGGAACTTGATCTAGAGATGACGGTGCTTCAATTTTTTCATTAGACCAGTCGTCAACAAAATTACCTTCAGCCCAACGACGGAGCAGTCCTTCCTGTAGCCCCGTCATGGTCAGCATATTTCCGGTTCCATTTTCTGAAAAACTACCAAACGCATCTCCGTAAATCCAAGGCCAGATATGTGGCCACTGTACAGGTTCAGCCACTATTGGCTTTGATGGTCTGAAACTATGGAAGATAGCACGGCGTAATTCAGTGTAGGGATCTGCTCCTGTTTTATCTTTGGGTTGATATGAAAGCTTAGCAAGCAATATTGGATTGTTAAAATCCATTGGGCAGCCTTTACCAAAGTATGCAGCAAAACCTTTATTGACCCATTGTAAACCGCCTAAACGTTTTAAAAGTGGCCATATATCTTTGGTAAATGATGGCTTTTCAGGCATGACCATCCAACCTGAATTGACATAGACATCACACATCAAATCGTACATGGTACGCCAACTTACCACATCTGGTGCATAGTTCGGCGGAGCGACCACCACCCAAGCGGATTCAACTGGGATTGCCAGACCATGAATCGAAACGGTTGCAGTCACTGGACCATCTGAGGTGTCATCATACCAGTCATCCGCATTATTAAAACTAGGTGGATGATCTGGATCATAGACAGCAGCATGGGTTGGTGATGCGGATTGACCATGTCCACCCAAAAAGATGAGACGACCATTTTCATCGGTTTGAATTTCCCCTAAAGGAACGGTAACAGGCTGTTCGGCAGCAGCCTGAAAGGTACCTGTATCAAAACGATATGCTGCACCACCTGCAACATTACGACCCCGAATAGTGCGTGGTCCAGGATCAATAGCAAGTTTGTGGCGCTGTGGGGATTTAACTTTCTCGTTACGCAGCTTAAATGCATTATCTGCTGCATTTACGGCTTCTGGAATATCAAGCGCATACTGGAACTGATACCATTCAGCTTTGCGATTGGCGACATGAACGGTCCAGATAATATCAGCATTGTCTGGATTAAGCTCTCGAACCACTTCTCCAGCAGCATTGTAACCATAGATACGAAAACGGGCAGCTTGCCGCTTAATCGCACCTGTCTTATCTCGATAATAATTCGGTTGTTGAGTTAGGTCCGCAGGTGCATCTACCACTTCAGGGCCAATAAAAAATTCATTTTCGCTATTGCCCACACGTGCAATTCCAATTGCTGGATGAATAGCGGCTCGAACAATCGTGCTATCAATACATGCAGCAGGTGAAATAATAGGGCGGGGTGTATCAGGCTCTCCTAGAGGTACGCCGTTTACATTACGTCTTAATTCAGCCGAAGCTGCGTATACCACACGTCGCGCCTCTGCAATTGAACCTACGGGAGTATGTTCTGCAGTGACACGCCAAATATTCATGGATAAATTTTCACCATACTGGGCTTGCCCACGTGCAGCAATATCTTGAATAGGAATCACAATATCAGCGACATGAATTGGCGGGCTTAGATCTTCTGGCCAGACCACGGTCGCTTCATCAAGTGGCATCCGCTCAGGGTCTGTTCTAAGCTGAACCATAAAACGAAAACGAGCTGCTGAGGTTTTTAATCTCGAAATGAGATCATTGGCCAAATAAGATGGATCATTGGGTGAGTGGATGGGCGGATCAAGATAAAAGTCTGGTTCTAATTTGTATTTCACATATTCATTTTGACCGAATTGAAAGGGTAAACCGCTCCAATACGGGGAAGATAAAACACTGGCAACGGGTTTTGCCATCGCATCCAGCAAGTCAGAAGTTTTTGGGTGCGCTTTTAGATAAGGATCATAATCACCGTCGACTACACCAGCTTTGGTAAATTCACACATATCTTTTGCAGTATCGACAAAAAAAGCATCAAAATTCTGCAGGAGGAAATCGAAGGTGCTTGCATCAGGATTCCCCAGTATTTTTGCCCCCTCTACATCAAAGAGTTTGATCCCAATACCAAGCGTAGATTTAAAGTCTGTATTTGTGGGTGTGGTATCTGATGAAAAGCGAATCCAAGTAGGATAACGTTTACCTAAATTGGAAAATAATCCAACACGTAACTTTTCAGGTAAATCACTGCGAATAATGAACTCAGCCGCGGCGATCCCATGTGGTTTCAGAAATACAGGGCGCATAGCAGGGCATTGGCCTTTGCCGATTCTTCCAGCTTGTACCATATCTACAAACATGGCTTTTAGCGAAGCAATTGGGTCCAGCGAGCAATCTACACAAGCAGTATTGTTTGTCGAATCGGATTTTAAATGATCCATTATTTGTCCTTATTATTTTAAAGTGTTTTTATTTTCATCAACTAAGAAATTATAGAAAATATTTTTCCTGGTCAATATGTGTTCACCAGAATGTATGAAATAATTAAGTGTGCTATTTTTATTAAACTGTTTTTTAAATTTTACTTATAGGTTGTTTTTTATTCAAGAGATAAAATTAAATAAGTTGTATTGATGTTAATTAAAACTAAACTATAGTTTAGTTTGTTTAGTATTATGATGGAATCAAAATTCAGATAAAATGTGTGAACTAATCTAGTTTAATGTTAATTAGTTCACATCTTTCCATATATTCTATTAACTAGTAGTAACTTGCAATAAGCACGGCATTCTTTTGATCTGGAAACTGCTCAAAGCTAATCTCAGTCATCATATTCTTTTGGGGTGAAGGACTTAAATCATTCAAGGAAATCGATTGAGTTTCAACCTTTTGGCGTAACGTGTTCAATTGCTGACATTCATTGGTTTGAAGCTGTTGCGAGCATGTATCCTCTACAATACTTCCATTCAACTGGATTGTGCTGGCAGCATAACTGACCGAAGCAAATGCCATTAATGATAAAAGTAGGGCAGATTTATAGATATTTTTATACATGATTATTGCCTTTTATAAATGTATTAAGTATTAATTAACATGACTTTTATTATTAAGGCAATATTAAAATTAAATATTATTAAAATAGTTATTTAAAGTGTGATGCATTTAGGGTTTTATTTTAAAATTGATAATTAATATATTTATTTAAATTTGTTAATTACATCACACATTTTTATTTTAATGAGAAATTAAAAAACTGATTGTTTTGGTATGTATTATCTACTTGCTATCTTCTATTTTAAAATTCAAATACGGAACTTAGGTCTAAAATTACAATAGGAAATTATTCGATTTCTATTTTTTAGATAAGAAAGCCTAATCGTGTGATTAGGCTTTTGACTTTATACAATACAGGTTAAATGACATTACCACAGATGTCTGTTGTGCCTTGAGGGTAGCTGAATTGCAGAGCGTTGCGGTCAGTGATTAGCTCAGATGAAAACTCTAGTCCTGCAAGTTTGTCTGAGAATGCACCATCTTTATCCGAACCAATCCAGCTACGAATATCAAAACCAATATTTTTCAATGGGGCAGGAAGTGTCCCTTGGTATCCCTGATCAACTCCATTGACAATAAAACCGACCTGTTTGGTATTTTGGTTGATATAAACACCTAATCGATGATATTTGCTTTGATAGTCGGTCATTTTACTGTAGTAATAAGCAACTGAAGTATACTCAGTCTCATCGCTATTTGGGTAACCAAACATAAATAATACGGATGGTGGGTTTTCACCAAAGTCAGGGTCAGCAGTACCTGCCATGTAACTATATCCTGATCTTACAACATATCCATTTTCTGTTATTCCATTAAAATTAATATCTGAGATATAAGATGAACCTGGTTCTCCATAATAGCCGCCGCTAAGTGGAGCAGCGGGAATATCGAGCTGCATTTCCAGTGCAAGAATTCCTGTTTTTGGTAAGTTAAAATCTCCTAAACCATCTTGCAAGTGTGGAAAGTAAGGAGAATCTTTTGCTGAATAAAACCTTGTTTTACTGGTAGCTAAGTATTGTAAGTAATTAAAAGTACCGTATTCAGGATCGCTATTTGAAGAATAAGGAGGGGCAACAGTTAAGCTAAACTTTTGTCCATTGATTGTAGGAAATAAATTGACTAGATAGTCTGAATTCTGATTGTTCCATAAAGCATCATAATCTTGCTGTGTTGCATCGAAGTTATATTGGCATGTTTGTGCTTGGCTAGAACTACGTAAGCTAAAGTTGCTGGATGTGGTAGTTGTTGATTGAGTATTGGCATTATTTTGTGAACTATTCTGATTGTCACCACAGCCGAGCAAGGCTAGGCTAAGTGCAAATATACTCAGTTTTTTCATTTGATTGTTCCTCTGGTGTGTTGTTTGCGGTTTATTATCGAAATTAAGAAAGGCGTCTTTTTAATAAATAAATTTTAAAAAATAATAGTTTAGGTGTATTCTGTTTTAAATTTTATAAAAAAAAGACCTCTCGTTTGGGAAGAGGTCTTATAAAAAGTTTAATCGTATTGAATGGTCACAGTTGCCATTGCGCGGACTTTACCCGCAGTGACATTGGTTGCGGTTTGATAATAGCGAGCAGTGAGTGGAACATTATATTGAACTGTTTGATTTGATTTCACAGTTCCTAGTTCTAACTTATTACCTAGACCAATCACTTGATTTTTATTTTGGTAATTCCATACAAGCTGTACACCAACACCATTTGCTTTAGTCGAATTGGGTTCAAGATTCTTTAAGACTTGAGTGTTATTACCTTCTTGTTGATAGTCAAAGGTTAGACTGATGAGGTTTTTTTCTTCATAGCCTGTTGGATTTTCGCCACCATTACAAAGAATATTGAGTTCAAAAGATTGTTCGCCCTGAGTTGAACCAACACCTTTAAAGCCTGACTTCATCACTGTTGGAAGCTGTACTGCTTTATTAATATCACCTCTCCATTCACATGACGAAGAAGCAATCGTAATCGCGTTACCGTAAACGGTACTGGTTACGAAGGGGCGATCGCTTCTGTTTCCAGCATAATAGGTACTATAAACACCTGGAACTAATGTTCCTGAGCCTGTATTTTCTGCTGTTTTCACAATCTCAACAACAAAATAGCCTTCGGCAAGGCTAATACGAGTACTTGGTACTGGTCGAGTGTAAGGATAATACCCTGAAAAATTCGTTGCATTAAATGCTTCTCGGTAAAGACGAATTCCAATTCCAGGGATATTGGTTGAATAGATATTATCGCCAAGTGGACTAATTGCATAGTTTTGTAATAATCGTGCGACCATCATATCACTACGATTACAACTATATGTCGTATTGTCCTTTGGGCGAATCTCAAAAAGAGATTTAACCAAGACTTTACCAACAGGGTCACTTGGTCGAACCACGACACGCCCAACTTGCATAGAGACATCAATAGTGGTGAAGCCTGAGCTCGTTGAACAAGCTGCTTGAGCTGCTGTATTAACACCAAAGCCTGCCGCAATTAAAGCACTGCTTAAAAGTAATTTTTTCATTTGCATACGGCCTCAGTCATGATCATGCTTTGCTGATCGTTAGAAATTTGTGCTGTAACATCATAACTGAAGTGGCACTGTTCATTGGCTTCTTCACCCCATTTTACATACAAATCACCTTTTGGCTCTTGTGTACGTAAATACACCATACTGCCTTGCGCAACAATACCAACTGATTCATCTTTAGTATTAAATACTTGTGCTGCGAATGGTAAGCTTTCACCTGCGGCTGTTTTGGTGTTGATGTAAATGGCATAGCCTTTCTTGGTTGAGAAATCAACTTTAGCAATCGCGCCAGCAAAAGGAGCAATACGTTGGCTGGTTTCTTCCAATTCAACATTGGTCGACATTTCTTGTGGGTCAAGTGTGATGTCATTTAAACGGTATGGTGTTACATAAGGGATCACAGCATAACCAGATTTATTTACACTGAGCCCAACGGTATTGTTAACTTTGGCACCGGCAGCATCTGGTGCATAGACCAGTACCATGGTTTGACCTTGTTCAGGACCAAACAAGATGCCTTTATCATGTGCAACAATACTGCCGCTGACACTAAGCATCGCTTGCTGATATGAATCGGCAACGCTATAAGAGCCGCCCACAGTTGCAAAGTTAGTACGATAACGGCTGTTAACGTTGAAGCTTGGATTCTGTCTATCTTGATGAGATACCGATGCACCGTAGTTGAAACGATCACCGACCATACCACTCATACCGACAGTACGACTGTCTTGAGAAGCAGTTGCATTAATATTGGCAGAACTCTTTCTGAAATTAATTGGGAAAGAGAGAGTCATCAAATATTCAGTATCGCGAGTCTGGTTGTTTGATCCATATTCGATCTGACGATTAGTCGCAGAAAGGCCATAGGTTAAACCTTGATAGTTATTACTATAACCGACTTGGTATTGACGACTGGTTTCGTTACGGTTCCAGTAATCATTCCAAGAACCAACCATGTAAATATTACCCCAACCCTCAGGTAAGCCTTGGTTTAGTGTAATTTGGAATTCACTACGCTGCTTACCGACGGCAAAGGTATTTACACCTTTATCTTCAAGGTCACGAATGAGCAGGGCATCACGCAACTTATAATAATTCTCTGTCGAATAGCGATACGCTGCCAAGGTTAAGTTGGTATTTGTCGGCGAAATAAGTTTGCTATAACTGAGACGGAAACTTTGTCCTGATTGAGACCCTTGCTTGTCAAAATCAGTATTGGATTGGGTAATATCAAAAGACACTGCGCCAATAGGCGTTGCAACTGCCGCACCTAATAGTAAAGCACTATAGTCTTCTGCTAATTGAAAGCCTGTATAACCAGTCAAATAGTTATTCAGACCACGTTGATATTTACCCTGTGTTACCCAAGGCGTTAGATCAATATCACGGTCACGGAATTCACCGGCTGTAACTGAGTAACGGCTCAGTCCAGGACGTAGCATTTGTACTACCGAAGCATAAGGAACAGCAAGTTTTTGAATTTCGCCATTTGATTCAATAATCGAAACTTCAAGTTCACCACCAAAACCAGTAGGGTAGAGGTCATTAATTTCAAAACTACCCGGCGCTACCGTGGTTTGATAAATTAACTGACCTTGTTGGCGAACCTCAACTTTAGCGTTGGTTTTTGCATTACCACGAATACGCGGTGCGTAACCCAGCATACTATTTGGTAGCATGCGGTCATCGCTAGAAAAATCCAAACCACGGTAGCCAAATGAGTCAAATAACTCACCATTGGTAAAACTATCACCTAAGGTCAAGACCCCACGATACTGCGGGAAAGCACGTTGTAAATAGGTGCTTGTCGATTCGTAGTTCGATTTTTTGTTGTTGTTTGAATCGAGTTCGCTTTGGGCGCCATCTTGCCATTGCCATTGGCCGTTGTGACGAAGTTGCCAACCCGCAATGTTTGCACCTGCTGTGATTGCCATAAAGGCATTGGTTGTTTCTTTATTTTCGTTTAAACGGTTAAATGTTTTATAGGCACTACCGCTATAAGATAAGAATCCAGCATTAACACCGCGATCCCAGATACTTGGGTCAACATAGCCTTGTGCATTTTTTTGCAATGCAATTTGTGGAATCGAAATATCAACACGCAAACGTGAAGTATCGAAATCATAATAAGCGTTTTCGATCCACTCTTCGATTTTGTAACATGCATTTGGCGCATTTGACTCGGTACGGTTCACAAGAACTTCTTGTTTTACGCCGTATTCAAGTAATGAGCTTGAGGTGAAGCAGGTGAAGGCATTTTTATTTTGTTCCGCCGAACGGAACATCATTCTTCTTTTACCAAACCAGTTCCCATTGATATAAACGTCAACGTTATATTCACCTGGTAAAACAGGGTTGCCATATTTAAAACGAGAAATATCTACTTTTTGTGCATCACCGATTAAGAAAACAGAGTCAAATTCTGCTTCCATTGGTGGGGCTTGTTCTGCTGTCTGTTCTACTGCATAAACAGCCATAGGCATCGTCACTGTGATCACCCCAGAAGTAAGGTAATAACATATACGACGCTTCAAGAATTTAGCTGTTGCATTTTTCTTTGACATAATCCGTTCGCCTATTCAATGATAGGTACAAAATCATTTATTGATTTGAAATAAAGTTGTTTGTTATTGAAGCTTGATCTGGTGTTCGATACGACCACCGTAATCGTTGATGCTTACATAGCTCAACTTCTCAGTACTACCTGTTTTCAATTGGATTTTGTCCTCTGAAAAAGGTGACAGCATTAGACCTTTAGGCAGTAGGTCAACTGGCTTTCCTGCATTTTGTTGATAAACCGCAGTCATGGTGACGTGAAACGGCGTTGGATTTTTTACAATAAGCGTTTGTCCACTTTTAACCCATTGCAATTTTTCACCAGCGAGATTGGCATCATTTTTAATGCTTGCTGGACGATAGAAAAATTTAATGCGTGAACGGATAGCAAGCTGTAAAAAATTATCAGGCGCAGCGTCTTTGCTATTTGCTGTTGGTCTTGGCGGAATATCCAAAACGTTCAGCCAAAAAACAGTTTCTTGTTTTTGATCTAACTGAGCTGCATTGGGTAATGCAGTAATACGAAGAGATTGGCTCTTCGTTGGATCTACACGCGAAATCGGCGGGGTAATCATGAATGGAACTTTAGACTGGTCGGGTGTGCTTTTAGCATCACCTTCATCAATCCATGCCTGAACCAAAGAGGGTTTAGAACCATTGTTACTCACTTGCAAAGTTACTTCACGAGCATCAGATGGATAAATAACGCGAGTACCATGCAAGATAATTTCTGCATGTGTTTGACTTGCGATTAATGCCGATGACATCGTTAAACCAAGCAAAAAATTGTAACCGTTCAGTGCCATTTAAATTTACTCTATGATTGCGTGAAGTTTACAACTGCGAATTTCTAGTGACCTAGAAATTCGCATAGTTTATCAATAGATTATTGATAAATAATAGTGTACTGAACTGAAGTGTTTACTTCACCAGCAGTAGAAGCACCAGTTGCATAGTATTCAGCATAGTAGTTAAGGTCAGCAGTACCGCCTTCTACAACGTCAACCCATTGAGAGTTCGCTTGAGCACCATTGCTACCAGCAGCAAGAACTGGGATTACTTGGTTGTTGTTACCTAATAATTGAACATCAACGTTTTTAGCACCACCAGCGTTTTGGTTAAGTAAACGGCCAGTATTGAAATCAACAGTAGCACCTGGTTCGAAGTAAGTTGCAACTTTACCTTCTGAACAGTTACCTAAGTTAATTTGGAATGGTGTACGACCAGCAACATCACCTGCATTAGCAAGAGTTTGTTTAGAAACAGTTGGAAGCGTTACAGTAAAGTCTTTACCAGCTGGAGTCACGATGTCACAAGTTTTGTCTGTTACTAGACCATTAATTGTAATCGTTCCGTCAGCAGCTTGAGCGTTAGCGATACCTACAACTGAAAGAGCAGCGATCAAAGCAAGTTTTTTCATAATAATTTCTCGAACACATCGGCTAAAAGTTTGAATTAAAATTACTTCTCAGTTGAATATTTGCGCTGAACAAGTAATGTGCGAAATATATATCAGTAGGTATTGAAATTGCAAACTGCATCACACTTTTGTTATGGTTTTTGATCTAAATTTCCGATCATAAATAAGTTATTGATATGAGGAACTTTTATTTTTGATAAAACTTATTTTACCAGTCGGTTTGTTTAATATTGCTTAAGACTGATTGTTTTTTCCTTTTATAAAAAATAGGCTTTTTGGTTGTTTTTTGATCAAAAATGCACAAATTCTATATTTTTATGTGATTTGCTTAACAAAATAGAAAAAATAATTTAGATGAATAATCAAGTTTTTAGAGCGTTTATTAGCCATCTTAACAAAAAGCTCAACGTTCTTTTAAGAATCTTTTAAGGTTCAATCCTTACTTTTTTAGTCATGATTAGATGAAAAAAACACCGTAAAGGAGCTTTCAATGAACATGCTTTATACCCACAAACCGAACTATTATTTCTTTGCACACAAGTTTGTTTTATTCCTAGAGAGTTATTTAAAAAGCCATCCTACGGAGCTGCAGACAAGCTTTAATTTGCAAACGATCTATGATTTATTCAGTCATGATCGTGCCTCAAGTACCACCAATCTAGAAGGTATTTTAAATATCGCAGATGAATATGTACTTGAAACGGATGAGGGCCAGCAGTCATTGATTCAGTCTTATCACGTACATTTAGACAATCATGTATTAACCTTGGAGTTTAATCTAAAGGCTGTAGCAAGCTTAAAAGCAGGTCAAGTGATCGTTAGTCCGCAAGCAGCTTAAGCATTTAAATATTTTCAGAGTTTATGCACTTAGTAAGTAATGTCCTTTATTAAGTGTTTTTTTAACAGGCTGCGTTAATGTCATTGATCCGTTATGATGGACTGATCAGTTGAAAATATACATAGCACTATGGATAAGGACTTTAAGTCAGAAACCTATACGGTAGATGAACGTATCACTGACACCATTCTATGGTTAATGCAGCATCAAGACATTTTTGATTCGTTTCATTTTGATGTACATAGCCAAGAATTGTCAGTCACACATGCAGCAGGGGTTGATATCATCCGTGTTGGAATGTTTTTAAATGCCAAGTATGGCATTTTGGTGACATCAATTTAATCATATCTAAAAAAGCCTTGTCAGATGACAAGGCTTTTTTTGTTTATGCACTCATGGCATCGACAGAGAGTTCTGCAACCGACGGTTTTGGTTTTTCTGCAGTCAATCCTAATTTGGCAAATAAGACCTGATCCTTACCTTCACCTGCATTTGGCGTCGTAAGTAATTTTTCACCAGAGAAGAGTGAATTTGCACCCGCCATAAAGGCAAGCGCTTGGTCTGAGTCACTTAAAGACTCGCGACCAGCTGAAAGACGAATATAACTATGAGGCATAATGATACGTGCGACTGCAATCGTGCGAATCCATTCAGTCACATCTAATTTTTCAACATTTGCCAAAGGTGTTCCTTCGATTGGAACCAGCATGTTAATCGGTACTGATTCTGGATGCACAGGCATAGTCGCAAGTTCATGTAATAAGCCGATGCGGTCATTACGACTTTCACCTAATCCCACAATACCGCCGCTGCATACTTTCATGCCCGCTTGGCGAACATGATCTAAAGTATCAAGACGGTCATCGAAAGTACGAGTGCTGATGATATGTGAATAGTATTCACGAGATGTATCAAGGTTATGGTTGTAATAGTCTAAACCTGCATCTTTTAAACGTTCAGCTTGAGATTGGTTTAACATCCCTAAAGTCATACAAGTTTCTAGACCGAGTGCTTTTACTTCACGCACCATTTCTAATACATAAGGCATATCACGTTCATGCGGGTTACGCCAAGCAGCGCCCATACAGAAACGTGATGAACCAGATTCTTTTGCTGCAAGTGCTTCACGAATAACTTTATCAACGGCTATACGCTTTTCTGCTTCTAACTTAGAGTCGTAACGAGCAGATTGTGAACAATACTTACAATCTTCAGGACATTTACCTGTTTTGATTGAAAGTAATGTGCTGACCTGAATCGAATTCGCTTGGAAGTGCTGACGGTGAACGCCTTGTGCTTCAAATACTAAGTCTAGAAAAGGTTGGTCATATAAAGCTTGGATTTCATCACGAGTCCAGTCATTACGTAAAGTCATTGTTATATCCATGATGATTGATTACAGACATTGAGATTCATCATACAGAAATCGTGCCAAAGCCAAAGGGCAAAAAACATCATTTTTCTATTCAGTGTACTTTTATTTGCTGCAATTGCTGTTGAATTGCCCAATCAATATGTACATTGACGATCTCGTCGTGCCGTGTTTTTGCATCTTGCAATTGCGTCACGATCTCAGGCGAGTATGGAGCATTTCCTAGACCGATTGCAATATTGCGCTTAAAGGATTGGTAGCCTGTACGGCGGATTGGACTGCCTTCGGTATTGGCGAGAAATGTTGCCTCATCCCATTGCCAAATCTCTAGTAAGCTGATGTCATCTAGGTTATGTCTTGGGTCAAAGTCTGGAATTGAAGCCTTTTTAGCAAAGCTATTCCAAGGGCAAATCAACTGACAATCATCACAGCCAAAGATGCGGTTGCCGATACCTGAACGTAACTCTTCAGGAATGATGCCTTTATATTCAATGGTTAAGTATGCAATACACTTTCTGGCATCTAACATATAAGGTTCAACAATTGCCTGTGTGGGGCAAATGTCGATACAGGCTGTACATGACCCACAATGCGCGCTAGCAGGCTGATCAAAGGGCAGATCAAGAGAGGTGAACAGTTCACCTAAAACGAAAAAAGAACCTGATTTTTTATGAATCAATAAGGTGTGTTTACCCGTCCACCCCATACCCGCACTTTCAGCCAAGGATTTTTCAAAGATTGGGGCTGAATCAGCAAAAGGGCGTGATTCAAAATCGCCCACTTTTTCTTTAATACGAGTCGCTAAAGTCTTTAAGCGTCCACGCATGACTTTATGATAGTCACGACCACGTGCATAGCGCGCAATAATGGCCGAGTTGGGTTCAAATGGTACATAACGGGGCTTCGGTGATGCCACAAGATAGTTCATACGCACACAAATAATGCTTTTTGTGCCAGGAACGAGCAAGGTTGGATCAGCGCGTTTTTCCAAGTTTTCTTCTAAATAGTGCATATCTGCATGATAACCACGTTCTAAATATTCCTTAAAACGTGGCATTTGATCTTGAGCATCTGGTTTGGCAATGACACAATCAGCAAAGCCCAAGTCTAAAGCCTGTGCTTTGATCCAGTCTTTTAATGCTTGCGGGTCAAGTTGTTGTAACTTGATTTTATCAGGCATTTTCTGTGACTGTGTTTGAGATGGTGTGCTTGAAGCCATAAAACGAGAATAAGGAAAAAAACATGCAAGCTGTAGTTTACCATAGCCAAAGTATCCAAGCATGGGAGCAGCGTTGGTTTGCTCAGCAAAATTCATCTTTAGGGCTCATGCAGCAAGCGGCTTGGACAATTACACAACAGTTAATGCAACAATTTCAGCAAAATAAAATTCAAAAGATCGCAGTTTGGTGTGGGCCGGGCAATAATGCTGGCGATGGCTATTATATTGCTGCATTTCTAAAGCAACTGGGGGTTAACATCACTGTTTATGCGACTGAACTCGGTCAATCAGTAGATTTAAAACAAGCAGCTGATTATGCACAGTCTCATCAAGTCGATATTCAAAGCATTGATTATTTATTGTCAGAAAACGCAATTCAGCAAAAAATTCCCACTTTTGACTGTCATATTGATGCTTTATTTGGCATTGGCCTCAACCGAACACTAGACCTAAAATGGCAAGAAATTATTCAGCTGTATAATGCGCAAACAGGCTTAAAAGTTTCAATCGATATTCCGAGTGGCTTACAGGCCAACACAGGACAAGCTTTGCCGTGTGCAGTACAAGCCGATCAAACCTTTACCATTCTGGGCTATAAAGCAGGTTTGTTTACGGGTCAAGCTAAGCAATATGTGGGAAAACTACATTTGCTGAGTTTGATTCCTGTTGACCCAGAGTTAAACCCACTTGCCTATCTGTCACCCGAAAAAATCGTATTACCCAAGCGTCAAGCTTTTGGACACAAAGGCAGTTATGGGCATGTATTGGTTGTAGGTGGACATGCCGATATGGGAGGTGCAGTCATTATGGCTGCTGAAGCTGCGTTTCATGCAGGTGCAGGCAAAGTCAGTGTGATCTGTCATGCTAAACATCATCAGGCCATTTTGGCACGTTCACCAAATATTATGGTGCGAGACATTAATGCTTTAGATCAACAAACCATTCAACAGCTATTAACACAGGTGGATGCAGTCTGTTTTGGGATGGGCTTAGGTCGAGATGAATGGGCAGAGCAGATATATTTGCAATGGTTTGATTTACTCAAGCAAAACTCTCATTTAGAGGTTGTACTTGATGCCGATGGCTTGTGGTTTCTGGCCAAGCATCCGCAACAATTAAACCAGCATCTCTATGCAACGCCACATTCAGGTGAGGCTGCAACACTCTTGGGGTGTACTGCTGCGGATATAGAACACGACCGTATCGCTGCAATTTATCAGTTACAAAAAAAATATGCTGGACGGTGGGTGTTAAAAGGCGCAGGTAGTTTAATTTTAGAAGAGCAATTATTTATCTGTACACAAGGTAATGCGGGCATGGGTACTGGTGGAATGGGCGATGTGCTGGCAGGCATGATTGCCAGTTTAAAAGCCCAATTCCATCAACAGATTGCTTTGCATGAGATCGTCAGCCTGCATGCGCAGGCAGGTGATCTGTTGGCTGAGAAGGGGATGAGAGGATTACAAGCCCATGACATGGGAAGAATGATTTATCATGTGGTGAATCAATAATTTTTATTGATGGTGGTGAGGGGGAGTTAGGTTTTTTAACTAGATTGCTTTTAGATTAATCCCATAAATGCTGATAATAGCTTGTAAATAATCTCAAACCTTCCTCGATTTGTTTTTCAGCCTCTGTACTATGATTTCCTGCCAAGACCAACTCAAAAGCAAGAATCATTTTATTTAGATAGTCCAACCAGATGGAATTTAGCTCATCATCACTGAAATCTTGAGGATACTTTGAGTCTACAACCCATGTAGGTAGAGATATATTGTCTTTTTTAATAATTAATTTTCTATATGATCGTAATATAGGAAGAATTTTGTGGGCAATTTCTTTTTTAGAGTCAGCATAATAAGAAATGGGGACAAAGCCGTACCCTTTAATCAAACTTTCCAACTTTTCTTTAAAGTCTATACATGGCTTGATGATTTTATCTAATAGATTACTTTTAATCATATTGGTTTCTTATTTATTTATAGGTTTGTTCATAATTTAACGACGTCTCGTACTGGCACGGCTACGCCCACGAGCCATACCCCCTAAAGCATTAAGTACTGCCATTTTGCTCATACTACCAGAAGCATGGGCGTGACAAATTGCAGCAGCAAGCGCATCGGCAGCATCGGCCTGTGGCTTAATGGTCAAATTGAGTAGACGCATCACCATCATTTGCACTTGTTCTTTATCTGCAGCGCCGTAACCGACAACAGACTGTTTAATTTGGCGAGCAGTGTATTCTGCAACCTGTAAATCCAGATTGACTAATGCGGCAATTGCCGCCCCGCGTGCTTGACCAAGCTTTAAAGCAGAGTCAGGGTTTTGCGCCATGAAGACTTGTTCGACCGCTGCTTCTGTTGGTCCATGAAATTTAACAATTCGCTCAACACCTGCAAAAATACGTTTTAAGCGTTCAGGCATACCTTGTGTTTCAGTACGAATGGTTCCTGCATCAACAAACCGCAGCTTATTGCCATCTTTTTCGATAATTCCATAACCTGTTAAGCGTGAACCAGGGTCAATACCAATAATTAATGACATGAAGCACTATAAAAATAAAAGATTGCCAATATTGTTACATAATGGACTTTTTACTGCATAGCTTTTTTGTAGTATTTTGAATTATAAGAAAATAGTTGATTTATTGAACGATTCATTAAATCACACTTAAAAAAATTAAAATTGAAGCATGATCTGAGTGCAATCTATAGGAGTAAGGAAAAGTCGTAAAAATGATCGATTTGTACTTAATTTAGGCATTAAGAAGGAAATTATGTGATTTTTCTAAAAAAAATTTGCATTGTGGGGGAGATGGGCGTATAAAGCATCTCATTGATCAGATGTGATGATCAAATGTTGATGCGGGATGGAGCAGTCTGGTAGCTCGTCGGGCTCATAACCCGAAGGTCGTTGGTTCAAATCCAGCTCCCGCTACCAATTTAAAAGTTAATTGAATATTAGCTCTGTGATTATTGAATTGCTGTCTACTTAAGAAGTTAGACAGTAAAAAGTTAGCTGAAATAACCCTAAAGAAAGCTAAAAATTATTAGATTCTAGAATTGTAGTTATCCTCTCTCAATTAATCTAGCGTTATAGTAAATCCAAATCGATCACTTGAGCTCAGGAATGAGTGATTTTGTGTTGAAAATTATTAATGAATGGCGTGTAGCCAAAGCCATAAATGGCAATGAGATTTGTGTGCAAATCATCCCTTTAAAGCGTCAGCAAAACACGTTGAACGGCTTTAAATGGGTGGAAGTAGGAAAGAAAGTACTGTTGGAATCGGGTCAGGAAATTGACTTTAATCTAGACGGGAAAAGTTTCTATACCGATGTTAATCAACTTTATCGATTGACATAAATGGTTTACATACTTGTAGTATCTATTTAATACAGATAGATTGTATTAAATCATAATGTAAAAGTTATGGTTTAATTCATAAATGAACAAAGTTTAAAAGGTTTAAAGGTATGTCTGATACAGTTACTGGTACTGTTAAGTGGTTCAACGAAACTAAAGGTTTTGGTTTTATTCAAGCTGACTCTGGCGAAGACGTTTTTGCTCATTTCAGCGAAATCCAAAGCAAGGGCTTCAAAGTATTGAATGAAGGCCAACGCGTTTCGTTTGTTCTTGGTCAAGGTAAAAAAGGACCACAAGCAACTCTAATTACTGTTATCTAATTACTTTAGACCAGTGAAAAAAAAGCTCACACTCTGTGGGCTTTTTTTGTACCTTAAAAAATGCTCATGAATGATGGATATTTGTGAGCATATGGAAATGAAATAATATGTTAAAAATTTATATAAAAAGCAGAATTTTGAATGTTAAATAAAATGAAGTTTTTTAACTATATGAATATTAAAATAAAAAAAATATTAATCTTTACTCGGTTTTGCAGAAATGCCTGCTTAAAAACATCATTTAAGCCAGCTGTAAAAGATAGAGATTGCGTGAAAAATGTAAAGTCGTGTATAGTAAAACTGACTAGAAGAATAACACTGTTGATTCAGAAAATCTTTGATCTCGTAGTTTTAGACAAACCTTTCGTTTTATCAGATTTCCTTTCAAAGTTTATGATTCCAAGTTGCTCGCTGCCAAGCGCCCCAATTTTTTAAATATAGGTTTAAGTATATGTCTGATACAGTTACTGGTACTGTTAAGTGGTTTAACGAAACTAAAGGTTTTGGCTTTATTCATGCAGATTCTGGACAAGATGTTTTTGCTCATTTCAGTGAAATTCAAAGCTCTGGCTTCAAAGTTCTAAAAGAAGGTCAACGCGTTTCATTTATTTTAGGTGAAGGCAAGAAAGGACCTCAAGCAACCCAAATTACTGTGATCCAATAATCTTAGATCAGTAAATAAAAAAAGCTCACGATTGATGGGCTTTTTTTATGGCAATCTTTTGAGCATACGTTCCTTTACATAATTCGGTTTATTTTTAAATTTTTTAAATAAACTGTCACTTTTTGTCATAAATTAACCATCTGGTTGAAAAATTGCACTAGTCAGATATACGACTTTTTGCTAATTTATTCTTGTTAATTTATTAGGCAAATTAACAAGTGTGGTACATTTAATGAGCGTTAAAGTTATGGAAAACTTGGAGCCGTATGCTCAAGGGTTTGAGCAAGAAGTTCATGTACATTGTAAAAGATCTTTAGGGACGTTGTTATTCAGCTTTGTCGTCTTGATTGCAACCAGCCTATAAGAAAGAAAAGCACCTTCGGGTGCTTTTTTAATGCTCACTCCTCAGTTTTATTTCGACTTTGGTGTATTTCATTGTTGGCTAGATTTATAAAACAATAAATAGAAAGATTTAGGTAAATAACCTATCAAAAATATTGAAAGATTCTGGTTTTATTGCTCATTTTTTTTGCGATAAACTATAGCAATTAATCAGTAAGAAATTGTTTTAGGTGAATTTCAAATGTATAGCGGTATAAACAAGCCAGCGCATTTAGATGATGTTGTTTTTAAAGAAAGTAAAGCATATAAAAATTCGAATGAGTGGAGCTGGGTAAATCCGAAACATGGTCAGTTTGATCATCCTGCAAACTATTATGAAAGTTCCTTAGCGGATTGGCATTGTTTTGATGCGCTTAATTCGGATCAAACCTGTGATGTCGTTGTGATCGGTGGCGGATTATTGGGTGCTTCAGCGGCATTGCATTTGGCTGAACAAGGTGTGGATACCATTTTGGTTGAAAAGAACCGAATTGGTTCGGCCGCTTCAGGCCGAAATGGAGGGCAGCTTACGCCTGGCTTAGCCCGTTGGGAAGCCGAGGAGATGATTAAGCGCTTTAGCTATGAAGATGCTAAAAAACTTTGGCATTTTACGTCGACAGAAGCGATGTCTTTAATTGATCATATCGCAGAAAAATATGCTGTTAACTTAGCACGTAAACGTGGACATATTACCGCTGCTGTACATGAAGGACATTTGATTGCTTTGACTCAAGGTGCAGATGCTCGGAAGTATTTGGGCGAAGATCATACACAGGTTGTTGGTGAATACGAACTTAAGGCTTTAATCAAATCTGATCTTTATAAGGGTGGCTTGGTTGATGACTTAGGTGGCCATATTCATCCACTGGCACTTAACCGCGCCTTAGTACACGGCTTCTGCCAGAATGGCGGGCAGGTGTTTGAACAAACGGAAGTGTTATCAATCACTGAGCAAGCTGATGGTGTTTATGTACAGACAGCATCGGGGGTAATAAAAGCACGTAAAAGTGTAGTCATTGCAGTACATCATAATGCATTTAGACTACTTCCAGAGAAGAAGCAAACAGCCATCCCATTTCATACCTACATTGCCGTTACTGCACCTTTACAACTGCCATTAATAGATTTGTTGCCACAAGATCATCCTGTTTATGACACGCAATTACAGATTGATTATTATCGTGGAGTCTCCAAAAACCGTTTGCTGTTCGGTGGGCAAGGAACAGGTACAAGTTGGTCTGCTGCTAAGATGAATCAATACTTGCTTGGGCGTATTCACAAAGTTTTCCCTCAACTGGAGACTGTTGAGATGGATTTCTGTTGGAGTGGGGTCAGTGATTTGACCATGAATGGCGCGACAGATAACCGTAAGTTTGGAAATAAGTATCCAATTTATGCAGTACATGGTTGGAGTGGGCATGGTGTGGCGCAAACGGTACGAATTGGAAAAGCAATTGCAGACGATTTTTCTGGTGCAAATGCAGATTATGCAATGCTCACCAAAATTCAGCACAGCGATATCTTATTTGGTCGTTTATTGGCTCCGCTAGCGATCCCAATGTCTAAAGGGTGGTATGGTGTAACAGGGATGCTGAATCCTGGAAAAATGATATCGTTCTAATCTGCGTTCTTATTTGGAAAAAATGTCTCTTCAATGTGAGACATTTTTTCTAGTCTCTAATGAAAAAGTTGTATAAAGCATGGCCTGATCGAAAGCTACGACAACTGACTGATTAGGCTTTATTTTATTCTATATATGAATAAATATAATATGTTAGGCTAAATAAAAAGGATGAAGTCCATGGATGTTATACAAGTTAAAGATTTTTCAGCGGCGACGGGGTACACGCAGGCCATTATGGAAATGGATGAGTGGATCCATACTCGACCTTATTTTTATCTCATCAAAGAGCATTACTTGGTCGATGAGGCGATTCGATTGGAGTTTATTATTATTCAATAATCATGATGAGTATTTTAAAGGGAGATTCGGTTTTGGATTATTATGCAAAAGTAGATGCATTCTGGGGGAGTGTGAATATTGCTGATGAAAATAAACTCACTTATTTGATAGAAATGTTTGAGCGTGGCGTTCAGCAAAGTGATACCGATATGCTTGAGTTTGTGGCTGATTTGGCATTTAAGATAGAAAATCAAGAGATCAAGGTTTCAGTTTTAAATCATTTGTTATTGTTAGATGGGCATTACCAGCATCAAATGATAACAAAAGAGCTGCAAGATATTGCCCATCCATCAAGTGTGGCTAGTATTGCAAAGGTTCTTGAGCAGGGTTTTAAGCGGTTTGAATATACGGCTTCTGATGATGGGGTCATCACAAAATGGTTTAGTCATGCCTTGGCAGATATTGGCACTGAAGAAGCGATCGCTTTAATAAGGCAGCATGCACAAAGCGAAAATGAAGAAATAGCTCAGGAGATGAAATACCGCTTAAGGCGGATAACAGATAAACAATATGGTAGTTTGATAAACAAACCGAAAATGAATGTATTTAAGAGATTTGTGAGTACTTTTAAAAAATTATAAATTAGAGTGTATCGGTTTGCTTCCTGTTTCAAATCATAGACATAATAATCTAAACTATTTTGTTATCTTTGCTTTTTTACTTTATCAGAATTCAAATCATGAAAAAGATCTTACTTTTAGGTGCAATTGTAGCCTCATTGGCAGCGTGTTCCACAACACCAAATAAAGAGATGACGCCACCAAAAATTGGTATGGCAAACCCTGCGAGCAAATATTGTGTAGAGCAAGGTGGTCAGTTAGAAATTAAAAATGAAGCCAATGGTCAGGTTGGATACTGTAAGTTACCCAATGGTCAAGTTGTCGAAGAGTGGGAGTTATTCCGCGCAAACCAGCCAAAATGTCTAGCAGATGAAGCGACGAAGCTCATTGGTCAGTCTGGATTAAGCGAAGATCAAATCAAACAGAAAACCAAATCAGAGATTGTTCGCAGTGTTGGACCAAACCAGCCTGTCACCATGGATTATCGTGAAAATCGTGTGACGGTAACGATTGACCCTCAGTCTAAGAAGATTACTCAAGCAACGTGTGGTTAATCATTAAAGGCTGTTTAGGCTCTCAATTAGATCAAATTTAATTGGGAGCTTTTTTATACAAGCTATCACATTGGACTTGATAAATTGAGAAATGTACCCATCAATTAGTTTATTGAGTTTATTTTATTTGTTGTGTCAGGATTGATTGTTCAAGATTGCACAAGGTTTTAATTTTCGAGATTTGACATGAATCTACTTCTTATCGTGGTATTTGGCACAATTGCTGAAGTTTTAGTCTGGATTGGCGTGGGTGACCTCGTTGGAAGTATGTGGTATGTCTTTTTCTGGTTCATTATCGCATTCTTCATTGGCCTGAATATGGTTCGTTCAAGTACATCGGGTATTATGCCTCAATTGCAGCAAATGCAGATGACAGGCCAATTAGGTGGTGATCCAGCAGTCACCAAGAAATTAGCACTGGCGATGTCTGGTTTTCTATTGATGGTTCCCGGTTTAATTTCTGATGTATTGGCTGTATTAGTTTTAATTCCACCTGTTCAAACGGCGTTTCGCAATGCATTGATGAAAACCATGGCCAAGCGTCAGCAAGCCATGATGGATAAAATGATGGGTGGTATGGGCGGTGGTGCTGCAGGCCCGAATCCATTTGCTGATTTGATGCGTCAGATGCAGGATATGCAGAATCAACAAGGTGGTGGTCAGTATCGTGATTCAACCATTATTGATGGTGAAGCACGTGAAGTAAAACCTGATCAGAAGAAAATTGAATTTAAAGATGTGAATTGATTTTAATTTGCTTCAAAAAGCACACTTGATCAAGTGTGCTTTTTTTATGGCTTATCTTTTGGGTCTTGAGGATTCTGTCTGGGTTCGGAGGTAGCAGCTAAGTTGGCTTCCTTACTTTGTGGTTGGTAATGGCTCGGTTGCAGTGTCGTAACCTCATTTTCTGATTGTTTATACTTTCGACTGCGGTTTGCCCGTTCGCGAAATCCACCTTTATTAATTAATTGAGTCATGCTGTATTCCATAACATGCAAAAGTTTATTTTATCAAATTACGTGAAAGATCAAAATAATATTAAGCACTTAAAGATTTGCTTAAAATCAAAATTCTAATCAAATTGTCATAAAAAATTGTTAATTTGAATGGGTAGGTCAGAAAACTAGATTGAATTCTTGGTTTTTTTTTCATAGGATAAAAGTGCGACATATGAAATTGTTGTAAAAAGAAAATAAAAAATAAGTGGTAGGAGGAATTAATGATGTTATATCAATATCATTGTGCATGTTGTGACAAGGTTGTTGCATCAACTGATAAAGAGTGCCCACACTGTGGCTCTCATCATATCCGCAGTCCGTATGGCATGTGGATGTTCTGTGTGGCGGCATGTCTGGCAGTTGTGGTAGTCATTAAGCTTGCACATTTGTATACGCAACATCATCAAGAAGATCAGCCAGTTCAAAGCAATTCACTCTTTGAAATGTTTAAGCAAGATAATACCAATTCGAATAAATGATGTTAGGGGTAATAAAAAAGCTCGCAAATGCGAGCTTTTTTATAAAAGAGCAGTGTGGATTACAATCCAGCAGCATCTTTAAGGATTTCAACTTTATCAGTTTTTTCCCACGTGAATGCAGAATCAGAACCTTCACGACCAAAGTGACCATAAGCTGCAGTTTGCTTATACATCGGTTGGATCAGGTTCAGCATACGAGTAATACCATATGGGCGTAAGTCAAAGTGTTCGCGCACCAATTGAATAATTAACTCGTCTGATACTTTACCAGTATTGAACGTATTAATAGAAATTGACGTTGGTTCAGCAACACCGATTGCATAACTCACTTGGATTTCGCATTTATCTGCTAAACCAGCAGCAACAATATTTTTTGCCACATAACGACCGGCATATGCAGCAGAGCGGTCTACTTTCGATGGATCTTTACCAGAGAAAGCACCACCACCATGGCGTGCCATACCGCCATAAGTATCGACAATAATTTTACGGCCTGTTAAACCACAGTCACCTACAGGGCCGCCAATTACAAACATACCCGTTGGGTTGATGTGGAATTTAGTACCAGCATGGAACATTTCAGCAGGGATGATTGGCTTAACAATCTCTTCAATAATCGCTTCTTTAAGCTGAATTTGAGAGATTTCAGGATCATGTTGAGTTGATAATACAACTGCATCTAAACGAACTGGTTTGCCATTTTCATAAGCAAAAGTCACTTGGCTTTTCGCATCTGGGCGTAACCAAGGTAATACACCTGAACGGCGTAATTCTGCTTGACGCTCCATTAAGCGGTGTGCATAAGAGATCGGAGCAGGCATGAGTACATCTGTCTCACGGCTTGCATAACCAAACATAAGGCCTTGGTCACCTGCACCTTGATCTTCTGGCTTTTGGCGGTCAACACCTTGTGCAATCTCAGGAGATTGTTTACCGATCATGTTGATCACGGCACAAGTCGAACCATCAAAACCTAAATCAGAATGGTGGTAGCCGATCCCATTTACGGTTTGACGTACAATCGCTTCGAAGTCCACATTTGCTGTTGTTGTGATTTCACCAGCAAGAACAACCGCACCTGTTTTTACTAATGTTTCACAAGCGACACGCGCATACGGGTCTTCTTTTAGGATTGCATCTAAAATTGCATCGCTAATTTGGTCAGCCATTTTATCTGGATGACCTTCGCTTACAGATTCTGAAGTAAAAACAGCATACTCGCGCATGAACGTCCTATCATTGGTATTTTCAAAAAGACAGAGTATGTTACATCGACTTGGCGGATAGGACTAGCACAAGCTGACTAAAAAGCATGAATTTATTTCATTTTCATGATGTTTTTATTGATATGAGTATCAGCAAAAGTGATATTTGGTGATTTTGATATGAATAAATCTGTAATTTGATGTTCTAATTATTATCATTCTGTTGTGTGTTCTGTTTATCACTTGAACATTTACACAGATAATGCCAAATGAATGCGGGAAAAATAAGAAATATCGTGTATTGCACTTTACCCACTGTCGTTTTTTTAAGACAATAGTCTCAGTTTTTGAAAGATGATTTCTCATCTTCTCTCATCTTATTTGATTTAATCGGATTCTGACTTATGACAACCCCTTTAAATGAACGTCGTATTGCAAACGCAATTCGTGTCTTGGCAATGGATGCTGTGCAACAAGCAAACTCAGGGCATCCAGGTGCACCAATGGGGATGGCAGATATCGCTGATGTTGTTTGGCGTGAATTTTTAAATCATAACCCAAGCAACCCACAATGGGCGAACCGCGACCGTTTCGTATTGTCGAATGGCCATGGTTCAATGTTGCAATATGCATTATTGCATTTGACTGGTTATGATTTATCTATTGAAGATTTAAAACAATTCCGTCAATTACATTCTAAAACACCGGGCCACCCTGAATATGGTTATGCGCCTGGTATCGAAACTACAACAGGTCCATTGGGTCAGGGTATTGCCAATGCGGTTGGTTTCGCTTTAGCTGAAAAAACTTTAGCAGCTCAGTTCAACAAAGACGGTTTGAATGTTGTTGACCACTTCACTTACTGTTTCTTAGGTGATGGCTGTTTGATGGAAGGTATTTCTCACGAAGTATGTTCACTTGCAGGTACTTTGGGTCTTGGTAAACTTGTTGCGTACTATGACGACAACGGTATTTCGATTGATGGTGAAGTTGAAGGTTGGTTCAGCGATGATACTGAACAGCGTTTCAAAGCGTATGGTTGGCAAGTTCTTCGTGTAGATGGTCATGATGCCGCTGCAATTCGCCAAGCAACTGTTGAAGCGAAAGCTGAAACCAATAAACCAACCATCATCATCTGTAAAACGATTATTGGTCTAGGTTCACCAAATAAACAAGGTAAAGAAGATTGCCACGGTGCACCATTGGGTAAAGACGAAATCGTTTTAACTCGTGAAGCATTAGGCTGGAAAGAAGATTCATTTGTTATCCCAGAAGATGTATATGCAGCTTGGGATGCAAAAGCAAAAGGTCAAACTTCTGAAGCAGCTTGGAATGAATTGTTCGCGCAATACCAAGCAAAATATCCAACTGAAGCGGCTGAATTATTACGTCGCATCAATGGTGATTTACCTGCTGAATTTGCTGCACAGGCAGATGCATTTATTGCTGAGACTAATGCAAAAGCGGAAACCATTGCAACGCGTAAAGCAAGCCAAAATACCTTACAGGCCTTTGGTCCATTACTTCCTGAGTTATTGGGTGGTTCTGCTGACTTGGCGGGTTCTAACTTAACACTTTGGAAAGGTTGCCAAGGTGTACAAGAAAACCCAGCGGGTAACTACGTGTACTACGGTGTGCGTGAATTCGGTATGACAGCAATTGCAAACGGCGTGGCTTTACACGGTGGCTTTGTTCCTTATGTTGCAACATTCTTGATGTTTATGGAATATGCACGTAATGCGGTACGTATGTCTGCATTGATGAAGCAACGTGTGATTCATGTGTATACGCATGACTCGATCGGTTTGGGTGAAGATGGTCCTACGCATCAACCAATTGAACAAATTGCATCATTGCGTGGTACACCAAACTTAAATACATGGCGTCCATGTGACACAGTTGAAGCTGCTGTTTCTTGGAAATCTGCACTTCAACGTAAAGATGGCCCATCAGCGTTAATTTTCTCTCGTCAAAACTTGCCATTCCAAGCACGTAATGAAGCTCAAATTCAAAACGTTGCAAAAGGTGGTTATGTACTTGCTGAAGAAAAAGGCGAGTTAAAAGCAATCATCATCGCAACAGGTTCAGAAGTTTCATTGGCAATGGAAGCATATGCACAGCTTGAAGGTGTACGTGTCGTATCTATGCCATGTGCTGAAGAGTTTATGAAGCAAGATGCTGCTTACCGTGAAACTGTATTACCAGCGCATATCCGTGCGCGTGTAGCGGTAGAAGCGGCTCATGTGGATTACTGGTGGAAGTTTGTTGGTTTAGACGGCAAAGTGATCGGTATGACCACTTACGGCGAATCTGCACCAGCAAAAGACTTGTTCCAATTCTTCGGTATTACCACTGAAGCGGTTATTGCTGCGGTTAAAGAATTGACTGCTTAATCAAATTAAGTGGTATAAAAAAGCGTCCTGATTCAGGGCGCTTTTTTACATATGTGCATTGAGTTTCTTAAAACAATGATGATAGAAAGTTAAAGAAATTATGAAATACTCTTTGGTTTTATAAGTGAATAAAAATTATGATGAATTACATACACCCACATTTATTTTCAATAATTTGTAGAATCGCTGCTAACCAGACTTATTATTTTGAGTGTGATGACTGGCGTTTAAAACTTAGAGAAGCTTTATTTGAACAAAGTACCATGGCTGATCTCGATATAGGTTTTGATACAGAAATTCTTTTCACAGAAGATCCAAAACAAAATTTATTTAAATATCAATTGTTTAAATATACAGACAGTTTAATTCAGAGTTTGAACGACGTTGAAAATTTATCTACTTGGCGGGTCTTTGGAGTCAATTGTATTGATATGTATGAAACACATTTTTTGAAGATGGCAAGCTTGGATATGGTTCATAATTTTGAAAAAACAGAGTTTTTTCCGCAATACAAGACCAAAATTATGGAACTGATTAACATGCTTTTAACCAATAAGTATGGTTATGAGTTAAGAAGTGTCGATGAAAAATATATTAAATTGGACCAGAAACAGGGGCTTTTCTTCTGTCCAGATGACAAAAGCGAAGCGAATTGGTATGACTTAATGTATATGATTATAAGTCCAGAAGCAAAACAGATCATTCCTCCAGATATGTTGGAGGAATTTAAATGTCAGGAATTATCTTACCAGTTCAGTATTAGTTTTTTATAAATATGGTCTTTAAAATAAAGACCATATTTATATGTGTTATCTGATACTTAATTCACTCTGAATCGAAATATTTGATGTTAATAACTTATGAATCGGGCAGCTTTCCGCGACTTTTAATAAACGCTTATGCTGATCCTCGGTAAATTCACCTTTTAAGATAATTTTACGTTCAATATTATTTTGACCTGATTCAGGCTCACCATTAGGATTTAAGGCTAAATCGACCTGCACATGCTCAAGTTTAATCCCTTTATGATTGGCATACATTTCTAGAGTAATGGTCGTACAGGCACCTAAAGCCGACAGTAAAAGCTGAACTGGGTTAGGTGCTGTATCTTGACCACCTTTATCTGTAGGTTCATCTGCATACCAAGTATGACCAGCAGGGTCTGTCAAGCTAACGCGATAAGGTGTGGATGTACTGAGTGCTTGTGCTGTATGTGTCATGTTTTACCTTGTTGTTTATCGTGAAGTATCTAAATCAAAATATACTCATTGATCATGTGAGCTTGCCGATCAATTGTCCAGTATCGAATAGGCTTATGATATTGATTTTTGATAAGCGCTGTAACGCTTTTATTGTTGCACTGGTGAAACATATCGTTTTATAAAGACTAGTGAATAAAAATACTTGATCTATACACTAATCACTATATCAAACAAGGATACGAAAAATGCAATTTAAAACATTAAGCCTCGGTTTAGCAGTCGCTTTAGCTAGTTCTGTAACGTTGGCTGCGCCAGTCGACTATAAAATTGACCCAACCCACACAGCAACTGTATTCAGCTGGAATCACTTTGGTTTCTCTACACCAAGTGCAAATTTCACTGATATTCAAGGGACAATTAAAGTTGATACTGCAAAACCTGCAAATTCATCTGTGGAAGTGACGATTCCTTTAAGTAGTGTAAATACTAATGTTGCTGCTTTGGACAAAGAATTCCAAGAAGAAGCTTGGTTTAATGCTGCGAAATACCCGAACATTACTTTCAAAAGTACTAAAGTAGAAACTAAAGACAAGAAACACTTCAAAATTACAGGTGATTTAACCGTGAAAGGCGTAACTAAACCTGTGGTATTAGATGCTGTACTGAATAAACAAGGCGAGCATCCAATGGCGAAAGTACCTGCAATTGGTTTTAATGCAACAACAAGCTTTAACCGTTCTGCATTTGGTATCGGTAACTATGTACCTAATGTTGGTGACAAGATCACGGTGAATATTACAACCGAAGCAACTGCTGCGAAGTAATATCATATTGCATAAAAAAGCCTAGATCATCATCTAGGCTTTTTTATGGTTGTGATGGTCAGATTTATTAAAATACTAATATTTATATAAAATAAGAGTACTAATAAGTCATTTGATGAAAAATTAGCTATGTTTTATTTTAGATCTACGTTTGGATTGGTAAATATAGCGAATGGAGTCGACCACTTCACCAACAAAAATACATTCTTCATCTAGGGGAATGATATTGGGCTTGAATTCTGGATTCAATGCTTGTAGATATCTTGAATTATCGGTTTCGATCACTAGACGCTTAAATGTCGCATCTTCATGCTTTCTCACCACAATCATGTCACCCGATTGCATATCGCTATATTGCACAGTAGGGTCAACTAAAATGTAATCACCCTCATGAAAGACAGGATAATTACTTAAACCTTGTACCTTTAAATAAAAACAGTCATCACAATCATCGGGTAGTGGCAGCCATTCCTCAATCTGTGTGATATCAACCGATTCAACATTGGTAAACACACCAGCCTGTACCCAAGACAATACGGGCGCCATATTGGCCTTTACCGGGGTGATATTCAAAATATCATCATGGCCTGATTCTTTTGGCGTAGCACTGCCAAGACCCGTTTGTAGCCAATAAGCATCTACACCCAAAAAATTAGCAATCGAGGGTAAATGAGATGAGGAACTGACCAGTCCGGTCTCAAGCTGGCTGAGGGCTGATTGGGTAATGCCTACAGCAACAACCACATCTTTTTGAGACTTCTTGGCTTTTTTTCTTGCTTCTTTGAGCCGATCTTTAAGCATTTTAATGCACCTTAAATCAATAAATTAAGAATATTAGCAAGCTAATGTGAAGTCAAATTAGTATACTTATTGAATTAATATTAGTTTGCTAATATAATTGACCTATCCATGAAGTTATAAATGCTAGAGGTGCGGTATGAACAAACTCATCAATCCAAACATGCATATTAAGCAGAATTTAAATGCAGAAATTGAAGCATGGTTGGCTCAAGGTAATGCAATCACAACGATTCAAAATAACTATGAACAAAGATTGAAAGCAAGACCAAGCCATGTTGCAACGTTTGTATCTCAAGAAAAAACACAAAAAGAATTAAAGCGGCTCGAAAGAGTTGCGAAGCAGGCCACAGAAGATCAAATCCAGATGTTCAGTGCTTGGTTGGATGAGCAAAAGGGGCGAGCGAAAGCCTTGGTGAACGTTTTAGGTTGTGCACATAGTTATATTTCTCAAATTAAAAGTGCAACCAGACCTTGTACTAAAACACGATTTGAAGAAATTTATCAGGCAATGAAGCTTGTAGAAGTCAGGGAAAAATATCACTAAGCACATCAAACTTGAACTTAAAGTAAGTGCACGATGAATACTGAGAAATAACACAAGACTTGATTTATTCAATTTACATTTTATAAAACATGAATCAAGCCCAAAATGAAATGACATTGGTTTAGGTGACGATATGAATGCAAGTATTGCAAAGTTTGAAAAATTTGAATGGTTGACGCAGGGTTTAACACTAAGCTCAGCGGGTTTAGAGCCATTTATTCGTGGGACAGGCGATCGTCCTTTAAATTATGAAGATCGTTTAGGTGCAATCGCATCTATGAATACACAATTGGCAAAGTCGGTGACAGCGCTCATTGTATTTGAGCATAAAAGCAAGAGCGATTATGACTATGTTCGCCAGTATTTGACAGACCTTTTTATAGAACAAGCCGAGCGAGATAAAAAACGTGAGCCAGAACGTATTGCGATGTATCACTTGGCTTGGTTAGTGGCGCGGATGGTATTGGATTTTGTGCTAGATCCTGAGTTGGAGGAAAACTATACAGCAAAAGGGCGTCTTGCTTATGCAGGTATTCATCGACTACAGATGAATGTCGAGAGTTATAGAAAGACATGGAAGGGTTATGAAAGCTTAATGATTCAGACGATTGAAATAGCTATCTATGAGGCTGAAACCACAATTGAACAATACCGGAAAAATACTTACAAAAATATGCAGGCTTAGGGATTCCATTATTTCGGAAACTAGGCTATAGTTTTTATATACTGGTCGTATTACATTTGACTTCGACCAAATTGAAAAGCTCACATCTAGTGGGCTTTTTTATTGCCTAAAAACTCGGTATCCGTCAGGAGCCGAGTTTTTTTATATCTGAAGAAAAGCAATCGTCCATTTAATTTTATAGCTGGGTGCTTTAAAAGCCACTCAATAACGCAAGGTGATTAAAATGAATTGTATCAATAATATGATGTTGGGTTCTTTTTCAATTAAACACTTAGACATTCTTTCTTATGCAGAAATTGTACCTGCGGTCATGCGTACCACAGCAGATCGATCTGGTATGACGTATATCCATGGAAATGATCAACTTGGTTCAATAAAAATAACAGAGGTAGTCGATGGATCTTTAGCTGTTTCTGCCTATTTTCAAGCACAAAAAGGCCGATTTTCATTTACCCATGCCAGTACCGCAAACCAGTCAATTGTGATTTTGGGGGTAAATCACCAGCCTGAAAATATCGTGGCAGTCAATCAAATTGAATATGGTTTTGTCATTTATAGTCATTTTGACGCTGGTAAATTCGTGGTGGTATTGGGTGATTTTAATAGCTTAAACAATGTCACTTATATCCAAGATAACCCATCCGAAAACCCCATAGTGACCTTTGAAATTACCAGTTCTCAATCGATGAATGTTTATATTGATTATGAATTTGTTGGTGCATGGCATTCAAATAATGCATTGAAATTGCCACAGTATTATCAAGTGGTTGCACAGGAAGGTTTAACTCAGCTTGATTTTGATTTGCGTGAAGCCTACGCCAGTTTGGATTTTAAAATGCCTCCTGAACTTGAAGATGGTATCTATTATCACTTAACCAGTCATGGTGAAATCTTGGGTTCAGAAGTCAAGGTCGGGGACTTTGTGCAGTTTCATGATCAGCAAAGTTGGATGATGCATTATCCGCAATAAATTATAGATTGTATTTTTAATTGTTTTAACTGTGGGAGGATATTAATAAGCAATTTATTTTAACTTTTATTAACCGAGTATTAAATCCTTTATTTAAATTATAAGTCACCATTCGGTGATTTTTGGAGAAGAAAAATGAATATTTTATCTGTAGAGAGTATTTCTGAATTACTATCAATTAAAGGGCCTGTGGATGGACAAGTAGTTATAGTGAAAAATTATTATGATAATAAAATTGGTCTAGGAGGTAATTTTGTATATAGGTCGGAAAATATTAATAAAACTGATAATGGAATTTTTTTTAATGGTTGGGAAAGGCAGGTTGAAGGTGAGTACCTAATAGAGTTCTGGGGGGTTGTTTCAGACGGTAAAGATCAATCTTTAAATATCCAAAAGGCACTAGATTTTTGTTTGAAGAACTCAATCAATTATTTGACAACTTTAGGTAAATCTAGTTATCTGTTAGATAGGACCATATTTTTTAAACCATCTTTAGTGATAGAACCTTGGGGTTATGGTGATAAACAATTTGTATTTGATTTAAAAGGTACTTCGTTTATAACAAATAATGATAGTTTAACCTTTTTTAAAATATTGAGAGATCATATCCTTATAAAAAATATTGGAATTTTTGGAACTTATGGTAAGCAGCAAAGAGGGATAGTATATGGCTATGATATGGAGGAAAAGCATATAGCGAATACGAGAGAGTCAGTAATGTGGTGTGGACTAGATAATGTTAAATTTGGTGGTCTGGATATTGGAATGCAATTAAATCCAAATTATGGTGGCTATGGTATGTATTATCATAAATTTTGTAATATTGATGCTAGAGATGTAAAAATATTAATTTATGGTGAACAGACAACAACAACAAAGATTGATATTGATGCTGGGCGAGGAAGTAATAAAGTAACTAGAACAGAATTTAAAAATATTACGCATAATCGCGGTTCTTGCACAATCTTTTTTAAAGACATAGAAACAACTAATTTTAGTGGAATTTATGCTGAAGATATAAATTATGATGATTCAAGATTGCCAGATGGAAAGGCTGTTTGTGTTTTTATACCAAAAGCTCAAAGCTATAATCAGCTTGCCTATGATAATAATGGTTTGAGTTTTAATGGTGCTTTTGAGTATATTAATAGATCTTATAATTTTCAGCAGCCTAATCAACCGGTAATATGGGATGTTGTTGATTCTATTGCTTTAAGAGATGAGGTGTTGGGGAAGCAAGGTGAAAGTTTGGTGATTAGTGGGAGTAATATTGGGAAAAATTTATTTAACAGAAATTTAAATATAAATAACAATCTTGGTTCTATTGATGCATATCCTGTCACAATGATTAAAGATAAAACATCACCTTCAGATAGAGCTAGCTATCCATTTCCTGATTCTGATTTTTGGGGAGCTTTGATTAATATAAGTTCTACGGCATATCAATCGCCTGAAACAATGCAAATATTAGGATCAGCAGTAGAGAATATATTAAGATTAAGATTTTTTTCATCTGGTAACTGGAGTAATTGGCAGGAAATATTAACAACAAAAAATAGTTATGGTTTAGGTAGCTCTTGGAAATATTTAGAAAATCAGAACTTAAATAATTTTAAGTTCACTGGTGGGGGATTGAGAATAGCTCAGGTTAATTTTAATAATGGTAATATAAGTATAGCCAGTAGTTACCCCCAAAATAATAATGTTTATGGGGCCTTAGCATGGATTGGATCAACTTCACCAAATTCTCAAGAAGGAATGCAAGTTTTATTTTCAGTTTCACCATTAAATATTTATTATCGAGCTTATACAAGTGTTTGGTCTGAATGGAGGAGACTATCTACTTCTAGTTAATGGAATATTTACTCTTTAAATGGAGTTGGTTAGCCGATTGGATAAATTTTTAATATAAAACCTAATCACTAAAACCCAAAATCCCTAATTTAATTAGGGATTTTTTTATTTATGGAGGATAAAATGACAGAGGTTGTTTCAGCGGGTGCAGGGATTGCAGCCGTGATTAAATCCTATGGAGTATTTTTTATAGTTGTCATGGCACTCACTTTTATGTTTTTGGCATGGATGGTGGTGATTATGACAAGGTTACCCAAGTCTCGACGTGAATGGGTGGTTTCACTTATTTCAACAGCAGTTGGCAGTATTGCAGGAGGTGCTTTTGTGATTCAGCATTTTGGCTTGCAAGCCTGGAGCGAAAATGCTTATGGCGCATTCGCATTAGGTGGTTTGTATTTTCTGTGTGGATTACCCGTTTGGGCAATTATTCGCTGGACTTTTAACTATATTAATGCCAGAGAAAACGCCACCATTTTAGATGTAGCAAAAGAGGTGAAAGACTTTAAAGACAAATTTTAAATAATAGATTCAATCAAATGCCGCCTTCGGGCGGTTTTTTATTATAAAGAGGAAAAAGACATGACAATAATACAAGATGGTTTCAATATTTTACGCAACAACTTTGGCAAGTTGAGTCAATCCCAAGTCGATGGCATCAACTTCCTCGTCTCGGTACTGGTTGGTGAGCAAACAATTACATCTGCTCAAGCTGCTTATATCTTGGCAACAGCTTGGCATGAAACAGCCAGAACCATGCAACCTGTGATCGAGTACGGTTCTGAAAAATATTTAAAATCTAAGCAGTATTATCCCTATATTGGCTATGGCTATGTGCAACTGACTTGGTTGGCAAACTATAAGAGAATGGGGGATTACTTAAAAATTGATTTAGTGAAAAATCCAAAATTGGCTTTACAAGCTGATATTGCAGCGCGTGTCATGATTGTCGGTATGAAAAAAGGGATGTTTACGGGCAAAAAGCTCGAAAATTACATCAATCAAGATAAAAAAGACTATATCAATGCGCGACGAATTATTAATGGAACAGATAAAGCCGAGCTGGTCGCAGGTTATGCAGAAATCTTTGAGCAAGCCCTGCAAGTTTCCGAAACAATGGTCATGCCTGATTAAAGTGCAGAAGTTCATTCCATATTGTTATGAACTTCTGTCTCGTCATTTAGCAGTTAGCTTATGCAGTCGCATTAAATGCATCTACATAAACGACTTCACCAGTGGGGATATGTTCAGTAAATGGCAAGATTTGGAAATATTCAGCAGGTACACCTTGCAAAACAAGTCTTGCATCTGCTTTAAAGCCAAATTTACTGTAATAAGCTGGATCACCCAGTAAAACACAACCCATAGCATCTAAATCTTTGAGTGCTTCAAGGCCAGCATGCATCAGTTTTGCACCCACACCCTGACCTTGATATTCAGGTAAAACTGAAATTGGCCCTAAGCCATACCAACCTTTGGTTCCATCTGAGATTTTCACAGGGGAAAATGCAATATGTCCAATCAGTTTATGGTTACTGATCGCAACCAAAGATAAACTCAATTGGCCTGAATTACGTAAAGCATTCACAATAAATTGCTCTGTATGACTGGAATGCTCTACAGTCACGAAAGCCGCTTGAGTTAAATCGAAAATACTTTGAATGTCTGTTGGCCGTTCATCACGAATGTGTATATTCATCTTTATTTTCTCTTGTGTTTCCTGATTTAGGATGGCCCGAATCTGCTTGAGAGCAGGGTTGGCTTGAGTGTATTTTTCACCATAACTAAGATTAAATGCATAATCGAAATTAACGGGGTTAATACCTTGATTGTGTTGCAAAATGGTCTCTAACTTATCCAATGCTTTAACCAGTCTGGCTTCAGCTGTTTTTGCATTTTCATATTCTTGCCATAATGCTCGAATCAAATTTTTCGTGTGTTCATCAAGACATTCGGTCAATTGATCAAGATCCTGTTTTTCCTGCTGATTCTTCGTTGGAAATTGATCTTTCATAATGGCTGGAATATCACCATGAAGAGCTTCACCCAAGTCATGAATCAGGCACATTTTTAGTGTCTTCTCGAGATTAATGTCCTCGAATTGATCTGCAAAGGTCATGGCCATTAAGCATAAACGCCAGCTATGTTCAGCGGTACTTTCTTGGCGACCATTGGAAGTATGTGAAAATCGCAGCACATTTTTTAGTTTTTCCGCTTCTCGTAAAAAAGCTAAGCGGTTTTGAATTACGTCTAGTTCCATTTTCTTTCTCAAAATAAACCATATGTAATTTGGATAAACCCGATCTAAGATTAGATTGATAGACATCATCTAAGTACAACCAAGGATTTATCCAAACCTATGGTTGTGTGTTAACGATTGTCTAACTGTGGGCGTACTGATCTAAGCCCATGTAAATTAATTTGATAGGGCTGTCCATTGATGGATTTAATCAGTTTTTTCTTTCTTAGCTTATTAAAAACGGCAAGGTCGCAATCGGACAGCAAGAAACCTTCACGGCTATAGCACTCTACAGCAATGGTTTGACCTGAGTCATCACGAAGTTTTACGATTTTTCCGCCTTTTGCTAAGACGTGCAGTGTCCGTTGTTCGGACTTAGATAAGTTCATGTTGTTATCCAGATAGAAATAATCAGAGGCAAAGTTAGGCTTAAAGCCCAAAAAATCGCGCAGATAACCAATTTCAATGTGCTACTGAAATTTAGTTACCAGATTACTGCTATCTCCAACATAGAACCCTCGATAAGGATGGGATACGACATGTATCGAAGAAAATATTAATGCAAGCTGAGTGAAAAATCAATCAATTGCTGGAAAAACGTTTTAAGGATCGTGTGACAATTATTTTTTTGAATGCTTTTGTTTGAGTTGTAAGTAAGCAGGTACGGATTTTTTGGCTTGCCGACGTAACATCATTTTGATGTATAGCACGATTGCAAAGCAGGCAGTAGCTACAGTGAGCATTAAACCGTTCATATAACTCATAACTGAACTGACATAGCCAATGGTGGCAAGACGACGCTGCATACGTTCAACTTGAGTGCTGGATTCAACACCTGTAATCGCCCAAGTACATAAATGTTCACAGTTGTTAATGATGAGATGGTAGTGGTTTTCGTGCATGCGTGAACGCATACGCCGTACCACTGTTTTGGCTTTGTAGCGTGGGGATGGATAATTCCTGATGTAAATTGGCTTATCACGTGCAAAACGTTGGATAGAAGTCATTTCAATGGGATGCTTTTTAAAGATATGGGCAAATCCAGAATAATGAATGACTCGACCGCGACCTGCATAAATGCCGTGGTGACTATAACCAAAGTGTTTTACGATCAGATGTGCGCCAATTGGAAAGCGTGGATGTCTTTGCTGCATGTGGATACAAGGTTATTGTATTTACCCTATTATTTTAGTGAAAAAATGTGAATCAATCGAGCTTATTTGTTCCGCTAAATCGATGATTGTGTGTGGTGTTTGTATCTGTCATTCAGCCTTGAGCTTTGCTATGAGAAAATAGACCAAATTGATCTTAAATATTTACCATGATGAAAAATTGGCTACTGTTCACTTTTACATTTTTAGCTGCCTCCACTCCTTATGCAATGCAGCATCAAACCATTCAATTTAAGCAACAACACTATGATGTCATCAAAGTCGAACAGCTGGATCAATTACAATTATTTTTAAAAAGTCCTAAAACTAATCGCTACTACCAAAAGTTTGCCGCGATTCAAAAAGCGCTACCTGCTTGTGAGCAACTCAGTTTTGCCATGAATGCAGGGATGTATCATGCAGATTCTCAACCTGTAGGTTTATATGTCGAAAATGCTAAAGAGCTAGCGAAATTAAATGAGACACAGGGCTTTGGTAATTTCTTTATGCAGCCGAATGGGGTGGTGGCGTGGAATGATCATCGTGCTGTGATTAAAACGACTGCTGATTATAAGCATGATCAATTTAAAGCGCAGTTTGCAACACAGTCAGGGCCCATGTTGATCTATAAGGGCAAAATCAATAGCCAGTTTCTCGCTGATTCGAGCTCATTAAAAATTAGAAATGGGGTGGGTATTAAAGACAATCAGTTGTATTTTGTGATTTCACAACAACGGGTGAGTTTTTATCAATTTGCACAATTTTTTAAGCAGCAATTGAAAATCGACAATGCTCTGTATTTGGATGGTTCGATTTCAAGTTTGTATTCAGCACAAACTAAACGACATGATAAAAATTTTAACTTAGGACCAATTGTGGCAGAAGTGAATAGAGAGAAGTGTAAGTCGTATTGACTCCCTAATCTCTTAATCAAAAGAGATTAGGGAAAGCTTATTTTTATTGGATTGGCGGGTTGATCATCGCAAGTAATTCTTTGCGGCTATAACCTCGGGAAATCAGTACTTTTTTGATGCCTTTAATCACATCTTCATCTGTTGCTTTGACTAAAGCATCCAACAGTTGTTCATTGGTTTTGCAAGAACAATCATTTTCAACGCAAGAAGTTTGGTTCTTGTGTTCGTTATATTGTTCATCTGCATTGAACAGTTTTTGCCAAAAACTCATAGAGCCTTCATATACAACCTAACATAGCTCGAAATATAGCCGCTTTAAAATAAAATACAAGTCAGCTTAAGTGATAAAAGCAGCAGTTGAACTTCAATTTTTTCGATGAGACTTTTAAAGTTTAACGAAATTATGACATTTGGATGACTTGACCTTTGAAAAACATCACTTTTTTATAAATATACTTTGAGAAAAAATAAAGGGTTACTGGAACCCTTTATATAATATTGTTACGTTGAAATAATTTGTTTAAATCTTTTCAAGTAAAATGCCTGATTCCACATGATGGGTAAAAGGGAATTGATCGAACATGGCAAACTTGACAATGCGATGGGTTTGGCTAAGTATTTTTAAGTTGTCATGCAGGGTATCTGGGTTGCATGAAATATATAGAATACGTTCAAAACCCTGTAATAGTTTAAGTGTTTCATCATCGATGCCTGCACGCGGTGGGTCAACAAAAACCGTGTCAAAGTCGTAGCTTTGCATGTCGATTTTAGCTTCTTGCAACCGTCTAAATTCACGCTCACCTTGATAAGCTTGAGTGAATTCTTCCGCAGATAAACGAGCAACTTGAATATTCTCAATCTGGTTTTGCTCAATGTTCCATTGTGCCGCGTAGACGGAAGACTTGGCCAGTTCAGTTGCGAGTACACGCTTAAATTTCAAGGACAGTGGTAAGGTAAAGTTACCATTACCACAGTACAATTCTAACAAGTCTTTTTGGGATTCTTGCGCAGCATCGCAAGCCCATTCCAACATATGCTGACACACTTGAGCATTAGGCTGGGTAAAGCTGCTTTCGATTTGTTTATATTTAAAGGTGCGACCGTGAACATTCAGTTGTTCAACCACATAGTCATCACCAATAATCACTTTTTGGCCACGGCTACGACCCATGATTTTAATATTCAGTTTTTCAGCTAATGCTTTAGCTGCTGTTTCCCATTCAGCATCTAATTTACGGTGATAAATCAGGGTAACTAGCATTTCTCCACTTAAAGTTGAGAGAAAGTCAGCTTCAAAAACTCGTTGTGATAGAATCGGGACTGCTTTTAATTCTTCTAATAGGCGGGGCATTAAATCATTAATGCTTTGATCCGCGATGGGAAATGTATCCACGCGGACAACTTCTTTTTGCTTACCATCTTCAGCACGTTCAAACATGGCATAGAACAAATCATCTTCGGTATGCCAGATACGAAATTCTGCTCGCATACGGAAATGTTGTTCAGGCGATTGAAACACTTCTAAAGCAGGTGGATTGAACGGGGCAAATTGTGCGGTAATGCGTTCAACTTTCTCTTGAAGTTGCTGCTGGTAAGATACGGTCATAAAAAAGAAAACTACAGCTGAAATCTAAACGGGAATGGTATCAAAAAAGTGCAATCAGGTGCAGGAAATTGAGAGTTTCATTCATTAAATATAATTTTTATTAGGTATATTGAGCTAAGGTATTAAATTTTATTAAGTAGGAATTATTATGTTTAGAATAAGAATTTCTTTGCGACTACAGTGCTTGAGAGTATTTCTTTTATGTTTACTTCTTCTCGGTTCTAACATTATTAAAGCAGATCAGAATTTCATCGATAATTTTCAACGAGAACTTAAAAATTATAAGCAAGTTGAGCAAGAGTTTTATGAACTTGTTGGTGTTGAGGAAGATAGAAAGTTTACTTTTTATGAAGAGCTAAAGTTTGCTAATTCTATTTGTAAACTCGTTGAATCTAAAAATAAATTAAAGATGATTTTAAGGGATAATTTTGATCAGGCTAAATTGATTTTTCCAGAAGTAACTTCTATGAGTGATTTGGAAAAAGAGCTTGAAAAAGAAATACAACCATTTCATGGCATGATTGATAAAGCTGCTAATACTCCATATGAATGTGCTAAGCAGAATTATAAAGAGATTCTTTAGTAGATAATAAAAAACCCGAACCATGTAAACATGATTCGGGCTGGGATGAGGAACGTTTGAAGTTCCGCAAGGGATTTAAAATTAATCTTCAGATAAAGTCATTAAACTCGCGTTACCACCAGCTGCAGCGGTATTCACACTGATTGCACGTTCGATAACAAGACGCTCTAAAGGAATTTGCTCATTGGCTTGTAACTGAGTAATCCCGACAATCGCACCTGAACGAGCAGCAACTTGTGTTTGCAAGTTTTGCAATTGCTCAACAGAACCGTGATGAAGCACTGCATCAAACGCATCTTTTTCAACACTTGAAATCACAGTGATTGCATCTAACACATCTTTTGGTAAAGACGCTTTGTGTTTTGCCAAGAACGCATTGTCTTTCAACACAGCCGCAGTACTGCTGACGGAGAAAATCGCAAGTAATTGCTGTAACTGGCTTGCTTCATCATTGGCAATCGACAGCACACGGTGACGTGGCAAGATAATGTATTGGTTGCTTTCACCCGTTGGGCCTTGCAGCTCGTAGAACTTGCCTACACCAAATGCTGGGATTGTAGTAATTGCTTGCGGCATGTTTTGGTTTGCCCAAGACAATAAGCTTTGATAAGCAACATTTGATACAGCATCAAACTGAGAGATTTCAGCTTTCACCGCAAATGGGGTTGCTAAAACTTTCTCTGAACAATGTTCCATCAAGCGGTACATATAAAGCGGACCACCTGCTTTCGGACCTGTACCCGATAAGCCCTCACCACCAAATGGTTGAACGCCAACCACTGCACCCACGATGTTGCGGTTGATATATAAGTTACCCACCTCAGCACGTTGGATCACTGTATTAATAGTTTCATCAATACGTGTGTGTAGACCCATGGTTAAGCCATAGCCTTTGGCATTGATACGGTCGATCAACTGTTCAAGTTCACCATACTTATAAGTAATGATGTGCAAGACAGGACCAAACACTTCGCGTTCTAGATCGTCAAGGTTTGGTAATTCGATCGCTGTTGGCGGAACAAATGTACCTTGTGCAAGTGCTTGTTGGCTCACTGCATCGTTAAACATTAATTGATGAACAGGGTAGCCCTTAGATTTCATCTTTTGAATGTGCGTATCAATGGTCTGCTTTGCTTCAGTGTCGATTACAGGCCCAATGTCAGTTTTTAGGATTGCAGGATTACCTACGATCAACTGTTGCATCGCACCTTTCAACATTTTGATGACCGTTGCAGCGCTATCTTCTTGAACACATAAAATACGAAGTGCAGAACAACGTTGACCAGCACTGTCAAATGCAGAGCTTACAACGTCTAATACCACTTGTTCAGTCAGCGCAGATGAATCAACGATCATCGCATTTTGACCACCGGTTTCCGCGATTAACGGAATTGGTTGACCGTTTGGAGATAAACGTTTTGCCACAGTTTTTTGCAAGATTTTTGCAACTTCAGTCGAACCTGTGAACATAATGCCTTGAATACGATCATCTTGGCTTAATTGCGCACCAACTGTTTCACCACGACCAGGAAGAAGTTGAACAACGCCGTGCGGTACACCAGCTTCCCAAAGCATTTCAACGGCTTGTGCTGCAATCAATGGTGTTTGTTCAGCAGGTTTGGCAATCACACAGTTACCGCTCACCAATGCCGCTGCAATCTGACCAGAGAAAATCGCAAGAGGGAAGTTCCATGGGCTAATACACAATACGGTACCTAATGGCTTGACTTGTGCATTCGCAGGTAAAGCTTCGATTTGAGTTGCGTAGTAACGTAAGAAATCTACCGCTTCACGGACTTCGGCAATGGCATTGGCATAGGTTTTACCACTTTCGCGGCAAAGTAATACCATCAATTCTTGAATGCGTGCTTCCATCAAGTCAGCAGCGCGTTTTAAACAAGCAGCGCGTTCAACTTTATCGGTTGCAGCCCAGCTTTGCTCAGCTTGTACTGCAGCTTCTAGTGCCAGTTGTACATCAGCGCTGGTCGCTTCATTGACATAACCGACAACTTCGCTATTTTGTGCAGGGTTTGTAATTGCAAGTGCATTACTTTGGTCGTGTACTGTTGATTCGAAGCCAAGTAATGGTGCACTTTTCCAAATCTGACTACGCAATTTCTGTGCAGTCGCATCCAAGTCAGCTAATGGTTGATCGTTATTCAGATCAAAGCCATTTGAGTTTGGACGTAATGGGTAAAGATCATGCGGAAGTGGAATCGCAGGGTGTTTTAAGCCAAGCTGACCTTCGTCTTTTGCAGAAGTTTGAATATCTTTGATTGGAGACTGAATTAGGTCTTCAACTTTTAAAGTCTTATCTGCAATACGGTTTACGAACGAAGTATTGGCACCATTTTCAAGTAAACGACGGACTAAATAAGCCAATAAAGTTTCATGGTTACCAACAGGCGCGTAAACACGACATGGAACACCTAACTTGCCATCTTCTTTTGAACCAACAACTTGCTCGTACAATGGCTCACCCATACCGTGCAAGCATTGGAACTCGTATTGACCTGGATAGTACTTGCTTGGATCAGCAAGGTTGTAAATGGTTGCAAGTGATTGCGCATTGTGTGTCGCAAATTGTGGGTACACTTGGTCTGGTGCGGCAAGAAGTTTTTTCGCGCAAGCAATGTATGACAAATCCGTGTGAACTTTACGAGTAAACACAGGGTAGTCCGTCATACCATCAATTTGTGCTTTCTTGATTTCGCTGTCCCAATATGCACCTTTCACCAAACGGATCATCAGGCGTTTGTTACTGCGTTTTGCAAGGTCAACGATGTAATCCACCACGTAGAAACAACGTTTTTGATAGGCCTGAATAACGAAACCGATGCCTTTCCAGTTAGCAAGTTTCGGTTCGAAACATAAGCGCTCAAGTAATTCGAGTGAAATTTCTAAACGTTCAGATTCTTCAGCATCGATGTTTAAGCCGATATCATATTGTTTTGCCAAGCACGCAAGTTCAAAAACTTTGTTATAAAGTTCGTGATGAACACGGTCAATTTGCGCACGTTGATAACGTGGATGCAAAGCAGATAGCTTGATTGAAATACCTGGGCCATCATAAACACCACGACCGTTCGATGCCTTACCAATGGCATGAATCGCTTGTGTGTAGTCGTTGTAGTAGCGATCTGCGTCATGTTCAGTCAGTGCAGCTTCACCCAACATGTCGTATGAATAACGGAAACCTTTGTGTTCAAATGGTTTTGCATGTTCAAGCGCTTCTTCGATGGTTTCACCTGTAACGAATTGCTCACCCATCATACGCATGGCAACATCAACCGCTTTACGGATGATACCGCGACCACTACGTGCTAAAAGGCCAGTCAAAACACTTGATAAGCTGGTTTGCTTCGGTGTTTCCATTAACTTGCCTGTTAACATCAAGCCCCATGCAGCAGCGTTGACGAACATCAGGTTACTTTGACCAACGTGTTCCTTCCAGTTACCTTGGTTGATTTTGTCGCGGATCAACAAATCACGTGTTGCTGTATCTGGAATACGAAGCAATGCTTCTGCTAAACACATCAATGCCACACCTTCTTGTGAAGAAAGTGAGAATTCTTGTAGAAGACCTTGAACGATTCCTGCTTTACCCGCCGAGCTTTTACGTTCTCGTAAATTATGCGCTAGGCTAAAAGCAAGTTCATAAATTTTTTGATCAAGCTCAGGGGAAATGTTTGCAGCTTCAGCAAGTACAGCGACTGCTTCAGGCTCTGCGCGTCGCCAAGCCGTATTAATGCGTTGCTCAAACTCACTTTTTTCTTTAAATTCGGTAATATAACCGTCGATGTGAGCTGTTTCCATTTGTGCGGGAGTATCCAATGTATTCATACTAAATTCCAATAACAATCTCTAGAACATATTGAGTAGAGAGGTTTAGATAATTTATGATTACAGAATAAATCCCGAGTAACTCACTATAATTTACCCATTTTTTAGAGGAAAATTCAGTTGAATGGCCCTATTTATACACTAGATCGAACCGATCTAAAAATTCTGGATATTCTTCAAGCAGATGGGAGAATTTCTAATAGTAAATTGGCAGAATTAGTGAACCTTTCACCGACTGCGGTGATGGCACGTGTTCAGAAGCTGACCAAGGATGAATTTATCTTGGGATATGAGGCAAAGCTTAATCCGAATAAGCTGAATGCGAACTTTTTAGTGTTCGTGGAAGTGTTACTTGATAAGACCACACCACACGTATTGGATGATTTTATTGATGCGGTGACGCAATATCCTGAGATCGTGGAATGCCATATGGTCAGTGGTGGCTTTGATTTCTTGATTAAGCTGCGGAGTGCTGGGATGGAGGAGTTTCGCCGTATTGCAGGGCAGATTTTATGGCAGCTCCCTGGTGTGAAGGAAACACGGAGTTATCCTGTGATGCAGGTGGTGAAAGACAGCTCTAAAATAAAAATTAAATCAAAAACAAAATTTTAAGTAAAAGAAAAGGGGCTCGAAAGCCCCTTAAATTTTTATCAGAATTATTTCATTTCACGTGCATAGATTTCATCAGCTTGTTCAAAGCGACTGGTTACAGCAGCATTTGGTGCTTTACCAAGTAAGCTCACTACAACGATGCTGATCAAGGCAAAAACGAAACCTGGAATAATTTCATAGATGCCCGTGTAACCGAAGAAGTTTTTCCATAGGATTACAGTCAAAGCACCCACAATCATACCCACCAATGCACCGTTTAACGTCATACGTTTCCAGAACAATGAAAGAATAATCAATGGACCAAATGCCGCACCAAAGCCAGCCCAAGCATAAGCAACTAAGCCAAGAACTTTACTGTCTGGGTTTTGAGCAAGAGAGAGGGCAAGCATTGCAACAGCAAGTACCATTGCACGTCCAATCCAAACCAGCTCTTTTTGAGAAGCATTCTTACGGATAAAGCCTTTGTACAAATCTTCGGTTAAAGCGCTTGAACATACCAGAAGCTGACAGCTTAACGTACTCATGATTGCAGATAGAATCGCAGCAAGGATCACACCCACAACCCAAGGGTTGAATAGGATCTTGGTGAGTTCCATAAATACCGTTTCAGGGTTAGCTGTTACTGCTGCTGCAAATTCAGGATGCATTTGGAAATAAGCAATGCCGATAAAGCCCGAACCCACTGCACCTGCTAAGCATAAAATCATCCAGGTCATGCCAATACGGCGTGCAGCTGGAATTGATTTTACTGAATCAGCTGCCATAAAGCGGACAAGGATATGCGGTTGACCAAAATAGCCGAGACCCCAAGCTGCAGCAGAAAGAATCGCAACAACGCTTAAGTTTGTCGCAAAATCAAATGCATGTGGACGTACACTTTCAACAACCGCAGTAAACTCTTCCATACCAATGCCTAAAGACATGTAGGTCACGATTGGAAGCAGCAATAATGCAAAAATCATTAAGCCTGCTTGGAAAGTATCAGTCCAGCTGATTGCAAGGAAACCACCGATACACACATAACCAATGGTTGCAAAAGCACCTAACCATAAGGCTGTGCTATACGGCAAATGGAATAATGTTTCGAATAAACGTGCACCAGCGACCATGCCAGAAGCACAATAAATCGCAAAGAAAACAAGAATAATCAATGCAGATGTGACGCGTAAGATTTTCTTCTGATCATCAAAACGACCAGTAAAATAATCTGGTAAGGTGAGGGCATTGTTTTGTACTTCAGTGTGTACACGTAAACGTCCTGCAACCAAATACCAGTTTAGCCATGCACCAATAATTAAACCGATGGCAATCCACGATTCAGATAAGCCAGTTAAGTAAATAGCGCCAGGTAAACCCATGAGTAACCAACCACTCATGTCTGATGCGCCCGCAGATAAAGCGGTTACAAAACTGCCTAGACTTCGGCCTCCAAGAATATAATCGTCAAGGTTTTTGGTAGAAAAATAGGCGTATAAACCGATGCCAAGCATGGCCAGGATATAGACCACGAATACAACAACTGTGGGATTAGAAAAATTCATAATGGATGCCTGTCCTTACATATCCATAATTTGCAATCACACCTGAATAGCTAAAAAAATCATTGACTATTCTTGGGATTGATAAGGTCACAGATTCAAGCACAAATGATTTTTAAAATACTGTTATGTTTATGTATTTTATTTGTATGTTTTGTGTAATTTAAAATAAGTGTATGAATCTTAATTTTTTAATTCAAAAAATAGGTTTTTTTTTCATCAAAATATGAATAGGTAACGTTCAAAAAAAACTCAAAATGTATACAGAAGTTACAATTCATAAAATGTACATCTGTAGATTAAGTTGATTCAGTTAAAAACTAGGCAAAAATTCAGAAATATAAAGTTACAAAAGCTACAATCTAGAGAAATTCCATTATAAAAAAATATAATCTTAAGCGCTTTTGCTAATGAAAAGTCAGTTGCAATCTTTCATATTAATCCATTGCACCATTAGGGTGCATTGTCTGAGAGAAATGGAAAGTGGAAACGGTTCAAACGGCAACGATAAGAATAGAGCATGATTTGCTTGGTGCGAAGGAAGTTCCAACAGAATGTTATTACGGAATTCATACCTTACGTGCCATGGAAAATTTTAAGATCTCCTCACAAAAAGTTGGACAAAATGCTTATTTTATCCGCGCTTTGGCACAGGTAAAAAAGGCCTCGGCACAAGCGAATTTAAGCTTTGGCAAACTCACTGAAACTCAAAGTCTGGCAATTCAACATGCCTGTGATGTACTCATCACTGATGCAGAAAAATGGCAAGATTCCTTCCCAATTGATATTTATCAAGGTGGAGCGGGCACTTCAATTAATATGAACACCAATGAAGTGATTGCCAACATCGCATTGGAGTCATTAGGTCATCAAAAAGGTAAATATGAGGTGATCCATCCCAATGATCATGTCAATAAATCCCAATCGACCAATGACATATACCCAACAGCGCTTCGTCTATCAACCTACTGTTCTTTAGATGCTTTGTTCACACAAATGGACAAGCTAATTACCTCATTTGAAAACAAGGCGATCGAGTTTCGTTATGTGTTAAAGATGGGGCGTACTCAATTGCAAGATGCGGTTCCTATGACATTGGGCCAAGAGTTCCGTGCTTTTGCAACGCTATTAAAAGAAGATATCCGATTAATCAAACGCACTCGTGAATTATTGCTTGAAGTGAATTTGGGTGCGACAGCCATAGGAACAGGTGTGAATACACCCAAAGGTTATGCCATCAAAGTCATTTCTTGTTTAAAAGATATTACAGGCTTGAATTTGGTTGGTGCAGAAGACTACGTTGAAGCAACCAGTGACTGTGGTGTATTCATCATTTTATCAAGCGCCTTAAAGCGTCTTGCGTGTAAGCTTTCAAAAATCAGTAATGACTTACGTTTACTGAGTTCAGGTCCACGTACAGGATTAGGTGAAATTCAGTTACCTGAGTTGCAGGCCGGTTCTTCGATTATGCCAGCGAAAGTAAATCCTGTAATTCCAGAAGTGGTGAATCAGATTGCATTTAAAGTGATTGGTAATGATTTAACCATTACCTTTGCTGCGGAAGCGGGTCAATTACAGCTCAATGTGATGGAACCTGTGATTGCAATTTCATTGAACGAATCGATTGAATTGCTTACGCATGCAATTCAAAGCTTGGATGAAAAATGTGTACGTGGCATCAAAGCAAATGAACAAGCTTGCCATGATGCCGTCATGCGTAGTGTGGGGATTATCACTTTACTTGATCCGCTCTTAGGTCATGCTTTATGTGATGAAATTGGTAAACAATGTATTGCAGAGAATAAAACCATTCAAGAGGTGGTTTTAGAACGTGGGTTACTGACTCAAGTCCAACTGGATGAGATTTTCTCTTTTGAAAACTTGGTTTCAGAAGTCGATGGCATTCAAGTGGACGATGTCGCTTAAATCCTGAAAATTAAGTTGTGAAAAAGCCCAGTTCAAATCGAATTGGGCTTTTTTTGATTGCACTGAGAATTAATGGATTTATAAAATAATTTGATCGGGTCATCATAAGCTTTTATTGCTGTGATCAAGTCAACTGGCATATTACAGATTATTACAGCGTAGGGAGTTGTCTTGTTTGAGTGGCTGACCTATGGTCTAAGAGGTGTCTTAAGAACACCAATGCTTAACAACAATAAATAACTGAAATGACAAAGGTAGAAGAATGATGATGCATCACTTTATTAGACGCAGTTTAATCTCGATTGGAATATTGGTACTGTCTATTATACCTTCTTTGGTTTTTGCACATGGCTATGTACTGAAACCAGAATCTCGAGCCTATGCCTGTAAATTAAATAAGAATACTCAATGTGGCAGCATTGTTTGGGAGCCGCAAAGTTTAGAAGCTCCGAAAGGTTTTCCTCAGTCTGGACCAGCTGATGGGCAAATTGCCAATGCAAATTTGAGTCAATTTTCAGAATTAAATGCACAATCACCGACACGATGGTTCAAAACAAATTTGCCCACAGGCGCAAATGACTTTACTTGGCAATTTACCGCACAACATGTGAGCCAAGGTTGGCGTTATTTCATCACTAAGCAAGGCTGGAATTCTTCAGCAGCTTTGGCTCGTAGTTCTTTTGATCTCAATCCCTTTTGTACAGTAGATGGCAAATACCAAAAGCCTGCCAGTGTGGTCACACACCGTTGTCACGTGCCTGCTGACCGCAGTGGCTATCATGTCATTCTCGCGGTATGGGATATCGGAGATACCAGTAATGCCTTTTATAATGTCATTGATGTAAATGTCGGTTCAGGCAACCCAACTACACCAGTCGATCCGCAACCCCCAAAACCAGTTCAAAGCTGGAACGATATCGGTGATATTAATCCGCTTGATGACCTATTGGTAAATGATCGGGTATCCACACGAGTTTTTGATACCAATGGCGAAAATCCAAATTTGAAAACAGAATTACGGATTACCAGTACTGCCAATGGCAATCGAAATGTTTGGCCACGCTTATTGGCAGAAGCCATTAATCGAGAGCACAGTGCTTTACGCGCAGGGGTTAAAAATGCACAGGGTGAGATTGTAGCTGTAAGTGGAAAAAATGATGTTTATAGTAGTTTAAATAGCGGTATTCAGCGTGTCGAAATCAAAATTGAGCGTGCTCCGATCAGTGGCGGTGGTTCTTATGATTTTGTTTATCCGAAGAGTATTGCTACATATAAAGCGGGGACAAAAGTATTGGGCAGTGATGGGCGTATATATCAGTGCAAGCCTTTTCCTTATAGTGGTTGGTGCACCATTCAAGCACATCAATATGTTCCTGCTACTGGTTCGAACTGGCAGGATGCATGGATTCTCATAAAATAATAATAGTCGGTGTAGAAATAAAAAACCGAGTGAATACATCACTCGGTTTTTTTTAATATTCAAGATCTAAGAATTATAAACCTGATTCGTATTCGTTATTTGAAAGCAGTTTTTCAACATCAGCCATATTATCTGGCTTAATCTTATAGATCCAACCCTTACCATACGGCTCGTCATTGACAAAGTCAGGATCGTCTTCAAGATCAGTATTCACTTCAACCACAGTTCCAGAAATAGGTGCGTGAATATCAGAGGCTGTTTTAACTGATTCAACAATGCCTGCTTGTTCAGTTGCGGTGACATGGCTGCCCACTTCTGGCGTTTCCACATATACTAAATCACCCAACTCATCTTGTGCATGGTCAGTAATCCCCGTGACAACGAGGTCACCCTCAATTCTTACCCACTCATGCGTACGTGCATATTTCAATTCTGCTGGATGATTCATGACAACTCCTTAACAATCTGTCGTATCATTTTTATTTGGTTTATACATGCTTTTCAACAAAAACAAAAGCTTTCGTGAACTTATAAGTATGGGTCTTTACGCCAGTTACTTGGGCTACGACCACTCCAACGTTTAAAGGCACGGCTGAAATTCGCGACATCCGAATAACCGAGTTCGTCTGCAATTTGTTCCAAACTATAATCGGTACGAGACAGCAAAGAGGTTGCATGACGATAACGGACTTCATCCACGAGCGTAGAGAAGGACGTGCCTTCCGCAGCCAATTGGCGTTTCAAGGTACGATCTGACATGTGCAAGCGTTCAGCCACACTTTCAATACTCAGATAATGCTGTTCTGAATTGGTTAAAATATCACGAACCCGCATGGCTAAACGACGACGTTCACCCAGTGCAGAGAGTTCAGTTTCACATTGGTTAATCGCAATCTGGCTGGCAATTGGATCTGCATTGACCATTTTTAAGCCGAGATATTTTTTATCGAAGCTGGAAATCAGATGCGGCTGATTAAAACGTACTGTACTGGTTAATCGATCTTTATATTTTTCAAAACCAGCAGGTTCAGCAAAGTCCAAATCGACTTCACCCCTCAAATCTTCAATGCCTGTGAGAGCTTTGGCCATGGTCATAATACCAATGGTCAGACCTAGAATAATTTCAGTGCGTAATGGCTCAACTTCAATATCACATTGTAGTTGTAGCGTGGCCTTGGGTCCAAAGGTAGAAAAATAAAGTTGTAAAAAGGGAAGACGTAACTGAATAAACCGGCTTGCTAATGCAATGGCATCGGTAATGTCATGTGCCGTCATAATGGCATAGCCAATAAAGCCATGAATGGAAATACGCATCTGCGTTCCTAGATGAAAGCCCAATGTGCTTTCACCGGTAAGACGCAAAGAATGCTTGACCAATTCATTCGCAATCGGTGTTGGAATTCGATAATTTGGATCAGCCAGTTGTTCGCTAGTTAAGTGAAACGGTGCAAACAATGTTTCGTCGCTATATCCCCAGCGCGAAACGACGTCTAAGAGCAATAAGCCATAAACGCCTGGTATTCCTTGATCTTGACGAGTTGAGGTTGTTTTCATGTGCTTTCCGTGGCGCTCATCAATTTTGCCAATATCTTTTAAACATTTAAGTCTTAAACATCTTTACATGAAATAAAATAATCAATCATAAAAATTGTTGGACAAAAGAGTCACCGAATGTTCAAGAATCAAGTTGGTTTTCTAAAGACCATAATTTTGGTTGTCGATATTAATAGCACATCCCCATGTTGGTTCAAAGCTTGTGTTACGTAGCTGACGATACCACGATCATTTTTTGTTTTAGATGGCACAATTGCAGTAATTTCAATCTCAACATGAATTTTATCGCCAACACGGGTTGGACGCGGCCAGCGTAGGCTTGATTCGGTACCCAACAACCCACCAGCAACTGGAAAACACTCTGTCCATAAGCGCATGGTTACAGCGGAGGTATGCCAGCCACTTGCCGCTAAACCTTGAAAGATAGGATGTTCTGTTGCAGCAACTTCATCAAGATGGAAGGGTTGTGGGTCATATTGCCCAGCAAATTGCTTTACTTCTGCAAGCGTCATTTCATATTCACGGCTGGTGAAGCGATCACCAATACTTAAATCTTCTAAATACAACATTATTCTGTGTCCTGAGTCACTCGTTGTTCAACTAAAAAGCCACCCGTTTGGCGTTTCCATAACTGTGCATACAAGCCATCGTTCGCAATCAGTTCCTCATGTGTGCCTTGCTCAGCAATTCGGCCTTGGTCAAGCACAATCAGGCGATCCATTTGAGCAATAGTAGATAAACGATGCGCAATTGCAATCACCGTTTTGCCAACCATCAAGTCATTTAAGCTGCTTTGGATCGCAGCTTCGACTTCCGAATCCAGTGCACTGGTGGCTTCATCTAAAATCAGAATAGGGGCATCTTTTAAAAAAACACGTGAAATCGCAATCCGCTGGCGTTGTCCACCAGAGAGCTTCACACCACGCTCACCGACATAGGCATCAAATCCAACACGTCCTTTTTGATCTGTCAGTTGTGGAATGAATTCTTCTGCTCTGGCTTTTTTCACTGCGAGTTGCACTTCAGCCTCAGTCGCATTTGGACGCCCATATTTAATATTTTCAGCAACAGTACGGTGTAATAAAGAAGTATCTTGCGTGACTAGCGCGATATTGGCGCGTAAGCTGTCTTGAGTAACATCATGAATATTTTGACCATCAATCAAAATACGACCTTGGTTGATATCGTAAAAATGAAGCAGTAATTGAATTAATGTTGATTTACCAGCACCAGAGCGTCCAACAACGCCAATTTTTTCACCAGGTTTGATGGTTAAGTTAAAATGCTCAATGACATTTTTTTGGTTATAAGCAAAGCTCACATCCTCAAATCGGATCTCACCATGCTGAACTTTCAATTCAGTCGCATCTTTCTTGTCTTGGATCTGGATCTGTTTCCCTAAAGTTGACATACCATCCTGAATGGTGCCGACATTTTCAAATAGCATGGTGACATGCCACATTAAAAATTCAGCCATACTGTCTAACTTCAGTACCATCGCCGTAGTTGCGGCAATGACACCAATCGCCGCTTGTCCTTGTGTCCATAACCAAACTGAAGTGCCAATGACACCAATATATAGAAACGCACTGAGTAAACGAATGCTGATTTCGTATTTGACTCCTAAGCGCATTTGCTTATAAACCGTAACCATAAACTCTTGCATGGATTCTTTGGCATATTGGCTTTCACGGCCTGCATGCGCAAAAAGCTTTACGGTTTGGATATTGGTATAAGCATCGGTTATACGACCTGTCATGACCGCACGTGAATCTGCTTGTTTTTTGGAAATCTTACCTAAACGGGGGATAAAATAACTGGCAATTACTATAAAAAAAACCAACCACAACATTAAAGGAATAATCAGTACAGGAGAAATGGAGCCTAAGACCACACTAATTGTAATGAAGTAAATCAGTACATAAACCAGCATATCGCCTAAAATCATCCAGAATTCACGTACAGCCAAAGCCGTTTGCATGACCTTTGCAGATAGACGCCCTGCGAAGTCGGTATGGAAGAAATCTAAGCTTTGTTGTAGTAACAAGTTATGGAAGCGCCAACGCATACGCATCGGAAAGTTGCTGAATAGCACCTGATGCTTCACCACAGATTGCAGGCTGACAAAGAAAATATTGGCAAAGAGGATACTGATGAGGATGGTTAAATTTTGTTGATTATTCGCTAAGAAAGTACTGGGTTGACTTTGTGTCAACCAGTCGACCAATTTCCCGATATAGGAGAAAAATAATGCTTCAAAACTGGCTGCAGCTGCCGTACATGCAATTAAGATAAAAAGGTAAGGGCGAATTCCTTTGGTTGCTTGCCAAACGAAAGCAAAGAAAGTGGTGGGTAATGGTTTGTTTAAGTCTTTCGTTGGATAGGGATCAACTAATTTTTCAAACCATTGTAGCATGCCGCTTTTCCTCTAGTTCTACAGTACGATTCAGCTCACCTTGGTAGGATAACAGAAAAGCGAGTTGGAGTCGGTAAAAGAACATAAATGATGAGCATGTCTTTTATGCCATAAACAAAATCATTTCTAGAATTCACAAAGTTTTATCTTAAGCATATGATATTTATTTGTAAGGTCAATCATCCATCATTGTAGAGGTAGAAAAAAGTGAATAACACCAATAATCCAGTAGATGAATTAGGGCAATTAGAAAGTGACCAGCAACAACAGAATTCGACGGTAAATTCAATTGATCTTAATCCAGTCGATTTAGTTGAAATTGTTGTTGAGATGGGGAAAGGAGCATTAGATGTGGCTTCATCCATTATAGAGAAGATTGAGATTGATTTTTGATTAGAAAGTTTGTCTTATAATTAAATGTAGTTATTTCAAATAGGCGAAGGTTAAATAAGATTTTTATTTAGTTATTCTTCATGCTTTGTTTTGTATTTTTAAAGGTTTTGGTGTTTTATTTTGAGGCGGTTTTTTGTTCAATATGATGTTATAATAAGTGAAAATTAATATATATAGAAACGGTGATGAAAATAATATCTATAGTTATACTTATGTTTTTATTCGGTATATGTCGTACAGCAGATGCTAAAAACTTTAAAGATGATTACGTTAATTTATCTGATGTTTATTTCAAATCTATAGATGATCAAATTCAATTTGAATATGGTTTGAGAGGCAAGGAAAAATCGGGCATTGAACAACTAAAAGCAAAGCAAAAACAATGTTTAGTTGAAAAAAGTAAAGTAAATCTACATAAGTTGATTATTGAGCGTTATTCAGATTATCAGCACTATATGCAAGGTGCTACTGAAAGCATTATGGAGAAAAATGAGTTTGTATTTACTCAAAATGAAGCGCAAAAAAATTATTTAGCATTGAAAAATGAGTTAAAAAAAACCCCATATCCATGTTGAATAATGAGGTTTTTTATTGAATTAAAAAACTAGCTTAATGTCGTTTTGTTTGAACTTTGCGTCGTCTGTTCAAAATATTGTACTGCAGGTGAACGAGCCATATAAGCCAATGCTTGCTCGGTATCACCTTCATGTATCGGATTAAATTTTGGCGACACCCAGCGTAAAGTTGCTTTCCATAAGTACTTTATGGTGGGGAGGTTATCAGTTTGCGTTGCCGTTTTTTCGAACTCACGAATAAAGCTAAAGAATCCGCGGCGCATCAATTTTTGGATCTCTTGATGTTCTAGATCTTGCTGTCCAAGACTACGTGCAAAATCTGCAAGGAAGTAAATAAACAGAGGGAACACACCCATCATGATCACTTGACGAGAGACATAAAAACCAAATTTGTTTGTGAGTAGATGTTCAAAAAGGTCATAGGCTACACAACGGTGCTCAACTTCTTCTGCAAGGTGCCAACGAAACAAATCGGTCATGGCTGGATCTGCTGTATCCCAAGACTTACTATCGAGTGTCCATTGTCCAATCGTTCCAGTAAAGTGCTCGATTGCAGCAATAACACCAACGCGAAACAGTAACCAGTATTCCTCCAACTTCTCACCCTTGAGAAAGGGTACTCCTAAGGGTTTGTCCCCGAGAAGAATATTAAAAATAAAGTGAGCACGATTTAAAGGATCTTGGATGTCATAGCCATTTTCTCTTAAGAAATCTTGGGCTTTCTCATGGGCACGGGCATGGGCAGCTTCTTGACGGACAAAGCCAATTACTTCTTGTTTGAGTTTTTCATCTGAAATATAGGGAATTGTCTTGTTAAACACACGGCAGAACCAAAATTCACCCGCAGGCAACAGCATGTTAATCCCATTGGCAATATGTGAGCATAAAGGATCATTCTGCATCCAGCAGACGGAAGATTCAGAAAAATCGAAATGTACTTTTCTTGCTTTAAGTTGATGATTTTCTGTGATCATACATGTCACCCGATATAAAATTACAAATCAAATTGAATACGTAATTTTTAGCATTGAGTAAAAATGTGCGCCATGTGCATATAGGACAAAAACAGGGTTTCAATTGGTTTTAAGGACAAACATTATGCTTTTTGCTGAATCGAGGTTTAAAAACTATATATAAAAAAGCCACATCTTTTGAAGATATGGCTTTAAGACACTTAATTAAGTCGTCATTGCTTTGTTTTAGCGATTAACCAAAGATTTGTAAGATCGTTTGAATAACAACAACGTTCACTAGGTCAATAAAGAATGCACCGACAAGAGGAACGATCAAAAATGCTTTATGCGATGGACCATACATATTGGTAATTGCTTGCATATTTGCAATCGCATTTGGCGTTGCCCCCATGCCAAAACCACACAGGCCAGAAGCCAACACCGCTGAATCGTAGTTTTTACCCATAACGCGGAAGGAAATATAAACCGCAAATACCCACATTGCAATAGACTGAGCAATCAACAAAATAATCATTGGAATTGCAAGATCAGCCAGTTGCCAAAGTTTCAATGAAACCAATGCCATTGCTAAAAATAACGCCAGCGCTGTATTGCCAAAGACATCTATCGAGCGATCAAAGATTTCTTGTTTAAGGCCAGTTTCCAAGATATTACGTAGAAGAATACCACCACCCAATGCCCATACAAAAGTTGGTAATTCAATTGCAGTACCAATGGTTAGGTTTTTCATGGTTTCAGCAAAAGCCAAAGCAAAGGCAAACATACCTAAAGTGACAATGGCATTATCCGCAGTGATTAAGCGAACTTTTTGTGGTGCTTCGAATGTGTACTCACTATCAGTAAGCGGTGCGTCTTTATTTTCCTCACGAACTTCCGCTTTCAATGGTGACGCTAGGTTGTGTTTACGAATGAGATAACGGGCTAATGGTCCTCCCATTAAACCACCAACGACCATTCCGAAGGTCGCACTTGCAATGCCCATTGGTAATGCACCTTCAACGGCATATTTGGTCTCAAAAATTGGTCCCCATGCTCCAGCAGTGCCTAAACCACCCACCAAAGCAATTGAACCTGCAACAACCCCCATTAATGGATCAAGACCAACGGCAGAAGCAATTGCCATGCCGACACCATTTTGAATGATGACAAAGAAGGAAATGGCAATTAAGAAGATAATTAAAGGCTTGCCACCTTCCTTAAGTTTGGCGAAATTAGCACTCAAACCAATCGATGCAAAAAACATAAGCATGAATGTATCTTGCATTGGCTTATTGACCGAAATGGTATAACCCGCAAATTGATGAATCAAATAAAAAATAATTGCACCGACCAAACCACCTGCCACTGGTTCAGGGATATTGTATTTGGTTAAAAAGGGGATGTGCTTATTTAAAATGCGTCCGACATAGAGAACCAACACCGCTAGCATGAGCGTATATGTTGGATTAAGTATGAAATCCATAGATATCCTTAAAATATGAACCGTCGAGAGAGCAAAAGGCGCTCTGAGAGAGCTAGATTAAATTAAAAAAATCAGCTTTAAAATATGTGATCTGGTTAACAATTATACATTTCTATGTCTAAGCTGTAGCTACAACGTATTTGATTAAACAAAGCGTAAAATTCCAGTAAATTTAAGCATTTAATTTAATGGTTGTTTATTTTCAGGTTGCATTTGGTTGTATTGAATATATGGTATAGTTTGCAAGACTTTTTGTTTTTAAGTGCTAATCGTTCAAGCGAATATTTTTTATTCATTTATCGCGCATGTTAATGCAATAAAGATGAATCAAGCACTTTAAAGTGTACTGCTCTAGCTCGCAGCGTAAGTTAAACAATGGCCTATACTCGCAGGTCAAATTTTAAAAAAATGATCAATCAGTTGCTTCTAAATTTAAGTTCACTGAAAAGTAGCATCTCAAATGCATCAGAACGTTTAAATTGTAATTAGCTTTTCATTGGGGGAATGAGGCGAAATATCGCTATTAAACAGTCCACCTTGTCGAGCATTTTTAATGCAAGATGTATATCTGAGTTTTATAGTGCAATAGAAAAAGAAAATGCTATAACTACATAGAGTAGGCGTATACTGTTTATAACTATTAGAATCATAAGGAATCCAAAATGCTGGTTAAATTTGCAATGCGCTTCATAGGTGTTTTGTTTGCGGTATTGGTTTTGGCTGCTCTCGTTATACATTTCTTTTTTTCGAGTAAGTTAACAACGGATTTATGGATTATTGTAGTCCCAATTATCTTGGGTATTCCAATGCTAACCTCTGTGATTGTTGCACGAGACGATGAGTTAAACGTTCACTAAAAATTACAGTTTAATTGAATAAAAGCTCGTCAAAAGATGGGCTTTTTTGATTTCTGTGATATAAAAATATTTCCCATGACTCAGGAGATTGAAGTGGTTATTTCTCAGATAAGACAAAATCTAGGCCGAGAATATGAATTATTCATACATTCCACCAGCTACCAATCTTATAAAAACAGTGAGGTACAAACCAAAGCACAGTTTTTAACGAATGCTTTAAAAGCGATGAAATATCCTCATACGAATTTAATCCCTTTAGGTGGTGGTATTTATAAATTACTGAATTTTGATCACTTTGAATTAGATCTTAATTTGTTTAATACACCCTCATTTCATCATAAAACTGCTTTTATCGACTGGGTATCTAAAAACCTGTATCAAGATCTCTATGCAAAATAGTTGAATCAATGAGCTCAAACAGCAGAACATGCTAAATAAAATATAAATAATCATATTCACCCGATAAATGGCTTGACCAGATATCGGGTTTTAATTTTTATCGGAGTTATTTAAATAAAAATGATTTTTTAAAAATAAAAAATAAATTATCCTCTAAGCTCTTAAATTCAAATAAAAATAGGTATTCGGATGAAAACAATATTCGTTGGGGTCATAGGTTTCGTTACATGTTTAATGACTATAAATGCATGTGCGGATACACCACTACAAGTCAATTACGGCGCACCTCAAGCACTAGGCGAACCGATTTTAGTACAGCAAACAGAGCAGCACCATCGTAGTGAAAGCAGTAGTGGTATTCAGAGCTCTGTATTTGCTGAATACTATGGTTCAAGATTAAAGTCTGATGAAATTGATGGACATGAAAAGCTTAATGGTTTTGGTACAGGTGTGACATTTACAGCTTTAGATACACTTAGTTCAACATTTGGCCTGAATTATCAAAAAAATGCGGATTGGAAAAGTACTGAGATTAATGTGAAAGGAGGCTACACCTTTTACGATCATAACAATAGCTATGCAAATGCAAGTATTGGTGTGGGATATGCGTGGCTGAAAGCTGATGACTATGATGTCAAATTACGTTATGTCACATTACCAATAGAGTTTGAGCTCGGACATTATATTCAATCAAATATTGCGGCTTATGTTGGGCTAGGCTACAAATGGCTTTATATTGAAAATTATAAAGATGTCTGTACAGGTTATTTTTGTGATAGCACCGCGGCTGATGTGCTGGATATGGATGGGATGACTTATAAAGTGGGGATGCGCTATCTGTTCTGATGAAGATCTGAATGATTAACTCCTGAGGCTTATCTATGGATAGGCCTTTTTGTTGATTGAAAATATGCATTTACATAAAGTCGATATAACTGATGGTGTTTTGATCAGCACTTACGCTTGCAAACAGTTAAAAAATGGTGATCAATTAAGATAAAAGCTCAATGATTAATTAGAGCATTTTCAAATGACAAATACTTTTGAATATAAACAAAAAAATTTAAAAACATCTCCTGTATTGAATGTTGGTACTTCTGCTATTCATCGTTTCAGTCCGAAATACTGGCGTATTGATGGACCGCAGACTATGTCGTTTGCAATTACCAATTATGCCAATGGTTTTGAAGCATCATTTCGATCTCGAACCACGACAGATTTAGCAGGAGTGATTTGGGATTCTTACGATGCAAAAGACCATAAATTTCTCGCCTATGAAACTAAATATGATTACACCGGTGTGATTTGGGATTTTGATATTGAGTTGTCTCCATCCATGCCGATGTTGAACAATCCTACTTTGACACCAACACTTACTGTGCAATACAAAGCCAATGGTGAGGACAAGGTTGCTTACATTGTCTTGTTTAATTATGCAAATCAGCCAGCATCTCGCTCAGCACATATTCATATTAATTGGAATACGGTTAAAGCTGGTTTTGCGGCAACTGATACTTTTCCTGTGACCAATATTCAGCGAATTTCGTTTTCAGGTTTTACGAGCAGTTATAATGGGCATTCTACCCAGCCTTTAGCCCAAGCCGAAGAGGGTTATATCCGAGTTACTAATTCGGTGACTACTGGCCCAAATGCCGAACTTACTCTAAAGCGAGTGTCTGTGCCTCAACATAATTACGGCCTATGTACCAGTTATGACGACCATTACGATCTTAATCCACAGCGTTTGGTCGATAATTTGCAGGCTTTGGGCTATCACGGTTTGATTAATCATTATTGTGGTATGTCAAAGTATCCTGAAATGTCTTGGGACAGTAGTATTCATAAATGGCAAATTCCAGATACGTTGGTGACCAATGAAGCTGTTGTAAATCCATGTACACGTAAATGGCATGAGCATTTTGCTCAAGCATTGCAAAATGCTGGGATGCAGCCTGTATTTGGTGTCAGTTTTGAAATGTATTCATTAGGCGCAAATGAATTCTGGGCACAGCGGGATTGGAACAGTAATTTAGGCCGTACCGGATATGAACCGCCAAGTTATTTCTTTAGCCCGTGTGATCAAAATGCGCTTGCTTATCTACATAAAGCGTTTATTGAGTTTGCTGATACGATGGCTGTAGGCGGCTGTCCTGTAAATATGCAAATTGGTGAACCTTGGTGGTGGTATAACCAGGGCACGGATTTACCATGTGTCTATGATTATCCAACTAAACTGGCTTTTAATGCAGATACTGGATTGTATGCACCAGACTTGGGAACGATCTATGAGGCCGTAAATAAAACTGGAACACCGTATGATGAATTTAAAGCTTGGTTAAAAAATAAATTAGGGCAAACCTGCCAAGACATTCGCACCGCGATTAAAGCCAAATACCCAAATGCTAAGGTTTGTCCATTGATTTTTTTCCCGACCATTCGAACGCCGATCGAAACCTTGGCAACTGATATTAACTTTCCGCGTGAGCATTATGCTTACCCGAATTTTGATTATCTGATGACCGAGGCCTATGACTGGATATTAGAGGCACGATTAAATTTGGCGCACCAAGCTGTTGCTGAAATTCCAAGCCAAGATCTGGACTATCCAGCGGATAAAGTCGCTTATTTAGCCGGATTTGTTCCTGATTCTTCGATTGCCCATCTTTATGGCTTTGATAAGAACAAGCCATATCGAACTCCAATTTGGCAACGTGTGTTTGGAGATATGCAGAATAATAACCCTTTGGGGCTGATGAAGCAGTTGATCTGGGCTTATCCGCAAATCATGCAAGATTCTGTAACGATTGATATAGCTCAAGCACCAAATGGTTTCTTTGTCGAAAATACACTCTATACCCCTGTGACGGATGATACGCCGTATCCACCTGAGATCTATTTGTAAGTTTTACATAAATGATAAAAGTGGCTTGTACTGCCAAGCCACTTTTACTCTAAAGTTTCTATTTATCTGAATTTTATAATTAAAATTAATAAAATAGATATACTGTTTTTTCTATTATAAAAAGGCCTAATACATGAAAAAAATAATTTTTGCTATGCTTATTACTTCAGTTGTGAGTGGCAGTGCATTTGCAAGCTGTACTTATAATTTTGATGCCACCCACGCACAAATACAGTCCATGGGAACAGATGGCGCAACGTTGCCAAGTGTGATAGGAACAAAGTTGTCTTATCAAACGGCACAGCAAAATAAGGTTTATGCTGCATATAGCCAAAATTATTTAGCAAAAATGCTCGCTGCTAATAATCCAACAGCGATGGAATTTACCAAGGGAGATAAAGCAATTCAGACCAGTGGAATCATGGCATTTGAACTTAAAAACTGGATACAAATGGGTCCCTCAATATATTTCCAATCCATGCCAGTGGAATTATGCAAAATGGAAAAGCATTGAATATATTAATCGGTTACCAGAAAAATAGCTCATCAAATGGCTTTTTAGTGACAGTCACATCAAACGATAATTCAGTGACAAGTAGCTTATTACAACTCCCACCAGAAGCAACGTCTGACTCCTATCAAAAAATTGGCATCTATATGAATCAAAACTCTAATCAAGTTGGGTTGATTTTCAATGGTGTAAATAAGGGCTATTTTGCAGCGTACCCATCTAAACTCGATAATCTATACTATGGGGTAATTTCTAACTTTTATGGACTTACAGCAGCTGACAGCGCCAAGGATGTATCAATAGAACTTCTACTCGATCATACACAGTTAAATTTTTCTTACCCAACTGGTACAAAAGATATCTGCGGTGTCGCACTTTAATGATAAATTAGAAGAAATAACCCGCCTCGGCGGATTTCAATGAATTTATCGTATGCAGCATTGTTATGAAAAGCAAAATTCTATTTTTAGGCTTAATCTCCATCTTATTGGTAGGTTGTAATAAACAACCTGAAGTCAAAAATGAGCAAGCGCAAGAGAGCTTTGAAGTCGTAGATAACAAGATTTCAGAATATATGGATATTTTGGATAATCCAGATACTCCCAAAGAAGAGCAAACACGTGTTCTTTGTAAGGATTATCCAAAATTATATGAATCGAAATATATTCCTGCATTGTTAAAACTGGCACCTAAAGACTATACACAAGAAAAGTTGATGGCTGATCTCAAAACCTCGACTGATTACTATGCTGAAAAGTTGGATATCACCTGTAAATAACGGCTAAGAGAGAGGGCGCTGCGCTCTCTTTTTTATTTTAAAATAAGAATTATTCTCATTTGTTGTGAGCTAGCGAGATAACTATGCTAAGATTCGCTGCTTATAAATTTATCGCTTAACAATAAAATCATGAAGAAAATTTTTTTGATGACATCAGTTTTAATCACTTGCTCGTCTATTTTCGCTATTGAATCGGATTTTCAGCAATCGATTTATCTAGATGCTGAAAATACCCGTTATAGTCCGAACCAAAATACTTTTTCGGCTGCTAATATTCAAATCAGACAAGGCACGATTGATATCCACGCTGCAAAAGCGATTGGGACATTGAGAAACGGCCAACCTCATCAAGTTACGCTTACGGGAAGCCCCGTCAAGTTTCAACAGAAAGTGAGTGAAGCAAAAGGGATGGTCTATGGTAAAGCCGATCGCATAGATTACAGCACGTCTGCAACGGAGATCATCTTAAAGGGCAATGCATCAATGATCATGGAGGGCTCCAGTATTTCAGCCGAAACACTCAGATATAATTTAACAGTTGGTGATATAGAGGCTCAAGGTGTACCAAACAAGCGTGTCCAAATGATTATCCCGCCACAGAAGAATGTACAGATGAAGCCGCTCATCAGGAGTCAGTAGGCGAGTCTAAGTGCTTCTATTTGCTTATTTACGGCGTAAAATCTTTATTCTTGTATTTACGCGCCAAAATCTGTCGTTTAGTTGAGTTTATGGACTTGAAAAACTGGAAATAGAACATATTATAATTTTTTTCTTATTCTGATATCACAGGCGGAATACGGTGAACGAAGAAGTTTTGTTACCTGCATCACGAGCGACTGCAATTTCTAATGCAAATGTTAAAAAGTTAACAGTAGATAAAATTCTCTCAAAAATTTCCAGTACGATTAAATTAAGAGCCAGTGACGGTGATCGAGATGCTTTACAACAATTTTCAAAACATGAAGTCAGTAGCGAAGATGCAGATATTGTTGTGAACGAGCTAAAAACAGCGGGTTATCGGGTATTTCTCAATCCTAATTTTACCAATACCAATATTCAGTTTCAGCTAGAGTGGGACTGAGTTTTTAAAGATCATAAAAAAAGCTCCAACTTTGTTTGGGGCTTTTTTATATTGTACCTAAGCTGTTTGTTACTGCATTGAACCAAGCTTAGAGCTCTCTATAGGTACATTTTCAGCAGATAAATCAGAATCCTTTCCTTAAATGTTTAATAAAAATGCCTATAATGTAAAAAAAGCATGATAGAGCAAAAATGAGTTTAAGAGGGTGGCTACTGATTCTGTCGGGACTGACATTGGCTTTCGTTGGCTATTTATACTGGAACTATACGCAAACGGGTGGTTATAACAAAAATAGTGATGGTTACTATGGCTATTCCTTCCCCATGGACAATGGTTTAAAAAACGCGGCTGATTGTGAATTGGCAAATACTGAGAATCCAGATGAGTCACCTGTATCACAAGAATGGATGGAAGGGTGCAGGAAGTACTTTGAGATCAATCAATAAAAAAGCACCTGACGGTGCTTTTTTATTGGGCTAGATTAGGCTTTATCGGTTTGTTCAGTAGAGAGTACCTGAAAATCGTGACCTGATGGTGCTTGATAAATTCTTAAACCAAACTCAGGAATAATGGCAATCAGGTGATCAAAAATATCAGACTGAATTGCCTCATAAGAAGCCCATGCAATGGTATTGGTAAAGGCATAGATTTCTAAAGGTAGGCCTTCACTGGTGGGCTGCATTTGACGCACTAAAATGGTTTGATTTTGGGCAATCCCTTGATGCTGACGTAAGTAAAACTCAACATAGGCACGGAATGTCCCAAGATTGGTTAAACGACGCTGATTATACCGAGACTGATTGCTCAAGTGATTGTTGAACTCTTCAATTTCTGACTTCTTAGCATCGAGATATTGATCCAATAGTAAGAAATCTTTTAATTTTTGCTGTTCTTCATCACTCATGAAGTGAACACTACTTTGATCTAGGAACAGTGAACGTTTAATACGACGGCAGCCTGATTCACTCATCCCACGCCAGTTTCTAAAGGTATCCGTCACCAGTTTGTTGGTTGGAATGGTGGTGAAGGTCTTATCAAAGTTTTGTACCGTCACGGTATGTAATGACATATCAATGACATCGCCGTCTGCATTCAATGATGGCATTTCGATCCAGTCACCAATGCGAACCATGTCATAAGAGGCAATTTGGACACTGGCCACCAATGAAAGAATGGTATTTTGGAATACCAACATTAACACGGCAGCCATTGCACCGAAGCCTGCAAGTAGGGTGAAGACATCTTTTTTTAAGAAAGTCCCCAAAATCATCAAGCCGCAGACCACGAACAAAATAAGCTTAACCAGCTGTAAATATCCTTTGATCGGCTTGTTTCTTGATTTAGGGTTACGTTGATAAATTAAGTTAAAGATATTCAATGCTTCACTGACGGTGAGTGCTAGGGTCAGGAAGATAAAAGCCTGCGCACCCATTTGTACAAAGCTGATGAATTTCTCTGGTAGATGCGGAATCGTGGTAATGCCATTCATGATGACAATCGCAGGAACGATATTGGCAAATCGTTGAGTTACACTATGTTGTGCAAAAATCGATTGATTTGGAGATTTAAATTTTGTAATTAAATGGCGAATACCACGGACGATAATTCTTTTCGCAATAAAGTTTGCAAGTGCAGCAAACAAAATCAAAATTATTAATGCAATCGCTGTTTCTAGCCATGGGTAATGGCTTAACTCACTACGCAAATACTTTAAATAATCCAAACCCAAAACACCTTATAAATTCTTTGAGCGGGAATTGTAAGGTGTAATGGTGTTTTATATTAACTTGATCACAGTTTATATACGATTTGTAAAGGCGTTTTTACATAACTGTTGGGTGGTTTACCACATCAGATCATCAGGAATCACATAGGCTGCATATGGATCTTCTTCATCTGTGGTTTGATCATTATGTTCAGTATTGTTATTGACCAAGATAAAACCCTGCATTTTTTGATCAATTTTTTCTGCCAGCGCTTTAGGTAGGTAGGCGTAACTGTCTTGATCTTTGGCAATAACAAGCGAACCTGAAACAAGAGCATTATACACTTGCTGTGAAAGATAGACTTTTTTGATTTTAGCTTCGTCAATAAATTGATAAATTACATCACCTTCAATGTCTTTGACTTTGTGGTGTTTGATCATTTGGATGATCGAGGCTTTTAAGGCCTTTTCTTCGAGTATGGCTTGTTTTTCTTGATTTAGTGCTTGGTCTTTGGCTAGTTTTTCTTGCTTGGCACGGTCAATGTCAGCTTTTAAGATAGCATCATCATTTTGCCCAAGACGTTGTTCATGCTGTACTTGCTTGGTTAATTTTTTTGCTTTTTTATTGTCAACTAAGCCTGCTTTTAACAGTTGAGCTTGCAATGCATTTTTAACCATAATTCAATCCAAATTTGAGTTTGATGAAGAACGAAAATAGAAAATCCAGTAGGCGACACTCATGGCTAAGCTTAACGCTGCTGGAATGAGGAAGGTCTGTAAGTTTAAATAAGGATAGAGCAGACTCGCAATCAGTCCACCACATAAAAAACCGATAAAGATGAGAAGATGCAGAAAAATACGGCGTTTTTCTACTTTCAAGCCACGTGCTTTATAGCCTAATGCTAAACCGATATCGGTCAGGACGCCAGATAAGTGCGTTGTGCGGATAATTGCACCTTTATAGTGACTCACCATCGCATTCTGTACGCCCATGGCAACACAGGCCCATAACAGGCCGTAGCGTGGAAAATAAGGCAGTAAGAGCCAAGTGAGCACCAGAAAGATCGCAACTAAACTCAGCGGTAAACCATAACGTCGACCAAAAGCAACGCTCCCATTGCCCAGGATTAAGCCACTATAAAAAGAGCCAATCACAAAGCAAAGGATAACTAGGCTAAGGTAGATAAAATGTTCAGGCTGCCAGTCAAGTAAACTCATTGCGAGCATACTGACGTTGCCTGTCATGTGTGAAACGGACTGATGCAGGACTGTAAATAAGCCCAAAACGTTTACCATTCCTGCATTCAGTGCAAGGAAGAAAGCACCAAGTTGAATCCAGTTGGGTAAACGTTGAAGTGGCATAGTAACCTATGATCTTGGATGGTCTTTAAAATCAACAGCAGCAGTAAACAGGACGTCAGTTGAAGAATTTAATGCAGTTTCTGTTGAATCTTGCAATACGCTGATAATCATCCCAATTGCAACGATTTGCATCGCAACCTCTGATGATATACCAAATAAACTACACGCAACAGGGATTAACAATAACGATCCACCGGCCACTCCAGACGCGCCACAAGCAGAAACTGTTGCAACCACAGATAAAATAATCATGGTACTTAAATCAACAGGGATACCAAGCGTATGTACAGCAGCGAGTGTTAGCACCGTAATGGTGACTGCTGCGCCTGCCATGTTGATGGTTGCACCCAATGGAATAGAAACGCTAGCCGTTGCTTCATTCACACCTAAACGCTGTGCCAAATCTAGGTTTACTGGAATATTGGCAGCTGAACTACGGGTAAAGAAGGCAGTGATACCACTTTCTTTCAAGCATGTGAATACGAGCGGATATGGGTTTGCTTTCATGGTAATCGCAACCAAGATTGGATTAATCACAAGAGCAACAAATAGCATTGTGCCGATGAGGACGGCTAATAGATGTGCATAACTAGTCAGGGTTGCTAAGCCTTCACTTGCAAATGTCACCGCAACCAAACCAAAGATACCAACTGGTGCGAAACCAATTACGGTATGAATGATTTTATTGACTGCTCCAGCCACATCAGTCAAAACTTGCTTGGTCGTGTCGGAGCTATGGCGCAACGCTAGACCTAAACCAATTGCCCAAGCCAAAATACCAATAAAGTTGGCTTCACCAATTGCTTGAACAGGGTTTGCAATAAAACTTAAAAGTAAATTCTTTAGAATCTCTGCAAGGCTACCTGGTGCTTGAAGGCTAGTTTCTGCCGGTAAATGTAAAAATAGTTGGCTTGGGAATAATACGCTGGCGGTGACTGCACTGAAGGCAGCAAGTAGCATTCCGACTACATATAAAACCAGCACAGGTTTGATATTTGAGTTCTGACCAATCTGGAAATTTGCAATTGAAGATAAAACTAAAACAAAAACTAAAATCGGTGCAACAGACTTTAATGCTTTAATGAATAATTCACCCAATAAACTTAAATAGGGTGTAAAGTTAGGAAAGAGCAAAGCGACGCCAATCCCTAAAAAAATAGCGATAATAATTTTGCTAACTAAGCTCAAGCGAGACAGTACATTAAACATATAAAGGCCTTATAAACCTATGCACGGTTTAAGGTTAAACAAGCGCGGTATTCTATACCTAAGAACCGTGAATAATAAAATTTTTTTTGCAATTCAATTACTTTAAAAATCCCGAAAAAATTAACACAATGTTTTTAAAAAAAAATTATGAAAACATGGCACATCCTTTTGTATAAAAAAAAATCAATAAAAGCTGCTTATTCTACAAGCATTTCAGGCGAAAGTGTTTGTATTGCTTGATAATGTGATAAAAATATTTGGCCTGTCAGATCATTTTTTAGCTGCGATTTACATAGTCGCTCCATTACTGGACTCTTTACTTCGGATAGATGCAATTGGATATTTAACTGAGCCAACTCTCGATTGAGGTGCTCTAACATTTCTAAAGCGCTGAGATCAATATTGCTTATGCTTGAGCAGTTGATCACGACATGTTGCAATAGCGAATTTTGACTCACTGCTGTAATTACATGGCCTTTAAGTACATGGGCATTTAAAAAGTTGAGATTTTCATCAACACGCAAAGAAACCACAGCTTGCGTTGTAATGACACTGTAATTTGAAATATTTCTAAAGTGTTGAGTTCCTTCAATTAAACCAATTACAGCAATATGTGGTCGACTGATTCGCCAAAGCAACAGAACAAAAGTCAATACAATACCAATAATGAGTCCAGTTGAAATATCTATACAGGTGACACCAAAGAACGTCACCCACATTGCTAGTCCGTCAGCTTTTGAATATTTCCATGTTTCAATAAATGGAGTCAGCGTTATCAACTTCCAGATAGAAACAAAAATTGTGGCAGCTAATACAGCTAGCGGTAGGTTTTGAAAAAAGCCTGTAAAGTAAAGACTGACAGAGATCATCAATAAAGATGAAATAACACCAGACATTGGGGTTTTTGCTCCTGCATCAGCGTTGACAACAGTACGAGATAAGCTACCAGAGACTGCAAAACCAGAATTGAGTCCTGCGGCAATATTGGCTAAGCCTAAGGCAATCAGTTCTTGGTTACTGTCTAAGTCATCACGCTTTTGTAGTGCCGTGGCTTGTGCAATGGCTAGTGATTCCACAAAGCTAATCATTGCTATCATGAATGCACTTGGGAGTAGTTGCAGAATCAGCTCAGTGTTCCAGGTCGGAAAATGGAAATTAGGTAGACCTGTTGGAATGATACCGACAGTTTTGATTGCTTGGTCATCATTCCCAAGCAAAGTAATGATTGCAATCGATGCCAAGACCATGAGTAAGGGTAATATTTTATTTAGAAAACTGGATCGAATCAGTTTTGGAAGCATGAACAGGAGTAAAACAGAAATTAGCCCAAAGCTTATGCCTGTCAAAGTAACTTGGTGCAAGTTTTGAGATAAGCTCAGTAAAAATTCAGGAATATTGCCTGCCTGTAATGGAATATCCAGTAAAAACTTAAACTGTCCTAAGGCGATGAGTAAAGCGGATGCAATGATAAAGCTTTGAATAACTGGATGACTAATCAGCTGAATAAGAAAACCGAAACGCAATAAACCTAAAAGCAGAGAAATGATTCCGACAAGTAGCGCTAATAAATAAGCAGCCTCTATATAGGCAGTTGATCCAGCAGCAAATAGAGGATCAAGCGCTGTAAATACCATCATCGAAATAATGGCAACAGGACCAATGGAAAGAGTAGTGCTACTGCCAGTAAAGGCATAGACAATCATGGGTAATATACTCGCGTATATCCCCATAATTGGTGGTAGCCCTGCCAGCATTGCATAAGCCATACCTTGTGGTACCAACATAGCTAATACAATGCAAGCAGCGATCAGATCAGACTTTAAACTAGAAAGCTGATACTGGCTTAACCATTTTCGCGCAGGAAATAGTTTAGATAGGTTTGGCTTTAACATTTTCATGCACAGCAGCCTAAATCATAAAATGATATATATTATGCAGAAAAAATGCTAAAGAGGGTATGGTGGAATTTGTATAGAGAATTATGCCTGAGGACAATAATGCTCATATAAGGTGTTTAAAACAATTTTCAATTTAGGATCTAAAATTGAATAAAAAATTTGTTTGCCGTCGCGACGGGTTGAAACAACATTACTTTTTCTTAGCATCATCAATTGCTGAGAAAGCGTCGGTTGGAAGATTTGGGTCAACTCTTCAATTTGTGAAACATTAAGTTCTTGTTTAGCTAAATGACACAAAATAATTAAACGATCAGTATTTGCCAGAGATTTCAGTACAGTTACAATTGTACTGGCAGATTCTCTCATTGCGTCGATCTCGAAATCCTTTTGCATGCATATACTCTCTCGGTTACAGCCGTGGCTAGTATAAAGTCACATAACGGAAAAATTGTAGTAAAACTGAATAATTGCAATGGTTTTTAATGAAGAAGTATATCAGTAAAAGTGATAACAAATAGTGATACTGTTGAATAATCGGTAATTAATGAGAAATATGTGATTTAATTCACATTATTGTGATTTTGATAGTTTTTTATCAAGTTGGCGGTAATCAAAATCGAACCTTGGTCAAACAATTTATTAAAAATACTAAACAATAAAATTAAGTAATTAATATAATTAATAAATATAAAAAAGTTCAAAAAAAGATTGTGCTTTACAAAAAAATATATATAATGAGAAACAAGACAGAACGATCTGTCTGCATAAGAAGGATCGGAAGTGCGAAAGTACGACCGCCAGAGGGTAATAATACTTATTATTCTTTTTACACTCAGACGCAAGCGTGAGCCACAATAATAACTATAAATCACGCTTTATTTTTTTATTCTGATATATCTTTATTCTTTTTTTCATAAAAAAATATCCCTTTATCTATAAAGGGATACTTGATAATTACGCTAATGCTTTTTCAAAACTAATTAGATGCTCTACGCGTTTCCAGTATTCATCCATTTCAACGGAGTGTTTGTTAACATGTGCTTGAATGGTCATACCATCTAAAATACTAACAATCAGAGTTGCTAGATGAGTTGGATTGCGAATATCTAAGTTCTTTAATAAGTTTTCAATTAAAGCCGTTAACCAAATTTTGTACTGGGTGGCTGGCTGCAGCGTGGAAGGGTAAATTTTAATCACTTCTTCCAATGCTTTTTGAAACATACAACCATTAAAATCTTCGCTATTAAACCACGCAGCATACCATCCAAAAATTGCTTTAAGCTGGGCAAGATGATCATCTGGATCACATTCTGCCAAAGTCGCATTTAAAGAAGTTTGGAGATTAATGTTGCGTTGCACTAAGCATTCTTCAATTAACTTCTCCTTAGAAGGAAAGTATTTGTAGAAAGTCATTTTTGCAACGCCAGACTCACTAATAATTCGATCTACACCGATCGAGTTATAGCTGTGCGAATTAAAAAGTCTTAATGCAGTGGTAATAATATCTTCTTTTTTTGACATATAACGCCTCGAGTTCGCCCATCGCCAAGAGCATCATGTTGCATTTCATCATGCAATTTTGGCAGGGATTTTACATGGTATTTTGAAAATATCATAGGAAAAAATAACATTATTTATTTAAATGATTCTTTAGTCCGCATTTTCAAGTGCGGGATTTAAAAATAATGTTCTATATCTATAGAAAATAACTATTAATTAAATCTTAAAATACGATAAAACATTAGAATAATTTAAAATTATTTGATTGGTGATTATTCATCTAATTGTTTTCAAAGGACAACTAGTTTTTTAGGCGATTTAGATTTAATAATCGGACTATATTGAGATCTATTCTTGTTTGTAATTTTGTGTATATTTAAGCAACGGTTCTAATTTTTAATGTTTGCTCAGGAATCTATTTTGAATAAATACATAATATAAAAGCCAGTTAGTTATAGTTAAAATAAATAACTGACTTTCATCATATAATTTTCTATTTTAAGATTTACTTTGTTGAGATGGCAGGGTTGCAATCAGCTTGATAAAGTTGTGATACAACATCGATTGCTGGCTTGGTGTGTAGACAGAACGCTTGATGTTGCCTTTGTCTGTTTCGATTGAAAGTTCAACATTTTGGGCTTTTTTCAGCTCATATAGAAATGTGCTTGGCAGAACAAAGCTATTCGATGAACGTCTTGGAATCAGTCGATTGATGTCTTTTTGCTGTGTTGGACCAACAGGCTGATAAGTGAATGCTTTATCATCAATTAAGAAAGTAAGGCTTTTGATATCATAATAATCATAACTACTATTGAGTACCGTCTCGACTCTTAATTGCTCTTTATGTTGTTTATCCCATTCAACAAAAACATTTGGGCACAGTTCGTTTGCTTTGCAGTTCAAAGAGCCTGCGGTTGCAAGATTGCCTGTTGAGCTGGCAGAAGAGTCAGGTAAGGTTGCACAGCCACTCATCACAATACAAAGGCTCAGTAAACTTAAAGTTTTTTTCATCTTTTTAACTCTCTAGGATGTACTCAATATTTCAGTGTTAATGATGTAGTTGTGGACCAAGAAATTCAAATGGTTTTGATATCTTAAATTGATCGGTTGCATCACCAGCAAAAGTATTTTGTTGATCTTTGCCAAGGTCAAGTTTACGCGCTAAACCATCTTTAAAGTTAATTTTCTTTAAATCAACCCAAAATACATTTGGGGAAACAGCGGATTCAAAGAAATAGAGCTGCTGTTTATGGTCTGCGACGGTTCTCCAGCGTGTCGATGAAATATTAGGTTCTTCTGCTGTATTTAAACCATAAGGCACAGAAGCATTACGAATCACACTAAAAACAGACGCTAATGCATCTTTAGGATTGTCATTTTTGGGGATGGCATTAATATAAAAAGAGGCGCGTGCAAAGCGGTCAGCAGCACGATTGGTACCTGGTAACATAATCGTTCCGCCAATTTGTTGCCAATACGTATTCAGCGCCAGTTGTTGATCAAATATTGGTGAGTTGGTCATGACTTGATATTTTTTGTTGTGATGAATGACTTGCTTGCCCCCGATATATTCGATAATGGCGCTATCACCTGTTTTGTCCGAAATGGATAAATGCAATGTTGCAAGGCGTTGTTCTCCAGGCACACTGTCAGTTATCAGATCAAAAGGTTCTTTTTCTAAGGCATTGACTGCTTCAGCAACGCTTGCATAGTTATCCAGAACATATTGCGCCCAAGCCGAAATGCTGAGTTGCGGTTTTTTAGATTGTTTGGTGTCTGGATACTGAGATTCAACTAACCATAATACATTGGCAACCAATCCTGCTTCATTCATACCGTCGGTCGTTGAAATATCATAACCTGTGGCAATCACACTACCGTATTTGGCTTTCCATTTTAAAGATTTTGGCCCTGCATTGCTGTCACGAATTACACCACTGGGTAAAATCCAGAGGTTGGTGCCTACATCAACCTTCCAGTCCATTGATCGAGCGGTAATGATATGGTTATTATTACCTAAATAGACTGCTCGGGTGCAGGCGTGGCTTGTCTGTAGAATGAAAGAGGATGCGAGAAAGGAAAAACATAATATTTTTTTAAACACAAGTCATACTCCTTGCTGTTGTATCAAAATGATTTCTATCAAATATTTTTATAATGACTTGGCTTTAGTCTATTAAAAAAAAATTCTTATTCAAGCATTAAAATGTAATCATTATAAAAAGTAGGGTTTTATTTTTGGATCTGGATTTTAGATACATGTGGATAGAGATTAATCTCTATCCACAGAGAAATACATGTTCTAGTTGTCGTTTGGTGGTAATAACATCACAACGGCTGTATTCAGCAGTGTTGTGATATCTTCTAGAATCTCAACTTGATTAAATCGGTCATCTAACAATAAGCTTTCACCATCTGCGATTTGCTTTAGATAAGGAGTGAACGTTTCTGAAACACAGACTGTATCTCCATTCGCCCAAAACTCTAAAGATTCTCCTTGTTTTCTATACAGCAAGCGAGAGGCTGGCTCTAGAATAATTTGATAATCCGCCCCAATAATCTCGGCAACATCATGAGTATCCACTTCTTCGGGCTCTGGAATGTTGTTTGGATAGCTTGCTTCGCTCATATAGGCCATGATCGCTGCATCAAATTCAGGTGCCTGAGTGAGATAATCAAGTAATTGGGTCTTTAAATATGAAAACTCAGTACTGTTAATTTCCCCTAGATGTGCTGTCTGCTGACGTGCAATATCGATCAATGGATTTTTGAGTAAGGTATTCTCTGCAAATTTATCACTGACCTGATCAATCATTTCTGAAAGATTAGGCATGCGGAAACCAAAAGAGAAGGTTAAACAATCATCTTCTGCAACGCCATAATGTGCAAGACCTGGTGGGACATAGAGCAGGTCACCAGGTGCAAGTACTTCATCAAACTGAATATCTAATTCAGCTAAAAGTTTCAGTGGCTGATCTGGTAAAAACTCAGTTGATTCATCGCACATTTGGCCCAATTGCCAACGACGATGGCCATGACCTTGTACCAAAAAGACATCATAAAAATCGAAGTGTTTACCAACAGAGCCACCTTTAGGTGCGTAAGACACCATGATGTCATCACGACGCCATTGAGGGATAAATGGAAACTTCTTCCAAAGCTCTGAAATATCAAATGAATAGTGATCTACTGCTTGAACCAAAAGGGTCCAAAGATTCGGCAGCTTTTGGAAATCACCTTTGGTTAAAGGAGATGATTTCACATGCCATTCATTTGGATTTTTATTTTTTTGACGAATTAAGCGAGCAGTAACGTCTTCTTCTAACGCCAGTTCTTGCACATCTTCTGGCTCTAATAAACCAATGATTTCAGGCATTGCATTACGAACCAGCAACGGCTTTTTCTGCCAATATTCGTTAAGAAATTGTTCTGCGCTGATACCGCCGAGTACCGTTAAAGATTGAGACATGGGAAATAAAACCAACAACATATAAATTAGTGCGTATTCTCCCTTGAGTTGAATATTGGTGCAAGTCTTGTCTGAATGTGATGAAAAGCTCCGAAATAGTCATCAAAAGTGCAGCAATGTATTTAATCTTGATCAATTAGAAGCGGATTCATTCACAGACTTTCAAAAAAACAGTATGCTTAAGACGCAAAAAGGAGCATTCATGTATCAAGTACTGGCAAGAAAATACCGTCCACGTAATTTCAATGAGTTAGTGGGGCAAAACCATGTTTCTCGTGCTTTAACCAGCGCATTAGAACGTGGGCGTTTGCACCATGCCTACTTGTTTACAGGAACGCGTGGTGTTGGTAAAACCACGATTGCCCGTATTTTAGCCAAATGCTTAAACTGCGAGACAGGCGTGACTTCAACGCCGTGTGAAGTCTGTGCAACCTGTAAGGCCGTAAATGAAGGTCGTTTTATTGATTTAATTGAAATCGATGCGGCATCACGGACCAAGGTTGAGGATACACGCGAATTACTCGACAATGTGCCTTATGCGCCAACGCAGGGGCGCTTCAAAGTTTATCTGATCGATGAAGTGCACATGCTTTCAACGCATTCATTCAATGCCTTGCTCAAGACACTGGAAGAACCACCAGAGCATGTGAAGTTCCTCTTTGCAACCACTGATCCACAAAAACTGCCGATTACCGTCATCTCACGCTGTTTGCAATTTACCTTACGTCCTTTGGCTGTTGATGAAATCACAGAACATTTGACAGCAATTTTAAATAAAGAGCATATCGAAGCCGATCAAGATGCGATTTGGCAAATTGCAGAATCTGCACAAGGTTCATTGCGTGATGCATTGTCTTTAACAGATCAGGCAATTGCCTATGGTCAAGGTGCAGTCCATCATCAAGATGTTAAAGATATGCTCGGTTTGATTGACCGAACCATTATTTATGATTTGATTCTGGCAATTCATCAAAATCAGCAAGCACGAGTAAGTCAGCTACTTCTACAATTTAGACAGCAAGCTTTAGATGTATCTTTGGTTTTGGATCAATTGGTTTCGACCTTGCATGAACTGGCATTGTTGCAATATTTGCCTGATCTTGCTTTGAAATATAGTGAAGAAATTAACCAAAAGATTCTACAATTGTCGAAACTCATTTCTGCTCAAGATTTGCAGTTGTATTATCAAATTGCCTGTAAAGGTCGAGCTGAGTTGCAACTTGCAGTGACGCAAGAGCAAGGCTTTGAAATGACTGTGTTGCGTTTACTGGCGTTTAGACCTTTGACTTTGAATGAAGTTACCGTAACTGCAACACCTGTTACGCAAATTACAGCACCTGAAGTGCATCAGCCAGTACAGGATTTAAGTACAGAAAATCAGTTTGCAGTTCAGCAAGAAACGGTTAGCGTTGAACCTGAACCTGAACCTGAACCTGAACCTGAACCTGAACCTGAACCTGAACCTGAACCTGAACCTGAACCTGAACCTGAACCTGAACCTGAACCTGAACCTGAACCTGAACCTGAACCTGAACAGCACAATCAAGAACCTCATCTCATGGTGTTTGATGCCGAGGAAGGTCAGTTAATTGGATTGGATCTATCAGTACAACAACACACGATTCAGTCGAATATCGTTGCGGCGGATGATGTGCTGGTTTTTCCTGTCGAGCAAAGTCCTCAAGTACCGCTGCAGCAAGTGAAAGTTGAGCAAGTACTTGATCTCGTATCGGAGTCCGTAGCTGAAGTGGTTGTTTCGGAACCGAATGTTGTCGCAGACAAGCCAGTTGCACCCGTAATAAAACAGCAAGATCATGGACAAACTGATCTGATGCCTCAAGATATTTTAAAACTGCGTGAGCAGGTTTTGGAAGGTGAGTGGAATTTAGAGAAATGGGAATATTGGTTTAGAACCAGCCAGCTTTCACCTGCGGTTCAAGAGTTAGCCCAACATGGTGTGATGCAAGGACAGATCAATGCTGTTTCTGTTTTTCAGATTCCTCAAGAATATGAAGGTATGTTATCGCAATTGCAGCATGGCTTGGAGGATGCGTTAAAAGCACAATGGCCACAAACACTGTTTAGTGTGCAATATGCTGCGGTAGATTCCAATACACCTTTAATGATGCAGAATGAGCGTAAAGAAAGAGCCTACCATCGTGCAGTCGAGTTATTACATCAAGAGCCGACGATTAAGAGTTTGGTCGATACTTTTGATGCCGAATTGGTCAATATTAAGCTTAATCCTTAGCTGAAATAGACAGAAGAGTATTTATTTTTTACTTTGTAATGATTTAGATAAGCTAAAAGTGTAATCTATGCTTAAAATTTAAATCATAACGAAATAAGGGTAAAAAATAATGCGTCGTTTACCAGTTTATTTATTACTTGATACCTCAGGCTCTATGCATGGCGAACCTATAGAAGCTGTAAAAAATGGGGTACAAATTTTACTTTCGACTTTGCGTCAAGATCCTTATGCGCTGGAAACGGCTTATTTATCTTTAATTAGTTTTGATAGCCAAGCCAAACAGTTAGTCCCATTAACTGAATTGGCTGTTTTCCAAGCGCCAGATTTGCAGGTCACAGGCACCACCGCCTTGGGTGATGCTTTGGCGCTGTTAGCCGATAAAATTGAACAGGAAGTGGCAAAAACCACCGCAGAGGTCAAAGGTGACTGGAAACCTTTGATTTTCATTATGACGGATGGTGTGCCAACAGATGATTGGCGTAAAGGGTTGCAACGTTTACAACAAGTTAAAACTGGGGTGATTGTCGCCTGCGCAGCGGGACATGGAGCCGATACTTCAATTTTAAAACAAATCACAGAAGTTGTGGTTGAATTGGCAACGGCAGATTCAAATACGATTAAAGCATTCTTTAAATGGGTTTCTGCCAGTATTTCAACAGGCAGTCAGAAAGTGGATGCAGGACAAAAAGAAGTTACGGGGTTGGGCGATTTGCCACCACCGCCACCTGAAGTCAACATCGTACTATAAAAGTAAAACAAAGTTTAAATAAGAGGGTAAAACCATGGCTGTGAGTTTAAATAAAGGTCAAGGAATTAGTTTAAGTAAAACTGAAAATAATTTGTCTCAAGTAACGATTGGTTTAGGTTGGGATATTCAGGAACAGAAAAAAGGCTTTCTTGGTGGATTATTTGGTGGTAATGGCGCTGAATATGATTTGGATGTGATCGCCTTCCTTGTGGGGAGCAATGGCAAGGTCAATAATCTGGGGCGAGATGCGCAAGGAAATGTCACCTTAGAAAATAGTGACGTTATCTTTTTCAATAATCAAAAACATTCTTCTGGACATATTTGGTTAACTGGTGATAACCGTACAGGTGCGGGAGATGGCGATGATGAACAAATTGTCGTAAAGCTCAATGACCTTAGTCAACAATACCAAAAAGTCGTTTTTGTGGTGCAAATCTATAAAGCTGCTGAGAATAAACAACATTTTGGGCAAGTCAAAAATGCATTTATTCGTGCAGTGGATACTACAGGTAAGGAAATGGTCCGTTTCGATTTGTCAGGTACTGGGCAATATGATCAGCAGCGCTCACTACTGTTTGCTGAACTTGTTCGTGAATCGGCAGGATGGAAATTTAATGCAGTCGGACAGGCATCCCAATCTGATTCATTTGTGGAATGGTTAAAACAATACGCTTAAAAAATTGATTTTCGGCTAAAGAAAGGTTTAGAACAACATGCGCCGTTTACCCGTTTATATTTTATTAGATACCTCTGGATCAATGCGAGGTGAGCCAATTCATTCGGTGAACGTCGGCTTGCAGTCTATGTTGAGTGCATTGCGCCAAGACCCTTATGCATTGGAGAGCGTGCATTTAAGTATTATTACCTTTGATTTGGAGGCGAAGGTTTATTTGCCTTTAACGCCTTTAGATCAAGTACAACTTGCAGATATCGATGTGCCGAGTGCAGGTGCAACATTTATGGGCGCTGCACTTGAGTTGCTGGCAGAGCAAGTGAGTCAGCAATTACAAAAAAGTACCGATGAGGTCAAAGGAGACTGGCGTCCACTGTTATTTGTGATGACTGATGGCTCGCCTTCAGATGTCTACGCCTATCAGCAAGCAATTCCAGTCATACAACAGTTAAATTTTGCCAGTATCGTTGCTTGTGCCGCTGGACCAAAGGCCAAACAGGAACATCTCCTGCAACTTACTGATAAAGTAGTGGTATTGGATACCATGGATGCGGCTTCTTTTGCAGGATTCTTTAAGTGGGTGTCTGCCAGTGTCGTCGTTGGAAGCAGTAGTGCTGGGATTTCAGGTTCTGTTTCATTGCCACCACCGCCGCCTGAAGTGCAGTTGGTGTTGTAAATAAAAAAATACATTAAGGATAATCAGAAGATGCGCCGTTTACCTGTTTTTTTCGTATTGGATTGTTCTGAGTCGATGGCAGGGCAAAATATTCAGCAGATGCAACAAGGCATCCAGTTGATTATGCAACAATTACGTCAAGATCCATATGCCTTGGAAACCGTGTATGTTTCTGTTATAGCATTTGCAGGGATTGTTCGAACCTTAGTTCCTTTGGTTGAGGTGTATGCCTATTATCCTGCGAAATTACCTTTAGGTGGTGGGACACATTTAGGTAAGGCCTTAGAACATTTGATGAATGAATTTGATCGTCATTTGATTAAAACAACGGAAGACACCAAAGGGGATTGGAAGCCAATCGTATATTTGTTTACGGATGGTCGTCCAACTGATGAATGTAAAGATGCGATTTACCGATGGCAAAAAAAATATGCACGACGTTGTACGCTGATTGCCTTGGGAATGGGTAAAAACGTTGATTATGCAACGCTCAAGCAATTAACAGAACACTGTATTGCTTTTGATGAGTTGAATGAACAAGACTTTAAAAAGTTTTTCCAATGGATTAGTGCTTCTGTCGTTGCACAAAGTAAAAGTATTGGGGATGGGCAGCAGCAAGATCATTTACCACCAATTGATGAGCGCTATATGCGTCTGGTCAAGGATTTGCCAGCCAAGAAAACCTTGGTGGATGAAAACTGTGTCACTTTTGTGGGGCGCTGTGGCAAGCTGAATCGACCCTATTTAATGAAATTTGAACGTGAAATTCAGTATCAAGCGCCTCAAGATCTAAATATCAACCTAAATTTATATCATTTTCAATTGACTGAATGCTGCAAAATTGATGAGGACTATTTCACTTGGTCTGATCAAACCCAGCATCAGCAGCAGGTCAATACCACGCTGTTACAAGGCACCCCAGAATGTCCACATTGTTTGGCTGAAACGGCTTTTGCGATGTGTGGTTGCGGCCAATTGATGTGTTATGACGGTTTTAGCGAGGACGTGACTTGCCCATGGTGCCGTCGCCAAGTCAGTTTTGGTTATGGTGGAATGGACGGCTTCGATGTGCAACGAGGACGTGGTTAAAAGTTGGATTGAGGAAAAGCCATGTCGCAAACATTGACTCATGAAGTTCAGACTGTTTTTTTGAGTACATTGAAACAGCTGTTACAAGATCAAACTCAACCGAACCAATTTGTGGTGGATGATGAGTCCTTTAATCAATTGTTGAAAAATAAAAAAATTTATAATGCCTATCATGATTTGGCTGAACAGATATATGCGCTGATGGGTTTTCAATTAGAGCAGTCACCAGCCTTCCAGCATTCTTCATTACAGCGCATTCTGGAGCAGGGTCGCTTACCGATTTATGCTTCTATCAGCGCTGGGCTTGATCGTACTGAACCAAATCAACAGCAATTCGATCATACGCAAATGATGTTGAATCCAATCAATGAGGGTGATGCATTGGAGTCAATTGATCAGCTTGATTTTTTAGATGAACTTTATTTGTCTGCACCTATTGATGCAGAAACTGAGCCTTCTTTGATCAATGATTGTTTCGTTGCTAAGCCATGCTCTACAACGCCGTTGCTACTTAGTACAACTGCAAATATCGACTCCAGTAATACAGACCACAAGCAGAATAATCCCTCAGGAAAACAAAATCATGAGGTGAAAATGGTGAAAAAAATGCCTCATTTTCAGATCCCCAATGCGCGTGTTGGGCAAGACTATCAAGCACGTATTCAAATGCAATATCCGGTCAAGGAGGATGTGCTGATTTGTTCTGAATCGATCAAAATTCCAGAAGACTTAGGTATTGTATTTGATGATGAAGCCCAACAGTTACAGGGCATACCGTTGCAAGCAGGCGAGTTTAAACTGGTATTTCAGTATAAAAACAGTGAAGCCGCACAAGCATGGTCTTCGGGTGAAGTGACCTTTATTATTACTGCTGATCCACGTAGTTTGTGGCAAGTTAATGAACCTGATATCAATGCGCCTTATCAGAAAGCACATAGTGACCATCAACTGATTCAGACTGAGTATTTTAACCTCGTGGCCTGTAGCCAGCGTGGACGCTCCCATGAACATGCGGGGACTTTCCGTGACGATGACTTTCTGATTGCTCGTGTTGCTGAGACCGATTGGTCGCTATTAATTGTTGCAGACGGCGCTGGCAGTGCCAGTTACTCTCGACAAGGTTCTTTGCTTGCGGTGCAAAGTGCAGCAAAAACGCTGACGGATTACCTCGAACAGCATCATCCGCATCTAGACCTGTTATTGCAGCAATGGCAAGTTGGCAGTGACGATGAAATGACCAAGTCGGTTGCACAGCAAATCTATAAAGATTTTCACGATACCTTCTATAAAACAGCACAAGTGGCGATTGAGGCTATTGAGCAGGAAGCCGAGTTAAAGCAAGTTGCAGCCAAGGCGTATGCCACGACTTTATTGGTGGCTGTGGTTAAACAGTGCGAGCAAAAAACCTTTATTAGCACCTTCTGGATGGGTGATGGCGCGATTGCTGTATATGCCAAAGATAAAGTGCGTTTAATGGGTAAACCAGATGGTGGAGAGTTTGCTGGGCAAACCCGTTTCTTAGATCGTAGTTTTGCACAACAGTTTGGTAGTCGCGTCAATATTGGCTATTACGATGATTGTGAAGCTGTGATTCTAATGACAGATGGTATTTCCGATCCGCGTTTTGAAACGGATGCTGGACTTGCAAACCACGAAAAATGGCAGGCATTCTGGCAAGAAATTGAACCTCAGTTACAGCAACCACACCCAGATCAAGCTTTATTGGAATGGTCAAAGTTCTTTAGTGCAGGACATCATGATGATCGTACGTTAGCGATTTTATGGAATAAGCCTGTGATTGTGGATGTAGAGGGTCTTGCCCATGACTAAGATTATCCAGTGTCAAACTTTAGATGGTCGGCCAGTCGCATTTGTTGATGAAGTCATTGGCTCAGGAGCAATGAAAGATGTCTATTTTTCACCTGATAAATCTTATGTGGTGTGTTTTTTTAGCAAAGAAAAAAACCATTTTTATCAGTCGCATGCTGAGCTAGAAAGACAGAGGGACCGTTTAAAGGAAATTGTTGGCAATAAATGGCAAGGTATTTTCAACAGCGCCGGCGGGGATTATTGGAAAAATGTCTTTTGCTGGCCCGATGGTTTGATTGAATATAATGGTTTATTGGGCATTACCGCCCCGACGTACCAAAAACAGTTTTTCTTTGAATATGGTTCTAAAAATAATGACTTTTTAGGTATCAAGGGTAAGGAAAAAGAAGGGAAATGGTTTGCCAGTGCCAATAACCAAAATCGGTTTTTAGATGAAAAAGAAAAAGGCAATTGGTCGAATTATCTGCGAATTTGTATTTTGATTGCCCGAGCTGTGCGCCGTATGCATGCGGCAGGTTTGGCGCATTCAGATTTATCCTATAAGAATATTTTAATTGATCCTGTAACTGGCCGTGCCTGTGTGATTGATGTTGATGGCTTGGTTGTACCTGGTAAATACCCACCCGATGTCGTGGGGACACCTGATTTCATTGCGCCTGAAGTGGTGAAAACCAATCACTTTAAAAAGGATGATCCGCAACGTAGTCTCCCAAATATCATGACTGATCGTCATGCCTTGGCCGTATTGATCTATATGTATTTGCTGTATCGGCACCCGTTGCGTGGTGGTAAAGTCCATGATGTGAATGATCCGCAGCGCGATGAAAATCTGGCAATGGGTGAAAATGCCTTATTTATTGAGCATCCAACTGATCCAAGCAACCGGGTGAAAGTTAGTCAGGTGCGTCCAAGCGCTTTACCATGGGCCGATCCAGAAAAAATTCCATTCACCGTGACAGGTCCTTATTTAAAAGAACTGTTTTTACAAAGCTTTGTGACGGGTTTACATCAACCGCAGCAGCGACCATCTGCTAATGATTGGGAAACTGCTTTGGTTAAAACGGTGGATTTGATTCAGCCTTGTTTAAATAGCGATTGCAGTCAAAAATGGTATGTGTTTGATAATACAACAAAACCAGTATGTCCATTTTGTGGCACAGCCTTTAAAGGCAAGTTACCTGTATTGAATCTCTATTCGGCACGCCGAGAAGGCAGTTTTAGACCTGATAATCACCGTTTAATGGTCTGGACAGGGCAGTCGCTTTACCCGTGGCATGCCAATAATCTGATTGCGCCGAATGAGCGTTTAACAGCAGAACAAACCAAACGTGTTGGCTACTTTGTTTTTCACCAAAATCAGTGGTGGTTAGTGAATGAAAATCTGCCCGATCTCATGGATGTGGCAACTAAAACAACCATTCCAATTGGCGAAAAAATCGAATTGCTGGATGGAAAACAAATTTTACTTTCACGTCAGGATGGAGGTCGCTTAGTGGTGGTGCAAATGGTGGAATGTTTATGACGCAAATAATAGTGAATGAGCTTGCTCAGATTGACATCGCAGAAAACTCGATCGGGATTTGGTTTACCCAAGCGCATTCTTGTCAACGTGATTTAATTTTGGCAGCAAAAACTGCGCCTTTTAATCTCCCAATTCATGTGGTGGCATCACATGCAGACGATCGTCCTGAAATTACTTCTGTTGCCGATATTGCTTTACAAGAACCGTCTTTGTCAGAGCGAGTCGAGTGGGTGTTACAACAGGCGCAGCGCTTAAACGTCAAATTGATCATTGCTGGGCATCATGCTGTAATTTATCTGGCTCAAAAGCATCGCTTCGAGCAATTGGGTATCCGTCTGATGGCGGGCTGTGATACGGTGGAGCAGGTCGAGCAACTGAATGACAAATCACTGTTCACTCAAATTTGTGTGACTCACGGTTTGGCGGTTGCACCAGCAACCATTGTTGAAAATGCTGAGCAATTACAAGATGCATATCATGACTGGCTGCAAAAAGGCGATGTGTGCGTCAAGCCTGCCAAAGGGGTTTTTGCTTCAGGGTTTTGGCATTTAGATCCTAAAGCGGATGCTTTTGATGTCTTTGCCAATAGCATGAGATTTAAAGCACATCCTGAAAGTTTTATCGAGAGTTACCGGCAGTTAGAACAACCCCCTGTGTATTTAGTTATGCCATTTCTATCTGGGCTTGAGTGTTCAGTCGATATGTTGTGCATACATGGTGAGGTGCATGGTGCGATTGCACGTTATAAACAGAACAATGGTTGCCAAAACTTAACTTTTGAAGATCCAGCGATTGAGTTGGCACATCAGGTGGCTGCACTATTTGGTTGTGATGGACTCGTCAATATGCAGGCTCGATATAATGATCAACAGCAGTTATATATCTTGGAGGTGAACTCTCGACCTTCAGGTGGCATAGCACATACCTTTATGAGTGGCGTGAATTTGGTTCATTTGGCGATTGCTCAAGCACTACAGCTCAATTATCAACCTGAAAAGATGGAAAGTTCGGTCACTGTACGCAGCATAAGTCAGAGTATTTGTGTAATATAAAGACCATTATGTATATTATTTTAACTTAGATTTAAGAATTATATGATTGAGATTGAATTACAACGTGGCAAACTGGATTTACAGCCCGATGACAATAGCCATTGGAAATGGCAGGATTTACTCGGTTTTGCTGAACGAATAAATCCGAAAAGAGCTTTTTTATTTGTTTCAAAAGTCTTGGGAAGACATATTCCGGTGAGTCCTCAAGTGATGCGTCATGCGTTTACTGATTTAGCTCAACTGATTCCGAGTGATTTACCTGAACCAATTTTGGTGATTGGAATGGCAGAAACTGCGGTAGGTCTTGGTGCAGGTGTACATCAAGTTTTACAAGCAAGCTATCCCGATGCACTGTATGTCACGACGACTCGTCATCCCGTTGATGGTGCACCGTTATTGGCTCGCTTTTTAGAAGAACACAGCCATGCGCAAGATCAATTGCTGTATGGTTCTCCTGATGCGGATATCCAAAAGAAAATTTTAGCCAGCAAAAGTATTGTATTGGTCGATGATGAAGCTTCTACAGGAAAAACCTTTATCAATTTAGTGTCTGCACTACAGGCGGCTGGTTTTGATCAAATTTCCCATATTGTGACGGCCACTTTGGCGGATTGGTCATCAGGTATTCATATTGCTGGATTAGATTGTCAGTCCGTGGCATTGATGACAGGTAAGTGGCAGTGGCAGGATGCTGAAAATCCGCCACAGATCAATATGCCCAAAGTCGATACCGTGGCATTTGGTGAGTATGCAACCTTGTCTGAACCGACTTGGGGACGGTTACCGACTCAAGATACTTCTGCCTATATCCGTTTAAAAGTCGAACCTCAACAACGGATTTTAGTGTTAGGAAGTGGTGAATATGTCTGGTCTTCATTCTTATTGGCCGAAGATTTGCAGCGACAGGGTGCTGAGGTGAAATTTAGTGCGATCACGCGCTCACCAATCGCAGTAGGACATGCAATTCAATCTGCTTTGGCTTTTTCAGATAACTATGGTTTGGGTATTCAGAACTTTGTTTACAATATCAACCCATTAGAGTATGACCGAATCTTCATTACAGTGGAAACCTGTGCCGAGTCAGTCGCCAATAGCCTATTAGACGCGATTCCAAATGCTGAAGTTATCAGCGCAGTAGAATTTCCACATCAAACTTTTAATCTGTGTAGTGCAAATGACTAATTTCTTATTTGACGCGCAAAATATTGCAACGCCGCTTATGTTGGTTGATCTGGATGATACTTTATTCCAGACCCATCGCCGTATTGTTCCCCAAGCTGACTTTAAAATGGTCACCACGGACAAACAGGGGCAAGCATTGGCGTATATGAACCCGATTCAGCAGCACTTTGTGCAGTGGTTGTTGCATAGTACACATTTGATTCCTGTTACGGCACGAAGTGCAGAAGCATTGTCTCGGGTCCATTTACCTTTCCAATACGGGGCCGTCTGCTCCCATGGCGGTACGGTACTAAATGCCGATTTCAGTGTAAATCTGGATTGGCATGCGCAGATGCAAGATGCATTGGCTCCTTATCAAGCGCGACAACAGGCTTTGATTGAGGTGGTACAACAACAGGCAACCCATTTTGGTTCTATCCGTACTTGGGTGGTCGAAGAGCAAGGTTTGGGCCTATACGTGGTTGCCAAGCAAAATACCGAAAATGATAATCCCTATGCACCGAATTTCTTACCAGAATTATTAAATAGCTTAAGCCCAGCAGTTTTGGATGGGTTCTATTTTCATTTAAATGGCAATAATTTGGCTTTGATTCCAGAACCTGTGAGTAAAGCCAATGCTGCCCGTTTTTTATTGCAACAGTTTGCGTCTCAACAACGCCCGATTCTCGGTTTTGGCGATAGTTTATCTGATGTAGAGTTTTTGAATCTCTGCCATTGGTGGGGCATGCCAAACCACAGTCAATTGAATCGTTGGGTAAAACATAATTTGACGCAGCAATATAAACAAGAAGGATATTATGGCGATTATCAATAAAGATAAAGCAAGTGAATTAATTTTAAAACAAGGGTTTAGTGGTAGTTACCAATCGGAACAAGTGACTTTTTTACTTAAACGGACGCATATTGAACCAACCGATACCATCGAAAAAGAACGCCTGATTCAATCGGGAGAAAAACATTATTCGCAAATGATCAGTTTGGAGAGTGCACCGACTGAACGTCATTTACAGTTGTTTGAACAGGCCATGCAGCAAGGGCAACAACGTTTGGCTCGAGAAGTTCAACAGTTGGCACAAAGCTTGATTGCACAATTCAAGGAACCAATTGTATTGGTGAGTTTTGTACGTGCGGGCGTACCCTTAGGCGTACTGCTTTATCATGCGATACATGACTTAGGCTGTGACTGTGTACATTATGGCATCAGTATTATTCGAGACCGTGGTATCGATTTTGCTGCCTTGGAAACCATTATTGCTAAACATGGACACGAATCGATTGTATTTGTGGATGGTTGGACGGGGAAAGGTGCGATTCGCCAAGAATTACAACGTAGTTTAGGTGGAGATCCTCGTTTTGCAGGACGACCTTTACCGTTGGTGGTTTTATCTGATATTGCCGGTTGTGCATGGTTGGCGGCCAGTGGCGATGACTGGCTGATTCCATCTGGTATTTTGGGTTCGACCATTTCAGGTCTTATTTCACGTAGCATTTGTGAAGGTGAAGCCTTGAGTGCCGAGGAAATCAATGCGGATAACATTGATCAATGGCATCGCTGTATTGAATATAGTCATTTAAAAGAATTTGATATTTCGCAGCAGTTTATTCAGCGCATCAACCAGATTCGCACACAGCTTAATCCTCAACCGAATGCTGTTTGGGGGCAAACACAGCAACTGACACAACAAGATCAAAGCCAGCAGGTGGTACAGAAACTGGCCCAAGAATACGACATTCAAAATATTAATCGGATAAAACCGAGTATCGCAGAAGCAACCCGAGCAATTTTAAGACGAGTACCTGATCTGGTTTTACTTCGCGATGCTGATGATGCCGATACCCGTTTATTACGTTATTTAACGCAAGTCACAGAGACACCTGTACAAGTGGTTGGTGATCAAATTGCGCCGTATAGAGCGATTACATTGATTCAAAAATTGGGGAAAGGATAATTTTATGTTATCTGCATTATCTTTAGGGGCAACATTATATATGCCTGCCACGCGTCCAGACTTATGGGCTGTGGTGAAGGGTGAAAAATATCCAGAGTTGCGCTCATTGGTGATCTGTCTGGAAGATGCCATCACTGAACAGGAAATTGAGTTTGCCAAACAAAATCTCAAACAGTTGTTGCAGCAAATTCAGCAACAACAGCGCCTAGAACAACATCCAAAAGTTTTTATTCGCCCTCGTCATATTGCAATGGCCGCTGAGTTAGCAGAATGGCAAGAAATCACGGCTTTAGATGGCATGGTGTTGCCGAAATTTGGTTTAGCCAGTTTTAAGCAATGGCTTGAAGTTCTTCCACCAGAACTTTATTACATGCCTACGCTTGAAACAGCAGACAGTTTTGATATGGGGCAAATGAAAGAGCTGAGACAAGCTTTGCCAGAATTTCATAAAGTATTGGTACTTCGGGTCGGGGGCAATGACTTACTGAATTGCTTGGCTTTACGTCGGCCGAGTGATATGACTTTATACCAAACGCCTATCGGCACACTCATTGCAAATCTAGCAGGTCAGTTTTTGCCTTATGGTTTTGCACTGAGCGCACCTGTCTGTGAGCATTTTAGTCAGGTGAAATTGTTGCAAGATGAATTATATTTGGATTTACAGCACGGCTTATCTGGTAAAACCGTGATTCATCCTGCACAGATCTCGATTGTGCATCAGGCTTATCAGGTTAATGAAATCGAGTTAAAACAAGCGCAGGGTATTTTGTTGGATGGCAGCAAGGCTGTATTTGCCTGTCATGGCAGTATGCTTGAACCTGCAACACATCGTCGGTGGGCGGAACGAATTTTAGAGCGAGCAAAAGTGTTTGGGCTAAAAGTATAAAAAACAGAAAATATAGGAATAATCGATGCAACAACTCATTACAGGAGCCAATCTGGCATTGAGCCAGTCACAGTGCCAAGTGAAAATTAAAACCACATTGGCGGCTCATATCGGTTTAGATGTTACCGCTTATGTCTTAAATGCTCAGTCCAAGGTTCGTGGTGATGCGGACATGATCTTTTATGGGCAAAAGCAGACGCCGAACCGTAGTGTTGAATTAATCGAGGCGACAACAAAAGCCCCCTATATCGCGCAATTTAATCTGAACACTCAATTGTTCGATGCAGACATCAGCAAGCTTGCGATGTGTGCAACGATTGATGGGCAGGGCGCAATTAATGCGATTCAAGATATTCAAATTGAATTATGGGAAAACGGACAGCTCACGGCATCAGCAACGGTAAAAAGTGCTGAAAAGACTGAAAAAGCTCTGATTTTGGCCGAAGTTTATCGTCATAAAGACCAGTGGAAATTCCGCTTTGTGAATCAGGGTTTTAATGGTGGCTTACAACCGTTAGCCGAACATTTTGGGGTAGAAATTAGTGATCAAGCAACAACGCCTGAGCCTGTGTCTCAACCTGTACCTGCGCCAGCACCTCAGCCTAAAATTAATTTAAGCAAAATTACCTTAGATAAACGCAATAACCAGATTAATTTACAGAAACAGGCGCATGGTTTTGGTGAGATTAAAATTAATCTGAATTGGAATCAACGGACTCAGCAAGCACAAGCAGGAGGCTTCTTTAAAAAGCTGCTTAACCAAAATCAAGGTATTGATTTGGATTTGGGTTGCCTGTTCGAGATGCAAGACGGTAGCAAATCGGTGATTCAGGCTTTAGGTGATCGATTTGGTGATTTTAACGGTTTCCCCTTTATTCAGCTTTCTGCCGATGACCGGACTGGTGCATTGACAGAGGGTGAGTGGCTTCGGATTAATGGACAGCACTGGTCGCAGATTCGCCGTGTGGTGTTGTTTGCCTTTATTTATGAAGGTGTGCCGAACTGGGCTGAAACAGATGCTGTGGTCACGATTTATGTTCCAGATCAACCACCGATTGAAATCCGTTTAACTGAAGGGCAACCTTTAGGGATGTGTGGAATTGTTGAGTTAGTCAATCAAGGCGGTAGTATCCAAGTACAACGTCATGTGCGCTATGTGCCTGGACATCGTGAGCTGGATCAAGCCTTTGGTTTTGGTCTGCGCTGGGTTGCAGGCAGTAAATAAAATTGATATTTAATGATGTATTAGATAACAACACTTTCGATATCTATGTAGACATTATTAAGACCATTGAATTTTAAATGTTCAAACGAGGAGAAAAAACAAAATGGCAATTAGTTTAAATAAAGGTGGAAATTTATCCCTAAGCAAAACAGATCCAAATTTAGTTCGTATTTTAATTGGATTGGGCTGGGATGAGCGTGCGACTGATGGCGCAGCATTTGACTTGGATGCGAGTGCATTCTTATTAACCGCAACAGGTAAAGTACGTGGTGATCACGACTTTATTTTCTACAACCAACTTAAATCGCAAGATGCTTCAGTCGAGCACACGGGTGACAATCGTTCAGGTCAAGGCGATGGTGATGATGAAACATTGTTGGTTGATCTGTCAAAAGTTTCACCTGAAATTGAAAAAATTGCGATTACTGTGACCATTCATGATGCGCAAGCACGCGGCCAGAATTTTGGTCAAATTGCCAATGCCTTTATTCGTGTTGTCAATCAAGACACCAATGTCGAAGTGGTTCGTTTTGATTTGGCAGAAGATTATTCTACTGAAACTGCCATGGTGTTTGGCGAAGTTTATCGCCACAATGGCGAATGGAAATTTAAAGCCGTTGGTCAAGGCTATTCTGGTGGGCTTGCTGCGATGTGCCAACAATATGGTATTCAGGTCGGCTAAGGTTCTCATTTCAACACATAAATGATGAATAGCTCAAAGCTGTTTAGAAAAGGAAAACAATGAAACATTTTCGTTTCTCAATTATTTTTACCGTAATCTGTCTCGGGTTATCAGCATGGTGGGGCTTTACGCACGGCCCAAATGCTGGTTTCTCGATGATGCTTAAAGTTTTATTGATTACGACTGTACTGGCGGTCATGGAAGTTTCCCTGTCTTTTGACAATGCTGTTGTTAATGCTTCAGTGTTAAGAAACTGGGATGAGTTCTGGAAAAAACTGTTCCTGACTGTCGGTATTTTAGTTGCTGTATTTGGTATGCGTTTAATCTTCCCATTGTTGATTGTTGGTGTTACCGCAGACATGGGAATGGTCGAGGTTGCGAAACTGGCGCTGAATGATCCAAAAACTTATTCAGAAAAGTTACTTGCACACCATGCAGAGATTGCAGCTTTTGGTGGGATGTTCCTACTGTTGGTGTTCTTAAACTTCTTGTTTGATGATGGTAAAGATACACACTGGTTCCATTGGTTGGAAACCCATTTGTCGAATCTAGCAAACATTCCTGCGATGTCAGTATTCGTATCACTGATTGCTTTGCTGACTATGGCTGCATTTGTGCCTGAGCAGCAAAAACTGATTGTGATTGTCGCGGGGATCTGGGGCATCGTAGTTTACATCGGTGTACAGGTACTGGGTCATTTGCTTGAAGGCAGTAGTGAAGATGATGAAGCCGATGAAAAACAGGTTTCGGGTACATCAAGTAATATTGTCAAAGCTGGTATTGGTGGTTTCCTTTACCTCGAAGTATTAGATGCGTCATTCAGCTTTGATGGCGTGATTGGTGCATTTGCGATCACAAGTGATGTCGTTGTGATTATGCTCGGTTTGGCAATTGGTGCTATGTTTGTCCGTTCTATGACGATTTATTTAGTTGAGAAAGGCACATTAGAAGCCTTTATCTATCTAGAGCATGGCGCACATTATGCGATTGGTGCTTTAGCTGCAATTATGCTTTATACCGGAACAGGTGGTCATGTGCCTGAAGTTGTAACAGGCTTGATTGGTATTGCATTCATCATTTGGGCTGTATTATCTTCGATTGCTTACAGTAAACAACAAACACAAGCTTGATAAAAATGCATGGATACATCATTTATATGATGTCCATGATTCAAATGAAATAAACAATGAGTTGATATTTAATAAGGAGAAACTCAAATGGCAATTAGTTTAACCAAAGGCGGCAACGTTAGCTTAACCAAAGAAGCGCCTGGTATTACAAAAACGACTGTGGGTTTAGGTTGGAATCCACGTGTGACTGATGGTGCTGCATTTGACCTTGATGCAATTGCATTCTTAGTCAATGAAGGTGGTAAGGTTCGTGCTGATAATGACTTTATTTTCTTCAATAACTTAAAGTCATCTGATGGTTCAGTGGTTCACAATGGTGATAACCGTACCGGTGAAGGCGATGGTGATGACGAAACCTTAAGTATCGATTTAAGCAAAGTTCCAGCTGACGTTGCAAAAGTGATCTTTGCGGTTACGATTTATGACGGTCAAACGCGTAACCAAAACTTTGGTCAAGTTGCAAATGCTTACATTCGTGTAAGTAACGATGCGGGTGGTACCGAAATTGCACGTTATGACTTGTCTGAAGACAGCAGCACAGAAACTGCAATGATCTTTGGTGAACTTTATAAACATGGTAGCGAGTGGAAATTCCGCGCAATCGGTCAAGGTTTTGCTGGTGGTTTAGGGCCTTTAGCGGCTTCTTATGGCGTTTCTGTTTAAGATGCCTGTGGAAGATAGTGTTTAGGCACTATCTTCTTTTTTCGATATTTATAAATGATAAAAAATAGGTTATTGCTTGATATGTTGAATTTAGTTCGCGGACAAAAAATAAAATTAAATGATGTTTTACAGGGGCAATCCTCTTTTTATATCCAGATTCAATACCAAGCAGCTTTTGATTTAGACATCGCCAGTTTTGGACTTGATCCGCAATATCGTTTGAGTGATGAGCGATACATGAGCTTTTATAATCAGCCTGAAACGCCATGCCAAGCGGTTCGTCTGATTGAAAACCAGAATAAATGCAGCCGTTTTTTAGTTGATTTAGCAAAACTACCTGCAAGTATTCAACATCTGGTTTTGACCGCTGCCATTGATGGCCAGAATGTCATGTCACAATTACAGCAAGCCACGATTCAAATTCTTAACTTGCAGTTTCAGCCGATCGCTGAACTGAAGTTAGATGGCATCATCTTCGATCAAGAACGTGCCACCATGCTGATCGAGATTTATCGAAAAGATGGTATCTGGCGTTTAGCAGCGATTGGACAAGGCTTTAATGCAGGTCTTGCTGCTTTAATTCAGCATTTTGGTGGTGAAGTCGCTGAAGAGCCGACAGCACAACAGACGACACCGGTAGCACCACAATCGAATATTGATTTAAAGAAAAAATTATCTTTGCAAAAAGCCGAAAAAACGGGCAATGCATCCATTATCGATCTGACCAAAAAATCATTGGTTCAACTGGAAAAGAGAAATTTACTGGGCGTGACCGCACGTGTTGCCTTAGTTCTAGATGCATCTGGCTCAATGGATGGGCAATATCGTCGTGGTGATGTGCAAAAGGTGGTGAATCGCCTGATGCCACTGGCCATTCATTTTGATGATGATGGTAGCTTTGAGTGTTGGGCATTTGCGGCCAAAACCACACAACTGGATGATGTAACCCTCAGCAATGTCAATGATTTCATTAATACCACCCAACGCGGTTGGAAGAACTGGCAAGTGGGGGCGCGCTATAATGAGGAAATTCCAGCGATTGAAGCTGTGATTAACTATTTCCAAAAGTTCAAAGATCAAATCCCAACTTATGTTTTATTCATTTCAGATGGTGGCGTGGGCAGCCGTAGACAAATGCAGAAAATATTATCGCAAGCCGCCAAACTGCCTATTTTCTGGCAATTTGTCGGGATCGGTGGACGAGATTATGGTGCACTAGAAAAGTTAGATGAAATGTCAGGGCGGATTGTCGATAACTGTAATTTCTTTAGTTTGGATCGCATTGATAGTGTTTCTGATGAACGCCTATATGAATTGTTATTGCAAGAATTTCCGGATTGGTTAAATGCAGCCAAGCAACATCAGATTGTCAGAAATTAAAAGGAATAAAGACGATGGCACAGTTTAGTTTAGTGGGTTCACCAGAGCCGTTCTTACACGTTTCGATGCGCCGTGGCGACAAAATCTATTGTGAAAGTAATGCCATGGTGATGATGGAAGCACCCTTGGAATTAAAAGGACGTTTGCAAGGTGGCTTAATGCAATCTCTATTACGCCGTTTTGCCAATGATGAATCGTTGTTCCAGCAGCATATCGAAGCGGTACGTGGTGATGGCGATTGTCTATTGTCAGCAGCATTGGATGGCGATATGCAGATTTTGGATGTCGGTGCAACACAGTATTTGCTAAGTGACGGGGCTTTTGTGGCAGCCCATGATTCAGTTGAGGTTAAAGCACGTTTAAACAGCAGTCTAGGTGGTGCATTTTTTGGCAATACTGGCGGTTTTCTGGTGATGGAAACCAGTGGGCAAGGCCAAGTGGTAGTGTCTGGCTGTGGGACCTTGTTTGAGCTTGAGGTTGAACCAAACAAAGAAGTCATTATTGATAATGGACATGTGGTCTGTTGGGATTCACGCTTAAATTATAATCTGTCTGTATCGACTTCACAGAGTAGTGGTTTTCTTGGCAATTTGGTCAATAGTGTGACCAGTGGCGAAGGGATGGTATTGCGTTTTTCAGGTCAAGGTAAGGTAGTAATATGTTCTCGAAACCGCAACAATTTCCTTCAATGGCTAACCTCGAAGTTAAACTTAAACCGTAATCAATCAAATTAAAACAATCATTTTTATCGTTTTATCCAGAGGAGTAAAAGTACATGGGAATTAACTTAGAAAAAGGCCAAAAAATCAGCTTGCAAAAAGCAGATGGCAGCAGCTTGCAACAAATCTTTTTAGGTGTGGGGTGGGATGTAGCGAAGAGCAAGGGCTTTTTCGGCTTTGGCGGCGGCGGTGGGGATATCGACCTTGATGCCTCTGTCATTTTATTTGATGATAACAAACAAGTATTGGATGTGGTTTACTTTGGTCAATTACAAAGTAAAGATGGCAGTATCCACCATTCTGGCGACAACTTAACTGGCGCGGGCGATGGTGATGATGAAGTCATTCGTGTTAATTTGAACCAGATTCCTGCACAAGTAAAATCTTTGGTATTTACTGTGAGTAGTTTCCGTGGACAGACCTTTGAGAAAGTCGAAAATGCATTCTGTCGTTTGGTCGATCAATCCAGCAATCAGGAAATTGCAAGCTATAAGCTGTCTTCACAAGGCGCCCATACTGGTTTGATTATTGCAAAAATTTATCGCCACAACGATGCATGGAAAATGCATGCGATTGGTGAAAATGTGCATGGCCGTACCTTCCAAGATATCGTGCCTTATGCTTTACCACATATCTAATGATTTAGATTAATCATGGCATGCCGAAACATTGTTCATGACAATGTTGCGGCATGTTCTTCATTTCTGCGATCTGAAATTACAATAAATAGTGGTTTAGAGCGTCCCGCATCGCTTCTGGAATAGCAGTACTTTTTCGACTTTCTCGGTCTACAAAGACATGGACAAAATGCCCTTGAGCAGCGGCTTGCTGCTGACCTTGTTTAAAGATCGCCAGCTCATATCTGAGTGATGAATTCCCAATTTTGCCAATCGCAACACCAACCTCAACGACATCTGGAAACGACAGTTCCTGTTGAAAGCTACAAGCTGAATCAACCACTAAGCCAATAATTTCACTGTGATGAATATCGAAACCTGTTTTCTGAATCAGTAATGAATTGGCTGCGGTATCGAAATAACTATAATACGTCACGTTGTTGACGTGGCCGTAAATATCGTTATCGGCCCATCGGGTTTGGATTGGAAAAAAGAACTTAAATTGTTCGCGCTGTTTTAAAGTCGGTTTGCTCATGCGTAAATCGCCTGATAGATATCTAATGCGTCTTGCTCAGTCATTTCTCTTGGGTTGTTTTGCAATAGTCGAGTTTGCAACATAGCATCTTTGGCAAGTTGTGGTAGTTTTGCTTCTGCAATATCGAGCTGGCTTAACTTCAGGGTTAAGCCACTTTGGTCTAGATGATTCTGCATATGGTCAATAAATAGGTCACATAAACCATCCGTACAGCCTGTACTGCGAGGGTCTAATAATTGCATTAATTCTGCATAGTGTTGTTTGGCTTTGGGCGCATTAAATTTTAAAACTTCAACCAGTACCAAAGCATTGGTATGTCCGTGTGAAAGGTGAAAATGCCCACCCAATGGATATGCAAGGGCATGTACCGCGCCAACGGGTGCATTGGCAAAGGCTTGACCCGCTAACATCGAACCCACCAACATGTTTTGGCGTGCTTCTAAATCAGCACCATTTTTCAAGACTTTGGCTAAATTATGATTGAGTAGTTTCAATGCATTTTTAGCCAACATATCGGCATAAAAGTTCTTTTTGATATTTGAGGTATAAGCCTCAATGGCATGCACCATGGCATCGATGCCTGTCGCCGCAGTAATATGTGCAGGTAAACCTTGGGTAAAGGTTGCGTCTAAAATGGCTACATCGGCGTATAGAATTGGAGAAACCACGCCCATTTTAGTGGTTGCACCTGTGGTGACAATGGAAATAGGAGTGACCTCTGAACCTGTGCCTGCTGTGGTTGGGATAAGAATCAGTGGTAAACGTGGAGTTTTGGCTTGGTTAACACCATAGATTTCACTCAGATTCTGTTGCTGTTTCGGGTGCGCGAGCAAGGCAATGATTTTTGCCACATCCATGGAACTACCACCACCAAAACCGATGATCACATCAATTTGCTCTTGTTTCGCAAAATCAACAGCTTCTAATACAATATGCTCTGGTGGATCTGCTTGAATATCGGAATAAATAAGATACTCGAGCCCAATCTGAGTCAGGATTTCTAAAATAGGCTGATGCAATTGATGCTGTATCATCCCAGCATCGGTGACAATCAATGCTTTATGGTAATTTTGTTGTGTTAAAACATTTTTAAGTTCTTGTATTGAACCGAGCCCCGCAATGATGTTGGGAACAGTTTGAAATTGAAACGAGTTCATACATACATCCTTATTTTTCATAATAAATACAACATTTTTATATCAAGTGATTAGAGGTCTCACTATGTAAATAAATTAACACAAGACACACTTAAAAAGTGTAGCTTTGACGTGTTGAGTCGTCAGAAGTTTGATCTATAGCACATATCCTAAGAACGAGAAATCTTAGAAACTGAGATTTCAGTTTTTTGAGGAGAAATCTTTAGCGTTTGAAGACAAGGCGGGTGTCGAAGGCATTCATCTTGAGGCTGAGTTTATTTTGCCTGATGACAAAAGTGCGAATTTTTTTATTTCCTGAGTGTTTAGAGGAACCGATCTGTAATGAAACCAATCCTGAACAACTTCCTTCGAGTGAGGGCTCTTGTCGGGTCTATTTACTTTACTTGTGAACTAAAAAATATTCCAGGTGGTCACATCCTTAATGCTCAATAATAGAGGTTATGATTTTATAGAATAATTATAAGTTTTTGTTTTTAATATTTAATTTGAAATAATTGTGAAGAAATAATAAAATATACACTTGTCTTTATTTTTTTTGTGTTGAGTATTTTGGTGAAAAAAATAGTAATTCTTCTTATAAGTACCGTTGTTTGTGGTTCAGTGTATAGTGCTGATGATATCTTCAAAAGAAATTCATCGCTTTTAATTTTAAATAATAAAGAGCCACACCATGAGATTGAAAGTAGTGAACAGTTTGATTTTTTTGAATCAATGAAACAACAAGAACAAGATCTTATCAATCAACGTAATTATGCTTTAGAGCAAGCGCATCAAACACAACAGCATACATCTAATATGAGTCCTCATGATAAGTCTCAATATTATCTAGAACATAGACATTTCGACGCTTTAAATGCTCTAGGACATGAGCAACAGTTCAACTCAATGTTGAAGGCGAAAAACAAAGGTTTAATTTCCGAAAAAGACTATCAGCAGAAAATTGTGAAGCACAATCCGTTACCTTCAGCACATGAAACGAATCAACTTAGATTTTCAATCCCAATAGGGGAATAAGAAAGTTAAGCACTAGAGCTCATCGACAGATGGGCTTTTTTGTTGTCAGTAAACTCGATTTATATTTAGGTCAGATTTAATCCACCATCGGAAATTAGAATTTCCCCAGTCAGATAGTCTGAAGTTACTAACATTGCAACTAAATGAGCAATATCCTCTGGTTTTGCTGCTTTACGCATAGGTGAGCGCTCATTCCAAAGTTCATGGGCAGAAGTCCAATTTTTTGTCAAAGGCGTGTCTACTAAACCTGGGGCAATTGCATTTACGCGTATATCTGGAGCAAGTGATAATGCAAGTAAGCGCGTCATATGGTTTAGTGCGGCTTTGGATGTTGCATAAGGGATAGAAGCACCCTTTGGGCGGATACCAGCGTGCGAGCTGATATTAATGATGCAAGCAGATCGACCATTTTGCGCTGATTTTCTCAGCGTAACTTCTGCTTCAGCTATGAGTCTAAATGGTGCGATGACATTGACTTCATGTAGTTGATTCCAAATCTCTGGCGATGCGGCCATTAGATTTTCATGTGGAATAATACAACTGATACCTGCATTGTTAATCAGAACATCTAATTGGCCTTTCCAAGATACAGCCTCATGGATAAGTCTTATTCTATCCTCATCATTTGATAAATCTGCTTGGATGTAAATTGCATTTCCTAATTCAGCAGCCATGGCTAGTCCAGTTTCGATGGAATTGCGTGAATGAATAACTAATGCATAGCCATCCTTAGATAGTCTGCGGGCTACCGCTGCACCAATTCCAGATGTGGCACCCGTAACAAGTGCAACAGGTAAGGCGCTTTTTAAAGATTGATTCAAAAATTACGTCCCATTAAATTGATTACTATTTATTTGATCTTCAATATATACGATATCATATATATTCTGTGGGCTGAGTGATAATTAATGATCTGCTGAAAGGTATATTTTTTTGAATATAGATTAGGTTTATTTATTATTATAATGGCTTTGGTCTTTATTTTTTGTAGATGAATTAAGTTAAAGCTGATTAGGGCGCTTCTATGATGTCAAAAGAAAAGCCCCGAAGGGCTTAAAATTATTTTGGTAATTTTTCAGTGTGGCTCATACAACTACTCATAGCCACAATAACAAAATTATAATATTGATATTGACCGCTACCTGTACCGTTTGAATTTAAAATTTCACGTTTCCAATAGCATGTTTTTGTCACACCTTGTACAGATTCATTAATATAGGTCCACCAACCATACATTGCAGCATTAGCTGAATTGAGTGTTGTTAATAAAATTAAACCAAGCAACAAACTTTTAATTTTCATGAAATTTACCTTTTTTATTAATTGAGTTGAGAGAGTAGTGTGAATCTTAAAAATTCTCAATAGACTAATTTAGTTGGTTTTTATTGTGCGTTGTTTCAAGTTTTGCAAAGAAAGTTTGATGAACTTTGAATAATTGTTTAGTGCGATTTATGAAAGAAAAATTTCATTGTAAATAGGTTTAGTTTTATTTAATTTTTAAAATAATATAGATAAATATAATTTGTAAATTTGTGTAAATTTTAATAAGCTGATTCAGCTTTTTTTTAAACGTATTATTTAAAACGGAATGCTGAAATATTATAAAATTAAGTATTTTTATAATATTTTATGAGTCTGGTTGTTGGCGTGGATTTTAACTTGCTTAAGAGTTTAGCAATAAAGATCAATTAGAAAGTTGCAGCTGAACTTGTCAGAAATCAAGCCATATTTTTACAAAAAATAATATCAGCTCATAAGAGCAAAAATTAGCAACTAATTTGTATTAGCAGTCTTAGAGTTTTTCATTGAAATTAGGACCTAATCGAAAAAGAACCAATTAATGAAGAAAATCAAAAAAGCAAGCTAAGGGTATTGCAAATAGTTGGTCTATATATGTTGTAGACGTTTCTCATACACGAGTGATTTGAATGCGGTAAAGACGATTGATTTTGCTCTGTCTTTTATTGCTTCAAGCAAATGTTTGTCCTAGTAATTACATTATTCTTTATCAATATCCTATGCAAGAACAGTAACTTGATTAACACAGCGTTGGGTTTAATTGTAAGGGCGATGACAACTGTGTGTGGTTGCTACTTCAGTATTTTGTATTTCACAAAAATCTCATGTTAAAAATAAAAGAGTAGTTAATGCACTACCGAATAGCCTGGAAGGGCAATTGTTTAAATAATCTAATTTTTAGAAGCAACGATTACATCATTATAAAGGAGTTTGCTCGTGGTAAATAACGCAGTAGAAATGCGATCTAGACTTTTAACAAATACTCATATTCCTGAAGGCCATATTGCATTGGTACGGATTCAAGATGAGCTCAATTATGATCAGGTGATGACGAATCTTGAGCAGGTTAATGTATTACCTGGATTTACAGTGATTGGGGTTACCAGTATTCCTAATTCTAATACATCAGATTGGACACTGACTAACTGTGTATATGAGAATGGAGTATTGAGTTGGACAGAAGGGCAGCTTGATTTGGGAACGGACAGCTCTCCTGACCTGTCATATGGTTATCATGCTGGCATTCAGGCAAATATTGGAGATAAGCTTGAAATGATTGTTCCCAATGTTACGGCGTTAGCATCTGGGGTCTTAAGTGGTGCACGACTAGCAGATGTGAATGGTGTTGCTGCAGGTCAATCCAATATTGGATTTAATTCAGGAAATTCGGAGCAGGGATTAACTCTGCTTGGCACTTCCTACCAGACAAAGGACTTGCCTGTAAAATATGTAATGGCTTATCTATCAGCAACTGCTGTGGAGCACGTTATAACTTCGGTCGATGGAGCGATAGAGTTTTTCCGTGAAACACAAATGATCACTGCTTTTGAACAAACAGCGTATTTTAACGTAATTGCTACTGTCAAAGACGATAATCAAATATTTAGCACAACTGTTTCAGTTAATTTAAATTAGACCCATATTGGTTTTTTTGCAGGGGAAATCACACCAGCTTGCCCATTCTACTTCGGTTGTTAAAAAAGAAGAAAATAGAATGGGTTAGTGCTCGTCGTCAGCCGTCTTCGGGTGGTTTCTTTCTAGAGCTGACTGTAAGATGTTATTTTTATTGGTTTTAACTAAGCTTTGATTGTAGCGCTTTGTTTTAAAAACCCATAACCACAATGAAACTTTCCTTAGCAATTTCAATTATGAGCGGCTTTTATATTTGTTTTATGCAATCAATCTTTAAAAATTAAGTTTCTTTATCTGCTTGCTTGCTCCGTATAGCAGCTTTATAGGAGATAGATATTCTTAATTTCAAAAAAGTACATATTCATACAGAATATTCATTAGAGATAAACACTATTTCCTTTCAAATCAATGCAATTTTTGACAAAATAGTGGATGTCAGAATGGTCAATTGAGGCATAATGACAGTGAATCGTTTTGCGTTTATTTTGCAGGAATTTTGCATGAAATATTTTAATTTTCTTATAAGACAGAATGTTGGAATGTTTTTCTGATGGCAACACAATATAAGGTGTTATGTGTCTGTTTAGGAAATATTTGTCGCTCGCCAACTGCTGAGGCAATTCTTAGACATTATTGTGATGCGCACGGCTTAAATGTGATGGTCGATTCTGCGGGAACCAGTAATTATCATCCGAATAAAGCACCAGATGCACGTAGTCAAAAACATGCAGTAAAACGTGGTTATGATTTATCTGCGCTACGTGCCAGACAGATTGTTTTAGCAGACTTTGTTGAATTCGATTTGATTTTAGCAATGGACCATGAAAACTTCGATGATATTCAAACACTCATGTCACAGGCTGTACAACAGTTCGGTACACATCAGATTCGAGCCAAGTTAGCTTTGATGAGTGAGCATGATCCGCAGTTTAATCAACAAGCGGTGCCTGATCCTTATTATGGTGGTGCAGATGGATTTGATCGCGTACTCGATCAGTGTGAATCTAGCAGCCAAGCATGGGTCGATATTTTTAAAAAGCAAATGAAAGCAGGGCAATAGGATTTAATTTAATATGCAGCTACACGCGCAGGTTCAGCTTAAAAACTTAAATACATTAAATTTGAATGCGATTGCTTCACATTATGTGCAAATCAATCATCCTGATGAGGTCATTACTGCATTAGCATTTGCGGAACAGCAGCATTTAAACGTTTTGGTGCTCTCGGGTGGTAGTAATGTGTTATTGCCACAGCAAATACAAGCCTTGGTAATGCATTTAAATATTCAGGGTATAGAAGTACTTTCTGAAGATACAAATACCATTACCGTTAAAGTAGGTGCTGGCCAAGTCTGGCATGACTTTGTGTTGTATAGCACCCAGCAGCAGTGGTTTGGACTGCAAAATCTTGCTTTGATTCCTGGGTTAGTCGGTGCTTCACCTGTACAGAATATTGGTGCTTATGGCGTTGAAGCAGGTGAGTTTATCGAATCTGTGCAAGTCTATGATCGTGAATTGAAACATTTTACTTCGATTGCAGCAGAAGATTGTCATTTTGCTTATCGTCATAGCATTTTTAAAGATCAGCCCAATCGTTACATTATTGTCAGTGTGACATTTAAGTTGTTGAAAACAGCTGAACTGAAATTGAGTTATGGTGATCTTAAGCAAGCTGTTGGTGATGAACTGACTGCAGAGAATTTACAAAATCAGGTGATTCACATTCGTCAGAGTAAACTACCCAATCCGAAAGAATTCCCAAATGTTGGCAGTTTCTTTAAGAATCCGATTTTGTCACAAGCTGAATTTGACAAAATTACTCAACAATTTCCAAACATACCGCATTATCCGCAAGCAAACAGCAATGTTAAAGTGGCAGCAGGTTGGTTGATTGACCAAGCAGGTTGGAAAGGTAAGCAACTCGGCTCTGTCGGCATGTTTCATAAACAGGCTTTGGTATTGGTGAATTATGCAGAGGCGACACTAGCGGATGTACAAAACACCTATCAAACTGTACAAAGTGATGTAAAACAAAAGTTTAGTATTCAGTTAGAACCTGAACCTGTGTTATATAGTGAACAAGGGTTAATTCAAGCTCATCTTGGATGAAGAAATCTATGGCGAAAGTACATTGGATGGTCAGTTTAGTACGGGTAATTACCATATTATTCGTGCTATTGGGCTGTTTTGTGCTTTTTTTATATTCGCCTTTTTACTCTCAGCTGGTCGTGAAAGGTCTGAACCGCTTTGTTCCTGTCGATGTCAATGAAGTCGCAGCACAGAGTCAGCGCCCTGCAGCGTTGAGTGAACATGAAACCTTAGAACCTGGTTCGAATCTCTGGATTGCTCGTCAGGCTTATTTGAAACTCATGGAGCGGAGCTTTCAATCTGAGCAATCGGAAGATTTAAGGTTAATTCAAGCACGCTACAAGTTGTTGCAGGAATTGATTGCTGAGGAGCAGGAAAAAGAAAGCCAAAATGAGAAAAAGCAACCCAGTATTCCGTTGATAAATGATCAACAGTCTGAACAGGATCAAGAAAGCTCAGCTGTTGTAATGAATACACCATTAGATTTTTTACAGTGGAATACGCCTGATAATCAGGCACTTATGGGGAAATATATTGCCTTTTTAGAAACCTATCCAATTGCATTACCAGTCAATGAAGAGGATAAAGATCAGACCAATAAAGACCTGATTGAATTGAAAAATAATAAAGAGAATTTGGTTGAGCCGCAAAGTGCTTCACAGCCGAATGCGATTGTCGTACTCGGCGGTGGTCTGACCTTAGGTGCGAATGGTAAAGATATTGTGGTGAATAATTACACCCGCTTACGCTTGGAAAAAACCTTACAAGTGGAGAAGAAATATGCTTTACCAATCGTACTGAGTGGTGTCGAGGCGCCTTATATGCAGGCGTGGTTAAAAGAGCGTGGCGTGGATGCTAAATTGTTAGAAAACCGTAGCATGAATACTTGTGAAAACTCTCGATTTAGTTCTTTATTGCTACAAAAGAAAGGTGGCGCACCAACCGTTATTTTGATTACTGATGAGTATCACATGCCACGAACACGACGTTTATTTGCTTTAAATGGTATTGAGACTGTGCCTGTCATGGCCCCAATGCCAACGACCTTAACGCAATGGCGGCCAAGTGAACAAAACTATGACCATAGCCGCCGTGCCAACTATGAAATGCTGGCTACGATTCGTGATATGTTATTTGGCTCAAGTGATTGTCGAGAGATACCCTAATGTCTGATATTCCATTTTTAAATCCGACAATTTTAAAACAATTAGATTTACCTGTACCGAATCGAGAGACCACACCACAGTTGCTTGAACCTTTGGATCTATCTACTGTCACTGAGATCTCTAAGCCATTGCAAGCTTATCGCAAACTATATGGTTTACATTTACTTGACTGTGAACATTGGCAGGGCTATGTGGAAATGCCTTTGTTTCGCCTGCATGTGCAAGTCTTTCAGCCGAAACAGCAAAAAATACAAGGTACGGTGTGCTTGTTACATGGCTATTTGGAACATAGTGGTATTTATCAACCGATCATTAAAGAAATCCTTGAGCAAGGTTTTAGTATTGTTACCTATGATCTGCCTGGGCATGGTTTAAGTAACGGTTCACCCGCCAGTATCCAAAATTTTGATCATTATCAACAAGTTTTACATGCAGTTTATGATGCAGTCCGTGGTGCGAAACAACTACCTAAGCCGTGGTTAGGGATTGGACAGAGTACGGGTGGTGCAATTTGGATGCATCATTTACTGGAATATGCTGAACGTCGAGAAGACCCTATTGTCGATCGCGTATTATTATTGTCGCCATTGATCCGACCAGCGAAAACAGCATGGTGGCACAACTCTGTGGGTCTGGGTATTATCCGTCGCATTAAAAGCCAAGTCCCACGACATTTCCGTCGTAATAATCATAATCCTGAGTTTTTACGTTTTGTGCGTTTAAAAGATCCTTTGCAACCTCGAATGATGGGCATGGACTGGATTTTAGCCATGTCAAAATGGATGCTGGAAATGGAACAACGACCAGCATGTCGTATTCCTGTGTGGTTAGCCCAAGGGGCACTCGATCAAACTGTAGACTGGCGTTACAATATTGAATATATCCGCCGTAAGTTTAGATTGCAGACTTTATTGATGTTGGAAGAAGGCTCACACCAATTAATTAATGAACGTGCAGATATTCGTGCTGCACTGACGGGTTTAATTCCTGCTTTCCTGCATGCAAAACCAAATCACCACTATTACTAGTGGTGATTTTTATTGGTTTAAACGTTTATCTTAAAAGTGATTGGCATCCGCCATTTTCCACATACGATAATAGAAATTCTCGTCATCATTTAAATCGCTGTGCAGCAATTCATTTTCTTTTAAGAAGAAATGGATTTGCGCATAATTTTTAATTTCACGGTCATTCATACGCTGTGCCAAATGATGCGCTTTAATGTCAGATGGATGATGTAAACCTGCAGCTGCAATCATTTCAGATAAGGCATGCAGGGTGTTTTTATGGAAGTTAAATACACGTTCAGCCTTACTTGGTACATCAATCGCTTTTTGGCGATCTTTATCTTGTGTCGCGACGCCAACAGGGCATTGGTTGGTATGACAACTTTGTGCTTGGATACAACCGACGGCAAACATAAAGCCACGTGCAGAATTGACCCAGTCCGCACCTAAGGCAAAGGTGCTGGCAATGTCAAAGGCGCTGATCATTTTACCGCTGGCACCAATTTTAACTTGATCACGAAGTCCTGCACCCACCAAAGTATTGTGTACAAAGCGTAAACCTTCTCTCAAAGGTGTACCAATATAGTCACTAAATTCGATTGGTGCTGCGCCAGTTCCGCCTTCAGAACCATCCACCACCACAAAGTCAGGTACAATTTTGGTTTCGAGCATGGCTTTGACAATACTCATGAATTGCCAAGGTTGACCAATACACAATTTAAAGCCGACAGGCTTCCCACCTGAAAGTTCTCTAAGCTTTTGAATGAAATGCATCATTTCAATCGGTGTGTTAAAACTTGGGTGTTTGGAAGGAGAAACACAGTCATGATCTCTGGAAATACCCCGAATTTGGGCAATTTCTTCAGTGATTTTATGTTTGGGTAAAATACCGCCGTGACCTGGTTTTGCCCCTTGTGAGAGTTTGACCTCAATCATTTTAATATTTGGATTTTTAGCTTGCTGTGCAAACTTATCTGGATCAAATAAACCTTCAGCTGTGCGGCAACCAAAATAACCACTGGCAATTTGCCAGACAATATCGCCACCATGCTCTAAGTGGTAGGGACTCAGACTGCCTTCACCAGTATCGTGATAGAAGTTACCTAAATGTGCACCTTTATTCAGCGCACGAATTGCGTTGGCGCTGAGGCTACCAAAGCTCATCGCTGAGATATTCATGATCGAGGCGCTATACGGCTGGCTACATTGCGCATTGCCAATCAGCACACGGAAAGACTCGGGATTGGCTGGTGGGCAAGGGGCTATCGAATGCACAATGAAGCGATAGTTTGGGTCATAGACATCAATGATAGAGCCAAATGGTTTATCTGCATTTTCATTTTTTGCACGTTGATAAACCAAGCTACGTTGCATCCGCGAAAAAGGCAGTGCATCCTGATCTGATTCAATGAAATATTGACGAATTTCAGGGCGAACATCTTCAAACAGAAAGCGAAAATGTCCAAGAATTGGATAGTTTCTTAAGATGGCATGCTTCTTTTGTAGTAGGTCACGTAAACCAACGATACTGAGTAGTCCCGTTACTAACCAAAGACCGTTTAAAAGTGTATCGGAAATAAAATAGTAAATTGAATGTGGGGTATAAGTAAATTTAAACCAAGTAATGGTTAAAGCGGTAAAAATACAAAGAAACCAAACAGAATGTCTTGAAAAGAAAGTGTTAAGTAATTTATGTCTTATAGCTTGCGCTGGACTAGCCATCGGCAGGAGATTCCTATAATGAAGCAACTGACAAACGATGCCAAGAAGCCAACATAAGCTCAAGTAATGAATTGTTAGATATGAGAATTATTCTCTTATAAATTTCCTTATTTGATTTTTACTGGAAAAATCAACTTGAGCGTTTACAGGATAATATTTACTTGAATCCAAGTTCCTAACCCGATTACTATCGGGGATATTGGTAACTTTCATCAATATAGATTCACCGTATTCGAAAAGAGATTGGCGATATGCAGGTGTTGGGACTTAAAAATGAATAAAAAAGGTTCATCCATTACTCGAGTTTTAGACATTATTGAGGCAATTTCTACTGCAAAACATCCACCGTCACCTTTAGATCTTTCGGTAGAGCTGGATATTCCAAAACCGAGCATTCATCGTTTATTACAAATGCTAGAGCAAGAAAAATTTGTGAAGATGGATATGTATGGTGGTTATATTCTTGGGGATCGAACCTATAAGCTACTAATGAGTTCTTGGGAGCAGGAACCTCGTAAGATGGAACGCTTGGCTATCCTGCAAAAATTATCAGATCAAATTAATGAAACCTGTGGTATTGCCATACTTAGTGATAATCAAATGCTTTACACCGACAGGGTGCAGGCGAATTGGCCGCTACAGGTGTATTTACCTGTTGGTGCGACAGTGCCTTTGTGGTGTACTTCGAGTGGAAAACTATTTTTAAGTTTTCAGCCTGTGAGTCGCAGGAAAAATATCTTAGCGCATTTACCGATTGTACAGCTCACCAAAAATACCATTACCGATCCCGTCTTACTTGAAGACAATTTGGATCAAATTTTTCTAAATAAACTCGGCACTGATAATGAAGAGTTTATTTCGGGTATGGTGGCTTGTTCCGTCCCCATTCAAAGAGCAGGTAGTATTGTGGCATGCCTCTATGTTCATGCACCTACGATTAGAAAATCCCTTGAGGATCTCTTAACTTTTGAGCCTTTACTACGTCAGGCTGCACATGATTTAAATAAACTGATTGATGTTTAAAAAGAGTGAGCTGAATGCTCACTCTTTTTAGTGAGTGAATAAATTAGTTAAGTGTTGGCATTGAAAATTGTGCCCCTTCACGGACATTGGTGCTCGGCCAGCGTTGAGTAATGGTTTTACGACGCGTATAGAAACGGGCACCATCTGGTCCGTAGGCATGTAAATCACCAAACAGCGAGCGCTTCCAACCGCCAAAACTATGATAAGCCACAGGCACTGGAAGCGGGATATTGATGCCGACCATTCCGACTTTAATATTATCGCTAAAATAGCGTGCAGCCTCACCATCACGCGTATAGATACAGGTGCCATTTCCATATTCATGGCTGTCGATCAGATCCATGGCTTCTTGCATGGTTTTTACACGAATAACTTGCAGTACGGGACCAAAGATTTCTTCTTTATAGCTGGTCATATTCGGTGTGACTTGATCAATGAGTGTCGCACCCACATAAAAACCATTTTCATAACCTTCAGGCGCTGCATTGCGTCCATCGACAATCACGCTGGCGCCTTGTTGTTCTGCACTATTAATATAGTTGACGACTTTGGCTTTATGTTGCGCGGTAATCACTGGACCAAAATCATTGTCTTTATTTGAGTATGGGCCATATTTGAGCAAATCGATTTCTTTGGATAGTTTTGTGATCATTTGATCAGCAATGTCATCACCGACAGCGACTGCGACAGAAAGAGCCATGCAGCGTTCGCCCGATGAACCAAAGGCTGCACCTAATAAAGAACTGACCACATTATCTAAATCTGCATCGGGCATGACAATGGCATGGTTTTTTGCACCTCCCAAGGCCTGACAGCGTTTACCTGCTGCAGTTGCGGTTTGATAGATATATTCTGCAATGGGTGTGGAACCAACGAAGCTAACCGCCTGAACACGTGGATCATGCAGTAGCGTATCGACCGCTTCTTTATCTCCATTAACGACATTCATTACACCATCAGGCAGTCCCGCTTGTTTGAGCAGTTGAGCAATAAATAAAGTGGAGGATGGATCGCGCTCGGAAGGTTTCAGCACGAAAGTATTTCCACATACAATGGCCATGGGGAACATCCAAAGTGGAACCATAACTGGAAAGTTAAATGGGGTAATTCCTGCAACAACACCTAAAGGCTGGAACTCACTCCATGAATCGATTGCGGGTCCGACATTTTTACTAAATTCACCTTTTAGAAACTCGGGTGCACCACAGGCATATTCAACATTCTCAATGCCACGTTGTAACTCTCCTGCGGCATCATGTACGATTTTGCCATGTTCTTCACCAATCAACTGGCAGATTTTTTCAGCATTTTGTTCAAGTAATTCCTTAAATTTAAACATGACGCGCGCACGTTTAATTACAGGGGTATTGCGCCATTCTGGAAAAGCCGCTTCTGCGGCAGCAATTGCTTCTTCTACAGTTGCTTTGCCAGCAAGCGCAACCTCTTTGACTTGTATGCCTAATGATGGGTTGTAAACAGCTTGCGTACGTGCATGCGTTGTATGGATTGCACCATTAATAAAATGTCCAATAAGTTCCATGTGAATTTATCCTCTGTTATAAAAAATGAAAGATTTTTATGCTGACCAAAGTTGTTGATACAAGCTGACCATTTGCTCAATTGTCGGCACGATAGGGTTATTGGATGGTGAGCCAGAGGCCAGTGCCTGCTTGGCCATGGTCTGAACGACCTCATCAAAATAGTGTTTGTCGACCCCAAACTCAGCCAATGTGGGGACTTTTAAATCTTGATTAATCGCGATTAAGGTTTTGATGAGCTTTTGATTGGTGATCTCAATCGAATCATCTGCATGTGCACAGCCGATTGCCTTGGCACAGTCGGCGTAACGTTCTGGTGCTGCTTGGATTGAAAACTCAGTGATGAGGGGGAGCAACATTGCATTGGATAGTCCATGCGGAACATGGAAAAAAGCACCAATGGGGCGGCTCATACCATGCACCAAGGCAACAGAGGCGTTTGAAAAAGCAATCCCTGCCAAAGTCGAACCGAGCATCATTTTTTCACGTGCTCGCTCATTGCTGGGTTGGTGATAAGCGATCTGTAAATTTGGACCAATCAGTTTCATCGCTGCGAGTGCTTGCGCATCACTATATGGGCTGGCTTTCTTACTGACATAGGCTTCAATGGCATGGGTAAGCGCATCAATACCTGTATCTGCAGTGGTACGTGGGGGCAGTGAAATGGTAAGTTCGTAGTCGATAATTGCCGCGATTGGCAGAAAACCAAGCCCAGCACACAGCATTTTCTCATTGGTTTTATCATTGGTAATGATGGTAAACCGTGTGCATTCAGATCCTGTTCCTGCGGTGGTTGGAATGGCAATGATAGGCAGACCGAGTTCATTGACTTGTCTAGGAAATTTATAATCTGAAATCTCCCCACCATGTTTACTCAAGATACTAATCGCTTTGGCACTATCTATCGGGCTACCACCACCAATTGCAATAATGGCATCATACTGCTGTGCCTGAATATATTTCACACCTGCTTCGATGGAACTAGAGGTCGGCTCTGGAATGGTTTCAGCAAAATAGTCACTGTCTATATTCGCTGCTTTTAGCAGGTCTTGAATTTGCTTGATATAGCCAAGTGAAACCATCATTTTATCGGTAATAATGAGTGGCTTGTTTGCACCTAAGCTTTCTAAAATCATCGGAAGCTTAGCCCGCGCATTTTTTCCAATTTCCATAATCCTTGGAAGGTGAGTTGAAAATGACATTTTTAATTCTCCGTATTAACGTCAAAATTGATTGTTTTTAGAAAGAACCGAATACTGTTCCTAGCGTGATCACACCACTGAGCGCAATCAATGGAATGATGACGGCGACAATGAACATGTCGTAATAAGATTGTTTATGGGTTAAACCACACAAGGTAATAATGGTAATGACCGCACCATTGTGAGGAAGGGAATCCAGTGCGCCAGAAGCCATAGAGGCAACTCGATGCATCAGTTCGAGTGAAATACCATGTTGCAAGGCCAAATCCTTATAGGTTTCTCCCATGGTATTCAGCGCAATACTCAAACCACCCGAGGCAGAGCCCGTGATACCTGCTAATACATTAATCACGATGGCTTCTGAAATAAGCGGATTGTTGGGTGCAATGCCGACAAGAAAGTCACGTAAGATGATAAAGCCAGCCAAAGACGCAATGACCGAACCATAGCCGACTTCTGAGGCGGTATTAAAAATAGGTAAAAAGGATGACGAGACACCCTGTTGAATTGAATTTTTAATATCGACAATAGACTTCCAGTTCAAAACAATAATGCTTAAACAAGCCAGAACCAATGCACATATGATTGCCCATAATCCAATCACTGAATTGAGCGAAGTATTCCCAAATTGATCCGTGGCTAAATAGGCAGTGTCCAGTGAGGGTAAAATCAGTTTAGTGAGTACTAAGTTGGTCACAATCACAATAAAAATTGGAGCAAATGCGACCATAAGACTTGGCTTGGCAGATATTGAATTCTGCTCAAGATGATTCTCGATATGGTTTCCATATCCTTCATTCCTCAAATCCGCTTTTTTTACCCGTCTATTGAGCCACCACATGCCAGTGATCAAAATAAAGATAGATGCTAAAACACCAAGTCCAGGTGCAGCATAAAGATCGGTATCAAAGAAAGGCATTGGAATTGCATTTTGAATTGCCGGTGTGCCAGGTAATGCGGTCATGGTAAAGGTGAGTGCACCTAGCATAATCGCTGCTGGGATCAGGCGTTTAGGAATACCAAGTTCTTTAAATAATGCCGAGGCAATTGGAAAGACAGCAAAACCAACAACAAAAAGTGAAACGCCTCCATAGGTTAAAATTGCACAAGACAGAACAATAGACAGCATGGCTCTGTGATGTCCGAGTTTTTCAACAAAGAAATTGGCAATGGTTTGTGCAGAGCCAGAATCTTCCATTAATTTTCCAAATACCGCACCTAGTAAAAATAGAGGGAAGTATTTGATGATATAACCGCCTAAACCTGTCATAAACACTTGGGAATAAAACCCAAGGAGTTGATTGCTGAGACCGCTCCATGCAACAGCAAATAATGCCAGTAAGGGTGCAAGTACAATTACGCTAAATCCTTTATATGCTAAATACATCAACAATATTAAGGACAAGACTATTCCGATTAGTCCTACCATTTTATACACCTGTTTTTGTAGTTTTGTATAATGATACGAAACGTATCATTATTAATGTATATAATTTAATCGAGTTGAAGTCAAGCGCTGAAAGTAGCGTGAAAATGAAAGATGGCTAATCATTTTTTGTATTTGAAATTTTGGGGGGCATTCGGGAGACTTTTAATCCTATGAATAAAATTATCTTTGATTGAATACTTATAAGTTATTTAATTTAATAGGATTTACTTTTAAATGAATCCAAATGCCTAAAAGATGAATTGAATCTCACAAAACCAAAAAATCATTAAATAAATCACCTAAATGGTAAAAAATGAGATAAAAACCATTTTTTATTTACAGCACTTAACCAATTGGTAATAATTCAACTGAAATTTTTACTATTTGTTTAATGTGAATCTAAAAAAATGAAAAAAAAACAAATATTCATTATGTTAAGTTTACTTGGAACATCCATTTATGCTGCTGAACCACCAATAAGTGGAGCAATACAGTCTGATGCTACACAGCGGCAACCATAGAGAACATCAATGAAAACTTTGAGGTCAAGGATGCTGCGATTTTAGAGTCATCGGTCAAGGTTCATGGTTATGAGGATAACCGCCATCCGGGGATTGATGTTTCAGAGGATATTGTTGAATTCCAGAAACAAGGTAACTTTTTGTGGATGTTACTCAAAGATGGTCGTCGTTTAAGAACCTATAACATTTTTGAATACGATAAAGAAACCTATGTGCCAGAAGTGATCAGCAGTACCCCAGGGCAGATTATCAGCGGTGGCAATATGTTGATCAATGCAGAGGGTATTCTGAATGATCAGAGTCAGATTCTAGCTGCCAAAACCTTAACGGTTGAAGGTACAAGTATTGAGAATAAAGCATACACGGCCAATAAAACCACGAAGTTTAAGAATCCAATCAGATGGTTCTATGATTCAGGAAGAAAGACCCAAATCGGATTTAATCCTGCCGATGAAACAGAACCTTTTGTACTGAGTGGTCTCTATGGTGGGGATCAGGTCATTGGTACGCAGACCCACCAAATCAAAGCAGTAGAGCCAACACAAGCTGAGACAGATATTCAGGCTTCGCAGCAAGCTGGGAAAGTTGAACTGCAACAGCAGCAAACTGAACAAAAGCAGATTGATACAAAATCTGGTCAGCCTGTCAATCAGGACAACCAGAACGGTTCGAACAATGTTGATGCGGCCAAACAACTGGATGCATCGCAACAAACCCTAGGGCAGACCGAGACTTCAACAGGCTATGAAGTCCGTACGGTTCAGCAGAAAAGCATTCGCTTGCCGAGTAATGCATTATTTATCCAAACCAAAGACAGTCAGGCAGGCTTTTTAGTCGAAACTGATCCAGCCTTTAGCAATTACAAAAAATGGCTGTCATCAGACCATATGTTGAATGCACTCGGTCTTGACCCTGCGAAACAACAAAAACGTATGGGCGATGGTTATTATGAGCAGCGTCTGGTGCAAGATCAGATTGCGCAATTGACGGGTCGTCGTTTCTTATCTGGCTATGGCAATGATGAAGAGCAATACAAAGCCTTGATGAACAATGGCCTGACTTTTGCCAAGCAGTTTAATCTGACACCTGGTATTGCCCTGACTTCAGCCCAAATCGCGCAGTTGACCAGTGATATTGTATGGCTGGAAGAGAAAACCATTCATTTGCCAGATGGCAGTACGACTAAAGCGTTGGTTCCGCAGGTCTATGTCAAATCTCAGGTGGGTGATTTAAAAGGTGACGGGACTTTAATTGCCGCAGAGCAAGTGCAGTTGGATATGCAAGGTGACGTGCTGAACAGTGCCACCATTGCAGGCCGTGAAGCCTTAAAGATCAATGCCAATAGTATCAATCAACTGAATGGCCGTTTAGAGGCGAACCGTATTGGGATCAGTACCAAACAAGATCTGAACAATATCGGCAGCCAGATTATAGCCAAAGATGCGCTTAGCATGGAGATTGGTGGCAACTTTAATCATAGCAGCACTCTGAGCAGTAACAGCAATAAATCAGGTCAAAATGAGTTTGGCTTTACCAAGATAGATCGTAAAGCGGGTATTTATGTTGGCAATGGTCAAAATACCGATACGCTGAAAAATACACTAAATATTCGTGTGGGTGGAAATACCAGCCTAAAAGCTGCTGATATCATTAATAGTAATGGTTCAAGTGTGATTCAAACACAGGGCGATGTTTCCCTGGACACGTTGCAAACTGAACGTGTTACCAATAGCTATACCAATAAAAAGAATTTTGATTTTGGTACGCAAAAGCAGGATGTGGGCAATCAGATTCAATCGAAAGGTGATTTGACGCTAACTGGCAAAAATATTGATATTACAGGTTCGCAGCTCAGTAGTGAGCAAGGCAAGACTTTAGTTAGTGCCAGCGAAGATTTAAGCATCAAAGAGGGTCGTAAGAGCAGCAGTTATGAGCATGCTGATGAAACCAAAAAGAAAGGCTTTTTAAGTAAAAAGACCACACAAAACTATATTAAAGATGTTTCAAATGAAGCTGTAGCAAGTACGGTAGATGGAAAGCAAGTCATTCTTGATGCCAAGAATATCAAGATCCAAGGCAGTGAGGTGGTATCGGATGAGTTGACTCAAATTCAAGCCAAAGAAAATATTGAAATCAAGGGTGCAGACAGTAACTATCTGAATATTCACAACACCCAAACCAAGAAATCGGGTTTGATGTCTGGTGGTGGGTTTGGTATCAGTATTGGTTCTAAAAAAGAGAAAACTGAACAGGAACAAACCCAGCATACCAATAGTGGCTCAATGGTTGGCAGCCTTAACGGTAATACCAATATTGTTGCTGGTAAAAACTATCAGCAAACAGGTAGTACGGTTTCTTCTCAACAGGGTGATGTCAATATCTTGGCGCAGCAAGTTACGATTGAAGCGGCTAAAGAGCAAAGTACCAGTCAGTATAAGCATGAGATGGAACAAAAGGGTTTAACCCTTGCTGTGAATGTACCAGTTGTCTCAGCTGTTCAAACAGCACTGGAGAGTGGTAAGCAGGTTGGTCAAAGTAAAAATGATCGTGTTAATGCGATGGCTGCAGCCAATGCAGGATTCGATGCTTATAAAGCGGGTCAAACACTAGCACAACTCAAAGATGCTGCGACAAGTGCAGCCAATCTGGCCCAATCAGCCAATGTGAGTGTAAGTATCACTTACGGAGAACAAAAGAATACTGAGTTTAATCGTTCAGAAAGCAACACTGCGAATCAGAGTACGGTTTCTGCAGGCGGCAAGACCAATATTGTAGCCACTGGTGCAGGTAAAGACTCCAATATCAATATTATTGGCTCTGATGTGATGGGCTTGAAAGGCACGCATTTGGCGGCTGATCAGAATGTAAATATCAAAGCGGCTGAACAAAATAGCAAGGAAGAATCTGGCAACAAGAGCGCAGGCTGGAACGCGGGTGTGGCTGTAAGTTATGGCTCGAATGGTTTGGCACTTGGTGTAACTGCGGGTGGAAATTTAGGTAAGGGAAATGGTAATGGGACTGAAACCAGTTATGTTAATAGTCATGTTGGTTCCAAAGACAGCCTAACCAGTATCAGCAGTGGTAATGCGACGAATATTATCGGTGGTCAAGTTCAAGGTAAGGCGGTACAAGTCGATGCCAAAGCGCTGAATATCGAGAGTTTGCAAGACAAGGCAAGCTATAAGAGCAAACAGCAGAATGTAGAAGGTCAGGTTACGATTGGATATGGAGCCTCTGCATCAGGTAGCTTTAGTAAATCCAATATCAATGCCAACCATGCTTCTGTCAGCGAGCAATCGGGGATTTTTGCAGGTGATGAGGGTTATCAGATCAAGGTCAAGGACAATACTGATCTGAAAGGTGCAATCATTACTTCGACTCAACTTGCCGAGACGCAGAATAAAAACAGCCTCAGCACGGGAACATTGACGCATTCTCAGCTGCGTAATATCAGTGAATATGATGCCAAAGGCATTTCAATTGGTGCAGGCTTTAATGCTGGGAAAAATGATGCTCAGGGACAAAAGCAACCTGATACGGTACTGTCGAAGTCGAATAAGATTGATGGGCATGCTTCTAGTCAAGTGGGGGTGAGCAAGTCGATTGGGTTTGGTCTGGACAGTAATCAAGACAGTAGTGTGACCAAGAGTGGAGTGAATACGAAAAATATCACCATCACCAATGAAGCAGGTCAGCAACAACTGACAGGTAAAACAGCAGATCAGACCAAGTCTGAAGTTCATACGGGCTTAAGCACAGAAAATGCGCGAGAGCATAGTGGTGCTTTGAATAATGTATTTGATAAAGAACGTGTGCAGAAAGAAATTGATGTACAAGTTCAGGTGACACAGCAGTTTGATAAAAACCGACAGGCTGCAGGAGTTACGGTTGGTAATATTGTAAAAGCACTTGATGTTACAGGACAGGCGGTAGACGGTGCGAAACAGGCACTTGCGATAGCAAATAAAATTGAGCAAGAGAATCAGAAACTCAGCCCAGAAGATCAAGTATTATTTGGAAACTTGATTATAGGGCTTTCACAAAGCCAAAAAGTTGATGCAACAGATAGTTATTATCCTCTTATTGTCGGGGCTGGAGAAGCTTTTGCAATGGCAGCAGGCGCCTGTGCAAAAAGCCCAGCTTGTGTAAGTGCGACAGTTAATGCATTAGGAGCAGTAGGTGTAGCAATCTTAAGTGAGCAATCTGAGGATAAAGACAAAAAGTCTACACCAAAGCCATTACCATCAACTTCTGGTAATTCTGCAACAGGTATGCCACCTGATGGGGATGAGAAGAATGAGAAAAAGGGTGTTGAAAAAACATCACATGCACAACTAAGAGGAGAGCAAGGTCGACCAGTTGGGCAAGCTATTAATGATATTCAGAAAGCTAGAAACTCAGATATCATGATACAAAGTAGGGATGGTTCTTATGTTGTGAGAGGAGTTAATGGTCGTGAACATATTGTAAGTCAAGAGGGGAAACTAATTACATCAATTGCTAATAGGAGTAGTCAAGCAAATAGAAATCTTTTGCAATCAGGTCAAAGAAGGCCTGCATCTCAGGCAGAAGTTGATAAAATAAAGTCTTTTACTAAATAGGAGTGGAAAATGGGACAATGTAATGAAGAAGAATATTATCCTGCTTTAGAGGCTTGTTATAGTCTTCTAGCTGATGAAAGTTATTTACAAACTATGAAAGTTTTATTCAACCAACCTGAAAATATATGGCTAAATGTTCGGAAAGATTGGCTTGATATACAAGAGTTAGAGTTTTATACGTCATTTAAAAATGAATTATCAGTTTTTGATATTACTCTTGATGATTTTAATGATCTGTCGGTAATGTGGTCTACTCCACCAAGTGATCAGAGTGCTGGAATGTATTTAGTTCTTTTTTTTAATGCGAAAAATTTTATTGTAAATTCGTGCTTATATAATTACCAATATTTAATGGAACGATAGAAGGTACCTTAACAACAGGTGGTGTTGCATCAGCAGCACCATTGATTAACCAGTTTGAAGATAATGTGACTAATGCCTTAATTGAAAAAGGCATGAGTTCGGATACTGCTAAGTTGGTTGCGAATGGGGTGAGTACGTTGACACTGACAGGTGTAGGTGCATCAACAGGATTATCTACTGGTAGCATTGGCACAGCGATTAATGTTGACTCAAATAACCGACAATTGCATGTTGATGAAGCGAAAATACTGAAACAACTTAAAGAGGGGAAAACTAAAGCAGAACAAGACCGTTTAAACGCAGCGGCATGTGCTTTAGTACAATGTTCGTCAGGTGTACCGACTAGTGACCCAAATTATGTGAAATTAAAAGCATTTGAGGAGCAAGGGAAAAGTTATACCAAAGAAATGACAGCCTTAAAATCAACAGGGTTATTCGAATACGGTTCATGGGACAAGGCTAATGATTTTAGAACACGCCATGATGAAGGTGTAAGCCGTGTTGGAGGTGCAGGCAAAATCGTGACAGGAGGAGTAACGGCTGTCGGTGGAACTGCTGCTGGAGCAGGTTTATGTACTTCAGGTGTTGGTTGTACTATTGGTGCACCACTTGCAGGAACGAGTGTTGTTGGCGGTGTTGGTACGGCAATAGATGGGAAAAACCAACTTTTTGGGGATTATAATTCTCAAGAAGGTCAGAAAGTGATTGACTCGTATAATCCAAATCGAAAGCAAGAGCTCAGTCAATTAAGCCAAGATGTCCTAGGCGGAGCTGCTGCAATTGCAGAAGCAGTTTTACTGGGTAAAGTTGGTGGGAAGTTATCTCAAGGTGTCAAGAGTGAAGTCAAAACAACTGAGAAAGTAGCAGAAGTTGATGCGAAAAAGCAAACTGTTGAAAATAATGCTCATAGAGATGATGATTTATGGAGTAATAAGCCAAGTGGTAAACAAGAGTATGTACCTTTAATAAACAAAGAAAATTTATTAGGGACACCAACAAAAACACACCCGAAAGATGATTTGGTAACAATAAATGCTATTACTCGTGAAAATGAAAGTGCAAGAGTACTTGCAAACTATGGTAAGAAAGTGGAGCAAAATCCACCTACTTTGCCGAATGGGAGAAACCCTGATTATTTGATAAATGGTGAAGTATGGGATAATTATGCACCAACATCTTCTAATGTTAGAAATATCTGGTCAGAAGTTGGAAAAAAAGTTAAAAAAGAACAGGCTCCTAATGTTGTTGTTAATCTTAATGGTTCAAAAACTGAAGTAAAAGATGTTATCAAGCAGTTTGATAAGTATCCAATACAAGGCTTGGAGAAAGTTATTATTATTGATAAAGCTGGAAAGCCAATTGAAATGAAGTTAGGTAAATAGATGGGTATACATATACATGCTTATACTGTTTTTTCTAAAGAGGAAGCAGATAAAATTAATCAAATTATAAAGTTAGAATTTCCTAATTATTTTAATTATGACTTTATAATTTATGACGCTGATGATTTAAGTGGATATGAAAAAGAAATAGCTGTTGAGGATGTTGGAATTCCAACTTCATTTAAAGCTGATTTTTTAATTTCTTTAAATAATAAGAGTTCAACTTTTAATATTTCTGAGGTTGCATTGATTATAAAAGAGAGGTTTGGTTCTGGAAATATTATTTTAATGCAAAATGGTGAGGTAAGAATATAGCTATTTTATAGAGTTGTAGATCAAAAATATTTTTATATTTATCAATTGCCAAATGGAAGATATGGTGTCGGCAGGCTTGTCCGCACCTACTGCGAGTGGTGCAGGTATTGCAGCCTCGACACTGAGTCCAGCTGCAAGCTATGAAATTGGTCAATACTTTAAGGGTAAAGATGCTGAAAGCAGTGCAGCGCATATCTTGGCCCATACAATTTTAGGTGCAGCAGTTGCCGCGACAGGTGGTAATAATGCCTTGAGTGCGGGTATTGCAGCAGGTGGTGCTGAGGCCGCAGCGCCGTTACTTGCTGAGTATTTGTATGGTAAGAAAGCTAAAGATTTAACCGCAAGTGAGAAATCTACAATACTCAAAATATTGATTCTGGAAAGCCAAGAACTTTAACTTTAAAAAATACTTCTACAGGTAAATAAGATATGAATGAAAATGAGATTTATCAAAATCTAGGCAAGTTATTATGGTCAATAATGGCAGAAGATGTTGGAGTAATATTTTGTGAAGGTTATATTTATCCTGATTCTTCATCTTATAGTTTTGAGTGGCTTACAAAAAACAATAAAATGGGATGGTTTGATTTTGATCAAATACCTCATGAGATTGGAGATAAAGTAATTCACTTAATGGAAAATCATATTAAACTAGATGTTTTTAAAGAAAAGTGGACTCAATTTAAAATATCTTTAACTAGATGTTTTTAAAGAAAAGTGGACTCAATTTAAAATATCTTTAACTGATTTTGGGGGAATTAATATTGATTTTGCTTATATTCCAATTGAAGGTCGTTGGCCAGGATTATATATGAAAGCAGTAAGTGATTTAAAAGAAGATGAGTTGGATGAATATAATATTCCTGTAGAAGCATGGAAGGAGTGTGTTAAGAGGAGACGTGAGAATAAATAAAAAATAATTTCTATATGTAGCTTTGGTTTTTTTAAAGGCTTTTTTTGTTGGTGAAGGTATTTGTTGAATAATAGTAGTGGTTATGAAGATAAAGTTTTATTGGTGTTTTGATGATGTGGAACAGCATAAATTAATACCTACAGTTGAAATTAAATGTGTAGATGAAAAGACAATTAATTGTTTGCATGGTGTATTAACTGATGATGCAGGAATAAATTCAATCACTTGGCTAGAAAAAGGGGTTGAAATATTTAAGAAAGTTGAAAATAGCTGTAACTCCACAATATGGGGTCGTGATGCTTGGGGGAGTGAATATACTGATGGTAGAGTTAAGCTATATTCACTCTATGATGATGAATACTATATTTATTTATCTTTAGATAGTTTTAGGGATATTTTAAATGCATGGGTGGATTTTAATAGAGCACCTCCGGATTTAGAAAGTTATATTTATTTGGAAATATAATTTTTAATAAAACTTGAGTGGGTAATTAAGAGCCGCTAAAATTACAGGGGTGCCAACTAAACCATGATAACTCAAGCATATGAAAAACTTAAACAGCTTAATTTTGATGATTTTGGAACTATCTATATTGGATATGTAGGAGTTCCAGAATATGGTTGTTTAAGTAATGAGATGGTAAGTGGTTTTGTAGAAGATTATTTGCTAAAGACGGAGGATATTGGTAACGAATTATCTGAAGTGTTAAATGAGCTGTTAATTATAGATAATGATACTTCAAGAGATGATATTTTGAATTTGTTGAGCAAAGTAGTAAATACTTTAAATATTGATATTTCAAACTCGACTCATAAGTGGTTATTAGTTTGTTTGGACTTGAAGCTCAACGGGCTGAGCTTAGACCCACTATATGGCCTATTAGAGTTATCAAATTTTTGGATTGATTGGGGGCAGCCAAAGAATTCACCACATATGATTCAAGGTGTAAATAACAATGTAGATGCTTCTGATTATTATACAGAAGAAAATTATAAAAAAATGATTTGTATTAATTATGATTGGTTGAAGCTGGAGTTAAGTAAAGAGAGTGTGTGTTAAGTGTAAATATTTTGTTTATGTAACTAATCATTTTAACAGTCATTGAGTATTTTTAGAATTTTAACGAAAGTAGTTATAAAATGTTAATTCTAGCCGTATTTCAAATGCGGCTTTTTTTATGTATAGATTTTGCCTCTGGTCTGGAAAAATAGAGTAAAAATTTTTAGGAAAGATGCTAGCCAGTGGCAAAAAGCGGGTGTGTTATTAGATATGGTGTCGGCAGGCTTGTCCGCACCTACTGCGAGTGGTGCAGGTATTGCAGCCTCGACACTGAGTCCAGCTGCAAGCTATGAAATTGGTCAATACTTTAAGGGTAAAGATGCTGAAAGCAGTGCAGCGCATATCTTGGCCCATACAATTTTAGGTGCAGCAGTTGCCGCGACAGGTGGTAATAATGCCTTGAGTGCGGGTATTGCAGCAGGTGGTGCTGAGGCGGCGGCGCCGTTACTTGCGGAGTATTTGTATGGTAAGAAAGCTAAAGATCTAACCGCAAGTGAGAAATCTACAATTAGCTCTATTGTCGGTTTAGCAGGGAGTGCTGTTGGTGCAACCACAGGTGATGTATCAAGTACAGTTCAAGGTGGACAGTCTGCCCAGAATGCAGTGGAGAATAATAAAACCTCTGTTAAACAGGATATTAAACATGCTTTAACCTGTTGGGGAGCGGAATGCCGTCAGCAATATAAAGACTTAGATGTCGCACAGCAAGCAGCCTATCAGAAAGGTAAGGATCAAGCGGTCACTAAGTTTGTTAATGATTTGAAGAATTTACCTAATGTACCCAAAGAGTTATATGATGCTCTGAAAAATGATCCGCAAGGTACAGCGAAGGCAATCTATGAAGGGGTAAAACAAATCCCAGGAGACCTCATAGACACAGGTAAAACAATAGCTACTGTGAATACAGTAGGAGATACCCCAGCCGAATTTGAAAAATTGGGCAATGTGGAAATGACGGTATCACTAAATGCTCTGACAGCGGCAATTAGTGCAGGCACCGTTACAGTAGCGAAAAAAGGTGGTGGCATTGTTATCGAGGCAGCTAAAGATATCAATCGTGTCTTAAAAAATGACCCAGCAAAATTACCCTCAGTGAATGTGTCGTCTTCAGGGAACATAAGTGCTAAACAAATATCTAAAATGGTAAGATCATTGATCCACCGAAAGATGTGTTAAATAAGCAGAAACAATTATTAAACAATACAGATAACAATAAATCTGGAATATTACGTGAAGAAATTGCAGATAGTTACTTCAAAAACAATGGGTATACAAAACTTGAAAGTAAGTGTGGAAGTAACTGTTTTGATGGTGTTTACACAAAGAATGGAGAAATTTATATAGTAGAGGTGAAGCCGTTGAAAGAAAGAGGTTCAGTTAAGTTAAGCTCAGCAAATCCGTCTACTGGGCTAGATGTACAGATGTCTGATGCGTGGATTAAAAGTCGAGCAAATGAACTTTCTAATCAAAAAAATAATTCAGCTGCTAAGGCTACTGGAGATAAACTTTTACAAGCGATTGAAAATGGAAAACCGATTAATAAGATTGTTGTTGGTGTTAATGAGGGGCGTGCTGTAACACTCAATTTGGGAAATAATGTAAAATGATTGTAAGTGTTGATAAAAAAGAAATTGTTGAAAATGGTAAAGAAGTTGCAGATGGACGAAGCGAAAGACGAATAGATGCTATTCGTTCCAATCTAAAAGAAAAAAAGCCAAAAGGTGTTCTGTATGACTTTTTGGCGATAGACTCTGTTTATTATGGATTCTATGAATTATATTCTAAACAGAATTCAGTGGATACGAAACAATGGTTCTATGTATCTAGCTTACTGCGAGCAGAAAGTTGTAAATATGATGGTGGTTGGAATATGTGGACGCCACATGCTTTTATATTTCCATTATTAACTGATAATGTAGATTTAATAAAAATCTATAGCACATTGACAACAGTAAATGATAATGACCATCATAAATCATTGTTAGAAGCAATTAATTATCCAAAGG
>NZ_JAZEVS010000004.1:0-383398 GCF_036668815.1 Acinetobacter sp. ESBL14
TGAAACATCTGGTCCCACCGTATCCACTGTTTCAGTCCCTGGTACAGACGGGTTGCCTGCAGGATCAGTTGCTACAGCTGTTACTGTACCGCCATTCGGTAAGTTACCTGGATTTGGTGTGGTCCATGCCCCAGTCGTTGGATCTGTTGGGACCTGAACACTTGTACCATCTGGGAAGGTCACGGTCACAGTCGAACCAGGTTCCGCTGTTCCTGTAATCGGATCTGTACCATTGATTGGATTAATCTCTGGCGCATTCGGTGCAGTGGTGTCCACTGTATAAACTTGAGTATCCGTTACATTGCTGCTGTTACCTGCTGCATCTGTAAACGTCACTTTGGCATCAATAGTCTTATCGCCATCCGCCAATAAACCGCTACCCGGTACACTCACACTCCACGTACCATTCGCTGAATTGACTGTTGCGGTATAAGTCACCCCATTCACAACAACAGTTACGACAGTAGTCGCTGCATCTGTAGGTATACCTGTTAATGTCCCCGTTAATGTTACATTCCCCGCCGATTCTGCCGCATTCAGTACATTATCCGCAGTCACTGGATCAATATTAAATTTTACGGCATCGGTACTTGGTGGTGTGGTATCTGTATTGTTGTCATTATTTCCCCCACCTCCACCGCCACCACTTGCTGCTGCAATACCACCAATCGCAAGTACAGGTAAAGCCCATAGCCATGGACTGAAACCACTAGATGCTTCACCCGCATAAAGTAATGGCTCTACTGCCTGAATAGGTTGTAATGTTGCTGCTTCAACAGGTGCCGCCGCCGCCTCAGGCACAACTGCTGGAGTTTCTTCTAGAAAAACAGCCCCTTCATGATCATCATCATCTGAGTCCGCATCAGCATCGGCGTCCGCATCAGCATCGGCGTCTGCATCAGTTTCAGCATCTTTAAAATGCGCCCAAACTAATTGATTATCTTCACCTTGAAGAACCAGACTATTATCTGCTACTTCACTATTATTGAAGAAATTATGAATAACGATTGTTTCGCCATTCTTTAATACTACTACCGCATTTACACCATCTCTCTTAACAACTGAAATATCATTTGCAGAGACCTTAATTAATACAACTGAAGGTTCAGAAGGTAATGTGGCTGTTTTTCCCGTCGTATTTACAAGGGTTTGATGACTTTCCTTGGAAATAATTTGTATCTGAGACATGGTTATATTCCTCATTATAAATTTTTAATATTTAATCAGTTCTTAATGCATTATTAACTTAAGTTTAAATTATTGTTTCTAAGTGATAGAGTTCACAGCACCACTTTAAATCAAACCAAATAAATGTTAAATAGCTCACAAAACAAAAAAGTAAAATAACATTGAAACACTTCTTAACAAATAAGCAAGATATTGATTAAAAAGAAAATAAAACATTAATTTTTTTTAAAATTAAAATTCAAATTACACTTTTAAACAAATAGAACCAAAAATACCATTAAATTCCCAAAAGGTATTTAAATAAAATTTAAAAGACTATTAAAATATAATATCGAAATAGATTTAACATAGAAAATATTTAAAAATTCTTAAAAGATATTTAAAAATCTTTTAGATATAAAATAAAAAAAGCCTTTCAAAAAAGGCTTTTTTTAACAAACAAAAAAAACATAGTATTAAAAATTATCAGGATTCTCTAACCGCTTAACCTCTTCATGTTTATTCGGATGATGCATGGTTGCAACACCATCATCAGTTTTTTGATCCAATAAAATCTCTGGATTAAAGATAGTAATTGTTTCACGCCCCTGACTATCTTCACCTACAATATATTTAAAACCACGACGATTCATCTTATTACACAGCCGCTGATAGAAGCCTTTCAAACCTTGGGTCTCTTCACTCGGGTTGTAGTAGAAAGCATTCATTACAGCTGGTAAACCAAGACCACAAACTACACCTGATAGCAATACACTAATAAAGGTATAACCGATCAGGATGCTACTGTATTGACTCAATTCAGGAATATTCGCTACAGCAAGGATCAACGCCAATGAAATGCCTCCACGCACTCCGCCCCAAGAGAGTATTGCTAAGCTACCGTTATAGCTTTTATTTCGGAATGATGGAAATAAGGCAAAAGCGGCAAAGTTCGCTGCAAAGCGAGATAAATGTAGAATAATAAAGGCAATGATGCCACCAATAATCAGATTCGCACTCAAATCAAGGATAAACAGCTCTAAACCGATCAAAGTGAATAGGAAGGAGTTAATAATCCCCTCAACCGTATGCCAAAAATGATTGACCTCGCGAATTTCTCGCTGCTCACGAATTTCCTGCCATTTATTTCCGACGATCAGTCCACCAATCACACAAGCAATCGGTGCAGAGGCATGTGCAAATAAAGCCACTAAATATGAACCACTGGCAAGTAAGGCCGTGGTTAAAATCAGAGATTCCATCTCATGTTTACCACGAAGTAAACGTAAGATCGCAAAACCAAATGCAAAACCGATAATTACTGCAACGAAGATCTCATATAATAAGGTTTCAACTGTGGCCAATAATGAAAAATGCTCTCCTTGTAAAACTTTCAACAGCGTCATAAATAAGGCAATACACATTGCATCATTAAATAATGACTCACCTTCCAGTTTCACAATCAAATGATGCGGTGCCCGAATAGAACTGAGCACTCCTTTAACCCCAATTGGATCAGTTGCACCAAGTGCTGCACCTAATAAGAGTAAAACACCGATTGGTACTGGATAACCAACCAGCCATTGAAATAAGTACAGTAAACCTGCATAAAATCCAGCACATAAAACCAAAGCAATTGTGGCCAAAATGCTAATCGGCTTCCAGTAACTTCTCAAATCTGAAATTTTAAACTTCAATGCAGATGAAGTTAAAATAAAACAAATTACACCATTGATTAGAAAATCATAAAAATCAATATTTCTTACAGCAGCTTCAATATTATGAATATTAATGGTAATAAATTGATTACCATTTAATAGACTCGCACCCCACTGTAAAATAAAGACAAAAATAGCCGAGACAATTGGAACACCAATGGCCTGAGGAAAACCTAATATTCGTTTATTGAAAATGGTCGTCGCAATGGATAAAGCAAAAACAACCGTCAATGCCTGCAAAAGAAAAAAGTTACCCATAAGACCTCTTTATTTATTCAATTTTAATAACATAGACCTGCTTTAAATTTTAATAAATGATAAAATTTAAAATACTGTACGATTGAATAAAGAATGATGGCCTATGCTGTAATTCATTTATCTGATTATTTAATTCTTATTAACAAATGGTTTAAGCACAACAATAAACCAATCATCCTCAATTCAGCATAGACGCTATTATTTTACGTTAATTCTTCTTCTGATTCGTATATCTTCCGTATAAAAATCAAGGAGCAACGCTCCTTTTTTATCCTACTTAAAGGTATTACACTGATTCACATCACCCGATTTCAACCCAATTTGGAACCATTGCATCCGTTGTTCACTGGTACCATGGGTAAAACTATCTGGCACAACTTGTCCAGTCGCACGGCGCTGGAGATAATCATCCCCAATTTTCTCAGCTGCATCCATCGCTTCTTCGATATCACCTTGCTCTAAAAATTGAGTTCGTTTCTGATTCTGATGTGCCCAAATGCCTGCGAAACAATCTGCCTGCAGTTCCAAACGTACAGAAAGTTGGTTGCCTTGTGTTTGACTGGCTTGGGCACGTGCCTGCTGTACCTGCCCTGAAATACCTAATAGGTTTTGGATATGATGCCCTACTTCATGTGCAATCACATAAGCTTGGGCAAAATCACCCGCTTGATCCTGACGAGAGAGTTCAGTTTGATTCTGCTCACCAGAAATACCCATTTGCTGACGCATTTCTTTAAAAAATGAGGTATCGATATAAACTTTCTGATCAGCCGGACAATAAAAAGGTCCCATCGCAGCCTGTGCAGTACCACAACCTGATCGAAGCACCCCACTAAATAATACAAGTCGTGGTGGTTTGTAGCTCATCCCCAATTGTTGAAAAATCGGCGTCCACGTATCTTCGGTATCTGCCAACACTGTCCCAACAAAATCACTGGCCTCTTTTTGATCAGGTGTTAAGCTTTGTGGTGTACTGTCTTGCTGTGAAGACTGAGCATTGGTAACCGCTTGGGTTGCTTGATAGGCCTGTTGAGGGTCAACCCCAAAAAATTTCCAAGCCACAAAAGCGACCACTAGCCCAATAATACTAATTCCACCTGCTTTCGCACCGCCACCACCGCGACGGTCTTCAACATTGGTACTGACTCGACGACCTTTCCAACGCATAACTACCTCACATAATTCTGATGATGACGACTTAGCTTTAAGCGGATGCTTTTTTTGGCCAGAATTTCTGAATCAAACTGACAACCATCAACACAACCACACCTGCAAGCAACCCCACCCCTAAATTAATTAAGGTTGGCGTTAAAGCACCAATAATTGAACCTACACTCGGAATCAGCTCTAAATGATCAACCGTTTCTTCAGTAAAGTGATGCAATAAAGGAATGGTATGCGTAATGATCCCCCCGCCAACTAAAAACATTGCAATCGTGCCTACAATTGAAAGTGTTTTCATTAAAATTGGCGCAAAAGCAAGTAAACCACGACCGATTGTATTTTTTAATTCAGAAGCTTGTTGTGTAAGATATAAACCTAAATCGTCAATTTTTACGATCATTGCAACTAAGCCATACACCCCGACAGTCATAACGATTGCAATAATACTTAATACTGTCACTTTATTCATAAATGCAGCTGTTGCAACGGTACCTAACGAAATCACCACAATTTCAGCAGAAAGAATAAAGTCTGTTCGAATTGCTCCCTTTACTTTTTGCTTTTCAAACTGAGCCAAGTCGATCTCGACTTGTTGTAAGTTCTCACTGGCTTCCTCTGCTGTTTTGGCTTTTTTATGGAACAGCATATGCACGACCTTCTCTACCCCTTCATAACACAGGAAGAGGCCTCCGATCATAAGCAATGGATTAATCAACCAAGGGGCGACAACACTAATCAATAGAGCCAATGGAACGAGAATTAATTTATTAACAAATGAACCCTTTGCAACACTCCAGACCACAGGTAATTCTCGATCTGAACGCACACCGCTGACTTGTTGGGCGTTAAGTGCTAAGTCATCACCTAAAACCCCTGCGGTTTTTTTGGCTGCCATTTTACTCATGACTGCAACATCGTCTAAAATCGTTGCAATATCATCCAGTAGTAGTAATAAACCACTCGCCATTTTTATGTCCTGATTTGTATTTATATACCCATTGTAGAATCACGCAGTGAAAGCACAATATGATTTTAAGAAAAAGTTAAAATTATCGCTGACGAAAAAAATTTATTTCTCGTACAATAATATCAATCTTATATCTATGAAATTACTGAATCTTGGAACATATCATGAGTAATGTTGATCAACGTCCCATCATTTTGACAGGCGACCGTCCTACAGGACAACTCCACCTTGGCCATTTTGTCGGTTCATTACGTTCTCGTGTAGGTCTACAAGACAGTCACCATCAACATCTGCTATTAGCTGATGCACAAGCGATGACAGACAATGCAGATAACCCAGATAAAGTACGCAACAATATTCTTCAAGTGGCGCTTGACTATCTTGCTGTTGGCATTGATCCGACTAAAACCACGATCTGCGTACAGTCATGTTTACCTGCGCTCAACGAATTGACCATGCTTTATCTCAACTACGTAACTGTTGCACGTTTAGAGCGTAATCCAACGATTAAGTCTGAAATCCAAATGCGTGGTTTTGAACGTGATATTCCAGCGGGTTTCTTGTGCTATCCAATCGCCCAAGCAGCTGATATCACTGCATTTAAAGCAACGGTTGTCCCAGTGGGCGAAGATCAGATTCCAATGATTGAGCAAACCAACGAGGTTGTGCGTCGTGTGAATCGTCAAATTGGTCATGACCTACTACCAGAATGTAAAGCCCTGTTATCAAATATGGCTCGTTTACCTGGTTTTGATGGTAAAGCGAAGATGTCAAAATCCTTAGGTAATACCATTGTGCTCAATGCCACTGATAAAGACATCAAAAAAGCTGTAAATGCGATGTATACCGATCCAAACCATTTACGTATTGAAGATCCAGGTCAGGTTGAAGGCAATATTGTCTTTACCTATCTTGATGCTTTTGATCCAAATAAAGAAGAAGTAGAAGAGTTAAAAGCACATTACCGTCGTGGTGGTTTAGGTGATGGGACGGTAAAAAAACGTTTGGAAGGTGTGCTAAAAGAGTTAATTAGTCCAATTCGTGAACGTCGTGCCGAATTAGAAAAAGATCCGGATTACATCATGGATATTTTAAAACACGGTACAGACAAATGCCGTGATATCACTCAACAAACACTGGATGAAGTAAAAGCGGGATTAGGTTTATTTAGATTCTAATTTACGTTACTTTTCCCATAAAAAAGCCCACACTTGGGCTTTTTTTAATTTAACTATCTGATTAACTTTAATTATAAAACTTTATTAAAAAAATGAAAAACTAACAATTTTCGTCACTTCTTAACATCAATTAACAGTATTTAACATGAATACCGATGAACTTAGTCAGGTTTTTTAATAATATGGCCTCGTAGGTTAGTTAACACTAATCTCATGACATTTCTCCTTTCAACCGAAACTGTTTTAAACAGATTCGTTGTTCAACGCACTGATCACCCCAATCATTGCGTTTTTTTTTGCCTGCAATAATGTGGTCGATATAGGTTGAAATTCAGACGTATACGCTTTACTCTTATAACTGTTTTATTTTTATAAAAAATTTATTAATTAACGCTAAAAGAAATAAGAGTAATCGCGATGATCTGGGATCTTTTAATACATCCGTCTAATTTGGTTTTTAGCATTGCTTTAATGCTGTGCCTATTTATCGGTATCCTTGAACTCATTCTTTTATTATTCGGTGGTAGTTCAAGTTTTCTAGAACAGTTTTTACCTGACAGCCTCAGTGAGGTTGATCATGCAAATGTCTCTTTAGAGTCATCAGAAAATATTTTCACCCAATTATTAGAATGGCTCTATCTCGGTAAAGTCCCTTTACTCATTTGGCTGATTATCTTTTTAACTGTGTATGCACTGACGGGCTTGATCATCCAAGACCTTTTTTTCCAGTTTACTGAACACTATCTATCAGCATGGATCATTGCACCTGCCTGCTTATTTTTATCAATGCCACTCGTACGCTATAGTGCTGCATTAATTGCCAAAATAATCCCCAAAGATGAAACAACTGCAATTCAAGCAGATGATCTGATTGGTAGAACTGCACACATCATTTTAGGGGATGCGAAACCCAACTCCCCTGCACAAGCCAAAGTTAAAGACCAATTTGGCCAAACGCATTACGTCTTGGTTGAACCCGAGCTGGATCTAGTTTTCCATCAAGGGCAAGATGTGATTTTAACGCAAAGAACCAAAATTGGATTCCAAGCGATTGCTGCTTAATTTTTATATTTATTACATGAGGGTATTTACATGTTGAATTCAGCATTGACTGAAATTTTAATTATTACTGGTGTTATTTTTGCAGCACTGATTTTTATTGGCATTATCATTGCCCGTCTCTATACCCGTTCAAGTAAAGAAGTCTCCTTTGTCCGCACAGGTTTTGGTGGCGAGAAAGTGATTCTAAACGGTGGCGCCATTGTTCTCCCTGTTTTACATGAAATTATTCCTGTAAATATGAATACCTTACGTTTAGAGGTAAAACGTGCCGCAGACCAAGCACTGATTACTCGAGACCGTATGCGTGTTGATGTGATGGCCGAGTTCTATGTTCGTGTCAAACCGATTGCTGAATCAATTGCAACCGCAGCTCAAACCTTGGGGCGTAAAACCATGTCCCCACCAGAACTTAAAGATCTGGTTGAAGGTAAATTTGTCGATTCACTCCGTGCCGTGGCTGCGGAAATGGCGATGGAAGAATTGCACGAAAAGCGTGTCGACTTCGTACAGAAAGTTCAACAAGTGGTCTCAGAAGATTTATCCAAGAATGGATTAGAGCTTGAAACAGTATCCTTAACAGGTCTAGACCAAACCAGTTTTAAATTCTTTAATCCACAAAATGCCTTCGATGCGGAAGGTTTAACTAAACTGACTGAAACCATTGAAGACCGTCGTAAAAAGCGTAATGACATTGAACAAGATGCGGACCTTGCCATTCGTGCCAAGAACTTGGAAGCAGAGCGTGCACGCCTAGAAATTTCACGTGAAGAAGAATATGCAAAGTTGCAACAAGAGCGTGAAATCTCGATTCGTAAAGCTGAACAAACCGCAGAAATCGCCTCTCAAGAAGCAGGTAAAAAACGTGAGGCTGAAGAAGCTCAAATTGCTGCTGAGCGTGAAGTGGAGCTAAAACGAATTGCTTCTGCTCGTGATGTAGAGAATGAAAATATCCAAAAAGCGCAGCTCATTCAAAAAGCACAGGTCGAACAGAAGAAAACTATTGAATTGGCTGAGCAAGATCGTGCCATTGCGATTGCTGAAAAATCTCGTGCTGAATCAGAAGCCAAAGCGCAAGCTGACAAGGCCCGTGCCGAAGCGGTAAAAGCAGAGGAAGAAGTTGTGACGGTACGTGAAACTCAACGCGCTGAGCGTCAAAAAGCAGTCGAGCTGGTTGCAGCTAAACAAACGGCAGAGAAAGAAGCGATTGCGATTACCGTAGCTGCTGATGCAGGTAAGAAAGCCGCTGCCGATGAAGCAGAAGCAGTACGTATTGCAGCAGAAGCAGATGCTGAAAAGATTCGCTTAAAAGCGAAAGGTGAGGCGGATGCAAAAATCCTACTTGCTCAAGCATTGGAAAAACAATATCAGGTTGATGCGGAAGGTGCTCGTGCAGTCAATGAGGCAGCCAATACCTTGTCTGCTGAACAGGTAGAGATGCAAGTTCGCTTGGCACTGCTCAAACATTTACCAGAGATCATTCGTGAAAGCGTCAAGCCAATGGAAAATATTGATGACATCAAAATTTTACAAGTGAATGGCTTAAATGGCTTTGCAGGTGGTTCTGCTGTTTCAAGTGAAAATACTGAACATGGCTCAACGGCTTCATTATCAGATCAGGTGGTAAATAGTGCCCTACGTTACCGTTCACAAGCACCATTGATTGATAGCTTGATGAATGAATTAGGTCTACAAGGTGGAGACATCAATGGTTTGACGCAAGGGTTAAAACCAAAAGCGGAATAAATGTATATACGCCATTTATAGCACTCTTTTGTCAATGGAGACCGAAATGCCGAATGTTCGGTCTTCAATTTTTATCTTACGCTCTTCATTCTTTTCACTAGTATACATGCCAATCCATAACCTCATCTTTTACAAGTATGAGTACTTTAGACAAGATGAACCACTGTATTTCACTGAACTTCAGCCAAGAATAGTTTGATAATCGAGGCAGCATGACTCGGCACAGCTTGAAGTAAACAGTGAGGTGCATCAATCGGTACAATACGAACGTTTGAAAGTTCCTTCTGTATAAAATATGCAGCCGTAGGTGGAACGACTCGGTCTTTGGTTGCTTGTAAATACAAAACTGGCACTGCAATGAATTTTAACTTTGACAAAACATTAACTGCGTGAACTGCATTCAGTCGTGCTTCAAACGCTGCAGACGACACCTGCCCCACTGCCAAAGCTAGAGCTGAACGAAGTTCTCTAGTCGAATAGCGACCGAGCAGTAGGTAATCTAGCACTGCAATCGGCGCTAACCTAGGTGGGAGGATTTTAAGCAGAGAGCGAAATACCGAAAAAGTTGGACGAGGGTTGATCGCAAAGGTGCAGCATAAAATCACACCAATCAGACCTTTCGGCTGTGCCGCAGCAATAGAGATCGCGATAGGTCCAGAGAATGATTCACCAAGGATCACGAAAGGCTCATCAACTGGAAGGCTCTTTACAACAAGCTCTTCCAAAGTCTCATAACCGAATGCTTCTGTAGATGGATATCGAATAACTTTGACGTTAAAAGTATCACCAACTTCTGCGATCAGTGGCTGAAACAACGTGCCAGTGCCATCCATTCCAGGAAGAAGTACGAGAGCAACCATACAATACTAGCTACAGCTATACGGAAGATAACCATATAACTTTCCAAAAATTATTCCAAGGCTTCTCATCGATTTTATGTAATAACCAAAATTTGGGGATTAAAGCAATAATAACCCAATAAAAAAACCCCAATGTCTCCATTGGGGTTTTTTTAAAGATTAAAATCTAACGTATTACGCTAAACCTTTCTCTTTTAAAACTTGCAACATAGTAGAACCAAGCTCAGCTGGGCTACGTGTGTAAGCCATTCCCGCACGTTCAAATGCAGCGAATTTTTCTTCAGCAGTACCTTGACCACCAGAAATGATCGCACCAGCGTGACCCATACGCTTACCTTTAGGTGCAGTTACACCCGCGATGTAACCGACTACAGGCTTAGTCACGTTTGATTTGATGAATTCAGCAGCTTCTTCTTCCGCTGTACCACCGATCTCACCGATCATGATGATTGCATCAGTATCTGGATCGTCTTGGAACAATTGAAGTGCTTCGATTTGGTTCATACCTGGGATTGGGTCACCACCAATACCGATACAAGTAGACTGACCTAAACCAAGCTTAGTTGTTTGAGCAACAGCTTCATAAGTCAATGTACCTGAACGTGAGATGATACCAATACGACCTGGTTGGTGGATGTGACCAGGCATAATACCAATCTTACATTCACCTGGAGTGATCACGCCTGGGCAGTTAGGACCAACTAAACGAGTACCGTTACCGTTAGTTTCTAAGTAGCGTTTCGCTTTAAGCATGTCGATCGTTGGAACACCTTCAGTGATCACAACGATTAGGCCAACACCTGAATCAACCGCTTCAACGATTGAGTCTAAAACGAATGGAGCTGGTACATAGATTACAGATGCATCTGCATTTGTTTCACGTACCGCTTCTTTCATTGTGTTGAATACTGGTAGGTCAAGGTGAGTTGTACCACCTTTACCTGGAGTAACACCACCAACAACTTTTGTACCATAGTCTAAAGCTTGTGCAGAGTGGAAAGTACCGTTTTTACCAGTAAAACCTTGTACCAATACTTTAGTGTCTTTATTAATTAATACGCTCATGATTGATACTCCTTACGCTTTAACTGCAGCTACAACTTTTTCTGCGGCATCAGATAAACCGTTCGCAGAAATTAATTTCAAACCTGATTCATCAAGTAATTTAGCACCTAACTCAGCGTTGTTACCTTCTAAACGAACAACAACTGGTACAGTTACATTTACTTCTTGAACCGCTGCAATAATTGCTTCAGCAATCATGTCACAACGTACGATACCACCGAAGATGTTGATTAAAACACCTTGTACAGACGTATCAGCAAGGATGATTTTGAACGCTTCGATTACGCGCTCTTTCGTTGCACCGCCACCAACGTCAAGGAAGTTTGCAGGCTGACCACCATAAAGTTTGATGATGTCCATAGTCGCCATTGCAAGACCAGCACCGTTCACCATACAACCAATGTTACCTTCTAAAGCAACATAGTTAAGGTCAAATTCAGATGCTTTCAATTCACGCTCATTCTCTTGAGACTTGTCACGTAAAGCAGCTACTTTAGGTAAACGGTAAAGCGCGTTAGAGTCGATACCTACTTTCGCATCTACACATAAAATATCGCCATTTTCACGAACTGAAAGTGGGTTAATTTCGAATAATGCAAAATCATTTTCAACAAATGCTTGGTAAGCAGCAGCCATGATTTTTACAAATTGGCTGATTTGTTTGTCTTTCAAACCTAAAGCAAACGCAACTTCACGTGCTTGGAATGGTTGTAAGCCAACTAAAGGATCAACTTCAACTTTGATAATTTTTTCAGGCGTTTCTTCTGCAACTTTCTCGATTTCTACACCACCTTCGGTAGAAGCCATGAAAGTAATACGACGGCTAGAACGGTCTACAACCGCGCCTAAGTAAAGCTCACGCTCAACAGGATAAACGTCTTCAGCAACGATAATGCTGTTAACTGGTTGACCATTTGCATCTGTTTGATACGTTACAAGACGAGTACCAATGATGTTGTTAGCAAATTCAATTACATCTTCTTTAGATTTTGCAACTTTAACGCCGCCAGCCTTACCACGGCCACCAGCATGAACTTGCGCTTTCATTACTGCGAATTTACCACCAAGCTGTTCAAATGCAGCGACTGCTTCGTCTGCATTTGTTGCCAAGATACCTTCTTGTACTGGCATGCCATATTCTTTCAATAATGCTTTAGCTTGATACTCATGTAAGTTCATTTAGTTACCTACTATGTTGTTTGTAGTGATGCAGCCTAGATCTTCTTAAAACCAGACTGCTACATATTGAATCAATGATTATCTAAACTAGACAATCATCATCATTCAAAAAAGTGTGGCGAACCACACTTTATGTTTTATTTACGCTTACGTTGAATGGCGTGGATTGCACGACCGTCAACTGAAAGCGCTGCTTCATGTACAACTTCTGAGAATGTTGGGTGACCAAAAGTCATCAACTGTAAGTCTTCAACAGAAGAAACAAACTCAAGCGCGATCATACCTTGGTGTACGATATCAGATGCATTAGGACCCACAACGTGCATACCTAAAAGACGATCTGTTTTCGCATCAGCAACGAATTTCACAAAACCAGCAGTATCACCAGCAGCCAACGCACGACCATTCACCGCAAACGGGAATTGACCAGCTTTAACTTCGTGACCTTTTTCAGCAGCTTGTTCTTCAGTTAAACCAACCCAAGCAGCTTCTGGGTGTGTATAGATCACGCTGATAATCGTGTCATAGTTCACTTGAGCAGCATGACCGTGAATACGTTCAACCGCCATTACGCCCTCTTCCATTGCTTTATGTGCAAGCATTGGACCGCGTACCAAGTCACCAATCGCGTAAACACCTTCTACAGATGTTTGACATTGATCATTTACATCAACCAAACCACGCTCAGTCAATTTAATGCCTGAATCTTCAGCCAATAAACCTTCTGCATAGGCTTTACGGCCTACACAAACGATAAGCCTGTCAAAAACTTGTTCTTTGTCTTCGCCAGCTTGGTTGTATTTAACCGTTACTTCTTGACCATTGGTTTCAGCGCCAGAAACTTTCGCACCAATGCGGATATCCAAACCTTGTTTTTTCAAGATTTTTTGATATTCCTTCGCCAATGCTTTGTCAGCCATTGGTAAGAATGCATCTAATGCTTCAAACACAACAACTTCTGAACCAAGACGACGCCATACTGAACCAAGCTCTAGACCGATAACACCTGCACCGATCACACCAAGACGCTTAGGAACTTCTGAGAATTTCAATGCGCCAGTTGAGTCAACAATTAAGTCTTCATCAACAGGTGCGACTGGGATATTTACAGGTACAGAACCCGTCGCAAGAATCACGTACTTCGGTTCTAAAACTTGTACTTCACCTTCAAACGGTGTGAATTCTACTTTTTTACCTGCAAGTAATTTACCAGTACCTTGTAACCACTCGATACCATTACCTTTTAGTAACTGAGCAACACCACCCGTCAATTGATCTACAACTTTGTCTTTACGTGCCAACAAAGTGTCTAAATCAAATTTGACTTCACCTGTGGTGATACCGTGTTCAGCAAGTTCATGAACTGTTGCTTCGTAACGGTGAGAAGAGTCAAGCAATGCTTTAGAAGGGATACAACCAACGTTTAAACAGGTACCACCTAAAGATGGCTTACCATTGTGAATACGTTTTTCGATACAAGCGACTTTGAAACCAAGTTGAGCTGCACGAATCGCCGCTTCATAACCACCAGGTCCACCGCCAATGACAACAAGATCAAACTGTTGAGACATTTTTATCTCCAAAATCCCATATAAAGGATCACTTTATATGGGAGGCAATATTTGTAGTATTAAAGATCAAGAATGAGTTTAGCTGGTTCTTCTAACAATTCTTTGATTGTTACCAAGAAACCTACAGCTTCTTTACCATCGATTAAACGGTGGTCATAAGAAAGCGCTAAGTACATCATTGGCAAGATTTCAACTTGACCATTTACCGCCATAGGACGTTCTTGGATTTTATGCATACCCAAGATCGCTGTTTGCGGCGTATTCAAAATTGGCGTAGATAATAATGAACCGAAAGTACCACCATTGGTAATCGTGAACGTACCGCCAGTCATGTCTTCGATACCTAATTTACCGTCACGCGCTTTGAAAGCGTAATCACGGATACCGTTTTCCACTTCTGCATAGTTCATACGGTCAGTATCACGAAGGACTGGTACAACTAAGCCACGCTCACTCGATACAGCTACACCGATGTCATAGAAACCGTGATAAACAATATCATCACCATCAATAGAACCGTTCACTGCTGGGTAGCGTTTTAATGCTTCAGTCGCTGCTTTAACAAAGAAAGACATAAAGCCTAAACGCGCACCATGACGTTTTTCGAAAGCATCTTTATATTGCTTACGCATTTCCATGATTGGCTTCATGTTAACTTCGTTGAACGTTGTTAACATTGCAGTTTGTTGTGTAGCCGCCAATAAACGCTCAGCAACACGCTTACGTAAACGTGTCATCGGAACACGTTTCTCGATACGCTCGCCAACAGCAACGCTTAATGGTTGAACTGATGTACCTGGCTTATGGTTCGCAACATCTTCTTTGGTGATGCGACCACCGCGGCCTGTACCTTGTACGTCAGCAGCATTGATACCAGTTTCAGATAATGCTTTACGAACTGCAGGCGCTTGGTTCGAATCAACTGCTTGAGTTGATGCAGCAGCCGCAGGAGCAGATGCAGCAGGTGCCGCTTCTGCTGGAGCAGCAGCTTCAGGAGCAGCGGCAGCAACAGCACCAGCTTCGAATTGAGCAATCACTTCGTCAGAAAGAACTGTATCGCCTTCACCTTTGATGATTGCAACTAAGCTACCATCAGCTGGAGCAACCACTTCTAAAACAACTTTATCGGTTTCAATGTCACAGATCACTTCATCACGTGATACAGGTTCACCTACTTTCTTGTGCCAAGTTGCGATCGTACCGTCAGCAACTGACTCTGGAAATACCGGTGCTTTAATTTCGGTTGCCATTATTTAGAATCTCCTGATTGTTCAACTTCAATCGCAAGTGCGTCATTGATAAGCTGAGCTTGTTGTTTTGCATGCAAGTATGGCGAGCCACAAGCAGGTGCGGCAGATGCTTCACGACCAGCATAGCTAATACGGATTTGTTTACCAGATTTAAGAACGTCTTCATACAAACGAGGAACGATGAATAACCAAGCGCCTTGGTTCTTCGGCTCTTCTTGTGCCCAAACAAGTTCTTGAATGTTTGGATACTCAGCCATAACTTCAGCTAAGCGTTGTTCTGGGTATGGATACAATTGTTCGATACGTACGATTGCAACATGGTTTAGACCAAGTTCACGACGTTTTTCGAGCAAATCGTAATAAACCTTACCACCACAAAGCACTAAGCGAGTTACGTCAGCTTTGTTGATTTGATCAATTTCATCAATCACAGTTTGGAATGAACCGTTTGCTAATTCATCTAAAGTTGAAGTCGCAAGTTTATGGCGCAATAACGATTTTGGTGACATTACGATCATTGGTTTACGAATCGGGCGAACTGCCTGACGACGTAATGCATGGAAAATCTGTGCAGGCGTCGTTGGTGTCATCACTTGCATGTTGTCTTCAGCACATAGCTGTAAGAAACGCTCTAAACGTGCAGATGAATGCTCTGGACCTTGGCCTTCATAACCGTGTGGTAACAACATGGTTAGACCACACACACGCTCCCACTTGGTTTCACCCGAAGCGATAAACTGGTCAATTACCACTTGTGCACAGTTAGCGAAGTCACCAAATTGAGCTTCCCAAACGATCAAGCTTTTCGGCAATGTGGTTGAATAGCCGTATTCAAATGCAAGCACGGCTTCTTCTGACAATAAAGAGTCATAAACCGCAGTACGTGGCTGATTTTCTTTGATATGGCAAAGTGGAATATAAACAGAACCGTCGACCTGGTTATGTAATTTGGCATGACGGTGCGAGAATGTACCACGCCCCACGTCTTCACCCGTAATACGAACCAAGAAACCATCATCAAGTAAAGTCGCATACGCTAAGGTTTCTGCAGCACCCCAGTTGAGTGGCATTTCACCGGTTTGCATTTTCACGCGATCATCAATGACTTTTTGAACTTGGCGCTGCAATACAAAACCTTCTGGTAATGTATTCATGGTTAAACCAAGTTCTTTCAAACGATCGATGCTGAATGTTGTATCCCAAAGATCGGTGTATTCATGGCCCAAGTAAGGCGCCCAATCAACAAACATCTTTTTGTTTGGTTCACGAACTAAAGCATTGGCAACGTGATTACCTGCTTCTAAATCAGAACGATAGCCTTCAACCATTGCATCTGCGCTTGCGCGATCAAGTACTTTTTCTTGAACCAATTGATCAGCATACAAGGTACGTGTAGTCGCTTTCTTGTTGATCACTTGATACATTAATGGTTGAGTTGCAGATGGTTCATCTGCCTCGTTATGACCGCGACGACGGTAGCAGAACAAGTCTAAAATGACATCTTTACGGAAAGTATGACGGAAATCATGTGCAAGCTGAGTTACGAAAATCACAGCTTCAGGATCATCACCATTGACATGGAAAATTGGTGATTGGATCATTTTTGCAACGTCAGTACAGTATTCTGTAGAACGTGTATCACGTGGATCAGAGGTCGTGAAACCCACTTGGTTGTTGATCACGATATGGACTGTACCGCCCACTGTATAACCACGTGTTTGTGACATTTGGAAGGTTTCTTGGTTTACACCTTGACCCGCAAATGCAGCATCACCATGTACGATCACAGGAAGTACGTCATCACCGCCAATGTCTTTACGACGAACTTGACGTGCACGAACCGAACCTTCAACCACAGGTCCAACGATTTCTAAGTGTGATGGGTTAAACGCTAATGCCAAGTGAACTTCGCCACCTGGTGTCATTACGTTTGAAGAGAAACCTTGGTGATACTTAACGTCACCAGAACCTTTCTTATGTAGGCTCTTACCTTCAAACTCACCAAATAGGTCAGCTGGGTTTTTACCCATAATATTAACAAGAAGGTTGAGACGACCACGGTGTGGCATACCAATCACAACTTCTTTACAACCAACACTACCTGCACGCTGGATGATTTCGTTCATCATAGGGATAAAAGACTCACCGCCTTCTACACCAAAACGTTTCGCACCAACGAATTTATTACCAAGATACTTTTCTAAGCCTTCTGCAGCGGTTAAACGCTCAAGGAAGCCTTTCTTCTGATCACTGGTATAGTTAAATTTACCGCGAACACTTTCCAAACGTTGTTGAATCCAACGCTTTTCTTTGGTGTCAACGATATGCATGTATTCCACGCCAACTGAACTACAGTAAGTCGCTTCCATGGCCTCAACCATTTCAGACAATGTTGCTTCTGCTTTGCCAATTGCGAGGTTGCCAGTATTAAATACAGTATCAAGATCTGACTTGGTTAAACCGTGAGCAGATAAATCGAGGTCAGGAACGTCTTCGCGTTTCGCAAGACCTAATGGATCGAGTTTAGCTTTTTGATGACCACGGTTACGGTAAGCAGCGATGAGTTGTAATACACCAATTTGACGACGCTCATGTTCTGTACTTACAGTGCTTTGTACGACAGGCTGAACTCGGCTTGCATTACGTCCCAAAAGGAGGAATTGCTCGCGCACACTGCCGTGTGGTTGATCACCTTTAGGGTATTTATCGAAATATTCACGCCAATCCTCTGACACTGAGGTTGGAGAAGTTAGGTACTGTTCGTATAGCTCTTCAATATACGCTGCACTATCAGCGGAAAGTTCAGTGTCAAGACGCGATGCGTCAGCAACTTCTTGCATTTTTGGACCCATTTCCTATTGCAAAAAATAATACAGGCTGCCTTTTAAGCATACCCATGATTCATAGTGTCAAACTGGTAAACACGACACTACTACTCAAGATCATCCAACCTTGAGACATTATTACTACACATCAGGAGTATTCCCTTTGATGTAACAAATGAGCTACGCACCTTCAATTCAAGGCCCATAACTCATTCTTCATACTCGATGAAATCGAGCAATTTTTTGCAAATCATTTTAGAAAAATTAACTCGAATTTTAACTTTTCTAAATTGACTTTTTTGATGAAATCTGTACAAATCAGCAAGACACTATCGAACGATAACATCAAGAATCTGTTTATTTTTTGATTTCATTTGTGGCAGAAATCCTAACATGTTCTCAGGCTTGGATTGATTTTTTTGACACATACCATCCATAAAGCAGCGAAATACACATATCAAATTATATTCTAATATACCGCCCTTTTGATAAAAGTTGCACTCCAATTGGTCAAAAATAAACATTCTCTACAAATCTTGCACAAACACTATTCAATCTGATGAAAAATAAACCAATATTTTAAATATATCGATTCTCATGATTTGTCTTAACAGCAAAATCTATAAATATTTAAGGCCGAATTACTGAAATTCAAGTCTAAAATATTTAAGTAAACACTTTTTAACCAAGCTCACCCTTTAATCAAATCCCAATAAAAAAAGAAGCCCCTTTCGGAGCTCCTTTTTCGCATTAGAAAAACAGATTAACCTGCTTGATCTAACAACATATTACGAATGTGACCAATTGCCTTTGTCGGGTTCAAACCTTTAGGACATACAGACACACAGTTCATGATCCCTTTACAACGGAACAAAGAGAATGGGTCGTCTAAACGAGCCAAACGCTCTTGTGTTGCCGTATCACGAGAGTCAATGATAAAGCGATATGCATTTAACAATGCTGATGGCCCAAGGAACTTATCAGGGTTCCACCAGAATGATGGGCATGATGTTGAACAACATGCACAAAGAATACATTCATATAGACCATCTAAGTGTTCACGTTCTGCTTGAGACTGTAAACGCTCTTTTGCTGGTGCTGGCTGATTGTTAATCAAGAACGGTTGGATCTTGTCATATTGATCATAGAACTGGTTCATGTCTACAACCAAATCTTTTACCACTGGTAAACCAGGTAAAGGACGGATCACAATCTTCTCTGGTAAATCGTTCAAGTTCCACAAGCACGCTAAACCATTTTTACCATTGATGTTCACACCATCCGAACCACAAATACCTTCACGGCAAGAACGGCGGAATGTTAATGATTCATCTTGCACTTTCAACGCAAGTAACGCATCAAGCAACATACGGTGCTTATCGGTTAACTCAAGTTTGAAAGTTTGCATGTACGGCGCTTTATCCTTATCAGGATCATAGCGGTAGATTTCGAATGTACGAGTGCCTCTACTCATCTTTGTTCTCCCGATTAGAATGTACGTGGCTTAGGTTCAATTGCTTCAACCGTTAATGGGCTGAAACGTACCGGCTTATATTCAAGACGATTGTCTGATGAATACCATAAAGTATGCTTCATCCACTCATCATCACGACGACCGTAAGAGTAAGTTGGGTGATCAGGTGCCAACTCATAGTCAACAACCGTATGCGCACCACGACACTCTTTACGTGCAGCAGCTGAAATCAGAGTCGCCTTCGCTACTTCATATAAGTTTTCAACTTCTAACGCTTCAACACGTGCAGTGTTAAATACTTTAGATTTGTCTTTTAAATGAATGTTACGAACACGTGGTTCAATCGCAAGAATTTCTTTTACACCTTTGTCAAGCAAAGCTTGAGTACGGAATACACCTGCGTGATCTTGTACGATGTCACGAATTGCATCAGCAACTTCTTGTGCGTTTTCACCCGTCGTTGAATCATCTAACTTACGAATACGATCTAATGTATTTACCAATACATCAGCCGGAAGCGGTTGATAATCATCGCCATGATGTTTGGTCACGTAATCAATGATGTGCTCACCCGCGGCTTTACCAAAGACCACAAGGTCAAGCAAAGAGTTGGTACCTAAACGGTTTGCACCATGTACAGATACGCAAGAACATTCACCGATCGCATAGAACCCTTTCACTGGTTTTACATAATCACGAGTACCGACATAATGATACTCTTTAGTGTCTTTGTTGTAGCTTGCAGAGAATTCACCTTCTTCTACGCCATGCGGTACAACCACTTGGCCATGAATATTGGTCGGAATACCACCCATTTGATAATGGATTGTTGGCACCACTGGAATTGGCTCTTTGGTACAGTCAACGTTTGCAAACTTCTTACCAATCTCAAATACAGATGGAAGACGTTTCATAATGGTTTCAGCACCTAAGTGAGTCATATCCAATAAGATATAATCCGCTTTAGGACCACAACCACGACCTTCTTTAATTTCTTGGTCCATAGAACGTGATACGAAGTCACGTGGCGCCAAGTCTTTTAACGTTGGTGCATAACGTTCCATGAATGGTTCGCCGTCTTTGTTACGAAGGATACCACCTTCGCCACGACAACCTTCAGTCAACAATACGCCTGCGCCCGCAACACCCGTTGGGTGGAATTGCCAGAATTCCATATCTTGCAATGGAATACCTGCACGAGCAGCCATACCAAGACCGTCACCAGTATTGATATAAGCATTGGTTGATGCACGGTACACACGACCCGCACCACCTGTAGCGAATAAGGTTGCTTTCGCTTGGAATACTGCGATGTTACCGGTTTCTTGGTCAATCGCCGTTACACCAAGTACATCACCTTCTTCGTTACGGATTAAATCTAATGCAATCCATTCAACGTAGAATTGTGTACCCATTTTAACGTTGCTTTGATACAAGGTATGCAATAACGCATGGCCTGTACGGTCAGCAGCAGCACACGCACGTGGAACTGCTTTTTCGCCGTAGTTTGCAGAGTGACCACCGAATGGACGCTGATAGATCGTACCATCTTCGTTACGGTCAAACGGCATACCCAAGTGTTCAAGCTCGTAAACAACTTTCGGCGCTTCACGCGTCATGAACTCGATTGCGTCCTGATCGCCTAACCAGTCAGAACCTTTCACCGTGTCATAGAAGTGGTAGTGCCAGTTATCTTCCTGCATGTTACCTAACGACGCACCAATACCACCTTGTGCGGCAACTGTATGCGAACGAGTTGGGAAAACTTTGGTCAATACCGCAACTTTTAAACCCGCTTGAGCAAGTTGGTAAGCAGCACGCATACCAGAACCACCACCACCAACGATAACAGCATCGAAAGTGAGGTTTTGAATATTTGAATAATCTTGTTTAGGGTTAATTGCGCCCATGATCTCTTCCTATCAATTTGCCCAGAAAATCTGGATACCCCAGATTGCGTACACGAACACTGAAATAATGACAGCAGAAGTGAGTACAAGGCGTAAACCTGAAGCTGAAGGGCCCATTTGACGAGTCGTTACATAATCAGTAAAGACTTGCCACATACCAATCCAAGCGTGTGCAACGAGCGATAACACTGCTAATAAAGAAAAAATCTTCATTGGCAACGTCAGCATAAAGCCAGCCCACTGTTCATAACCGAATCCGCTATTGCAAAGGATCCAGCCAAACAAAACCACAGTGTATGCAGCTAACACTACAGCACTGACACGTTGGATATACCAGTCGCGAGAACCTGAACCTGTTAAACCTGTAGCACTTTTCATCAGAACATAATCCATACGAATGCTGCGACAATACCAACCGCAGACAAGATCAATGAAACTGTAGCAGCGATACGACCGCTTTGAAGTTCTTCAGCAAAACCGAGGTCAGCAAGTAAATGCTTCACACCTGCGATAAAGTGGAAAATCAAGCCAGCTACAAATACCCATACGATGAAACGTACAATGATATTTCCGAAAACGACATTTTTAACGTAGTCAAATCCTTCTGGAGAAGATAAAGACTTATCCAAAATCCATAAAAGAACTGCAACTAATACGAAAACGATTACACCTGATAGACGGTGTAGAATTGAGGCAATAGCCACGGGTGAGCGTAAATTTACCGCTAATACCTGACCCATGGACAAATTGACAGGTCTGTTGCTTTTCACAGCGGGCATCCTGTAGGTAGAAACTCCATCTGGAGTTTGTTTGACTTAATTCAAAGGAAAGCTGGCATTGTTAGGCAAGCACAGCACATGCCTAACCTATATAACGACACCGAATTATAAAACGTGAAATATCAAAATACAAACAATCAACTTTCGCTTTAGTCGAAAAAAACTTTAAATAAGAATCATTCACACGCATAATAACAGCGACAAATACACCAAGTTTCCCTAAAAACAACTATCTGATTGTTTTGTAATGATAAAAATAAAATACTATTTTTTATAAATACTTTTTAATTTTATAAATTCTTTTCTTCATATTTCACAAAAAATCCCCGTTTCAGCATGAAAGCAGCACAATTTTTCAAGCTTTATATATAGTCTAAAATAATACTGCTCATTTATATATTAAATATAATTAATTAATAATCTATGTTTATGCTTGTTTTTGCCAAATTCAATCAGTCATTTTTTAAACAATTAATCGCACCAAAATGCACCAACAACTTATCGCTCTTGAACGCTTTTGATTGGTTTTTGAATGAACAGTTCACTGTAAAGCACAGCAAATATAGGGCTTGCAGATGGGGTAAGTATTTATTTTATAAGCCGCAACACCTAAGCCCAATAAAAATTTACTTACAATTGGACTGATGCTTCATTTTTTTTATGCACCTAAAACTTGATTTGACATATTATACTCGACCGGTGCTGTGATTTTACTCAGTTTTTTCTTCGATACTGAATGACTAATTGACTGTAGCAACGTCATTTTTTATCCCTAAGTATAATTGACAAAATTTTAGTAACCACTAATCTTATAGCAAATTTTGACACCGTCTGATTCGCACATGACAAGATTAGTATTTCGAGTCAGATAATCATTCACCAGGACAGGAGATCTATTGAATGTCTGCAGCAACTGGCAAAAAAGCCGTATTACAGCTTGATGGCAAAGAAATTGAATTACCAATTTACAGCGGCACATTAGGCCCAGATGTAATTGACGTTAAAGATGTATTGGCATCAGGTCACTTTACTTTCGACCCTGGTTTTATGGCGACAGCGGCTTGCGAATCTAAGATCACATTCATTGATGGTGACAAAGGTGTGTTATTACACCGCGGCTATCCAATTGATCAATTAGCGACTCAAGCAGACTACTTAGAAACTTGCTACTTATTACTCAATGGCGAGCTTCCAAATGCTGAACAGAAAGCAGAATTTGATGCGAAAGTACGTAACCATACGATGGTTCACGACCAAGTAAGCCGCTTCTTCAATGGTTTCCGTCGTGATGCTCACCCTATGGCAATCATGGTTGGTGTTGTTGGTGCATTATCTGCGTTCTATCACAATGGCTTAGACATCGAAGATGTTAACCACCGTGAAATTACTGCAATTCGTTTAATCGCGAAAATCCCTACACTTGCAGCGTGGAGCTACAAGTACACTGTAGGTCAACCATTCATTTACCCACGTAATGACCTTGGTTATGCAGAAAACTTCTTACACATGATGTTTGCTACACCTGCTGACCGTGATTACAAAGTAAATCCTGTTCTTGCTCGTGCAATGGACCGTATCTTCACGCTTCATGCTGACCACGAACAAAATGCATCTACGTCTACAGTTCGTCTTGCTGGTTCTACTGGCGCGAATCCATATGCATGTATTTCTGCGGGTATCTCTGCACTTTGGGGACCTGCGCACGGCGGTGCAAACGAAGCTGTACTTAAAATGTTAGATGAAATTGGTAGCGTAGAAAACGTTGCTGAATTCATGGAAAAAGTAAAACGCAAAGAAGTTAAACTCATGGGCTTCGGTCACCGTGTTTATAAAAACTTCGACCCACGTGCGAAAGTCATGAAAGAGACTTGTGACGAAGTTCTTGCTGCATTAGGCATCAACGATCCACAATTGCAACTTGCAATGGAACTTGAGCGTATTGCACTGAACGACCCGTACTTCGTTGAACGTAAACTTTACCCGAACGTAGACTTCTACTCAGGTATCATCTTAAAAGCGATTGGTATCCCTACAGGTATGTTTACGGTGATCTTCGCGCTTGCACGTACTGTTGGTTGGATCAGCCACTGGTTAGAAATGCACAGCGGTCCTTACAAGATCGGTCGTCCACGTCAGCTTTATACAGGCTCGACTCAACGCGACATCAAACGTTAATTTCGATTAGCGTTAATAAAAAAGGATGCTTCTGCATCCTTTTTTTTGTTTTATCGGTTATGCTCTTGAAATAAAACTTAAACAACATTTATTTTACAGAACTAATTTACCGAGCCGATGATCAAAAAAACTACTATTTTGATGCAAGTTACGTTGCCCGTCTTTCAAATAAAAATGGCGTCTTTTACCTTGTTTTTATTGATGATCATACTAACTTGGGCGATTTTCATTTACTTTATTTATGATTTAAGCCTGTATTATTTTTATCAATTTATTCCTTTTTTCGCCCAGCTTTTCAATATCGCCTTGATGTTCGGTTTATTGCTTATCATTGTTTACCTATATAACCAGCTTTATCAGAGGTACTTTAGACGCGCCATCACCTTTAAGTTATACCAGCAAGGCATGGCACTAGAGAGTGCAAAGCAATCTACTTTTTTCACTTGGCAAGATTTGATTCAGATCCAACTTCAGCAGCAGCAAGCTCAAATCCATAGTTTTAATCTCCTGAGTAAAAGCAAGCCCTATCGACAGTATTTTTATTTTAATTCATGGATGTGGCCTGCCACATTAACCCAACAACATTGTGAGTTTTTACCATTTTGGAAAAAACTGGAAGCGCTGGCAAAACAGCAACAGTTGCAACGAATCAGCAATACAAGCACCCACAAGAAAACCCATATTGACATCATTAGCATAATTGCAAATCAACAGGCACTAGACGCTTTTCAACGGAAACAGAGATGGACTGCTTTCGCATTCATTCTTGGTATTTTAGTGAGTTTCAGCCTTTTTATTGCCTATCTTCTCTGCGATAAATTTAACGATGGTAGTGTCAAACTCCCCCATCAACAAACCCAGTCAATCTCTGGCACAAATTTCGAAACATTTCAGAATCAAGTTTATATTTTTAAACAAGGCCAAGGTACTTTTTTACTCCCTCAAGTCAAGGCCAATCAATTTACTGGTTTAGCCTTGGATAACCTTCCTGATCGTGCACCTGAGTTGTATAGCAATGTCGGTAAAACACCACAACAAGTTTACTGGCAAGACCATATCCTGTCTCAATTAAATCCTGCACAAACAAGCTATTTAGGCAATGACTTTACCAAAGATCATCAACAGGTTTACTTTCAGGATAAACACTTAGTCAACGCGAATGCAGATCACTTTGCAGCAGTACTGCACCCAGTTTTCAACACATTAAGTTATTTTTATGCCAAAGATGCTCAACAGGTTTATTACAAAACCCACGCTTTAACTGGTTTAAATCCACAACAGAGCCAAGCATTTCCGAATAGCAGCCAATATATTCACGATCAGCAGCTGGTTTATTATCAAGATACAAAGCTGAACCAGTTAAATGCACAACAAACGCAAATTTTCAGTGGCAGTAATCGTTTTAGTCGAGATCTGAATTTAGCAACCGATGGCCATGCTTATTATCTCAATCAACAACCACTCCCTCATATTGCTGAACATAAATTCTGGGGAACTACACCTGTTGACGTGACTCGGTTACAACTGCTTGGCAGTCAAAGCAATGAACCCTACCCCGGAAATTTCAGCTATCTTTTTGCAGATCAGCAACAGATTTATGTCTATGACGAGTTTTATCAACAACTCAAAGTGCTGTACCGTTTTCAGCAGCCTGTGCGATTAATAGTTTTAGCTGATCGACGTCTAAGTGATGGGCAACATAGTTACCTGATTACAGAAAAACTCTACCGCACCAGAGGACGCTCTTCTGGCAGCACCACCCATGGCTTTAAAATCAGCCTGATTCGTGAACAAGATCAACAGATCATGGCACAATATTTTGCTCGCAACCCTAACGCTCTAAAACTATCCAACCTACTTCATGACAGGGAGATCAACTAATCTCAGAATTAACAAGATAATAGGGATGTCGATCAACATCCTTGGTTATCATTCAGATTTCTGCAGGATTGCTGGCTTAAATCTCATCTTCTTCTAGCTCTAATGCGCGCAATAGTGTATTGCTGATGCCATCGGCACGCAACCACGCCAATTCATAACTGGCCTTTGCCAAAGCCAGTACGCGACGCTCAAACTCATCCCAGATCGGTTTAACCTGAGCATCGCTAATTCCCAGCCCACTCTCATGTGCCAAGTGTTTGTTTTTTTCACAAATCTTCAAAGCATGGTACAGCTTGCGCCCTTTACTGGCACTGTCTAAGACACGGGTTCGTTTATTCTGAATAAAACCCTCGATATGCTGTAAATTCGCATGAGGTAACAAAGGCACCAAAATTTGGTCCAGTTGCGCATCTAAGCGCTTCCACACCATCAAACGCTGCTCTGGCGTATAGGTATTCCACTGAATCACTTCATGATTAAAACGGCGACAGCCACGGCAGACCAGATCACCAAATACCGTTGAACAACGCCCTGCACACGGGGTCAATGAAGGGATTCGACGATCATTACTCAAAACCAACTCCTCTAAAACCATATTTATTTTATGGTTTTCTCGCTTATTTTCAGATTTCGCGCTAAAATGTGCGCCTTATTTTTCTATCTTAATACATTTGGAGTTATCCATGAACGCTACTGTAGAACAGCTTGCACCTGTAGAACAGCAAGCGACCAATAATTGGGTTGTTGCAGCACTATATCAATTTAAAGAAGTTTCAGATGCAGCGGATCTGCAACAACGTCTTTTGGACTTAGTGAAAAGCATCAATTTATGTGGAACTCTGATTGTAGCGTCTGAAGGCATTAATGGTACGGTTGCAGGCGATCGTGCCGCGATTGATGCCGTTCATCAATTCCTTTTGAACGAAGGTTTTAACGCAATGGAATATAAAGAGTCTGAAAGCTCTGAAAAACCATTCCGTAAAATGAAAATTAAACTTAAAAATGAAATTGTAACTTTAGGTGTAGAAGTCAAGCCACGCGATTTAGTTGGCCACTATCTTGATCCTAAAGAATGGAACGAGCTAATTAGTCGTGATGATGTGATCTTAATTGACACACGTAATGACTATGAATATAAAGCAGGCACATTCAAAGGTGCAATTGATCCGAAAACTGAAAGCTTCCGTGAATTCCCTGAATACGTAAAACAAAATCTTGAACAGCACAAAGACAAAAAAATTGCGATGTTCTGTACGGGTGGTATCCGTTGTGAAAAATCGACCTCTCTCCTGCTTCAAGAAGGTTTCAATGAGGTTTATCACCTCAAAGGCGGTATTTTAAAATACTTAGAAGAAACCCCTGCTGAAGAAAGCATGTGGGAAGGTGAATGCTTCGTATTTGATGGTCGTACTGCGGTGACCCACGGTGTTGAAGAAGGCGAAAACATCAAGTGTCATGCGTGTGGTTGGCCACTGACCAAAGTTGAAGCAGAATTACCAAGCTATGAACATGGCGTGTCTTGTGTATACTGTATTGATAAAACCACGGACAAGCAAAAAGCAGGCTTCCGTATGCGCCAATCACAAATTGCTGCGGCAAAGCGCAAACGCCTGTAAGCTAAAAAGTAGATTAAAAGCCATAGTATAACTATGGCTTTTTTATTGCGCGATAAAATCAAGTAACGATTCCACCCTTGAGCATTCACATAACAATCACTATGCTGAAAATAACAATCAAATGAATCAGATAAGGGCGTTATGGGACTTGAAGAATGGGTTCTATCCATCATGGAGAAACTGGGATATTTAGGTATCGCATTTTTAATGTTTCTCGATAATGTTTTTCCACCGATTCCCTCAGAAATCATTATGCCTTCAGCAGGTTATACCGCCTCCAAAGGTGAGCTTAGGCTGATTGGCGTGATTATCGCGGGAAGTGTTGGCTCCATTCTGGCCGCAATGTTACTGTATTGGGTCGGGCGCAAAGTCCCCCAGCAACAGTTGTTTCATTTTATCGAACGCTACGGCAAATATTTACGCATTCAAGTGAAAGATCTAGAAAAAGCACTGACATGGTTTAACAAACATGGACATCGCATTGTGTTCTTCGGGCGAATGATTCCAGCAGTTCGCTCCTTGATTAGTATCCCCGCAGGGATGAGCCGAATGCCTTTTGGTAAATTTATACTTTACAGTAGCGCTGGAACCGTGATTTGGACCAGTTTTCTCGCCTATCTCGGTTATCATTTTAGTGAAAATCAAGCGCTGATGATCGTGATTCTACAGCGTGTCAGCTATCTGATCCTTGCCATTGTGATGCTGTACCTGCTGTGGTGGGCAATTAAAAAGTTTTACCTGTCTAAATCAAATCGCAACTCATAGCACCAACAAAACTTAGCCAGAGATGAAACCGTGTTAAAGCGAACTGATAGCCAGTGTATCAAACCCCAACTGGCTTTTATGCATTTCATCTTTTAACCAGTCTCTGAGCAATCGTTTACGGATATCATCCTCAAAAGGTTGCGCGGATAATAAATAATAGGCCGAACCATCCACATAGGCTGTGGTGAGTGGCTCCAACATTTGATATTTCATTTCTCGCTCAACCATATAGGCAGAAACCACGGTTGCGCCTAAACCCGCCAAACAAGCCTCGATACAAAGATAAAAATGCTCAAGTGAAGATCGTTTTAAATCAGCAAACCGTTCTGGGTTTCGGCGCTTAAACTGTTGCCATAGCTGAGGTCTGGATTTAGAAATAAATACTTGCGTTGTTGCCGCTTGATCATACTTCGCCGCTACAGCAAGCATCTGTTCATCCGCAATTTTTTCGCTATACAGGGCTGCCCCCCAATCAAAATCATCTCGCCTTAAGGCCACATCAATATGTTGTGAATTAAAATCCACCGCCCCGCCGCCCGTTAACAAGCTCACTTCAAACTCTGGATAGAGCTGCTTAAATTGCGCTAAACGTGGGATCAGCCATTTCATCGCCAGCGTCGGTTCACAGGACAGAATCAGGTTCTTTTGTGCTTTGCTGTGTTGTTGTAATTGTAATAAGCATTGTTCAATCTGCTGAAAGACCTGCTGACAACAATCAAACAGGACTTCACCCTCTGGCGTTAAACTTAATTTTCGGGCTTCGCGCACAAACAATACCAGACCTAAACCATCCTCCAAGTTTTTAAGCTGTTTGCTGACTGCACTTTGTGTCACAAATAGCTTTTCTGCAGCTACAGTGACACTTTCATAACGCGCCACATAATAAAAAAACTTAAGTGAATTCAAAGACAATCGTTCAATCATTCCAAAAACTCATACATAACAGGAATTAACTTCAATTTTAAATATAGCAAGAATATGAAAAATATAAAAAATCTTTAATGAGTCAATTTAGGAATAAATGAGTGAATGAAATCATTGCTGTAGGTTTAGTGACCCTGCTCGCAGTTATTAGCCCTGGTGCAGACTTCGCCCTTGTGACACGAAATAGTTATCTCTATGGCCGCCATTTGGGCATCTGTACCGCCTACGGCATTGCAATGGGTGTCTGGGTACATATCAGTTATAGTTTGATTGGACTCAGCTTTTTACAGCAACACCTTCCCCACTTAATCCAACTGATTCAATATATCGGTGCAGCTTATTTGATTTATATTGGCTACCAAACCTTTACCCAAGCCCCGATCCTTTTTGATGAAAATAGCCATCAGATCACACGTTGGCAGGCCATTAGACATGGATTTCTTACCAACAGCCTCAACCCCAAAACCACACTGTTTGTGATGAGTATTTATTCACAGGTCATGACCAGCAATAACAATCTACACACCCTAATCGGCTATGGTGTATTTATTTCTGGCAGCCATCTGGCTTGGTTTAGCCTCGTTGCCTTATTCTGCTCCACCCCTTTTATTCGCAATAAAATCCTTGCGCGACAAGTCAGTATCAATCGGGTCATTGGTGGTATCTTGAGTGCTTTAGGACTCAGTCTATTTTTTGCTCATTTTTAAATCTTAGTCTTGAGATGAGCTCAATAGAACAGCACAAGCAGCCATAAAAAAACGCCTTCTAGAGGCGTTTTAGTATTTTATGATCATTCATCAACCACGATGACCGCAGTATCAGATATGCCCTTACGCAGGCGTATGGTACATAAGATAAATTTCATTTAGATTATCAGGAATTTCTTCAGCCAATTCATCCATTAACTGACCATTACGGCGGAAAGATTCCATCTGTGGATCTTCTTCATCAATACCGCTAAACACCATGATTGGCAGGGTTAAATCAACTAACTGCTCTTCAAACTCAGGCGCAAACCATGCATCTTCATTGAGGAACATGGCATCAACGAAACCAACACTCCAATCACCTAAGCTTGAATCTACATCTGCTTCTTCAATTTCAAATGGAAATTCGATTCCATTTTCATTGGCCAAGTCTTGACGAATTGATTCCAACCAAGCTTTAACTTGTTCAATGATTTCACTTGGAACTTTCTTTTGATTGCTCTCAAAAAGTTCATCTAACCAACGATCGAATTGTGGACCAACTGCAATCGCACATAAAAAGCCATGAGTCGCTGCAAAATCTAGACCATATTCGTTTTGATCGCCGTCAAGATAGTTACTCAATAAGTCTAAATCTAACGTGCTCATTCTTTCATCCAACTTTAAAAATACATCGGCAACAGCATAACATTTTCGGACATAAAGTCTTAGCTATTTCGCTCAGTCTTCGTCGTCAAGGTCATCGTCGTCGAAATCATAATCAAAATCTTTGAGTTCTCGCTCTAAACGACGTTGGGCCAAGAGATCATCGATCAAACGGCGCTTTTCTAATGATTCTTTGGCGCTGATTTTTCCAGATGATTCGTCAAAACCAGCATCATCTTCACCATAGTTATCATCATCTAATTCAAAATCTGTAGAAGACACTAAGTACCTCTAATGAAAAAATATAAATGGGCCTAGCCGCTATTTATCGGTCTTGGCCCACCTTGTCAAGTTTTATTTGTTTTTTTTACTATAAAATGATGATTTGTACTTTTTTTCGTCAGTTTTTTTGTGTATTTATAATCTGAGGATTGTTGCCCTTAAAAAACATCTTTAATCAGGACTGACTGCTTGAAAAATGATAACTTAACCCCATATTCAAGGAACGAACATGAAATCAAAGCTATTTTTTATTTAAAGCAAACGGATCAAATCCAAAACATTCGTCGTGAATTGTGCTATCATGCACGGTTTTTCACCGCCCCAGATTCAACAAAAGAGTAAGCAAAGATGAGCGATATGAATTCCCCTACTTCGCAAGTAGCGGCTCTGATTAGCCGAGGCAAAGAGCAAGGTTATTTAACTTACGCTGAGGTTAACGATCATCTACCAGACTCAATTACGGAAAGTGAGCAGATTGAAGACATCATTCAGATGCTTCAAGACGTTGGTATTCCAGTGCATGAACGTGCGCCAGAAACTGACGACACCATGTTTGGTGAATCAACTGAAGCTGCCGATGAGGTTGCTGAAGAAGAAGCTGCTGCCGTATTAGCATCGGTTGAAAGTGAGCCTGGTCGTACCACAGACCCTGTCCGTATGTATATGCGTGAAATGGGTACGGTTGAACTTCTTACACGTGAAGGCGAAATTAGCATTGCAAAACGTATCGAAGAAGGTATTCGTGACGTTTTACACTCGATTGCTTACTGGCCAAATGCTGTTGAAGTTGTTTTACAAGAATATAATGACTTTTTAACTGGCGAGCGTCGTCTTGCCGATATTCTCTCTGGTTATTTAGATCCAGAAACTGACGAAGATATTCCTGAAGTTCTTGAAGAAGAAACTGAACTTGAAGAAGAAGAGACAGATTCTTCTACAAAAACCAAAGACGTTAAACTTGATGATGATGACGAAGAAGAAGAGTCTGAAGGTGATGATGATTCTGAAGGTGATTCAGGTCCAGATCCTGAAGTTGCCAAAGTTCGTTTCTCTGAATTAGAAGCAGCGTGGAATGAAACCAAAACTGTTGTGGCAAAACATGGCCGCAATAGTGATGAAGCAAAAGCCGCGCTTGAAGCGCTTGCGGCTGTGTTCATGATGTTCAAATTCACGCCACGTTTATTTGATATTATTTCAGAAATGATTCGTGGTACGCATGAACAAATCCGTTCGAACGAACGTGAAATTATGCGTTATGCAGTTCGTCGTGGCCGTATGGACCGTAACCAGTTCCGTATGACCTTCCCTGAGCAAGAATCAAATCCAGCTTGGTTAGATGAACAAATCGCGAAAGCACCTGCTGAAACCAAAGCACATTTGGAAAAAGTACGTCCTGACGTATTGGCATTCCAGCAAAAGATTGCCGATATTGAAAAAGACCTTGGCTTAAATGTTAAAGATATTAAAGATATCTCGAAACGTATGGCGGTTGGTGAAGCGAAAGCACGTCGTGCCAAGAAAGAAATGGTTGAAGCGAACTTACGTTTGGTAATTTCGATTGCGAAAAAATATACCAACCGTGGCTTGCAGTTCCTCGACTTGATTCAAGAAGGTAACATCGGTTTGATGAAAGCCGTAGACAAGTTTGAATATCGTCGTGGTTATAAATTCTCGACTTATGCAACGTGGTGGATTCGTCAGGCGATTACGCGTTCGATTGCCGACCAAGCACGTACTATTCGTATTCCAGTACACATGATTGAAACCATTAACAAGATCAATCGTGTATCTCGTCAACTTCTTCAAGAAATGGGTCGTGAACCGACGCCTGAAGAATTGGGTGAGCGTCTGGAAATGGACGAAGTTAAAGTTCGTAAAGTACTTAAAATCGCAAAAGAACCGATTTCGATGGAAACACCGATCGGTGATGATGAAGATTCGCATCTTGGTGACTTCATTGAGGACTCAAACATCACTTCACCAGTAGATGCTGCGACCTCAGAAGGCTTAAAAGAAGCGACCCGTGAAGTACTTGAAAACTTGACTGAACGTGAAGCGAAAGTATTGAAAATGCGTTTTGGTATTGATATGCCAACCGACCACACTTTAGAAGAAGTAGGTAAACAGTTTGACGTAACCCGTGAACGTATCCGTCAGATTGAAGCGAAAGCGTTACGCAAGCTTCGTCACCCTTCTCGTTCAGAACACTTACGTTCATTCTTGGAAAACGACTAATCTTTGGGAAATCTTGTGCTAGACCAATACATGGTATTGGTTTAGCGCAGGACTTGAAGTTCAACACTTCATCCCCATTTATGTATTAGATCAAAAGCGCCTGCACTGATGCAGGCGTTTCAAATTAAGAGGTTGCTCATGTTAGACCGCACTCCTTCTCGTGAATTGCAAGAACATCTTTGGGTTTTCCCGATGGACTATCCGATCAAATTGATTGGTAATGCAGGGGATGAACTTCGAGTGGCTGTTGTTGATATTTTGCAGAAGCACTTCCCTGAATTTGATGGTGACACCGTAAAAGTTCAGCCGTCACGCACAGGCAAATACCACTCTTTAACTGCACAATTGCGCTTTGAAGAGTTGGAACAAGTTCATGCCTTATACGCTGACCTTGCAGCCTGTCCTTTAATTAAGACAGCGCTTTAATAAAGAAGTCCAAAATACGAAAGTGTTTTGGATTTTTTTTCGCAAAAAATAACACGCGACTTTTTAATAAACCCCTATTGATCTGATCCAAATCATTACATAATTCAACAACTCATCAATTCAAGCTGACAAGGAAATCCTGTTGTAATGAGCGCTGCAAAACCAACTTTAATCATTCGTTGTTTCAATGATCTACAAGATTACACGACTCGTTTTGAAGCAATGAAAGACTTCACAAGCAATCGTGATGAAAGCACACCTGATGAGGTTTGGCTGTTACAGCATCAAGATGTCCTAACCCAAGGACAAGCAGGCAAGCCTGAACATATTCTACTGCACAGTAATCTGCCGATTGTACATACTGATCGCGGTGGCCAAGTCACTTGGCATGGCAAAGGCCAATTGGTTGCCTATTTTCTATTAGACCTGAATCGCTTGAAATGGCATGTGCGTACTTTGGTCAGTTTTGCAGAACAAGCCATGATTGATCTACTCAAACAATACAACATCCATGCCTATGCCAAAGCTGATGCCCCAGGCGTTTATGTCGATGACCGCAAAATCGGGTCCTTAGGCTTTAAAATTCGTCGTGGCCGTAGTTATCATGGTCTTGCCCTGAATATTGATTGTGACCTCACTGGTTTTCAAACCATTAATCCCTGCGGTTATGCAGGCTTAGAGATGGTACGCTTACAAGACTTACTGACAGATTATCCAAGCTTTGAGCAGCTCTGTGCCGATTTTGTCCACTATCTGCAAAATACCGATTTCTTTAATGACCTTGTAGTCAAATCTGAATAATTTACTTTTCAATTCCAATAAAATAAATTAGAGTAAATACTCTAAATTAGCTTTTGCATAATTTTAACAAGGGATACGCAAGTGATTTCAACCAAAGCAGTGAAGCCCACGTTGCAATTTGCCTACGTCAAACTCATGATGGATGTTGTGGGTCGTGGCCTCGTGATGGCAAGCCAAGTGGATGATGAAGTACAACAGGAAGTGTCGAAGTTTCCGGTTGGTTTTATCCTTTCAATGAATGTTTTCCCCAATGGACCTGCATTTGTTGCTCGAGTAACCGAAGAAAAACAATTAGAGCTATTGTCTAATTACAAAGGCAAGCCTGATTTAACCATTACCTTCAAGCATTTAACCCATGCCTTTTTGGTATTTTCTTTCCAAGAAAGTACCGCACAAGCCTTTGCCAATGACCGTATGATTGCCGATGGTGATGTTTCAAGCGCCATCCGTCTGGTGCGTTGCTTGAACAAAATGGAAGCTCTGATCTTACCTAAGCTAATCGCTTCACTTGCAGTCAAACGCTACCCTGCTGAATTAACATTAAAAGAAAAATTCACAGGTGCAAAAAATATTTATCTTAAAGTCGCAAAATCATATCTCAAACGGAGCGCATAACATGGCTAAGCCTTATTACGAGTTTTTCTGTCCTGTAAAAGTCATTGCTGGTAACGCTGCCTTAGAGCATATTCCATTTGAACTTGCGACGCTTGGCGCAAAACGTCCGATGATCATTACCGATAAAGGTGTACGTGCCAATGGTTTGCTTAGCCCAATCGAAGCAGCATTCAGCACCACCGATGCGGTGATTGGTGCGATCTTTGATGATGTTCCACCCGATTCAAGCTTGGAAGTGGTTCGCTTAGCCGCAGAACTGTACCGCAAGCAAAAATGCGATGCGATCATTGCAATTGGTGGTGGCTCAGTCATCGACACCTCTAAAGCGACCAATATCTTGGTGTCTGAAGGTGGTGACGATTTATTACAATATTCAGGTGCGCACAATCTGCCAAAACCACTCAAACCTTTCTTCGTGATTCCAACCACCTCTGGTACAGGTTCAGAAGTGACCATGGTAGCTGTGGTTTCGGATACGCAACGCAATGTCAAACTGGCTTTTGCCTCTTATTACTTGATGCCGCATGCTGCAATTCTTGATCCACGCATGACACAGACACTCCCACCTCATTTGACTGCCATGACAGGCATGGATGCACTGACACACTGTGTTGAAGCCTATACCTGCTTAGCTGCGAACCCACTCAGTGATGCCTATGCCAGCGCAGGGATTAAAAAGATCAGCGAAAACTTGTTCAAAGTTTTAGACAATCCAAGCGATGCACAAGGTCGTTTAGAGCTTGCACAAGCATCTACTATGGCAGGGATTGCTTTCTCGAATTCAATGGTGGGCTTAGTTCACTCATTGGGTCATGCACTTGGTGCAGTTGCACATCTGCCCCACGGCTTATGCATGAACTTATTCCTACCATACGTGCTGGAATATAACAAAGAAATCAATGGTGACAAGATTGGTGAATTACTGCTGCCGCTTGCGGGTGCAGATATTTATGCTCAAACGCCTGCTAACTTACGTGCAGACAAAGCGATTGCCACAATTTTAGCGATGCGTGATCGTTTATTCAGCCTGACCAAATTGCCACGTACGCTACGTGAAACAGCTAAAGTCACTGAAGCACAATTGGATGAAGTTGCAGATAAGGCATTGAATGATGGTTCTATCATTTACAACCCGAAAGAAGCAAACTTGCAAGACATTCGTGCAATCTTACAAAAAGCATGGTAATACATTGAGTTAAATCAAGTATTCCTGCTTAACAGCCCCGATATTGATGTGATATCGGGGCTTTGTATTTTTAAGTGAATCTTTATTCATCTATTTATTTACCCAATTGGCAAAAAAATTGCTAAAAAAAGCATAAAAGTACTGACAATTTATAGTGTTTTAGGATAGATTGGCGCACTTTCGTTTTTTGTACGGGGGATCGTTTTTGTCTCAAACGATCCTTAACACTATGGCTGATCTTTGATCAACGATTATGAGGATAACGCCGTTGACAAATTTATCTGGGACTCAACCAACAGCGAAGCTTCAAAAGAATCTTGTGCTTTGGCACATCATCATTATTGGCTTAGCTTATATTCAACCATTAACTTTATTTGATACGTTTGGTTTAGTATCTGAAAGAAGTGGTGGTCATGTACCGACTTCCTACATATTTGCCTTAGTTGCAATTCTTTTAACGTCGATCAGTTATGGTCACATGATTCGTCGTTATCCGTCTTCTGGTTCTGCATATACCTATGCCCAAAAGTCGATTCACCCTAATGTTGGTTTTATGGTGGGTTGGTCTTCGTGGTTAGATTATTTGCTCTCTCCTCTGGTCAATATCATTCTTGCTGATATTTATTTGAGAGCACTCTTCCCAGAAGTAAATAACTGGATTTGGGTGATTGGTTTAACCGTCCTGATGACGGTGATCAACCTGTTTGGGGCACGTTTTGTCGCGCGTTTTAACAGTACCATTGTGGTCATCCAGCTCGGTGTTATTTTCTACTTTGTGTATCAGGTCTATATCCTGCTCACACAAGGGGTTTATGCCGATGGCACTCTGAATCCAGATAAAGCTGAGTTATGGTCGCTTGCGCCATTCTGGAATGAAATGACCTCTGTCGGGGCATTAATTGCAGGTGCAACGGTGCTATGCTTCTCATTTACGGGCTTTGATGCGCTTTCTTCACTTGCCGAAGAAACCAAAGATGCTGAAAAGACTTTGCCACGTGCAATTTTCACCACAGCATTGCTTGCAGGTATCATCTTCATTGTCAGCACCTACTTTATTCAGCTTTACTTCCCAAGTAATCCGAATACCTACTTCAACCCACTGGATGAATCTCAACCAGTCATGGTTGCAGCCATTGGTAGCCTTGCATTTAAAACCATGGTTTTATACTTTGCAGTCGTAGCAGTGATGGCATCAGGTATTTCGGCACACGCAGGTGTATCGCGTTTAATGTATGTGATGGGTCGTGATGGCGTGATCAATAAGAAATTATTCGGTCATATTAGCCCACGTTTACATACGCCAACTTACAATATCTTGATTGTGGGTGTTGTGGCTTTATCTGCGGGTTTCCTTGATCTTGAGCATATCGTGAACTTAATTAGCTTTGGTGCATTAACTGCATTTAGCTTTGTTAACTTCTCGGTGATTTCTCGCTATGCATTAAGAGATGGCAAGAACAAGACGCCTAAAGACATTATCAGCTATATCATTATCCCAACACTCGGTTTTGCCAGCGTGTTTATGATGTGGTTGGAAATTGACAAATTGGCTTTACAGATTGGTTTGGCTTGGGCCGTCATCGGTGTCGGTTATCTTGCTTACAAGACCAAAGGCTTCAAATACAATGCGCCACAGCATAATGAATTTGATGACAGACATTAATCTGGTGAAATCATAAAAAAGGCGCTGAATGCGCCTTTTTTATGCGCTTAACTTTAAACAATTCTTGATTTTGATCTTCTTAAGCCTTCGACATTTGATCTAATCTGAGTAATTAAGTCGCCACCGTCACGAATGGCAATCAGGTTTAATACTTTATCTGTCTTGTCGGTACTGATCAGCACAATATTACTTAAGCCAAAAATACGTAGAAAAAACGGTTGCTCATGTCGATAGTCTCTGACTCGATAGAGTTCCAATTGATTGGTGGTTTTATTCAATACCCCTTTGGACATAATTAAACGCTCAGAGGTTAACTCGTATTTTGTATATTTAGTCTGTAACCAACGCCATAAGATCAATAGCAAAGGAATGACCAAAAAGAATAAAACACCACACACAACAAAGTATGCAAGATTACTGATTTGAGAAGGAGTCCCCTGCCATTCTACATTTTCCATAACAACCCCGATAAGTCATTTAAAGTTTTTATGAGATCGCTTTCACAATTATTTTTATTGATCATTGCCTTATTAGAAATAATCGCTTTAAAAATTAGTTATTAAAAAATAATGTATGAAAGCACTCTGTTTAGTACATATTAATAAGAAAGAACTTTTAATACTTCCATAGCAAATATAATCAAAAAAATCAAAGTGATCAAAAGATTCAGATGTAAAGCATATTCAACAAAAAAACATTTAAAACCAATTTAATAACCTAATGAGGCCTTTTGTTTATTTCCCTCTCACTGCTGCATTATGATTAAAAAAAATCCAACAATATTTGAAAATTAAAAATCAAATTGATTTTTAAACACCACAAAAACAGAGGGAATAGAATAATGAAAAATATCGTGAAAGGAAGTGGCGTTGCGCTGCTTTCAGTAGCACTCAGTGCTTGTTGGTTTGACTCTGGTAGCGGCGGAGGTTCAAGCTCATCTGGACCTGCCCCAACGCCTACGCCTACGCCTACTCCAACGCCGACGCCGACACCAACACCTACTCCGACACCCACTCCAACGCCTACGCCAACTCCGACCCCGACACCGACACCGACACCGACACCGACACCGACACCGACACCGACACCAACGCCAACGCCAACGCCAACGCCAACGCCGACTCCAACACCTACGCCGACTCCAACTCCTACGCCAACACCTACGCCTACGCCTACGCCTACGCCTACGCCAGTCTCTCAAACCTTTGCAGGAACTTGGGAATCTCAATCATGTGCAGCAGCACCACTTAATTTCCGTCTAATTATGGAAAACCATGTCGTATCGAATAATTCATTCGACACACTTCTTGATACTGAACGTTATCAAGAAGCCAATTGCTCAGGGGAAATTTTTGGAGATTTTGAACACGATGGCGGCCCTCGTGGTCTGTCGTACTACAATATCGGCAACGCGCAACGCACGAATCAGACCACATATCATCTGGCACGAGTAAAACTTTATGGTGATGATGACAGTCAATCAAATGCAGCCGTATTAGCCTTTAAAGATGCAAATACGCTTTGTATTTTTGAAAGCTCTGAAACCAATGGCACGAACATTGATCAGACTGTACAAACAATGAGTGCTGCAAATCAATGCTTAAGAAAATCCTCACTTAAACGCTTCCAAAGTTTGAGAGCCAGTCCATTTATTACGACCAGCACTTATGAATTTAAAGATCTGGAACCCACCCTTGCACGACTCAAAAATCAACTAGATGCTCAAGCCAATGCAGGCTTTAGACTGGTAGATGTTCGTATTGATACCAATGTAACTTCCGACACCGCATCTTCTTTGCTTACTACCGAAGAAATGCGTATGCGTAATCTTTATATTAAAAACAACGCAAACAATGCAGCTAAGTGGCAATACCAACTCACCACGGCCACTACGACAGGCACATCAACCGAAAGACACAATCTGTTCAAAGCTGAATTAACGACTCAAGCGAGCCAAGGTTTCCATTACCGTACACAATATCAACTTGATCAGGATAAGGGCACCTTTAATATTTATGAAAAACGCGTTGGTGATACTGCAGTCTATACGGTAGATGAAAGTCTTATCCGCCCCAATCTCGTGACTCCAACAACTTGGACAAATTATGCCAATGAACTTGGCAAAGCAGGCTGTCGCTTGGAATATGCTTATCGCATCAACCTCCAACAGTACTCTTTCCTCTGTACCAACAGTAATCTTCATAATGGGACTTATGATTATCGTTGGATTCCAATCAGTAGCAGCACTAAAGCCACTGAGATCAAAACGATTTTGGATCAACAAAAAGCTGCTGGTTATATTTATCGTTTTAATTTCCAAGATGGTAATGATGATTATGGCTTAGTATTAGAAAGAGATAGCAGCAATACCAATACCACCAATTTGGTATACAAAATATTTGATGGCAGTGTCTTAGATGATCGTGAGCCAGGTGCCAGCGTTTATCTATATACACAACGCCTGATTGGACAGTCTTCTCTTGGCTGGAATTTATGGGCTACACCAATTACTGGTAGACGCTTCGCAAGTGGTGATCAAACACTTACGATTTATGCCAATCGTGCTAGAGACTAAGCCCATCGTGACACAACATTAAAAGCAATAACAAAAGACCGCCTAAATTTGGCGGTCTTTTGTTATTAGTTTAAAAACTTAACCATGCAATTTTTCAACAATTGCTTTCACGCGTTGTGCATAAAGCTTCGCTGTTTCTAAATCCCCTGTTGGAATCTCATCGGTACTTGCATCAGATGGAGACTGAACCAACAATCCAACCGAACCACCTAAGTTATTTACATCTTCACGCTTCGCTGCTTTGGTATTGGCAGGCAATAACCCCAAGCTCACCCAAATACCGCCATGCTGCGAAGCCAAAGTTTGTAATTGAATCAAGGTCACTTGCTTATCACCATTCAGGCTCGCGCTATTGGTAAAACCCGCAAAGACTTTATCTTGCCAACCACGAGTAAACCAGACTTTTGAAGAAGCGTCGGCAAATTTCTTAAATTGCCAAGGGGCTGCCGCCATATAAGTTGGTGTGCCAAACACAATCCCTTGTGCATCATTTAAAGTCTGCCAATCTTGCTCTGTGATCTCACCATTCTGATCAATTTCAATTAAAGCTGCGTCAATTGCACCCGCAAAAGTTTCAGCAACCACTTTGGTATGGCCATAGCCCGAGAAGTAAACAACCGCAATTTGTGTCATGAGAGTATCCAAAATTTTTCAAAAGTTCGATTTAATGATATATTTTAGAAACTAGGTGTCAATTAGTTACCAGATGGTAACTACTGCCATTCAATTGAAAAAATGAGGGTTGTCGCTATGAATCAGGCATTAAAATACGATATTTATCAACAACATTGTCCTGCTCGGTTATTTTTTGAAAAAATTGCAGACAAATGGGTGCTGATGATCATCAATGTGCTTGCGCGAGAAACCCAACATTTCAATTTACTCAAAAAGAGCATTCAAGGCATCTCACCTAAAGTATTGTCACAGAAACTAAAAATGCTAGAACGTGATGGCTTTATTGAAAGGCAAGTACAAGATACTGCACCAATTCGGGTGGATTATTCACTCACGCCACTCGGTCTGGAAGTTGCAGAAATGGCGTACCAACTCAAAGATTGGGCTGAAAGTAATATTGAACAAGTGATCTACGCTCAACAACGTTTTGATACGATACAGGAACAACAATTCGAATAATTCCGTGAGGTGTGTATGTACCCACAGCCTTTAATTGCAGTGGCCGATGTCGAGAAAACCAGTCAGTGGTATCAAACAGTACTGGGCTTAGAAAGTGGACATGGCGGCAGAGAATATGAACAATTGCTGTTTGAACAGCGCATGGTGCTGCAATTGCATCAATGGCAAGCCCATGACCACTCACATATCGGAGACCCTAAACGGGTCGTTGGTAATGGCGTTTTGCTTTGGTTTGAAAGCACTCAATTTGATGAGATTGTAGCGAGTTTACAAACCCATCAAGTCGAAATTTTGGAAGGGCCGAAATATAACCCGAACGCGCATCATCGCGAAATCTGGTTTAAAGACCCAAATGGCTACACGCTGGTTGTGGCGAGTCCATATGGTGATCTCTAAGCTGCGAAAATTAGAGTTGTTTAAAACCCTGTTGTCTCCACGCTTCATAGACAATCACAGCGGTTGCATTCGAGAGGTTTAAGCTTCTTGAATTTTCAGCCATCGGCAAACGAATCCATTGCTCTTGCGGGAACATGAGACGCACTTGCTCTGGCAGACCACGGGTTTCAGGCCCCATCAACAAGGCAACGGGACGATTCAGATCAACCGTATGCGGTGTCGCTGTCCCTTTGGTGGTAAGCGGGAAAACATGCTCAACCCCTTTCGCCTTTAAATCGGCAAGGCAAAGTTCGATATTGTCCCAAATTTGCATTCTTGCCCATTCGTGGTAATCCAAACCTGCACGCTTCAACTTTTTATCATCCAGCTCAAAACCTAAAGGTTTGACTAGATGTAGTTGCGCACCGGTATTGGCGCATAGACGAATGATATTACCTGTATTCGCTGGAATTTCAGGTTCGTATAGGACGACATGAATCACAAATTTTCTCTACTAAATTTTTCTAGATAAATCTTAAATATTTTACCAAGAATTAACCAATTTTACTTTGGCAATCCCCCAAGGAACCGCCTCAAATCCATTCGGATTATCATTTAAAAATGCTTCAATTTGATCGCTTTTTGAGGGCTCTTCAAACAACCCAAATTCATTTAAAGTTAAATCAAATTTTTCAACTAAATTGTTAGAAAGATCATGGCAGTGAAAACTATGAAAATCACCACTTACTTCCAAGCCAATATAGTCATATCCCAAAAGCTTTTCATCTGGGATGCAATCTTCTCTAATGCCTTTTTTTAAACACTGATAGATACCAATTTCGCCAACGTGTTCAGAACTTGAAGCAAAAATCTCTAAAATATCACTCCTATAATCACCATCTACATAAAGAGATAGCAAATAAATATCAGCATGATTTTTAAAAAATCTTTCTTTATATTGGGTTGCGGTCTGAATATCCTGAAAGACATTAGCCCAACCTAGCAAATTCTTCTGATGTAAGTCATTTACCCAATTTTCAAGTAAATGGAATTGTTCATTCGTTAAACTAAGTTTGGATTTTATTTCCTGAATTTCGTCTTGCGTTTTTAATACCCAAGAATATGACCAACGATCAACAAGATGATCATTTATACAAGAACTACATGTAAAAATTCTAGATGGCACGTCCTTAAATAGATTAGCTGATTTCAATTGAATGAGATGATAACCAGCTAAATAGAACGCCATGATCTTATCCTACATAGACCATTTTAACTGTTCGCGTAGACTCACCACTTCACCAATAATGGTTAAAGTTGGCGCTACGATCTGATGTTCAGATACTTTGGTCGCGATATCCGCCAATGTACCCACCACCACTTTCTGATCAGGGGTTGTTCCTTTAGAAATTAAGGCCACAGGCATAGTTGGACGCTGACCATGTGCAATCAATTGCTCACAAATGCGTTCCAAACCGACCAAGCCCATATATAACACCAAAGTTTGGTTTTCATAGACCAGTTCATTCCAAGGTAACTCAGGTGAGCCTTCTTTTAAATGACCTGTCAGGAAACGTACACTTTGCGCATAATCACGATGCGTCAGTGGAATACCTGCATACGCTGAACAACCTGAAGCTGCGGTAATACCCGGAACAACCTGGAAAGTCACATTGGCTTGCACCAATTCCTGAATCTCTTCTCCACCACGGCCAAAGATAAAAGGATCGCCACCTTTTAAACGACAAACACGTTTACCTTGCTGTGCATATTCCACCAATAAGGCATTGATGCCATCTTGCGGAACCGAATGATTAGAACGGGCTTTACCGACATAAATCTTTTCAGCATCACGGCGGCACAAATCCAGAATCGGTGCAGATACCAAGCGGTCATAAATCACCACATCGGCTTGTTGCATTAGACGCAAAGCTTTTAAAGTCAGTAGTTCTGGATCGCCCGGACCTGCCCCGACCAAATACACCTCACCTTTCGGTGCAGTCCATTCAGTTAAAGCCTGCTCAATCAGATCATTGGCCACATCAATATTGTCATTGAAAACCTGTTCTTTCAGCGGACTGGCGTACAAGTTTTCCCAGAAGATACGACGTTCATCTGGATTGGCAATTTTGGCTTTCACTTGCTTACGCCATTGCCCCGAAAACTCAGCCAATTTACCCATACCATGCGGCACGATGGTTTCAATCTGAGTACGCAACTGTCTGGATAAAACGGGTGATGCACCATTGGAAGCCACCGAAATTACCAATGGTGAGCGATCAATAATCGCAGGCACCATAAAGCGGCAGTGTGGAATATCATCAACACTGTTGACCAACAGATTACGCTGTTCACACTGTTCAAATACTGCTTTATTGACGTCGGGCTGATCTGTCGCAGCAATCACCAAGCGATAAGCTGTTGCCAGAACAGTTTCAGAAAAAGAGGCTTGAATATATTGCCCTGCCGATTGCTCAATCAGTTGGTCTAATTCGGGAAGGATCTCTGGTGCAATCACATCCACAATTGCACCAGCTTTGACGAGCAGGTTTGCTTTGCGGTAGGCAATATGCCCACCCCCCACAATCAGACAACGTTGCTGTTGCAACTTTAAAGAGATTGGGAAAATTTCCACGTGACGCCTCTATATTTTCAATCTGATTGAGCTAAAGCAAAAACTATGCACAAATTCGATGCACAGTTTAGTCGATGTAGCTAACACCGCCCATATATGGACGTAAAACTTCTGGAATCTCGATTGAACCATCAGCGCGTTGATAGTTTTCCATCACCGCAAGCAAGGTACGACCAACTGCCAAACCTGAACCATTCAAGGTATGCACCAATTCGATCTTCTTCTGATCAACACGGTAGCGTGCTTTCATACGACGTGCTTGGAAATCACCCACATTTGAGCAGCTTGAGATTTCACGATAAGTATCTTGGCTTGGTACCCATACTTCTAGGTCATAGGTTTTAACCGCACCAAAGCCCATGTCACCACCACAGAGCAAAATCTTACGGTACGGTAAGCCTAATGCCTGCAAAATGCCCTCTGCGTGTGCAGTCAACTCTTCAAGTGCCTGCATAGAGTGCTCTGGTTTTACGATTTGCACCATTTCGACCTTATCGAATTGGTGTTGGCGAATCAAACCACGGGTATCACGGCCATAAGAACCTGCTTCGCTACGGAAACATGGCGTATGTGCAGAATATTTCAGTGGCAAACGATCCGCATCAATAATTTCGTCACGAACGAAGTTGGTCACTGGCACTTCAGCAGTTGGAATCAAGTAATACTCTTTTTCACCCTGAAGTTTGAATAAGTCTTCTTCAAACTTAGGCAGTTGACCTGTACCACGTAAGCTGTCTGCATTGACCAAATACGGCACATAAGCTTCGGTATAGCCATTTTTAAGCGTGTGCGTATCCAACATGAACTGGGCTAAAGCACGTTGTAAACGCGCCAAAGGTCCTTTCAATACGCTGAAACGTGAACCTGTTAATTTGGTCGCCGTTTCAAACTCCAGACCACCCATCATTTCACCAAGATCGGTATGATCTTTGATCTCGAAATCAAACTGACGTGGTGTACCCCACTTTAGGATTTCAAGGTTATCGCTTTCATCTTTACCAAAGGGAACAGATTCATCTGGCAAGTTTGGAATCGCCAATGATTTTTGTTCAAGCTCAGCTTGCAACTCAGCCAAAGCCACTTCCGCAGCTTTGATCTCATCACCAATGGCTGCCATACGCGCCATGATTTCAGAAGCATCTCCACCCGATTTTTTGATTTGACCGACTTGCTTGGCACCTGCATTACGCTCAGCTTGCAAGTTTTCAGCTTTGGATTGCAAATCTTTACGGCGAGCTTCTAAATCAGCCCACTCTTGCACATTTAGCTGAATACCACGTTTTGCCAAAGCAGCATTGACTGCTTCGATATTATTTCTAAGTAATTTTGGGTCGATCATAATCAATCATGAATAGAGAAAAAAACTGGCTATAGTGTAAGGCTTTAACCTAAAAAAATACAGCGATTGGCAACAAAGTCTCAGCATCTACATCTAAGATGTAGATGCTGGAGAAGAACTAGTTCGGATCTTTTGGCAAACTTGGTAAATATTCAGCCTTCACAAACTGTTTGGCTGCATAGTACGGCAAAGTCAACTCACTCATACCTTCCGCATAAGATGCCAATTCATACAGTGGATAAACAAATACGATGCCATTTACCCCATAGTAATAGTTATCACTGACCTGTAATTGTTCTTTTTTAATGCTGTGGTCTTCGAGCCAGTTTTGATTGGATGCATATAGTTCATCGCGCAGTTTGGTATTCATATCAGGTTTGAGCAATTCACTGACCGTGATATGTTTTTTATTACTCAAGTCAAAATTCACAAACTCTTGATGTGACATGCCATGTGCCGCCCCCGCAGAATAAGAATAAGTCTGGATTGCAAAAGTGGCTAGATTATAGTTTTGCCCCACAAAGCGGACATAGGTACTGCTTTCGCTTTGCGATGCTTCGTCCGCAGGGACTTTTACTTTCTGGTCTGCAATATTGGAAAACGCATTCGGCTCGGCCTTTTTCATCCGATTCACGAAATATTCATCAATCCATTTCTGATTGGTTTCAACCGTTTGTAAATCATAGCTGGTACAACCGTCCTCCAAACAGACTTTCTGCTTTGGAATTTTAACCGTCACCACTTTTGCATGAATCAATGGAATATCGACTTTTTCAGTGGTCGCAGTGCTGTCTTTTTTAGGTTGGCAACCCGCTAATGCAACAACCGTCAGAATGGGGAGCAGTGGAATAATTTTTGATAATTGTGAAGGTTTCATCGTCATGCAAGTCTCTGATGTTTTTCTTCACTATACAAAGCCTTGCCCCAAGATGAAATTAAAAAATGTATCCAAACCTCATATCAAAAAAGCCGCAACATGTGCGGCTTTTCAAGTCAAGCGGAGAGTTACTGATCAATAATATCTGTGCCTTTAGGCGGTGTGAAATTAAACACTGATGCTGGAATCGCCTGATTCACTTTAATATTATTGAAACGCACATAAGTGGTTTGCCCCAAAGAGTCTTGTAATACCATCAAATTCGGCGCTTTATTGCCACCAAAACTAATCGTTAAACTCTGGAATGCCCCATCTTCTTGCTTAGGATATAAAGTGTAATACAGCTTGCTGCGATCCGGTTGAGTCACACGATAAGACTGCATGATCTGGTTGGTATTGCCCGATAACAATAATGCTGGCGTATTGGCAATTTGATCATCTAAGCTTTGACGCACGGCTTGCTGCAAGTCTGGATCATAAATCCACACCACTTTACCCGTAGTCACGATGGTTTGTTTGGCTGGACTGGTGGTTTCCCAATAAAATTTCCCAGGACGCTCAACTTTCATTGTTCCTTTAAAGGTCTGATTCATGTGTTGAGCAGTTAAACCTTTTTTTTGTACTGCTTTATTACTGTTTGCTACTTTTGTGCTTTGTTCAAAATCTGCGGTGAATCGTTGCAAGCCAGATAACTGTTGAACCAAACTGGTGGTCGCTTGCTGAGCCGATGCAGCAACAGGTGCAGCGAAGACCTGACTACTCACAACAGGAGCAAGTGTCATTGCACTTAACGTTGCAGCATAAGCCATTTTTTTTACGAAATTCATAAAAACAACCTTCTATCAGATTTCTACTGGTATGACGACATCTTACTGTTTTTAATCATTAAAAAAATGAAGAAAAGCAACGGTTTTGTGTAATTCGTGTCGCAAAGTCCTGCATTATGTATGAAGTTACAGCCTTTATGTAGAGATTGTAAGAACGAAAATTAACTTTTCGACCATTCACCAACTACATCCGTCAATGTCTGATCAGGGAAAATTATTGCTCAGCGTGAATCTAGACGAATCACCAGCATTTGCTAAGCTAAAAGCCAATGATTTTAACCAGCATCATTCATGAAAAGTCTTGCCTTTATCCACCGTAATGACACGCGATTTGCGATTGGCGATTTTTATCCCGCCCTTTCGGTATTTTCGTATCAGGAACTGGGGAATACCACCTCACCATTTTTATTATTGGATCATCTAGGGCCAGGACGCTTGGCACCCAAAAGCACGAAAAAAGGTGTGAGTGAGCATCCTCACCGCGGCTTTGAAACAGTGACCTTTGTGTTTGCGGGTGAGTTACAACACCAAGACTCTACGGGGCAAGGTGGAATCATCGGACAAGGTGATGTGCAATGGATGACAGCTGCCGCTGGTATTCAGCATACCGAACATTTTAGTCCAGAGTTTCGTGAGCGTGGTGGATACTTTGAAATGTTGCAATTGTGGATTAACCTTCCTGCAAAAGACAAAATGTCTACACCTCGCTATCAAAGCCTATTAAAGAATACGATCCCCCAAATACCTCTCGAACAGAATGCAGGCTATGTCCGGATTGTGGCTGGACAGTTTCAAAATATTCAAGGGATCGCCCAAACCTTTAGCCCAATGAATGTTTTTGATGTTCATCTAAATAAAGCTCATCAACTGACACTCCCTGCCCATCATGGGGACACGACTTTAATTTATTTACGTAAAGGCAAGCTTCAATTCACCGAACATGAAGACACATTGGAAGAACAGGCCTTAGCGGTGTTGTCCAGCTTTGATACTGATGTTGCGATTACCGCATTAGAAGATAGTGATCTGTTATTTTTATCTGCGCCGCCCTTGCAAGAGCCAATCAATGGGCATGGCTTTTTTGTGATGAACAGTTATGAGCAAATTTTACAGGCTTATGAAGATTTAAAAACAGGAAACTTTGGAAAACCTTCAGACTAAACCACAATGCAAAAACTTATATGCATAAAAAAACCCGCTAAAAGCGGGTTTTCTCGAACTATTAAAACTTAAGCTTCAACAGTTACATAGCGACGGCCAAATTGACCTTTCACTTCAAATTTTACTACGCCGTCAGCAGTAGCAAATAAAGTATGGTCACGACCCATACCAACATTTGCACCAGCGTGGAACTCTGTACCACGTTGACGAACGATGATGTTACCAGCAGTTACAGTTTGACCACCGTAAACTTTAACACCTAACATCTTAGGATTCGAATCACGACCGTTCTTCGTCGATCCACCGGCTTTTTTAGTTGCCATGTCTATTTACTCCTCGTATTAGCCTGCGATACCAGTAATTTTCAACTCGGTAAACCATTGACGGTGACCTTGTTGTTTACGATAGTGTTTACGACGACGCATTTTGATGATGCGGATTTTGTCGTGACGACCATGGCCAACTACTTCTGCAGTTACTTTTGCGCCAGCTACAACTGGAGCACCGATTTGAATGTTGTCACCGTTAACAACCATTAATACGTCATCAAACGTAATAGTCGCGCCAGTTTCAGCTTTCAATAATTCTACTTTAAGGGTTTCACCCTCAACAACACGGTGCTGTTTACCACCGCTTTGGATTACTGCGTACATAATGTACTCCAACTTGCCCGTGTCGTCGTGCCGATAAAGGGACATATCGATCTTAAGACGAACGCCACTGGGGTTATACAAGGGGACAAATTTTAAGTGAAAATTGATCAAACGACAAGTGATTTTACATAAACACATGTATATCGATAACTTGCTTGGATTTTTAAGCAAAATCAATTAGATTGATGACGGATTTTCGATTGATTCTGATCAAAATTTGAAATACATTTCTGAAAATAAGTTGTAACAATAACAAACTGTGTTTTTTAAAAGCCATAATTAAAGTAATGGTATGTGGTGGGAAACCTCTTTTCTGTCTAAATTAAGACCAAAAAACTCTTCATCGTGTCTTAAATAGCAGATTACACAGTCTGTATAACTGTTTAGTTATAGATAAATTGATACACTTGGCAACATTACCCACCTATACGAGGTTTTTCTTCATATGGTTATCGATTTTAAGCAAGACATTCTCTCCCCTGTTGCGACAGATTTTGCTGCGATGGATCGCCTCATTAATGAAGGAATTAGCTCAAAAGTGGGCCTCGTCATGAGTGTCAGCAAACACGTGGTTGAAGCAGGCGGAAAACGCATGCGTCCGATTATGTGTTTATTGGCAGCGCGAGCTTGTGGACTCGCTGATATGCAACAAGCACAGCATTTGGCGGCAGTCATTGAAATGCTGCATACTGCAACCTTGGTGCATGACGATGTGGTCGATGAATCAAGTTTGCGCCGTGGTCGTCCAACCGCAAATGCAACATGGAACAATCAAACTGCGGTTTTGGTCGGTGATTTCCTAATTTCAAGAGCTTTTGATTTATTGGTCGATTTAAATAATATGACCTTATTAAAAGATTTCTCGACTGGGACTTGTGAAATTGCAGAAGGTGAAGTACTCCAACTCCAGTCTCAGCACCAACCAGAAACCACAGAAGAAACCTATTTAAGAATTATCCATGGTAAAACTTCCCGCTTATTTGAACTCGCCACCGAAGGCGCCGCCATTTTAGCTGGAACAGAAGAATACCGTGAACCTTTGCGTCGCTTCGCAGGTCATTTTGGCAATGCCTTCCAAATTATCGACGATATTTTAGATTACACTTCTGATGCTGAAACATTAGGTAAAAATATTGGTGATGATTTAATGGAAGGGAAACCGACTTTACCGTTAATTTCTGCATTAGCTCATTCAACTGGCGAGGAACACCAAATCATTCGTCGCAGTATTGCAACAGGTGGTGTTGAGCATTTAGATAAAGTGATTGAAATTGTTCATCACTCAGGTGGCCTAGATTACTGTCAAAAACGTGCCCAACAGGAAACGGATGCCGCTTTAGAAGCGTTGAAAGCGCTGCCAGATAATGAATATCGCCAAGCACTGATCAATTTGACCTTAATGGCTTTACATCGACTACAATAATTTTTTGACTGCCTATGCATTTAACCTTATCTGATCTTTTTTTAAAAATGCAGGAACAGCTTGACCAACCTCAAGCTGTTCTTGACGAACAACTGTTGATTGAACTGGTCAATCGGATCCGTCCCAAAAATCCAAATGATGCGGATGAAGTTAAACAGCGTATCCATGCGCTAATCAAAATCTTATTACTGACTCCAACGTCAGCCATCTTACTGCAAAACTTTTTACTTAAGCTTATCAGCCAATATAAACAGTTAAGCTTATATGCTGACAGCGGGATTCTTTCGCTGGATGGATTTTGGAACCAGTTGGGACAACGTCTGGGCGCGCACTTCCTCCCTTTAGTCGAAGATGGTCAACAGCTTAAAACCCTAATTGGAAAAGTCTTTCACCAAGAAAATGACAGTGAATGGCTCGATCTGATTGAGAATCAGGACTGGATTACCCTATTTAATCTATTAGGTGAAAGCCAAAGCAATACCACAGAAAAACAAATTTCAAAAAATGAGCTAATTAAAGCGATTACGGTATTGTCCTATCGGATTAGTGGTATCGGCCTCTACCCTGAATTTATTAATGCGCAACCTGAAATTACCGAATATGAATCGCCTTTTCTGGTGCAAAATCGTGAAATCGTAGAGTTCATCGAGAAATATAAAAAACAGATTGATGATCAAGATGCGGTTGTGGTTTTACCACCACCAGATGCATCGCAAGCCTTTGTGATGCTGGATCAATGCCGTGAAGTGGTGCTCAAAATTCGCCGTGCCACCAAGCGGATTGGCGTTAGTATCAGCCTCACCTATTTATTATCGCTGTTAGAACAGGCAATTGATCGGATTGAACTGCTACTGACCCTATTAGCCAGCAAAAATGATGCGCGTTACACGGCATTAGGTGAGTTAATCACTGACTTAACCAAAGCGCATTATAATGAGAAAAGTGTCCGCCACTTATTAACCTCAACCAGTGAGCTGATTGCCTTACAGGTCACAGAAAATGCCAGTAAAACAGGTGAGCATTATGTAAGTACCGACAAATCAGGCTTCTTTGGCATGTACAAAGCAGCTGCAGGTGCTGGTGCGATCATTGCCACCATGGCAACGCTGAAAATTTTAACGGCGCGTTTGGTCTTAGCTCCATTTGGTCATGCCTTTTTATACAGCATGAACTATGCGCTTGGCTTTATGTTGATTCATGTATTGCACTTTACCGTGGCGACCAAACAACCTGCCATGACTGCAGCGGCGTTGGCGTCAACCGTACAGCAGCAAAAAGGCAGCAAGACCGCACAAATTGCAGAACTGGCCGCCTTGATTATTAATATTATCCGAACCCAGTTCATTGCAATTCTGGGGAATATCTCGATTGCGATTCCAACCGCAGCACTGATTACCTTTTTGTGGCAATACAATCTTGGTGAGCCACTGCTCAATCACGCCAAATCAGCCGCATTGCTACATAGCCTCAACCCCTTTACGTCATTGGCAGTTCCACATGCCGCAATTGCGGGTGTATGTTTGTTTTTCTCTGGCTTGATTGCAGGTTATTTCGATAACTTGGCAGTTTATCGTAAAGTCGGTCCACGTTTAAAACAGCATCGACGCTTAAAACGCTGGATGGGACAACAACGCTTAGATAAATTCGCGGGTTATATCGAGACCAATCTCGGCGCCTTGGCGGGTAACTTCTTGTTTGGAATCATGCTGGGCAGTATGGGCACGATTGGATTTATTCTCGGTTTACCTTTAGATATCCGTCATATTGCCTTCGCCTCTGCCAACTTCATCCAAGGTTTAATGACCATTGGTGGGCCTGACATTGGTTTAATTTTAGTGTCATTCCTTGGTGTGATGCTGATTGGATTAACCAACTTATTTGTCAGCTTCACCCTCACCATTATTGTTGCTTTACGCGCCCGCCGTGTCCGTTTTGCACAATGGAAGCCTCTCGCAAAGTTGGTAACGACTCACTTCCTGACCCGACCAAGCGATTTTTTCTGGCCACCTAAACAACCCGTTGAAGTGGAAGTACAGACGAAGAACACCCCATCTGCACACTAGCTTTGTACAGAAAAAACGACAAAGTACAAGTCTAACATTTGAACTATTTTTGCGTATAATCAAGCCACCAAAAATAGTTTAAATGGGTTGGTATTCCCTGCGTCTATTATTGAATAGATTACTTCTCCGCCATGGTATCCCTTTTACTAGGAGATACTATGACGCCAGTCTATAAGTATCTCGAATTGAATGAGAGATCTCAAGTATGCATCTGCACTCTAAAACTTACTGCTAAAACTATGTAAAACAACTTATTCAATCTTGATCTTTTACTTTTTGAATATTGCACTGAGCTGAATATTGCCTACATAAATACAGTTTAGGCTGCTTGAGTCAAACGAGGTGATGCAAAGTAAATTTGCAATCTAGAGAATGGCTTAGGCTGTTGAGAAAACAGCTTAAAAAAGTACTTTTCATGATAGGCATAGATTCAATTAAAAGTGAGATATACATCAAATTTTGTTATGTTTTTTTACTAAGTCTTAAAAAAACATCAAAATGAAATTATCATAAAATTTCAAGACTTGACCAAAAGTGTACTCGCGAGTACACTTTCAAACACTCAACAACCCTGAATAATGGTTAAGCAAATAATGAGTAGCGCATGCCGTACCTATTGCTTTGTATTGGTTGCTTTTTTTTAGGATTCGGTGTGATTGGATTAGTTCTTTCCAACACATCAACTTTAGACCTTTTTAGTGTTCAAGTTTTTTTTGAGCACCGTTCATTTACGCTTAATCATGTGACAGTTCTGCTCTCTCTACTTGGCGGGATGCCTTTTTTACTATTTTTAACTACATTTTTGTGTCTTTACCAAACTTGGATTAAAAATTATAAGAATGTGACCTTTATCGCTTTAAGTGTGATCGGCAGCATTGTGATTGGTTGGCTTCTGAAATGGAGCATTGATCGGCCAAGACCAATGGAGTTTTATCACTTGGTTCAAAGTTATGGTGCATCCTTCCCAAGTGCCCATAGCCTTTATGCTGCAACCCTTGCGAGTTTAGCCATGTTGTTGTGTCAACAACACAAATATCGCACCAGTGTCATTTTAGTATCTACTTTATGGTTTATCTTCATGGGGATATCTAGAGTTTATGCGGGGGTTCACTACCCAACTGACGTACTTGCCGGTTGGGGAATTGGGTTGATTTGGACTTCCTTGCTTTGGTTTGGGCTGTATCAAAGCACTTTCAGCAATAATTTGTTTTTAGATAAAAAATCTAAATTGAGGTGGAATAATGATGTCGGCTAAGCTTTGGGCTCCTGCCCTCACTGCTTGCGCATTAGCAACAAGCATTGCGCTTGTTGGTTGTAGCAAAGATCCTAAAGATGCACAGCAAGCTGCTGCTGCTCAAAAAATGCCACCTCCAGAAGTTGGTGTCATTGTTGCTCAACCACAAAGCGTTGAACAAAACGTCGAACTGTCAGGACGAACCTCTGCATATCAAGTTTCTGAAGTGCGCCCGCAAACAGGTGGCGTGATTCTAAAACGTTTATTTGCTGAAGGTAGCTACGTTCAAGCAGGTCAAGCACTTTATCAAATTGATGCAAATACTAACCGTGCAACAGCAGACAATGCTCGTGCAACCTTATTGCGTCAACAAGCAAACTTAAATGCATTACGCGTGAAAGAAGGTCGTTATCGTCAATTGGTTGGAACCAATGCGGTTTCTAAACAAGAATATGACGATATCAATGCTCAAGTAAAATTGGCTGAAGCTGATGTAGCTGCGTCTGAAGCTGCATTAAAAAATGCTGAAATTACACTGGGTTACTCAACAGTTCGCGCACCAATCTCAGGTCAGTCTAGCCGTTCTTCGGTGACGCCTGGTGCTTTGGTAACTGCAAACCAAGCTGATCCATTGGTCACGATCCAACAACTTGATCCAATCTATGTTGATATCAACCAATCAAGTGCTGAATTATTGCGTTTACGCCAGCAACTCAGCAAAGGCAGTTTAAATAACAGTAACAATACCCGTGTCAAAATCACACTGGAAGATGGGTCTGAATACCCAGTCGAAGGCCAACTTGCTTTCTCTGACGCAAGCGTGAATCCAGATACAGGTACTGTAACCCTACGTGCAGTCTTCTCGAATCCAAACCACCTGTTATTACCAGGAATGTATGCAACGGCTAAAATCTCGCAAGGTGTTTTACCAAATGCATATCTGATTCCTCAAGCAGCGGTATCTCGTTTACCTACAGGCCAAGCAATTGCATTGGTGGTCAATGCTAAAGGTGCAATTGAAACACGCCCAATTAAAACAGTGGGTGTGAAAGGTCAGGACTGGATTGTAACTGAAGGCTTACAGGCTGGTGATAAGGTTGTTGTTGATGGTGTTGCCAAGGTCAAAGAAGGACAAGAAGTGTCTACTAAACCTTACCAACCAAAAGCAGCTGAAGCTCAAAATGCAGCACCAAAAGCTGCTGAACAAAAACAAGCCAATTCACCAAAAGCTGAACAAAAAGCAACTTCAGAAGCTTAAGGGGTAGATTGCATGGCTCAATTTTTTATCCATCGCCCAATTTTCGCTTGGGTGATCGCACTGGTCATTATGTTGGCGGGTATTATCACGCTCACAAAAATGCCAGTTGCACAATATCCGACAATTGCCCCCCCCACGGTAACGATTTCTGCAACTTATCCTGGGGCTTCTGCACAAACCGTTGAAAATACGGTCACCCAAATCATTGAACAACAAATGAATGGTTTGGATGGTTTACGTTACATTTCATCGAATAGTGCGGGTAATGGTCAAGCATCAATTAACTTGAACTTCGCACAAGGTGTCGATCCAGATATCGCCCAAGTACAAGTTCAAAACAAACTGCAATCAGCTACAGCACTGTTACCTGCTGACGTACAACGTCAAGGTGTAAAAGTGACGAAGTCTGGTGCAAGCTTCTTACAAGTTATTGCATTTTATTCGCCAGATAACAGCCTTTCTGCTTCTGACATTAAAGACTATGTGAACTCAAATATTTCTGAGCCACTGAGTCGTGTGGCAGGTGTAGGTGAACTCCAAGTATTTGGTGGTTCATATGCAATGCGTATCTGGTTAGATCCAGCAAAGCTGACTAGCTTTAACTTGACGCCAAATGATGTTGCAACTGCTATTCGTGCACAAAACTCGCAAGTTGCGGTGGGTCAGCTCGGTGGTGCGCCATCAACTGCAGGCCAAGTTCTTAACGCAACGGTAAATGCACAAACCATGTTGCAAACCCCTGAACAGTTTAAAAACATCTTCCTGAAAAATACCTCAGGTGGTGCACAAGTTCGTTTGGGTGATGTTGCACGTGTCGAACTCGGTTCAGATAACTATCAATTTGACTCAAAGTTCAATGGTAAACCTGCAGGTGGTGTCGCAATCAAACTGGCAACAGGTGCCAACGCATTGGATACTGCTGCTGCGGTTGAAAAACGTTTATCTGAGTTACGTCATAACTATCCGAGCGGTTTAAAAGACAAGCTAGCCTATGACACCACACCATTTATTCGTCTTTCGATTGAAAGTGTTGTGCACACGCTCATTGAAGCGGTTGTCTTGGTATTTATCGTAATGTTCTTGTTCTTACAGAACTGGCGCGCAACGATTATTCCAACATTGGCAGTTCCTGTGGTTGTGTTGGGTACATTTGCCGTGATTAATATCTTCGGCTTCTCAATCAACACCCTCACCATGTTTGCAATGGTACTGGCCATCGGTCTATTGGTGGATGACGCCATTGTCGTGGTCGAGAACGTTGAACGGGTAATGCAGGAAGAACATCTGGAACCTGTCCCTGCGACCGAAAAGTCGATGAGTCAGATTTCAGGTGCCTTAGTCGGTATTACCAGTGTGTTAACAGCGGTATTCGTACCGATGGCGTTCTTTAGTGGAACCACTGGGGTAATTTATCGTCAATTCTCGATCACGCTGGTTACTGCGATGATCTTGTCATTGATCGTAGCACTTACCTTTACCCCTGCCCTATGTGCAACCTTGTTAAAACAGCACGATCCAAACAAGCAGGAAAGCAACAATATTTTCGCACGTTTCTTCCGTTGGTTTAACCGTAGCTTTGAAAGACTTTCGGAGAAATACCAAGGCGGTGTCAATCGTATGACCCACCACAAGTTATTCTCTGGGGTACTTTATATTGTTGTGATTGCCGCTTTGGTTGGCATTTATAAAGTTTTGCCATCTTCATTCTTACCAGAAGAAGACCAAGGTGTGGTGATGACACTGGTTCAGTTACCACCGAGCGCGAGCTTGGAACGAACCGATAAAGTCATCGATACCATGACAGGCTATTTCTTGAATAAGGAAAAAGAAAATGTAGAGTCAATCTTTACAGTTGCTGGTTTCTCATTCACAGGGGTGGGTCAAAACGCTGGTCTTGCCTTTATTAAATTAAAAGACTGGAGTGAGCGTACGACACCAGAATCACAAATCGGTGCCATCATTCAACGTGGTATGGCATTGAACATGATTGTGAAAGATGCGTCTTACATCATGCCATTGCAGTTACCCGCAATGCCTGAATTGGGTGTCGCTTCTGGTTTCGATATCCAGTTAAAAGATGCCAGCGGTCAAGGGCATGAAAAACTCATTGCTGCTCGTAATGCGATTTTAGGTATGGCATCACAAGACAAACGTCTTGCGGGTGTACGTCCAAATGGTCAAGAAGATACACCACAGTACCAGATCACCATTGATCAAGCGCAAGCAGGTGCAATGGGTGTCAGTATTGCCGATATTAACAGCACCATGAGCATGGCTTGGGGTGGTTCATATATCAATGACTTCGTTGACCGTGGTCGTGTGAAGAAAGTTTATGTCCAAGGTGAAGCGGATACACGCATGATGCCTGAAGACTTGAACAAGTGGTATGTGCGTAATAACAAAGGCGAAATGGTTCCTTTCTCTGGCTTTGCCAAAGGTGAATGGACCTATGGTTCACCACGTCTAGAGCGTTATAACGGCGTATCATCTGTTAACATTCAAGGTACGCCTGCACCGGGTGTCAGCTCTGGTGATGCAATGTTGGCAATGGAAGAAATCATTGGTAAGTTACCGTCTATGGGCTTAACCGGTTTCGACTATGAATGGACAGGTTTATCTTTAGAAGAACGTGATTCTGGTAGCCAAACAGCACCTCTTCTTGTTCTTTCATTATTAATCGTATTCCTGTGTCTTGCTGCACTCTATGAAAGCTGGTCTGTACCTGTTTCGGTATTGCTGGTTGTACCTTTAGGTATCGTCGGTGCATTTGCCTTGACATGGTTAGGTATGCTGATTAAAGGTGATCCAAACTTATCCTTTAACATTTACTTCCAGGTTGCAATTGTTGCCGTAATTGGTCTATCCGCGAAGAATGCGATTTTGATCGTCGAATTTGCGAAAGAATTACAGGAACAAGGCGAAGAACTCTTTGAAGCAACATTACATGCTGCCAAAATGCGTTTACGTCCAATTATCATGACTACACTTGCATTCGGTTTCGGTGTTTTACCGCTCGCCCTAGCAAGCGGTGCTGGCGCAGGTAGCCAACACTCGGTCGGTTATGGTGTACTTGGTGGTGTAATTTCTTCAACACTTTTAGGTATTTTCTTCATCCCTGTATTCTTCGTGTGGATTCGTAGTATCTTTAAGTACAAACCTAAAACTTTAAATACTCAGGAGCATTGATCGTGATGCAAACTGTATGGTCTATTTCCAGTCGTGGCATTGCAATCTCTGCCCTCGCGCTGTCTTTGGCTGCCTGCCAAAGCATGCGCGGGCCAGAGCCTGTGGTAAGCTCAGATGTTCCTGAAAGCTTCGCGTCTTACGGCAATGCTTCTGGAACATCAATCGCGGAACAAGGTTACAAAGACTTCTTTGCTGACCAACGTTTACTGCAAGTGATTGATCTGGCGCTTGCCAATAACCGTGATTTACGTACTGCAGCTTTAAATATTCAAAAAGCACAACAGCAATACCAAATCTCGGAAAACAATCAGTTACCAACGATTGGCGCAAGTGGTAGTGCGGTTCGTCAAGTGACCCCTACTCGTGATCCAAATAACCCATATTCAACCTATCAAGTCGGTTTAGGCCTAACTTCATATGAGTTGGATTTCTGGGGTCGTGTACGTAGCTTGAAAGATGCGGCTTTGGATAGTTATCTTGCAACGCAAAGCTCACGTGATGCAACGCAGATCAGCTTGATCAGCCAAGTCACTCAAGCCTGGTTGAACTACTCATTCGCGAACGCACAATTGAAACTTGCGGATCAAACGCTGAAAGCTCAACAAGACTCGTTTAACTTGAACAAGAAACGTTTTGATGTGGGTATTGATAGCGAAATCCCTGTGCGCCAAGCACAAATTTCGGTTGAAACAGCACGTAATGATGTTGCGAACTACAAGACTCAAGTTGCTCAAGCACAAAACTTGTTGAACTTGCTTGTTGGTCAGCAAGTGCCACAAAACCTGTTACCGCAACAACAAGTAGCGCGTATCACCCAACAAAGCGTGTTTAGTGCTGGTTTACCAAGTGACTTGCTCAACAACCGCCCAGATGTGAAAGCATCTGAATACCAGTTAAGTGCTGCAGGTGCGAATATTGGGGCAGCTAAAGCTCAACTGTTCCCAACGATTAGCTTAACTGGTTCTGCGGGTTATGCATCAACTGACTTGAGCGATCTGTTCAAAGCAGGTAATGGTGTATGGTCTATTGGTCCAAGCCTGAATATCCCAATTTTTGACTGGGGTACACGTAAAGCGAACATCAAAATCTCTGAAACCGATCAGAAAATTGCATTGGCTAACTATGAAAAGTCAGTTCAGTCTGCTTTCCGTGAAGTGAATGATGCTTTGGCAACACGTGCCAATATTGGTGACCGTTTAACAGCGCAACGTCGTTTGGTTGATGCGACCAATACCACATATAAACTTTCAAACGCCCGCTTCCGTGCAGGTATTGATAGCTATTTAACCGTATTGGATGCACAGCGTTCTGCTTATTCAGCTGAACAAGGTTTATTGTTGCTTCAACAAGCAAACCTTAACAACCAAGTTGAACTGTATAAAACCTTAGGTGGCGGCCTCAAAGCATCTACCAGTGAAACGGTAACGCATCAGCCATCAAGTTCAGAACAACATTACGCAAAAAAATAATTTCATCTTTTGCGGATAAAAAAGCTCACTTCGGTGAGCTTTTTTGTTGCAACCCTTGCGAATATTTCTTATCTTCAAACTGAATAGATTGAAGATTTAGAAAAGACAATGTTATTGAGCAGTTTAGAGTCTGTACCCGGGCATGAAATTTTACGTCAACTTGATGTGGTGTATGGCAGCACCGTTCGTAGTAAACATGTCGGCCGTGATTTGATGGCAGGCTTAAAGAATATTGTCGGTGGTGAGTTGACGGGTTATACCGAACTGCTTGAAGAATCTCGCCAAGAAGCGACTCAACGGATGATTGATAAGGCCAAAGGTTTAGGCGCCAATGCCATTGTCGGGATACGTTTCTCGACTTCAAATATTGCACAAGGCGCATCAGAATTATTTGTCTACGGCACAGCAGTGGTGGTGCAACCCGTTGCCCCTAAGCTCCCAGATCCATTTGGCGCATAGGCAAAACCATGGATGGATTCATTTTTCAGATCGTCCTGTTTCTGATCCTATTCTCAGTCGGTTGGGGTTTTGGTCGTCATATCGAGCAAAAACACTTGCGCGAACTGGACCAGAAAGAAAAGCAATTGGCGCATATTCGGATTGATACCAATCGCTTTGTCAAAACCTCTGCACATGGACATATGGTCAGCAGTAATGTGGTGATCTCACACGATTATTTTAAATATGTACTGGCAACCATTCGCAACTTCTTTGGTGGGCGTTTGGTCAGCTATGAAAGTGTGGTGGAACGTGCGCGTCGTGAAGCTGTGATTCGACTCAAGCAGGAAGCCCATGCTATGGGTGCCAATCAGATTATGGGGGTTCGACTCAGCACCACTGAATTGGGTATGCAAGGTGGTATGGTTGAAGTATTTGCCTATGGAACTGCCATCGTAAACGCTCCACATTGATGACAGTAGCCTATTGGGGAATTACTGTATTACCAATAAAATAAAAAATGCCTCGAATCATGAGGCATTTTTTATAGCTTAGATTTTAAAGTTAATGAAATAAAACAATCGCCTTTTGCAAAGTAAACCAAATCCCTGCCAGTAAAGGAAGCCCCACCACCAACCAAGCAAGTACCACGGTAATCGTCTTGGATGGCGCATGTGCTACATCATGATTCAGGCTTAAATCTTGCGGTAATTTCTCATGTGCCAAAGCCTTTTCAGCAGCCAATTCAGCCTCTGTCATGTATTGATCTTCATCAACTGGTTTGACCATTAAATTGAGTACAAATCCAATCGCTAACATAGCTGCCAAAATATACATCGTCGTGTCATAAGATTGAGCTTGAGCTATGCCATGTGCCAGTTGATAATCTCGAATATTGGTAATCAATAAGGTTCCAAATACGCCTGCGACAGACCATGCGGTAAGCAAACGCCCATGAATAGCCCCAACCATTTGGGTACCGAAAATATCAGCCAAATAAGCAGGCACAGTGGCAAAACCACCACCATACATCGACAGGATGACACAGAAGGCTAAAACGAATAATGGCAAATTTTCGGCCTGTGCCAAGTGTGGAATCGAGACATATAACAAGAAACCCAAGGCGAGAAAAATAAAATATGTGTTTTTACGACCAATAAAGTCCGATGTCGATGCCCAGAAGAAGCGCCCAGCAATATTAAATAAGGACAGTAAACCCGTGAAGCCTGCTGCAAAAGTTGCAATCTGCATTTTTTGGTCCGCATTTAATTCATTAATTCCCACATCTAAGCCGATGAGACGTCCGCCAAATACTTCCTGTAACAACGGCGAAGCCATGGCTAAAATACCTATACCAGCAGATACGTTTAAACAAAGTACACCCCAAATCAACCAGAACTGCTTGGTTTTCCATGCCTTATTTAAATGCACGTGACGATTGGTCACAAGACCTGTCGCCTGCGTTACTGTCGGTTGCCAGCCACTCGGTTTCCAATTTGAAGGCGGAATGCGGTAACCAAAGGCACCGCCAATCATGAAAATAAAATAAACGGCAGCCAGTACCAAAAACGTTTGCCAGACACCCACAGAGGTATCCGTTGCAAAGAGCTTCATTAACTTATCTGCCAATGGCGCACCAATCATGGCGCCTCCACCAAAGCCCATAATGGCAAGACCTGTTGCTAAACCCCGACGGTCTGGAAACCATTTAATCAGGGTAGATACAGGTGAAATATAACCAAGCCCAAGCCCGATGCCCCCTATTCCACCTCCTAACCACAATAACCACAACTGATGTGTATAAACACCCAGCGCAGATAAGATCAAACCACTTGCCCAGCAAAATGCCGCAACCACGCCTGCCTTTCGCGGCCCTGCATGTTCAAGCCAACCCCCAAACAAAAATGCGGATGAACCTAAAAAGACAAAAAACAGCGTGTACATAATGCTTAATGTAGACACACTCCAGTCACAGGTTGTAGTGAACAACTGCTCAAGCAGACCTATGTTTTTACATTCGATTGGCGCATCAATTCCCAATGCTTTGGATAATGGCAACCAAAACACAGAAAAGCCATATGCCATACCAATACTGAGATGAATCGCTAAGGCGGCAGGAGGCAATAGCCAACGGTTATAACCAGAATGGGCAATCGTGCGTTCCTTGGCCAGAAGTGAAAGTCGTCTTTCCATGTACAATCTCCATGCCTTCACTGCTAAAGAGAGGTTAGTATTATTCATTTGGATCTAGGTAGCGATTCACGCTTATGCCAGAGCTTTGTATTATGCTTATTTTTCAGTGAAGACCGAATGATTGTGCAAAAAATAGCTTGTTTTTATCAAGTAGCTTTTTTTAATAAAAAGTAAATAACGGGTTTAATGATTTTTAAAAAAATCCTGTGCCAAGCACAGGATTTTTGCTTAGGAGTCGGCAAAGATGGCTTGCCAATAATGATAGGTTTTTTCTTCCCCATTCTCTAACTTAAACTCATAAGACATTTGCCGCGTTTCAGCAATCTCAAATTCAACAGGGAACTTAAATAACCCGCCTGCATAAGCAAAGGTATGGTACTCCCCATTTTCACCACAGACATCAACTTCACTTGGCATTTGCTCAAGCAAAGCTGCATCGATATCTTGACCAATAAACGACTCATCGAGCTTGCTGGCATCGGTCACAATAATTTTGGTTTGAATCCCTGAATCCAAAAAATCTTGCATGACTTCAGTCGAGTTCAGGTTCCAGATTGGCTCAACCACTTCGATGCCTAAAGGCTGTAAACGATCTTCCCGATATTGACGCACATCACTGAGATAGATATCACCAAAGATAAAGTGCTCAACCCCCTGTGCCTTAAAATGATGGGCTGCATCCAACATACGCTGTTCATAGATAGGCAGATTTTTGGGCAAAAACACTGGATAAAGTGGAATGCCAATACTTTCAGCCTGCTTTTCAAGCAGCCTATGTGGAATGGCATGCATCGAAGACAACTCGGTTTCTTCATTCACTGTAGTTAATAAGGCAATCACCTCGAACTCGTCCTGCTGTAAGACTTTATACAATGCTAAGGATGAGTCTTTGCCGCCGCTCCAATTAAAAACGGCTTTTTTGCGGTTATTGATTGTCATTCGATTACACCATTCCACAGAGCATCTAGAATCCACTCTATTTTCAATTACTTCAGTCTAGTTGAGAACACTGGTGAGATATAAAACCAAAAAAAAAGTTAAACCCCCGAATATCCAGACAGTCGTAGATAAAATGTGAGGCACTTTTTTAATCATGATCGGCAAAGCAATCAGACAAGATAAAAAGATCGATGGAACAGCCAACATAAAGACTCCCATCCATGCATAGCCATTAGCGCCTTCAAAATGGGAAATCGTGACGGTCAATAACTGAGCCACAAGTCCAGCAATGAAGAAGCTGGCAGGCAAAGCAAGTAACAAATAACTGACAATCAATGGAATCGATACGCGATGGCTCGAAGATGGCTGAGATAAATTTTGACTATCTTCCACCTACACGTCCTTTTAAAACCACAATATTCGCAATCATTTCACTTTCATTTTGCGAATCATCTTATACAACAAGTTGGGTGACAATCGAGAGACCAACACACCCAATTGCTCTTTTTTCCCGCCAACGACAATATATTGCTCGCCTGCCATTAAGGATTCCACCACCCGTTCCGCAAATACATCAGCATCTAGACCATTTTCAATGGCTTCATCCTGATGCCCTTGGGGCTTACCTTCGCCATTTAAAGCATTGAAGGATACATTGGTTTTCACAAAACCTGGGAACACCACTGACACCTCAACCCCTGCTGGAGCAACTTCGGCACGCAGACTGTTAGCCCACATATGAATCGCTGCTTTTGCGGCAGAGTAAGTGGCACGATACTGTGTACCCAATAAGCCTGCTACACTGGAAACAAACACCACACGACCCGACTTTTGTTGTAGCAAGGTCGGTAATACGGTTTTGGTAAAGAACACTTGCGAGAAATAGTCCACCTCCATAATGGCACGTTCAGTGTGCATGGTGGTGTCCTGAATTAAGGCACGTTGACTCAAACCGGCATTATTGATCAACCAATCAATCCGCCCTTTACAGGCCAAAACCTGATCATGCGCGTGGCGGACTTGGGTTTCATCGGTAATGTCGGCAGCAATCGAAAGATGCTGTTCTGGCTTGAGTAGTCCAACCCGTACCGCTTCTAATTCATCATAACGGCGTGAAGTGAGCACCACTTGTGCCCCTTGTAAGGCACATTCACGGGCTAAAGCTTTACCTAAACCAGAAGAAGCCCCTGTAATCCAGACCACTTTATTTTCAAGTGTTTTGAGTTTTGCCATTTCTCTGTCCTACCTATGCTTGCTGGCGCATAAATTTAAGGAAATAATCGACATAGGTTGCTGCGACTTGCTGATCAATTTGCGCACCCAGTTTTTCTAGACGTTTATAGCCCAAATGAGTGGTCATATTAATGACCCCATTCAGCGTTTTATCCACCACAAAATTAAACTTGAGACATTTTTTTGGCTCACGGATTAAATGAGTTACCCCAACATCAATCACTTCTGTTAATAATTTTAAGGCATTTGGAATTTCGCGACTATCGCCTTCGGCCAATTTCAGACTAGAGGTTCTGACTTGCTGTGCCAACAGTTGTTCAACAGGATAGATCATATACACCTGTTCATCTTCAATCTGTAGGGTCTTGGAGAGATATTCCACCAAAGGGATTAAACGATCATTGCCAAAAAATGAGATCGACCACGGCATATATTTACGAATCGCATCTAAAATTTGCTGAATGACTTTTTCTGATTCGCCTGTTTGCGAATATTGCTGATTCTCTTGGAGCAGTACCATAAACACTTGTTCAATCACTTCACATGCCATTTCCGACAATACACTGCCTAAAGCATTGGCCTGACTTTCTTTACTTCCTTGCAATAATTGCGTCCGAATATGTGCAAAACGTGCATAAGTATCCGCATGAATATTTAAAAAAACGGCGGTGTTCATTTTAATAACCCTAGTTTTTGGATCGCATAAAAAAGAGCTTGATCAACAAGCCCTTTCATCAGATCAATTTTTCTATCATTTTTGGCGTTGTACACGCCGAATTTAGCACACTCTATTCAGTATCGACATGCATAAATGCTAAAAAATGATTGACACAATCCGTTGCGGCATTGCTATCCACTTGATTACCCATTTTCTCTAAACGCTTATAACTTAAATGTGCAGTCATATTGATCACCCCATTTAAAGTTTTATCCACCACAGCATTAAAATTGAGACATTTTTTCGGTTCACGAATCAAATTGGTTACCCCCAAATCCACGATTTGGATCAAGGTTTGGAATACATCGACCATATCACTGATTTCATTATTCTTGAGTTGCGTGACCAAACCATGTGCCTGCTGTACCAGTTGTCGATCAATCGGATAAGACACATACACCTGCTCATCGTGATACTTGATCATATTGGAAAAATAATTGGCAAAGGGACAAAGACGCTCATTGCCAAATAAGGCAATCGACCACGGCATATATTTACGCACCGCAGCAATAATCTGTTGAATAATTTTTTCTGATTCAACGGTGTTTTTTTGGGTGAGTTGTGTCGGTTGATGGCTTTGAATCAGTAAAACCGCAAACACTTGCTCGACAATTTCACAGGCAATTTCGGATAACACCTCACCCAAGATACGAGATTGGCTTTCATGCGTGCCCGCGTTCAATTGCTGGCGAATGGTCTCAAATTGTCCATGTGTGACGTCATTAATTTTCAATAAGATTGAATAAGTCATGAGCAGCATCCCTTTTTAGTTTTTCGCATTCTTATATTGTTGTTTTAAGCATCAATATTTTTAAGTTATGTGATGCACTCCACAAATCTAATCCTATTTGTATAAAAATCCAACGCCTTTCATCGGCTTTTTTAGAAAAATTTGAAGCGTATAAAGATGTTATCGTACTTGAGTGGTCGATTCGCTCTCATAAAAACCACTTTATGAAGATGTACTAAACATCTCATCTATAAAAGCTCAAGAAACACCAATTTAGCCATTATTTAAGCGGCTTTTATCATTCACATCAGGTCAGGCTGAAATGCCTACAGAAGCGAGGATTTTTTGCTACAATAGATCTAATTTTTTATTCAATTTTAATCTTCTGTACTATGACTGACGCTCAATCTGCTCAAAATATTGCAACCACTTACGATCCAACTGAGATCGAAAAGAAATGGTATCAAATCTGGGAACAACAAGGTTATTTCAAACCCTCAGGTCAAGGTGAATCATTCTGTATCATGATTCCGCCACCGAACGTCACGGGTAGCTTGCACATGGGACATGGCTTTAACAATGCCATCATGGATGCACTGACGCGTTACAACCGTATGATGGGTAAAAACACCTTATGGCAACCCGGGACTGACCATGCAGGGATTGCAACGCAGATGGTGGTCGAGCGTCAATTGGGTGCGCAAGGCGTCAGCCGTCATGACTTAGGTCGTGAAAAATTCATCGAAAAAATTTGGGAATGGAAAGAGCAATCGGGCGATACCATCACCCGTCAGATCCGTCGCCTAGGTTCTTCTGTCGACTGGTCGCGCGAACGCTTCACTATGGATGAAGGTTTATCCAATGCAGTCAAAGAAGTGTTCGTTAAACTGCATGAAGATGGCTTGATCTACCGTGGTAAACGACTCGTCAACTGGGACCCGAAACTACAAACTGCGCTGTCAGATTTAGAAGTTGAATCAGATAAAGAAGAAGCAGGTTCATTGTGGCACTTCAAATATTTCTTTGAAGATAAAAACCTACGTACCCATGATGGTAAAGACCACATTGTGGTTGCTACCACTCGTCCTGAAACCTTGTTAGGTGATACTGCGGTTGCTGTGGCACTGGATGATGAACGCTATACGCACCTTGTAGGTCAGAACATTATCCTGCCAATTACAGGTCGTGCTGTTCCAATCGTTAAAGATGAATATGTCGATAAAGAATTTGGTACAGGCTGTGTGAAAATCACCCCTGCACACGACTTTAACGACTATGAAGTCGGTAAGCGTTGTGAATTGCCAATCATCAATATCTTCAATAAAAATGCAGAAGTATTGGCTGAGTTTGAATACATCGCCAAAGCTGGCGAGCAAATTTCTAAAACCATTCCTGCTCCTGCAGACTATATCGGTTTAGAGCGTTTTGCAGCACGTAAAAAACTGGTTGAACAAGCCGAAGCTGAAGGCTGGTTAGATCAAATCCAACCTTATACGCTGAAACCACCTCGTGGTGACCGTTCAGGTGTGATCGTTGAGCCATTATTGACAGATCAATGGTATGTAAAAATTGCACCATTGGCACAACCTGCAATTGAAGCGGTTCAAGATGGCCGTATCAAGTTTGTTCCTGAACAGTACAGCAACATGTACATGGCGTGGATGAACAACATCCAAGATTGGTGTATCTCGCGTCAGCTTTGGTGGGGTCACCGTATTCCAGCGTGGTACGATGCTGAAGGCAACATCTATGTCGGTCGTGACGAAGCGGAAGTTCGTGCTAAAAACAACATCCCTGCTGATATTGCTTTAAACCAAGATGAAGATGTACTGGATACATGGTTCTCTTCTGCACTTTGGACGTTCTCAACCTTAGGTTGGACGGGCGATGCCAAGAAAGATGCGGAAAACTATTTCCTTAATACGTTCCACCCAACTGATGTATTGGTAACGGGTTTTGACATCATCTTCTTCTGGGTTGCTCGTATGATTATGTTTACGATGCACTTCATGAAGAATGAAGATGGTACGCCACAAGTCCCGTTTAAAACGGTTTATGTACACGGTCTGGTTCGTGATGGCGAAGGTCAAAAGATGTCGAAGTCTAAGGGCAACGTGCTTGACCCATTAGACCTGATTGACGGTGTTGACCTTGAGACTTTAGTACAAAAACGTACGACGGGTCTGATGAACCCGAAACAAGCGGCGAAGATTGAGAAATCAACCCGTAAAGAATTCCCAGAAGGCATTCAAGCTTATGGTACTGACGCGGTTCGTTTCACGTTCTGTGCGCTTGCCAATACAGGTCGTGACATTAAGTTCGATATGAAACGTGTTGAAGGTTACCGTAACTTTGCCAACAAGATCTGGAACGCAACCCGTTTCGTATTGATGAATGTTGAAGGTCAAACGGTTGCTCAAGAAGCGCGTCCTGAGCTGTGGGAACTTCCAGAAAAATGGATCATGAGCCGTCTGCAAAAAGCAGAAGCTGCGGTACATCAAGCATTCGCGACCTATCGTTTAGACCTTGCTGCACAAGCGATCTATGACTTTATCTGGAATGAATACTGTGACTGGTATGTTGAGTTAACTAAACCCGTTTTGAACGATGCCAATGTCTCTGAAGAGCGTAAAGCTGAAGTTCGCCGTGTATTACTTGCGGTGATGGAAGCGTCTTTACGTTTGGCACATCCGTTGATGCCGTATTTGACTGAAGAAATCTGGCAAACGCTTGCGCCGATGTTAGGCAAAGGCGGTGCAACGATTATGACTGCGCAATACCCTGTTCCTGATCAAGCAAAAGTGAATGATCAAGCTGAAGCAGATATGCAGTGGTTACAAGGCCTGATTGGTGCAGTACGTAATATTCGTGGTGAAATGGGCTTAGGTAATGCGCGTTTATTGCCTGTATTACTCAAGAACATTTCTGATGCTGAGCGTGAGCAAATCATCCGTATTGAAGCCTTGTTCAAAGCACTCGCTAAAGTTGAAAGCATCGAGTTCTTAAGCAATGAGCAAGAACCACCGTTGTCTTGTTCTAGCGTTGTCAGCCATGCTTCGGTATTTGTACCAATGAAAGGCTTGATTGATCCTAAAGCTGAGTTGGGTCGTTTGCAGAAGGACTTGGATAAAGTTCAAAAGCAACATGATCAAATTGCCAATAAACTTTCAAACGAAGGTTTCGTAGCGAAAGCACCAGCAGCGGTTGTTGAAGGTGAAAAAGTGAAATTGGCTGAGTTTGCTGATCAGCTAGCGAAGATTAAGCAAAGTATGGAGCAGATTGCTGCGCTTTAAGCGGTAATTTAAATAAAAAACCCCTCAATTGAGGGGTTTTTTTGAATGCATAAAATTAATAAATAAATTGCTAAGGGATCTAAAAATTGTCCAAGAGCCTATTCATGTAGATGACAAAGAAAGTTCTATAAGAATTTAAATATAGGACTCCTAATATCCTTTAATATCGGTTCTTTTTTGTATATCTGTTTCTTTAAGAAAACATGCATATTCACTCAACTTAAAAAGCCTCATCTCTCTAGGTTTTATGTCCAACCAATCTTTTACATCCAAGAAGATGTCATTATCAATATCCCATATTTGCTTATAACGGATATCAATTTCTTTTTCCTTACCAACAAACAGTTGAAAAGTATTTCTTAGAAACCCATCTTGTTGAATTACTGTTAAGCGCTCATCATCTAAACGATACAACTTTCTATCGAATAGAAAAAAAATAAACTCTTCGCAACCCAAAATTGCTACTAATTTTTTCTGTTTATCTACTTCAATAAAAAAACCATATCCATTCGCTGCACGCTTGGTTCTAGAGATATTTGATCTCTCTAATTCTTTATTTTCAAAATTAAAAGAATAAAGTTTTTCTTCATTATTAATATTTAAAAAAATTACTGGATTATTGTCCATTCTTTAAAATCCAAATAACTCTAATATTACTATGTTGCTTGATTCTATTCACGCTGAAAGTAGCAAATTTTCTAACACAGATTCGATATATCAATTTTCCCTCTCCTTTTGGGAGAGGTCTTATTAGAAAGTGCACAACATTTATTCCATAAATCATCCAAAACTCTCTCAGTATTTTTTAAAATCTCATGATTCCAATACCGTTCTACTTTTAAATCCAAAGCCTCTAAAAACTTGGTTCGTTCAGCATCATAAGCCCGCCCATCCTCAGTCCCATGCTGACTACCATCCAGTTCAACGACCAAACACAACTCATGGCAGTAAAAATCTACAATATAGGGTGCAATCACATGCTGTCTGCGAAATTTAAGATTCATAAAACGTTTAGCACGAAGTAGTTGCCACATCAGGTGTTCTGCATCTGTCGCATTACTGCGCATGGCTTTAGCGAATTCTAATAATTGTGGGTCTAGTTTCATTTTATGTTATCACCTCTCCCTAGCCCTCTCCTAAAAGGAGAGGGAATATCATCTAATTACATACCACTATAAAATCCATTGCTACTCCCTCTCCCTCAGGGAGAGGGTTGGGGTGAGGGAAAATCAAAGCACCCCATGACCCAACAACATTTCCACTCCACTCACCCTTTTCATATGTTTTAAACGCTCTTTTTCCCACTTCAACTGCTGCTTTAACTCAACACAATCCGCATCTATGGCTTTATACACATCACTAATATGCAAATGCTCTGCTTTGACTTTGTTCGCCAACTGAAAAGAATCCAAAATCTCATCAATTTGGCTTTCAAGCTGCTGACTCTGTGCATCCAAAGCCAGTTTATAAAACTTCACTTGCTCCGCTGATAACTCTTTAGCCCCAACACCTCTATTCTGTTCAAGCTGTAATTGAAGTTTGAGTAAATAAAACAAATCCTGCTGTTCATAGGCCTGACTCGCCTGCTGGAATAACTCGGTTTTTTCTTCCTTTTTGGACTCGTCTTGCTCACGGTCAGGATGAATCATCGCGGCAATTTTTAAATACACCGTTTTCAGCGATTGCGCTGCCATCTGCTCAGCTTGTTCTCTTTTCTGCTGTTGTCTGAGTTGCTTGGCCTGTTCCCTTGCCTGTTGCTGCTCGGCCGCATACTGCTCAAAATCATCTTGTTCTAATTCTGTACTTTGCTCATAACTTTGATGCTGTTCAAACTTGGCTGACTGTAGTTTTTTATTCTTTTTAACCGATTGCTGGGCATGTTGCTGATAAAAAGTATCAATCTGCTTGACCAACGTTAACTGTTCATCCTTCAACATCTTGGAACGCTTTAACATTTGGGCAAGCTGGGCAATTTTTTCATCCAGTTGCTGCATATCAGTTTTGGAAAACTCATGCTGTTGTAACAGCGTCCAAAGCTGATCTAGCTGCTGAAACAAGATTTCATGCAGCTCGCTATACACAGGCATCAGCTTTTGCCGTGTATGTTTTTGAATCTCGGCTTGCGCATTCTGCCATGTGGCAAGGCTGATTTTTTGCTGTTCTATTTGATCAATTAGGCGATTCAGCTTTTTCTGCTGTGAAGAAGGTTCAGCCCTTTGCTTTAAACTGACTTTGAGATCAAAGGACATAATGCTTCCGCCTAAAAATAAAAAAAGTGTAGCAATAATTAGCCGACAAAGGCAGCAAACACTTTCAATATCGTGTTTGGACAAACAAATCGCTTAACTAAGCTTTACTCATCGCCAAATAAGGTATTGGCTGAAACCACTTTGGTGATTTTAACTTTATCTTGTTTCAGCAAGGGATAGATTTTTTGTCTAACTGCATCACTGGTCATAGTGCCATTCAAATTCAGTAACACTGGCTCTTCACTCAGAGAGCCTTTGCCCAAGTATTCTTGATTCAAATCATTGGTAGTTGCTTGATTGACCACAACAAAATATCCCGCAATGCCTTTGACCTGACCACAGGCCAAACTTTGCGGTGACCAATCACCTTGGCGAATCACTTTTTGCAACGTATAGCCTTTACTTTTTAATTGCTGCGTTTGTGCTGCGGTTGCAATTGGAAAATCAATCCGCTTTTGCTGGCCTTTCCAGTTCACCAGCAAATGACTCGATTGACAAGATTCACGCATAACGCCTCCACTTCCTCTCAATGCGCCTTCATCGGGATCAAAACAGGATGAAATCACTTGAAAAGTCGCTTCACCACAATGCAAGGGCTCAGATTGATAGGTCTTGAATGACGTTGCTTGAGCTTGGTTTATTTGAATTAAACACAAAGATAACAGGCAAAAGTTGGCGAATTTATTGTTCATATCAAGTCATATTAGAATTAAAGGCTGATTCATTCTAACCAAGAATATTTATTTTTTTACTAAAATTTGAACAAAAGCATCACATGTATTCTGAAGGAAAGTGGGATCTTTATAAGCTCTTTCCATCACAGCAATACCCCTCGTATATGTGATTAAAACATCTGCTGTTTGACCAACTTCTAAAATCAATGAATCCTTCCATTTTGGGTCAGATAATTTAACCTCTAATGCCAATCGAAGTTCATTCATGAAATCTCTTAAGCGCTGCTGTATACGTTCACTTGTTAGATTTATATCTACTAACATTTTAGTGGTCAGACATCCTTTTGAAGGAGTGCCCTTAGACATATTAGCCAATGCTGCGCTAAAAAAATTGGTTAAAACCTCCTGTAATGAATCTCCTTTCATTGCCAAATCAATATTATTTAAAAAATTTTTACAATAAATTTCATATGCTTGAAGAAAAAGCTCATCTTTTCCTCCATACGCATTATACAAAGATCCTCGTTGGACACCTGTTTCCTTCGCAATCTCAACTAATGAAGTTGCTTGCCAGCCATTTCTCCAAAAGATATCCAAGACTAATGGGAGGATAAATGCCTCATCAAACTGCCTTACTCCAGACAAGTTACACTCCTTATACTTGACAACCCTGTCAAAATTGACAAGACTGTCAAAGATAACTCACAATTATCGTAATTAAAAGATTAGAAAATAATAGTTTTTCAATTTGTCAATTAACTAAAAGAGTGTTGTATGACATTGAAAAACCAAAATTAACACATTCCGCTATGAGGATGATTGTATATGAAAACAAATAGCAACTCTTATCAGTTTTTCATATTTTTAATATCAACTCAAAAATATAATCAAGAGTATTAATTATCCTTGGTTATAATTTGGTTAAGGACAATACAATGAATATAAAATCAAAATCTTATCCCCTAGTGACAATGGATAAATTAAGATATTCAGATACTGATAGACAAGGCCATATTAACAATGCTTTATTCTCAACATTTCTAGAAACAGGACGTGTAGAGATTTTATACAACCAAAAAATAATAAATCAATCAAATGAAACTGAATTTGTAATAGCAAACTTAACCATACAATTTATAAGTGAAATTTTATGGCCAGGCTACATTGAAACGAAAACTGTTATAAAAAAAATAGGTACGAGCTCCATTATTTTTGAACAAGTTATTTATCAAGCTGAAAAACAATGCGCAGCAGCAGAAACCGTAATCGTTCAAATAAACAAATTAAATCGTCAACCATCGCCGTTAACAAATATGGACATCCAAGAATTAAATAAATACTTAAGAAAAAGTTAAACATCAAATAAACAAGGATGTTAAAAATGACAAAAACAAATGACTCTTGGTTAGGTATTATCTACGGAAGCTTAGCAGCTTTAATATGGGCAGCTTTTCCAGTCATGACCAGATTTGGGGTTTCAAAATCAAACTTAGATCCCTTTGAGATTACTTTTATACGTTTTTTTGTTTCAGGAATATTAGTCATTCCTTACTTGCTCATGAATAAAAATATGAAAATCCCAATAAAAGGGCTTCTAATTATAACTGTTGGCTTAGGTGTTCCATATATGCTTATAATTTCCTTTGGACTCAAATATGCACCTGTCGAACAGTTTTCAATTATGACTCCAGCCTGTATGATCTTATTCTCTCTTTTATTAAGTACAATGATATTAAAAATAAAATCTCATAAAAATGAAAGTCTAGGTGTCATCACCATCATGATTGGAGTTCTATTTTCAGTATATTCAACATTTAATAGCTCATATATATTTTCACACTTTCTTTTTATTATTGGAGGATTTTTATGGGCAACCTATACGATTGCATCTCGGTATTATTTTAACTCAGCCATGTATGCAACTGCGCTGGTATGCTTCTTTTCAATGATTTTATATACACCATTTTATTTATACATCAAAGGAATAGAAATATTTTCCAACCCTTTATCCACTTTAATCCCTCAAATTATTTATCAAGGGTTTTTCGTTTCTATCATCGCACTATTTTTTTACAGTAAATCTGTAATTTTACTTGGATCAACTACAGGATCTGTTTTTGCAGCCTTAGTTCCTATTCTATCCACTCTAATTTCAGCAGTAATACTAAAAGAAACGATATCCTTAACTTCAATATCAGGATTATTGATCATAACAATTGGTATACTTATCACAATATTCAAAGCAAGTCAGTGGAAAAATATATTCAAACTTTTCAAAGATAAGAAAATAAATAGATTATAAATATAGACAAAAAATCTTGCTACCTCCCCCTCAAGTGAGAGGGAGTGTTGTCCTTACTGTGCAGTATAACCACCATCCATCACCACCGCCTGTCCTGTGATTCCTGCGCCTTTGTTACTGACAAGGAAAATCGCATAGTCGGCAATTTCTTCAACACTGAGTAAACGCTTTTGTGGCACCATCGCTAAAATTACATCTTCCAAAGCACTTTCCAGACTCACATTACGGGTTTTCGCCAAATCTGCAATTTGCCCACGCACCAACGGCGTATCCACATAACCTGGACATAATGCATTCACAGTAATGCCGTCACGGGCACATTCCAAAGCTGCCACTTTGGTCAAGCCGATCACGCCATGCTTGGCACTGTTATAACCCGCCTTACCAGCAAAGCCAATCAATCCATTGATCGAAGACATATTGATAATACGACCATATTTTTGCGCTTTCATAATCGAAAATACATGTTTAATCCCGATAAATGAACCTGTCAGCATCACCTGAACCAGTTTCTGATAAATATCTGTTGAGAAGTCTTCAATCGCTGCAACATGCTGAAAACCCGCATTATTGATCAGGATATCCAGACGACCAAAGGTTTGTGTGGTCAAATCAATTGCCGCTTTATAAGCCTGTTCATCAGTTACGTCACAAGGTGCAGACAAGGCTTCAAAACCTTGCTGTTTTAACTGCTCCACGGCTAGCTGGCATTTCTCTGCATTGACATCAGAAATCACCACTTTGGCACCTTCCTGAGCAAATTTTTTCGCAATTTCTAAACCAATACCGCTCGCCGAACCAGTAATAAAGGCCACTTTGGCTTCGAGTTGTTGAGTCACTGTGCTACTCCTGTTCTTAATCATTTTGATTGCTCACCTGTCAAAACGGGCAAGCTGAATTTAAAATTTGCCTTAGACAATACCGAACCATGTAAATGCAGCAATCACCACAAATACCGCCAAGGTTTTAATAATCGTCACTGCGAAAATATCTTTATAGGATTGTTTATGGGTTAAACCTGTCACCGCAAGCAAGGTAATCACTGCGCCATTATGCGGCAGCGTGTCCATACCGCCCGATGCCATCGCCACCACGCGATGCATCACTTCAGGGGGAATACCCGCTGCTAAAATCGCTGCATTGTAGGTTTCTGCCATCGCACTCAAAGCAATACTCATCCCACCCGATGCAGACCCAGTAATCCCTGCTAGTACTGTCGTGGTCACTGCACCATTGACCAAAGGATTGGTAAAGGTCGTCCCCAATGCATGGCTAATCAAAGCAAAGCCTGGCAAGGCCGCAATAATCGCTCCAAAACCATACTCCGATGCAGTATTCATCACCGCCAATAATGAACCACTGATACTGGCATTCACACCTTCTTTAAAGTTAGTTACCACGCGCTGATAATCAAATAAAATCGCCGCAATAATGCCAACAATCAAGGCCAAACCGACTGCCCAAATCGCCCCTGTTTTTGCCACATCAACAGTGTAGTTGGCTAAACCAATTGCATTAAAATCAAAGCCATTCGGATACCATTCTTTGATGGCTGTGGATAGATAACGGTTCATCACCGCAACCAGAATCAACGGAACAAAGGCCATACATTGACGCAGCACTGAACCGTTGTTTTGCTGAGATAGCTCTACATCAGCAGTCGTTTGCGTAGCTGCATCTTCAGCAGCAAAACCAGCATAACCTTCACCTGCACGAGCAGCAGCTTTACGGCGTGATTCCAGATACAGTAGACCCATGCTTAAGACGAAGATCGCCCCAATTACACCCAAAAACGGTGCTGCATAGATATTGGTACCAAAGAAGGTGGTCGGAATCACGTTCTGAATTTGTGGTGTACCCGGCAAGGCATCCATGGTGAATGTAAATGCGCCTAAGGCAATGGTGCCAGGAATCAAACGTTTTGGAATATTGGCCTGTTGGAACAACTGATTGGCAAATGGATAAATCGCAAATACCGCCACAAATAAGCTAACACCGCTATAGGTCAGAATGGCACCCAGTAAAACTACGGTTAAAATGGCTTTTTTTGCGCCAATCAAATTGACAATGGTACGGGCAATCGACTCAGCAATACCCGACATTTCCACCACTTTGCCAAAGATCGCCCCCAGCAAGAACACCAGAAAATAGTCTTTAATGAAATTAACCATTTTCGGCATAAAAACGCCCGAATAAAACGGCAATACATTGGCGGGATTAATCAGAAAAACCGCCAGCAATGCACATAACGGTGCCATCAAAATTACGGAAAAACCGCGATAGGCCGTGTACATCAGCAAGCCTAAAGACAGCAGAATGACAAATAAGTCCCACATATTCTTTTACTCCATTCCAAAGAATATATGTCAGGGTCAACCAAATTATTTTTTTTATACTATGTGGTGGTTATCCTAACCATAAACAAAATTAAAATACTGCGAACTGCGGTACAGAATCTAAAGCAAAGACGCATGCTAAAACGTATTTTAAAATAGCATTAAAATCATAAAAAACAAGACGATTAAAACAAAATACACCATTTAAATTAATCATAAAAATCATACAGATATAAAAATAACACCCAAATAATTTAATTGATTAATAAAACAAATTAACTATTCAAAAATACTCATTAATCTCATCAAAGTATATTTAGCTTATTATTTTAATAATCTATTTTTCGATATTGAGATAAAATAAATCAATAATCTCATATCGTATTTCAAAAAAATAAACGGCTTGCCTCTCATCAGCGAATTAACAAAAATGCCAGTCACAATGTGCTGTTTTTTTTATAAATTACAGCATATAAATCAAAAACTTTCCGTATAGGTCGCCCACCATGACTTTAAAGCAACTCAAAGCATTTCTGGCTTTGACCCGTACCCTGAATTATGCAAATGCCTCTGCTGAATTGCATCTCAGTCAATCTGCTTTAAGTCTAAGTATCAAATCACTGGAAGAAGAACTGGGTGGCAAGCTGTTTAAGCGCAATACCCGTCGGGTTGAATTGACACAGGAAGGAAAGTCATTGATTCCCTATGCCAAGAAATTACTGGCCAATTGGGAAGATATGGAAAAAGACGTCAAACAACGTTTTAAACTCAATCGTGGCACATTGAATATTGCTTCGATGCCCTTTGTCACCCATGCGATTTTGCCACAAGTGATTCATAGCTTTTTAGCCAAACATCCCAATATCAGCTTTTCCATTCATGACATTCCCAATGAAAAAGTACTGGAAAATGTTCAGGATGGTATATTTGAAATTGGCATCTGCTTTGAACCACCACGCAATGATCAACTGGAATTTAAATCCTTATTTGAGGAAGATTTCCTTGCGCTCTTACCAAAAACACATCCTTTGGCAAGCGCGGATTCGATCAGTTGGAAACAACTGTGTGCCAATCCCTTTGTGACCTTGCAACATCCCTCGATCGTTCGACACCTGATTGAAGAAAACTGTCTTAAAAACCATCTGACATTAGATTTAAAAGTTGAATGTCATCAAATCAGTTCCCTCTCCAGCTTTGTGGCATTAGATATGGGCGTCAGTGCCATCCCCCGTCATTTTCAAAATTTTATCGACAAGGAACATAACGTCTTGATTGAGATTGAGGACGGCAAATTGCCGCAAGCGATTGGGATTGTCTATAAAAAAGACTTTGAGCTTTCCAATATCTCAGCCGAGTTTATTGAGATCTTGCTGCAACATGATTTTGGCTAAGCCCTTTCGGCTGCTACAGCAAGACAGATTCACCCCGTCATCCTGCCCTGTTGAGTGAAATAGATGAAATTTATTGTATTAATGAGTTTCCCTCATTAATCCTTTAAAAATTTAAACTTCTGTAAATAATCCCTGAATGCTAAAACTATTAGAAACCAAGGAATTTACAGGTGAAAAAAATGAATAAAGTCTATTCAAGCGCAGCATTGGCACTGCAAGATGTGGTGCAAGATCAGCAGACTTTTGCGGTTGGCGGTTTTGGCTTATGCGGTATTCCTGAAGCCTTAATTCAGGCGCTGAAAGAAACAGGTGTCACAGGCCTGACTTGTATCTCTAATAATGCAGGTATTGATGATTTTGGCTTGGGTGTTTTACTCAAGACCCGACAAATTAAAAAAATGATCTCCTCTTATGTGGGCGAAAATAAAGAATTTGAACGCCAATATTTGAATGGCGAACTCGAAGTTGAACTCACCCCACAAGGCACATTAGCTGAAAAACTACGCGCGGGCGGTGCAGGCATTCCTGCTTTTTATACCGCAACAGGTGCAGGTACCTTGGTGGCTGAAGGTAAGGAACAACGCGAATTTAATGGTCGTACCTATATTCTAGAACCATCTCTCACTGCGGATGTGGCCTTGGTCAAAGCCTATAAAGCGGATAAAGCCGGCAATCTGGTATTCCGTAAAACCGCGCAAAACTTTAACCCTGAATGTGCAATGGCTGGAAAAATCACCATTGCCGAAGTTGAACAGATTGTAGAAATTGGCGAACTGGATCCAGATGAAATCCATTTAGCAGGGATTTACGTCAATCGTGTGGTGCTGAATGCCACGCCAGAAAAACGGATCGAACAAAAAACCCTCAAAGCACAGGACGCATAATCATGGCATGGACACGTGAACAAATGGCACAACGTGCCGCACAAGAATTACAAGATGGTTTCTACGTCAATCTGGGAATTGGCCTGCCGACATTGGTTGCCAATTACATTCCAGAGGATATGGATGTGTGGCTACAATCGGAAAATGGTCTGCTCGGCATTGGCGAGTTTCCTACAGAACAGCAACTTGATCCCGATTTAATCAATGCAGGCAAACAGACCGTTACCGCGCGTGCAGGTGCAGCCTTTTTCTCAAGCAGTGAATCCTTTGCCATGATTCGTGGCGGGCATGTCAACATTGCCATTTTGGGTGCCATGGAAGTCTCTGAGCAAGGTGACTTGGCCAACTGGATGATTCCAGGCAAGAAGGTCAAAGGCATGGGCGGCGCAATGGACTTGGTCGCAGGCGTACAGCGTGTGGTGGTGTTGATGGAACACAATGCCAAAGACGGTACCGCTAAAATTGTTAAACAATGCAGCTTACCACTGACAGGTCAAAAAGTCGTACATCGCATTATTAGCGATTTAGGTGTTTTGGATGTTGTTGCTGAAGGCATCAAACTGGTGGAGTTAGCACCTGATGTGACTGAACAACAAATTCAAGCGGCTACAGGTGTTGAGCTGTTGATTGAAGCCCAAGCTTAATTCTACACACGCTTTTATTTTTCTCGTTGAAGTGATGCTGTGATGGCATCACTTTTCGCTGTTTTCATAACAGCAAAAATTCATTTAGGACAAATGAATCAGATACAACAAAATTAAAAATGGATGCTCAAGATGAATAAACAACCTGCCTTGTTAGAACGGTTTGCCCTGCGGATTAGTAACTGGTCGGAAAAATGGTTTCCAGACTCCTACATTTTTGCCCTGCTCGGTGTAATTATCGTTTCCTTTGCTGCCATCGGGATTGGTGCATCGGTACAAGATGTCGCAAGCTCCTTCGGGAATGGTTTCTGGAGTTTAATCCCCTTCACCTTACAAATGACCATGCTGATTATTGTCGGTTATGTGGTTTCTGTTTCTGCTCCTGTGAAAAAACTGATTCAGAAAATGGCACGGATTCCACACTCTGGACGCAGTGCCATTGTCTTGGTCGCTACAGTTAGTTTATTGATTTCATTGGTCAATTGGGCAGTCAGTACCATTTTGACCGCATTATTGGTGATTGCGCTAGCCAAGCGTAAAGAGCTACAGATGGACTACCGTGCTGCTGCCGCCGCTGCAATTATTGGTATGGGCGCAACCTGGGCACTAGGCATCAGTTCGTCTGCGGCACAATTACAGGCCAATAAAGCCAGTTTGCCGGAATCCATCTATAACCTCACGGGTGTGATTCCATTTACCGAAACCATCTTCCTATGGCAATCCATGCTGATGACCTTGATCTTGGTGATTGTCTCAATTGCGATTGCCTATTGGTCTGCGCCGAAAGGTGACAACGTCAAAACCATGCAGGATTTTGAGCTGAGTTTTGATGAAGAAGAAAAAACTGAAGTTAAATCAACCCGACCGGGCGACTGGTTGGAAAACTCACCCTTATTGACCATTATCGTGGTGGCATTAGGCTTGATCTGGATGTTCATCGAGTTTTCTAAAACTAATCCCATCATCGCCATTTCTAGCCTCAATACCTATAACTTTGTGTTCTTGATGCTGGGGCTTGCACTACACCGTACTCCGCGAAACTTCCTCAATGCAGTGAGTCAGGCAGTGCCTGCGGTGTCGGGGATTCTGATTCAGTTCCCGCTCTACGGCAGTATCGCCTTTATTATGACCCAAGCGCTGAATAGTCAGGATTTATCGCTGTCGCATTATATTGCTGAATTCTTTGTTTCGATTGCCTCGAAAGAAACCTTTGCAATTGTGATGGGCATCTACTCTGCAGTACTGGGTTTCTTTGTTCCTTCTGGCGGTGGTAAATGGATTATTGAAGCGCCTTATGTGATGCAAGCAGCCAATGATTTACAAGTGCATTTAGGCTGGTCGGTGCAGATTTATAATGCGGCAGAAGCCTTACCAAATCTGATCAATCCCTTCTTTATGCTGCCAATGCTCGGGATTTTAAAACTCAAAGCCAAAGACGTGATCGGTTTTACTGTGACTCAATTGGTGTTCCATCTGCCTTTAGTGTTGTTCTTACTCTGGATTTTAGGACGCACTCTTACATATAGCCCACCAGTTATGTAACTACACAGTTCCGTCAGCGCCACTTTTTATCTTGAAACTCTTGAAGATGAAAAGTGGTGATCCCTGTTGCTTAGCACAGTAAAGATCATCGACCGATCTTCATGCGCGTTCACCTGGTTCGCTTTATTTAGTAATGTCCAAAACCGTGCTATTTTTAAGCAAATTGCACCACTTTTCACCAAAATTACAATTTAACTTCTAAATTGGTGCGTTTTTTGCTTTAGATATTTCATCAAATTAAGTTGTTGCAATACAGCTTGAGTTTCTAGATTTACTAAATCCATTTTGGTGCAGAAAACGAATCAAATATTTGCATCAAAATAAAATTTAGCACTTTTTTTGAGCACCACTATGCAAAACGTAGATCTATTTTTCTTACTGCTCGGGGCAGTACTGGTATTGGCAATGCACGCTGGCTTTGCGTTCTTGGAATTGGGCACCGTGCGCCATAAAAACCAAGTCAATGCATTGAGTAAAATCCTCACCGATTTTGCCATTTCAGCGATTGCCTATTTCTTTGTAGGCTATTGGATTGCATATGGTCAAAACTTTTTCCATGCAGGCAGTACCTTAGCAGCCGATCATGGTTATAACCTGATGCGTTGTTTCTTCTTACTGACCTTTGCTGCGGCGATTCCCGCGATTATCTCGGGCGGTATCGCCGAACGTGCCAAAATGCGTGCGCAAGCCATTGCCACACTGATCTTGGTTGCCCTGATCTACCCATTGTTTGAAGGCATGATCTGGAATAGTAACTATGGTCTGCAAAAATGGTTAGAGAACTCTTTTGGTGCAAGCTTCCATGACTTTGCAGGTTCTGTTGTCGTTCATGCCATGGGCGGTTGGATTGCCCTTGCTGCTGTGATTTTACTGGGTGCTCGTCATGGTCGTTATAAAAATGATGGTCGTGTCAGTGCCCATCCACCCTCATCTATTCCATTCCTTGCTTTAGGTTCATGGATTCTAATCGTGGGCTGGTTTGGCTTTAACGTGATGAGTGCACAACGGGTTGAAGCGATTTCAGGTCTGGTGGCAATTAACTCACTGATGGCGATGGTTGGGGGTACTTTGGCAGCCAACTTCATGGGCCGAAATGACCCAGGTTTCTTACACAATGGTCCATTGGCTGGCTTGGTCGCAATCTGTGCAGGTTCAGATATTGTGCACCCAATTGGTGCATTAATCATTGGTGGTACGGCTGGCGCACTGTTTGTTTACCTGTTCACCTATACTCAAAATAAACTGAAAGTCGATGATGTGCTTGGGGTATGGCCTTTACACGGTGTTTGCGGGGCATTGGGAGGTATTGCAGCAGGCATCTTTGGTCAACAAGCTTTGGGGGGGCTCGGTGGTGTTTCCATCATCTCGCAAATCATTGGCACAGGCCTCGGCATTATCATTGCCTTGCTTGGTGGTTTTATTGTCTATGGCCTATTAAAAGCTACGATGGGGATTCGTCTGTCACAAGAAGATGAATATCGTGGTGCAGACCTTTCCATTCATAAGATTTCAGCCAACTCGGAAGAGTCCATGTTCTAAGCTTGTGAATGCATAAAAGCGGCGATCAATGCCGCTTTTTTTTATGTGTAATCAAACAATATAAGTGATTCAATCTTTCCTATTCCAAGCTCTATTGTCAGCAGAAACGGCCTATGGATTGAGTATGGCAAGTCCTTGAAATATGCCACGCAAGATAAATGCTGTGCATGCTATCTAAAATCCAAATCACAGTCATGGCACATATCATGCTTTATATTTCTTGCAATTTTTACTGTAATTTACAATGTTTAAATTACACCATTCATCCACCATTACGATTAACAAAACCGTAAAGAATATCGCTTGAGCATGTGCATTGAACTCCATTAAGATGAAAAATAATGTTTTTTAATACATCAAAAAGAACACATTATTTTTCATAAAAATGAACGGTTAAACCGCAACAATGACGCATGCGATCATAACGATACAAAAGGAGTTTTGTAGATGATTTATAAACGCACCATGACCTCTCTGCTTTGTGCAGGCACAATGATATTCGGACTCAGTGCTTGTAGTGACAACAAAGCGCCGGCTGCTGGAGACAAAGCGACTGAAGCGGGTGCCTCCACTTCGGGAACATTAAACAAAATCAAAAGTTCTGGCACGATTGTGCTGGGTTATCGCGATTCATCGATTCCCTTTTCCTATATTGCCTCTACCCCAAACCAACCTGTTGGTTATGCACATGATCTGCAACTTAAAGTTGTTGAGGCAGTGAAGCAGAAGCTGAATATGCCAGACCTGAAGATCCGCTATAACTTGGTCACCAGTCAGAACCGTATTCCACTGGTCTCGAATGGCACGGTAGATCTGGAATGTGGCTCAACCACCAATAATAAAGAACGCCAGCAGCAAGTCGATTTCTCTGTCGGTTTCTTTGAAGTGGGTTCTCGATTGCTGACTGCAAAAAATTCGGGCATCAAAGACTTTGCCGATTTAAAAGGTAAAAAACTGGTGACCACAGCAGGCACCACCTCGGAGCGCTATATCCGTCAACATCAACAAGAACTTGGTATTGGCGAAATCATTTCCGCCAAAGACCATGCCGAATCCTTCTTGATGCTACAAAATGGTCGGGCTGTCGCGTTTATGATGGACGATATCCTACTCGCAGGGGAAAAATCCAAAGCCAAAGATCCAAATCAGTGGGATATTGTCGGGACCGCACCCATCCATGAAATTTATGGCTGTATGCTGCGTAAAGGCGATACAGGCTTTAAACAAGTGGTCGATGATGCCATTAAGGCAACCTATGCATCTGGTGAAATCAACAAGATGTATGAAAAATGGTTCCAGCAACCGATTCCACCGAAAAATATTAATTTGAACTTTGCCATGTCGGATCAGCTCAAAGCCTTAATCAGCAATCCACATGATCGCGATCAGTAATTCGCTCCCCTTATAGCAAGAATAGTATGCTGGAATGGGGCAACAGCAAATGTTGTCCTGATTCTGCTCAGGAGTCGTTATGAATTATAGCTGGAACTGGGGAGTTCTGTGGCAATCGACAGGGATCGGAGACACCACCTACCTGAACTGGATCATCACAGGTCTAGGTTGGCTGCTTGTGATTGCTGTGGTCGCATGGAGTATTGCCCTGCTGCTTGGTAGCACGCTTGGTATTATGCGCACGCTCCCCAATAAAACCGCCAGAGCCATCGGCACTGCCTATGTCACCTTATTTAGAAATGTACCTTTACTGGTTCAATTATTTATTTGGTTTTATGTGGTTCCCAACTTTCTGCCCGCACCAATTAAAAGCTGGTGGATGAATGATCTTGGCGCCAATACCACCGCTCTGATTTCCGCCAGTGTCGGACTGGGTCTATTCACCGCAGCACGTGTTTGTGAACAGGTGCGAACAGGGATTGAAGCTTTACCCAAAGGACAAATCAATGCTGGCTATGCCATGGGATTTACCACAACACAACTCTATCGTTATGTGATTCTACCGCAGTCCTTTCGTACCATTTTACCGCCACTAAGCTCAGAACTGACTAACTGTGTCAAAAACACCTCGGTCGCCTCATTGGTTGGGGTCGCAGAAATTATTTCGCAGATGAAAACCATTAGCGAATATACCCAAAACACCATTGAGATTTATACCTATGTCACGCTGATTTTTATCGTGATCAACATCTGCCTCATTTTTAGCATGAACCTGTTGGAAAAACGTCTACGTATTCCTGGTTTAATCTCAGGAGGCAAGTAATATGGAATGGTTAACTTCTTTTTTCAGTGACTTACAACAGTCCGGGCCTGCACTCTGGTATGGATTCAGCATTACTTTAAAAGTCGTGGTGATTGCAACCATTGGCGGTATTGCGATTGGTACTGTACTGGCAATGATGCGCTTGTCTTCAATCAAAATTTTCAATTGGATTGCACAAGCTTATGTGGATCTGTTCCGTTCCATTCCGCTGTTATTAGTCTTGATGTGGTTCTATTTTGCTGTGCCATTTTTTTATACCGCCATCACAGGTCAATATCTGACCATTGATACAGCTTTAGTTTCAAGTATCGTGGCCTTCATGTTATTTGAAGCTGCTTATTTTTCTGAAATTGTGCGTGCTGGGATTCAATCTATTCCCAAAGGTCAATCTGCTGCGGCTTATGCTCTCGGAATGAGCTATAGCCAGTCGATGCGGCTGATTATTTTGCCACAGGCATTCAGGAAAATGACCCCGTTGCTACTTCAGCAGACTATCATCCTATTTCAAGACTCCACCATGGTCTATGCCATTGGATTACTTGATTTCTTTAGAACAAACTATGTTCGTGGTGATTTGATGTCTCTGCTCACCCAATATATTTTATTTGCAGGTCTGGTGTACTTCACCATCAGCGCTTTAGCGACATTCGCAGTGAAACGTTTACAAAGGAGGTTAAGTGTATGAGTGACAATAACGTAATGATAGACCTCCAAAATGTCAGTAAATGGTATGAACAATTTCAAGTACTGACCGACTGCAGTACTCAAATCTGTCAAGGCGAAGTGGTGGTGGTCTGTGGCCCATCGGGCTCGGGAAAATCAACACTAATTAAAACCGTGAATGGGCTTGAACTGTTTCAGCAGGGTAAAATCTTTGTCGATGGTGTACCTGTGCATGAACCCAAAACCGATATGACCAAATTACGAAGCCGAGTTGGAATGGTGTTCCAACACTTTGAACTGTTTCCGCACTTAAGCATTACCGAGAACCTAACTCTGGCACAAATCAAGGTCCTTGGGCGTTCCGAAGCCGAAGCCAATAAAAAAGGACTGGCCTATCTAGATCGTGTTGGGCTAAGCGCGCATGCCAAGAAATTTCCGGCACAACTGTCTGGAGGGCAACAACAACGTGTAGCAATTGCCCGTGCGCTCAGTATGGATCCGATTGCGATGCTGTTTGATGAACCAACCTCTGCACTTGATCCTGAAATGATCAATGAAGTGCTTGATGTCATGGTGGGGCTGGCCAAGGAAGGCATGACCATGATGTGTGTGACGCATGAAATGGGCTTTGCCCGTCAGGTGGCAAATCGGATTATTTTCATGGACCAAGGTAAAATTGTAGAAGACTGTTCTAAAGATGAATTCTTTGGGGCACCACGTGGAGAACGTGCACAGCAATTCCTGAATAAAATCCTGCATTAATCAGTTCTGGTTTACAGTAGAAATAAAGCAGCAAAATGGCTGCTTTATTTTGAAAACCCTGCAAAATAAATCACCTATCTTATTTTTCAATGAGTACCCATTACTCTTTTTTAAGGCTCATTTAAGAGCCAATTAAGCTTCTACGCATTAAATAATCAGAACATCATCCAGCCCTAACAGCCAGTTCCATGATTCTGAAAACACCTTTTTTTGCATTGACGAGCTTTTTATTATTGATCAGCTTTTTCATTTTGTTATGGGTATTTCCTGTAGGTGGAACCATTGATTTACAACTGATTCAACCGTGGGTCAGCTTACATGGCAGCTTTCCCTATAAAAATGATTGGTTTCTTGAAAAGCTAAATCACACCTATGTTAAGCAGCTATTAACCGTTGTTTATGTAGCTTTTTTCTTTTTATGGTGCGCCTCTTTTAAAGTCGAAAAGCTGAAACCACAACGTTGGCAATATGGCTACATGTTTTGGGTGAGTATGTTATGTACTGGCATTGTCGGCTTACTCAAAGCCCACTCCTATCATGCTTGCCCTTGGTACATGACCCATGAAACCACGATGGGCTTTGTCTGGGATTTCTCGGCAACCGCTGGGCATTGTTTCCCAGGTGGACATGCCAGCACAGGCTTTGCTCTGATCACAGGCTATTTCGTCTATCGCTTGCATCAAACACAACGAGCTTGGTTTTATTTGATTACAGGAATCATTATTGGCTTTGCCATGGGCTGGGCGCAGATGATGCGTGGTGCGCACTTCCTTAGTCATAACCTTTGGACGGCTTGGGTTTGTGTCGCAATTAATTTGGTCTGTTATGCACTGACCTATAAATATCATCAAGCCGTTGCAAATCGTAATTCTATACCTTTACCGACAATTGATGTGGTAAAGTGAACGCCCGTACTCAAACAACGAGTACGTTTGACGCTCACATTAGGATTATTTTTGCTGCCGTATGTCTGACTATCAATCTTTTTTGGAAACCACTTTAGCAACTCAATCCGACTCTATTCAATCTTATGAATTAGATTCACGCAAAGTATGGCTTAAAAAAGCATCTGAACGCCATGGATTATGGCTTTACACTCCATTGAAATGGCTAGCAAAAATATTTAACCTCGGCTCCATCACCCCTGTTCCCAATCAAGGCGGGTCAGCTGCAATTCAATGTGAATTCAAACGCATCCAGCAACTTAAAGCCTTGGGGATTTCAACCCCAAATGTTTTGGCACTCTCAAAAAAAGGCATTTTACTCGAAGATGTCGGCTCACAACGTCAAAGCCCTGTGAGTCAATTAGATCAGAAGATTGCCAGCTTAAAACACCATCCTGAAGCACAATTCGACTTATTTCATCAAGCCATTCAGTCTATTCGTCAACTGCATGCAGACGAAGGTTATTTAAGTGAAGCCTTTGCACGCAACATTTTAGTCGATGAGCAAAATCAGTTCACTTTTATTGATTTTGAAACAGATCCGCGAGATGTGCTCAGTTTGCATGATTGTTTTGTTCGGGACTGGTTACTGTTTATCTTCTCAACAGCCTATCATTTTGAATTTGAAAGACTTGAGTCAGCCAGCCAACTGCTCTATCAAGCTTTATTAGATGAACCTCAAGTCTATAAAGATATTTGTAAGGTTGGTAAACGTTTAAATTGGGTATTACGCTTCAATGTCAGCAAAGTCGGTAATGATGGCAAACGTATCCAGAAATGTGTGCTCTTCCTGCGCTACCTAAAACAGCAATCTGAAAGCAATACACAGCCCAATTAAGTGCTGTGTTTACTCAAAGCGGTCATGATGTGCAAGTTTTTTCGGTAATTTGACCAACACACTCAGACCACCTAATTCAATACTTCGAGATAAAGTCAAAATTCCACCTAAACGTTGAGTGGCTTTATCCACAATCGAAAGTCCAAGCCCACTCCCCACTTCTAAATGATGATGGACACGATAAAAACGTTTTAAAACTTTGTCGTATTGTTCAGGATCAATTCCTGTACCGCTGTCTTCGATTTGAATATAGGCAAAATCATCCGCATCGCTATACACTGAAATATTAATAATGCCCTGATTTGGGGTATATTTAATTGCATTATCAATCAAGTTGAAAATAATCGAATGTGCGGTTGATTCAAGGCTCTGCATTTCGATTGGATCGTTACGTTCAAAACCTAAATCGATTTCCTTTTGCATAGCCAAATTGACCAACTGTTCAACACAGTTGAGCGCTACATCATTCAATCTGAAGTTTGTGTTGGGTTCAATCAGACTCAGTGCAACATCCTGTTTTGCCAAGGCCAAAAGCTGGGTGACTAAATGTTGAATACGAGCCAAGCCTTTGCTCAGATTCTGTAAAGCCTCATGTTCAGGAAACTGGCTGATCAAGATTCGTGTTTGTAAATTCAGCGCAGTCACAGGTGTTCTGAGTTCATGTGCAGCATCGGCAATAAATTGCTTTTGCTCGGTCTGAGCATGTTGAATACGTTCAAATAGACGATTCATTTCTTCGATGGTGGGCAACAGTTCTTGTGGATAATCTTTCACATCTATCGGCGACAGACCATCTGAATCACGCTGGGTCAGTTCGGTTTTAAAATCATCCAAGGGTTTTAAACTTAAACTAATAATAAATGCCAGTACAATAATTGCGATCGGTAACAGTAGGATATAGGGAACAAACATACTCCCAGCCAATTCCCATGCAAACGCATGGCGAACCTGTTCTTGCTGACTGACCTGAATCTGATAATCTTTGAGTGGAATCACATAAACACGCCATTTTCCTTGCGGTGTGTTTTGGGTATAAAAACCAGCTTGCTTCACAGGTGGAACCAGAAGATGAGTCTGATGCCATAAATGGCTTTGATCTTTATAGGCCCAGATATCAATCAATAAATCTTCTTCGTGATAGGTTCGATGCAGTTCCACTCGACTTGCCATTGGCGTTACAGGATGAGAGCTTGAACGCTCCGCCATATACTGCATTTGGGTATCTAAAATTTCATCGACTTCATGTAATGAAATTTTATAGGCGGCTAAAATCAAAAAACAGCCCAGCACAATACTGAAAATGGAGGTTCCCCAAATCAGTCGTTTCTTCAGTGAATAATGCCGAGTTGTTTTCATAAATTTAAGCTTGCCCCAAACGATAACCTAGACCACGAATGGTTCGAATAAAGTCTTTGCCAAGTTTGGCACGTAAATGGTGTACATAGACTTCAATGGTATTACTGGTCACTTCACTGTCAAAATCATACAACTTATCCTCTAAATTGGCTTTAGAGAAAATTTTATTGGGATGAGAAACCATCGGAATTAAAATTGCCCATTCACGATTGGACAGTTCAATCTGCTGCCCTTTAAAGGTTGCTAAATGCTGTTCTACATCTAAGATCAGCTCACCACTTTTTAACAATTGTGACTGACTTTTTAGTTGTGCAGCCTCATTACTGCCACGACGCAATAAAGCATGGATACGCGCCAGTAACTCATCAAACTCATATGGCTTGATCAGATAATCATCTGCGCCTTGGTTGAGACCATCGACACGATTTTGTAGCTGATCTCGTGCAGAAATAATCAACACTGGAACAGCGCTACGTTGGCGAATCTGTTTAAGGATTTGCATCCCATCCATTAACGGCAAGCCCAAATCTAAAAGTACTAAATCAAAAGCCTGTTTGGTCAGCAAAGCTAGCCCATCAACCCCATTGTTAACCCATTCCACCTCAAACTGATGGTATCGCAATAAAGTCAATGTTGACTCTGCAATCATAAAATCATCTTCTATCATCAAGATCTTGGTCATGATTCCATTACACCTTATGGTTTCGTACATGTTGCTAACATGTCATCTTTAGCATTAATTACGTTGGTTTTAATATCAAGTAAACTGAGCATGGTTGGGAATAAATTATCCTGACTCAGCTTATTTTTGCTTTGTTGTGCCAGACATTTGACTTGCTTGGCTGCTTGTTGCTGCCATGTATTCGAGAACCACATCAGCATTGGAACATGGGTTTGTTGCGTCGGTGCAATCGCATAAGGCGCACCATGCAAATACATCCCACTCTCACCTGTAGACTCACCATGATCAGATAAATACCACAAACCAGTTTGATATTGCGTTGTATTTTTTAAAGTCTCAATCACTGAATCTAAAACATAATCAGTATAAAGCAGAGTATTGTCATAACTATTAATCAAAGCCTCTTGGGTACAGCCTTGGATCGCATTGGTATCACAGGTAGGTTTAAATACTCGATACTCCGCAGGTATCCGCTCATAATAAGCTGGACCGTGACTCCCCATTTGATGTAACACCACCAACCGTGGCCGTGTATCATCCTTCGGAATCGTTTCAAGATAAGCCTTCAGACTATCAATTAAGATATCATCGAGACATTCACCGTTCTTACACCATTTTTGTTGAATTGGCTCAGGAATTTTAAACTCACCCACCCGATCACAAGTTCCTTTGCAGCCTGAATTATTATCAATCCAAGTGACTTGATAACCCGCTCGCTTTGCAATATCAAGTAATCCTTCACGATGACTCGCTAACCGCTCATCATAATCCTCTCGCTGCATACCTGAGAACATGCAAGGAACTGATACCGCCGTAGCCGTACCACACGAACTGACTTGAGAGAAATTTAAAATATCCTGTTTGGCGAGTTTAGGATTGGTGTCTTTGGCATAACCATTTAAAGAAAAGTTTTCTGCACGTGCTGTTTCACCGACCACCAAAACCATTAGTTTTGGTAATCCTTTCACTGCTGCATTTCGCTGCGCATCTTCACCATAGCTCACTAAAGGTAAATTCTCTTTAGGTGCTTTCTTTTTATAATAAGACACCGATGAGGCAATCATATTTTGTGGTGAAATCATGCCTTTTATATCGCGATTCTCTCGAAAGATTGCAGCAAAATCAACATAAAACACAAAGAGTAAACCACCAACAACCGCTAAAGAAATCACAGAAGTTATTACTTTTTTGATGATTTGTTTAGTTACAGGTTCAGATTTGAGTTTGACAATGAAAATCAAAATGCAAGGGATAACAATCATACCCAGCAGCCACACAAGCAAACGCCAAGACCAAGTATCTCTTGCTTCAGCCAAATTGGTTTGCATTAGATTTTGAATTTGGTCCGAAGTAATCCAAACGCCTAATGTATTCACCGCATAGGCCGCAAAGCCGCCGATAAAAACCAAAGCAATTGCAATCGGTTTTGCGGTCCATTTCCAATTTAAAATTTGAAAAATAAAATTATATAATGCAATGACCACCCCCACAGAAGCTGCCACAAAAAGCCCTGCCTTCATCCCTGTATAAGGTGTTAGCGCTTGCATCTTTTGATAAAAGGCAACATTCAGGAATAAGCCTAACCAAATCGCAAGCAATAGATTAAAACTAAGTAATGAAATAGACCTAGATCTGAATTTTTGTAGCGACATAGAAGGCATCATAATCTAAAAGTAAATTTTTCGTTTTTTTAAGATAAGAATAAAAACTTAAAAATGACTTAAACCAAATCATCAGTAATCGTAGATTCATTCAACTCAATCGTTGTTTTTATTAATAATTAAAATAACATCCTGTTTTCTAAGGATACTTTTCCACTACTTAAACTTAAATGTCACTTTGTTGTTATAAAATAATAGTTTGTAATTTCATTAACGCTTCCACAAAAAAGAAAGCGCCCTTTAAGCAAGCTTAAAGGGCGCTTTCTAAGACAAATAGATTAGAACTTGAATTCTAAACCTAGACCCGCTACAGGTTGTTTATCTTTTTTACTTGCTTGTTCAAGCGTTAAATAACCTGCATAACCATAGGTTTTCACTTGTTTGTTAAAAGCATAGTCCGCACCAGCAATAATTTGTTTTGCTTTAAAGTCGGCAGTGTTGGTTTTAAAGCTGGTGTCATTCTGGCTGTATTGGCCTTTCACGGTCCAGTTTTTCGCTTGAGGGATGTTATATTCAGCCCCCAGTAACCAGCCTTGTGCATCATCAATATTTTCAGAACCTGCCGCATTACCTTCGGCCTTTTCAACTTCAGAAGTTTGATAAAGTGCTTTTAATGCTAAACCTTCAAGCGGTGTCACTTTACCAATGGCACGAACTGTATTCGCCGCAGCAAAAAGGCTCCCCCCCGTAATTGCCGGTTCAGCAGCATTTAAGAAGCCTCGACCAAGGAAATTACTTGGAATCGCTTTGTCATAACCGATCCCTGCTACCACTAATGGATTTTCATAAGTGATCGATGTTGACCATGCATCACCTAAACCACGACCCGCAGTTTTAACAACACCTTTGTCTGACTTAATACCACTTGATTCACCAGTCGCAAGTAATGCATTAAATTTAAACGCACCATCCAGTAATTTCACGGCTGGAGATTCATAGACAACCACATTTGACACACGGTTCTCACCTGTGAAAATACCTGTAATATCGGCCTTGTTGGCAACATAGTTGTTGAATGTGTCGACTGTACTTGAGAGTTGTTTTAATGGCGTATCATGTGCACCAATTTTTAATGTACCCAATTGCACATCTTTTAAACCCACAAAACGGTTACGCTTGCTCCAGTCGTCGCCATCGCCATCGGCATTAAATGCCCATTCGATGGCATAGACTGCACTTAAACGCTCAGTCAGTTTTTCATCGCCTTTAATCCCAACGAATGAACTGTTTGAACTGATTTCCCAAACATCTTTGTTTGATTTAGTTGCATTTTTTTCTGGTAAATAATCAACACTGGCATCAATTTCACCATAAAATGTCGGTGCTGCAAATGTGGTTGTTGCAAGCAGACTGAGCACTGCTGCTGTTACAATTTTGATTTTCATTGTTTACATCCTGGTTAAATTTGTAACAAATCCTACACATTAACTTTATATGACAAAACGATTAAAATCTTATTAATTTATTCCAATTTCGACTAAAGTTTAATTTTTATACACTCACTTACTCATTCGAATTGATCTATTTACGGCATTTCCAACTAAAAATTTAATATCTATATCAATTAATTATAGTGAGATCACATGATTTCTATTCACAGAATTTTCTATATTCATAAAATAATAAAATCCGACGAAAATCATTCTATTCCCATATAAGCTAAGTCATGTACCCCAGTTTTTTGTTTCAACGCACATCTTTTAAATACAAAATTTGTAATAAAAAGTGACCACTATCTTGCTTTATTTTTCCAATAAAAAATTGGGCTCAAACACAGGATTGAAATGAAGCAAATCACCATTAGATAATCCGCATAACCGAGCCAATCTCCAATCACGCCACTGAATAAATAGAGAAAACCACTCACCGTGGCCATAATTGAAACCTGAAAGGTAAAGTCCGTCCCTGCAAAAGGTTTACGGCTATATTGCATGACCAATGTCAACATCACCACCAGCAGCATTGCTGAACAGGCATCTTCAATCGCATTGACCACATACAACCAAAGTGGCGCAATGTGAAACTGTGATTCATAGGCATAGCCTAAAACAGCATAGGCACTCAAACTTATAATTTTCAGAAATGAGAACACAATTAAACAATGTATTCTTGAGAAGTATTTTAACAGTAGCCCTGCAACAGCTGCTCCCAATAATGCCGCAATCGCCCCAAACATGGTAATAAACACCCCTATCTGGGTGAAGTTCAATCCCATATCCACCATTAAAGGTTTTAATAAAGGTCCAGCTAAACCATCCGCCACTTTAAAACTGATCAATACCAGCAACCATGCTTTTAATTCTGAAGAAGATTGGAAATAATCTAAATAGCTTTTGACCGCCTGTATAAACGATTGAGCATGTGCTTTATTGAGTGTGTCTTTGCTTTTATGTTGCGGCTCGGAATAAAATAAAACAGGCAATGTGTTTAAAAAAGCCAAACAGGCTAAAGCCAGAAAAGTCTTTTGCCAATCCAGCCAATCCAAACACCAAAGTACAGCTCCCCCACCGACAATAAAGCCCAAACGCGATCCAATCACTTGAAAGGTATTCCCCCAATGCTGTTGATCACTTTTAAGTAAATTGACAGCTAAACCATCTGTGGCAATGTCTTGCGTTGCTCCCGTTAAATTCATGATTAGGAGCAAAGCAAAGAAAACCAGCAGATAACTGGGTTGATCTAGTGTTTGTATCGGGAAAAAAGATAAAATAACGAGGATAATAACGCTAGATAATTGAGTTGGAAGAATCCAACTACGGTAGTGCCCAAATCGAGAGATACCCAAACGATCGACATAGGCTGCCCAAAAGATCTTAATCGACCAAGGCAACATTAATAAACCAAAGCCACCAATATGTGCCAGCGACACGCCCTGCGCCCTTAAAATTACCGGCAATGCATGCGTCATAAAACCAACAGGCAAACCCTGTGCCCAATACAAAGAAAACAATAAAATGTAAATCTGTCTAAGATTAGGCATTCCGAGTTTTCCATGGCTGCACGATAAGGTCGCTCAAGTATCCAACCCTTTCATCGCTAAGGCAATAAAATCTTATTTTTTGCCAATGCAGCTACGGTCATGAATGTTTAACATAATTGTAGTTGTCATTACATATCGTGATTTATGCCACAGCATTTTCCAGATTTACCTCCGCTAGTTCCACAACGTGGTACAGCTTATAGTCGTGCATTGTGTAAAAAACTTTTTCTCGGCCAAGGCTGGACGGTTGTCGGTGAGATTCCCAATCTACCCAAAGCGGTTGCGATTATCTCTCCCCATACCTCGAATATTGATGGCTGGTATGGCTTTCTCGCGATAGGTGGTCTGGGTTTAAAAATTACGGTTTTAGGTAAAGATACTTTATTTAAACCAGCTTTGAAGCCACTTCTAAACTGGGCGGGACTCATTCCTGTTCATCGTGATAGTGCTCACGGGCTTACCGAACAGGTGGTTGCCACGATTCATCAGCACGATAAAATCTGGATTGGCATGGCGCCTGAAGGAACCCGTAAAAAAGCCGAAAAAATGAAAAGCGGTTTTTACCATATCGCTCATGCTGCTGGTATTCCAATTGTGATGTTTGCCTTTGATTATGATCACAAAACCATTTACTGTTTAGGTGCTTTTACCCCAACAGGTCATTATCAACAGGACCTCGAACAGATCATGCAACGTTATGTCGGGCACTTCTCACCCAAGAACCCTGATTGGCTGGCAGAACCATTACAAAAACTTGTGAAAAAAAACTAGAAAATTAAGGGCAAATCTGATCTGATGTGCCCATCTTTTTGTTCATTTTATCTGCATTTGATATGAAAATTGCTCGACTGTCTTGCTTGGCTGTTCTAAGCCTCGCTTTATTTGGTTGTGATCAAGCAGCAAAGAAAACACCTCAAACTACGGCGATTAAAGCACGTGAACCTGTCATTGCACTCGCATTGGGTGGTGGCGGTGCCAAAGGCTTTGCTCATATTGGTGTGATCAAGGTGCTAGAGTCGCATGGTATTAAAGCCAAAATTGTGACGGGTACCAGTGCAGGTAGTTTTGTCGGTAGTATTTATGCCAGCGGTCAAACACCTTATCAAATGCAGAATCTGGCGTTAAAACTGCAAGAATCCGATTTGCGTGACTTAACGTTAAATAGCCAAGGTATTATTCTCGGTCAAAAACTGCAGAATTATGTGAATACGCAAGTGAGCAATAAACCGATTGAGCAATTCCCAATTCGTTTTGCTGCGGTCGCAACCCGTTTGGATAATGGGAAAAAAGCTGAGTTTATTAAAGGCAATGCCGGACAAGCAGTTCGTGCTTCTTGTAGTATTCCAAATGTATTTGTGCCTGCGGTGATTGGCAATACCAAATACGTGGATGGTGGCCTCGTCAGTCCAATTCCAGTGAAAACAGCCAAAGATATGGGCGCTGATATCGTGATTGCTGTGGATATCTCTGCACGTCCAGTGGGTGGCAAACCTTTAAGCATGTGGGGCTTACTAGATCAAACCATTAATATCATGGGCCAACAAAGTATTAATGAAGAGTTGAGTCAAGCCACCGTCGTGATTCAGCCTAAAGTGGGTCATTTAGGCACATTAGACCTAAAATCCAGTAATGAAGCGATTTTAGAAGGTGAAAAAGCGGCTCAAGCCAAGATCACTGCAATTCGAAATGCCATTACCACATTTAAAAACTCCCCTGCGGCTCTCAAACCTGCACCAAAATCTAAATTCTAAAAATCCGCTAAAGGGCTGTTGCCGCTGATAAAAACCTGTCCAATGGACCAGTGCTTTAAGCAGCGCCAGCCCTAAACTCTAAAAAAACAATCTTTGTATATTCATCAAGATAATGATCTGTTACAGTGCTAAAGGTGAATATTTTTTCACCTCCACTCCGTTTCATTATGCGAGCAAATCTATGGAATTTGTAGTTGAACCTTGGCACTGGTTTGTATTAGGGATTTTACTGATTCTTTCAGAATTGATTTTGCCTGCTTTTGCTGCATTATGGTTTGGCATAGCAGCAGTCATGGTCTGTATTTTACTGTGGCTTTTCCCGATGATGGGCTTTACCACCCAAGTGATTACTTGGGGTGTTTTATCTATTTTATGTACGATTCTTTGGTTCAAATTTATCAAACCACTGTCAATTGATAAAACCAAAGCAGGACTCCCACGTGAAGCAACCATTGGTCAAGTTGGTATGGTGATCCAAACTGGTCTTGAACATGGACAAATCATTGTACGCTTCTCGATGCCTGTCTTAGGTTCTGATGAATGGAATTGCCGTTGTGCTGTTCCAGTACACGTTGGTGATCGCGTTCGCGTGGTTGATATTTTGGGTAATGATTTAGTCGTTCAACCTCATACGTCATAAACACAAAGAGGGTTTTCAATGTCTGTCGGTACGATTGTTGTTTTAGCTTTTTTAGCTTTTATTGGTATAACCATTTTTAAAGGGGTTCGCATTGTTCCCCAAGGTTATAAATGGATTGTGCAACGTTTAGGTAAATACCATACCACGTTGGCGCCAGGTCTAAATTTCGTGATTCCCTATGTAGACGAAGTTGCTTATAAAATCACGACCAAAGATATTGTTTTAGATATTCCTTCACAAGAAGTGATTACCCGAGACAATGCGGTATTGGTCATGAATGCGGTGGCTTATATTAATCTCACCACCCCAGAAAAAGCGGTGTACGGGATTGAAAACTATACATGGGCAATTCAAAACCTTGTTCAAACTTCACTCCGTTCAATCGTGGGTGAAATGGACTTGGATGATGCGCTGTCTTCTCGTGATCATATTAAAGCGAAACTCAAAGCGGCCATTTCTGACGATATCTCAGATTGGGGTATTACCTTGAAAACGGTTGAAATTCAAGATATTCAACCATCACACACCATGCAAGCGGCGATGGAAGCACAGGCAGCAGCTGAACGTCAACGTCGTGCGACGGTGACCAAAGCCGATGGTGAAAAACAGGCCGCGATTTTAGAAGCAGATGGTCGTTTAGAAGCTTCGCGTCGTGATGCAGAAGCACAGGTAGTCCTTGCTGAATCTTCACAACGTGCGATTGAAATGGTTACCACTGCTGTAGGTGATAAAGAGATCCCTGTTGCTTACTTACTCGGTGAGCAATATGTGAAAGCGATGCAGGATCTTTCTAAATCAAGCAACGCAAAAACTGTGGTACTTCCAGCCGATGTACTCAATGCTATTCGTGGAATTATGGGTAAACACTAAGCCCTGTTTCCAACCAAAAATAAAGCAGCGTTATCGCTGCTTTATTTTTTATATATTCTGAATCCGTTTTCGATCTTTAACAGGGAGTTTCCCCACTACCAAATCATATGAATCTTTAATCAGATCTTGCAGTAAATCAGCTGTAATTTCATGACCACTGGCTATCGAGATCCAGTGTTTCTTATTCATGTGATAACCTGCCGAAATAGAGGGATACAGCTCCTGATATTCCAAGCTTTTCTCTGGTTTGCATTTAATCGTCACCAGTAACTTGCCCGAATAAGCCCCAATCAACATAAACACTCTATCGCAGATTTTAAAGACCTCACAGTCTGGACCAAAAGGCTGTGACTGAATGGAAAAAGCCAATTGTTGTCCATATTCAAGCGCATATTGTTCTAATTGATCATCAGTCATAACGAGATTTCCTATTATTAAAATAGATTTTTCTACTAAAAATGTTTTTTTAAGATTTCCCCCCAATTTTCTTGCTTTTATTTTAGTTGATCATAGAAAACCTCAAACTCTGTTTCACCCTCCTTTGCTGAGATTCCCCAAGGCCGTTCAGTTGTTATCATGCAACGCTTCCATCCATCTTGCCCAACCCATGATCGAATCATTTCACACGCAATCTCTCCATGCTGTGGATAGCGACTCATTTCATGCATATTTTGATTCGTAAAAATAGGGACTTTATCTACAAAAAACCATTCCCGATTTGAAGTATCTGTTAATAAACACTCAATCCATCCTGGAAAAGATGAATCTACAAATCGAACAATTTGAACATTTACCTTGTACATTAAATCCAATCTCGACAATTAATCTAATTATTAATCATCAACATATATTTTAACAAATGAGTATTAACTTTTACGCGCCAGTAAAAACTGTGAAATCTCAACCAGCTCTTTGGCATCATCACCAAAATAAGCCAAGGCTTCAAAGGCTTGATCATGTAACATTTGTGCATAGGCCTGTGCTTGCGCTAAGCCCATCAACGATGGGTAAGTTGATTTCTGAACTTGCTCATCTTTACCAGCCGTCTTGCCTAAAGTTTCAGTGCTTGCAGTCACATCCAGAATGTCATCTTGCACTTGAAAGGCTAAACCAATCGTTTGCCCAAATTGACGTAATTTAGGAATTGCTTGATCAGTCCCATTAAAAATGGTCACCGCGCCCATCATAATCGCCGCTTGAATTAAAGCACCTGTTTTATTGCGGTGAATATTTTCCAATTCAGTTTGATCAACTTGTTTTCCTTCCCCTTCAGCCTGTAAATCCAATACCTGACCACAAACCATTCTTGAACTTGCTGTTGCTAAGATTTGCACTTGTTTTAAGACAATGGCCGCTTCAGTTCCTTGCCCCTGTTCATCAAACAAACGGCTGCCTAATATTTCAAACGCCATCGACTGCAAAATATCACCAGCCAATAAGGCAGTATCTTCACCAAATGCGACATGGCAAGTGGGTTGTCCACGACGTAGTAAATCATTGTCCATGCATGGTAAATCATCATGTGCCAATGAATAGCAATGAATCAATTCAACTGCAACTGCGGCACGACGCGCTGCTGCAAAGTTGTGATTTGGCCGTAATGATGCTGCTGCATAACAGAGTGCAGGACGAACCCGTTTACCACCTAACATCACGGTATGATGAACGGCTGCTTTTAAAGGTTCTGGAATTGAAAATGCAGCCAATGCTGTCAATAAATCTTGTTGAATACGTTGTTGAGCTTGTTTTAAAACATCCGCATTAACTTGAGAGATAGATGACACAGTTGCCTCGGGAAATCTTAATGAATGGAAAATGACAAGACTTGCCAGAATGAACACATCATAACACTATTTATCTGAAGAAATTGTGTTTGTATTTTTAATCAATTCAAAATAATAAAGCCTTCAAATGAAGGCTTTATCAAATAACATGGCACACAAATTAGAAGCTATCACCCGGTACACGTACCCAACCTTCCATCAGTACACGCGCACTGCGGCTCATAATAGCTTTTTTCACAGACCATTTGCCTTCAATCAATTCAGCTTGAGCACCTACGCGCAAAGTCCCTGATGGATGACCGAAACGAACTGCTTCACGCTCACCGCCACCCGCCGCTAAATTCACCAAGGTGCCGGGAATAGCTGCAGCTGTCCCAATTGCCACTGCCGCTGTTCCCATCATGGCATGATGTAATTTACCCATCGACAAAGCGCGAACCAATAAATCCACATCACGGGTCTCAACGGGTTTACCACTTGATGAGCTATAGCTTTTTGGCTGTGATACAAAAGCAATTTTAGGCGTATGCTGACGTGCTGCTGCTTCCGAAATATCTTTAATCAAACCCATCTGCACTGCACCATAGGCACGGATTTTTTCAAAACGTGCTAAAGCTGCTGCATCACTATTAATATGCTCTTGTAACTCAGTTCCCTGATAACCAATATCTTCGGCATTGAGGAAAATCGTTGGAATCCCAGCATTAATAAACGTGGCTTGGAATGTGCCGACGTCAGGAACGGTCAATTGATCGACCACATTTCCTGTCGGGAACATATCCCCGCCTTCTTCACCATCATCAGCTGGGTCTAAAAATTCAATTTGCACTTCGGCAGCAGGAAAGGTCACGCCATCCAGCTCAAAATCACCAGTTTCCTGTACTTGCCCATTGGTCACAGGAACATGTGCAATGATGGTTTTTTGAATATTCTTCTGCCAAATCCGTACCGTGCAAATGCCGTTCTCAGGAACACGCGTTGCATCGACCAAACCATTTGAAATCGCAAAGGAACCCACTGCAGCAGTTAAATTACCGCAGTTCCCACTCCAGTCAACAAAAGGTTGGTCAATCGATACTTGACCAAATAAATAATCAACGTCGTGTTCTGGCTCAGAACTTTTTGCCAAAATGACGGTTTTACTGGTGCTTGAAGTTGCCCCACCCATTCCATCAATCTGTTTACCGTAAGGGTCTGGGCTACCAATCACACGCAGAAGAAGTTGATCACGTGCTTTGCCTTCTACTTGTGCCGCTTCAGGTAAATCATCCAGTTTGAAAAATACACCTTTACTTGTGCCTCCACGCATATAGGTCGCAGGGACTTTGATTTGCGGTACTGAGCTCATGTCAATTTCATCCTTTTATCATGTTCTTGGTGCAGATTGGTTTTGAGTCTAAAGTTACTGCATGGCATTCAAAAATACCATACGACCAATTGTTTTAGGATCGGTCATACGAGCTCAAATCTCGACCTTATATTGAGTCGGTTTCCTTACTTTCACAATGGCAGAAATTCCAATCCGTCTGTCGGGAAAAACAAGGACAGAATTTAAGCGTCTAAATTTACAGCAATTTTCATTTTAATATTCATACAAATAAATGATTTTAAATGACTTTTAAAAACAACTTTCCAGTCATAGCATCACTGTACTTTTACTAGGCGAAAATCTTTGAATCTATTAGAATAATCCAGTTAATTCCTCGTCGAGCTCAGTCCTTTGAACAACGATTCTTCTCAACTTCAGCGTGGACTAAAAAACCGCCATATCCAACTCATCGCGATGGGTGGAGCGATTGGTACGGGCTTATTTTTAGGTTCTGCGCAAATTATCCAGTCTGCTGGACCATCTATTATTTTGGGGTATGCAATTGGCGGCTTGATTGTTTTTCTGATCATGCGTCATTTAGGTGAAATGATTGTTGAAGAACCTGTAGCAGGTTCTTTTAGCCATTTTGCTTATAAATATTGGGGTAAATTTCCAGGCTTTATCACAGGTTGGAACTATTGGGTGCTCTATATCCTTGTGGCAATGACTGAGCTAACGGCAGTAGGTAAATATATTAATTACTGGTGGCCACAAATCCCCGCTTGGCAGTCTGTATTATTCTTCTTCGTGGTGATTACAGCAGTGAATTTGACCAATGTTAAATTCTATGGTGAATCAGAGTTCTGGCTAGCAATCATCAAAGTGACTGCTGTCGTTGCTATGATCTTATTCGGTTTATTCCTACTCTTCACTGCGGATGCCAATTCAACTGCCTCATTTAGCAATCTTTGGGCACATGGCGGCTTTTTCCCGCATGGCTTCGATGGCCTGTTCTATATGCTGGCTTTCCTGATGTTTGCCTTTGGGGGAATTGAACTGATTGGTATGGCCGCAGCAGAAGCCAAAGATCCAAAGACCACTATTCCTAAAGCGATTAACCAAGTGGTCATTCGTATTTTAGTGTTCTATGTGGGTTCGCTTGCGATTCTCTTGTCTCTTGTACCTTGGAACCAACTGGATTTAGGCGGCTTAGATAAAAGTCCATTCGTGATGATTTTCAGTCAAATGGGAATTGGTTGGGCAGCGCATTTACTTAACTTTATTATCCTGACAGCTGCATTATCCGTGTATAACAGCGGAATGTATGCCAACAGCCGTATGGTGTTTGGTTTAGCTCAACAAGGTAATGCGCCAAAAATCTTTACCAAAACCAATAAGCAAGGGGTTCCTGTTCCAGCAGTCCTTCTCTCTGCTTTCCTTATTTTTGGCTGTGTCTTGTTAAACTACTTTGTGCCTGAAGATGCGCTTGGACATTTAATGTATGTGGTTGTTGGCGCACTGGTTTTAAACTGGGCAATGATCAGCTTAACCCATTTAAAATATAGACGTCATATCAAAACAGCGCAAATCAAGACTTCGTACCCAGCTTTGTGGTCTCCATTCAGTAACTACTTAGTTTTAGCTTTTATTGGTGTAGTGCTCTACATCATGTGGCAACAAGGCTTCAAAGAATCAGTACTGATGATTCCGATCTGGATTGTATTGATGTTTATTTTCTATAAATTTTTAAATCGTAAAACTGAAGATTAACAGTTGATCGGTTTCATTAAAAAGTGATTGCTTCTGCAATCACTTTTTTGTTTATAATCATAAAATTATGCGCTTATAGCTTAACTGGATAGAGCAGTTGCCTCCTAAGCGACCGACGTGGGTTCGAGTCCCGCTGAGCGCATAACCCATCAACCCTCTTACGCATTGCCCAATCGTCAATATGAGTCATCTAAATATCCCAGCTTTTTTCGATAGCTGTAATTTGGCTATAAACACTTTGATATTCAGCCTGCTTTAGCGTACACCATAGCGTGGCAAAGTCCTTACCTAAGGATTCGATTAAAACCGAGTTGGCTTGGAATAATTGCAATGCCTGCATTTGCTCAGTCGGCAAGAACGCATGCTCACTTTTCATTTTTAGCTGATGTGCTTGCTTAGGAATATCTAATTGATGGGTAAGACCATGTAAAGTTCCAATCAACATCATTGTCACAGCCAAATAAGGATTACAATCTGCTCCCGCAACACGATATTCCAACCGTTGATTTTCTTGATCAGAACATGGAATTCGAATCGCCACATTACGATTATTCAACCCCCAATTGGCTTCAAGCGGCACATGATGACCAAGTTTAAAACGTCTAAAAGAGTTTAAGTTAGGCGCTAAGATCGCCATTGAATCAGGCATCAATAACAGCAGTCCACTCACCGCTTTTAATAAATTATCAGAGATTTTATCTTGCGCCGAACTAAAAAGATTCTGCTGCTTTTGATCTAAAAGACTCATATGGAAGTGCATACCACTGCCCGCTTTATGCATATCAGGCTTGGCAAGAAAGTTTGCACGCAAACCATGCTGATTGGCAATTTGTTTAATGCTTCTTTTCAACAACATAATCTGATCACATAAGGCTAAAAGATCAGTTGTATGCTGTAAATTAATCTCATATTGCCCTGAAGAAGATTCAGAAACAATTCCCGTAATTTGAATATTCTGCCTTTTTGCAACAGCTTCAATCTCATTCAGAATATGTTGATAAATGTCAGAGGTATTAATATCAAAACACTGGCTTGTGGACTCTTGCACAGCGGACAATTCAGTTAAAGGATGTAAATAGAATTCGACTTCGGCTGCGATGCAAGCAACGTAATTTTTATCGTGAAGTTGATAGAGCATCTTTTTTAAAATATTACGAGGTTCATATATGCAATCTTGCTGATGATCATCCTTCATGCTGAGCAGTAGCTGAGCTGTTGTTTCGGGCTCAAGCGCATGTGGTTTTAATGTTCCTAAAACAGGTTCACATAAATGATCAGGCTCTCCAATATATTTGCCAAGTCCTGTCTCCTCAATCACTTTACCATCCAGACTCATGGCATAAATCGACAATAGGAAATAACAGCCTTTATTCAGATTTTTTAGACAACCGACATCAATACGTTTACCGCGTAAGTGTCCATTTAAATCACATAAATAAATGTCGACATGCTGGGTATTGGGATAATGTTTTAAATAAGTTTCGACTTCTTCTATAAATCGTTTTTTTAGCGTAACACCATAAATATCATTGTTGCAGATTGCCGTTTGAATATACTTTTTAAGCGCAGATGGATGATTGATCTCAACAAGTACAGCACTCATAGCTGAAAGCTCAAGTTATATAGATAGATTCAGCTTAGTTGAGGCTCCAATAGAAGTAACGTAAACAGTACGTAAACTCTTTGGGAAATCGAATAAATTTCTTATAACTCAGGCAATAAAAAACGGAGTCAAACCCCGTTTCTGATTCGATTAAATCTCTAATCCGCAATGCGAATGATTTTCAACCTTCTGATTCTGATTGCCAATGCTTTTAAAACATAATTGATAGATATGACCAGCATAAAACCAATCACAAAAGAACCAATCACATCAAAGGGAAAATGGACGCCTACAAAAATTCTTGCTAAACCCACAATGGCACTGAGAATCAAGCCAATAATGCCAATCTTCTTAAAGCCCGCTAACAAATAAGAAAATGCAATAATCACGATTGTGAGCGTATGCTGACTTGGAAAAGATGAACTAGAACCATGACCAATCAACTTATGTCCTAAATCGAGCTGAAATGGACGCGGATGATGATAAAAGAATTCAATAATGTCACTTAGCAGCAGAGAAAACAGGACAATCACAAGTGCTTTGGCAAATATAAGATTGTATATTTTCCACTGCGTGACCAACAAAAATACCAAAAAACTAATAAAGACCGTATTCAAATCCTCAGCTAAAAAAACCGCAAGCTGATCAAGCAATGGGTTTTCTTTCGCAAAAGAATTTACACTATTAAATAACGAAATATTTAATGCTTTAAAAATCATTTCCTTTTCTATCCGCACTATCCATGAAGATCAATGCGCTCAATATACAGGATAATAATGAAGAAATTATTAATTTTTCCTGTAGTTTATTGTTCATATCTTGCTAAAGAATTAAGCGGAGCTATTACATGAAAAATAGATATAAATTCATGGAAAAAGCACCAATAAATAGAAGAAACCTCCGCTATTCATTGATGCTAATCAACTGAAAATTAGAACTTAAATTCTAAACCCGTGCCTGCAATCGGTTGCTTATCTTTAGCACTCGCCTGCTCAAAAGTTGAGTATCCAGCATAACCATAGGCTTTGACTTGTTTGTTAAATGAATAATCAGTTCCTAGCAATAATTGCTTAGCGTCAAAATCTGCTTCATTGCTTTTAAAGCTGGTGTTGTTTTGGCTGTATTGTGCTTTTACAGTCCACTTCGACTGATTTGGTAACTTATATTCAGCGCCAATCAACCATCCTTGTGAATCATCAATATTGATGGCACCTGCATCATTCCCTTTTTTATCCGCAACCTTTGAAGTTTGATACAGCGTTTTTAAAGCGAGACCTTCAATTGGCGTTAGACGACCAATTACACGCATCGTATTTGCTGCTGCAAATACTTCTTCAACTTGGGTCTCTGTCTCTGCTGCATTCAGCAAACCATGTCCCAAGAAATCACTTGGAATGGCTTTATCATAGCCGACACCAACCAAAAACACGGGATGGCTATAACTGAGTGATGCAGACCATGCATCTCCTAGTCCACGACCAGCGGCATTCACACCACCACGCTTGTCATCTTCAATGCCTCTACTTTCGCCTGTTGCGAGTAAAACACTGGCTTCTACGTTACCACCATTCAACGCAATTTCAGGAGAATCATAGACCACCACATTATTGACACGGTTTTCACCCGTCATAATCCCAGTGATGTCAGCTTTATTACCAATATAGTTATTAAAGCTATCCACTGGGCTTGATAAATCTTTTAATGGTGTATTATGTTTTCCGACTTTAAGCGTACCAAAACGTTCGTCTTTTAATCCGACAAAACGGTTTCGTTGTGACCAATCATTTCGATCTCCATCCGCATAAAATGCCCATTCTGCTAAATAAATCGCACTCAAATTTTCGGTTAATTTTTCTTCACCTTTAATCCCAAGAAATGAACTATTACTACTTACCTTCCAGACATCACGATCGGATGAATTCGCATTTTTTTCTGGTAAATAATCAATACTTGCATCAATTTCTCCATAAAATTTTGGTGCTGCAAATGCAGAATAGGTCGCAATACTCATCATCGTTGCGAGAGCAATTTTCATCTTCATTGTTATCTTCCTAACCATCTAAAAAAAAGTAAAAAAACGCTATTTCGCTCTATTTCAAGCAAAATTTAAAATTAAGGGGGAACGAATAAATATGAATGCTTTTATATATTTATGCATATAAAAGCATCATCATAATTAGATTTACATATTATAAAATGGGAATACGCCAAATATTAATGCACTGCCCATCAATACGCAGCAGGTAATAAATGCCCATTTCAAAGTGAATTTTTGATGGTCACCCATTTCTACTGCAGCCAAACCACAGAGTAAGTAGGTTGAAGGAACCAATGGCGATAATAAATGGATCGGCTGACCAATAATCGATGCACGTGCGATTTCTACAGGGGCAATACCATAATGCGATGCAGCTTCTGCAAGAATCGGTAACACACCAAAATAGAAGGCATCATTAGACATAAAGAAGGTTAAAGGCATACTTAATACACCCGTAATCGGTGCCAAATAAGGTCCTAAACTTGGCGGAATCACCGCGACAAAGCCTTTAGACATGGCTTCAACCATACCTGTACCCGATAAAATTCCAGTAAAGACACCTGCAGCAAAGATTACACCTACCACTGCTAATACGCTATCGGCATGCATCGCAATACGTTTTTTCTGCATGTTCACGCATGGATAGTTCACCACCAATGCAATACAGAAACCCAGCATAAATAGGATCGACATTGGTAAAATCCCTTTCACCAAAGACGCCATTAACACCAGTGTTAAAATTCCGTTAAACCAGCGTAAATGCGGACGTTGTGCTTCTGGATCTTTTGAAATTGAAATATCATCAGCATGGCTGATATCCACCAACTCAATCACACCTAAGCGTTTGCGCTCATACATGCCATACAGATAAGCCAAGAAGAATAACCAAGCAGCAGCCACAATCATCGATGGAATCATTGGAATAAACACTTCACTGGCATCGACTTGTAATGCACTCGCTGCACGCGCAGTCGGTCCACCCCATGGTGTCAAGTTCATCACACCGCTACAAAGCAGCATCAAACAGGTCATAATCAGGGGATTCATGCCAACACGTTTATACAGCGGCATCATAGCAGCCACACAGATCATGTACGTGGTTGAACCATCACCATCTAAAGAAACCAGTAGCGTCAAAAAAACCGTACCTAATGTGATTTTTAGCGGATCACCTTTTACTTTCTTTAAAATCCATCTGACCGAAGGATCAAATAAGCCCGAATCAATCATTAATGCAAAATACAAGATTGCAAAAAGCAACATCACACCAGTTGGCGCTAGTTTTTTAATCCCCTCTAACATGGTATTGCCAAGTTCAGCGAGCTGGATATGACTCAAACTGTCAAAATAAAAACCGAGACCCCAAGCAATGAGGGCGAATATGAATGGGATTAAAATTAATGCAACTAATGCACTGAGACGTTTTGACATGATCAAATACATAAAGCACATGATCATGCTGATACCTAAAAAAGTCAGCATTGAACGCAATCCTTAGCATAATAAATTTTTTATTAATGGGTAGACCCTACCCTAATCCAGCACAGATTCTATGCGATTTAACTTTAGGTAATTCATTTAATTTAATTATATAGTCAACACAGCCATTCACATGAAAAATACTTTAAAAGTATGCAAATATACTTTTTAATATAAGACTTTAATTATTAATATATTTTTATCAAACAATTTAGATCAATCGATCAAAACATCCGAGTAATAAACAAACAAAATACAACCTATTCAAAATATCAATGCTATATTATGGTGCAATTTTTGATTAAAAAATAACGTTTTTAAACAAATGATAATTAAAACAAATATCATTCATTTATAAAACTACTATTCTGGTTAAAATAAAAGCAGGAGAATAACCCTTATTGTATTGCTCTCAAATTATAATAAGTATTATTATCATAGGATATTAAAATAATATTAAAAATTCATATTCCAAGAATAAAACAACTTATTTAAACTCAATTTCATTATTTTTATGTAGCCTATACTCATTTGGTGAAATCCCAACCCAATTTCGATAGGCTTTTCTAAAATTTGAGGTATCCGAAAACCCTAAGCGTTCTGCGATTTCATCGATGCTCAAGCTGGTTGTTAAATACTCATCGGCAAGTCGGCGTCTAGTACTATCTAAAATTTCCTGATAACTGATATCGACATCTGCCAAACGACGATACAAAGTTCGCTTAGATAAATGTAATTGATCCGCCATCTGTTGTGCAGTTGGAAAGCTTCCCACAGCATCTAATAAAATGAGTCGAATGGTACGAACTAACTCGGGCTCTTGCTCATTGTCATCTGTTGCTAACATGCGCTCACAAAAAGATTGGCACATATCCGCAGTAATCGGATTGGCATTGGGACAAGGCCTATCAAGCCAATCAAGATCAAAATGCCATTGCATCACCTCAGCATCAAACTCGACAGGACAACGAAATACCTTTTCATACTCTGCCGCATATTCTGGGGCTGGATAAGGCAGTAATAATTTTTTAGCTTGAAATGGCGCTTCCAAAACACATTCAATCAAGCTTTGCATCGAACTAAACCAAAACTCGCAGACCAAAGGCAATAGCTTGCCGAGCGCAATAATCTCATGGCCTTCAAAAATGGCGACTTGCTTTTGAATTGAAAAGGTTTTCTTAAGGACTGGTGCAGCGAGTTTGATATGACGAATACCAAACTCCACTGCTTGTTGAAAATTACGGGAAGCGTAAAGCGCATAGCCATAGACACCAAAGTCGGATAAGCGTTGCTTTTGACCCGCCCGCATACCAATCAGCGGATCTGTGGTTAAACGCTGAATGGTTTTAAACAGTTGTAATTTTTGATAGGGAGAAATATGGGAAGCTGCGCTATTCAGTGCATCCTGAGAAATGCCCGTACCAGCCAAAAGTTCTGTCAGACTATAACCTTGTTGTTGCATCGCGTCTAGCAGACTAGTTAAACCAAGAATCGGTGTTCCCTGAGCCATCTGTTGTTGATCATAACGTGCTTCGACCAATGTTGAGCCCAGCTCTTGTTTACGCATTTTTTCACCTCATCCCTTAAGTGATGATGCATAATGGCACTAAATTACTTTTTGTTGTCTCAATTTAACATCGACTACAAAACGCATCAATCATAAAGTCTATTCTACTAATAAGCATGAAAGGAGCAACAATGACACTTTCAACTTCACAGGCCTTCAGTGATCCTGCAACCGAGCATATGCATTCGGTTTTCAAGCAACAACGTGCTGCTTTTACTGCTCAGCCCTACCCTGCTCTCGATGATCGACGTCGCAAATTATTGCAAATAAAAAAACAAATTATCCGTTATCAAGATGTGATTGCGTCTGCAATTAATACCGACTTTAGTTCACGCTCTGTAGATGAATCAAAACTGCTGGATTTACTCGGTTCTGTACTTGAAGCGGAACATGCCATTCGCCATGTCCGCCGTTGGATGCGACCAAGCAAACGTAGCACTGAATTGCTATTTTTATCGAATCGCTTACGAGTGCAGTATCAGCCCAAAGGTGTTGTTGGGGTCATTGTTCCTTGGAACTTTCCAGTTTATCTGGCCTTAGGTCCTTTAATTGCCGCAATTGCAGCAGGTAATCGGGTGATGATCAAACTACCCGAAGTGACTCCTGCGACTAATGCTGTGGTACGACGGATGTTGGCTGAGATTTTCAGTGAAGATGAAGTTGCTGTTTTTGGTGAGGAAATCCTTGACCCAGCCCAATTCACTTCGCTTCCATTCAACCATATTGTATTTACCGGCTCGCCTGCGATTGGTCGTGTAGTAATGCGCGCGGCCGCAGATAATCTGACCCCAGTCACCTTAGAACTTGGCGGTAAATCCCCTGCTTTGGTGAGTCGTAACTATCCTTTGGCTGATGCAGCAAAACGTGTTTTACACGGCAAAGCCACCAACTGTGGTCAGATCTGCGTTGCACCCGACTATGCACTGGTGCCAAAAGAAAAAGTGGATCAATTCGTTACAGAATGCCAAACGAATTTCACCAGTATGTATGGCAACAACATTCGCAACAATGACAATTACACCTCGATTGTGAATGATCGTCATCTAAAACGTTTGCTTGATATTTTGGATGATGCCCAAGCCAAAGGTGCTCAAATCATTGCCTGTGGTGAATATGATCGTGACCAAGATGCGCGTCGGATGCCGGTGCATATCGTACTGAATTGCACCCCAGAGATGCGAATTTTAAAAGAAGAGCTATTTGGCCCAGTTTTACCTGTGGTTGCTTATGATAGCGTAGACGATGCAATTCAGTATATTCAGGCAGGTGAGCGACCATTGGCTTTATATTTCTTTACCCATGATGCCAATGAACGTGATTACGTCTTAAAGCAAACCCACTCTGGTGGCGTGACCTTGAATGATTGGGGCTGGCATGTAGTCAACCACGATGCACCTTTCGGGGGAATCGGAAACTCTGGCATGGGTTCTTATCATGGCGAAGAAGGTTTCCGTGAACTTTCTCATGCTAAAACAGTGTTTGCACGTCATCGTTTCTTCCCAACCCAGTTGTTCTATCCGCCATACGGTACTTGGGTACAAAAGTTGGCCATACGTTTCTTCTTGAAACAAGGTGACCCAAATATCAAATAATCTTTAAGAATAAAAAAGCCTCATCAAGAGGCTTTTTTATTCTGCAGATGAAAAAATGAATTACTTTAGAACACCATCTTGTTGGTATTTCGGTGAACGAGGTCCATAGAGTAAACCTAAACCTGGGTTATGCTGTGTTGGGGTAAAGAGTTGCGTATTCACCACCGATGCCAACGGATAAGCCCGATCATTTAAGCTTCCCGCAATTTGTTCAACCAATGCCCCGACCAACGCAGTGAGTAAGTCATTGTTGCCACTATTGCTGGATTGAACAGCCTTTTTCTCACCCGTCCAAAGCGTTTCATTGCTGTTTAAATCAACCAATTTTGCTTCTACACTGACGGTTGCAACACTTTGGATCACTTGATACTGAGAACCATATTCTTTAATTCGAATATAGAGTGCGGCATCAGCCCCAAAGATTTCCTGTAATTTCTGCGGCGCAATGCTTTGTGCATCATGGCCATTGGTCACGCCGTTCTCTTTAAACATCGAGTCGACCACAGAAATCGGAAAGACGTAATAACCTGCTTCAGCAACGGGTGTAATCACGGTTGGCCAATAACTATAAGTTGCCTTCACATCTGGGGAATCATTGACTGGCGGTAACACCAGAATAGATTTCGGCATATGCTGTTTATAGGCCGTCATATCTTTATTCACTGTTGGAGATGATGCACAGCCGGTAACCAGTATGCCTGCAAGTAGAAGGTTTGAAACTAAAAATGCCTTGATCATGGCTTTGCAATTCCTCCATTGGCATTCATCTTCTGCAACAAACGATTCATCAATACCGTAGATTCAGGATAAACCTGTCGTTCCAATTGAAAATATTCCACGGCTTTTTGTGTATGATTCACTTGTAAAGATAACCAGCCCAGATGTGCATATAAGCCTGGTGGAACAGCCAGATTCTTCGCCTTGGCTTTTTCGATTTCCGCTTCTAGCTTGATAATTTGTGCGCTCGGTGTGGCTTTTTCTGGTTGGTTATACATCAGATAGGTCTGCTGTGTATAAGAGCCCCAACTATATAAAGGTTGAGGTCCAGCAGCACAACCGACCAATCCGATGCTGATCAGACTGGTGCAAACAATGTTTTTCATTTTAGGACGATCCAGTCTTATTGCGCAGTCCAACGATTATTCTGAATATCAGTCACCAAATTGTTGACTGCTTCGCGTACCGCTAGATCAAGCACCTTACCATTCAAGGTTGAGTCATAAGAGGCTGTAGAACCAAAACCAAGTACTTCACGCGCACCCAATGCATACTCACCCGCACCTTGTACTGAATGTACAATCTCTGAGGTTTTTACATCAACAATATTCAAGTTCACTTTGGCATATGCAATTTGCTGTTTACCGCGTCCCAAAATTCCAAATAATTGTTGATCACCCACTTCTTTGCGACCAAATTCAGACACATCGCCAGTAATCACATAGCGTGCACCTTTAATGCTTTGAGTGCTGTTGCTAAATCCCACTTCTTGTTTAAGTTCAGACAAATTATCGCGATTTAGAACTGAGAAATAACCCGTTTGCTGTAGATGCGTTTCTAAAATCGTTTTCGCCTGTCCACCAAGACGATCCACATTGTCAGAGAAGATACCTCTCATATAACTAGAACGATTATCAAACTTACCAATCGAAACAGGTACTTTCACCCCGTTATATTTAATCTGTTGAACAGCTGCCGTCACTTGCGGGCTTTGAATTGATTTGGATGTTTCTGTGGTTGAGCAGGCCATTAAGCCAAAAGTACTAAATACTGTTACCGCTAATAATTTTTTCATTTTGACTCAAATAAGCAAGATATAAAAAAGTTTCACTAGTATATACTAAAAAACTGAAAACAGCTTATCGCTATAAACGCACTAAACCATTATTAATTATAATAAAATTTATTCCATAGTCTCATAAATATTGCATATTATAAGTACATGATTATCGTTCAATCGGCTGGAATAACCGAGAATCTCCCTTAGTCCTTGGCTCAATCAGATGAAATGATCATTAGAGTTTTAATATGAATAAAATGTGCTTTCATATTGACCACTATTTTTCTCGATGCTACTTTCATTTTGCTAGACCTCAAGTTCTCACCATAGCCAAGCTGTGCTACATCTCTAGATAGATTATTCGCCCTAAATTTGCCTATTCAATATCATTTTATTTCAGCTAGTAACGATAAACAGTAAGACATCAAGCTCATGTTCACCTCTTAATTGAACAAATCAACCCACAAGAAAGGATAAAAAATGTTTGGAAAAATGATACATCAGGATTTATTGATTAGTAACTTAATTGAGCATGCAGCAAAATACCATGCAGATACTGCCATTTTTTCACGTGAAGTTGACGGTCAGCTCAGCACAACAGATTGGAAACACATCCAGCAGAATAGTAAACGCTTAGCGAATGCTTTCAAGGCGTTTAATTTAACAGAGGGTGATCGTATTGCCACAATCGCATGGAATAATCGCCGTCACTTAGAATCATGGTATGCCATTTCCGGATGTGGTTATGTTTGTCACACCATTAACCCACGATTATTTCTAGAGCAGTTGACCTTTATTATTAATGATGCCCAAGATAAAGTTATTTTCTTCGACATTACATTTTTGCCATTAATCATTGCAATTAAGGATCAAGTTCCTTCGGTTGAAAAATTAATCTGTTTAAGCGCCTATGATGAAAGCGTTGCCACCACACTTCCAAACGTTCTTTTTTATGATGCGTTAATTCAAGATCAATCGGTAGAATTTGATTGGCCACAATTCAAAGAAGAAACCCCCAGCTCCTTATGTTATACCTCCGGCACAACGGGGAATCCCAAAGGTGTGTTATATAGCCATCGTTCGACTTTACTGCACACGATGGCCATTGCACTCCCCGACTCGTTAAATATTTCTGCTCGAGATATTGTCATGCCAGTAGTGCCTATGTTCCATGTCAATGCATGGGGCATTCCCTATGCAGCAGCAATGGTCGGGAGTTCTCTCATTCTGCCTGGACCACATTTAGATGGTGAGAGCCTGGTTCGTTTAATTGATGATTATAAAGTTACCGTGGCATTGGGTGTGCCTACCATTTGGCAGGGCTTATTGCTTGCTGCCAAAAAAACAGGCAGCAGCTTAGAAAGTATGCAGCGCAATGTGGTTGGGGGCGCAACCTGCCCACCCTCTATCATCCGTGAATTTAGAGACACTTATCATTGTGACACGATTCATGCATGGGGAATGTCAGAAATAAGTCCACTGGGCACAGCCAATCAACCCAAAGCAAAACATGCCTCGTTAAATCCGACAGAACTTGAGAAATTGCGCCAAAGCCAAGGTCGTCCGCCTTTTGGTATAGAGCTACGTATTGTTGATGAAAATAGCATAACACCACTCGCAAATGATGGGCATACACAAGGAAACCTACAAGTTCGTGGTCCATGGGTCGTTGATCACTATTTTAATCAAGAAAAAAGTTCCCTGACTTCAGATGGTTGGTTTGATACTGGTGATATCGCAAGCATTGATTCTGATGGTTACATGACCATCCGTGATCGCGCCAAAGATTTAATCAAATCAGGCGGTGAATGGATTTCATCTGTTGAAATAGAGAATATTGCCGTCGGCCATCCTGAAATTCGTATGGCTGCAGCAATTGCTGCACGCCATCCCAAATGGGATGAACGTCCAATTTTAATTGCGGTAAAACAAGAGCACTCCACTTTAACTGAAGAGGATGTGCTTGAATATTTTGCCGATAAAATCGCATCTTGGCAGGTTCCAGATGCCGTGATTTTTGTTGATGCTCTGCCTATCAATGGAACAGGGAAAATTGTGAAGGCAGAACTGCGCGAAAAATATGGTGATTTTTTACTAAAATCATAATCGCTAAATACAGCGACCACATAATTTCACTATTCACCAAAGCGTAACCCTACACCCGCAATGGTGAAAATGTACTTAGGTGTCACTGCGGAATCCCCTATTTTAGTTCTGAGTTTTTTTACTAAGATTCTAAGATAGTGGGTATCCTCTTCATGACTAATCCCCCATAACTCAGTCATGATTTGTTTTTGCGTCACGATTTTACCTTGATGACGAATCAACAGTGCCAACAACTGAAATTCTTTTTTAGTTAAAGCGATATCTTCATCTGCCAGTTTGGCTGTATGTTCAGCAACATCGACCCAAAGCTGTCCATCATTAAATATTAGATTGTGTTCTGCCTGTTGTGGCTTATTGCGGAACATCACCCGAATACGGGCACAGAGCTCCTGAATGCTAAAGGGTTTGGTGACATAGTCATTGGCACCCGCATCTAGTAGTTTAATTTTTTGATTTTCATCTGGACGTGCCGACAAGACGATCACAGGAATATCGGACCATTGTCTCAATTCAAGCAATACTGCCTGTCCCTCCATATCAGGTAACCCCAGATCTAGAATCAACAAGTCCGCTCCACGTGTTGCCAAACTCTCCAATCCTTTCATACCATTTTCAGCCACATGTACCTGATAGCCCTGTGCACGTAAAGCAATGTCCAAAAACTTCCGGATTTGTGGCTCATCATCAATAATCAGAATTGATGCTGGTGAGTTAAATGAGTGCGGCATAACAGTGGTTTTAATCCTGATGAAGTGGTAATCGTATTCTAATTAAGGTGCCCTGACCATATGTCCCTGCGAGTGCTTCGATACTGCCCATATGCGCCCCAATAATCGCTTTAACAATAGCAAGACCTAAACCTGTTCCAGTTTTGCCCCGATCACCACGTTGCATGGTATAGAACATATCAAAAATTTGCTCTCGCTCATCTTCAGGGATTCCGACGCCTTGATCCATAATATCAATTTGTAGGAACTGATCTTCTTGATAAATCCTGACCTCAATTGGCACATCATCAGGTGAAAATTTGGCTGCATTTTCCAACACATTAAAGATGGCCTGCTCAATCAAGGCCGGATGCACAAATAATTGTGGCAAGTTATCTGTCATTGTAACGTCAATATTAATCTTGGGCTGATAGCGCTTCAGTCGCTGTGTCGCCGATCCGATCAGTTCTTCTACGCCAATCCAGTCACGACTTAGACTTAAACCCTGATGACCTAATCGGGTCATATCCAGCAGATTTTGAATATAACGATCCAAGCGTTCACCTTCAACATGAATGGTGTCCAATAAACTTTCACGATCCTCTGCTGGCATCTGCTCACCATAGTATTTCAGACTATCTGCTGATCCGATCATTGCAGCCAAGGGGGAACGTAGATCATGAGAGACAGATGACAATAATGCCGAACGTAACTTTTCAGTTTCTGCTACCACACGGGAGTTTTCTAACTGTAAAGACAACTGTACCCGTGACGTGGTTTGTGCAATATCATCAATCATCAGTTCCGCCAACCGTTGCTGCTCAAAACTGATTGTTTCTGTTTTTTGATTAAATCGAAGTGCGATCACCCCATAGCCTCCCACCAGATTTAGTGGATTAAACCACCATTCGGATTGGGTTAGCGTATTGGTAAAACGCCCACAAGGCTTGGCATTTTTCTGGGTCCAATTGGCCGCGATTTGATCTTTTTCATTCAACACACTGCTATCGCCTAACTCCTGTGTGCCAATTCTCAACCACACTGTTGCATTTAAACAACTCTCTAAATGTTGTTTGGCAATATTTAAAACCTGTTCAATATCGACACAGCTAGATAACTTCCGCTCCAACTCTTGCATTTGTAAAGACACTGAGTTGGCAGCACGTAAACTAAGAACCTGAGCGCGTAATTGATTGGCTAAACGCCCCACCAACAAGGCCGAAGCAATAAAGATAACAATGGTGATCACGCCACGTTCAGCACTAATGCGCAAGGTAAATCGAGGTTCAATAAAAAAGTAGTTATAAAGCAAGAAACAAATCACCACACTCAAAATGGTGATCAGCATCCGCGCCCGCATCGCAACCACCAACACGGTGACCACAAAAATCAAAGCCAATTCGCTATACCCAATAAAATGATCACTCACTGTTGCCGCAATTAAGCCCAATAAGACAATCAAACTACTTTCAATGATCTCACGTGGGTTAAAAACCAGTGCTTGTGCCGACCACGATACGCGTGTGCTATCTATCTGCGGTTTCGGTTCATTAGATTTCGTTTTTAATGGTTGAACGAAGGTGATCTCAAAAGGGTGCTGTTTTTCTAAAAGTTGATCAGCAATATGGTCTGAGAACAGACGCTGCCAAAACGATTTTTGAGGACTTTTACCGAGTAAAATATTGGATGCACCATAATCATAGGCCGCCTGTAAAATGGTCGATGCAATATGATTGCTATGTAACAAATAGGTATCTGCACCGAGTTTCCGCGCCAAGTTAAATGCCTTGGTTACGGCTAAGGTTTGTGTTGTTGTTTTCTGGCTCTTTTGAATTGAAATTACACTCCACATCGCATTGCGTCTCTCTGCGATACGATGTGCCCGCCTAACCAAATCCTCAGAAAACTCAGAACCATCAATTGCTAACATCACATGATTTTGAATCGGGATAATCTGCCCTTGTGCAACAAATTTTTCCCGATAATCAATTTCAACTTGCCCTGCAACGGTTTGAATCGCTAAATCCCGTAAAGCGGTTAAATGTGCCGGCTTAAAAAATCCCTGTAGCGCATGGGGTGCAACATCGGCTAAATAAATTTTGCCATGATTCATGCGTTCTAATAACTCAGGTACAGGCAAATCAACCAAACGAATGTCTTTCAAGCGTTTTAATAACGCATCGGGAACTGTTTCACTGACCCGAATGCCTGTAATTTGATAGACCACATCATTCAGGCTTTCCAGGTGTTGAATGTTTAAAGTGCTATAAACATCAATCCCTGCATCCAACAGTTCATTGACATCTTGCCAACGATATTCATGCCGACTGTTTGGCACATTGCGATGTGCCAATTCATCCACCAACACGATTTCAGGCTTTAATTTAAGAATTTGGTCAAGATCCATCTCTTCCAGCATACGGCCTTGATATTCCACAGCCTTTCTTGGAATTACATTGAGGCCTTGAATCAAACGCTCGGTATCAGATCGACCGTGGGTTTCAACCACCCCGACCATCACATGCTGCCCTTGTTGCATCAGTTCATGCGCTCGGGTCAGCATGGCATAGGTTTTACCTACGCCAGGTGCTGCGCCTAAGAAAATGGTTAAACGTCCAGATTGTTCGCGTTGACTATGTGCCAACCACGCATCTGCTTTGTTATTACGATCAATCTGCATAAGTGCGCTCTATTAACGAGGTGTAGATGACAATTGATCTAAGGCTAGATTCAACTGCAGTACATTGACTCGTGCTTGTCCATATAAACCAAGCTGTGCAGGCTGAATCTGTTGTTGTACTAAATCTCGCAATTGTTGCTCTGCTAAATGACGTTGTTGCGCCACTCGCTTCACCTGTAACAATGCACTCTCAGGTGAAATATCAGGGTCAATCCCACTACCTGATGCTGTCACCATATCGTTCGGTACCTGCTGTTCTGAAATATGATTGTTCTGGGCAAATTGCACCGTTCTTTCCTTAATTTGTTTTTGTAAGTCAGGATTAGAAACCGCTAAATTACTTCCCGCCATTCCATCTACACTGTAACTTACCGCACTGGGGCGACCATGGAAATATTGTTCACCAACAAAATTTTGCCCCACCAAACTTGAACCCACAATTCTGCCATCCAGTTCGATTAAGCTGCCATTGGCTTGCACTGGAAAGAGTAGCTGTGCAATAGAAACACTAGCCGTAGCATACAGCACTCCTGCAATTAGGAAACCCACGGCTATCAGACCAAGACTAGGACGTAGAACTGAATGTCCTTGACCCGATAATGCCAAGTCCTGTTGATTCAATTGCTCATGATTCAATAAAGTATTCATTTCTCACTCCTAAATCCATACAGACACAACAAGGTCAATGAGCTTGATCGCGATAAACGGAAAGATCACCCCACCTACCCCATAAATCAACATATTACGGCGTAACAATTGCAATGCACTGGCAGGTTTAAACTGCACCCCTCTTAAAGCCAATGGGATCAACATTGGAATAATCAGTGCATTAAAAATCAAGGCTGAAATTACTGCACTGCTTGGACTACTGAGTTGCAAAATATTCAGCACCCCAAGTTGTGGAATGGCCACCGCAAACAATGCAGGTAAGATGACAAAGTACTTGGAGACATCATTTGCTAAAGAAAAGGTGGTTAAGGCGCCACGGGTAATCAATTGCTGCTTCCCAATTTCAACTACATCCAACAACTTGGTTGGGTCAGAGTCCAGATCTACCATATTGCCAGCTTCTTTCGCGGCTTGAGTGCCTGAGTTCATGGCTAAGCCAATGTCTGCCTGTGCCAAGGCAGGTGCATCATTGGTACCATCACCGACCATTGCCACCAGTTTACCCGCAGCTTGTTCTTTACGGATACAAGCCAATTTATCTTCAGGTTTGGCTTCTGCAATATAATCATCCACCCCCGCTTCTGCTGCAATCGCTGCTGCAGTCAACGGATTGTCACCTGTAACCATAATGGTTTTAATACCCATCTCACGTAACAGCGCAAAACGTTCTTTAATACCCTGCTTGATCACATCTGATAGCTCAATCACCCCTAAAATACTGTGATTTGAAGCGACTACGAGTGGTGTTGCACCTTTAGAAGCCACTTGCTCGACACGAGTTTTGAGTTCAATGTTGTCTTTGATCTCTTGATTGGTAAATTTAAGGATGGCATCGACAGCACCTTTACGAATCTTTTGTCCAGTCGCTAAGTCCACACCAGACAAACGTGTTGATGCACTAAACTGGATAAATTCTGCATCTTGAGGCTCACGAATGCTCTCGCCCATTTCTTTACCCAAACTCACCACAGATTTACCTTCAGGGGTTGGATCAGCGAAAGACGTCAACATTGCGGCTTGACGTAATTCAGTTGGACTCACGCCAGCCAATGGATAAAAAGCTGTCGCTTGGCGGTCGCCATAAGTGATCGTGCCGGTTTTGTCCAATAGCAGCACATCAATATCACCTGCAACTTCAACTGCTTTCCCTGATTTGGCTAAGACATTGGCTTTGAGCGCACGGTTCATCCCAGCAATCCCAATCGCAGGGAGCAAGCCCCCAATTGTGGTTGGAATCAAACATACCAATAGAGCAATCAACAAGACGATGCTGATTTTAATCCCGACCATTGAACCAATAAAGGGTAAGCTTGCCACCACCACAATAAAAGTAATGGTCATAATATTGAGCAAAATACTTAACGCGACCTCATTCGGTGTTTTTTGGCGATTGGCACCTTCAACTAAGGCAATCATACGGTCTAGGAAACTATGACCAGCTTCATTACTCACGCGAATAATAATTTCATCTGACAAAACCTTAGTGCCGCCAATCACGCCTGAACGATCCGTATTGGCTTCACGCAATACGGGCGCAGACTCCCCTGTAACAGCTGATTCATTGATGGTCGCAAAGCCTTGAATAATCTCGCCATCCGCAGGAACAATTTCACCGGCTTTGACGATGACCAGATCATCTTTTTTAAGCAGATTGGCAGAAATCGTATTCGGTACAGCATTTAAATCGAGGATACGATTTGCGGTTAAGTTTTCACGGGCCTGACGTAGAGATGCAGCTTGCCCACGCCCTTTGGCCTCAGCAACCGCTTCTGCATAATTAGCAAATAGTACTGTCACCAATAAGATCAGACTCAACAGCAGACCAAAACCGAAACTGGTACTCCCCATCAAGGTTGCGACAATCGTTAAGATTGTACCCACCCAGACACAGGCCATCACTGGATTTTTAAAAGCATACTGTGGCAACAGTTTATGAAAAGTTTGCTGAATAATTTCTTTATTCAAAATATCCATTTGTTGTGTCGCATTTGAATGTTTCATTGTTGTCGCTCCACGCTTAAACTTTCACAGATAGCACAGATAAATAATCAGCAATTGGCCCAATCACCAACACGGGCATAAATTGCAACAAGGTGAGAATCAACACGATCCCAATTAAGGTCAGTGCAAAGGTCGGTGACTCAATATGTAAAGAACCTTTGCTTTCGGTTGCTTGAGGTTTGGTTGCTAAACTGACTGCAATCAACACAGGGATGATCAAGACGCTATAACGGCCTGCCAACAGAGCAATACTGGCACTCAGATTCCACCAGAGCGTGTTATCGCCTAAACCTTCAAAACCAGAACCATTGTTGGCATAAGCAGAGACATACTCATAAAACACTTGGCTAATGCCATGGAAGGCTGGATTTGAATTCCCTGTAATCGATGGAAATGCAATGGCAATCGCAGTTAAACCCAGAATCACTACAGGTTGTAATACAATCACCAGCGCTAACAACTTAATTTCAGCGACTTCAATTTTTCGACCAAACAACTCAGGGGTACGTCCCGTCATCAAGCCTGCAATGAATACAGCCAAGAACAGGTAAATAAAGAACTGTAATAGACCACAGCCAATCCCACCCCAAATGGCATTAATCAGCATATTGCACAGTTCCACCAATCCCGTGAGTGGTGAGGCAGAGTCATGCATCATATTGACCGAACCGTTATTCACTTGGGTGGTCAAACTTGCCCACAGTGCCGATGCCTCTGTACCAAAGCGGACTTCCTTACCTTCCATCAATGCCGTGTTTGCAATCAACGAAGATTTTTCAGTCCACAACGTTAATGAGGTTGAAGCCAATGACATGAATAGCATGGTGCCAAAAATCATCCACATCAATTTCTTACGTTGAATAAAGCGACCAATCATAAACACGACTGATAGAGGAATCAGTAAGATCGCGAGCATCTCAATCACATTGGATAAGGGGGTTGGATTCTCCAATGGCACACTGCTATTCGGACCATACCAACCACCACCGTTACTTCCCAGTTGTTTAATCGCAACCATGGGGGCAACTGGACCCAGTGGAATATGTTGAGTTTGTACTTCTGCTGTAGGCGCTAAAACCTGTGCAGTTGGACCAGCGGATAATGTTGCAGGAACGCCTTGAAAAGTAAGCAGCAAAGAAAAAATTAAGCCGAGCGGAATAAAGAATCTAAATAATGGTCGAATGATATCCATCCAGTAATTACCTAAATTAATCGTATTTCCATCTTTTTTATTCGAGCCCTCTTCGTTGCCAGATTGCAAAAACAAAGCTCTCAACATTGCCACCAGTAAAGCCAGTCCAATAATTGGCGACAAATATTGCAAGCCAACAATCACGGTCATTTGCGATAGATAAGACAGTTGAGCCTGTCCTGAATAGTGTTGTTGGTTGGTATTGGTCAGAAACGAAATGGTGGTATGTAAAGCCAGATCCCAATTCATATTCGGAATATGATCAGGGTTGAGTGGTAGCCATGCTTGAGTCATTAAAATGCTGACGCTTGCAGCAAGCAATAAAATATTACTGAGCACAAATGCTGTTAAATATTGCCGCCAATTCATTCCACTATGCTTGACACCCAGCACCGCATAAATGGGCCGCTCAATCCATTTAAACAACGCGTCACTTTTCATTGGCTTTGCTTGCATCACATCGGCAAGATAAGCCCCTAGCGGATACGCAAGCAGTAATGAAAAGACAAATACAGAGATAAATTCCCACATAGCATATGCCATTTAAAAATAGTTCAGCTTTAGTATGGAAATTGGGAACGTAAATTCTCTATATTGAAAAAAGCAGGAAACGTAAATTCTGCGTAAAATTATTCAACTTTGTTCTAATACGCTGAAATTTTTAGCTAAAAAGAAAATATGGAGAAATAAATCTCATTTTTTACAAAAAATCTTTGACCAAATAAAAAACTTTTTTTGGAAAAATGCAAAAAAGAACGATTATTATTTTAAAATAATAATTTATATTTATCATTATTTTACAAATAAAAACACATATGTATATAAATTTTTTAAGATTTATTTTTATCCATTTTCATCTAAACCAGCGTACTGTTTAGTTCATTTAGAACATTTACTCTTATTTTAATTATGGTATTTTTGTTACATGAAGTTATAGCCAATCACGATAGATAACTTTTTTGTTGTCAGATCATAGCTTCTTAACACTTAAGAATCTTGAAGTTCAAGGAAAGATTACAATGAAATTAAAACATCTTAGCACTGCCATGATCTTAGCAACGCTACCTGCAACTGGAGTTTTTGCAGCTGCGTTAGACCGTTCAGGTCAATCTATGTCTGCATTTTTACAACCGGGTAACTATTTTGAGGCGGGTCTTTCGGTTCTAGACCCAACAGTTAAAGGCCAAGAAGCTGGTACATCATCGACCACCCGTAAAATCGGGGATATGGGTGATGATTACATGTTCCCAAGTGCTGCTTTAAAACTACAGTTAACTGACAATTTCTCTTTTGGTCTTCTTTATGACCAACCATTTGGTGCCGATGCTCAATACACAGGAAATAACGTTTTTGTATCAAATCCTGGCTCTGATACTGTTTTACCTGTTGAAAGAACAAATGCTTTACTACAAAAGAAAGTAAGTGATTACTTAACATCTCCAACGGGTCAACAACAGATTGCTGGCCTTGTACAAGGTGGCATGACCCCAGCTCAAGCTCAAGCAGCAGTCACTCAAGGTTTCTTAAACAGTGCCCCAGTTAAGGCATTGCAAAAAGGCCTTGCTGATGCAAATGCATCTTTAGGCGTTGGTAATACTGGTGTAGAAGTTGATACCCAAAATATTTCATTGGTTTTCGGTTACCAACCCGTTAAAAACCTCAATCTTTATGCAGGTGGTGTATATCAAACTGTAAAAGGTAAAGTAAATCTTCGTGGTACTGCGTACAGTATTTATAACGGTTACGATGCAGATATTAAAGAAACTGGTGGTGCGGGTTGGTTAGTCGGTGCCGCATACCAAATTCCTGAAATTGCATTAAAAGCATCAGTAACGTATCGCTCTGAAATTGATCATAAAGTCAATATCAATGAAAAATTTGCTGTTACTTCAGCGCTAACGAGCAATCCTGCTGTGTTAGCTGGCTTATTAGGCATTACACCAGCAGAAGCTTTGGCTCAAGCTCAAGCACTTGAAGAAGGTAGTGCTGGTAAAAAGACTAAAATTACCACACCTCAATCTGTTAACTTAGATTTCCAAACAGGCATCATGGCGAATACTGTTGCATTTGCTAACGTTCGTTGGGTGAACTGGAAAGACTTTGCAATCCAACCGTATAAATTTGGCTTATTATCTCAACAGATTGGTGGCTTAGTTGGTCGTCCAAATGGCTTTAACTTAGTTGAATACTCTGATGACCAATGGTCTGTAAATGCGGGTGTTGGTCGTAAACTCAACGATCAATGGGCGGGTAACGTTTCGGTAGGTTGGGATTCTGGTGCAGGCAACCCTGTAACTACTCTTGGTCCAACAGAAGGTTATTGGAATGTGGGTCTAGGTGTTCAATATAGCCCTACTCCTGCAACCTTTATTGCGGGTGGTGTGAAGTACTTCTGGTTAGGTGATGCCAAAGCACAAACTGGTGCTCAAGCTGGCGGTAATGAATATGTTGCCAAGTTTGAAGACAATAATGCAATCGCTTATGGTTTGAAAATTGGTTATAAATTCTAATTAGAATTTATAAAAGAAAGGTCATCTTCGGATGGCCTTTTTTATTGTGCTTTAATAAATAAAATCAAAACTATAGATCAAAATTCAATATTCATTTCAAATCATAGAAACACCAAGATAAAACTTGAATGCTCAACCATTTTTCGTGACCTCATCAGTTCATTTATTGACATTTGTAAAATATTTAAGCGCATAAAAATTATGTTACTTTCCGCGCCATTCTGTTACAAAGTGATTTGAGAGAACATATTAATGAAGCTGAATGCTATTCAAACGGCTCTTCTACTTAGCTTAGTTCCAACAACGACAACATTTGCCGCAGCACTGGATCGCTCAGGCCAGTCTATTGCCGCTTTTTTACAGCCAAATAATTATTTTGAAGCGGGTATTACGGTTCTTGATCCCAATGTATCAGGTCAGGACACATCACAAAACAATACTGGCAATATGGCGAATCATTACTACTCGCCAAATGCTGCCTTAAAAATTCAAGCAACCGACAAATTCTCGATTGGTTTGATCTATGACCAACCTTATGGTGCTGATGCTGAATATACGGGCAAAAGTAACTTTATCGAAAGTCGACCTCTACCATTTAAAGGTGGTACTTCAGTTACCGTAGATACTGAAAACTTAAACCTGTTATTCGGTTACCAGCCAAATCAAAACTGGAACCTCTACGCGGGGGCAGTTTATCAAACCTTAGACAGTACTGTGCTATTACGTGGTCAAAGCTATAGTGCTTACAGCGGTTATGACTTTAAAACAGGTAAAGATGAAGCTGTTGGCTGGTTAGCGGGTGTTGCTTATCAAATTCCTGAAATTGCGCTCAAAGCATCTTTGACTTACCGCGCCAAAATCAAACATGAAATGAATGCCTATGAAACGCATGGCATTGCGGGTATGACTGGCAATGCAGGTTTTGATGCAATTTTAAATAAAATTAATCATTCAGAGGGTACAACTGAAATCACCACCCCTCAGTCGGTTAATCTTGATTTCCAAACAGGGATTATGGCAGACACCGTTGCATTTGCGAATTTACGCTGGGTGAACTGGAAAGACTTTGCCATTCGTCCCTATAAATTTGGTGCTGCTTCAACTTTACCGCCAATCGTTGCTTCAACAGGTAAAAAAGACGGTTTTGATCTGGTTGCCTATACTGAAGATCAATACTCGATTACTGCGGGTGTCGGTCGTAAACTGAATGAGCAATGGGCCGGTAATTTATCGGTAGGCTGGGACTCTGGTGCAGGTAACCCAGTCACCACATTAGGCCCAACTGAAGGCTATTGGAATGTCGGTATCGGTGTTCAATATAGCCCGACGCCTACAACCTTTATTGCGGGTGGGGTGAAATACTTCTGGCTCGGCGATGCCAAAGCACAATCAGGTTCGCAATTCAATACACCTGCTTATGTGGCTGAATTTGAAAATAATGATGCCATCGCTTATGGCTTAAAGATTGGGTATAAATTCTAACTATCGACCCAAAATAAAAGGCGCTATTTGGCGCCTTTTATTTTTCAATTTTCCCCAACATACTTAAAAGAAAGCTGAGGAGAATTCATTATTCAGGAATATCACGTTGCGATACCGAACGAATCGCCTGTTTTAATGCATCATAACCATGCAATGGTGGAAATTGCGGAAATTCGGCAATCACATTGGCTGGTGCATCAAATAAGAAACCATGATCCGCTTCACCGAGCATCGTAGTATCGTTATATGAATCACCTGCTGCAATGACACGGAAATTCAAGCCATGTAATGCTTTTACTGCCTGACGCTTTTGATCAGGTTGACGTAATTTATATGCGGTGATCATGCCATTTTCATCAGTTTCAAGCTTATGGCAGAAAATAGTCGGCCATCCCAATTGCTTCATTAATGGATGTGCAAACTCATAAAAAGTATCGGACAAAATAATCAATTGGAAATGGGTACGCACCCATTCAACAAATTCTTTCGCGCCTTCAAATGGTCCCATATCTGCAATCACAGCTTGAATATCATTCAATCCCAAGCCGTGCTGTTTTAAGATATTCAGACGTTGTGTCATCAGTACATCGTAATCTGGAATGTCACGTGTAGTTGCTTCGAGTTCTTTAATCCCTGTTTTTTTTGCAAAGTTAATCCAGATTTCTGGAACTAACACCCCTTCAAGATCTAGGCATACGATTTCCATGCTTATCCAAGTACCTTATGTGTTAAAAATTGCGCTAGTTTAGCATGGAGATGTATTAAGCAATTGCCCTTTTTTCATACGCTAGCCATAGATTTTTTGAATAAGAATTTGCTTTACGGACATATCCGACTCGACATAATTGCATTACTATATGAGGTAGTGTGTCGTGTATACGATAAAGACCGACGATAAGAAAAGGCAACGCGTTATGAGTTTAAACTTGGATCAAATCAATAGCGAATTGGGCAACGATGCTGAAAAATTAGTTGAATGGGCATTAAGCTTAAATGAAAAAGCTATTGTGACAACGAATTTCCGTCCATTTGAAGCTGTCATTTTACATATGTTGACCCGTGTTAAACCAGATATCCAAGTGGTATGGATGGATAATGGCTACAACACTGAAACCACCTATAAGTATGTTGATGAAATTACCAAACTCTTAAATCTTAACCTTCTCACTTATTTACCAAAACGTTCACGCGCACATCGCGAAGCATTGGAAGGGCCTGTTCCAGCACTGGACGATCCTAAACATGAGGCATTTACTGCTGAAGTAAAATTAGAACCTTTTGAGCGTGCATTACGTGAGACGGCACCAAAAGTTTGGTTTACAGCTTTACGCGCTACAGACACAGCCGTTCGTGCAGAAATGGATCCTGTAAGTCTTAATCCAGATGGTCTGATCAAAGTTGCGCCACTATTAAAATGGACCTCAAAAGACCTTTGGGAATATATGCAAAAGCATAACTTACCTGATAATGAAGATTATTTTGATCCAACAAAAGGTGAAGAACACCGCGAATGTGGTTTACATCTCAGTCACTAAATCAAATCCCCCATTAAAATAAAACCACTGATTCATCAGTGGTTTTATTTTTCCTGACTCGCTTGTCTAAAGTCATATTTTAACCAGAACAAACAGTATATACTGCGCAGAACGGTTCCAATAATTCTAATAAGAGCTCCTAGAGAGTATCTTAGAAAAAAATGCGATGAGAGGCTAGATCTGCTATGCGCCCACTACACCCCATTGATTTTATCTTTCTCTCGCTAGAGAAAAGACAACAGCCTATGCATGTAGGTGGCTTGTTTTTATTCGAGCTTCCAGAGAATGCGTCACCGACGTTTGTGCACGATCTCGTCAATGAAATTCGCCAATCAAAAAGTATCCCTGTACCGCCATTTAACAATCAACTGAATGGTTTATTCTGGGGTGAAGACAGCGAATTTGATCTCGACCACCACTTCCGCCATATTGCACTACCCAATCCAGGGCGTATCCGTGAATTACTGGTTTATATTTCACAGCAACATAGCTCTTTAATTGATCGTGCCAAACCACTTTGGACCTGTGACATTATTGAAGGCATTGAAGGCAACCGTTTTGCCATGTATTTCAAGATTCACCATGCCATGGTAGACGGCGTCGCAGGTATGCGTCTGATTGAAAAATCACTTTCGCAAGATCCAAATGAAAAGCATGTGGTGCCATTGTGGTGTGTAGAAGGCAAACGAACCAAACGTCTCAAAGCGCCAAAACCACCAACAGTCAGCAAAATCAAAGGCGTGATGGAAGGGATTAAATCGCAGCTTGAAGTTGCGCCTAAAGTCATGCAGGAACTGTCTCAAACCATATTTAGAGAAATGGGCAAAAATCCAGACTATGTCTCGACCTTTCAAGCCCCACCCTCGATTTTGAACCAACGAGTAAGTTCTTCACGTCGTTTTGCTGCTCAATCGTTTGAGCTAGGTCGTTTCCGTCATATTGCCAAATCATTGGGCGTAACACTGAATGATGTGATCTTAGCCGTTTGCTCTGGCGCTTTACGCGAATACCTACTCAGCCACAATAGTCTGCCAAAGAAACCGTTGATTGCGATGGTCCCTGCATCACTGCGTACTGATGATTCAGATGTCAGTAACCGTATTACCATGATTTTGGCAAATCTGGCGACCCATATTGAAGATCCAATTGAGCGTTTAGAAATTATTCGCCGCAGCGTACAAAACTCAAAACAGCGTTTTAGTCGTATGACTGCCAATGAAATCTTGAACTATAGTGCGGTGGTGTATGGACCAGCAGGTTTAAATATTGCGTCAGGCATGCTGCCCAAACGTCAGGCATTTAATCTGGTGATTTCCAATGTCCCAGGCCCACGTGAACCTTTGTATTGGAATGGGGCGAAGCTCGATGCGCTCTATCCTGCATCGATTGTGATGGATGGACAGGCACTGAATATCACTATGACTAGTTATTTAGATAAACTGGAAGTGGGTCTAATTGCATGTCGTAATGCTTTACCAAAAATGCAAAATCTACTCACCCATTTAGAAGAAGAAATTCAACGCTTTGAACAAGCAATTCAAGATTTACCACAAAAAGTGGCGAATTAATCATAGAGAAAAAATTAAGGGGCTTTCAGTGGCCCCTTATTTTTTGATTGTGCGGCAACGCTGTAGTAGTTGATGGCAGGCTGAACGAATCATTGCCGTGGTAATCTGAACTTCTTTACCTTGGCTGTCGACCATATAACATGTATTTACAGGATTACTGTCCAAAACATGCTTGAAACCGTGGTTCACTAATCTTTCACTCACATTCATGGTTATATACCTCATATTATTTGCTAAGGGACCTAAAAGTACCTATGGCTCATTTTATGGTTCTAGTATTTAAAATTCGTGATAGAAAGTAAAATTTCAGTTGTAACAAGGCTTAAGCGAAATCTTGTTACAACTTTAGGTTAAAATGATATCGTATTGCTCTTGCGTATATAGATTTTCCACTTGGAATTTAATCACACGATTAATGAAATGTTCTAAATCCGCGACAGCTGGGGCTTCTGCTGTTAATAGACGATCAATCACTGCTGGATGTGCAACGACAGTAAAGCCACCCTTGGAATCAAATGCACGCGCATAACGTAATATCTCTCGAAATATCTCGTAACATACTGTCTCTGCAGTCTTCACATATCCTCGCCCTTGGCAGGTTGGACAGGATTCACAGAGCAAATGCTCCAAAGATTCACGCGTGCGTTTACGGGTCATTTCGACCAGACCAAGCTCAGAAACCTGAGTAATTTTGGTCTTGGCGTGATCACGTTCCAACATGCGTTCAAACTGACGCATCACTTCTTCACGGTGCTCAGCTTCTTGCATGTCGATAAAATCAATAATGATAATGCCCCCCAAATTGCGCAGACGTAACTGTCTTGCAATCACTTGGGTCGCTTCCATATTGGTTTTAAATACGGTGTCTTCTAAACTGCGCCCACCAACATACGAGCCTGTATTTACATCAATGGTGGTCATGGCTTCAGTCTGATCAATCATCAGATAACCACCAGATTTCAGTGCGACACGCGTTTGTAAGGCTTTTTGAATATCCTCTTCAACGTTATACAAGTCGAAAAGTGGCTTTTCACCCGGATAATGGATTAAACGGTTTTGAATCGTCGGCACAAATTCATCAACAAACTCGCTGAGCTTGCCATGAATCTCACGCGAATCAACATAGATCTTCGCGGTTTCATCACTGGCAAGATCACGTACGATGCGTTGTGGCAGAGGTAATTCTTCAAAGATCAGTTCAGCTGTTGCCGCTTCTTTTTGCTTGCGCTGGATAAATTCCCACAACTTACTGAGATAGCACATGTCCTGCGCAATTGCGGCTTCATCCACCCCTTCTGCGGCAGTACGAACAATCACACTACCTGGTAAATTATGTTCTGCCTGAATATGTTCAATGATGCCACGTAAACGATCACGTTCATCTTCTGATTCGATTCGCTGTGATACCCCAATATGGTTACCATACGGCATCAACACCAGATAACGAGATGGAATGGAAAGATCAGTACTCAGGCGCGCACCTTTGGTGCCCAACATGTCCTTCATGACTTGGACGGTCAGCATTTGCCCAGGATGTAATAACTCAAAGACATTTGGAGTCGGCTGCGAACGCGACCACACCATATCGTTAATATGCAAAAAAGCGGTTCGAGACAAACCAATATCGACAAAGGCAGCTTGCATACCCGGCAATACGCGTACGACTTTGCCTTTGTAAATATTACCCACTAACCCACGTTTTACAGTTCGCTCAACGAATAATTCATTGACCGTACCATTTTCAATCAATGCCACACGACATTCCATCGGCGTGACGTTAATCAGCAACTCTTCTGCCATAACAAACTCAAAACTTTTATAAAAATTCTTATACCCGAAAGTGTCAGCGTAGTGCTTTAACCCTTTCTAATAACTGTGCTGTCTCATGCAAAGGCAAACCAACGACATTACTATAACTGCCTCGGATTTGCGGAATATACTGCGCTGCAATACCCTGTATTGCGTATGCACCCGCTTTGCCTATCGGCTCACCCGTGGCCCAATATTGTTCCATGTCTGCATGACTGAGTTGCTGCAACTCAACTTGCGTTCTGACTACAGTACTCAATATTTGAGTCGCAGTTGCCACACAAATACCAGAATAGACATCGTGCCATTGTCCAGAAAGTGCCGACCAGATGCTAAAAGCATGTTGCTTTGATTCTGGCTTGCCAATAATCTGTCCAGCAAAACTTAAGCTCGTATCTGCTGCAATTACAATTGCAGCAGGATATTTCTTTAAAACAACTTGCGCTTTATCTCTGGCCAAGCGTTCAACATAATGCTCAACCGCTTCTCCATCATGCACCGCTTCATCGACATCTGGACTAAATATTTCAAAGTCCAAACCCAGTTGCTGTAGTAGCTCCTGCCGACGCGGCGAGCTTGATGCAAGAATTATATGCGCCATTTATGTAAACAATAATAAACCAGAGGCCATGCCAATACACTGGTCACAACCGGTTGCCAGTGGCGCGCAATCGAAAAATGTGTACCCGCAATGGTCTGACTAATCCACAAGAATGTAATATGTACAACAGCCGCAATCACCGCAATCACCCAGGAATTACCAAAAGTCAAAATACGACGTTCACGAATTAAATAACGGATACCAAAAGTGATGAGTACGAAACTCAGCGCATTTAGACCAAAAGGTGCATCAAGCAACAGATCAGCAAAAAGCCCCATACCAAAGGCAAACCAGACCCCGCACCAGACGGGCTGGTAAAGAATCCAGAACAGCATGATCAAAAGCATGATCGACGGACGCCATCCTGAAGCCTCATAGGCCATTGGATAAACCATCAATACCGAAGCAATCACAATGGATAAAATAATCATCCATAGTGGGTCTTTGCGTTTTTCATAATTGAGCTTAGCGATCGGCATACGGTTGCTCCTGCGCTAAGGATTCAGAAAATAAAACCACCACATGATGACCGCTGGCAAGTTGCGCCGTTGGTTTCACATCAATTTCGGCAAACTCACCCGAAGTATGACGACTGACTTTAGACACGGTTCCGACTAGATAACCCGCAGGGAAATGTTCACCCAAACCCGAACTAAACACTTTGTCTCCGACCTGAATATTGGCACTAGTCGGTACATATTCCATTTTGAGTTGCCCCAAATCACCTGTACCTGACACAATCGCACGCATACCTGTCCGCTCTAAACGTACAGACAATGAGTGTTCTTTATCAGAGAGCAGCATGATCCGTGCACTATGAGGATAGACATTAATAATCTGCCCCATAATCCCTTTATCATCCAAAACTGTTTGTCCGACTTTTAAATGATCGACCGCACCACGGTTAATGATAATAATATGCCGCAATGGGTCTGCATCGGTTCCAATCACTTCAGCAATTTGCATACGTCCATCAATAATTAACGGCGTATCTAACAGCCCTCTTAAACGGTTATTTTCCGCAGAGAGTTCTGAAAGTTTTTGGAGGCGGACTTGTGCTTGTAGCAGTTCAGCTTGCATTGCGGTGTTTTCACGTCGCAATTGCGCTTCAGATTTGGTTTGTTGGTTAAGCCATTCTCGCGACAGTACAGGATAGCTTGCCAGCGCATAAATTGGATTATACGCGGCGTACAAGACATCCCTTGCAGGTTGAATTACATAAGGCATGCGCCAATCAAAGAAAAGCACCACCAAACATGTAATCACCGCAATGACAAATGAGCGAAAAGATGGCGGTTGTCTTGAAAAAAGATTCGGTTGCACCGCCTAGTCCTTATGATTTAACCAACGAAAAGCATATCGTGGTTTGGATTGTCAAAGAACTCTAATACTTTACCGCCACCACGAGTGACACAAGTTAAAGGATCATCTGCAACAATTACAGGCAAACCTGTTTCTTGTGCAAGTAATTTATCCAGGTTACGCAATAATGCACCGCCACCTGTCAACACAATACCACGCTCTGCAATATCCGAAGATAACTCAGGTGGCGTTTGCTCAAGTGCAGATTTTACAGCGCTTACAATGCTTTGTAACGGATCAGAAATTGCCTGCGTGATTTCATCAGAAGTCACGGTAATCGCGCGAGGTACACCCTCTGCCAAGTTACGACCACGAACTTCAATCTCGAGGGTCTTACCGTCAGCAACAGCCATCCCCACTTCTTTTTTAATGACTTCGGCTGTTGTTTCCCCGATCACACAACCGTGTGCTTTACGCACATAATTGATGATTTGCTCATCAAATACATCACCACCGATACGTAAAGAATCAGCGTAGACACAACCCTGTAATGAAATGATTGCAATTTCAGTGGTACCACCACCCACATCAACCACCATCGAACCACATGCTTGCTCAACAGGCATACCTGCGCCAATTGCAGCAGCCATCGGCTCTTCGATTAAACGTACATCACGCGCACCTGCATTAAATACAGCTTCACGAATCGCACGACGCTCAACCAAGGTTGATTTACAAGGTACACAGACCACAACACGCGGTGCTGGCGGGAATAAACGCTTTTCATGCACTTTGCCAATGAACTGATTCAACATGGTCTCAGTGACTTCGAAATCAGCAATCACACCGTCTTTCATCGGACGAATTGCTGAAATATTCGCTGGTGTACGGCCTAACATTTGTTTAGCATCAATACCTACAGCGGCAACAATTTTTTGTGAACCACTATGGCGAATTGCCACAACAGTTGGTTCATTTAATATAATGCCACGGCCTGGTGCATAAATAAGTGTATTTGCAGTACCTAAATCAATGGCTAAATCCGGCGAAAACAAGCCAATTAGTCGTTTTAGAATCACGGGGGCGTTCTCAATTAAACTTTGTGTGAATACAAGGTGGCAACTTTAACTAAATGTGATGATTTGAACAAGTCAATCGCTTATTATAACGCACGATATTTTGAAATTTTTTAATACTGAATTAGGTAAAGTTATGTCTACATCATCAGATGCTCAGCAGACAACAGACTTAAATGCGCAAACGGTCTCGCAAATTGCACACCTTGCCCGTTTATCTCTCAATGACACGCAATCTGCTGAATATGCTCAAAGTTTAAATAAAATTCTTGGCATGATGGAAAGCTTGAAAGGCATTAATACCGATGATGTTGAGCCTTTAAAGAGCCCATTTGACAACCCGCAACCGTTACGCGCTGATGTTGTGACTGAAAGCAACCATCGTGATGAATATCAAGCGGTCGCGCCTGCTACAGAAGCAGGTTTGTACCTCGTACCTCGCGTAATTGAATAAGATTTATTCGATTAGTCAATATTTTATATTTAGAATGTAAAGAAATTTTTCATATGACAGATTTACATCGCTTATCAATCCGTGAACTCTCTGAAGGCTTAAAAACAGCCCAATTTTCATCACGCGAATTGACTGAACACTATTTAAAGCGTATCGCCCAAATTGACCCGAAAGTAAAAAGTTATGTGACGGTCACCGCAGAACAGGCACTTGCTGAAGCAAATGCGGCCGATGCGGCACTGAAAGCAGGCAATGCACACACGCTGGCAGGTATTCCACTTGCCCACAAAGATATTTTTTGTACGCAAGGCATTAAAACCACTGCCGGTTCAAAAATGCTGGATAATTTCATTTCTCCTTATGATGCAACTGTGGTTGCAAAAGCTAAAGCTGCAGGTCTTGTGACTTTAGGTAAGGTGAACATGGATGAGTTCGCCATGGGTTCAACCTCTGAAAACTCTTATGTCGGTGCAACGTCTAACCCTTGGGCACTGGATCATGTTCCGGGTGGTTCATCTGGTGGCTCAGCAGCAGCTGTCGCGGCTGATCTCGCGCCAATCGCAACAGGTACCGATACAGGTGGCTCAATTCGTCAACCTGCTTCATTCTGCGGCTTAACCGGCTTAAAACCGACCTATGGCCGTGTATCTCGCTTCGGTATGATTGCCTATGCATCATCACTGGATCAAGGCGGCCCAATGGCACGTTCTGCGGAAGACTGTGCTTACTTGATGAATGTGATCGCTGGTCATGATGCCAAAGACTCGACTTCAATCAACAAAGCAGTGGACGATTACGTTGCTAACCTAAACGGTACGGCAGTGAAAGGCCTACGCATTGGTATTCCAAAGCAATACTTCAATGTGGCTGGTTTAGACGCAGATGTAAAAGCACGCGTTGAAGAGTCGTTGAAAAAGTTAGAGGAAATGGGCGCAATCTTGGTTGAGATTGATCTCAACATGACTGAAGCCTATGTACCAACTTACTACTTGATTGCACCTGCGGAAGCGTCTTCAAACCTGTCACGTTTTGACGGCGTACGTTATGGCTATCGTTGTGAAAATCCTGTGGACTTGATGGACTTGTACAAGCGTTCACGTTCAGAAGGTTTTGGTGCTGAAGTACAACGTCGTATCTTGATCGGGACCTATGCTCTTTCTGCGGGTTACTACGATGCCTACTATGTCAAAGCACAAAAAGTACGTCGTTTGATTCAGCAAGATTTCCTCAAAGCTTTTGAAAATGTTGACGTGATTGCTGCGCCATCTGCACCAACTACAGCCTATAAGATCGGTGCGAATCTCAGCCCGACTGAAATGTATTTAGGCGATATCTATACCCTTGCTGTGAACTTGGCAGGTCTACCTGCCATCAACGCACCTGTTGGTTTTGATAAAGACAGCTTGCCTGTGGGCTTACAGTTGATTGGTAACTACTGGTCAGAATCACAATTGCTTTCGATTGTGCATCAATATCAACAAAATACAGACTGGCATACCAAACGTGCGGCAATTGCTGAGGAGAATGCATAATGACTGAAGCTCAAAAGTTAAAGCTTATTGACGGTTGGGAAGTCGTTATCGGGATCGAGATCCACACGCAGTTGGCGACCAAGTCTAAAATCTTCTCTGGTTCATCGACTGAATTTGGTCAAGACCCAAATACACAAGCCAGCCTTGTTGATTTGGCCATGCCGGGCGTATTACCTGTATTGAATGCAGAAGTGGTTGATCTTGCGATTCGCTTCGGTTTGGGGATCGATGCGTATATCGACCAAGCCTCTGTGTTTGCACGTAAGAACTACTTCTATCCAGATTCTCCAAAAGGCTACCAGATCAGCCAGATGGACAATCCGATTGTGGGCTTGGGTCATATCGACATCCAGCTTGAAGATGGCACTGTGAAGCGTATTGGCGTGACCCGTGCCCATCTTGAAGAAGACGCAGGTAAATCGATCCATGACCAATTCGAAGGTATGTCGGGTATCGACTTAAACCGTGCGGGCACACCATTGCTTGAAATCGTATCTGAGCCAGATATGCGTTCGGTGGAAGAAGCGGTTGCCTATATCAAATCGATTCACACGCTCGTGCGTTGGTTAGGTATTTCTGACGGTAACATGGCAGAAGGTTCGTTCCGTGCTGACTGTAACGTGTCATTACGTCGTCCAGGTCAACCATTCGGTACGCGTTGTGAGTTGAAAAACCTCAACTCATTCCGTTTCATTGAACAAGCGATCAATGTTGAAATTGAACGCCAAATGGAAATTTTGGAATACGGCGGCGAGATTGATCAGGAAACCCGTTTGTTCGATCCGAACAAGATGGAAACCCGTTCTATGCGTTCGAAAGAAGAAGCGAACGACTATCGCTACTTCCCTGATCCAGACTTATTGCCAGTGATCATTGCCGACGCGCAGATCGAAGCGGCACGTGCTGCCCTTCCAGAACTACCTAAAGCACGTCGTGCTCGCTTTATTGCTGACTTTGCTGTGACTGAGTACGATGCACATGTATTGACGCTGTCACGCGAAATGGCGGACTTCTACGAAGCAGTTGTAGCTGCTGCGGGCGGTGCGAAGCAAGGTAAAGTCTCTGCAAACTGGGTGATGGGTGAATTCTCAGGTGCTTTAAACAAAGCGGGCCTAGAATTGGCGGACTCTCCTGTTTCCGCTGAGCAATTGGGCGGCATGATTGCACGTATTGTCGACAATACCATTAACGGCAAAATTGCAAAGCAAGTGTTTGGCTTTATGTGGGAAGCAGAAGGAAAATCTGCGGATGACATTATTGCTGAGAAAGGCTTGAAGCAAGAAACCGATACAGGTGCGATTGAAGCGATTATCAAAGACGTGCTTGCAGCCAATGAAAAAATGGTTGAAGAGTACAAGTCTGGTAAAGAAAAAGCCTTTAACGGTCTGGTTGGTCAAGTTATGAAAGCTGCAAAAGGTAAAGCCAACCCAGCTCAAGTAAACGAACTCATGAAGAAACTGATTGGTTAAACTCATCTAACCTCAAAAGTAAACCCGCTTTAGAGCGGGTTTTTTATATTTTTAATTTATTACGATCATCATCAATATAGGACATTGTAATATCGATTAAGCAATCAATTAATTCTTCAAAAGTAAAACCCATATTTTGAGACGAAAAGAAATTCATGGTCAGTGCCACACTGGAATTAATTAAAACATAAACCATCAATTTTAGATTTTTTATTCTGAGCACTTCAGGATGTTTAACTGCATATTCGATTGCTAAAGTATTGATTGCCTTCACTGCTTTTACATGACTGGCTTCGGTACTATATTTGCTCGAAACACTGAGCCAATAGAAATATTTATTCTCATCTTTCGCTAAAAATTCACCAATGTGCAAAAAAATTGATCTGATCGCTTCTGGAATTTCCATTTCTTGAATTCTGGGGATGACTTCGTAAATCACTTTAGCCAGCTCAGCAATAAAATGTTGTTGCATCTCGACAAACAAGGCTTCTTTGTTTTTAAAATATTCATAAAAACTTCCAGAACCAACGCCTGCAATCTCACATACTTTCAGTACAGTTGTATGATCTAATCCATTATTTTTTACTGATATAAATCCTGCATCAACTATAGAACTATAAGTATTTTTTGATCGACTTTGCTTTGGTTTTCTTATAGTTACCATTATAAAAATCTCCTTATTAAATCCGTCTTTTTTCCGTACAAATTCATTGATAGATTCTATATACAAACTCAATATTGTTCAAATTAACATCTATCTATAAGGGATAAGAAAATGAATATAGCTGCACAATCTCTACAAAGAATCGTTCGTCGTAATGTGATTATTCCTTTTGATAAGAACAAAAAGTTTACTTTTTACTATGAAGAGAATTCGGTTGTGACCTCTCTTTTTGTTGTATTGTCAGCCATGTTTCCACCCGGTGAAATGTTTTTCATTGAGAGTGTGCGCAATGTTCGTGATCAAATTACAGATGAGAAATTACTAGACGATATTCGAAATTTTATTGCGCAAGAAGCCTTTCATAGTCGGGAACATCAATCTCTCAATGAGCATCTTATCCAGTCGGATTATCCTGAAGTTGTGGAGATAGAAGCTAAAACCAAAGCAAAACTAGATGAATTTCGCAAACTTCCTAAAGTTGAACAATTGGCTGCAACCGTGGTGATGGAACACTATACGGCAACCCTTGCACGATTATTATTAACTGACCCATTAATTAAGCAGAGAACAACGCAAGAAAGCAGAAACCTTTGGGAATGGCACGCACTGGAAGAGCTAGAACATAAATCTGTTGCATTTGATGTATTGAATGCCATAGGTGGCAATACAGCTAAAAACAGAAGGATGGCTCTAACTCGAGTGACTAAACTTCTTTCCCCAGTACTTTTTCATTACTGGATCAAAATATTAAAACGCAGTGATATTAAATTTTCTATTCGGGAGCTCAAAGATGGTGTATATCTGGGCTTTGGAGGAATCAATCGTATAGGAATTATCACAAAAGCAATGATTGAAATGTTAGATGTACGAGATCGAGATTTCAATCCCCTACACATGCAAACCGATCAACTCGAAGCAGAATATCGAGAAAAATTATTTGGCGAAAATGGCATTTTAAAAGCTGTAGTTAAAAGCTAATTATTTTTGAAAAATAGAAAAAGCTTTTAACAGTCTTCTAGGTCAAATGATGAAAGCATCTCAGGGTAAAGTCAACCCAGCACAAATAAATGAATTGATCAGTTAAACTTATCTCATTGCAAAAAGAAAACCCACTTTAAAGCGGGTTTTCTAATTTTTATAGGATAAAATAGCTGCACAATAATTTTTTAAACTAACACAGACATGATCGTTCAACTTATGAAAAATAGATTACTCCTGAGTGCTTGTTTACTTTTAATCAGCAATTCTAATTTTGCACAAACACCTCAAGTGCCTAAAGCTGATAGTGAGGCTATTTTTAAAGCGGCAGGTTTTACAAAAAGTAAAAAAGGCTGGAAAAGTGATTGTTCAGTCGGTGAAATTACAACTTATGCAGATTTAAACGGTGATGGACTGAGAGATGCAATCGTTTCAGATTACGGTACCATGTGTTATGGCAATACAGGCGTTGGTTACTATGTTGTAGCGCAACAGAAAAATGGTCAATGGAAAACCATTTTAAAAGAAGCAGGTATGCCTGAGTTTTTAAAAACGAAAGGAACAGATGGCTGGCCTGATATTGAAAATGGTGGGCCAGGATTTTGTTTTGAAATTTTACGTTGGAACGGTCAAACATATAAGGTTAACCGTTATGAATATCAAGGCAAGGCTTGTGAGCAATAACTGATAAGATTTCTCTCAAATTATTGAACTAATCAAGAAACTAATTGGCTAAACCAATTTAATAAAAACTGCTTTAGAGCTAGTTTTTATTAAATTGCAATTTTTTCATTCGTGTTTAAACACAAAACGTGCTCTTCATCAAGCTTTTGAAAGGCTAACTTAATAGGTTCTTCCTTTTCTATCATGTGGAGCAAATTTGTATTAAGCAGTCCCATGCTGTAGTGCGCTTGCTGTTGAGATAAATTTAAACTAATTTCTAGCATTTCTAGCATTTCTAGCTTCCGCTCTTCTAAAAGATCCAACTTCTTGCTTTCACCAAATACTTTCTTATGTAAAACATCTACCCGTTCTGATAAAATTGTTTTTTTCAGACTTCCTGTCATAACAGCAACTCCTATCCCTACTGCCAAAGGAGCTGATATAAATGCTGCTGTGCCACTGAGTGCAATACTATTTTTATTATTTACCACAAAGCTTTGAGCATCATTCACTCTAGACTTAAGTTCTTTTACTTCTTTTGTTATATTTTCACCAATATTATCTATAAGATGCTTTAGGTTTTCTATTTCTTTCTTTACCTCTCCTGTACGGTATGCAACCAACTCAACATTTGTACCAAGATATTCAATCAATGAATTATTCATGCTTCTTAGATTTAAAGAAAGATACGCAAGAATAAGATTTTCTTGAATTTCTTCTAATCTCTTCTCTAAAGCCACCTTATAATCAGCTGTACCAAAGAATTCCTTATGTTCAGTTTTTTTTAATCCATAGTTTTTTAAGTCTGCTTTTAAATGTAAATATATTTTCTCCAGAGTATCATCATAAGAGTTAAGTTCAACTAAACTAACCACCTTATCTTTTTCTTGATTTTTTAAATTCGTAAAAATCATTATTTTTTCTTTTAATTTATTAGAAACCATATAAATACTAGATTCTCTATCATTCTTTTGAAAATCCTGAATACGATTTACCCCCTCTTTTAGATCATCTAACTTTTGATTAATATCAGCTAAATGTTTTTGCGCTACTACAACAGATAAAATTTGCCAGACTGCTGCAACATTTATTAGGCTTGATAACTTATCTGCATTATATAAACGTGCATTTTCAATAATTTTCCCATCAGCTCCTTTTACCATTGCACGAAATCCATTACCATCAATAGCTGATGTTAAACTGCCATTAACTACAACTTCCATTATAGAACTTTTTGTAAATTCTGCCTGAGTTAAAAGTGATGGAACTGCTTGAACTGCAACTGAAGCAAAACTCTTTAAATTATCTAAATGAGGAAATCTTGTATAAGAGGTTTCGTTAATTTTATCAACCACTCGAATTTCAATTAATGGATTTTTCTCATCCTCCCCTAAAACAATGCTAAATTGACTCATCTAAATCTAATTCCTCTGATTTTTTAATAGTTATATGAATATTTACAAAACAAATCAACAAGTTTTTTAAAATTAAGATAAAGAAGTATCTTTTCTAAATAAATATTCATGAAAATATTTTTATTTACTTTATCAATTTAAAACACTTAAAATAAGCCAAAAACCTCATAATAGTCTTTGGCTAAAAAGCTATGAAATTATGTACAAAAAATAAATCACTGCCCTCTTAACACACCCAACTTATTCCAAATATCAGGCGTTAAAAAAGTCGTCACTAATTTATTTAAATCAATATAACGTAAGGTGCCTTGCAACTGCTGTCTGACTGCTGGATCTTTGACAATATCCTGCCCTGCACTCTGCCCTAACTGTTGGAAAGCCTGTCCAACGGCTTGAATGCCCTCAGCCTGAATCACAGCTTTGGTCTGTGTCGAACACTGCTCCACAATCACACGCTGTAACACCTGTGCCAATTTTTGATCCAACTGGGTTTTCTGCTCAGGCGTAACATTACTAAAAGACTTTAAATCTGGATGTGCCGCTAAAGCCGTGAAAGTCCATTGCAAAACCGTGGTTTTATCCGCTGCGGTTGTGGCTTTCACTAAACAATCACTCAGTTGATCCACAGTTGGCCCTGCCATCGCCACTTGGGTCGTACCCAACACAGCCGCAGCCATCAACACAGAACGACTCAAATGAGAAAATTTACGGCGGGCAGAAGTATAAACACGAGACATAAGCACAGTTCCAAATTGCAATCTTTCTCTTTGTACCATGCTCTGACAAGATCATCTGTTATGAGGCTGTAAATTGCGTAAGCCCACGCGCTCAAAGCTTTAGTAAAATGTAAAAACCATGAAGATGGTAAATCACTTAACCAGCACCCTCATAGTCCCACTCTGCTGGAATATTCGGCTGCTCAGGTGCTTTATTTAAATCAATATTCAGGTTGCGGCTGCCCTTAAATGATTTCTCTCTCGAATCTGATGCAGGTGACACATCCAGACTGTAGCGGTAACGGAATTGCCAAAGCATCGGCTTAATCGGACGAATATCTAGGCTCAAACTATCTTCATCATGGCACTTGCCTTTAGAGCTTTCATAATCCTGTTCAGAAAAACAGGCCCGAATCATACGGCTAAAATTAAAAGGATAGTTTTCAATAAAGCGATGCGTTTTACCTGAATCCTTTAACTCATAAAAGCTGGCCCGTTCAATTCCTGCCCCACCACCCGAATACATTTCTGAAAAGGTATCAATCAGCGCAACCGCATAACGGTTTTGATCCATTGGAAACAGTTTAGGGTAAATATATTGTTTTGATCGTGCCATTTCCTCGGCAGGCGCCAATGGAATCTGCCATTGCTTCAATAATTTAAAGCCAGAATTCGAATGACTAAACTGGGCAATATTGCCCTCAGACAATAACCATAAGGTTTTATCTGGCGTTTTCAAACTCTGTAATTGTGTACGCTGCTGACATAACTCTTTTACTTGTTCACAGAGTTGCGTCTGTTCCGTTGCACTCAGTTGCCCCTTTTAAAAGTCAAGAATCTGTAAGGGTGCAGCAAAAACAGATGCACTAAAATAGGCGGATGCACCCATTAAAATCATTCCACCTAAACCCATCTTATGCTTAAGCATGCTATCTCCTTAGGCTATTTTTATAGTTACAATATTATTTGACGATTGATTCAATCTGATCAAGCTCCCACACCCCACCCGCAGCAAGGCCTCGACACATCCCTGTCCAGCGATCTAACGTATGTACAAACTTCTGCCCATCCCAAACCCATTCATCACTCGACCAGCAATCACCAATACCACGCCCTTTCTGGGAACTGCTGAGAATCCCATTATAAAACTCAGAGGAATGTTCCGTCACAAAAGTGGCTTTATTCACAAGTGACTCATCCAATACCCATGCACCATACCCTTCGTTATATGCACCTCGCCAACATAGCGTAGCTGCCAAAACTTTTTTATTGCTTAGTTTATAGAGATCAATCGCTTGGGGCGCTGTTTGCTTACCGTCATACGCCCCTTCACAGAATCCTTCTTTTTTAGGCACTGGCTGATTCGCCATCAGATTCTGATACAGCGCGGCATAACGTTTGTCACTGGGCCGCAAGGTCAAATAAGGTTTACTCGAAGTTTTAATTTGTTTAACCGTGAATTTGGGTTGAGCTGCTAATACATTCGACTCATCCGCTTTACCTTTTTTAATCAAAGCACCCACTGTGCCCACGCGCTTTTGAAAATCATCCATTTTCAGCAATACGGCTGTCAGACCTGTGTCTGATATTTTCCAATTTAAATTGGCATTTTTAAAAATGATTTCGGTCTTTTTCTTGGATTGTTGTAATAAGGCATTAACTTGATTTGTAGAGAGTTGCCCCATCAATGGGAACTCTGTTCCATCAACAGACACCTGTCCAAAGTCTTTGCCATTTACATAAACATGAAGATTTTTAAGCTTTGCTGCTGGCATAGATGGTTGTTCAAAACGCGACAAGGCAAATTCGACTTTTACAGGCTGCCGTGCACCTGCCTGACGGGTCAATAACAACGAGGCAGGTTCATCGTCACTATATTCATTGTAATAACCCGCAGCTCGACAAGTACCTGTATTGCTACAGTAAATTTCCCAGTCCTCATGATAAAATGCAATGCCTTTGATCTCTTGGGCAAAAGCATTGGAACTCAGGGCAACAAGGTAGCAGGCTAAAAGGATCTTTTTCATAAGACTTATGCTCTAGGCCGTCTAAATTTAATACTATTATTTTAATCATTATGAATACTGACATGATTACTCATACTATATACGTTTTAACGCTACAGATTAAGCAACTTTACTAAAAAATAAATAAACACAAGCAACTGTTTTTAAATAAATTTTAATTATTTTTCTTTAAAAAGAATTCAAACAACAATGCAATAGGAGTTGTAATATAGAGCAACATTCTAAGCATCATATATCCAATCAAAAGGAGAACATCACTCACAATGAAATTAGCATCCTCTCTATTGAATTGAATAAATAATATAGAGACTAGAACGCTAGAGAAAATGATAGAAATAAATGCTCTAAGAGAATAATTTTTAATAAATTTAGAAAAAAAGAAAAAAATATTCGCAATAAAAATAACCGACAAAGTAAAAGCTAAAACATGGTCTACAATAATATGTCTATGAAAATAATCATAAGAATAAGCAAAACCGATGATCAGTTGTAAATTGAGTAATCCCCACCCTAGATAGCTTAGCTTCATCATGGTTTATTTCTCAATATTTTTATGGGATTAGAGATTTGATCAAGTTCCCTTTTCAACTTAGACGGTAAGAAAATATCAGGTGGTAAGTTCTTAAATACACCTATCCCTATGATTGCATTGGAAGTACATCTAGCGCAGCTCAAAACGCACTGCCCCCTCTTCATTTAAAATTTTGTCTTCAATCTTTAGAAAGATAATATAACCATGACCTTACATGAGGTTTTAACGAAAAATGTAAGCTTTAACTTAGTCTAAATTACTTTTCGAGTAGCCCCAAAAGCGTTTGAGCCTTATAAACTCCAATAAATTTACATTGTCCATCTCCCTCTGAATGGCATCTTTCCATGACTTTTTTCTGCGATTTCCCAGCTGAATTGGCTACATCATAAAAAAGATTCCTATTCACATCTATAGCAAGTGCCATCACCTTAGGAGCCCTAAAAGCACCAAAAGATTCACAACCTCCATTTCCGCCATTCTCACATGCTTTCATCGCAGCACCTTGCGCGGTTGCAGATGTTCTCCGCCAAGCAGATGACCACACCTGTTGCTTCGCATCTGTAACAACAGCTCCCCAATAACCTGATGGACCTCCTTCCGATAAACCATCATCATAATTACCATTACAAGGCCCTGCTTGTGCAGCCCCGTCACAAGCATAAATGCCTGGTGCAATTTCAGGCCCATTATTTGCAGATGCCTGCCCACTTATCAACAATAATGGTACTGGTGCGAATAATAATAAAAGTGGTACAAATATCTGTCCCATTAACTTTAAATAACTTACTTTTAAATTCTTATAAAAATTTAAATAACTCATTGACTCCTCCTCCCCACACTTTAAATAACCTCTACAAGCATAGTTACTCGCCCACTTTTGATTTAGCTAAAACAGGACGACCTCTAGCAGCCCTGTTTTATATGTTCAATTTTTTCTACTAATTACTGACTTGTATGGAATCTCTCTACATATCCTTTGCTGTCAAAATTAATCCACAATGAAACACCCTTATTATTGCTATCCCCTGTACCTGTAGCAGTATTTACCGCATCAGTTTTAGCAGATTGAACCATTGCACCCACTTCTCCCGATCCACCGTTTGGGATTGCCTGCATCAAGCGATTTTTAAGAATACTCATGCCTGTATTAACGGTTTGAGAGGAAGAAGAAGCAAAAGCGCTAAGCGGAGAATTTGATGCTCCAGAATTGAAATACCAAGATTCAGTTTTATCCGAAGCAATAGACTTACTTTTAGGTTCGCCATACATCGCAATCACTTCGGCTTTAGTAGTCTTACCTTTAATTAAATGAGATTGTAGATAAGTCGGTTGATATTTTTCAATGGATGTACCAGCTGGCATAGACGCACAGGCTGTCATTCCAAATACAACCGCTATTAAGATTGCTTTAAATGTTAAATTTGTATTCATAACCATTTCTTCTAATTAGCTTGGGTTATGAACTATTTTATTTTGTTTATTTATCATCACGTTAATTATCAAGTTTATTAACATAAATTATTAATCAACATTTAACAATATTAATTAAATGTGAACTATAAGTTGAAATGTATTCTATATCGAACATTTTTCACTCTAACTCACTACAGCTAAGCTTGAACTGCCTTGTTAATACTCTCTATAAATCACCTTGCCAAATGCACTCACCTCAAACAATATGTTAATTTGAACTCAACCCAAAATGCATATTAAAAATGAAAACATCACTCACTATTTCCGCTGTTTTATTCACATTATCAGCCACTTCAACTCATGCAGAGGTCAGCACCTTTAAGCCGATCTTTCCCAAATTTTCAAATACAGCGCAAGAGCGAAAAGCCGAAAATCAAATTTATGCCTTAGGTGAAGTGTCCTTTGCCAATGATGTCCGTGTTCCCTTTTATGGGGTCACTGCGCTGAATCCTGCCGATGAAGGCCTATTAAAAGACTTTAAAAGCTGTACCGCAAAAAGCTGCCATTTTGACTTTAAGCTGGATACACTTCAGGCCAAACAACTTAAATTAGTTGCGCTACCTGAAATTGGTGCCGTACTTGTGCCTAAAGATTGGCACGATGTGGAGGCACATGCGGGCGCAAATGGTACGGGTTCAGCCTTGCTGATGAATCCAAATCAAAAACAGGCCATAGAATTATACGATTCATCCTTCTGTGTCGGTTGTGGTATGCCCAATGCCACGCTTTACTTTCCCAATCTGTTAAAAGAGAGTATTCAAAATGAGTTTGGCGGCTATAAAGACCCAAAAAAATTGGTCACTGTGGTCCATCCATCTAAACACGTGGCTTTCTTTAGCTATCAGATTCCGAACTTCAACAATAAAACCCATGGTGTCGCGAAATACCACGATGAGGACACCTTCAATTTTAGAGAAATCATCGTAACACTGGATAAATCACAACAGCACTTGCTTGGGCCAATTTTAAACTTCTATCACTTTAGCCATTGAGCCGTTTCAAACCGCTTGACTGACTTTAAGTAGATTTAAAAAATGCTCTACCCGAACACTATTGCCTTTGGCACGACAAATCGCATAAATCGGGGCGATACACGGCTTTTTCGCTTCTAGTGCTTTATACACAATCTGCTTATTCCAGAAGTCTTGAATCGACGCGGGGACAATTGACAATCCAATCCCGGCCGCAATTAGATTCAGGCTTGAAGTTAAACGCGGGGCTTCTTGGACAATGTTGGGGTTAAACCCAGCCTGATAGCAATTTGCCAGAATATTATCAAACAGGTCTTGCCCCGCAATACGGCGATACAACACAAACTCATACGGCTCTAAATCGAGTAGGCGGATTGATCCCGCTTGCTCAGCCAAAGGATGATTACTCGGCAAAGCCACAATCAGGGGTTCATCCAGTACATGAATGCTTTGAACTGCGGCATGAATCGGTGCGGGTTTGCGTAGGAAAACGATATCCAGTTTTTCATTGATCACTGCATCAGTTAAAGCGGTACTGCTGTCTTCTTCCAAATGAATGGCGACCGCAGGAAACTGCTCCCTGAATTGACGTAATAAGGCAGGTAAAAAAGGATGCAAGCCAGCGGAGTTGGTAAAGCCAATATTGATCTGCCCCTCCAAGCCTTGGGCAATGTTTTTCACCCGTTTGGGAATTGACTGGGCATGCGCCAAAATGGTGATGGCTTCCTGATATAAAGCCTTACCCGCTTCGGTGACTTCCACACCGCGAGGCAAGCGTTTGAGCAACGCGGTATCCAGTTCTTCTTCCAGACTTTTAATCAATCGGGTCAACGGTGGCTGTTGCATATGCAGTCTAACAGCGGCTTTGGAAATATTACTTTCTTCTACCACTGCAACGAATGCATTGAGCTTATGAATATCAATCATACATACCCTAAAAGTATAGATAACGGCAAAAATAGCATTTGTGAATATACCATAAATCTTTCATGCTATAGCTCACAAGGTTGAACAGAAAGGTAATCCAATGAAAGCCCAAGCCCTATCAATAGCGAGTGAACCACTAGCGACTGCTCCTGATTGTAAGGCACTTTTTACGGGATTTATGAAATTGGGATTGATGGGTTTTGGTGGCGTGCTGCCACTGGCACATCGTATTATCGTTGAAGAACATAAATGGATTGATGCTGGCAAATTTACCGACTTACTTGGCGTGTGCCAACTATTACCGGGCGGTAACATCATCAATATGGCCGTTGCCATTGGTATGGAATTCCAAGGCGTGAAAGGTGCGATCAGCTCAGTCCTCGGTTTAATCTCTGCCCCGACTGCAATTGTACTGATCATCTATCAGGTCTATGAGCATTTCCAGTACCTCCCCGCAGTCAAACACATGATTCAAGGTTTGGCCGCTGCCGCCGCAGGCTTGCTATTTGCGACAGGATTTAAGATGCTCAAGCCAATTTTAAAAAGCTATCTGACCATTTTCACCATTGGCCTGACCTTTGTGTTTATGATCTGGATCAAGCTGCCCTTAGCCCTGACTTTAGCGATTTTACTGGGCATTAATATGCTGGTTCTAGGAGTAAAAAAATCATGATCTTAATTACCCTTGCTGTCGTGTTTACTCAACTTTCGCTACTCGCTTTTGGTGGAGGTAATGCCATCCTGCCTGAAATGCAGCACCAAGTGGTGACCGTGCATCAATGGATGAGTGCAGAACAGTTTAGTTCGCTGTTTGCCATGGCACAGGCTGCTCCCGGTCCGAATATGATGATTGTACCTTTGGTCGGTTGGCATGTCGCAGGTCCAGCAGGTTTATTAGTCACTTCGTTGGCGAAGTTTGGCCCCTCTTCCATCATTACCATTTATGCGCTGAAATTCTGGGAACGCTTTAAAGCCAATCCGTTACGCGCACGTTTTGAAAAAGCGCTGAAACCGATTACTGTGGGCTTAGTTCTGGTCAGTGCATGGTTGATTGCCGATGCATCTGCACAAAACCTGCTTTTGGTCGTCATCGTAATTGTGACCGCGATTCTCGGCATGTTTAAAAAGATTCATCCACTTTGGGTCATGGCCGCAGGCGCAGGACTTGGAATCGCCTTCCTTTAAAATGCCAATAAAAAACCTGCTTGATGCAGGTTTTCTATTGAATCCAAAATTACCAGATACTGACCCGTTTTTCAGGCGCTAAATACATTTTATCTCCCACTTTGATCTTGAAAGCATCATAGAACGGTGCCTGATTGACTAAAGCTCCGTTAGCTCGCACTTTATCAGGCGCATGCGGATCAGTTTTTAAATACACAATTGCTTGTGCTTGACGGGTTTTGGCACGCCAAACTTGCGCCCAGCCCATATAGAAACGCTGCTCACCACTACGCCCCTCGATCACAGGCGCAGGTTTGCCTGCTAACGAAATTTGATACGCTTTATAAGCAATCGATAGACCCGAGTTATCAGCAATATTTTCACCCAAGGTCAGTTCACCATTGACGTGATAGCCTGCAATCGGCTCATAGGCATTGTATTGCGCAACCAAAGCCTGTGTTTTGGCTTTAAATTTCTGATGATCTTGCTTGGTCCACCAGTTGCGCATATTGCCCAATTCATCAAACTGGCTGCCCTGATCATCAAAACCATGACTGATCTCATGCCCGATCACACTGCCGATCCCGCCATAGTTCACCGCATCATCCGCATCGATATTAAAGAATGGCGGTTGCAAGATTGCAGCAGGAAAGACAATTTCATTGGAGGATGGATTGTAATAGGCATTCACGGTTTGTGGTGTCATAAACCACTCATCACGATCCACAGGTTTGCCTAACTTATCCAAACTGTCTTGGTGCTCAAACTCTCTAGCGCGAATTACATTGCCAACCAAATCTCCATCTTTGATCGTTAGCGCAGAATAATCACGCCATTTGTTTGGATAACCGACTTTAATCGATAAACTGGCTAATTTCTTCTTGGCCTGTAGTTTGGTTGCAGGACTCATCCAGTCCAGTTGGCTAATGCTTTGATCATAAGCCTGTATTAGGTTCTGAACCAAGGCATCCATACGCTGCTTTTTATCCGCAGAAAAATGTTTCTCCACATAGATTTTTCCAAGCCCATCGCCCAGTACCGCATTTACGGTTTGTACACCACGCTTCCAACGCACTTCTTGTTCAGCAACATCACGCAAGGTTTTGCCGTAAAATTCAAAGCTCTCATCGACCAAAGCCTTGTTTAAGAAGGGTGAAAAATTACTGATCAAGTTCCATTTAAAATAAGCTTTCCACACATTTAAAGGGGTGTTATTGATCACTGGATCAAGCGCTTTGAAATAGCTTAATTGATGCACCTGAATGGTCTGGATTTTATCTGTGACGCCAACCGTATTGAGGTAACGATCCCAATCAAAGTTACGGCTTAACTTATTCAAATCTTTGAGTCGGTAAATATTGTAACGCTTAGATAAATCACGATTCTGCACATTGCTCCACTGGATCTTGGCTAAATCCGTTTCCAACTTGAGAATGTCTTTTGCGTGCTGTGCCGCTTGTTGATCACCTGACAGTTGTAGCATGCGTTCGATATGCTTGAGATATTTGGAACGTGTTTCCACAAACTTCTGATCATCTTTTAAATAATAATCACGGTCTGGCAAACCCAATCTGCGCTGTGCCAGCCCTGCAATCATCACATCGGAACGTTTCATATCTTGATCAATACTGATATCAAACGGCGTTCTAACCCCGATACGTGAGAAATGCCCCATTAATTGAGCAAGGTCTTGTTTGTTTTGAATCGCATCCACACCTGCCAATTCTTGCCTTAACGGTGTGATGCCCTGCGCTTCAATTGTTTTTTCATCCATAAAGCTGGCATATAGGCTGGAAACTTTTTGCTCTACTGTTCCTGTTGCCGATTTTTTTGTACTCAGCGCTTCAACAATAGTATGCAACTGATTGGTCGATAGCTCATGTAATTCGTTGAATGCACCCCAACGTGATTTATCTGCGGGAATCTCAGTGTCTTTTAACCATGTGCCATTCACATAGTTATAAAAGTCATCATTGGCAGACACGCTTTGGTCGATATACTGTTGGTCTATGCCTGAGATTTTTTGCGTTGGAGAAGATTGAATTACGGGGTCTGCGTATACATGTGCAGTAAAAGCCGTCAGTGCAAGCGCCAATGCACTTTTGAGCAATACAGGTTTCATGATTTATCCTATTTATTTAGGTTCTAAGTTATACAAAAGAAAAATGAGAGATCATTAATTTTATCAAGCGACTATAGTGAAGTACTTTGATCAAATAAAGTCATTTTCGTTGCAATATATATTCACTTTTCACATAAAAACCACAAACTCCCTAAAACCTTTGGCAATAAAAAAGCCTTAGCATCGAGCCAAGGCTTTCTTAATCTAAACTGTTCAAACTAATCTAATATTTTTTCAAAAGCTTTAAGACGTTTATGAATCGATAGTAACTCGATGATGGTTTTCCATGAACTAATCAGATATTGGAAAGAATCTCGAACATTACTAAAAACATTCGAGATCTGTTGAAATAAACCAAGGGTTAACAAACCTGCTGAAATAGATGGGAATAACACGACTAATTTATACAAAATATCAAGTTGCCCATACCAGTTTGCAGTCAAATTAAAATAAGAATAATGAAAGTATAGGCGAAAGTAGTTTTTTCTTACCCCATTAAATAACTCTTTTAACTTTGCAGGTTGAGCATATTCAATATGATCTTCACCATAAACCAACTCTTTACGGTAAGCAGCCTCGACTTTCTGATTATTAAATTGTAGACCTGGCAATTTTATCCCAACAACCATTAAAAGTATGGTACCAAAGACGGCCCATAACACAGCAGCCCATACTAATGAATATTTAACCTCGCCAAAAATAGGTAATGCAGGTACATGATTTGATAAGATAAAAAGTAATGGTAAGAATGCGATGAGTGTCATAATGGCTTTGATGAACTCGACACCAAGATCTTCAACAATCGTTGCAAAACGCATAGTATCTTCTTGCACACGTTGTGAAGCACCTTCGATATGTCTCAATTTTTCCCAATTCTCGACATAATATTCATTCATCGCCGTACGCCAACGGAAAACATAATGACTGGTAAAAAAGACATTGATCGTTCCCAAGGTCACATACACCATAGCAATCCATAAAAAAACCGTCAATTCATTATAAAGATCCATAATATTCCCACCTTTGGCAGAAAGCATACTTTGGACTAAATCCCAAAATGGTACATACCAAGCATTAATCGCAACATTTGCTTGTACGGCGAACCAGATATTAAACAAGATAAAAGCTGAGCCCCAGATCGACCAGCGCTGCCATTTATTGTCTGAGAAAATACGCCAAAAACCAGCAAATAATGCTGTTGCGATAAAAAACCAAAGATAAAACCAAAGAGAAGAAGGTGCCCAAAAACGACTAACACCAATTGGCAACTCTGCACTAGCGTAGCCCGCAGGAAAACCTAGATATTCACCCCAACTATGCCCACCGCTGTACCACAGCAGCATATTCAGAGCGACCCATACAATCACTGAAATAAAAAACAGGCGCGGGTTCGGAAAGAAAGACTTAAACATCTGTTTAACAATCCTTGTTATGTAGCGATTTATTTGAACAAGCCATCCTATGACCTGAAACTTAAAACTGTCTGATAAAAAATTTTAATGATTTGTAGTTATTTACCTGTTTTTTTCCTTTTTTAATAGCTTTTTGTAGATGATTTACAATTTGTTTTTGCACGAACATAAGTTTAGTAAATGGACTCAAACACTTAAGCCCATTACAACATCCATAAAATAAAGGCTTAGCGTGGTGCTGCAGTACTCATTTTTAAGGCAATATCCTGTTGCTCGCTTTGCGTTGGGAAGCTTTTGCTTTGAATTGCCCATTGGATTTCGGCGAGTTTTTCATTGGCAGCATCTACCCCTGCTTGCATGGTCATCTCTCGACCTTTGACATCAAAGATATGCGCTTTTTCACGCAGATCGGGCTGAATCACGATATCGGCCTCTTTCAGCTCTTCTTCCGCCAAACGCCCTTGCATAATATTGATATTTTGGTTAAACAAGCCCCAGACATTGCTGGTCTCGGTATGAATCGGTTGCGCCAAAATATCGACTGCTATCACCACATCTGCACCAAGCTCTCGTGCAACCTGAACAGGCACTGGACTAACTAAACCACCATCAACATACTCAACATCATGAATTTTGGTCGGTACAAACATACTTGGAATGGATGCTGAAGCCCGCACTGCCTGCCCGGTATTACCATAATTAAATACGGTTCGGGTGCCATCTTTTAATTCAGTTGCCACCACATACATTGGGATTTTCATTTTTTCTAATGGCAGGTTATGTACCTGCTCGTTGATATAGTCTTCTACTTTTTTTCCATCAAAAAAGCCTTTTAGACTGACATTAACTTCGCGCACATCGTTAGCTTTAAGCTTTAATGCAATATCGCGTAATTCAGCTGGACTTTTACCACTGGCATAGATTGAACCGACAATACTACCCGCACTGGTGCCCACGATAAAATCTGGACGGATGCCTTGCTGTTCTAATACTTCGATCACACCAATATGGGCATAACCACGCGCACCACCGCTACCCAACACTAATGCAATCACAGGGCGCTTTTGCTGCTGTTTTATGGCATTAAAGGGTTGGCTCACAGCTTGCGCTTGTGCATCCTCAATGACGGGTTTCAAATGTGATGTGCTTTGGCAACCCGCCAAAACCGCCATTGAAAGACCCAACATCCATAATTTAAGCTGCTTCATACGCCACGATTGCCATATTCACCTAATTTCAGGCCTAAATATTAGCCTTAGCCAATTTGAAATGCTGTATCATTTTTTTGTATTTTTCATAAAAACTTCATAAAAAAAGCTCCTCGAAAGGAGCTTTTTTTATGTTTTTAGGTTTGCTTTGATGACATTACCAAATATCAGAATCAACTTTTTTCTTTAATTCTGGATAGTTATCAATCTTAAACTCAGGCTCTTTAATGCCACGTTTCAACTGAGAGGTATAGTCTTTCAACAAAGTGCGTGCCATTGGTGTTAATAAGAGAATTGCGATCAAGTTAATGGTCGCCATGATTCCCATGAACAAGTCAGCCATTGACCAAACCAGTGGAACACTACCGATTGCACCAAAGTACACCATCACCAACACAAAGATTCGGAAGATGAACATCACTTTAGGATTGTTATTGATAAATTGCACATTACTTTCTGCATAGGCATAGTTACCAAGTACAGCGGAATAACAGAATAAGAATAACAACACTGCTAGGAAGTCAGCACCCCAGTGTCCGACTTGAGTCTCTAAGGCACGCTGTGTCAGCTCTACCCCGACAAAGCCCGCATCGTGATAAACACCCGATACCAAGATAATGATCGCAGTACTGGTACATACAATAAAGGTATCAACGAATACACCAAGCATTTGCACCAAGCCTTGGTTCACTGGATGTTTCACATCCGATGCTGCTGCAGCGTTTGGTGCAGAACCCATACCCGCTTCGTTAGAGAATAAGCCACGCTTGATCCCTTGCATCATTGCCATCGAAATCATGGCACCGAAGAAACCACCCGCTGCTGCATTAAACTGGAATGCTTCAGTGAAAATCAGTTTGAAGATACCAGGTAGCAGTTCATAGTTGCTGATGGCAATATACATCGCCACTGCAAGGTAGAGACCAGCTTTGAGTGGGACAAACATTTCTGCGAATTTGGCGATACGTTTGATACCACCAAAAATTGCCAAGGCAACCATAACAACCAGTGCAAGGCCTACCCATGAAATTTCGAGATCAACACCACCTAAGTGTGCTACCAGATTGGCTTTGTCCCAACCCCAAGCATGTGAAGATGCATTGGCAATCGCATTGATTTGAACTGAGTTGAATACGAAACCATAGGTAAAGATCAAGGCCAGCGCGAAGATCACACCAAAAGTTTTACTGCGTAAGCCTTGGGTAATATAGTAGGCTGGTCCACCCCGAAACTGCTTACTATTGCTATCTCGTACCTTAAAGAGCTGCGCAAGCGAAGACTCAATAAAAGCCGAGCTCATCCCCAATAATGCAGTAAACCACATCCAGAACACCGCACCCGGACCACCAATTGCAATGGCAATGGCTACACCCGCAATGTTACCGACCCCAACACGACTGGCTAAACCCGTTACAAATGCTTGGAATGGCGTCAATCCATGTGAATCTTTCTCTTCACCTTTAGTACGACTGCCCTTCATCACCTTGATACTGTGGAAGAACATTCTAATCTGTACAGCTTTGGTTGCAATAGTATAGAAAATACCAACCGCAAGCAGGAAAACAACGAGGAAGTCCCATAAAGGATCATTGAAAAAACTTACCCAAGCCATCAGGGTGTCATTTAATTTTTCATTCATCACTTATTCGCTTTTAACTATTTTATGTACATCCGTACATATACGATAACAATGGATGAATCAAAAAAGCCCCGCTTGGGGCTTTTGATCCGACTTAGGCAAAGAATTTCAAAATTAATTGAATTACTGTTGCGTTAATTAAATCAACGAAGAACGCACCACAAAGCGGAACAATCAAGAAGGCTTTATGGGATGGTCCATACATATTGGTAATCGCTTGCATGTTTGCAACCGCAGTTGGCGTTGCCCCCATACCAAAACCACAGTGACCTGCTGCCAATACCGCTGCATCATAGTTTTTACCCATAACGCGGAAGGTAATAAATGCAGCATATAATGCCATCGTAATGGTTTGCGCACCTAAAATAACGACAAGCGGGCCAGCCAAATCTGCCAACTGCCATAATTTCAGTGAAAGCAATGCCATTGCAAGATAAAGTGATAATGATGCATTACCAAACACATCAATTGCACGGTCAAAGATATCTACTTTTAATACGCTTTCTAAAACATTACGTAAGATCACTCCCCCGCCAAGCGCCCAAACGAATGTTGGTAACTCGAACCAAGTACCCTTACTGAAACCTGTCATGAATTCTGCAAACGCCAAACATGCGGCAAACATACCCAACGTGGTAATCGCATTATCAGCCGTAATTAAACGAACCTGATGTGGATTTTCAAATGGTGCAAGCTCGTCAGGATGTTGATCTAAATGCGTATCGCGATTTTTGATTTCAGCTGGGGTCTGTGCTTGAGCAAGGCTATAACGGTTAATCAACAACTTCGCCAATGGACCACCGATAATGCCACCGATAATCAGACCGAAAGTTGCACTCGCCATACCTAAAGCCAACGCACCTTGAATCCCATGCTGAGTCTCAAGAATTTCACCCCACGCACCTGCGGTACCATGACCACCAGTCAATGTGATTGAACCTGCAATCAAACCCACTAAAGGATCAATGCCCAGCATCGTCGCAAGGCTCATACCCACAGCGTTCTGTACCACAATAAAGGATGCGACACAGACCAAGAAGATCACTAAACCAATACCGCCTTCTTTCAGCTTCATGAAGTTCGCACTTAAGCCAATCGAAGCGAAGAAGATCAACATGAAACTGGTTTGTAATTCACTACTAAAAACAATACTGTAACCCCAAAGTGAGTGTACAAGTAGTGAAAGTACCGCTGCAACCAAACCACCAGCGACTGGCTCAGGAATGTTATAGCGTTTTAAGAAGTCAATTTTATTAACGAGCAAACGTCCTAATAACAAGACGATGACCGCCGAAATTAGGGTATAGAAACCATTAAAAGTAAATTCCATATCTTCTTCCGTTTATTTTATTCGTTCTAGCGATGGTTTTTTCACCACATTGAAACGCATAAAATAGTAACTCTCAAAATGAGTGAAAACTCAATCAACTTAATAAAAAGCATACAGTTCTAAGCAAGAACTGAGGTCTGTTCAGTTGATCAGTTTTCACGGATGATTTACACCTACAGGATAGATGGCTTAGAAGTTATAGCGAGCCATGGCCCCTACACGATTATCCTTACCTTTTTGTCCATCAAAGGTTTTACGTTCGCCGTAGACATACTCTAGACCAAACGTAATCGGTGTGACTGGTGAATACATGATATTCCACCAACCTTGTTGCAAGGTTTTGTTCTGTGCAGCATCTTTTGCAATCACCGCTTGTTTAGCAAAGTCATTGCTATCATCAGCAAACATGGCGCCATAAGCCAACGTGCTACGTAATTTAGGATTAATTTGATATGTCGCACCGAGCGTCAACGCATCAAACTCATTTAGGTTTAAACCCAAATTATTCGGGTTTACGTTGTAAGCATTGTTGGTATACAACAAGAATTTGCTGTCACCTTTGACATGCGAGTAATCAATCATCGCCTGTAAAGCATCGCTGAACTTATATTTCGCACCAAGCGCAACACCCCAGCCTAATTCTGAATCATCAGCACTGAGCTGTTTGTCATTGTTATAGGCAGCTTTACTGCGGGCTTCAGTAAGTAACACACGTGCAGAACTTGTACCCTGACCTTCAGCAAAATCATATTTTAATTTTGAAGTTAACGCAGGTGCACGGTTATCATCATTGCCTTTTTCTAAGGCAACGAAATAATGTGTATTCGGATTAAATGCACCGCTATAACGAACCATTGGTGTACGGTAAGTACCAATCCCCAGTGGTGAGTTGAAATCTAGCATTTCTGGCTGTAAATCTGTTGCCAAGAAAGTCGAAGTGGTTTGACCAAATAACCAATCATTAAAGGTTAAATAAGCATGACGGATACGAATAGTGTCATTGCTGCTACCACCACGGAAGTCAACTTCCAGTTTACCGCCGACTTCTGCGCCTTCCACAGGCGCTTTAAAATCCAGTCCCAAACGCGTAACCGTTGCCGTGCTATAGAAACGATCACTGTTCTTTTCAGCGCCTTCTAAATCCACTTTATTGATACGGTTAAAGATCCCGTCACCACCTTTGGCTTGATAAGAAGCATCGCCACGCAAGAAACCATGTAATTTAACTTCTGCGCCAGAAGCAGTGTTAAACACCAATTGTGATTTCTTTGGAACCGCAGGTGCAACCGCTGCATTTGCAGGGTGGTCTGGATGTGTTTCCTTAAAATTAGAATGTTCCTTTACTTGAGCAAGGTCATTTTGTTGTTTTGCTTGGGGAACATATTGCTGTAATAACGCTTTTAATTCCTTTACTTCATCACGAAGTTGCTGAATCTGTTCTTGCTCACTAGCAGCATGCGTGTTGTTCATCATTAAGGCTGCAACTGTAAGTGCTAAACCTTGCATGATAAACGGCTTACGGATGAGAGATAAACTCATGAGAAGCTCCTTGTATATGGTGTATATTTCAACATTTCCCACAGACGTAAAATTGGATAAATTCAATACATCTGTAAATAGAAAATTCCCCCTCACCCAATCAGTAAGGAAAGCCTAATCAATTTTTAAAAAGGGCGTATTATGCATAAATTTCGGATATTGTGTGTACTTTTTATTTAAGGAGTTTTACCCATTTTCATGACAATAAAAAAATAATTTTTCGATTTCATTATGTTACTAATAGTTTTCTTTTTCACACAAACTGCACAAAACTTTAAAAATGAGTAACAAGACACATTAATTCTTTCTTTTCAGTGATCACTTTTTATACTCAATTAAAATTTTCCGTGAAAATCATCACTAAAGTTTATTTATTGATTTATAGTCTGCGGATACGACAAAACCAACATGATCAGGAGTTTTTATGAACACGGAACACGTCCGCTATGTAGATCAAGCCATCACATCTCGCCATTCAGTCCGTGCATTTTTAGACACCCCGATTGAGACGCAAACCATTAAAGATATTTTAGCGGTTGCCAGTCGCGCACCTTCAGGAACCAATGTTCAGCCATGGAAAGTTTATGTTGTGACAGGGCAAAAACGCGCAGAGATGATAGACCGTGTCTGTGCCGCACAGATTGAACTATTACAAAAACCAGAACTGGCAGTGCAATATCAAGAAACCTTTGCCTATTATCCTGCAACGTGGATTTCACCGTTTATTGATCGTCGTCGTGCCAATGGTTGGGGACTGTATGGCTTATTAGGCATTCAAAAAGGTGAAAAAGAAAAAATGGCAGCGCAGCAATTGCGTAACTTCCAATTGTTTGATGCACCCGTGGCCCTATATTTTACCGTCAATAAAATCATGGGCATCGGTTCAAAAATGGATATTGCCATGATGATTCAGAATGTCATGGTGGCTGCTAAAGCACGTGGCTTAGACACATGCCCACAGGCGGCATGGAATCATTTCCATCCAATCGTGCTGGATATTTTGGGTGCACCAGAAGATGAAGAACTGGTCTGTGCGGTGGCCTTAGGCTATGCGGATCCTGAGCATATCGTCAATACTTTTATTACCCCGCGTGAACCCGTTGAGAACTTTACGGTGTTTTTAGACTAGACCTGTAAACAAAGCAGTTTCTCTAAGCTGAGAGACTGCTTTGCTGTTTTCCAACTTTTAAAATGGCAAAAAAACCAGCACTGGTAAATAAAAGCATCATGATTCCCATGTTGAGAGATGCCTTCCACACCAAGAAATTCAAAATAATCCCTGCCAGTAGACCGCAGGCAAACTGCATACTGCCCATGATGGCACTAGCTGTACCAGCACGTGCACCTTGCTGAGACATCGCCAAAGCCATGGCATTCGGCCCCGTCAAACCAATCCCAGAAACCACTAAGAATAAACCTGACATTAGCAGTAATAGCGGTGCATCCGCCATCAATCCAGCAGTCAGCACAATCAATGCCCCAAAACATTGGATTAAACCACCCAAACGTAGGCGTTGAAAAATTCCCATGCGGGTATTCAGATGCTTATTGAAGGATGACATCAACATGATCCCGGCGGCATTTAAGGCAAAGGCATAAGAAAAATGCTGTTGCGACAATCCATATTGCCCCATAAACACTTCTGAAGCCGAGCTGATGTAGCAGAATAAGGCTGCCCCAGTTAGACAACCTGCAAACATCGGCACACGGAAACTTTCATCTTTGAGAATTGCAGCATAAAGGGTCGTAACTTGATAAGCCGAGAGTTTTAAACGGCGTTCGACAGGTAGAGATTCTTTAAAGAAGAAATGCACACACAGCCAACACATTACCCCAATCATCGATAAAGTGATAAAAATTGCTTGCCAAGGGAAGAAATTCAGAATCCATGCCCCAAAGATGGGCGCAAGAATCGGAGCCAGCCCCATCACAATCATCATGCTGGAAAATGCTTGTGCCGAACCCTGCATATCCAGACGGTCACGAATGGTTGCCCGTGCCATCACCACACCAACACAACCACCCAAGGCCTGAAAAATACGTGCGGCGATCAAGGCCCACTCATTGGTCGCAAATACGCAGGCCAAACTGGCAATTGCATACAAGGCCAAACCAAAATATAAAGGCTTTTTACGTCCAATTCGGTCACTGACTGGGCCATAGATCAGCTGACCAATCGCCAGTCCCAAGAAATACGCAGGTAAGGTATTGGCCACCATTTGTGTACTGACCCCAAACTCATCTGCCATTTGCGGCAGTGCAGGTAAGTACATATCAATCGATAGCGGCCCTAATGCGGTTAACAAAGCAAGCAACAAAATCCATGCTGTTGAATATTGACGCTGATTGGTTTGCTCTGTCTGCATAATACGCTACTTTTCATCTATATCTGGATTCTAAGCTTAGCATCCTCCATGAATTTGTGCATAATAAGAATGATAAAATCGATTGTAGAATACAAGAAGGACACCCCTTGAATCCTTGGTTCGGACGTTTAAAACAAACAACCTATAACACCACGTTGATGTATAACGTGCGCATGCTCATTGCCTTTACTGGGACTGCTTTTGTTCCCTACCTTTTAAATTTTCAATTAGCTACTATTCCACTGACTTTAGGTGTGGTTGCAGCCGCGATCAGTGATATCGACGACCGCTTTTCTGTACGTATCCAGAACCTGATCTATACCTATATTGGTTTCTTTATTACTGCTGCTTCAGTTCAATTGTTATTCCCCTACCCAGTTGCCTTTGCCATTGGGCTCATTGCGTCATGTATCGGCTGGATCTTATTGGGTTCTCTCGGGCGACGTTATGCCACCATCGCTTATGGCTGCTTAGTAACGTCTGTCTACACCATGTTGGGCGTGCATTTATTTGATCAATGGTATATTCAGCCTGCACTTTTAGTCGCAGGTGCAGCTTGGTATGGCTTGCTCTCTACCATTAGCTTTCTGCTTTTCCCTGTCCGAAAAGTTCAGGATCAACTTTCAGCTTCCTATTCAGCCCTCGGTAGCTTTTTATTTGCTAAGTCAAATCTATTTGATGTGGACATGACGCCTTCAAGCTATCAACAAAGCATGATTGATATCGCCTTGGAAAATGGCAAATTGGTGGGGATCTTCAATGACCTCCGTATGTCGTTATTGACTCGTTTGAAGGGCGACCGAGGACAAAAAGATACTCGGCGCAGTCTGCAATATTATTTTGTGGCTCAAGATATTCATGAACGTGCGGACTCAGCCCATATCGATTATCAAAAGCTGGCAAAGGTCTTTCAGCACAGCGATATCTTATTTCGCTTTCAACGGATTTTATCTATTCAAGGTAAAGCCTGTCAGGACTTGGCACAATCCATTTTAAGCCGTACCCGTTATGTGCATAACAAGCGCTTTAAGCATAGTTTTGAAAATTTAAGGCTGTCCTTAGAAAAATTGCGTGAAGACGGACATTATGATCAGGTGCGGGTAAATGCCTTATTTGCGCTCTATCAAAACCTGAAGTCAATTGATGCGCAATTACAGAACCTAGAGACCGAACGGAATCTGCAAAAGATCGATGCAGAACATGCAGAAAGTCAGCTCAAAGATGATGATCTCAAAGGCTGGAATGACATCATGGTTCGGGTGAAACAGCATCTCACACCTGAATCGGTACTCTTCCGTCATGCCGTGCGTTTATCCATCGTCCTCTTTATTGGTTATCTGTTTATCCAGATGACCAATATTGCTTATGGTTACTGGATTTTATTAACGGCATTGTTTGTCTGCCAACCCAACTTCAACGCCACCAAGCGACGTTTATATCTACGTATCATCGGTACCCTGATCGGGATTATTGTGGGTTTAGCGATTATCTATTTTATTCCTTCAATCGAAGGTCAATTGGTCATGCTGATCCTGAGTGGTGTCCTATTTCTGGAACTGCGCAGTAAACAATATGCACAAGCCACTGCCTTTATTACCATTCTCGCCTTAATCAACTTTAACCTAGATGGCTCTGCATTCGCAGCGGGTTTACCCCGTTTTATTGATACCGTGATTGGCTGTGCTTTGGCATGGTTTGGGGTTAGCTTTATCTGGCCAGACTGGAAGTTCCGTAGATTGCCCCGCTCAATTCAACGCTCCTTACAGGCGCAATGTAAATATCTGGCCGAGGTGGTGGAACAATATCATCAGGGCCGTAACAATGCCTTGAACTACCGTGTGGTTCGACGCGCTGCGCACAATACCGATGCAGAAGTCGCTTCATTGATTTCAACCATTGCAACTGAACCAAATATTGATGTGAACCGAAAAAGTTTGGCTTTTGAATTTTTATGTCTCAGCCATACCTTTTTAAGTTATATCGCAGCCTTGGGGGCACATCGTGAACAAATTCAAGATCAGGAAGTGCTAAGCTTACTCGATCAAGCTTTGGATGATATTCAAGGCGCCTTGCTCAGAGATGAAGTCCCTGATTTATCAGCACAAAATCTAATGCAAACCATTCGTGAACGCTTGGGCCGCAATGATGACAACGACCCGAAATCGCTGATTATTTTGCAGCAACTTTCGCTCATGCTGAGTGTGTTAACACGCTTAAGTATGTTGAAACAAAGTCTGAGCCATGAACCGAATGAAGATGGTACCGAATTTGCTTCACTTTAAAGGCTGTTGTAAATGCAATCGCCACCGATGTTCGCCATTGGCATAATATCTTTGCATGCCAATAGATGTTAAACTAAACCCAGTTATATACTCATTTTTTATACTATGACCGCCAAAACGCTATACGCTTATACGCTACAACCTGTTCCTTACGAAGTTTCTGAAGCTGAACAACGTCAAGCTCAACTGATGATTTGGCGTAGTACCAACAAATTCAGCCGCAAAGCATGGATGATTATGATTGCACTGGTTGTGCTTTCATTGGTTGCTGCAGGACTTATTAAATATTATTCAACCTACTCAACCGTGATTTGTTGGGTAGTGATTGTGAGTGTGGTGCTGTTCTATTTGATCAAACGTTTTGGTCTGGAATGGTACGTTAAACGCAAGATGACTGAATTCCCTGTACAGGAAATTAAAGGTCTACGTTTAGGTGTACAACCTCACGGTATTGTGATGCGCCAAAAAATGGGCCTGCAAGAAGGTACTGCAACCATTGGTTGGAAAGACATTTACGAATGGTATAGCTCTCCTGACTTTATTTTGGTGAACTTCAAAGTAAAAGCAAAAGGTGAAGAACAACAAGGTGCCTATATTTTGCCAAAACGTATGGACTCAAAGAATTTCTCGTTCAATACCATACGTAGACATTTGAATGAAACAGTTGGCGCAGCCAAATCAATCTAAACCTTAAAGATTGATCCAAAAACCTCCCTTGATGGGAGGTTTTTTACTGGATGAATAAAAGAAAAATTTAAGGATAAGGTCGTTATTTTATTTATTTTTAAAATGCATCGGCTAGTTATTCCAGTCTATGCGCCGATCTAAGAATGCATGCCTCGAGTTTAGCTTTGGCTCAGATTGTAGCTTGCCAAAATACTCAAGCTTCTGATCATCTTTAATGTCAAAACGTTTCATCCATGCTTCGGCTCGATAACCTTTAAGCAGAGGTATTTCTTCTGTATCGTAGTTGCCTCTATGCAGCGTCTGTATCCTTTCGGCTCGTAATGGCTTCAGGATACGATTGAGTAAGACATAAGGTGCAGGCAGAGGGTCAACTTCGTCAGAACCACTTAAAGGGAGATTGCCTGCTTGAATCACGATGCCAGTCCCATAATCGTACCCAATAAACCAGCTCATTGGTAATTCACTATTTAAGGCTTCTTGTTCACGAATTTTATTAAACCATTCATTGTTAATTGCAGTAAGCCAACTGACTGTTTTTATGCCATTTAATAAATGACTAGCATCTAAGAATGGGTTACCAATATTCATTGCCCAGAACTTCCGAGAAAAATAAGCTTCTGTAGGTTCATTTTTTTCAGATCTAATTTTAGAGATGATACAGGCATAGCCTGCATAACCATGATTGGCTTTTAAGCGTTGCGCGCAGTTAATAAATAATTCAATAAATAGTTTGGCATTCTCTTCAACCCATTCGACTGGCATAGAAAAGGTTAAAACACTCTGGTATGTCCCATTTTCCACTTGCCATTTACTTTTTCCGCCAATATTAAATTCCCAAGCGCCTGTAGCAAATTTTTCTTTGCCGCTGGTATAAAGAAAGCTAAGTGCTTTCATTGGGCTATAATACTTAAAAATCTCACGTATGGGCTTTGTCTTTTTGAACTCAGTACTGTCTGAACCAGCCCCTTTAGGAGGTTCTGATAACCACAGCCAAGTCAAATGTTCTTTGGCGTAGGTTTGATAGTCATCAAAACATTGTGCAATCGCCTCACGCATTTCGGCACTATAGCCTTCTTTAAAATAAAGTACAGCGCGAATACCAGGAATGGCACCCACATAATCTTCAGGGCCTTGAGGAGTGAAAATCCCTCCACCAATTGCGCCTTTTTCCTGTTGATCTGCCCAAACTTTATAATCTTCTTGATTTTTAAAATGCAAAGACCTACCCCCAATCAACACGCTGATCTAAGAATGCATGTTTCGAGTTTAGCTTTGGCTCAGATTGTAGCTTGCTGAAATACTCAAGCTTCTGATCATCTTTAATGTCAAAACGTTTCATCCATGCTTCGGCGCGATAACCTTTGATTAGAGGGTTTTCCTCAGTATCTTGATTTCCCCAATGAATAGCTTGTATCCTTTCGACTCGTAATGGCTTCAGGATACGATTGAGTAAGACATAAGATGCAGGCAGAGGGTCAACTTCGTCAGAACCGCTTAAAGCGAGATTGCCTGCTTGAATCACGATACCAGCCCCATAATCGTACCCAATAAACCAGCTCATTGGTAACTCACTATTTAAGGCTTCTTCTTCACGAATTTTATTAAACCATTCGTTGTTAATTGCAGTGAGCCAGCTGACTGTTTTTATTCCGCTGATAAGATATTTTGCACTTAAGAACGGGTCTCCAACATCCATTGCCCAAAATTTTCGAGATAAGTAGGCTTCAGTCGGTTCATTCTTGTCATCACGGATTTGAGAAATAATACAGGCATAGCCTGCATAACCATGATTGGCTTTTAAGCGTTGGGAGCAGTTAATAAATAATTCAATAAAAAGTTTGGTATTTTCTTCAACCCATTCCACGGGCATGGAAAAGGTTAGAACACTCTGGTATGTCCCATTTTCCACTTGCCATTTACTTTTTCCACCAACAGTAAATTCCCAAGCGCCTGTAGCAAATTTTTCTTTGCCACTGGTATATAGCAAATTAAATGCTTTCATTTGGCTGTAGGATTCCAAAACTTTTGATAAAGGTTTTGTATCTTTATATGCTGAGGTTGTTTTTTCTCCTTTTGGTGGCTCATCTTGCCAAACCCAAGTGAGATGATCTTTCGCATAGACTTGATAGTCGTCAAAGCATTGTGCAATCGCTTCACGCATTTCGTCACTAAAGCCTTCTTTAAAATAAAGCACAGCACGAATACCAGGAATGGCCCCAACATAATCTTCAGGTCCTTGAGGAGTGAAAATCCCTCCACCAATTGCGCCTTTTTCCTGTTGGTCAGCCCAAACTTTATAGTCTTCTTGATTTTTAAAATGCAAAGACCTACCTCCAATCAACACGCCGATCTAAGAATGCATGTTTCGAGTTTAGCTTTGGCTCAGATTGTAGCTTGCCGAAATACTCAAGCTTCTGATCATCTTTAATGTCAAAACGTTTCATCCATGCTTCGGCGCGATAACCTGTAATTAATGGATTTTCTTCATTATTATGATTCCCTCGATGTAGGCTTCCAATTTTTTCAACACGTAACGGCTTTAAAACTCGATTTAAAAGTACATATACCGCTGGTAATGGATCTTCATCTACAAATCCATTTAAAGGTAAGTTACCTGCCTGAATAATTATGCCTGTTCCATAGTCGTAACCGATAAACCAACTCATCGGTAATTCACTGTTTAAGGCTTCTTCTTGAATCTTATTAAACCATTCATAATTAATTGCAGTGAGCCAACTGACAGTCTTTATTCCACTAATTAAATTATTAGATTCTTTTGTAGGACTTCCAACATCCATGGCCCACCACTTTCGAGAAAAATAAGCTTCGGTTGGTTCATTTTTATCCTCTCGAATTTGAGAAATAATACAGGCATAGCCTGCATAACCATGATTTACTTTTAGACGTTGTGCGCAGTTAATAAATAGATCAATAAATAGTTGAGTATTTTCTTCAACCCATTCCACGGGCATGGAAAAGGTTAGAACGCTCTGATGAATCCCCATTTCAGATCGCCACTTACTAACGCCGTTAACAGCAAACTCCCAAGCACCTGTTGCAAACTTTTCTTTGCCGCTGGTGTATAAAAAATAGAAAGCCTTCATAGGACTATAATTTTTTAAACTATCTCGTATAGGTTTTGCTTTATCGAAGGTTGTATTTTCGCTTTCACTTTTTGGTGGTTCATCTTGCCATTGCCAAGTCAAATGTTCTTTGGCGTAGGCTTGGTAGTCATCAAAACATTGTGCAATCGCTTCACGCATTTCAGCGCTATAGCCTTCTTTAAAATAAAGCACAGCACGAATGGCAGGGATTGCCCCAACATAATCTTCAGGTCCTTGTGGAGTGAAAATCCCTCCACCAATTGCGCCTTTTTCCTGTTGATCTGCCCAAACTTTATAATCTTCTTGATTTTTAAAATGCAAAGACCTATCCCCAATCCACACGCCGATCTAAAAATGCATATTTAGAGCTTAGTTTAGGTTCTGCCTGTAATTTTTCAAAATAATCCAGTACGTCACTCTCTGGAATATCAAAACGTTTTAACCAATTGTCCGCAAGATAGCCTTTGACCAACGGAATCTCATCAGTGGAGTAGTTACCGCGATGGAAACTGCCAATCTTTTCAACCCGTAACGGTTTTAAAACACGATTCATTAATACATAAGGCGCTGGTAATGGATCTGTTTCAATTGAACCCGACAGCGGTAATCTTCCTGCTTGAATCACTACGCCTGCGCCATAGTCATAACCGATAAACCAACTCATCGGTAATTCAATATTTAGTGCTTTTTCTTCACGAATTTGATTAAACCATTCCGTGTTAATCGCAGTTAACCAATTTACAGTTTTAATGCCATGAATTAAATTATCTGATTCTAGATAAGGGTTACCAATATCCATTGCCCACATTTTTCTTGAAAAGAAAGCTTCTGTTGGTTCATTTTTATCACTGCGAATTTCTGAGATTAAACAGGCATAACCAGCATAACCATGATGTGCTTTTAAACGGCGAGCACAATTCAAAAACAGTTCAATAAATGCCTTACTGTGCTCTTCTACCCATTCAATCGGCATGGCAAAGGTTAGAGTGCTTTGTTGTGTTCCCTTTGCAAATTGCCAACGGCTAATTCCACCAATATTAAACTCCCAAGCCCCTGTCTCAAATTTTTCTTTACCACTGGTATATAAAAAGCTAATCGGTGTCATTGGGCTATAGAGTTTAAAAATTTCACGGATTGGTTTTAACTTGCTGTAGGCAATACAATCTGCCCCAGCACCTTTAGGTGGCGAACCTTGCCACAACCAAGTGAGATGCTCGTTGGCATAAGTCTGATAATCATCAAAACACTGTGCAATCGCTTCACGCATCTCATCGCTATAGCCTTCTTTAAAATACAGTACCGCACGAATCGCTAGATTAGCCCCTACATAATCTTCAGGGGCAGGTGCAACAAATAAGCCATGCCCCAAAGCTCCTTTTGACTGTGTTTTTGCCCAAGCCTCATATTCCTCTTGCGTTTTTAAATACATACTTTTTCCTTTGTTCTACCAAACAGGTACAGGAAATCTCGGCGCTGGAGTTTTCCCACGAGAGATAACATATAATAATGCGCCTGCAATTCCAGCAGCCCAAGCCGCAGCCGTAGATAGCTCAGTTACAGTACTCTCTTCCAGATTGCCGCAATCGCACTCTTCTGGCGTTAAAACTTTAACTTTATTTGCATCCCCAGCAATCTCTGTATAGCTTTTTTCTTGATCTCGGCCATACACATCATTACCAAATTTAATTTCCACCACATTCTTAATATTCTCCTGTGTCGGTGGCTTGCTTGGATCTTTGACAATGATCACATCGGGTCGTTTAGTTAAATTCTGTCCTTTTTCATAAGGATACCCTTTTTCTTTCTCCCAATATTTACGAATCCAAGCAGGCACATATTCATGAACTTTTGTCAGCAGACGCTTACTCATGATTGGCTCAGGTGGAGAGGTTGTCATATCGTAGGTCACCTCGGGTTTATAAGGACTTTGATGCCTCATAAATTTATCCAATTCACGCAAGCGTTCCGAGACACAGGACTGATGCAGATTTTGCCCAGTCTTCCCTTTATTTGGTCTCAGACCACAATAACAAATCGCCTTACATAACACTTCTTTATCTTGTGGCGTTAAAGCCCCTTGATCAAGCGCAATGACTTTGATGGGTTCTAACTGCGTCGTGGTGAGTGTTCCAAGTGGTTTTCCGCCCTTAGCCATAATTTAACTCACCGACTAAATCCAGATAGATTTTTGCCTCAGACGGTGTATAAATCCAGTCAGTAAACCCATTTTCATCACTTGCATAAATCGTGCTTGTGCCATCCTCTGTCGTAACTCTGACACGCCGATGCGCAATTGGCTCACCTGTCTTTTGATCGACGATTTGAAATCGGCCACTATAGTTTTGGTGCTCAGGCGCAGCGACCGTCTCTGCATCTTCATCGTTCGGATTTCCTATCAGGTAAGAAGAAAATGGAGAACTTGGGTCAACTATCACCAAATATTGGCTGGGCAACAAGCTTGCACCACATGCTGTTTTCATATTGGCTAGAGCAACAGCCCGCCCATCGGGCAATATAAAACTATTTTCACCTTGGGTAATCGGGAAAACACCTTTACATTTAGGGCAAGCGACCATATAGCCTTTGCCCGCCATGCCGATACCATTAATTGAAATACTTGGGTGTCCTTGTATAACCACACCACCATGATCAGTTTTGCAACCTTGCACAATTATAGCCAGAGCCATATAGATATCCTTATCATTGTTTTTAATTTAACTAAATTATAAACAATAAAAGCCACCTGTATACAGACCAGTCCGTTTTATTAGTAAAATTAAGTAAACCTCTACAGCTTTAAAGAAAATTCAGATTGCACTGAAAGAAATGAGAATCAAAATCAACATTACCTACAAAATCCATATTATGTACTTATTCTTAGGTTATAATTTCTTACATGAACTTCATTATCTTTCCATTTTTTGACCATGTTTAAAAAAGCATTCTTCCAAATTCATTGGTTTTTAGGGATTACCGCGGGGCTTATTCTCTCTTTGATGGGGGTAACAGGTGCAATCTACTCATACGAACCACAGATTCTAAAATGGATCAACCAAGACAGCTATGTTGTTGAGGTTGCTCAAACCCCAAAACTCACGCCTGCTCAGCTGTATCAACATTTCAATCAGCAGCAACCCGAGATTGAAATTAACAGCATTACCATTGCTTCTGACCCAACTGCATCTTCGACCGTCAATATCAAAAAAGAAGGTGCACGTCGTGGCTATAATATGATGGTGAATCCTTATACCGCTGAGGTCCTACCTGATATTAAAGGTCGTGACACGCTGCAATTTATTCAGCGGTTGCACCGTAATTTAACCGCGGGAGAATTTGGGGCACAGATTACTGGCGCATCTACGCTGATGTTGATTTTCTTTGTATTGAGTGGCATCTATCTGCGCTTTCCAAAGAAACATAGCATCAAACAATGGTTATTTATTAAGCCAAAACTGAAAGGTCGTAATTTTATTTGGGATCTACATGCAGTGGTTGGAACCTGGGTGGTGGTGTTCTATCTACTGTTTGCTTGCACTGGCTTATATTGGTCTTATGACTGGTGGCGTGCTGGCATGTTCAAAGTCATGGGCGTTGAACAACCACAACGTAATCAACAAAACAATGAACGTGGCAAAAATAAACAGCCTGAGCTGGAAAAAGCACAGCTTAACAGCATCCTGACGCAGACATGGACTGGGGTAAATGCGCAGATTGGGCGTGAATACTCAAGCTTAACCTTGAATATTCCAAAAAATGCGGATGCAAAAATTGAACTCTCGTTTGTCGATGCCATTCCTCAACATGAACGTGCGCGTAACCAAGCAGTCTATAATTATCAAGACAATAAATTCGAAAAATTTGAATTGTATGAAGACAAGAAGCTCAACGAAAAAATCATGAGCAGCATGTTGCCTGTGCATCGCGGCAGCTTTTTTGGTTCGACCTATCAATTTATTGCCATGCTGGCTTCATTGGCAATGCCACTATTCTTTGTAACGGGCTGGATGCTGTATCTAAAACGTCGCAAACAGAAAAAGCTGACTCAAGCTGCACGTCAGTCACTTAGCGCACAGCAGATTGATCCAAATGCTAAGCCTTGGCTGATCACTTATGCGACGCAAACAGGTGTGGCTGAACAACTGGCATGGCGTACTGCGACCAGCTTGCAGGAAGCGCAACAGCCAACGACGGTTAAACCGATCCAGCAATTGACTGAGCAAGACCTATTGCAGGCGGAGCAAGTTTTATTTGTGATCAGTACCTATGGCACAGGTGAGGCACCCGATCTCGCTGCAAGTTTTAGCAAGAAACTGATGCAACAAAAGCTTGATCTTAGCCAAATGCACTATGCTGTACTCGCGCTCGGTTCAAAAGAATACTCTGATAGTTATTGCAGCTTCGGCTATGCAGTCGATGCATGGTTAAAACAATGCAAAGCACAACCATTGTTCGATTTGATCGAAGTGGATAATGCCAATGCCAACGATATTCAGCGTTGGAATCAAGGTCTATCTGCGGTGACTCAGCATGAGCTACATGCCATGAATATTGAGAAAGTATTTGATCAATGGACCTTAAGCGAACGCTCCCTGCTCAATCCAGATAGCCTCGGGCAAGCAGCCTACAATATCGAACTGCGTTCGGCTTCTGATATGACATGGCATGCGGGAGATATTGCAGAAATTCAACCAGCCAATAGCCTAGCTGAAATTCAAAACTTCTTGATCAAGTACCAAACCCCAGCCCACAGTATCGTTAAATCATTGAACCAAAATATTGAACAAGCACTTTGGGATAAAAATTTGCGGGTTGAAATCAAGCCTTTCAGTTCGCTTGAAGATTTACTGGAACAGTTGCCGACTTTACCTACGCGTGAATATTCGATTGCCAGCATTCCATCGCAACAAATACTGCGACTAGTGGTTCGTCAAAAACGCGATGAAAATGATCAACTCGGCCTTGGTTCTGGTTGGTTAACCGAATTTGCAGAGCTTAAGCAAACGGTTGCTTTACGTATTCGGACCAATGAATCCTTCCATTTAATTGACGATAACCGCCCGATTATTTGTATTGGTAATGGTACAGGTATTGCTGGTTTGATGAGCCTGTTACAACAGCGTAATCGACAAAATTACACGGCAAACTGGCTGATCTTTGGTGAGCGCCAACGCGAACATGATTTCTTCTACCAAGAAACCATTCAAGCTTGGTTAAACATGGGGACACTACAACGTCTTGATTTGGCTTTTTCTCGCGATCAAGAGCAGCGCGTCTACGTTCAGGATGTATTACGCAACAATGCTGATGAACTGATCAAGTGGATTGAGCAAGGGGCTGTGATTTATGTCTGTGGTAGCATTGAAGGCATGGCCTCAGGTGTTGATCAAGCTTTGACAGATATTCTCAGTGAAGAAAAACTAGATGCATTAAGACAGGCTGGGCGTTATCGTCGAGACGTTTATTAATCTTTTTCCGATCTAAAAAACGAGTGCCAGCCACTCGTTTTTTTTCATCAGCGCATAAGAGAATTTGCCTTTCTCAGAATTTTGCATACACTTAGCACGGTTCAAATCGACACAATTAAGATTATGCAAATAAGTTCATGGGTTCGTATTGTTTTCGCCCTTATCGGTTCAATTCTTTTTTTAGATGGCGCAATTCTGATCGCCTTTAAAAAGATTCACATCGGAACAGTACTCCCTCTCCTCCTTGGGCTATTTTTCTGTCTTTATGCTTATTTCTATTATCATATTGAACGTTTCTTCTTCTATCATTTCCGCCTGCATTCGATTTGGCGCTTTGGTTGGCTATGTTTCTGGATCTGGTTAGTGAGCTTAGGCTATTTCTTTGATTATCTTTCAGACAATAATGCCAAAACCCAACATGTTCCCCCCGTCAAAGCGATTATTGTATTAGGTAGCGGCGTTGAAAATGGCCAACCTTCTGCCACATTGGCTAAACGCCTAGATCGCGCTGCCCCGATTGCTTTGGCTCAACCACAAGCCAAATTGGTCATGACAGGAGGGATTGATTTTGGTGAGCGTGATAGTGAAGCAATGGTGATGTCACGTTATGTACAGCAGCACTATCAAATCCCAACCTCACAAATCATCTTGGAAGATAAAAGCACCAGTACCGAGCTAAATCTTAAAAATAGCCAACAACTCTTGCAGACACAACAAATTAGCATCCAGCAACCGATTGCAATTGTGACCAGTGATTTTCATACCTTGCGTGCTGCCGCGATTGCTAAGAAACAGGGCTACAGCAATATCACCCTACTTGGCGCAACCACACCTCTTGCGACACGCTACAATGCATGGCTAAGAGAATATTTTGCCTATGCCAGTGGTTGGATCTTAAATGAATATTGATTGAGGGTCTCCTCCTTCAATACGAGGATGAAGCTGAGTTATGCAAACGAATATCGCGTGGTAGCGGAAGTTTTAACTCAGCAAACACATCAGGACGCTGTAAATAGATTTGATATAAAAAATTCTTGATATCCAATAATAAAGCATCTGGAGAAACCAACAGGTTATTGCCTTCTGGAGTTAAATCCAAAGATAAGATGGTATTGTTTTCTTTTAAAAATGGAATCATTTTTTCAATAAAGGCCAGCAAAGTTATTTCCTGAATTTCGTATTGCGCCCAATTGTCTTTAATTAATAGTTTTGCCAAACTTTTATTTTGCCAAACCGATAACGCATGCTGTCCAGAGGGTGTTGAGCATAATGCCCAGCCGTCGTGATAAAGTGCGATCACCTGACGTTGCATAATAATATTTTGGATAAACTGACGATATGCATCTTTGAGTGAAGAATTGGCAGGTGTATTTTGAGATTTCGACGCAGCCTTGCGTTGATAAGGGTTTCTCATAAAGTACTTCATATTAGAATCATTATTGATGCTAATCATAAAATAACTTTATTGGGATTACAATGTATGAGATATAGTGAGAAATATGGTGGGCGCTGACGGGATCGAACCGCCGACATTCTGCTTGTAAGGCAGACGCTCTACCAACTGAGCTAAGCGCCCTGAGGAATAAAAATTGATTGACTATCAATTTTTATGACGCAAGACAAACGGAGTGCGTAGTGTCTTACATTTTCATTTTCTTGAACAGGGAATCAAGAAAATGGCGCAGCGGACGGGGCTCGAACCCGCGACCCTCGGCGTGACAGGCCGATATTCTAACCAACTGAACTACCGCTGCACTGTATACTTCTATAGAGAAGTAGATGTCACTAATTATGGTGGGCGCTGACGGGATCGAACCGCCGACATTCTGCTTGTAAGGCAGACGCTCTACCAACTGAGCTAAGCGCCCTGAGCGAGGTAACAAATCTAAAGCATCGCTTTAAAAATTTGTTTGAATATAAAAGACATAAATTCTAATGTACTCAACTCTATCTAATCTTGCAATCTTAAAGTGGCGCAGCGGACGGGGCTCGAACCCGCGACCCTCGGCGTGACAGGCCGATATTCTAACCAACTGAACTACCGCTGCACGATAATTTTGCAATCATAGCAAACGACGATTAAAACTTAAGTGGCGCAGCGGACGGGGCTCGAACCCGCGACCCCCGGCGTGACAGGCCGGTATTCTAACCAACTGAACTACCGCTGCACTTGAGTCTTAACGTAAAGAGCTTGGTGGGCGCTGACGGGATCGAACCGCCGACATTCTGCTTGTAAGGCAGACGCTCTACCAACTGAGCTAAGCGCCCTTAACGTCTTCATCGTTTGTGAGGTGCATTATAGAGAATCTTTACAGCCTGTCAAACGCTTTTGCCATTCTTTTCCGAAAAAACAGCACGAATGATTAAAAAATAAGTCATTCCATGCAAAAACCGATATTTTCGTATTTTATTTAAGCACTTATTGCGATTTTCATGCATCATTTTTAATGGCATGTTCCGATATATATACCAAGGCGTGTTCAGAAACCAGTTCAAATAGTTCTAGGATTTCATCATTATTCATTCGAATACAACCATGCGACATCGGAATGCCCATCGGTTCGGTGTCAGGTGTACCATGAATATAGATATAACGCTTAAAGGTATCCTGCCCTTCCCCATGGTTAAAGCCTTCTTCTAAACCATCCAACCATAAGATTCGTGACAAGATCCAATCGCGTTGCGGAAATTGCTGGGCTAGTTGTTGGTCATACACCTCACCAGTCGGTTGGCGAGCAATAAATACCGCATTTTTAGGCGCATCCCCACCGATCTTTTGTGCGATCTGATGCCAGCCTCGTGGCGTTTTACCACTATTCTCTTGTTCACCAATACCGTTTTTACCCGAAGAGATCACATAGAATTTATTATGTTTTGGCAAATGTAAGGTTTGTTGTGCCAAGTCAATGATGATGTCTGCCTGATCTAGGGTATAGCTCATTTTTATCTCGAAAACTGATAGAACAATTTTATTTCAACATAGACTGTCAGCTTTTTCTTGTGCTTTTCAGTAGTTTTCATAATTGGCATGTTTTAAATATAAGTCGAAAAGCATAATTATTTTATTACTTTTGAATAGCCAGCTTTATTTCATCTCTTGCATTTAGGCATAGTCTTCTTGTTGCGGAGCTTTAATCACTCCTCAGGACAAAGCCTTAAGCGTTGCTTTAAGTTTGTTTATCCTCGCCACTCGCAGCATATGAGCCATATTTGGCGCAAGGTCTTGCGTATGAGGAATTATTCCGCAAGAGCGTTGCTTTTCTTAACTCGCCACTCGAACATAGTTCTCGTCTTGCGCATGAGAAATACATTTCGCAAGAGCGTTGCTTTGCTTAAACTCGCCACTCGAACATAGTTCTCGTCTTGCGCAGCTAAAAAGCGTTGCTTTTCTTAACGCTGCTCAGGCTCGGGGCGTAACCACAACCACACAGCCACGATAAACATCGTGACATCGGTAAAAACTTTTACCCAAAATGGCGCATTGGTAAATAGCATCAAAATACCACTGATCAGCATCATGATACTGGCAATCCATTTTGCCTTACGGGGAACAGTGCCATGCTCACGCCAATTGCGTAAGGTCGGTCCATATTTAGGATGATTCAACAGCCATGCATCCATTTCAGGCCAGCCTTTGGAAGCTGCCCATGCCGCAAGAATCAGAAATACGGTGGTTGGCATCCCCGGTAAAATTGCTCCAATGATTCCTAACGTAATAAAAATCACGACCAAACTACGCCAGAATAATGTTTTCATTGAGCAATTAACCAACACCGATTTACAACCGTGCTAGTATAAAGTGTTTTTATCGTTCTTTCTTCAACTTCACTTATTATTTCAATGATTGAGTTAATTCATGCCTAACCTGATTACCACTTCCAGTTATTTTGAACCGTGGTTACAGTTTAACAACCCAATCGTACGACATTTAGCATTTTGTATTGCCAGCCCTAATATATTGGCTGAAATTCCTAATGAGCTTCATGTAAAACATCATTTTGAGCTTCATCACGATTCGATTTGGCACACTCATTATCAAAACTATGAACCGCGTTTAAAGCAGCTCGATCAACAGCCCCAGCCACTGATTGATTTTCTGGCACAACTCAAAAGTACCCGACTTGGTCTACGTTTTGAAAATTTGCTCTGGTTTTGGTTATTGGATGATGATTATCATCCCTATCAGTTGCTAGGACACAGTATTCAAAAAATTGCGGGTGCAATCACTTTGGGTGAACTCGACTTCGTGATATTTAATCAGCAGACCGCAGAAGTTGAACATTGGGAAGTCGCCTTAAAATATTATCTAGGCGAAGGACAATTAGATTTAGCGCAATGGTATGGCCTAAACAGAGAAGATACTTTACAGCGAAAGTTAAAACATTTTACTGAACGGCAATTTCAGTTTTCAGAAGCCAATCACCATCAAATTCAAAGAAAGTTTGCAGTGATGAAAGGCCAACTCTATCTACCCCAAGAGCAAAATAACTTAAATTTACCATCTTGGATCAATGCATCACGACGTTTAGGGCATTGGGGTACGCACATCCCACAAACGCCTTATTACCGCCTACAACGACATGAATGGCTCTGCCCTGATCTAAAGCCCTCATCACAAACCGCAGTCTGGTGGAGCAATGGTCTGTATCATCAAGCAACAGCTGAACCAAACTTTTATATGTTTCGTCAGCCCTCGTTATTATTTAGTGTAGCTTAACAAAGTAACTGCCCAATAAGATAACATTTCATAACACTTCTACCATCAAACACTTATGTTCATTTTCTGGTAAATTTTTTAGCCTCTTAAGTACATCATAATTACATTCAAACGGAGAAGATGATGAAAAAAATCTTAGTTGCTTCAATCATGACTGCTTTTGTTTTAACTGGTTGTAATACATTCAAGGGTATTGGTAAAGATGTGTCTAAGGCAGGTGACAAAGTCACTCAAACTGCTGAAAAAACACAAGATAAAATGTAATCCTTGAAAGCAGCTTAGTAAAACCTTATCTAAACCTAGATAAGGTTTATTTTTACATACCTTTCTTTAGCATATTCCCCTATTATATCGGTTCATATTTCACCAGATTTAGCTACATCCCGCATGAACCATTCCGATACGCTCGAACTCAGTTTACAACTCCTACGTCAACCCTCTGTAACGCCTATTGACCATGATTGTCAAAATATCATGGCTGAACGTTTGGCAAAGATTGGCTTTAATATCGAAAACATGCGTTTTGAAGATGTTGATAATTTATGGGCACGTCGTGGCACAGAAAATCCTGTATTTTGTTTTGCAGGCCATACCGATGTAGTCCCTACAGGTCACTTAGACGACTGGAATTCGGATCCATTTTTACCAAGTATCCGTGATGGTAAATTATATGGTCGTGGTTCTGCCGATATGAAAACAGCTTTGGCTGCGATGGTGGTTGCCTCTGAACGTTTTGTTGCTAAACATCCAGACCATAAAGGCTCAATCGCCTTCTTGATTACTTCTGACGAGGAAGGCCCATCCATCAACGGTACCGTAAAAGTTGTTGAAACATTAGAAGCACGTAATGAAAAAATGACATGGTGCTTGGTCGGTGAACCATCTAGTACCCATCAATTGGGGGATATCGTCAAGAATGGCCGTCGTGGTTCTTTGAATGCAGTCTTAACTGTATATGGTAAACAAGGCCATGTGGCATATCCACATCTGGCAGAAAACCCGATTCATACGGCCTCTAAAGCACTGAATGAGCTCTGCGAAACCGTTTGGGACAATGGTAATGAATATTTCCCTGCAACCTCATTCCAGATTTCAAATATCCAAGCAGGTACTGGCGCAACCAACGTCATTCCAGGCACATTAAAAGTGACCTTTAATTTCCGTTATTCGACTGAAGTCACTGCCGATATCTTGAAACAACGCGTACTTGAGACTTTAGATCAACATAAACTCAATTACGACATCCAATGGACTTTATCTGGTTTGCCATTCCTGACGCCTGTCGGTGAGTTAGTCAATGCTGCAAAAACCGCGATTAAGAATGTCACGGGCATCGATACCGTGCTTTCAACCAGTGGAGGTACTTCGGATGGTCGCTTCATTGCACCAACAGGCGCTCAAGTGCTTGAACTCGGTGTGTTGAATGCCACCATTCATCAGATTAATGAACACGTCAATGTTGCCGAGCTTGAACCATTGGCTGAAATTTATGAGCAAATCTTAATCGAGCTGCTTGCTTAAAATAAAAAGACAGCTACAAAAAAAGGAACTCAAATGAGTTCCTTTTTTATTATAGCCCAAGCTGGGTCTGTATATTTTGCAGATGGGGAACATAGAATTCATGCTCTCCCATCTTCACATATTTAAACACCTTATCATCATCGGTTTCACGCTCTTCATCCACAATTTCAGAAATACGCACACGAATCGACTCAGGCATTTCATTGCAGACCAGTGCAAATCGTTCAGAAACGTCATCGCCTTCAATCACCAATGCAACACCGTGTTTCTGCTTTGGATCATTCACAGCGTAGACAGGAAGTTTTAGATCATGCCATTCAATATGATCAACATTGGTTTGGGTATCCATTGCTGATAACACAATATTTTGGGGTAACAGCATCGGTACTTTTTGATGGCACTGAATAATATATGCATCAATAAATCCCGTTGAGACCGTAATTAAATGTTGTAACTCTTGCTGGTCAATCTGGCCCAGTGTGGAGTTTGCGCTTTTCTTAGCCATTAATTTTCACCTCTTAGCGCACCGCAAGTAAGCTTTCAATATTTTCCAAGAGCGCCTCTTCTTGGAATGGTTTACCCATATACTGGTTTACACCCAACGATAATGCACGTTCACGATGCTTCTCACCGGTACGTGATGTAATCATGATAATTGGCAAGTCACGATGAATTTCATGATGTCGTACTAGGTTAGACACTTCAAAACCATCCATACGTGGCATCTCGATATCCAGCAACATTAAGTCTGGCTTCACAGTTTCAAGCTGTTCAATTGCATCCACACCATCTTTAGCGGTCACAACATCATAGCCTTGACGTTCTAATAGACGTGAGGTCACCTTACGTACTGTCACTGAGTCATCGACAATCATAATCAAGCGACGTTCATCATAACGTTGCTTGGTATAAATCTCATCGGCCTGCTTACTGCGTGCTGTTGACTGCGCTTGTCGAGCAATGTTTTGACCATCCAAGATCAAACACACTTGACCATCACCAAGAATCGTTGCACCTGCGATCACACCAATACTTGAGAACTGTTGCCCCACGGGTTTGACCACAATCTGTCCACGCGAACCAATCAACTGATCAACCAATAATGCCGTGGTCTGACCTTGAGCCCCTTTAATCAATAGCACAGGTAGGGAATGTACCACGCCGCTTAAACGTGGAATTGGCTGCCCAGCCACGAACTCAGACAAGTAGCGTAAACGATAACGTTCTTGATCAATACTGAAGTAATCTTCTTGGCTTTCAAAGTACTGTTCTAAAGCCACAGGTGAGATACGTACAATACGGTCGATCTGCGCCAATGGGAAGGCGAACTGTTGATCGCCAGCTTTTACCATCAAGGCATCACTCACTGCCACCGTGGTCGGTACGCGAATGGTAAAGGTTGTGCCCTTACCTAAGCTTGAATCGACACTGACGTGACCACCTAAGGCTTTAATATCACTTTGTACTACGTCGAGACCTACACCACGTCCAGAAATTTGAGTGACTTGAGCCGCGGTACTAAAGCCTGGATGGAAGATAAATTGCAGAATTTCTTCCTGATCAAGTTTCTGATCTTTGGTCATCAGACCTGTTTGTAACGCTTTATCCTTGATGCGCTTAACATCAATGCCTTTACCATCATCACTAAAGGTCACCACAACATCTGTGCCTTGACGGCCAATGTTCAGCACAATATGACCCGTCTCTGGCTTTTGCGCTTGTAAACGCTGTTCGCGGTCTTCAATGCCGTGGTCAATCGCATTACGTAACATATGTTCAAACGGCGCAACCAAACGTTCAAGAATGCTGCGGTCTAATTCACCTTCGGTATTATTCACCACCAGTTCTGTTGGGCGGTTTAAGGTCGATGCTGTTTGACGCACAATACGTTGTAAACGCGGCAATAGACGAGAGAATGGGACCAAGCGAGTACGCATCAAGCTTTCTTGAATTTCAGCTTGAATACGAGACTGTTGTAACAGCAAACCTTCGGTATCACGAATCTTTTCAGACAGCGTAGTTTTGAAGTCAACCAAATCCGATGCTGACTCAGCTAAAGACTTGGACAATTGGTTCAACGATGAATATTGGTCCATTTCCAGTGGGTCAAAGTCGGCATAACGCGAATTTTCACCGCCATGTCGTGCAATGATCTGACTTTCCAACTCACCTTCCATTCGGCGTAACTGATCCGCCAAACGCTTGATCGCCAGTTCCATTTCCGTCAAGGTACCGCCCAATTGACCTAAGTCCATCTCGATACGTGAACGGTTGATCGCATTCTCCCCTGACAAATCAATCATTTTCTCAATGACGTCAGCAGAAACACGGATCATTTCATTATTCTGTTCAATACGTTCAGCGGTTTCCCACTCACCCAACATTGACGGCGGCTCAGTACCATCCCCCTGAACAAACTCCATCGTATATTCAGGCGTAAAGATGTCCTTAGCAGAGAGTTTCTGTGGAAGTTGTGCCGAAACGTCGACAAACTCCATCTTCTCCAAACTTTGTTTTAAGCCGTCAAAATTGGCATATTGGCGCTTAAAGATCGCATCATGCAACCATGCGAATGCTGTATTGAGTAAATTGTCATACACATTCGAACTGAAGTGATGTACACCGAATTGCTCAAAAGCATTCTCTAAATGATAGGCAATAATCGCAATGGCATCCATTTCTGCCATGCGTGCACCACCTTTCAGACTGTGGGCATTACGCTGTAACTGTAATAGCAAACTACGGTTACCCCGTTGATCGAACCATTGCTTCAATAAACTTTGTGCTTGCTCAAGCAATTCTTCTGCTTCTTCAAGGAAAGTCTGTTCAACTAGATTACGAACATCATCATCTGTCGTATCAGCAACGGTTTCTACCAATTGTGCTGCGGAAATCTCCTCAAGCACTTCTGCCTCAACAGGTGAAGACTCAAGCTCAATCGTTTGTTCAGCAACTACGGCTTCAACGTTGTCCAACGCAGGCTGTTCCACCTGAATCGCTTCAACTGCGTCAAATTCTTGTGCTGTCTCAGGCACTGGCTCTACAGCAACAGACTCAATTGATTGATCTGCCTGTTGTAATAACTGCACCACATGCGTCGATGGATAATCTGTTTGCTGATCGCGAATGGTTTGAATACGATCTGCAATATCATCCTGTACCAAACGAATAATCGCGATGAGTTGTGGCGTCGCTTGAATCTGTTGGTTAATTAGCTTTTCATAAATGGTTTCTAATTCATGCGCGATCAAACCAATATGACGCGCTTGAATCATATTTGAACCACCTTTTAAGGTGTGCAAATAACGCATCAAATTCTTTAAGGCATTAACGTTTTGATGGTCCGCAGCCCATGTATTTAGATCGCTATCAATACCACCGAGTAACTCATCTGCTTCTTCTAAGAAGATATCCAGTAGGTCTGGATCAAAGTCGCGGTTGGCATCTGCTGACTGGAGCTGTTGCTTATCCAAGGCAAGCTGTGCCGCAAAAGCAGTGACATCAATCGCAGTAGACTCAGTTTGAACAGAAGTGGCTGTCGTCAATGTTTCGACTGGCTCGGCATCTGCTTCACTCACGATTGATTGATCTTGTTCCACTGTTGATACAGCTTCAATTCCAACCTGATCAGCAACGGGTGCTGTTTTAGATAAATCAGCAAGTACAATCAACGTGTGCGTCGCTGGATAATCTACCTGTTGATCACGAATGATCTGGATACGATCGGCGATATCATCTTGCACTGAACGAATCGTCGCAATCAATTGTGGCGTTGCCTGAATCTGTTGATTGATCAGCTTTTCATAAATTGTTTCTAATTCATGCGCAATCAAACCGATATGACGCGCTTGAATCATATTTGAACCACCTTTTAAGGTGTGCAAATAACGCATCAAATTCTTTAAGGCATTGAGGTTTTGATGATCCGCTGCCCATGTATTTAGATCGCTATCAATACCACCGAGTAACTCATCTGCTTCTTCCAAGAAGATATCCAATACATCTGGATCAAAATCACGATTGGCATCTGCTGATTGGAGTTGCTGTTTATCTAAAGCAAACTGTGTCGCCACATCTGAGGAAGCATGACTCACTGCGCTAACGGGCTCAATAACAGATGCATCTACAGGCACATCCATTGTTTCCACCGCAGCAGCCTGTTCCAAAGACTCAATATTTTGCTGGGTAAACGAACTTAATTCATTCAAAACACGTTCATGTGTTTTACTCAATGTGACACGCTGTCCCGCCGCCAAAGTATCAAACAGTTGAATAAACTGTTGATGAACCTGATGATACAGCTCAAAGGCATAATCAAGATTAAGTAAACTTGGCTTATAGATCAAATCCTGATAGCTGGAACGCAGCAAGCTGGTGTATTGATACATCCCGATCGTGGCATGGTGATGGGTATGCTGTAACAAGGTTTCTGCTTGCTGACTCAAGCACTGAATATATTGTGGGAACTCGTGACGGGCACGCTTCTCAAAATCAAACTCAACGTCTAATAGATCATTGATATTCAATTCAAGTAATTCAGAAACCAAGCCTTGCGGCCGCACAGATGTTCCGTTCTTTTCTTCAAGTTGGAAGTCATAGCTATCCCAAGCAACATTGAAGGTTTGATAAATTTCGTCAAACTGTTGCTGTGGCGCTTGTTGCTTCAAGGTATGCAAATAATCACGTACAAATTGCGCATAATGCGTCAGTAAAGCTGTTTCATCCGAGCTTGAGTCCAGCTCTTCTTGTAATAATGTTTTAAACAGATTTTCAACTTTAGCACTGGCCTCAAACACATGATCGACATGCGCCATCGCCGAGCTACCACGCAAGGTATGTAAGGCACGAATGAGCGTATTGTAGTGATCATTACTTGGGCGATCATTCTTTAAGAACTGATCAATCGTTGCAAGATGCTCTTCCGCTTCTTCCAAGAAGATGGCCAACGTTTCTTTAGCAAGTGCCTCATCTTCAAATGGTGCCGCCCATTCAAGTTCGGTAGCAGGCTCAAGCTGTTCTTGCTCAAGTAGCGTAGTCTCTACAACAAGTTCAAGACCTGTCGCCCCCTGCGCTTGATTCAGGTTGGTGGCTAGATTCAGAAGCTCCGCCAAAGCAGGTTCAGGACTTTGCTGCTGTTGTAATTGTTGTCCCAATAAAACCAATGGTCTGAAATCAATGAGATGACTTCGAACTGCTTTAAAATCATGTATAAGCTTAAAGCGATAAAGATTAAATACTGTTTGGACATAGCGTTGAATATCGCTATTGAGCACGATCGTTCCAGCGATCACACGATTTAAAGTATCTTCAACCGTCCATGCCAACTCACCTGATGACTTAGCACCCACCATTCTTCCAGAACCTTTTAAGGTATGAAAATGGCGGCGAATATCGCTCAGCACATTGTGTTGATGTGGTTGTTCTGTCCATTGAACGAGTAATGGTTCTAACTCAACAAAGATTTCATCTAATTCTTCAATAAAAATCTCAAGAATCTCTGCATCTTGTTCAAGATAACTGTCTTCAGGAAGCGTCATCGTTTCAACTAACGTTTTTAATATTTGTTTCATAGCTGCTTCTTTCGTTTTTATCCACCAATGTGGGTAAAAATTACGTCTATCTATCACACAAGATGTAGTTACATTTCGCCATCACCTTGTTGAGATATCCAACATCTCTAAAAATGGAAAGACAGACACCCCCATCTGCCTTTCCAATTCGGTTTAATCAGGTAACTTAAAGTCCGTTACCGATTCACGTAATGATTCAGCCATGTTTGCCAACTCAGATACTGAGCGTGCTGTATCAAACGTTGCAGTTGTGGTTTGTGAAGTAATTTCCTGTACAACATTCATCGTGGTTGCAATATGACTGGCAGATGCAGACTGCAGTTTTGCTGCATCAGAAATGCTCGCAATCAGTTTTGCCAAGTCACCCGATACGGTTTGAATCTCATCCAGTGCAATCCCCGCATCCTTCGCCAAGTTCGCACCACGAACAACCTCGGACGTGGTTTGTTCCATCGAAATGACCGCTTCGTTGGTATCGGTCTGAATGGTTTTTACCAAGCTTTCAATCTGCTTGGTTGCTGATGCAGAACGTTCCGCAAGACGTTGGACTTCATCGGCTACAACCGCGAAACCACGACCTGCTTCACCCGCCATCGATGCTTGGATCGCTGCGTTTAATGCCAAGATGTTGGTTTGGTCGGCAATATCGTTAATCAACGAGACGATGTTACCAATCTCTTGCGAAGATTCACCCAAACGTTTAATACGTTTTGAGGTCTCTTGGATCTGTTCACGAATGTGATCCATCCCTTCAATCGAACGGTTTACCACTTGCGCACCATTGGTTGCAATTTGTACCGAACGTTGTGCTACGTCAGCAGATTCAGATGCGTTGGCAGATACTTGGTCAATCGACAACGCCATTTCGTTCATCGCCGCTGATGCACCTGCAATTTCTTGTGCCTGATGTTCAGATGCTTCTGCTAACTGGTTGGTAATACTCTGAGTATCTTGGGTATAACGTGCAACCTCTTGCGAAGTGTCGGTAATACGAGAAACAAGGTCACGTAACTGATCAATCGCGAAGTTAATCGAGTCGGCAATCGCCCCCGTAAAGTCTTCAGATACTGTTGCATACGAACGCAAGTCACCGTCCGCCAAGTCGGCAATCTCATCCAGTAAACGTAAAATCGCGTTTTGGTTACGGTCATATTCGTCTTGTAGACGCGTTACACGTTCTTTATCGGTATTACTACGTAACATTAAGAGTTGTAATACAAAAAACACCAGAGCCGCTAAAGAGAGGATTAAGAAAATACCTGCAACAACGTTATCCCAACCACCTTCGGCTTTATTTGATAAATCATTGAGTGAAGTCAACAGCGCATCAGACTGCGAGAAAATCTGCGAGGATGCTTGACGTACACGAACAATCTGGTTGGCGTTTTGCAATACGGTTGCTGCTGCTGATTTCAATACAGCATCATAATCTGACTTAATGCTGTCTACAGATTCACGCAATGCTGCTGAACTAATGCGGTCTACACCGAGTTCTGAACTACCATTCAATTGTGCATTCAGATAAACACCAAAAGTATCAATATCCGCACCAAAGTCATTTGCAGAAACGCTTGAGTTGTCTGTGCCGACCAGTACCGAGTTGATCGAACGTAAAATACGTTCTGCAATGAACACTTGGTTTTTGGTGATAATTACCTGACTACTCGGCATATTTTCACGCACCATTTGGTCGACCATCAGGTTATATTCCGCCTGAATCTCAGGAATCGTTTCACTGATCGAGATGTTGGTGTCGTAAAGCTGGTTAATGACTTTTTGTTGCGATGCAATCAGATCAATATTCTTGGCAACAGTGTCCCAAAGACCACTGACTTTCTTGTACTCATCAGAACCTTTACCATAAACACTTTCAACAGTGTCTAGGTTTTCAGCAAACTGCTTCTCTGACTCGACCAATTTTTTCATGGCTTCTGGCGTACCAGATGCAGTTGCTTCAGTTGCTTGACGTGAAATGGTTTGCGATAACAAACGCAATTCACCCAAACTACGGGTCAACTGGTTTGAACGCGGAACGCTCACGAATAAGTAAATCAAGAGGATCGCTGCAAGGGCCAAAGCAATTAAAGCACGATAGATAATCGGTTTTGATTTCTCAGTTTCACCGAATAAGCGCGAAAACTGGTCAAGTTGCGTTCGAATATTGTCTAAGAACGCCCCACCCTTTTTCAGCCCTGCACTATCGCCATTGCCGTTCTTTTTTTTAAGTTTAAAGCCCATCTCAGCTTCTCCCCTGAATACGCGCTTATGTTCCGTAGCGTATAAATTAGTTTATAAATTTTATTGATGCATTCATGTACTGAGGGTTGTTTAATAACCGGCTCAATAAAAACACATGCCATTGTTGATTATGTTGATGGAAATGACCTTGGCAATAATCTTTCAATTTATTGTCCAGCTCATTATTTTGAGAGAAAAAACTCTTCTTATTAAAGTGTTGAATCCCCAAAACCTGATCGACGACCAACCCCACATAATGGTCTTGATGGCTAATACAAATCACTTTTTGCGTTGGAGAAAACTGACTTCGCTGCCCTGAAATAAAGTGTGTTAAATCAGAAACCGAAAGTAGTCGTCCACGAATATTGGCCAAACCTCGCACCCACGCCTGAGTGTTTGGTACTGGTGTGTATTTCGGAGGATAGATTACCTCCGAAATTTCCCCTAAAGGCGCAACAAAATATTGCCCTAACATCTCAAATGCGATACCAGACCAGCGGCTGACTTCATTTTGAGTTGAAGTGTATTGTTTATTGCCTCGCTTGGATAAACGAAGCAACTCGATAAATCCATTTGCTGCCATACCCTATCCCGTATTGAGTAATGAGAAGGCTCATCTTGAGCAAAAAAATTAACTTAATAATTGTTTAATGACATCAATAAGTTGCTGTTCATCAATAGGCTTAGTCAAATAATCACAAGCCCCTTGACGCTTACCCCATACACGGTCTGTGGCCTGATCTTTGGTACTCACAATCACAACTGGAATATGTTGAGTGTCCTTACCTTTACTAATTTGACGCGTTGCCTGAAAGCCATTCATCCCTGGCATTACCACATCCATCAGCACCAAGTCAGGCAATTCTGCCTGCGCCATGGTCACCCCATCAGCACCATTGGTTGCTTCAATAACGTCATAACCGTGCTTCGTTAAAATTTCTCTAAAGCGAAACGTTTCCGTAGGTGAATCATCTACAATAAGTATGCGAGCCATTTTTTCCTCAATCTTAAATTTTATGCGCTAACATGGTTGCGAATCGCGTTTAACAGCTCATCTTTACTGAATGGCTTGGTTAAATATTCATCCGACCCCACAACACGCCCTTTCGCCTGATCAAACAAACCGTCTTTGCTTGACAACATAATGACTGGAATATTTTGATAATTTAAAGAATTTTTAATTAATGCACAGGTTTGGTAACCGTCTAAACGAGGCATCATGATGTCGACAAAAACGATATCTGGATTAGCTTCTGCAATTTTTGATAATGCTTCAAAGCCATCAACCGCTGTAATTACTTCACAACCTTCACGTTGTAATAAAGTCTCAGCTGTACGACGAATCGTTTTTGAATCGTCAATCACCATGACCTTCAAATTTTGAAATTTATCTTCCATTTATTGTCCTGCCCCAATACTCAATACAAATTATGGTTGGTTTAATTTGTTTTATACAGATTAGTTGATATTTTTAACATATCTTTACTTGCATTATCAATGAAGTTTTTTGAACCAACCTATCAGTTTCGCTTAACAATCATAAACAGTTCACACTTTTGATTAAATTCCTAATTTTTTTGCTGAATAACTATTTTTAAATGTCTAAATTAGCACTAATATACAACTGATTATTATTTAAAAATAAGTGATTTAATTAACTTTTTTTCGGGGAATGTAATGACTGGTTCGTTAAAGTGCGGTTTCCGCATTGGTCACTTTACAACGATTACTCGTAGTTACATTTGTGGTTTTTTTCTATTGCTATTTGTCAGCCATTCTTGCCTTGCAGCTACTGAACAAGTTAAACCAGTTTGGTATCGTTATTATGACAAAAATGGCGTTGCCAATGTCAGTACCTCCGTCACCCCAGAACATATCAGACATGGCTATGAAGCACTTGATCGTAATATGCAGGTGATCAAACGCAATCGTGCTTATAATGCCGCTGCTGATGTTCAGCAATCGGCTCAACGTGAATCTCTCGCACGTCGTCGCGAACAAGATTTAAGACTCAAACGCGCCTATGGTAGTCCACAAATCGCAGCAGCAAAACGCGATCAAATCTTAGCAAATCTCAAAAAACAACTGAATTATCAGCAAGAACAATTACAGCAATTACAAAAGGACAAGATTGCTTTTAAACGCCAAGAGATGGAATATCATCGCAAAGGTGAAATGCTACCGACCCAACTTAAAAGCAATCTGCAAAATAATGCTCAAAATATCGAAAACGTCAAAAAAACGGTTGAAAGTCTACGTAATGCCTACCATAAGACTGAGGTTGAATATAGCGAGATTATCAATCGCCTAAATGCACTCGGCTCGACCTAAACCCTAAATATACAACCACGCACTGACCATCTCGACATTAATCTTTAAACAATTCCAATACTTAAGCGCATGCCTGTACTTTATACTGCGCCAAATTGAATGATTCATGTCATAATGCCCATTGCTCAAAACTGAGCTGATTATTTTGCTCATTGATAGCACTTTTTAAATAACACTTAACTTTAGGACAGTTTCCATGCGCGCAAGCCGCTTTTTATTTGCAACGTTAAGAGAAACCCCAAATGATGCTGAAGTGATTTCACACCAGCTCATGCTACGTGCGGGGATGATTCGTAAACTCGCTTCTGGCTTATACTCTTGGTTGCCCATGGGAACGCGCGTTTTAAAGAAAGTGGATGCCATTGTCCGTGAAGAGATGAACCGTTCAGGCGCATTAGAAGTCTTTATGCCAGTGACTCAACCTGCTTCGCTTTGGGAAGAGTCGGGTCGTTTTGAACAATACGGCCCAGAACTATTACGCTTTAAAGATCGTCATGACAATCCATTTGTGCTCGGTCCAACTCACGAAGAAGTAATTACCGACTTGGCCCGTAATGAACTCAAAAGCTATAAACAGCTCCCTTTGAATTTCTATCAAATTCAAACCAAATTCCGTGACGAAATTCGTCCACGCTTTGGGGTAATGCGCTCGCGTGAATTCATCATGAAAGATGCATATTCATTCCATGCGGACCAAGCATCATTACAAGAAACCTATGATGTGATGTACGACACTTATAGCCGTATCTTCACTCGTCTAGGTTTGGACTTCCGTCCAGTACAAGCAGATACCGGTTCAATTGGTGGTTCAGCTTCACATGAGTTCCATGTACTTGCGTCAAGTGGTGAAGATGACATCGCTTTCTCAACAGAATCTGACTTTGCAGCCAATGTTGAAATGGCCGAAGCCCTGTTAGTGGGTGAACGTGCTGCTGCAACTCAAGCGTATACTCTAGTCGAAACACCGAATCAAAAAACCATTGCGGATGTGTGCCAATTCCTCAATGCTGATGCGAAACAGTCCGTTAAAGCATTATTGGTACAAGGGCCGACCGATGATAAAGGTCATACACCAGTTGTTGCCTTGTTCCTCCGTGGTGACCATGAACTTAATGACATTAAAGCTGAAAAGCATCCATTGATTGCTGCACCATTAGCCTTTGCGACTGAACAGCAATTGCAACAGCATGGTTTAACCGCTGGTTTCTGCGGCCCACAAGGTTTAGTGGAAAAAGGCTTAACCGTGATTGTGGATCGTGCTGCATCGGTCTTGTCTGACTTTGTTGCAGGTGCAAATGAAATCGACAAACATGCAACTGGGGTTAACTGGGATCGTGATGCCAAATTCACAGAAGTATTTGACCTGCGTAATGTGGTTGAAGGTGACCCATCTCCAGATGGTAAAGGCACAATCCTGATTAAACGTGGGATCGAAGTCGGTCATATCTTCCAGCTCGGCACCAAATACTCAGAAGCGTTAGGCTGTAAGGTTCTTGGCGAAGATGGTAAACCATTTACCGTCACCATGGGGTGTTACGGCATCGGTGTAACACGTGTGGTCGCTGCGGCGATCGAACAAAACTTCGATGAGAAAGGCATTATCTGGCCACAAACGATTGCTCCTTTTGAAATTGCGATTGTGCCAATGAATGCACATAAATCACCACGTACGCTTGAAGCAGCAGAAGCATTGTATGCTGAGCTACAAGCACAAGGTTATGATGTCCTGCTAGATGACCGTAACGAACGTCCAGGTGTGAAATTCTCTGATCTTGAATTAATGGGAATTCCACATCGTATCGTGATTGGTGAAAAAGGTTTGGATGCAGGTACGTTCGAGTACAAAGGTCGTCGTGATGCTGAATCAAGCAATCTCAATAAAGAAGAATTATTAGCAAAACTTGTTCGCTAATCTAAATTCTAAACATAAAAAAGCCGTTTCCATGAAACGGCTTTTTTATTCATTAAGCAGTCAGATCTTTAATGGTTTCTGATGGGCCATTATTTTTCACAGACTCAATCCCCTTATCACGAGACTGTTCGCTTGCATACAGTTGACTGCTTCCAATCACCTGATGATTGGCAGCCTTTAAATTAAAATAAGCTTTTTCATTTTTAGACGTCAATCGTTCATAACGACCATCATCTGGACTATTTTTTTGTACCGATGCAATCCCATTTAAGGCCGCTGCTTTGGTTTTATACAACTCACTATTCAATACGGGCTCGCCATTTCCGGCTTTTAACACAAAACGATATTGCCCATCACTTGCTTGACTGACTTCGAACCATCCTGCCATAAGGACCTCTATTTTTTGGAGTTAGTGTTGTTTGTTATCTCATCCAATATAGAACAGCTGTGAAAGTTTAAAAAGATTAAATTTTGTTCGCTTTTGGTAATTATCATCAAACATAAAAAAGGAGCATTTTCATGCTCCTAAATAGAAATCGTTTAAACTTTTTTCACGAACTCTGACTTTAGCTTCATCGCACCGACACCATCAATTTTACAATCAATATTATGACCGTCACTGGCATCTGGAACCAAGCGGATACTTTTCACTTTTGTTCCAACCTTCACCACAGAAGATGAACCTTTAATTTTTAGGTCTTTCACAACCGTTACGCTATCCCCATCGGCTAGCACATTTCCATTGGCATCTTTAATGATGTCCTGTAATTCTGAAGCCGCTACTTCCCCTTCCTTCCATTCATGTGAACATTCAGGACAAATCAATAAATCGCCATCTTGGTAAGTATATTCTGATTGGCATTGTGGGCAATGTGGAAAAGACATAAAAGAAACTCAAAACGGCTATTATGATGGATAGATGTAATTTTTCAAAATTTTAGGCTTGAATCTCAATGCCAAGTAAATAATTCTTCAAAACTAAAGCATGATTCAGTTGAGGATCTTTGGCTGCATAAATCAGCGTCAATTGCTGTTGCGCTGCCATTTCTCTGAGTTCATTGACATGTGGATTTCCAGATAATTCTTGATAATAGCCTTGCTGAAAACTGAGCCAATGTTCAGCCTTGTGACAAAAAGCCTGCCGCAATTCCGTTGACGGTGCAATCTCCTTAAGCCATAAATCTAAATGCGCACGCTCTTTGGAGATTCCTCTTGGCCATACGCGATCAACCAAGATACGCTTCCCATCGGTGACTGCCACAGGGTCATAAATACGTTTAATCTCAATTTGCATACTCAGCCCTTCAATTTAGTTTTAACTTTCCATTGCGATATCAATCACCTGCCCTTTGGAATCAAAGCTGACACATATCACATAATTGGTAACTCCATCGGGCAAAGTAAAATCAAGCATGTCATGCGGCTCTAAACCCTCATCCTTCCATTGATGATCAAGCACCAAAAACGCTAATACCTGCAACGGCGTTGGAGTCGATGTCCCAAAGTGTTTTTGCCAATATGCAGATTCAATCTCTTCAAGATGATGTTGAATAAATAACTCTACACTGTCTTCGGCCTGTTGATTTTCTAAAGCTTCCCGCATTGCAAGGCGTGCAAGCTGTTCACGGCGTTCAACAATTGCTTGTTCTGACATAGCATCCCCCGATGTCATCATCATAAACTATATTTTTAAGCTGATTTTTCTTTTCGATTACTGATCTGGAATCTCAGCCTGTACCAATAAGCCAAGCAGATACAGTGATTCTTGCCAGCCTAGATAACACGCTTCGACAGGAATCACCTCTGGTATGCCTTCTTGAGTGATATGGATTTCGGTACCGACCAATACTGGTTTTAATTGAATCGTCACCTGAATCTCACCTGGCAGGTTCGGGTCATCAAAACGATCGGTATAACGCAAGCGTTCATTGGGTACTAGCTCAACATAGGTTCCACCAAAAGAGTGCGAGCGTCCAGTTGAAAAATTGGTAAATGACATTTTATAACTGCCACCCTCTTGAGGATCAAGATGATGGACTTTTGCGGTGAATCCATGCGGTGGTAACCACTTTACCAAGGCATCAGGATCTAAAAAGGCTTTATAAACCCGAGCTGGTGGCGCATTCAATACGCGATGTAATTTTACGGTCCCCGTCATTCTTATTCTCCAATCTTACGATTCTTGTGTTGGATCGATTTATCATAGCGATTTGGTGCACAAATGCTATGCCTTTAATCCCTCATTTGAGCACGAATATCGAGAATCTCAAGCTGCTTTTTTGTGAAAAATAGCGCAAAATAACAATCCATATTTTCGTGATTAGAATGCAGATTTAGGATTGATCTATGAGTCAGCTTGCTTTTACTGCTTTTAGCTTAAATGGTGTAGATGCACAAAAATTTTTACAAGGTCAGGTGACCGTGCATGTAGAGCGTATACCTGAAAATGAAAGTCGCTATACCGCTATTTGTGATTTAAAAGGACGTATTCATTTTGGTTTATGGATTAAACGACTTGGCCCAGAGAGCTTTGAACTTGTAACCACGCAAGACCAAGCTGAAGAATTTGCTAAGCACATTAAAAAGTTTGGTGCCTTCTCTAAAATGAAGTTAGAACAAATCGGTCCTGTCTTTCCAACGGTAAATGGCATTCAAACCGAATTTTCATCAGTAGAAAGTGATATCGGCACTTGGCAAATTCAGGCAATTCAGTCTGGACAAGCGTGGATTAGTCAAAGTACAGAGCATTTATTTCAACCACAAGAATTACGCTTACATCAACGTGATGGCGTACATTTTGATAAAGGTTGTTATCTCGGTCAGGAAATCGTGGCGCGTCTTTGGTTTAAAGCAAAGCCGAAGCATTGGTTGCATTTAATTCAAGCCCAAGGTGATCTGCCTGCACCAGCAACTCAACTCAGCAAAGATGTTGAGGTGGTGAATAGTGTTGCATTTGAAGAAGGCTATTTAGCACTGGTCATTGCAAAACCCGCTGCTTTAGAAGAGCTCGGTGTAACCGCTTTGGATCTACCAGATGCACTGAATGGTGATGTGGCTCGCCCACAATCATAAAACCCTAGCAAAAGCCCTCTTAGGGCTTTTGCATTATGTGTAAAATTATTAAAATAAAATTTCCTTTCAAATTCAACATATACTGATTTAAAACAATTATGCCTATTCTTTTTTTACGGGAAATTTCTGTGTATAAATTAAATTCACTTTATATTATGACAATTGCAATAATATTGAGCTCACAATCTATTTTTGCAAATACAGAACAAATTCACCAACGAATAAAAAGCCTTCCAAAAGAGCTCAAACCCGAATTTATAGATAAGACACCGATTCCCAATCTATATACTCTTTCAAATATTAGAGGTTCTATATTGATTGATGCTTCAGGCCGATATTTAATTGATGGGGATATGATTGATCTTGAGAATATGCAAAACATAGCAGACTATAATTATCAAAAACATTATGCAATCAACCCAAAGCAACTCCCTACAGCCAATGCATTAAAAGAAGTAAAAGGGAATGGTAAAAGAGTTTTATATGTTTTTGCAGATCCCGACTGCCCTGCATGTCAGGCATTACAAGGGATTCTTGAGGATATTGATAACATAACAATTTACACTTTCCCAATGGGATTAGCACATTTACACCCCACGGCCATTGAAACCTCCAAGAATATTTGGTGCTCAAAAGATCCTGTCAAAGCTTGGAAGGCATATTTATTAGATGGGGATAAACCAAATAAAAGAGCAAATTCGTGTCATCAACCCATCGATCAAAATATGGCAATAACCCAAAAATATCGAATTAATCTAACACCGACAATATTTAATTCACAAGGACATCGAGTTGTTGGGGTACCCGAACTTGAAGGCTTAGAAAATTTTATTAATACTGTCGATCATGAATGAGGTACTTGTTTGAATACCCTGTTTATTTGTAGTCGTAATCAATGGCGTAGCCCAACAGCTGAGCACATTTTCGCTCAAGGCTATGGCCTACATACCCGTTCCGCAGGGACCAGCCGTCATGCCAAACATACTCTCTCTTTAAAGGATATTGCTTGGGCGGAACAAATCTTTGTAATGGAGTCTCGACACAAGCAACAGATCAAAGAACAGTTTTCTAAACAACTCATACATAAACGAGTGTTTGTGCTCGATATTCCAGATGACTATCGCTATATGGACCCGGAGCTGATTGAATTACTTCAATTGGCGATGCAACCATATTTAAAATAAAGTTTGGGCTAAATTCTTGTCGAAAGCACAAATCAACGTTATTGTTCCTTTATTCTCAACACAACCGATTCCTCATGAAAATAACGATCAAAACATGGTTATCTGCACTCAGCTTGAGTCTGCTCAGCTTACAAAGCCTACATGCCGATAGCAAAACACTGGAAAGAAACTTCAAACAGAATTATCCAGATATTCCAGTCAAATCAGTTAGTCCTTCACCTTTACCTGGTATTTATGAAGTCTATGCTGCTGGCAAAATCATCTATACAGATGAAACAGCCAAATATCTGTTTTTCGGTAACCTTCTCGATGTCAAAAACAAGAAAAATTTGACCGAAGAGCGCTTAGCTGAATTTGGCAAAATTGATGTCAAACAACTACCGCTCGATCAAGCAATCAAATATGTAAAAGGTAAGGGAGAACGTATCCTTTACGTCTTTAGCGATCCTGACTGCCCCTATTGCCAAAAACTTGAACAGAATATGACCTCTATCGATAATGTCACGGTTTATCTGTTCTTGTTCCCACTAAAAAGTTTACATCCACAAGCTGAAGCTGTTGCCAATCAAATTTGGTGTTCAAAAAACCAGTATGAAGCTTGGGAGGATTATATGCTGCATCGTAAAGCACCAAAAAAAGCAGTACAGTGTGAAACCCCAATACAAAAGAATCTTGCCTTAGGTCAAAAACTACAAATTGATGGTACCCCGACCCTATTCCTGCAAAATGGGATGCGCCTCTCTGGTAGCCCACAAAATGCGGAACAGATTGAGCAGCTTTTACAGGAAGCCAGCAGTAACAAATAATACGCAATGATGGAGGCTTGTTGACTTTTTTGCCACAAAGGGTCACAAGCTTTCATTCAAAAAATTAAACATAAATTATTGATTTAATTTTATTTATTTAATTTACAGACTTAATTCCCCTTCTTCCATTTCACTACGATTTATACAAAATCCTTATTTACATTTTCGCCCAAACTTTTATGATGAAGGCAGCATATTGAGTTCTGCTATGCAAAGGATGAAAGCAGATCAACATGAAAGGAAAATAAACATGAAAAAATTGCTCATCGCGAGTTTAATTACGATTGCAAGCCATACAACATTTGCAGCAGACACTAAAGCAACAACCGTCAAGGCCGATCCGTTATTCACCAAAGCGACTCAACTTTACGAAGCAAAAGACTACCCTGCAGCCTTTCAGGAAATGCAACGTTTGGCCGATACTGGAAATAAACAAGCGATCTTTAATTTAGGTTATATGACTCAAGCTGGGCAAGGGACAGCGAAAGATGAGAAGAAAGCATTGCAGTATTATCAAGATGCATCAAACAAAGGCTATGGCCCTGCAACCTTTGCACTCGCTCAGGCCTACCATAAAGGCACACTTGGGCTAGGTAAAAATCCACAAAAATACAAAGAATATTTAGAGAAAGCCTCAATTCAAGGCTCTGATGAAGCGACCGTTGAGTTTGCTGATATTCTTTTTAGGCAAGGTAAGCCTGAATATGATCAACTTGCTATTCAGAAATTATTGCCTTTATTGAGAAAAGATTATTATCCTGCTAAAAATCTAAAAGCGGTGTATGACCTTGGCATTGGTGTAAAGAATAAAAATCCATTCATGCAGCAACAAGCGGTTGAAAGTTTAAAAGAGCTTGCCAAGAAAGACTATGCACCGTCACTGATGATTCTAGGTAATATGCTCGCCAACGGGAATATTATCGATCAAGATTTAGAACAGGCAAAAAATATTTTTACTCGTTTAGCAGCAGCAAATTACCCCAATGCGAAAGAGTCTTTGGCCAAAGTTGAAGAAGTAATTGCTGCGAAAAAAGCAGCACCCAAAAAGTAAAAAATAAAGAGCAGCATACACATGCTGCTCTTTTCACTTAGAATTGTTTGCTTACTTTAATTCCAGCACTCCAATTACGCCCATCCGCTGGTTCAAAGAAACGGCTATTGCTATCATTGACAATCACAGAGCCTGCATAGTTCTTATCAAATAAATTATCAATACGCGCAAAGCCATTAACCCCCCAATCTGCATATTTCCATGCATATCCTGTATAAATTGAAGCAACGGTATAGCTTGGCGCTGTATCACTATTCACGTCGTCTACATAAACCTTGTCCATATACTGCGCATCTGCACCCGCATAGAAGCCCTGCTCTGGTTTCCACGCTAAACCAAGAGAAGCTTGGTTCTTCGCAATACCGGGGATTGCGTTGCCCTTTTCAACAGCCTTAACCGTACCGATAGCTGGAATTGCAGCATCAAACTTAGCATCTAAATACCCGTAACTACTGCTAATCTCAAGATCTTTCCAAAGCTTTTTATTCCATGCTAACTCAAGCCCTTGACGAAGTGTTTTATCGGCATTCCGAAAGGTCGCACGTCCATTTGAAGTGCCTGCTGAAACAATATCATCTTTGGTTTTGCTCTGAAAAACAGCCAAAGTAAAATCACCGAGCAGGTTTTGTGATTTTACGCCGAGTTCATAGTTATCACTGCTAGATGGTTTTAGATTAAAGTTAAATCCAGCTTTATCCTTATCCGCCTGATAAGCCATTTCAGTAAACGTTGGGGTTTCAAAGCCTTTGGCGTAGCTCGCATAAGCCAATAACGCAGGTGTAATTTGCCAGCTTAAAGCAGCCGACGGTAACACCTTGTTATAATCGGTTTTATCACTATCATTGCCATTGCTTAAATAGTGATCCTTAGATTTATAATGCACATTGCTATAACGTACACCTGTGTCTAAACGCCAAGCTGGTAAAAACTGCCAAGAGGCTTGTAAATAGGGATCAACATTCCATAAAGTATTGTCTTCATCGCGACGCAATGTGCCTTTCACCCCATAAGTTGGCTTAGCGTTAACGAGATTAAAATTCTCATAGCCTTTGCGGTCTTCATCCATGCTATCAACAGCAAGCCCTGCGCTGAAGGTTGTATTCGGTAACAGCTCTTTCCCTGTCCAACGGAAATCAGCACCATAATAATTCCGTTCAAAATCGATCACCCCACCCGCATGATTTGGATTGGCTTGAGCTGTTTGAGGAATCGATTGATATTGAGTCACTTGACGATTGCCGAAATAAGCCATGGCATACAGCTCATGCTGATCATTAATCGGTTTAGACCACGTCACACCCGTTTGCGTTTGCTCAATATCTTTACGGACATTATAAGTATTATTCGCATCATTGACTTGACGTGGATTCTGCTGCCATTGAGCTCTATTTAACCCTTGTGGATCATTGGCATGAATCTTGACATAGTTGGTGACCCAGTTGATTTTAGTGCCATCATCCAAGTTCCACGTCAGTTTGGCATTATTTAAGACTTTTTCTGCACTGCTATGGTCACGATAGCCATCGGTATCAAAATAAGATGAACTAATGATATAGCTCGGTTCATTTTGATTTTTTGCACCGCCCTGTAGTACTACTCCTGCACGATTCTTGTTATGGCTGCCACCCGCATAACTCATTTCAATCGAATCTTTGCCCTGACCTTCTTTGGTCGTTGCCAAAATCGCACCACCTGATGAGTTGCCATATAGTGATGAAAATGGACCAGTTAATACTTCAAGATGACTGAGGCTACTTAAATCAATATTCGAGGTTTGGCCCTGTCCATCTGGCATCGTTGCTGGAATACCATCGGTATATAAACGGATCCCGCGCACACCAAAGGTAGAACGCGCACCAAAACCACGCATCGAGAGCTGCAAATCTTGAGCGTAATTTTCACGATTGCGTAATTGAACACTTGGAATCCCTTTCACCACTTCGGTTAAGTTCACCTGCGCAGATTGATCATTTTGAGGCATATCCACTCTAAAGATCGATGCAGGTGTTTGCATATAAGTGGTATTGGTTCGTGTTGCTTCAACTTTAATGGTTGGAAGCTGCACCGCTTGATCTGCATCGGATTCAACTGCCCAGACAGCGCTACTACTCGCCCCCATACACATTGCGACGCAACCATATAAAAGGTTTATTTTCAGTGAAGGCATGAAGGTTCCTTATTTCTCAAAATTTCAAAAGGATGATTTTTAAAAGTAAGCATCTGATTATTTTATATTTGTCTTACATCATTCACTTTAGCCAAAACCATCAATCTGGTTACTGATTGGCATTGGTAAATAAAATTAAATACCGTCATAATTGTAAGTGAAACATTTACCCTCATTGTATTGTTGTTGAAACAACTTGAGCTTTCTATGCCCGAACTTCCTGAAGTTGAAACCACCAAAACCAGCTTGCTACCGCTGTTAGAACAACGTGTCCAAGCCGTCAAAGTATTCAATGCAAGTTTACGTTGGCCAATTCCAAACGATCTCGACAAACTAGTCGGACAGCGTTTGACTCAACTTAAACGTCGCTCTAAATATATTTTAGCTGAGTTTGAACAAGATCAAATGCTCTGGCATTTGGGTATGTCAGGCAGCTTTCGTTTGTGTGAACCCAATGAAGCACTCAGAAAGCATGATCATCTGGTGATTGATTTTGAAGATTTGCAATTACGCTATCACGACCCACGTCGCTTTGGCTGCATTTTGTGGTTAGACCAACACAATCAAAGCAAACTAATCGACACACTTGGCCCTGAGCCATTAAGCGAAGATTTTAATGCAACTTATCTCCGTGAAAAGCTAAGTAAAAAGAATGTAGGCATTAAAATTGCTTTAATGGATAACCATGTGGTGGTTGGTGTCGGCAATATCTATGCAACAGAAAGTTTATTCAACATCGGGGTTCACCCAGCACAACCAGCTTCGACGCTGAGCAAAGCTCAAGTGGAAAAATTGGTCATTGAAGTTAAACGCATCTTAAAGCAGGCAATTGATTTAGGTGGCTCGACCTTGCGCGACTATAGCAATGCCATGGGCGAAAATGGTTACTTTCAACAAACGCTTTTGGCCTATGGTCGTGCAGGCGAAATGTGCGTGAATTGTGAAACGACTTTGGAAAATCTGAAATTAGGCCAACGTGCCAGTGTATTCTGCCCGCAATGCCAACCACTGAAGTTAAAAAAAGCGTAAGCTTATTAAGATGTACGGAGGAGAACATATCATGCAAACTGCGATTGTTCGACATATTTTAGTCAAAGACAAAGATCTGGCTGAACAGCTAAAAAAGCGCATTCAGTCTGGTGCTGATTTTGGCAAGGTCGCCAAGCAATACTCAACCTGTAACTCAGCAAAACGGGGGGGAGAATTGGGCGAGGTGAAAAAAGGTCAACTGGTGCCCGTCATCGATAAACTGGTTTTTAGCGCCGCAGAACGCATTTTACATGGCCCAATTAAAAGCCAATTTGGTTTTCATTTGGTTGAAGTCAAATTCCGTATGGGCAGTTTAAGATAATTGATCTCGTTGAGCTTAAATTTAGATTTAAGCTCAACTGTACGGTTATACGAATTTAATCTTGGGGTTTCATCACATAGGTCCATGCCAAGGTTGTGCCGCCATCTGACAGTTGAACCAGAACCTCTACCCGTTGATATTGCATCCCTTCAAAATCATCCAACATCTGCCAATTCTGTTCTAATTTTTCGGTACTAAACAAATATCCCTCAACCAAAGGATCTGCTTCATTCAACACGATTGCAGGTAAACCTTGATCTGGTCCCCAATCCAGAATATGAATGGTGCCATGCACTGACGCCTGCCGCCAATCACCGCCGATTTCCCCCAAAATATGGGCATTTTCTCGATTTGGGCACAGTGTGCCATATACAAATAATCGATTCATGTTGCTTGATCCCCTTCGCAATATGCACAGCATCTTAAAATGAAAGTAGCAATTTTTCTATGAAAAATAACGATTTTCACATCATTACCCTGAAATGATCTATTCCAATAGGCAATAAAAAAACGGCATCTCAAATGCCGTTTTTTTATTCAAGCTGAATTAACCTTGTTTTTTCAATTCATCACGAATTTCACGTAACAATTGAACATCTTCTGGTGTTGCTTCAGGCTCAGGTGCAGCCTCTTCTTGTTTGCGGATACGGTTCATCACTTTCACCAACAAGAATACCACCCATGCCAATAACAAGAAGTTAATCAGAATGGTTAAGAAGCTACCATAAGCAAATACATTCAGTCCTGCATCCTGTGCCGCTTTCAGGGTTGTCACATTATTCGGGTTTTCGCCAAGGATAAGGAACCAGTTGGTGTAATCCACATCACCACCCAAGATCCATGAAATCACCGGCATCACGATATCTTTTACCAATGAATCAATGATTTTACCGAAAGCGCCACCAATGATGACACCAATCGCTAAATCCATCATATTGCCTTTGATGGCAAATTCCTTAAATTCTTTAATAATACTCATCTATAACTCTCCAGAGTTGAACTTGATCGCAACCTGTTTTTGCATTGTTTATTACACAGGTGCAGTTATCCACATAATGTTGATAATTTAATATTTTTATCAAAAAAAGAAAGTTATTTCACACTTTAACAACACTTTTTATTTTAATAAAAATATGTGTTTAAGCATGTTCTTCCGCTTATGTTTATGCAATAAAAAACCGCTAAATAAATTTAGCGGTTTTGTCATTTTTCAGTGAAGAAAAATTATTTATCGCGGTTACGCTTACGTTCGTTTTCAGTTAAGTAACGCTTACGAATACGAATCGATTTTGGTGTTACTTCAACCAACTCATCATCTTCAATGAATTCAAGTGCTTGTTCAAGCGTGTATTCAATTGCAGGTGTCAAAGTTAAAGCATCATCAGTACCAGACGCACGAACGTTGGTTAACTGTTTTGCTTTAGTTGGGTTTACAACCATATCGTCTGAACGAGAGTTAATACCCACGATCATCCCTTCGTACACTTCTAACTGTGGCTTCGCGAATAAACGACCACGGTCTTGAAGCGTGAAGAGTGCATAGCCCAAGCAAGTACCTTGAACCATAGAAATCAATACACCGTTTTGACGCTTCGCTACGCTACCCTGTTTCACAGGACCGTAATGAGAGAAGCTTGATGTCATGATCCCTGTACCAGAAGTCATGGTCAAGAATTCAGAACGGAAACCAATCAAACCACGTGAAGGAACAGTTGCTTCAATACGGATACGGCCTTTGCCATCAACTTCCATATTGGTCATCTCACCTTTACGGTGACCCATTTGCTCCATTACAGAACCTTGGTGCTGTTCTTCAACGTCAAACGTTACGTTTTCATACGGCTCTTGTCTTTCACCATCAATTTCTTTGATGATCACTTGTGGACGTGATACGCCCATTTCAAAGCCTTCGCGACGCATGTTTTCAATCAATACTGAAAGATGAAGTTCACCACGACCAGAAACTTTGAAACGGTCTGGACTGTCAGTATCTTCAACACGTAATGCTACGTTGTGAATCAATTCGCGATCAAGACGTTCACGGATGTTACGTGAAGTAACAAACTTACCTTCTTTACCAGCGAATGGTGAGTTGTTTACTTGGAATGTCATCGAAACTGTAGGTTCGTCTACAGACAATGCAGGTAAAGCTTCTACATTTTTCGGATCACAAATCGTGTCAGAAATGTTTAATGCATCAATACCAGTAATACAGATGATGTCACCTGCTGATGCAGATTCTACATCAACACGCTCTAAACCGTGGTAACCCATGATTTTTAAGATACGACCGTTACGTGTCTTACCTTCTTTATCAATCACAGTTACTGGTGTGTTTAATTTCACTGAACCACGTTGGATACGACCAACACCGATAACACCAACGAAACTGTTATAGTCAAGTGATGAAATCTGCATTTGGAAAGGACCATCAACATCAACTGCTGGTGGTTCAACAATATCTACAATCGTTTGGAACAACGGTGTCATGTCTTCCGCTAATTCTTCTGGTGAAGGACCAGCAACACCACGTAAGCCTGAAGCATAAACGATTGGGAAGTCTAACTGTTCGTCAGAACCACCAAGGTTATCAAACAAATCGAATACTTGATCGATTACCCAATCTGGACGCGCGCTTGGCTTGTCAACTTTGTTGATAATCACGATTGGCTTCAAACCACGCGCGAACGCTTTTTGCGTTACGAAGCGAGTTTGTGGCATTGGACCTTCTTGTGAATCTACAAGAAGCAATACACAGTCAACCATCGACATTACACGTTCCACTTCACCACCGAAGTCGGCGTGTCCCGGGGTGTCCACAATGTTGATGCGGTATTCGGTGTTTGTACGTGCGTCTAACCATTTAATTGCAGTGTTTTTTGCAAGAATGGTAATACCACGTTCAGACTCAAGCGCGTTAGAATCCATAACACGTTCAATCTCGCCTGCGCGATCACCAAGAGCACCTGATTGTTGTAAAAGTTTGTCGACTAGAGTCGTCTTACCATGATCGACGTGCGCAATAATGGCAATGTTACGGAGAGTTTTAATATCTGACATGTAAAATTCGATACGCTTTAAATTTGAGGGCAAATTATACAGAAAAATACTAAACTTTAGTAGTGACAGTTTATTGACAGTGCACTTTTTTTCTGACGAAGTGTTATAGAATCGTTGGTAAAGCGAGCTAACTCTATTAGAATATTCCACTAATGCCTCTCGCTTTTTATACTCCCATGTCGAATTCACAACCTCAGCAGCAGCTTGATCTGGTCTATGGACTCAATGATCGACCGAAACCTTTTGTTGCATTTTTAGCCGCCTTACAGCATCTTTTGGCGATTTTAGTCCCAATTGTCACCCCTGGATTACTGATTTGTTTGGCACTTGGCGTCTCCCGCGAAGACACCAATATGATCCTTTCGATGTCTTTAATCATTTCAGGCATTGCAACCTTTTTACAGTGTAAAAAGGTAGGTCCATTTGGTGCGGGACTGCTCATTGTCCAAGGTACAAGTTTTAACTTTATCGGTCCAATCATTGGTATCGGGAGCGCAATGGTTGCTGCGGGTACACCCGTTGAGCAGGTGATGGCTGCCATCTTTGGTGTGGTGATTGCGGGTTCATTTATTGAAATGGGCGTTTCTCGAATTTTGCCATGGGTAAAAAAGCTGATTACGCCGTTAGTCACAGGTATTGTGGTGCTGTTGATTGGTCTTACTTTGATTAAAGAAGGTCTGATTAGTATGGGCGGTGGTTATACCGCAATGCAGGACAACACCTTTGCCAATGCAGATAACCTGATCATGTCATGTACTGTATTGGGTATTATTATTCTGCTCAATCGTATCAAAATTATTTGGGTCAAAAGTTCAGCAATCTTAATTGCCTTGGTGATTGGTTATATTCTTGCCGGTTTTATGGGCCATTTAAACTTTTCAGTACTCAGTGATGCTCCTTTGATTCAAATTCCAACACCAATGCATTTTGGACTCAGCTTCTCATGGAGTCTGTTCATCCCGATGGCATTTATCTATCTGGTCACTTCACTCGAAGCAATTGGTGACGTTACAGCAACCAGTAAAATTTCAAATCAGCCAGTCGATGGCCCAATCTGGATGCAACGGATCAAAGGTGGTGTGTTGGTCAATGGCGCCAACTCATTTTTAGCAGGTATCTTTAATACCTTCCCAAGTTCGGTATTTGCACAAAACAATGGTGTGATTCAATTGACTGGTGTGGCAAGTCGATATGTTGGGATTTGGATTGCCGTGCTCTTGGTGATTTTAGGTTTATTCCCTGCTGTAGCTGCCGTGATTCAGGCCGTACCACAAGCGGTACTTGGTGGTGCTGTCATGGTCATGTTTGGCGCAGTCGCTGCTTCTGGTATTAATATTCTTTCCAGTATTCACCTCGACCGTCGTGCTTTGTTGATTATTGCGATTTCACTTGCATTAGGTCTAGGTGTTGCACAAGTACCTCAAATCCTCGAGCATCTACCTGAACTATTTAAAAATATTTTTAGTTCTGGTGTTGCAACAGGCGGTATCGCTGCACTAATTTTAAATATTGTTTTACCTGAAACACATAAATAATCAACCAACAATCGCAAGTGCCCAGTTTCACGACTGGGCTTTGTTTTTGATGAGAGATCAAAATGGATCCACGTAGTGAAGTTGTCATCAGACAACAAGATTATTTAAATGGGCAAATCTTACTGATTAATGCCCCAAATGATCAGCTCGCCAAAAATCTACCTCAACATGTTCAAGCTTCTGTATGGACTTGGAATTATGCAGATCACCAAGCTTTCTTAAATACGGGGATCACATCGCATTTTTCAGTTGAATTCCCACAAGCAACGTTTGATCAGGTTGTTATTTTCGTCCCCAAGTCGAAAGAATTACTAAATTATATTCTGCACGTTGTCGTTAGCCATTTAAAACTTGATCACAATATTTTTCTGGTTGGTGAAAAAAAAGGGGGGGTTGAGCGGGCAGCAAAACAATTATTGCAATATGGCAAAACACTAAAACTTGACAGTGCACGTCACTGCCAACTTTGGCAAATGAAGATCGAACGAACAGAGCAGTTAAAACCACTGGAACACTGGTTAAAAACTTATACAGTTCAAATAGATCAAGAACAGTTAAATATCTGTGCCTTGCCTGGTGTATTTAGTCAAGATCATTTAGATGTCGGTACAGCCGTATTAGTCCCTTACCTTAGTCAAGTAAAATCAGGTAAGATTGCCGACTTTGGTTGTGGCGCTGGAATTATTAGTGCCTATTTGGCCAAACTAGATTCGAATCGGCAAATTTTTGCACTTGATGTTGATGCATTTGCATTACGGTCTACTGAGCTGACCTTTCAACGAAATGGTCTTAATTTAACTCAGTTAAATCTCCAAGCTGTCACTGGTTTTGTAGATGCACCGAATGATTTAGATGCGATCGTCAGCAATCCGCCTTTTCATCAGGGAATTCATACCAATTACGATGCGAGTGAGGAACTTTGCCAACGTGCGAAAAAACATCTGAAAAATTCAGGTGAATTATGGATCGTGGCAAATCGTTTTCTAAACTACCCTCCTCTGATTGAACAGAGTTTTGGTGAATGTCAGGTGAAAGCCGATCAACAAGGATTCAAGGTGTTATATGCCTGTGCAAACAGGGGCAGCTGATACTTTATCTATGGTTGCGGCAGAGAATATTTTTTAGGCGGTATAAGGCATGGTTGATGAAATTTAGTGATTCTAAATGAGTCAGCCATAACGCTATAGCGGCAAAAAATATTCCTGCCCCGAAGGGCTATGGTTGAAATTTCCTCACTCTTCGTTATGAAACTTAGCAATAGAGTCGCTATTACTTTCGTTTCATGCCTTGATTAATGAAATTTCAGCTTATAACGCAACCCAGATATAAAGTGTCAACAGACCCTTATACAGTTTAAGGAATTTTTATGAGCGATACATCTGCTCCTCAACACCTTCAGCGCAAGCTCGGGGCTCGACACCTGAACATGATTGCCATTGGTGGATCGATCGGCACAGGCTTATTCCTTGCTTCAGGTTCAACCATTGCCACTGCGGGTCCAGGTGGTGCGTTATTGGCCTATGCCCTCATCGGGATCATGATTTACTTCTTGATGACCAGCTTAGGTGAACTCGCAACGCATAATCCAACATCAGGTGCGTTCTTTACCTATGGTAGCCGCTATGTCGAAGATGGCTTTGGTTTCGCCTTAGGTTGGAATTATTGGTATAACTGGGCCATTACCGTTGCTTTCGAATTGGTTGCCGTCCAGTTCATCATGAAATTTTGGTTCCCTGATATTCCAGGTTTCTACTGGAGTGCGATCTTCCTTGCCATTATTTTTGGAATTAATGCCTTAACGGTGAAAGGTTTTGGTGAAAGTGAGTTCTTATTCTCTTTGATTAAAGTCATTGCCATTATCGTGTTTATCGTGATTGGTATCTGGATGATTGCTAAAATCATGATGACACCAAATGTCTCGGTATTTCAGCACTGGACTTACAAGGAAGCTCCTTTTGTCGGTGGTTTGCAAGCCTTAATCGGGGTTGCCATGATTGCTGGATTCTCATTCCAAGGGACTGAGATGGTGGGAGTTGCCGCAGGTGAATCAAAAGACCCTAAAAAGACCATTCCATTGGCGATTAAACAGATTTTCTGGCGTATTTTACTGTTTTATATCCTATGTATTTTCATCATTGGTACCTTGGTCAGCTATGACGATCCTCTACTGTTAAAAGCAGCTCAGAGCGAAGATATTGCACTCTCTCCATTTACGCTTTTATATGAAAAAGCAGGCTTTGCCTTTGCAGCAAGCTTAATGAATGCGGTAATTCTCAGTGCAATCTTATCTGCGGGTAACTCGGGAATGTACTCCTCTACCCGTATGTTATTTGATATGGCCAAAGAAGGTCGTGCGCCGAAATGGTTCTCCAAACTCGATGGCCGTGGCGTACCAATGAATGCACTCTATGCAACCACTGCAGTTGCGGCATTGTGCTTCTTAACCACCTTTATTGGCGAGAAACAAGTTTTCAACTGGTTACTCAACATGTCAGGAATGTGTGGTTTCATTGTATGGTTAGGTATTGCGATTTCACATTATCGTTTCCGTAAGGGCTATATTGCGCAAGGCTATAAAGTTGAAGATCTGGCATATCGCGCCAAGTTCTTCCCATTTGCCCCATGGTTTGCATTTATTCTTTGTTCAATCATTATCTTAGGTCAAAACTATCAAGCGTTACTTGGTGGTAAAATAGACTGGCTAGGTCTAGTTTCAACCTATATCAGCATTCCATTATTTTTGGCGATCTGGTTGGGTTATAAGTGGAAACACAAGACCAAGCTGATTGCTTATAAAGACATGAATGTCAAAGAAGGCGAATAAAAAACCGCTTTTTACTTGACCCAAATGAAAATATGAGTAAAATCTCGCTCATATTTTCAACGGCACCACATGATAGGAGGACGACAACATGCCATTACAACTAGGAACTACACCATAAGATTTGGCACTGTCGACTCACGGACAAGTGTACAAATCAATTGATCACTTGTCCGAATGCTCTATTTAACCTAGCATTCGCTAGGTTTTTTTATGCCTATTCGGACCAACAATTAAAATACCCGAGACAAGAAAATGGGCATACAAAAAATACTCAATGCAGATGCGCAATATGGTGTTCCAGTGAAAATTTTCACAACCGATATTGATAGCGAAAGTATTGAACAACTGAAAAAAATGGCACAACTGCAATTTGTTTATTCACATATTGCGGTGATGCCTGATGTACATGTCGGCAAAGGTGCGACCGTAGGCAGCGTCATTCCTACCAAAAATGCCATCATCCCCGCAGCTGTCGGTGTTGATATTGGTTGTGGGATGAATGCGATTCGACTCAACCTCAAGGCCTCACAGCTTCCAGACAACCTCGCACCGCTACGTCATGCCATTGAACGTAAGGTTCCTGTGGGCTTTGAACTGCATAAACAAGTAAAAGCAAAAGCTTCTAGCATTATTCCTCTGGAGAAACGCTTACAACCGATCATCAAAAAACATCCAGGTTTGGTTCGGATGCTCAGAAAGTTCGATGCCACTTGGCAAAAACAACTCGGTACCTTAGGCGGTGGCAATCATTTCATCGAACTGTGTCTGGATGAAAATCAGGACGTCTGGGTCATGCTGCATTCTGGCAGTCGTGGTTTAGGCAATGTGATTGGTACATATTTTATTGAATTGGCAAAGAAAGAAGCACAGCATCGTTTCGGTCATGTCCCTGACAAAGACTTAAGTTATTTTGCTGAAGGTTCAAATAGTTTTGATGATTATGTTGAAGCCGTGGAATGGGCACAAGAATATGCCTTTGAAAATCGACGTGAAATGATGCGTCTGATTTTAGAAGCAATCCGCCCACTGCTACCACCGTTTCAAATGACCAAAGAAGCAATTAACTGCCACCACAATTACGTCAGTCAAGAAACTCACTTTGGTGAGAATCTCTTGATTACACGTAAAGGTGCAATTCGAGCAGGTCAAGATGAATTAGGCATTATCCCTGGCTCAATGGGAGCACGCTCCTATATTGTAAAAGGCAAAGCCAATCCTGAGTCCTTCTGTTCATGCTCACATGGCGCAGGACGTAAAATGAGTCGCAGCAAAGCCAAACTACTGTTTAGTCAGGATGATTTGATTCAGCAAACCCAAGGGATTGAATGTCGAAAAGACAGTGCTGTGATTGATGAAATTCCAGCTGCTTATAAAGATATTGATCAAGTCATGGCAAACCAATCTGATTTGATCGAAATCGTACATACCCTCAAACAGATTTTATGTATCAAAGGATAATCAAATGAAACTCAAAGAAATGCCAAAAATTAAAGTCCGCAACCCTGTAGCGCTTTCGCCTTTATTACATAAAGGTGGAATTCATGAAACAGAGAAACCTCGAGCACAGCATCGACGTGAAAGACAAAATACCAAGCAGCAGCTTAAAAAAGAAATATGGTAAATAATTAATAGTGATTAAAATATTTTAAACCTATTCAATAAAAGGAGAATCCCAATGTTTTATGACTTAGATCCATCATATAAAAAAAGCGACTCTGACGAGTCGCTTTTTTTCAGTTCATAAACTCAAATTATTGAGCTTGTTGACCTGGTTGTACAAGAACAGTACGGCTACCAGTAATCGCAGCGAATACGCGACGGTTCATAGCACGACCTTCTTTAGTTTTGTTGTCAGCAATCGGTTGATCCCAAGCGAAACCTTGAGTTGTCAAACGAGTTGCGTTTACGTTGTATTCATTTACAAGTGCAGATTTAACAGAGTTAGCGCGAGCTAAAGATAAACGTTCGTTCAACTTACGTGGACCAGTGTTATCTGTGTGACCTTCAATACGAGCTGTCGCATTCGGGAACTCAGCTAACTTCTCAGCAACCTTAGCAATTTCAGACTTGTATTGTGGTTTGATAACAGACTTGTTCGTATCGAAGAATACGCGAAGTTCCATGTTAAGATCTTCAGTTAACTCTTGTGGTTGTGGAGCAACTGGAGTTGGTTCAACTGGAGCAACTTCTACAACTGCTGCAGCTGGCTTCAAGTGACCACCAAGAACTACGTTCAAACCAGCAAGTGCTGTATATCTCCAGTATTTCTCATCAAAATCGTACGTACCACGAGCTTCTGTACGAAGAGATAAAGCATCATTTAAGCGCCAGAAAGCACCTAAACCAGCGTTACCAATCGTGTCTTTCTTGTCAGCATAGATACCGTCAAAATCAGTTTTCATCTGACCAGCACCTAACAATACATACGGCTTAATTTTGCTATCGTAGTTTTTCGTGATCAAGTCAGAAGTAGCATAGAAATTACCAGCAACTGTTTGTTGCTTGTATTCAGCATTCGCTACGCCAGTACCATCAAGATCACCCTTCACCTGGTTATATTCAACTTCAAAACCTAACCAAGGTGTTAACTCAACGCCTAATGCAGCACCAACAAATAAATCATCCTGCAACTCTGCATGAGTTGTTAGGTTGTCATTATTATGCTTACTATCCTGCCAGCTATAACCCACTAATAATGGAGTTACTGTTACGCCAGCATTCGCAGCAGCTAATGGAGCAGCAACAAGCATAGCAAGTGCAATACGACTCAATTTCATGGATATCCTCCAAAAAAACAAAAAATTGTTTGTTCTCTAAACGCTTAATAGTTTTTGAATACTGAGAAATAGTCTTATTGTATCTTTTCCCGTTATTCACCTTACGTTAAATCATACAAATACTTGATCAATTTTCCAAGCATTTAATAACATTCAGTCAGCAGCCACCGAAAAAAATAACCTATTTCCCACCCCCAAAAACTAGAAAATTCTAATTTAACAACATCTAATTCAGGCTGTGAGAGCTTATCACTTTTTAATCAAAATTTTAACAAGCTATCAAAATCTTTTCAATAAAACTAAATAATTCTCACAGTACATCTAAAATTAAGACAAGATTATGCCAGTTTTTAGATTTTATGTTTTAGTTTTACATCAATACTACAAAAACTTTGATATATATAAATTTGATATATATAAAAAAAAGCGACTCTGACGAGTCGCTTTTTTTCAGTTCATAAACTCAAATTATTGAGCTTGTTGACCTGGTTGTACAAGAACAGTACGGCTACCAGAGATCGCAGCGAATACGCGACGGTTCATAGCACGACCTTCTTTAGTTTTGTTGTCAGCAATCGGTTGATCCCAAGCGAAACCTTGAGTTGTCAAACGAGTTGCATTTACGTTGTATTCATTTACAAGTGCAGATTTAACAGAGTTAGCACGTGCTAAAGATAAACGTTCGTTCAACTTACGTGGACCAGTGTTATCTGTGTGACCTTCAATACGAGCTGTCGCATTCGGGTATTCAGCTAACTTCTCAGCAACCTTAGCAATTTCAGACTTGTATTGTGGCTTGATGTCAGACTTGTTCGTATCGAAGAATACGCGAAGTTCCATGTTAAGATCTTCAGTTAACTCTTGTGGTTGTGGAGCAACTGGAGTTGGTTCAACTGGAGCAACTTCTACAACTGGAGCAGCTGGCTTCAAGTGACCGCCAAGAACTACGTTCAAACCAGCAAGCGCTGTATAGTTCCAGAAGTCTTCATCGATGTTATAAGTACCACGAGCTTCTGTACGAAGAGATAAAGCATCATTTAAGCGCCAGAAAGCACCAAAACCAGCATTACCTAAAGTACCTTCTTCTTTCAAGCCGCGACCAGCACGTCCGAATTCAGCAGCAGTAGCATCATCAAATTTGTATTTGTAATGACCAGCACCTAACAATACATATGGCTTGATTTTGCTGTCATAGTTTTTAGTGATCAAATCAGAAGTAACGTAGAAGTTACCGTTGATTTGTTGTTGCTTATATTCAGCATTAGCAACAGTACCGTCAACATCACCTTTCACTTGGTTATATTCTGCTTCAAAACCTAACCATGGAGTTAATTCGATACCTAAAGCAGCACCAACAAATAAATCATCCTGAAGCTCAGGACCATTTGTTAGATGCTTATCACCATTATTGTGTTTAGTGTCTTGGAATGTGTAACCAAGCATTAATGGAGTTACTGTTACGCCCGCATTCGCAGCAGCTAACGGAGCAGCAACAAGCATAGCAAGTGCAATACGACTCAATTTCATGGATATCCTCCAGAGATAACAATTGTTTGTTGTGTAAGCTCAGCCTATGGTTTTTCGCCCTGAGAACAGCGATGTTCTGCAGTATTATTTTTTCAGCTATTCACTTCACTTTGAATCATACAAACACTTGATCAATTTTCCAAGTGCTTGATAACTTTAACCTCGCAAATTATTGACAAAATTTCTTACAATTTCCGTTGTAGTTCAGTAAATTTTTAATTCCCATAAGATATCTGAATCGATTATTGTTCAGGGGCTTTTGCTTTAGTTTATTTTAATTTATTTTTTAGCAAAAATTAGCATAAAGATCGTGTTTTCACTTAACGCACTGTTAATAAAAAAATTAATAAAAATAGATAGGTAAAATATGTTTAAATCTTTTGGTTTCACTTTAATCGAGTTAATCATCACCTTAGGTGTTTTAGCAATTTTAAGCATCATTGCACTTCCTTATTTTCGTGAAACAATGATTGCAAATGAAGTAAGATTCCTCAAAAGAACTCTCACAATTCACATACAAAAAGCAAAAACGGATGCACAGCTTTATCATAAAAATGTGATGCTGTGCCCAAGTTTGGATTTTGAGAACTGCGACACAGATTGGAATAAGGGTTTTATTGGATTTATTGATACTAATCGAAATAGCCAACGCGATCCGAACGAAATACTACTTTTTATTGTTCCCCTGAATCATAAATATGGCCGCCTCAGTTTTAAGTCCTTTGGGCGAAGTCCCAACTCTCTTGTTTTTCAAGCTGAGAATGGCCTCCCCTTTGCCTCGAATGGCAGCTTTATCTACTGTTCCGAGTCCCCTCAGTACCATACTAAAATTGTCTTGAGCCGTATGGGCAATATTCGTTTTGAAAAGTTATCCAGTTGCTAAAAACTCTTCAGTCTAGCCTAAAATAAGTAAAACCCTTTATTCCAATCCTTTTTTTACTATACTGCTTAAGTTTGGAACATTTTTATAAATTATAAGTGTGGAGACACATCATGACTGATATCGTAATCGTTAATGGCGCTCGTACAGCAATGGGCGGCTTCCAAGGTGCATTATCTGGTGTTACAGCACCAGAATTAGGTGCAGTTACCATTAAAGAAGCAATTGCCCGTTCTGGCCTGCAACCGACTGATGTAGAAGAAGTAATCATGGGTTGTGTTTTACCAGCAGGATTAAAACAAGGTCCTGCGCGCCAAGCAATGCGTAAGGCTGGCTTACCAGACTCTACCGGTGCAGTGACTATTAACAAACTGTGTGGTTCTGGCATGAAAGCGGTGATGCAGGCAGCAGATATGATTAAAGCGGGTAGCGCAGAGATCGTGGTTGCAGGTGGTATGGAATCAATGACCAATGCGCCATATGTTTTGCCGAAAGCACGTGCTGGCTACCGTATGGGTCATGGTGAAATTAAGGATCATATGTTCCTTGATGGTCTTGAAGATGCTGAAACAGGTCGCTTAATGGGATCATTTGCCCAAGACATGGCAAATAAGCGCAGTTATACCCGTGAACAGATGGATGATTTCGCCATCCGTTCTTTACAACGTGCACAGAAAGCGATTACTGAAGGTTACTTTAAAGATGAAATCGTTCCTGTAACAGTTTCTACTCGCAAAGGTGATGTCGTTGTTGATCAAGATGAGCAGCCATTAAGTGCAAAAATCGACAAGATCCCATCATTAAAACCAGCATTTGCAAAAGATGGCACCATCACTGCTGCGAACGCAAGTTCAATTTCTGATGGCGCATCAGCGTTGGTCTTAACCTCAAGTGAAGTTGCAGCTCAACGTGGTTTACAACCGTTGGCAAAAATTCTGGCAACTGCGTCAAACTCTCAACATCCTTCTGAATTTACCATTGCCCCTGTTGGTGCAATTGAAAAAGTATTGAAAAAAGCGGGTTGGGATGCGCAAGACGTTGATCTATGGGAAATCAACGAAGCTTTTGCCATGGTGACTATGTGTCCAATCGATGACTTCAAATTAGATGCAGAGAAAGTCAATATCAATGGTGGTGCTTGTGCATTGGGCCACCCTGTTGGTTCTACAGGTTCTCGTATCATCCTGACGCTAATTCATGCGCTTAAACGTACTGGCGGTAAAAAAGGTGTTGCAGCTTTGTGTATCGGTGGTGGTGAAGCGACAGCGGTTGCAATTGAATTAATCTAAGCCTTGTTAACGTAATAAAAATCCTGCTTGATGCAGGATTTTTATTTTTTGGATTACAAAAAATAATGCACCCATTGTTCAATTCCCGATAAGTTATGCTGTGTATAAAAAAACAACAAGGAGTACAACATGCAACTTAATCATTATCTAAATTTTAAAGGACAAACAGAACAAGCATTCAACTTTTATAAATCTGTGTTTGGTGGTGAATTTGCCATGCTCAGCCGTTATGGCGATATGCCACCTACTGAAGGTGTCAGTCTTTCAGAAGCAGATAAAAACTTGGTTTTACATGTTTCCCTACCCATCAATGAATTTACTGTATTGATGGCTTCGGATGTGAATGATCAATTCTGCGCTCAAAATAGTATATTCACACCAGGTAATAACCACTATATTTCTATTAATCTTGATCCAGATGAACAAGATCAAGCACAACGACTCTTTAATGCTTTGTCCGCAAATGGTCAAATTGAAATGCCTTTAGAAAAGACCTTCTGGGGCGCGCTCTATGGCGCTTTCACGGATCAGTTTGGGATTAAATGGATGATCAATTGTCAGTTAGATGGGTAATTGCTTGTATATAATGCCGCCATATAAACTTTATATGACGGCATTATACCCCTAAATATTTTCTAATATCTTCTTTACCCCAACATCTTCGAAAATCTCAGGATATTTTTGAGTAAAAGCGGGCAAATGCTGTTTCATTTCATTTTTCTGAGGTATGGTCCATCTTGGCGGATAAATTTCATAACTTAGAAATTGTAGCCGCCATCGTAAATTATAGGAAAAATTCTGCTGATCATTTTCAGTTTGTATATATTTTTGTTGAGTAACAAACCAATACAATTGTTCCCATAAACTATAGCCTTGAGTTAGATCTAATCTCTGCTGCAACGACAAATTTTCTTTGACCAAACATAAATATTGTTTGAGTTCATCCAAAGTTGGCTGAGTATCACTATATATTTTTGCTTTAATAAATTGATAAGGCAATAATATTTGTTTAGTTAATTGAATGTATTCTAAAAATTGAAGCAGATTAATCTGCTTCTGTTTCAAGGCAAATAGGACTAATGCATTTGCAATCTGTTTGGATTCAATTTTACCAACAATCTCAAAAAGATGAGATGACTCTCCTTTGTATAACACCCATTGATAAACCCGCTTTTTCAACTGTTGTTGATCCAAGCTATCAATAGAATGTTGAGAAAAATACTTTTCAAAGTCAAATTGGTGTTGCCTTAAAGCAAAATATGCATAATCCATAACTGCTAAAAAAGGACTATGCCAGAGGTAAATCAAATCATCTGTTGTTAAAAATTTTCTTTGATATAAAACATCAAATAAATGATATTGCACATCTCTAAGTCTCGATGCTTTAAGCTCGACCCTAATATCCTGATTAGATTGATGTTGAATAAAATGATCAAGCCAAAACTTGCGAACCATTTGGTCTTTCGCTGCTTTACATAACTCAATCAAACAATCCCGTTCAATCCATTTGTATTTATTGATATAGAGCAATAACATACGAGGCAACTTACCTTGTACTGAAATCAAGGTTTCTTGCAAATAAGCTGTATTATTGGCCACTTCTTGCAACAATAAAGTTTCAATTTCAGGAACAACACGCATGCGTTGTTGTATTGCCGCAATATCTAAAAAATAATCAATACAAAGCTGACTAAACTCAGACCTTTTGCTCCAACGTCGAAAGTGTGCAGCCGCTAACTGCTGGTTAATCGGTACATAATCACTTAAGCGAAATAATAAAGCAGGAAAAAGCTCAACCTCATAACAGTCTTGTAATGTTTCTAATGTCTGCTGACGTGTATATCCATCATAACTTCTAAGCTGCCAAAGCAACTCATCCAAATGATTCTGTTTAGAGTTTGCATTGCTTGTTTTAGCTACATTTACATCACAATCTTGTTCTTCAAATCCTTCAACAGCAGGTTTTTTTAATACTTCAACTGTATTTATATATTGCTCAGATGAGCCAAATATCTTTTTTAAAAATTTAAACATGTTCTTTCTAAATCAGAGAATTCATTTTTATAACAAATTATGAAATAGCTGTCATGCCCTGCCCCCAATTAAACATCAATGCAGCACAGGTAAAAGAAATAATATATAAAACTAGAGCAATACCTTGATCAAGTTTATTGACCAGTCTATTACCCTTTGCCGAGTAAAATGTCGAAAGTACATCCGTTGCGATCGCAAAGAGTAACTACCCCAGGATTTATTTTTAAAATAAGGTTCAACTTTTTATTCTTCAATTGAGTTGCTAAAAGCATGACTCATAAAAAAGCTGAACCAAGGTTCAGCTTTTTTCTTTCAATCGGCTTATGCGCCAGTTTGATAACTTGCTTGTGGCACTGCGGTCGATGCTTGATAAGGATTGGTAAAATCCTGAAGCCCAGCAGCAGCTTCATGAATATCCTTACCTTCTTTCACCACAAATGTATCAAAGCCAGAACGTTTTAAATAGTTTAAAACATCCTTGAAGATATCGCCGACTGCGCGTAACTCACCTTGATACCCTTGGCGACGTAATAAGGCCGCAAATGAATAACCACGACCATCATTAAAACCAGCAAATTCAATAAAAATGGCATCAAGCTCATTCAATGGAAATTGATGTGTTTCAGGTGAATCATTCACAGTAATGTAAAGCGCCTTTTTGCCTTGTACATCTGCCAATTGATCCAACTGTTCAGTTGTCACAACCACGTCACCTTGTGGAATCACGCCATCTTCAGCAATGACTTGATACGTATTGTCAGCAATTGTGCCATCTTTAGAGAGCACTTGTAGCGTTGTATTAAGCATAAGCACGCTCCTTAAATGGTTGAATACCAACACGGCGATAGGTATCGATAAAACGCTCACCTTCTGTACGTAAGTCAAGGTACGTATTCAAGATTTCATCAATCACATCTGGCACAACTTCAGCTGCAAAAGAAGGCCCTAGGATATCACCGAGTGATGCATCATGATCGGCATGACCACCTAAAGTGATTTGATAGAATTCCGCACCTTTCTTATCGACACCCAGAATACCGATATTTCCGACATGGTGATGACCACAGGCATTCATACAACCCGAAATGTTCAGATCAAGTTCACCCAAGTTATAAATGGTGTCTAGGTCATCAAAACGACGGCTGATCGCTTCTGAAATTGGAATCGATTTGGCATTGGCCAATGAACAGAAATCACCACCCGGACAGCAGATAATATCGGTAATAAAGCCAATATGTGCACGTGCCATGTCACTGTGTTCAAGCGTTTGCCACAATTCAAATAGATCTTTCTGCGGCACATCGACCAATGAAATGTTTTGTTCGTGCGTGGTACGGAACTCACCGAACGTATATTTATCGGCCAAATCCGCAATTAAGTTCATTTCTTCACTAGTGACATCGCCTGGTGCAATACCTGCACGTTTCAAAGAAATCGTGACAATACGATAACCTTTCACTTTATGCGCATTGGTATTGACGTTAAACCACTGTTTGAATTTTGGATGTGCAGCGAATAAGTCAGTAAAGTCCTGATCTTCTAAATCTTGATAATCAAATGGCGTAAATTCTTCATCCAATTTTTTCAAGATTTCAGGTTGAATCTTCAATGTTTCACGCGTGTGCTCAAATTCAGCTTCCACTTTTTGTGCAAACACTTCTGGTGTTAATGCTTTCACCAAAATTTTGATACGCGCTTTATATTTGTTATCACGACGGCCATGTAAGTTATAAACACGTAAGGTCGCTTCTAAATAAGCAATTAAATCTTCGCGTGGTAAAAACTCACGGATCACACTACCAATAATCGGGGTACGGCCGAGACCACCACCCACCATGATTTTATAGCCCATTTCACCAGCATCATTACGTACCAGATAGACACCGATATCGTGAAATGCTGTTGCAGCACGGTCTTTTTCTTCTAAAGCCGATACCGCGATTTTAAACTTACGTGGTAAGAAGGCAAATTCAGGGTGGAAGGTACTCCACTGACGAATCAATTCACAGGTCGGACGTGGGTCCGCAATCTCACCAGCAACCACACCTGCAAACTGGTCAGTGGTGGTATTACGGATACAGTTACCCGAAGTTTGTACGGCATGCATTTGTACTGTTGCTAGCTCAGCAAGGATATCTGGTACATTTTCCAATGCTGGCCAGTTCAACTGAATATTTTGACGGGTTGAAACGTGGGCATAACCACGATCGTACTCTGTCGCAATTTCAGCAATTTTTCTGAGTTGTTTAGTATTCATCAAGCCATACGGCACAGCGATACGGAGCATAGGTGCATAACGTTGCACGTACAGACCATTTTGTAAGCGTAATGGACGATATTCGTCTTCTGTTAATTTTCCAGCTAAATAGCGTTCTGTTTGATCGCGAAACTGAGCAACACGTTGGTTAATCAGTTGTTGATCGAAATCCGTATATAAATACATGGCGTATGGCTAGTCATTCATTATAAAGGCGACTAGCATAGCGAGCTTTCATTCATCAACAAAATGCTTTTTTTGCATATTTAATAACGGTTTTATTGATAAGCCTATCTAGTTGCCACAAAAAGAAAAAGCCCAGACCAATCTGAGCTTTTTCAATCGTTTTCTAAATGAAATTAGTTCTTATCTGGCAATGCGTATGCCACAAGATAATCACCCATTTTAGTACCGAATGAACCATGTCCACCGGCCATAATCACCACATATTGTTTGCCATTGGCTTCATAAGTCATTGGTGTTGCTTGTCCACCCGCAGGTAAACGTGCTTCCCACAACTTATCACCATTTGAAACATTAAAGGCACGGATGTAATTGTCTTGTGTCGCACCGACAAACATCACATTACCCGCAGTTGAGATCGAGCCACCTAAACCTGGCACACCAATTTTCACTGGTGGTAATTGGAATAAGGTTGGCAAGCTGTCACGAATGGTACCAATACGTTTTTTCCAGACCACTTCATGTGTTTTTAAATCCACACCAGCAACAAAGCCCCAACCCGGTTGTTTACATGGTAAACCTAATGGAGATAGGAACGGACTGATATCAACACCATATGGTGTACCATACATCGGTTGCATGCCCTGCTCAGTACCTGCACCACGTGCTACAGGTTGACGGTTTGGATCTGCTGGAATTAAACGACTCACGAATGGCAAGCCAATCGGGTTCATCACCGCAACTTGACGATCTGCATTCACAGACATACCGCCCCATTCAAACACACCCAAGTTTCCAGGGAAAACTAAAGTACCATTTTCAGAAGGTGGTGTATAAATACCGTCATAGTTCAAACTCTTAAATTTCACACGACACATTAACTGGTCAAACATAGTGGCACCCCACATGTCTTTATCAGTCAATTTATCTTTCGGTGCTAAATCAAAGTCAGAGAATGGTTGAGTTTTTGAGTAGAACTCACCTTTGGTTTGTGGTCCCCATTTCACCGTTTGTGGAACAGGTTTTTCTGTAATCGGCACAATCGGCTGACCATTACGACGATCTAAAACAAAGGCATTGCCTGTTTTAGTCAATACATAAATCGCTGGAACCGTTTGACCTGATTTATCTTGAATATCTGCCAATGAAGGTTGTGATGGTACGTCCATATCCCACAAATCGTGATGTGTAGTTTGGAAGTGCCATACCAGTTTACCCGTGGTTGCATTGATCGCCAGCATTGAATTGGCATAACGCTCTTTTAACTCTGTACGATCTCCACCCCAGATATCTGGTGTACCTACGCCTGTTGGAACATAGACGATATCGAGTTTAGAGTCATAGGCAAGCGGCGCCCATGCATTTGGTGAGTTATGTACAAACTGCGTGTCTTGACCTGGCATTGCATTTGGATCCGCTGCGCCTGTATCAAACACCCACAATAATTTACCGGTGTTCACGTCATAACCACGAATCACACCTGATGGCTCTTTATTCGAATGGTTATCGGTCACTGAACCCGCGATCACGACCGTTGTACCTGATACTACACCTGGTGAGGTTGGGTTATAACCGCCTGGATAAGCATATGGCATGAACTCTTGTAAATTTACTTCACCATTTTGACCAAAGTCAGAACATGCTTTACCTGTATCTGCATTGACAGCTACTAAACGGCCATCATTGACAGGTACAAACACTTTACGAGGGCACTCAGTTGAGCTGGATTTTTTCGTCTGTAAGCTGGTTGCAAATTCAGTCGTGTTAGCTGCATCGTAATACATCACACCACGGCAGGTTAAATGCTGGAAGGTTTTATCGGTTTTGAGTTTTGGATCAAAACGCCATTTTTCCTTCCCTGTCGCAGGGTCAATCGAAATCAAATGTTGATGCGGCGTACACATAAACATGTTATTGCCGATTTTGATTGGCGTGACCTGATTCGTGGTTTCGCCTGAGTCATTTTCAGTTCGGAAATCACCGGTACGTAAGGTCCAAGCCACTTTCAGATCTTTCACGTTTTTATCGTTGATCTGAGTGAGTGGAGAATAACGCTCACCGCCTTGACTACGACCATATGCAGGCCAATCTTCAGGGGCAATGCCATCCACTGCTTTCGCTTGTGCTGGCTGTGGCGTTTGAATGACACCATTAATTTCTTGTGGATCATTAAAGATCGAGTAGACCATCACCACAATTGCAATAGCTAAAGTCGATGACAGTGCCACTTTACTTGAAGTGAGGTTATCAATCCCACGCGTCACCGCTGGAATGAGTAACCACAAACCTAATATACCAAGGATATCAAGGCGTGGCGCCAGTGCCCAGAAGTCAGTCCCAACTTCCCAAACACCCCAAACCACACTGCCTAACATCAACGCCGCATAGACCCATAATGGACCAGAGGCACGTTTATAGAGTTGTACTGCCACGATCAGCAACAGTACACCTGCGATCACATAATAAAAAGACCCGCCAATCGCTGCGAGCCAGATACCGCCAACGAGCAAGAACAATGCAATGAGGGCGATAATCACCACCGTCAAGGTTCTAAGCCCAGATTTTGAAGCAGATTGATTCATAAGATCACCTTGCATCTTTTATATTTTGGATCCACTAAAAAGATGACTTATCTATTCAATGGTCGAGTTCAAATCACAATAACAATCTTGCAAATATCGCCCAGCATCTGGACTGCATCTGCAAAACTGCCCGAGTATCGAAATTAGAAAATGGTTTGGAACTTAATCCCGCCAACCCAAGTCTTATCGCCATCCTTCAATGCGCCAACATGGTGGACATATTGAATATTTGGACGAATCGTCAACCAGTTGGTGGCATGAATGCCGTAGTACAACTCAGTGTTATATTCTTCATCCAACAGACTGTTGTTTTTATCATTGGCATGAATACGAGCAACACCTATAGCCAGTTCATCTTGAGGACGTTGGTCCAATAAACCCTTATAGATTAAACCGACATTTTGCATGTCTTTGATCGCATTGGTTTTCGAATCATGTACCGTCACATTGACAAAGCCTGTCAGACCTCGATCTGATTGACCGTCATGACGAGTGAGCTGCTGCTTCGCAGTAAACCAGCCGCCTTGTTTATGTCCAGTTTTGGCAGGATTCTCAATTTCTGCGGCATCAGCTGTGCTGTAATAATAACCAAAACGGTATTCACCAGGCAGCGACAATGCGCCTAATTTAGGATTCCAGACCACTTCTGCAGGAATAATCGCACCACGTGAACCATCGGTACTTAGGTTAAAACCTTTGCCACGTTGCAAGTTTTCAGGGTTATATTCATACGCCCCGATTTGTGCATATAGGTCTGGCTGCAAGTTATATTTAACACGCAATGCCCATTGGCTCACAGGCCAGTTGTACCATTGGTCACCGACCCAGTTACCGACCTGAGAACCGCATAGCGACAAGTTCTGGAAGTCACAGTCAAAGCTGTTGAAATCTTCACCTTCACCAAAACGACCGACTTTAATATCTAAGGCTTGATCTAAAAATTTCTTTTTGATCCAAAGGTCTGTTAGACGCCATGTTTGACCACGCCCCCAGACTTCCTGTACCGAACTTTGGTGACCTTGTAAGCCATCTGCAGTTTGTGACAAAGACTGACCATCACGATATGTCACCGTGATTTGTGCCTCTGTATCTTGCCAACCTAAAATTTTATTTAGGTCGAAGTGAGTACCTAAAGCCAATTGTCCAGTAAATTCACTGCCATGGCTTGAGTGTTGTTTAGAATCTAAAACCCCTGCGAATTCACCTGTGTAATCAGCAGAAAATTTGTAACCCTGTTCTTGCAACGCAGTGCGTTGACCGTTCCAATCACCAAACAGCCATTGACCATTTGGGTCAAATGCGGAAGAAGCTGCTTGAGTATGTTGTGTGAAAAGACTCAATGATAGAACGGATAAACAAGAAACAATCAAAGATTTAGAGATTGTCATGTTTACGTAACCTTTTATGTTATTGTGTATAAAAGGTTACTCTTATTTTTAAATTACAACTTATTCAAAATGTTAACAATCTGTACAATATTTTAACAATCAGTGATTAGTCGCACATATTTTCTACCATTTACCTTCACCCAAGCCCTGACCAATAAAGGCATACTTCATTTGTGAGCGAGAAAATTTAATTGGACAGGCCAACTGAGACTCAGTTTGTGCTGCATTTTCCGATACAGGTACGTCAACCACCCAGCCCCGTTGCTGCGCCATAGGTGAGACTAAAGCCTCGTCTAGGCTTAAAACAGGTTCTACACAGATATCCAAGCTTTGGAACAAGTGTTGCCATGCTGCAAAATCTTGGGTTTTGAACTTTTCTTGCAACGCCTGTTTTACGGTTTGGCGATCTTCAGGATCAAAGGAGGTGCCTTTGGCAAGCAGTACAGGTAATTCTAAAGCTGCGGCTAAGCCTGCCATAAATTGTGGCTCTAGGCTTCCGACCGAGAAATAACGTCCATCTTTGGTTTGATAATAATCATAGAAGCTTGCACCATTCAGCATACCAGCCTCAGGTGTTTGTGGCGTTTGTCCTGCCAGACTAGCTGAAGCCGCCATACTATTCAGACTGGCCACACAATCAGTCATGGAAATATCAATATATTGCCCAAGACCACTGCGTTGACGTTCAACCACGGCAGCAAGAATACCAATCACTGCATGTAAGGAACCACCTGCCACATCAGCAATTTGAATACCTAAGGGCGGTGGCCCACCATCCTGACGACCGCTATGTCCAGAAACACCTGCCAGTGCCAAATAATTAATGTCATGTCCTGCCCGATCTTTATACGCGCCAGTCTGACCATAACCTGTAATTGAACAGTAGATTAAACGTGGGTTAATTTCGGCCAACGTTTCATAGTCCAAACCTAAACGGCGCATCACATCGGGACGAAACTGTTCCAGCACAATATCAAACTCAGAGATTTTATTTTTGATCAGCTCAATATTACTTGCATCTTTAAGATCAAGTGCAATCGACTGCTTATTCCGATTCAGATAACTATGCGCAGTGGCCTGACCATTGGCATAGGGTGGCATAATCCTTACCAGATCGGGACGCGTCGGAGATTCAACATGGATAACTTCTGCACCCATGTCCGCAAGGTACATACTGGCAAATGGTCCTGGTAATAAAGTCGAAAAATCGAGGACTTTCAATCCCTTTAGTGCAGATGGCATAATAATTTTTACTCAATTTGTTCAAATTTTCTTTTATACTAGGTGTGGATAAACACAAAAACAATGTCATGTTCAGCCATTTACCTTGATAGTTTCGGCAATTTAACATGTATACAAGGCGCAATTATTTTTCTTGTCAATTGCCATAGGGCTTGTTAATTGATCATATATATGTTGCGTTGTTAGCAAAAATTTTATCAGACGAGGCATGAAACGACAGGAATGACAATTCATTTCCGAGTTTCATAACGATGTATGAGGAAATTTTTGTTACAACCCTACGGGACAAAGGCATTTTTTGATGCCACTGCGTTATGTCATGCTCATTTAGAAGTACTAAATTTCACAAGCCACGCCTTGTACCATCTAAAAAATGTCTATTGCCGCAGCTATATCTGATCAACTAACAAGCCCTTTTTATTTTAGACGGTTATTTAGGTCAATTATCGTGAATAGTAAAGAAACTGAAGGATTCAATATGAGCCGTGATACGATCAGCATCCACTTCGTGAATGCGGCTTTAACAGGTGTTAAACGCCTAGGCATGGACGTTGAAACGTTACTTTCACATGTCGGCATAGAGGCTGAATTACTGCGCCAACCGAAGGCTCGAATCTCTCCAGAGCAGTACACCCGTTTTGTAAAAATGTTATGGATGGTTACCCAAGACGAACACGTGGGCTTCGATGTACAGCCACGTCGCTTGGGTACATTTGCGATCATGTGCCAATTGATCATCCACTCAAAAACACTTGGACAAGCACTGGAACTCTCCTCTCAATTCTACAAACTGTTTGGAGATGAATGGTCTGTGAGCTTGGAACGTGACAAGCATGAAGCCCGTTTAGTACCGCATATTCCTAAAGCTTTAGATCCTGATCATTTCATTACTGAAAGTATGCTGATGATCTGGCATGGTCTTGCTTCATGGTTAATTGAACGTCGCCTACCTTTAGAGCGTGTGCATTTTGGTTATGAGCGTCCAAATCATGCTGATGAATATGATGCATTATTCTTTGCACCTGTGATGCAATTCGATGCGCCACGAACCGAAATTACATTTGCAGCGGATTATCTAGACCTCCCAATCCGTCAAGATGAAAAAACTTTAGAAGAGTTCTTAAAAGCAGCACCTGCACAATTATTAGTGAAGTTCAAAAATACCAACTCATTGACTTCACGCATTCGCGATGTATTAAAGAGCCAGATTGGCGAAGAAATGCCAACGCTCAACGATGTGGCAGCAATGTTGTATTTATCGCCACAAACTTTACGTCGTCGTTTGGCTGCCGAAGGCAAAAGCTATCAAGGTGTTAAGGATGCCTTACGTCGTGATGCGGCGATTCATTTATTGTTGACTCCTAATCTCACTCTTGAAGATGTAGCACAGCAAGTCGGCTTTAGTGAAACCAGTACTTTCCATCGTGCCTTTAAAAAATGGACAGGTGTTACCCCTGGTCTATATCGCCAATTACACGGTCATCACAACTAAGTGTTTCAATGCAGTGTTTAACGTTATGTCGTTGAACACTGCAATTTAAATATGCTAATAATTAAGCAGACCTCTACAATTTGCTTGAATAACAATGATCATTAAAGAAGCTGACTTCTCTCACCCACAAGTTCAAAATTTGATCCATATCCATTTGCATGGCCTGCATCAAAACACTCCACTTGAACATAGTTTTGCTTTAGACCTCAGCAGTCTGCAACAAGAGTCAATTAGCGTCTATACCTTATGGAACGATGATGAATTACTGGGCTGTGGTGCAATTCAAGAACTGACACCCGACCATGCAGAAATCAAATCTATGCGGACTCATCCCGACCATTTGCGCCAAGGTGTCGCAAAGCAGCTGCTGGAGTATTTACTAAAAGTTGCTCAAGAGCATCAATATCAACGAGTCAGTTTAGAAACAGGAAAAGATGCTCACTTTGATGCCGCAATTAGCCTTTATAAGCAATTTGGTTTTGTTCAAGGTGAGGCGTTTGCAGAATATACTGAATCACCCTATAACCAATTCTTTCATTTAGATTTATCAAAGGAGTCCATAAACGCAAACTTGAGATGATCTAGTTATTGAATAGCCATTGCTCAATGCCTTTTGGATAAACAGGAGATTGAGTGAGTTTTATTTGTTCTCGACTCAGCCACTGTGCGATATAGCGATATCCATTGGTTTCATTACCCTGTATTTCTTGCTTATTGTACACATCCGAATCGACAAATTTGGCATCATATATAAACACAATTTCATGGCCTTGCTGCCCATCAAAGCGAAATAGATTTTCCAATACACAGATAAGTTTTGGCTGTGTTATCTGCTGCTGAATTTCCTCTTCGACTTCTCGTTCTATTGCCTGCACAGAAGTTTCTCCAAACTCAACACCACCACCAATTGGTCTGAAAAAATATTCGTCCTTGTTGGGATCATACGCTTTTGCAAGTAAGACCTTGTCATTGTGGCGAAATAGGCATAACGCTTTGGCGCGAATAGATGTCATTGTTTAGCCTTAATCTGCTGTAAAAACTCAGCTGCTTGTTTCGGGGAGCTTAAATGAACAAATCGAATTTGCTGGTATTGGGGATCATTCATCATCGTCAAATACTTTTTCCGATTTTTAGCATGATGACTAATCATCCATAAAATAATCGAATCTTTAGACAGAAAACTGCTCTTAAAACTTTCTCGATTATTCGAATTCGCCCACAATCTTTTTTGCGTTACTGCTCGACTGATCGCCCGTTTCACTGAGCGATACAGATTCAAGGAAAAGGAATAATCTAACCAAATAATCGTATCAACATATCTCAGCTTCAAATCCTGCGCTCGGGAATAATTACCATCAAGCACCCATCCAGCAGTGGCTTGCTCCATTTGAGCTTGTAATTTAGCAAAAAATTCCTGATCAGGTGTTTCCTGCCAATCATCCAACCAAAACAAATCATCCATTTCAATATGCGCCACAGCCAGCTTTTGAGCAAGCTGACGAGCAAAAGTGGTTTTCCCTGAAGCAGATGTTCCGACAACATTAATAAATTTCATCACTCCCCCCTGATTGTATAACACATGATTTTACTTACACTGATGATGAGTATTTATAAGTGTAGACTTTCTAAAAAACGTCTGGTTTGCGTTGGTGTGGTTAAACGAATAAACCGAATATGCTGATAGTCTGGATGTTGCATCATGGCTAAATATCGCTGCTTATTTTGCGGATATTTCTGCAACATCCACAGAAAGATCGATTTCTTGGAGAACATCATTTTCCAACTCTCTCTGTTGTTTGAATCTTCCCATAATCGTTCTCGACTCAAAGCCCGCCATAAGGTTCGTTTTGTCAGTCGATATAAATTGATCGAAAATGAATAATCCAACCAGATCACCGTATCGACCTCAGACCAAATCCTATCGATACTACGCGTATACAGATTATCAATCACCCAACCTGCGGGTGCCGCGTCCATGCTTGATTTAAGCTTGCCAAAAAAATCATCATTCGGTGACTCCTGCCAGTCATCCAACCAAAGTAAATTATCCAGTTCGATGTATTGTAATTGTTGTTTTTGCGCCAACTGTCGGGCAAGCGTCGATTTACCTGAGCCCGTGGTACCAATAATATTAATAAATTTCATTTGTTATTAGCACAATAAAAAGGCAGGTGAGTTTAAACAACTTGCATCGGCTTGTGAACCAGTCGATGCAAGTTATAAATCAATTACTTATCTCTTGCCGCTTGAATCAGTTTCGCAGCATTGTCCCCTGTCACCTGCCAAGTGAGACAACGCACACTGCCGCCCATTGGACAAACACTTTCAGCATTCACAGGAATAACTTTCTTGCTGGTATTTTGCTGGATAATCGTGAGTGCTTTTTGATCATGCGGCATATTAAAGGTTGGCACATAAATATTGTGATGTGTGACCGTGGTATTCAAATTCACACCACAGGCTGACTCAAAACCCTCCCATTGCCCTTTAGGATTAGTCTTATATTCAACAGGCACTTCCACAATTTTTGCAGTTGGAAAAGAAGCTTTTAACTCCTTCATTACGGTGGTTCTAAATGCTGGTGTTTTTGAATAGTCATTCACAAGCAAAGTATTTTTATCTACCCAACTGACCATACCATCGGAATGTGCCAGCACTTCTTCATCTGGCTCTAGAATGGCAACTTCAGTTGCACCCAACGTGGCTTTTAACTCTTGTTTGGCCTCGTTATAACTAAGCTCATTATCTTCCAAGAAACGTGTGGTAGTAATCACACGACCCGCATAGTCATCAACTAGGTTACCCCCATCTAGCATCAAATCAGTTTTGGCTCTTTGAATTTGATAACGGTCAGCAAATTGGCTAAAACTTTTTTGCACATCTTTACTTTGTTTCTGCGTCATCGACGCCCAAGTATAGGTAAATTGCACGGGCTGCATTGGATTAACCGTGGTGAAGTCGCGCATCCAGATATCACGCACATCATCCACCAGTAAAATGTCTTCTGGCACTTTGCCGGTGAAATACGGTTTGGTGTCTTTATCGACCACAATCACCACATTATCATTACCCAAAATGGACTTGGCGTAATCAATTTGGAAATCGACAATCCGTTGAAAAGCAGACTTGTAATAAGGATCGTGTACAGAAGGCGCAGACAACACCAACAACATTTTGTCATCAGCAACTTGATTGGAATAGGTTTGACTCATCTTGTTTTTATCCTGCTTTGCTGTGCTGTTTTCAACATCCCGTCCAGATGTATCGCATCCAAAAAGTGACAAGATCAATGCCATCGCTGCATAGTGACGCTTGGTTTTTATCATGTGGTTTTGCCCATCATTTCTATCTCTCATTTTCAAGCACTAGTCTAATCGAAGACCCTGCCAGACATATTCAAAAGACACCAAAATTAACGATTGCCGATATTTCCAACTCCATTGGCGAAAAACATCAAACTTGTCAATGTTTATCATCATTGCACTGACATTTAAATTGAGTACACTCGATAAACAACAATTTTAAGGTGATACAAGGAAAACCTATGAGCGAGGCCTACATTATTGATGCCATTCGCACGCCACGCGGAAAAGGAAAAAAAGATGGCTCACTGCATGAAGTTAAACCCATTACTTTACTGACATCATTACTGAATGAATTACAACAACGTCACCAACTAGACACCTCAAAAGTCGATGACATCGTTTTAGGTTGTGTCACTCCAATTGCAGATCAAGGTGGCGATATTGCCAAAACCGCTGCGATTGCCGCAGGGTGGAATGATGATGTAGCAGGTGTGCAAATCAACCGTTTCTGTGCGTCTGGCTTAGAAGCCGTCAATTTGGCAGCACAAAAAGTTCGTTCAGGTTGGGAAGATGTCGTGGTTGCAGGTGGTGTGGAATCCATGTCACGTATCCCAATGGGTTCTGATGGCGGCCCTTGGGCACTTGATCCTGAAACCAACTTAAAATCTTCTTTTGTACCACAAGGCGTTGGTGCAGACCTCATTGCTACTTTAGATGGCTATAGCCGCGAAGATGTTGATGCATTTGCCGTCGGCTCACAACAAAAAGCAGCGGCAGCACAAGCCAACGGTTATTTCGATAAATCCGTGGTGCCTGTTAAAGATCATTCAGGTGTACTGATCTTAGAAAAAGATGAATTTATTCGAGGTGCGACCACAGTTGAAGGCTTGGCAAAACTCAATGCCAGCTTTGAAATGATGGGACAAATGGGCTTCGATGCAGTTGCTCTACAAAAGTATCCAGAAGCGCAAAAAATTAACCATGTACATCATGCGGGTAACTCATCAGGTATCGTTGATGGTGCAGCGGTGGTGTTATTGGCTTCAGAAAAAGCCGTCAAAGAACAAGGCTTAAAACCACGTGCCAAAGTATTGGCAACCGCATTGGTGGGTACAGACCCGACCATCATGCTGACAGGTCCTGCACCTGCTGCACGTAAAGCCTTGGCCAAAGCTGGCTTAACGATTGATGATATTGACCTATTTGAAGTCAATGAAGCATTTGCGGCCGTGGTGATGCGTTTTATCAATGAACTCAACGTTCCAGCCGAGAAAGTCAACGTCAATGGCGGTGCCATTGCCATGGGTCATCCATTGGGTGCGACTGGCGCGATGATTTTAGGCACTTTGCTGGATGAATTAGAGCGTCAAGGTAAAAAACGTGGCTTGGCTACATTATGTGTCGGTGGTGGAATGGGGATCGCCACCATTATTGAGTTGGTGTAAGGAGCACAACATGAGCGCTATTAAATACGAAAAAAACGCTGACAATATTGTAATTCTTACCCTTGATTCATCGGGTCAATCTGCCAATACCATGAATGCAGAATTCCGTGATTCACTCAATGACGTCAGCCAAAAGCTTAAAGCAGAAACCGATCTAAAAGGTATTATTTTCCGTTCTGCCAAGAAAACCTTCTTTGCAGGCGGTGACTTGGATGAGCTGATTCAAGTACAACCTGAACATGCCACTGAATTCTTCAAAATGATTGAAGAGCTCAAAGGTGACTTACGTGCGATTGAAACTTTAGGTGTGCCTGTTGTTGCTGCCTTAAATGGTACGGCACTTGGTGGTGGTTGGGAAATCGCATTAGGTTGTCACTACCGTATTGCCATCAATGATCCAAAAACCAAATTTGGTTTACCTGAAGTGACCTTAGGCTTGCTACCAGGCGGTGGTGGTATCGTGCGGATGGTACGTTTACTTGGCTTACAAAATGCATTTCCATTCTTGATGGAAGGTAAGCAGTTTGGCGTGGATAAAGCAAAATCGCTCGGCTTAGTTCATGACACCGCTGAAAATGAACAAGAGCTGTTAGACAAGGCGATTGCTTGGGTCAAAGCCAATCCGAAATCGCAACAACCTTTTGATGTCAAAGGCTACAAAATTCCAGGCGGCGATCCAAAAACGCCTGCGGTTGCACAAGTGCTTGCAATTGCTCCTGCGATGCTGCGTGATAAAACCAAAGGCTGTTACCCTGCGCCTGAAGCGATCATGGCGGCTGCGGTTGAAGGTGCGCAGGTTGATGTTGATACCGCTTTACGTATCGAATCACGTTACTTTACTCAACTCACAGTCGGTCAGATTTCTAAGAATATGATCGGTACTTTTTGGCATGGTCTCAATGCAATTAAGTCTGGTGCAAGTCGCCCTGCGGATGTTGCAAAATGGCAAGCGACTAAAGTCGGTGTGTTAGGTGCAGGGATGATGGGTGCAGGCATTGCCTATTCAACTGCAATCAAAGGCATTCCTGTCGTCCTCAAAGATGTTTCAGTTGAAAATGCAGAGAAAGGTAAAGCTTACTCACAAAAACTTCTCGATAAGCGTGTTTCTCAAGGGCGTATGAGCGCTGAGAAACGCGACCAAGTCTTAGCATTGATTACCGCAACAGCTGATGCAGCTGACTTGCAAGGCTGTGACCTAATCATCGAAGCAGTATTTGAGAACCAAGATTTAAAAGCCAAAGTGACCCAAGAAGCTGAACAATATTTGGCAGAAGGTGGAATCTTTGCATCGAATACCTCTACCCTACCCATCACTGGTTTGGCGACGGCGAGTAAAGATGCTCAAACGTTCATTGGACTACATTTCTTTAGTCCAGTCGATAAAATGCAATTGGTTGAAATTATCAAAGGTAAACAGACCTCTGCTGATACATTGGCGAAGGCCTACGACTTTGTTCAGCAAATTGCCAAAATCCCAATTGTTGTGAATGACAGCCGTGGCTTCTTTACCAGTCGCGTATTTGGTACTTTCATTCAAGAAGGAATGCGTCTACTTGCAGAAGGTGTGCATCCAGCCAAAATTGAAATGGCCGCTCTCAAAGCAGGTATGCCGGTTGGCCCACTGGCGATTCAGGATGAAGTGTCTTTAACGTTGACTGAGCATGTTGCTGGGGAAACCCGTAAAGCCTTGCAAGCAGAAGGTAAAGATTTGCCAAAAACCCCAGTGGATGAAGTGGTACACACCATGATTCATGAGCTGAACCGTAAAGGTAAGGCTGCGGGTGCAGGTTTCTATGACTATCCTGAAAATGGTAAAAAACATTTATGGGATGGGCTCAGTCGCTGGCAGAAAGAGAACAACATTTCTGAACAAGACATGATTGATCGTTTCCTGTTTGTGCAGGCACTGGATACGTTACGCTGCTATGAAGAAGGTGTTTTAGAATCTGTGATTGATGCCAATGTCGGTTCAATTTTTGGAATTGGCTTTGCCCCTTGGACAGGCGGTGCCATTCAATTCCTGAATCAGAACGGCATTCAAAAATCCTTGCAACGTGCTGAGCAACTGGCGGCACAATATGGTGAACGTTTCACACCACCAAAGTTATTGAGAGAAAAAGCACAGCAAAATACTGTGATCCAATAATCTTGATTTAGCCGAGTCGATTAAGGCCCGTATGGAACTCCTTGTCTGTACGGGCTTTTTCATATGTTCGACAAAATCACAGCAAATCATCTGAGTAATGCATCACAATTTATGCTATAAGTTTAGTAATTCTGCTTTATTTTTTTGCATCATTTGGAAATTTCTTATGTCTGAAAAACTCTGCCCAGAAACTTCGCCTTGGGGCTGGAAAGCATTAATTATCACCACTATTCTTAGTTTTTTGTTTATGGTGATTTTCTACTTGGCTATTAACAATGAACCAGATTATATGCCAATGAATCAGAAGAAAGCGGCAACTCCTGCGGAAATGTCACAATCCTCAATGTCGACAGAAACTGGCTCAACTGAAGCCCATCAACACAATCACTAAAATATTAGGGTCTGTCGACATTTCACCTTACGAGCTATAGCTCTCATTGCGACAGAGAACATTTTTTAGACGATACAAGGCATGTCTTATGCAATTTAGTTATTCTAAATAAATTAAGGCATAACGAAGTAGCGGCAAAAAATGTCCCTGTCCCGCAGGGTTATGGCTAAAACATCAACAGACCCTGTTGTCGAATATGATAAATCCGTGTAAAACATGGGTTTATCATGGTACTCGAGATTTTCAATGCTTCAACAAAATCGTCAGGCACTGGTCGTTGAAGGCGGTGGAATGCGCGGTGCATTCACCAGCGGTGTCTTAGATGCATTTTTACAGCAACAATTTAACCCTTTTGATCTGTGCGTCGGCGTCTCTTCAGGCTCAACCAATGTCGCCAATTACCTTGCCGCACAGCAAGGTCGTACGCTAAATCTCTACCTCGACCACTCGCTTCGTTCTGAATTTATCCAATATGGTCGCTTTTTCAAAGGTGGTGACTTACTGGATTTAAAATGGATGTGGGACATTGTCGAAAAAGAGCATCCGCTCAATCAAGCCCATCTATTTGCCAATCATCCTGAATTTTATATGGTATTAACACATGCCATTTCGGGTGAAGCCACTTATATCAAAGCGTCCAAAGACAATATCCTTGATGGATTAAGAGCCTCGAGCTCGATTCCTGTATTAACACGTCAAGCGGTTGAAGTGTTTGGTGAGCCCTACTTTGATGGGGGTGTTGCCGATGCTTTACCCGTACATTGGGCGGCACAACAGCATGATGTCTCTAAACTCATGGTACTTAGAACTCGCCCGAAAAATTATTATAAGGCCAGCAGTAAAGGTGACCAATTGCTTGCCAAATACCTGTTTAAACAGCAACGTGGTTTTGCGCATAGTCTTTTGACTCGCACACAACGTTATAACGACGCCGTCGAATTTACCCGCTCAGCCGCTAACCAGAAAATTTTGGAAGTGTGTCCCCCTGATTTAAAAAACATGGCAGGTCGTCTTTCTAAGGATAAAGCCAAGATTCGCTATAGTTATGATGTGGGTCTGGAAACAGGCTATAAAGCGATTGAAGACTGGAATACGCTTTAATCCTTATTCAGTCGACTTGGGATGGTGAAGCGGTTTTATTCTTAATACGCTTCCCTCTCTAAAGTATGAGCCCATTGCTGATCACTTTTCCCCAACTCCATATTTTTACTTGGCAAATCAGCCCCAAAAGGCGCAAAATCTAGTTTTGATTTTTGTTATTTTTGGAATTTATTATGAATAACCAACCATCCCCAAAAAAAGATTCAAATGAAGAAACGGTATTGGGATGGAAATTTGTCATCATTGTCGGTGTACTCAGCACTATCTTTTTAAGCTTTTTCTATTTGGCCATGACCCAAGAACCTGATTATATGCCAGGTGCACAACGTAAAGCGCAACAGCAAGAACAGCAACACACTCAACAATCAGCCACTTCTGAAGTCGTAACAGAACAGCATTAACCAGTTTTGCCCCTGACAAACTTCTCTTATTGGGAGTTTGTCATCTGACTGGAAAAAACCAAAGTGTTCATCTTTATTCGTCTTTTCTCCAAAACTTCCACTTATCTTTTGGGCAGATATAGGCTTGCTCTGAGACAGGAACCAATTGCTTCGACGCTAAATCATAGACCTTAAATTGGCATTGCTGGTTTTCATTCTCTCCCAATATTTCATACTCGCGGCCTGCTTGTGGTTTAAATGAAGCTTCCGTATTCTCACATCCATCGACCACTTTGGCTTTGCCCGTAGTCTGCTCTGTACCCACTACAAATCCATGCAGATTGATCGGTTGATTGGCAGTTACCACATATTCCTTATAGGTCACCATCTGATAGGTATTAAAATTCTGCTCAATGTCCTTTTGTATGATTGTGCGTGGCATACCAATCGAATAATTCATATTGATTCGGGTATAGGTTTTGAAAGCATTCCATGCCCCGTAGCCACTTAAATTTTCACGTATCCCTTGTTTTCTACTTTTACAATCAAAAGTATGCTGCATATATATTTGCTGGCCATTTTGGCCATATAAACGAACTCTGGCTTGCGTTGAAGGATTAAAACTGACAACGCCCTTCTGATTGAGTGGACTCTCAAACTCTTTTGCTTCACTTAAATTGGAGAAGACCAAGAGCAAAACAGCGAGATACATTTTGTTTTTCATCATTGGAATGACTCGACTTGTTATTCTTCAATTTTTATTTACAACCCTATCGCATAAGTAACGATATCAACCCATATTGATTGATATCGTTAGATTTATCCAGCAATCAATTCATGTGATTAGCACTTACAACCGATATTCTCGATTGGCATTTGATCTTGCAATAACAACTCCAGACTTTGTTTTTCAATGCCATACATGGCTTTTAAGGCTTGGATTTGCTGCATGATCTTGGCATCTGGTTGCTGAATATCCTTTCGTTTCGTCGCCAAAATCATTTTATTCTTACTGGTATGCTCCAAAGATACAAACTCGAATACTTTGGTTTCATAACCATAAGCTTTTAACAATAAGGCACGTAAAGTATCGGTCAGCATTTCCGCCTGTTGCCCTGCATGAATCCCGAATTGCAACATCGGCTGTAACACCTCTGGACTTTTTAGCTGTGGACGGAGTTCCTTATGGCAACACGGCGCACACATAATCATCGACGCATTCAGACGAATACCAGTATGAATGGCAAAGTCAGTCGCAATATCACAAGCATGTAAGGCGATCATTACATCCAACTTTTCAGGTTGATAACTCCGCACATCCCCTTCAAAAAAATCAAGATGATTAAAACCGGTCTGAGCAGCAACATCTTGGCAAAACTCAACTAAGTTTGAACGCAGTTCAACCCCCGTAATTAACGGTGTTTTCTGTTGTGCTTGTAGATAGTCATACAAGGCAAAGGTTAAATAGCCCTTTCCTGAACCAAAATCGACAATATTCAATTCTTGCTGTGATGCATCAATCTGCTCATAGGCATGCGAAAAGATTTCAATAAATTTATTAATCTGCTTCCACTTACGCGCCATGCTTGGAATGATTTGCCCTTTTTCATCGGTAATACCGAGATACTTTAAAAATGGACTTTGTTGTTGTACATAACGCTGCTTTTCACGATCATGCTGCTGTTGCTCTACTTTGGCTGTAGGCACTTGTTTTTTCTGGCTATTCAACATCGCTTTCTTTTTATTTTTCTTGAGTTGAATATCTTGATCAGAAGTGAATAGATTGGCTTGCTTAGACAGGTTCAATAGCTCAGCAATTTTTTCTAAGCCTTCATCAATCGCATAGTTTTTGGTCATGTCTTGTGTGGTGTAATGATATAAACAAGATAAACTTGCCTGACCCTGTAGTTCAATTACACGGAAAGTCATCTTTTCTAATTGTGCCATTTCGCCTTTGTACTGACTCAAAATCAGACGATCAAAGCTTTTATTTTCAATAGATTGCTGGATATCCAAGAAAAACTGCTGTTCTTGTTCAAAAGAAAATTTCGGCGCAAACATAATGAAAACCTGACAAATAGAAACTAAATTTTAAAGCGTCTTACTTTAAAAGGGAAATTGCATTACGATACAGTTGTATTTTTATGCAACCAGATCGCTTGATGAACACAAACACATTGCTGGACTATGACCCCAAAGAAGAACTGATTAATGCCTATAGTCATGGGGCTGGCGCAGTACTGGCTTTAATTGCCTCAATCTTTTTGATCATCAAAGGCTATGGCCTACCTTTAGGACAATGGATCAGTTTATGGGTCTATGGCTTTAGCTTAGTGCTATTACTGAGTAGTTCCATGCTGTATCACTTTGCCCAGGATGAACGTAAACGCTATTGGTATAAAAAACTGGATCATACCGCGATTTACTATCTGATTGCAGGCACCTATACCCCTTTTCTCAGTATCGCCATCCCGACTGCCAAAGCGCATTATTTACTGATTGCCTTATGGGCCATTGCCCTGATCGGGACACTATTCAAATTGGTCTTCATTCATCGCTTCCAAAAGCTTTCTTTAGCCGCCTATTTAGTCATGGGTTGGCTGGCTATTTTAGTCATGGATGATATGCAACGTTACCTGTCTAAAGAGGCGGTACAACTGCTGATTGCAGGGGGGTTGGCTTATACCATCGGCACATTGTTTTATGCCTTAAAAAAGGTAAGATATACCCACGCAATTTGGCATGTTTTTGTGCTATTAGGCGCAGGATTACACTTTTTGGCAATCTACTGTTATGTATTATAAGCCCATATGTAGCATTAAGTTTTCGAAGTAAAACTGCATATTCAAAAGGAATTTTCAAGACAGCCATTAGGGCTGTTGAGCTTTCATCCATACATTGCTTTATTGGCTAAAAAACACCCTCTATCGCAATGAGAGCTATAGCTCATAAAGTGAAATATCAGCAGTCCTTATATGTTCTTGAATGAATAACATGAAGGTCTTGTATGTCGTCAAGCACTACGACTGCCACTCCAGAAGTGGCCAGCAATTCAAAAGTACGAGTATTATTTGCCAGTCTAGTCGGTACCACGATTGAGTTTTTTGACTTTTATATCTATGCCACAGCAGCAGTATTGATTTTTCCACATTTATTTTTCCCTGAAAGTAGCGATGGTGCTGCGGTACTCAAATCACTGGCAACCTTTGCGATTGCCTTTATTGCTCGTCCCATTGGTGCAGCACTCTTTGGACATCTGGGTGACCGAATCGGACGCAAAGCCACACTGGTTGCAGCCTTGCTCACGATGGGGATTTCAACCGTCTGTATTGGCCTGTTACCGACCTATGCACAAATTGGTTTGGCTGCACCGCTATTGCTTGCCCTATGCCGTCTAGGCCAAGGTTTAGGCTTAGGTGGTGAATGGAGTGGTGCTGTACTGCTAGCCACTGAGAACGCGCCAGAAGGCAAACGTGCTTGGTATGGCATGTTCCCACAATTAGGCGCCCCGATCGGCTTTATCCTTGCGACAGGCTCATTTCTGTTACTCAATGCCTTTATGTCCGAACAAGCCTTTATGACTTGGGGCTGGCGTATTCCATTTATCGCAAGTGCAGTATTGGTTTTGGTCGGTCTCTATATCCGTTTAAAACTACATGAAACCCCCGCTTTTCAAAAGGTCTTGAATAAGCAGAAAGAAGTAAATATCCCTTTTAAAGAAGTGATGACCAAACATTTGCCGATGTTGGTACTTGGAACGATTGCCGCAATCTGTACCTTTGTGGTGTTTTATCTCACCACCGTATTTGCCTTGAACTGGGGAACAACAAAACTCGGCTATGCACGCGGTGACTTCTTGGTATTACAACTGTTTGCAACCCTCTGTTTTGCTGCCTTTATTCCTCTATCTGCAATTTTTGCAGAGAAATTTGGTCGTAAAAATACTTCTATTGTCGTGTGTATTCTTTCAGCCTTGTTCGGACTGTGTTTTGCGCCACTACTCGGCTCAGGTAGCCCAATTCTGGTGTTCTTGTTCTTATGTATCGGTCTTTCGATTATGGGCTTGACCTATGGCCCAATCGGTACGGTCCTGTCTGAGATTTTTCCAACCTCAGTTCGTTATACAGGTTCAGCTTTAACCTTTAACTTGGCTGGTATTTTTGGTGCATCCTTTGCACCGTATATTGCGACTAAGTTGGCAGAAAGTTATGGCTTAGGCGCAGTGGGTTTGTACCTCAGCTTAGCGTCGATCCTCTCTTTAATTGCATTTTTAATGATTCGTGAAACCAAACATGATGATGTAAATAACCAAATTTAATCATTATTTTTTCAGATGATCTGAGAAATATCACCGCTCAGATCATCTGAAATACCATTTAATTTCATAGTTTTTATCTTATAAAGTTGCTTTTACAACTGCATTCTTCCAAATATCTTTTGTGCTAAAATAACCGCCTTCATTTTTTTTAGACGATTGTGTTATGTACGCAGTGATTATCGTTGCCGTATTTTTAGTCAGCTTTTTGTATACTTATTTACGAGGCAAAGAACGATTAAAAGCATCTCGACAATTATTTGACCATTCGACATTTTTAGCGCCAATCAATATGTTTATGACTGGCTTTTCTAAATTGCCGAACCAACCTTTCTTCGATGTAGCGCAGTTTCCTGAACTCAAACCACTACAAGATAATTGGCAAGTGATTCGTGAAGAGGCCATCCAACTACAGAACCAAATTAAAGCGTCTGAAAAAAACAATGATGCCGGCTTTAACACCTTTTTTAAACGCGGTTGGAAACGCTTTTATCTGAAATGGTATCAAGACAGCCATCCATCAGCGCAACAGCTTTGCCCAAAAACAGTTGCCTTATTGGAAAGCATTCCGTCAGTCAAAGCCGCCATGTTTACCGAACTCCCTTCTGGCAGTTACTTGGGTAAGCACCGAGACCCTTATGCAGGTTCAGTACGTTATCACCTCGGTCTCGTGACACCCAATAGCGATGATTGCTTTATTGAAGTCGATCAAGAGCGTTATAGCTGGCGAGATGGTGAAGCCACAGTCTTTGATGAAACCTTTGTGCATTGGGCCGAAAATAAAACCGATGAAACTCGTATTATCTTATTCTGTGATATCGAACGTCCGATGAAATGGGGTTGGGCACAGACATTCAATCACTGGTTTGGTCGCAATGTCATGTCTGCGGCAAGCTCACCCAATGATGACCAAGACAAAACTGGTTTTATCAACCGTATTTTCAAATATGGTTATGCCGTGCATCACTATGGTCGTGGCTTAAAAGAGCGCAATCGCCCACTCTACTATGTATCCAAATGGTTGCTATTTGCTATTTTAATCGGTCTAATTTTGCTCCCAAGCTTTTTATAATAAAATTCATTCATAAAAAAAGAGATGCGATTGCATCTCTTTTTTATTTCAAACCAATTGAAATTAATTTGCTTTTGCAGTCTGTGTACCTGCGGTTTGTGCCGCCGCAGCGTTGGCCGCTTGAACAGCTGTTTCACCAATTAAAGCAACCTTGGCTTTCTCTTGGCTCTGTGCAGATAATGCAGGATTTGATGCCACAATACGGTTGATATTGGCAGAGTTTGCAGGCGCAATTGCAGCCGTTTGCAATACGATTGGACGGTTGCCTGTATCACCTAGAGTATAGCGAATGCCAGTACGTGGACTAATCACAGTTGTGACTTCACGCTTGACTTGTGCTTCAGCTGTATTGGTGCCTTTTGCCGCTAAGACTTTATCCACAGTCGTGGTTTGTGGCGCATCGTCTGCAAATGCAAAACCCGATACCGCCGCACTTGCCAAAATTAAAAGTTGTAATGGTTTTTTCATTGTCTTCCCGCTTTTAATGCGAACTCAATCAAGATCTGTAAGTCCAATAATGAAACTACAAAGCGTCTCTGGACTCAAGTAAATTCTCGTAAAAAAAGCAGAGGCCCATGCTCTGCTTTTTTATTTCAGCCTAAATCAAGTCGAAACTTAGATTTTACCGTGACATTGCTTATACTTTAAGCCTGAACCGCATGGGCAAGGTGCATTACGACTTTCAGGTACTGGGAATGCAGTATCACCTACATTTTCAATCTCTTCAGAAGCCGTCACTTCGCCCGTTAAACCATCAACATCATCATGTTCAAACGACAGACGCATTGATTCCGCCTGACGTTGTTGCTGTGCTTCAAGTTCTGCCAATTCTTCTGCCGTTGGTACATGAACACGAGAGAGATCGGTCACAACATCGGACTTGATCACACCCAACATATTTACAAACAAGTTGAATGCTTCTTTCTTGTACTCTTGCTCAGGATTTTTCTGTGCGTAGCCACGTAAATGAATCCCTTGACGTAAATAGTCCATCGCAGCCAAATGATCTTTCCAATGGCGATCAAGTGAGTTCAACATAAAGTGGCGTTCCAACATTGCTGCTGAATCATCCCCCATTTGCTCACGACGTTGGCGGTAGCGATTAATGACTTCATCAGAAATCCGAGCCACTAAACCTTCTTCATCCAAACGACGATCTTGGTCTAACCATTGCTGTACAGGCAGCTCAATACCTAAATCACTCTGTAAGGCACTTTCCAAGCCTTCGATATCCCATTGGTCATGAATCGACTCTGGTGGAATAAAGTTTGCGATCAGACCTTTCACCACTTCCTGATGCATTTCTTCAATATAATCTTGAAGTGTGCTTTCAGCTAAAACTTCATCACGTTGTGAATAAATGATTTTACGCTGTTCGTTGTTCACATCATCGTACTTCAATAAGTTCTTACGAATATCAAAGTTACGTGCCTCAACTTTACGCTGTGCATTTTCGATTGAACGACTGACCATTTTGTGTTCAATTGCTTCACTTTCTTGCAAGCCCATTGCACGCATCATGGCAACCACGCGATCACCCGCGAAGATACGCATCAAATCATCTTCAAGTGACAAATAGAAGCGAGATACACCTGGGTCACCTTGACGGCCTGCACGACCACGCAACTGGTTATCAATACGGCGTGATTCATGACGCTCTGAACCAATGATATGTAAACCACCTGAACTTAAAACGTCTTCGTGATCTTTTTCCCACTGTGCCTGTAAGCGTGCTTCATCTTCTGGGGTTGGGTTTTCAATTTTGGCAAGCTTGGCTTTCCAGTTACCACCCAGCAAAATATCGGTACCACGACCCGCCATGTTGGTCGCAATCGTTACCGCATTTGGACTACCCGCTTGCGCAATAATATCTGCTTCACGTTCATGCTGTTTTGCGTTCAAGACTTCGTGATGGATACCCGCTTGTAGCAATTTAGAAGACAAGATTTCACTGGCTTCAATCGTTGCTGTACCAATCAAGATCGGTGCAACACCCTGCTGACGAATATTGGTAATTTCTTCAATAATCGCAGTGTATTTACCATTCCGGTTTAAATAAATTAAATCGTTATGATCCTTACGAACCATTGGACGGTGTGTTGGAATAATCACAACGTCTAGGCCATAAATTTCTTTCATTTCAGCAGCTTCAGTATCGGCAGTACCGGTCATCCCTGAAAGCTTTTTATAAAGACGGAAATAGTTCTGGAAAGTTGTGGTTGCAAGCGTTTGGTTTTCAGGTTGAATTTCCATGTTTTCTTTGGCTTCAACCGCTTGATGCAGACCTTCAGACCAACGACGACCTGGCATGGTACGACCCGTGCTTTCATCCACAATAATGACTTCTTCTTTTTGCGTCTGTGGATTTACACCGATAATGTAATGCACGTTCTTTTGATAAAGATAATGCGCACGAATCGCAGCGGTGACATGGTGAACCAAGTTGAGGTTAGTTGCTGAATACAGACTCTCACCCTCAGCCAACAAGCCCATTTCAATCAGTTTTTGTTCAACTGTTTCATAACCAACTTCAGTCATTTCAACTGAGCGTTGTTTCTCATCAACCCAGAAATGTCCGCCATCAGCCACTTTTTCTTCTTTCTGTGGACGTAATGTTGGAGGAATACTGTTAATCAGTTGATAAAGATGAGATGAATCTTCACTTTGACCTGAAATAATCAACGGCGTACGTGCTTCGTCAATCAAGATTGAGTCGACTTCATCGATGATGGCATAACTTAAACCGCGTTGCTTTTTCTCTTGCAGAGAAAACACCATGTTGTCACGAAGATAGTCGAAACCAAATTCATTGTTAGTTCCGTAGGTAATGTCGGAAGTATAGGCTTGTGCTTTTTCATCTGGCATTTGCATCGAGTAAATCACACCAATGCTAAGACCTAAAAATTCGAATAATGGACGGTTTAACTCAGCATCACGTTGTGCCAAGTAGTCGTTCACTGTAATCACATGAACGCCTTGACCACTTAATGCATTGAGATAACAAGCCAAAGTACCCATCAGGGTTTTACCTTCACCTGTACGCATTTCGGCAATCTTACCTTCGTGTAAGGTAATACCACCAATCAACTGCACGTCATAATGGCGCATGCCCATGACGCGTTTTGCTGCTTCACGACACACCGCAAACGCTTCTGGCATAAGCTTATCTAAACTTTCGCCATTACTAAAACGTTGTTTGAATTCTGGAGTTTTTGCAGAGAGGTCTGCATCGTTAAGAGCAGATATCGTCGGTTCAAGCGCATTAATTTGTTCAACAATTTTACGCATGCGTTTGAGCTCACGCTCATTTTTTGTACCGAAGATACCTCCGATCAGACTTGCCAACATGAATAAACTCTCTAATCCTGTTTGTTATAAGGTTTGTCAATTTCAACAAACCCTAGGTCGGTTAATTTTTTCTTAGCTGTTATTATGGAGTCAGAAATAAGAACTACAAGTGCTTTGCATTCAAACAGGCAAAAAAATCTGCGAGGCGATTCTGACGTCACATCACTAAAGATGCGTTAATGTAGCAAATTTGCATTTAACTTACATCGACTTGAATGTGAATTTCTGATCATTTTTTTTACAAGATCAATAATCAATATCTCAAAAGTTCATAACAAAATACAAAAACAATAATTTTATTTATAAAGTAGATGCTGCATATTAATTGGAGATAGAAAACATAAAGAATGTATAGAGGACTGATCATGACACTACGTTTAGGCGATATTGCCCCGAATTTCCAACAACAATCAAGTGAAGGAGATATTGATTTCTATGGCTTTTTAGGGGATAGCTGGGGAATCCTTTTTTCCCATCCTGCGGACTATACCCCAGTCTGTACCACCGAACTCGGCTATACGGCAAAGTTGAAAGATGAGTTTGACAAGCGCGGCGTAAAAGCCATTGCACTGTCTGTGGATGATGTTGAGTCGCATAAAGGCTGGATTCAAGATATTAACGAGACACAGAGCACCACGGTTAATTTTCCGATCCTTGCCGACAAAGACCGTAAAGTGTCTGAACTGTATGGATTTATTCATCCCAATGCCAGTGAAACCTTAACCGTACGTTCATTGGTGATTATTGATCCGAACAAAAAAGTTCGTTTGATTATTACCTACCCAGCATCAACAGGTCGTAATTTCAATGAAGTACTTCGTGTGGTCGATTCACTGCAATTAACAGACAAGCATAAAGTGGCAACACCTGCGAACTGGCAACAGGGCGAAGATGTTGTGATTGTTCCGTCTTTAAAAGATGAGGAAGAAATCAAACAACGTTTCCCTAAAGGCTATAAGGCCGTCAAACCTTATTTAAGACTCACGCCACAGCCTGAACAAGATTAAAGCGTAAGCTTTAATTGCAGTGCAAGACAAACGCAGTGCGTAGTCATAAAGACGAGCAACGCTCGTTCCTGAGAAGCGGCTCAAGCTTCGCAAGAAGTCGAACAGCTATGCTGTGAGTTAAGAAATTAAAGCGTATGCTTTAATCGCAGTGCAAGACAAACGGAGTGCGTAGCAATAAAGACGAGCAACGCTCGTTCCTGAGAAGCGGCTCAAGCTTCGCAAGAAGTCGAACAGCTATGCTATGAGTGAAGAGATTAAAGCGTATGCTTTAATCGCAGTGCAAGACAAACGGAGTGCGTAGCAATAAAAACGAGCAACGCTCGTTCCTGAGAAGCGGCTCAAGCTTCGCAAGAAGTCGAACAGCTATGCTGTGAGTTAACAAATTAAAGCGCGATCACGTCTGCAATGAATAACTCGAATAAGATTGAATAACAATCGCTCCGCCTATCCCCTAGATAGGCTTTTTTATATCCAAGCTAAAATTGTTTTGGTATTTCTGAATCAATCGGTTATAAAAACAATTCGATCCGCTACACAATAAAAAAAGCATCATGATCTACAATATTCATCATCTGCATTGTGGCAGCTTCTGCCCGTCTTGTGCACCGCTGTTTGGACAAAAAGGCTGGAAAGCACATCTCGTTTGTCACTGCCTGCTGATTGAAACAGACCGTGGCTTAGTTTTAATTGATACAGGCTTAGGTCTTCAAGATTATTTGCATACAGAACAACGCTTAGGGCCTTTGCTCAAACGATTTGGTTCGATTGTGCCAAATCTAAAACTCACCGCTATTCAGCAAATTCAAAAACGCGGTTTTAATCCGAGTGATGTACAACATATTTTTGTGACCCATCTAGATTTTGATCATGCGGGTGGAATTTCAGATTTCCCCAATGCGACAGTACATCTTTTAGCTGCCGAGTTTAATGCCACCCAATCCCTCACAGCCAAAGGCAAACTTCGCTATAAGACAGAACAATTTAAACAACATCGTCACTGGAACTTTGCTGAGCATAATGATGGCGAAGCATGGTTTAACCTGCAAAAAGTCCAAGGGCTTCCGTTATTTCAAGATGAAATTTTAATGATTCCCTTGATCGGACATACGGCAGGACATTGTGGTATTGCGATCAAAAAGGCGGATGGTTGGATGCTATTTTGTGGTGATGCCTATTACACCCATCTAGAGCTCAATCCGAAAAATAAACTGAGAGCCTTGGATCTGACAGAACGTTTATTGGCCGAAGATAACCAACTGCGTTTGCAAAATCTAAAACAGTTACAATATCTCGCTCAACATGAGCCAAGCATTGAGTTAATTTGTGCCCACGATCCAGTCGAATTCAGTCGCTATCAGTAATGAAGAAAACACTCCTGAGCCTCGTGCTCATTTCTACGCTCAGTATGGGCGGCTGCATGAAGCATGCCAGCCTAAATGATGAACAACGCCCCAAAAACTGGGGAACATTGATTTCCCATACGCATAACTTTTATCAGATTAGCGATGATGTCTTTCGTAGCGATCAACCCAGCACTGAACTCATTCCGAGTTTAAAACACTATAATATTGATACGGTTATCAATCTTAGAGCCAGAAATGAAGATGCCAAAGTTTTAAAAGATCAGCCTTTTAATCTGGTGCATATTCCGATTTATACATGGGCGATTAACCGTCAAGATCTTTTACAGACCATGCAAGCGATTCAAACGGCCAAGCAAAATCATCAAAAAGTATTAATTCACTGTTACCACGGTTCAGATCGTACAGGGGCAAACATTGCCATGTATCGTATTATTTTTGAAAACTGGTCAATTGAAGATGCGGTCAAAGAAATGAAACAAGGCGGTTATGGCTTCCATGTGATCTGGAAAAACATTGATCACTTATTTACGCCTGACAATGTCAAATGGATTCGGCAACAACTATCGCATTCCAGTAGCTAAAGACTGGATTGCTTTGCTATGCAAGCGTGATTATTAAGCAAATAAGTTGGCTCGAGCAGCAACTTATTTGTTGTTTTCATTCTTATTAATCACTGAGCACAATTCAAAGACAAATGACCATCAAACAATAGGGTTTACCATTATGATGTTCCCAAAGCGGAGTGGCTGAGCAAGACCTTCAAAATTTCAGACTCACCGCCATCACTGTCTGTCACTAATAAAAAGACTTCGCCATCAGACCTTGACTCGAGCCATGTAATCCCTTCAACCTTGATTGGCAGTGTCTGCCCTTTTGCATCTTGAATCAAATGCATCGCTAAAGCTTTACCATCAGGTGAGAATACCAAGATAAAACTACCCAGCACATCACCATCATCATAGGTATTTAATGTTTGCTCAACCGCTGCCGTGGCCACTATTAGTTTTTTATCCACAAAAAAATAGGCATCAGAAATCCCACTTGCAACCCCCTCGATCTCAGGCAAGTTGAGATTAAGCGAGTTGATAAGCGCACTTTCTAACGATTTTCCTGCTTGAATTTTAGCTAAATTAAAGACTAAAACACCATGATGGCGATTAATATTGCCACGTTGAAAAATATACAGATGACGATCGTCTGAACAGATGGCTTCAATATTGAGATCTGCTCCACCCGTTAATTCAACACTGTTTTCCAAAAAGTGATAATCAACTGCATCCAGAAAAATGCGGATTTTATGGTTAGATGGATTATAAAGTAATGCTTGTTTCCGATTTTCGGTAGAACCTGATCCCATCACCAATAGTTGCTGTTGGCCATCCAAGGTTATGCAACTTAATGCTTCAAAATCAGGCTTTTTTGCTTTGCTCAATATGCTAAGTGATATTTGCTCAGACGACTCAGATAACGGAACTTTGTCAAAAACCGCGGCACTAGTCAGGTTATTGTTTCGATTGGTTTTTAATAAGTAACGAACATCGTCACCCACAAAGTAAACATCGTCCCCTATACAGGCGACACCAGACAGTGCACTAACCTCAGAATCTTGTGTAAAAACAAATCGTTCTAATATTCTGATCGCTGTATTCATGATCGCGAGTCCCCTATTTAATTTTGATGGAACACCCACAGCATCAATAAAGCCTGTGATGTGTTCCTGATTTGATCTAGGGGATGATCAACGTTTATCGCTGATCAAGCGGAACCCAATCAATCACCCAAGCCGATTTCATATTTAAGCTTTCATCTGTGGTAATTTTCTTACGGGTTGCATCAGCAATGTCACGGTCCTTGGCTGGGCCAACCATAATCCGAATCCCTTTCGAGGTCGGACTCGTCGTCACTTTATAACCTTTGGCACGTAATTTAGACACGACCGCATCCGCATTGGCTTGGTTTGCGGCTAGCGCCACTTGTACCATCCATTTCTTATCACCATTTTCCATCAGATCACGTGCTTTTTCAGCTTCGGCTTTCTTGTCTGCTTCTGCTTTACGCTTGTCTTCGGCGGCTTTCTTGTCTGCTTCAGCTTTACGCTTGTCTTCTGCTGCTTTTTTGTCTGCTTCGGCTTTACGCTTGTCTTCAGCTGCCTTCTTGTCAGCTTCTGCTTTACGCTTGTCTTCAGCTGCTTTCTTATCCGCTTCAACTTTACGTTTATCTTCAGCTGCTTTCTTGTCAGCTTCGGCTTTACGCTTATCCTCAGCTAACTTCTTTTCAGCATCAGACTTCTGTTGAGCTGTTGTTTTCTGCTGCTCAGCGCGCTTCTTTTCATCTGCAAGTCGCTGTGCCTTGGCTTTCTCATCTTCAACAAGCTCTGGCGGAATGTTGTCTGAACTTTCCTGAGCAGCTGCACGACGCGCATTAATCGCTGCATATTCTTCGGCTGCCTTACGCGCTGCTGCTGCTTCAGCCTGCTGCTGCATCTTTAAAAATTCAGCGGCACGTGCTTCTTGTTCAGCCACCGCTTTCTCACGTGAACGACGTTGTTCTTCAAGCAAACGCTTTTCGGTTTCAACATCAACCGCCAAAGGTTGTAGAGAAACCATTTCACTCTCTTGAGCAGGCTGAGCTGTTTTTGGCTTAGACTCTGTTTTGGGAATCGGATGAGTAACGGTCGCTTGAGTCTGATCTTGCTCTATTTCTTCATTACCTTTCAGAAGCAATGCTGCCAATAAAACACCACCACCTAATAGAACAACGCCACCCATCCAGCGTTGTTTGTTATTCATCGACATTCTTCTAAATACTCCCAGACCGCTTCTAAAGTATGAAACGAACCACAGACTAAAATCAGCTGATTGTTATGACCTTGTTTCAGCACAGTTTCAAACGCTTGCTGGATACTGCCAAACTCATGCACCTGTTGCCCTTGCAGTGCTTCTTTGATTTGTTGCACTGGTGCGGCTCTCGGCACATCTAAATTAGCAATAAACCAATCTTTTACTGTTGTTTTTAGTAAATCAGTGACCGATGGAATGTCTTTATCAGCCAACATTGAAAATACTGCAACAACTTCTGTGTACTGTTTATTGTATTTTAGGAATTTTCGCAACTGCTTCAATAAAAATTCGACGCCATGCGCATTGTGGCCAGCATCAAAAATGACGGTTTTATCTTGAATCTGACGTATTTCAAAACGCCCTTGTAAGCATGCTTGCTGAATCCCGCTGGCAAGCGCTTGCTGAGAAACCTCAACACCACTCACCAGTACGGCTGCGACTGCAGTGGAAATATTATCTAAGGCCAGTTGTCCAACTGGAAGTCTTAAGGTCGTACCCGAGGATGCAAATGACCAGGTTTCACCATCATCATTGAGCTGATAAAAATAATCACGATCTAAAGCGTATAACTGAGCTTGGGTTTCAGCCACTTTCTCTTGAATGGCTTGCGGCAGTTGCTGCTGACCTGCAAAAACGACTGGAATATTTGAACGGATAATACCAGCTTTTTCAAACGCAATTTTTTCGACGGTATCACCCAACCAATCGACATGGTCTAAACCAATATTGGTAATGACGGCAATATCGGGGTCAATCACATTGACCACATCAAGACGACCACCTAAGCCAACTTCGAGTACCCAAACATCACATTGTTGCTGCTTAAAAATAACAAAAGCAGCCAAAGTGGTTGCTTCAAAAAAAGATAAACTTAAACCACACTCACGGCGGGCTTGATCCACTAAAACAAACGCATCAACCAAACTTTGATCATCTACCTCTGTACCTGCCAATTTAACTCGTTCATTAAAACGATAAATATGCGGTGACTGATACAGCCCCACCTTATACCCTTGTGCATTTAAAATTGCAGCCAAAGTCGTCGTGGTCGAGCCTTTACCATTGGTTCCTGCGACGGTAAACACCTTCGCTTGTGGTTGCATTACTCCCAACTTTTCAGCGACGGGAATAACGCGTTCTAAGCCTAAATCAATGCCTGTAACGTGAACATGGCCCCAATAATCGAGCCATGTTGTTAATGTATCTGTTGCATGTGGAGCGAGTGGTTTCAAGGTAAATTCATCAGCTTAGCGACAAGTCTGTATACAGTATCACGTAATGCATGACGATGAACAATTTGATCGACCACACCATGATCAAGCAAATATTCTGCGCGTTGGAACGGTTCTTCCAGTTTTTCACGCACGGTTTGTTCAATCACACGTTTACCCGCAAAGCCAATCATCGCTTTTGGTTCAGCAATATGTACATCACCGAGCATTGCCAATGAAGCGGTCACACCACCATAAACAGGATGAGTGAGCACCACTAAGTATGGAACACGTGCTTCTTTCATTTTTTGAATCGCAGCTGCTGTACGCGCCATCTGCATCAAAGACAACATGCCTTCTTGCATACGTGCACCACCCGAAGCAGCAAAACAGATCATCGGTTGATGTAAGGCAATCGCACGTTCAGCCGCTTGTACAAAACGGTCTCCGACCACAGTTCCCATCGAACCGCCCATAAAGTCAAAGTCAAAAGCACATGCAATCAGGTCTAGGCCTTTCAACGAACCCTGCATGACCACCAGTGCTTCAGTCTCACCCGTTTTGTCTTGCGCTTCACGCATACGATCTGGATAAGCTTTGCTATCCACAAATTTTAATGGATCTTTGGCACTAAATTCTTGGCCCAGCTCTCCATTCACCTGATCAAAGAACCAGTTCAAACGATCACGCGCGCGCATACGTAAGTGTTCATCACACTGAGGACATACATAGGCATTAAATGACATTGCGGTACGTGTTACCAGTGCATGGCACTCAGGACATTCAATGGTCGGCTCAGTAAACGTTGCTTTGAATGTTTGCTGTTGATCTGCAACCTGAATACCAGGAACATGACGCTCCGTCCAAGGTGTTGAAGGGCTAAGAACCTTCCCTGATGTTAACTCTTGACTCATACTAACTCATCGAGCGCAGCTCGAAGCTCCTTCACTTTATTCACCGTCTGTTGCGCAGCTTGATCCGCTGGCAATGTCGCAAAAGATTTAACGAAAGCACTTCCTACAATCACGGCATCAGCAACTTGACCCATCGCTTTTGCAGACGCTGCATCACTAATTCCAAAACCGACACCCACAGGGACATTGGTCTTCGACTTAATTTTTGCAATACGCGCCGCCGCTTCAGAGGTATCTAATGTCGCTGCACCAGTCACACCTTTCAGTGACACATAGTAAACAAAGCCGCTGGCTTGATTGACCACATGTTGGATACGTTGATCGGTTGAGGTTGGTGCAAGCAAGAAGATCTGATCCATTCCATTTTGTTTAAGAACTTCACCTAATTGCTTTGATTCTTCTGGCGGTAAGTCCACCAAAAGTATTCCATCAACACCACAGTCTTTCGCATAAGCAACAAACTTTTCATAACCAATCACTTCAACTGGATTTAAATATCCCATCAAAACGACTGGTGTGGTTTGATCTTTTTCACGAAAGGCTTTCACCATATCCAATGCATCTAAAGTATTGGTTCCACCGGCCAAAGCACGCTCAGCGGCTAAGGCAATCACAGGACCATCTGCCATTGGATCAGAGAATGGTAGACCCAGTTCAATGACATCGACCCCTGCTTCAACCATTTGATGAAGTAAAGGAACAGTGACTTGTGGATGCGGGTCACCTGCCATCACATAAGAAACAAGCGCTTTACGTTGCTGAGATTTAAGCTGTTCAAAACGAGTGGCAAGACGTGACATAGGATTATGCTTTCCTTGATTTATATAAATTGAGGAGTTGTTTGTAGTCATACAAAAACACTGCATTGTAACGCTATTTTTTGTTCATTGAACAGAGTTTGACGTGATTGCGACCGTGAATCTTGCGACTTACAACGCCTCGTGTACATTTATCTATATTTTGAGTTTTTTCTCAATGATCAAAGCTTCCTAATTTTGGGCTTATCTCATCGCATTTTAGAAATCAGCCAAGCTCCTTTATACTAGCCGCAATTTTTAAGTTTTCTTTTTATTTTTATGTCTGCCCACTCTCAGGAAAAAGTACAAAGCAATGCCCTTGCTTTGCTACCGCTATTGGTATTTTTGATCATCTTTCTCGGGAGTGGTGTCTATCATTCAATGATCGGGACAGAATTTGCCTTCTATCAAGTCAAAGCACCTGTAGCCGCAATTCCAGCCGTTATTTTAGCTTTGCTGCTATATAAACAAAAACTCAACGTAGCCATCGAAGAATTTTTGCAGGGCGCCAGTCATCCCAATCTGGTTCTCATGCTTATGGTGTTTATGCTGGCAGGTGCTTTTGCCAGTGTCTCCAGTGCTATAGGCAGCGTCGATGCAACCGTACAGTTAGGGCTTTCACTGATTTCGCCAGAATTTGTGTTACCGATGCTGTTTATCATTGCGGCATTTATTGCAACCGCGATGGGAACTTCAATGGGTACCATTGCAGCCTGTGCCCCGATTGCCTTTGGTTTCGCCCAAGCCACTGATATTGCACCCGTCTATGCCATTGGTGCAGTGGTCGGTGGTGCTATGTTCGGTGATAATTTATCGATGATCTCAGACACCACCATTGCCGCAACCCGTAGCCAGAATGTTGAACTAAGAGATAAATTTAGAGTCAATGTCTGGATTGCCCTCCCTGCGGCCATTATTACCTTATCGGTTTATATTTCAATGAGCCACGAAGCGGAAGCGATTCAATCACAGCCTTATGATCTCTGGCTGATTCTGCCTTATCTGGCTGTGTTTTTCCTCGCCTTTACCCGTCTGCATGTCTTGGCAGTGCTGATGATCGGCGTGATTTTATCTGGGTTGATGGGACTGATTGAGAAACCAGATTTTGACCTTCTCAAACTGAATAGTGCGATTTATGATGGCTTTGTTGGCATGTTTGAAGTGGCATTACTTTCCATGTTGTTGGGTGGACTATCTACCTTGATGCAAAAAGAAGGTGGTTTGCAGTGGTTGATCCAACGGATCTATGCCATTACACGTCTATTCAAATTCGGTAAACAACGTGCTGGTGAATTCGGGATTAGCTTTCTGGTGGTATTTTCGAATCTATTCGTCGCCAATAACACGGTTGCGATTATTTTATCGGGTGATATGGCGCGTGAAGTGGCAAGAGAATATGGGGTAGATCCAAAACGTAGCGCGGCTTTGCTTGATATTTTCTCGTGTGTGGTTCAAGGGATTATCCCCTACGGTGCGCAACTACTGTTGGCCTGTTCGATTGCCAAACTCTCTCCAATTGAGTTGATTGGCAATATCTACTATTGCTGGATTCTTGCGGTTTGTGCAGTACTCGCCATTGTCTTTAATTATCCACGTTTAAAAAACCAATAGAAAGTTTGGGTTACTGATCAAATCCCACTCTCAATAACGCTTTAATTTAGACAAGAATCTACTATCGTGACAGGCGACATGGATGTCGCCCGTTGGACTGGCCTTGCGCTGCATTTCAAAGCAGTGCTTGAAAATTTGCTCAGGACGTACCGTCAGTCCAACAGAGGATTTTTGTTACTTTTCATCCCTGAAAAGTAAGGGAAATATCAAACCTATCTGATTATTCATCAATTAAACAACCTTAGCTAAACTCACTTATTAATTAAAAGTTTGATTAGCAGTCTGATCTAAAATCTAAAGTGATTTCAAAAACTGTTTGGGAGTAACGCCTGTCCAACGCTTAAACGCCCGCCCAAACGCACTCTGATCCGCATAATTCAACCGCTCCGCAATCTCAGAAAAAGACTTACCTTGCTGCAAATACAACTTACTCTGCTCCAAACGATACTGATCTAGCACATCCTGAAAATTCAGTTCATGGGCTTTGAGCTGACGTTGTAGCGTTCGTTCCGAACAATGCAGACGCTTCGCCACATAACTTTGCAATACCTCTTCCTGTTGCAATAAACCTTGCTCGATAAAGCCATGTATTTTTTGGCGAAATTGCTGCTGTTGGACTTCAAAAGAACTCACGCTATTCAATGAATGCTGCGCTTGAGTGGATAACACTTGATTCAGTTGCTGATCTGCGGCAATACTTTTTGCCTTTAAAATTTGATTGGAAAAGCGGATGGCGTACTGCCCCTGCTGAATTTGAATCGGGCAACCATAGAATTTTTCAAAATGATAAAGTGCAGTATGCGGCGCATAGCCAAATTGGATCATTTGCGGTGGCACTAAAGCATCTTGCACAATCGACTGCGAAATTTTAAAGATCAAGGCCAGATTGAGTTCATACATTTCCCGATAATCACTATAGGATGCACTCCAAACAATTTGGATATATTCAGAGAATTGCTGTACATCGAGCTGCTCTAAATTGGTTTGTTTAAACACCAGCGAATAGTAACGTTGTAATAATTGCAAGGCTTGCTGTAGATCAATACTGGTCGATGCCAAATAGCCCATCAAACCTAAATCTTGTAAATTGGCATGCTCTGCCAATACCAAAGTAATCGGACGAGTAAAGTGTGCTTGAGCAGCCTGTAACAATAAGGCGTAACGTTCGACATCAAAATCACGCTCATCTGGATTTTCCAAACAGGCTTGAAAGGCTTGCCAAAGTTCAGGTGCAACAACTTTAGACAAATCAATTTGTTCCTGTTGTAAAACACGATTAAACAAACGCAAATAGCCAATAATTATTTTAACTGACATGGGTCAATCTCATCCTGAGCTGTCGTTATTTGTATAAAACTTGGCTGTAACTGTCAAAACATTTCATCGGACTTTTTTCATACTGAGTACATGAAGAAAAACAAGGAATAGTCAAGATGAATGCACATGTTTCCTATCAAGTCGATCCAGTTGTCAGAACCAAACTGGACTTCCACCTCGACCAAGCGCCACGCTTCTGGTTTGGGGGGGATCCGTTCCGTACCCGTATGTTTGATGCTTTAAGCCTCACCTTCCCTGATGGCGAGCGCTACTTTATTGAATGTGTCCGTTTATTCCGTGACAAAATTGATGATCCAGACTTGCAGGAACGTGTGGCTGATTTTATCCGTCAGGAAGCACAACATGGTATTGCACATGACAAAATGAACCAAGTCATGAAAGATCAAGGCATGCCTGTAGACCAGTTCACGACACGTTTAAAGAAAATTTTTCGTTTTGAGCTCAAGAATCGCTCACCACAATACAACATTGCCATGACCGCAGCTGCCGAGCATTTAACGGCGCTAATGGCCGATACCTTTTATAGTAAAAAAGAAACCCTAGCAGAGGCTGATCCTTTTGTACGTGCGCTTTTTGCGTGGCATGCAATTGAAGAAATGGAACATCGGGATGTGGCTTTTGATGTGATGCGTGAAGTTGGTGAAGTGCCTGAAGCCACCCGTCGCTTTGCCCTAGTGTTCACCACAGTGATGATGTTTGGCTTCACCCTGTATCGTACCGATGTAATGCTTAAAACTGATGGTTTTAACTTGAGACAACGTTTTGATATGGCACGTAAAGGCTTGCCATGGTTCTTTGGTCGCAACGGTATTTTAACGGCAAAAAGAGCACAATATAGCGACTGGTTTAAAAAAGATTTTCATCCAAATCAACATCCTGTTATTCGCCAATACGATGTCTGGATTGATACTTTAGCTAAAACCAATGATCCGATTGCTGCGGGTGAAGCTTTTTGGCAAGCAGGGCTATGACCGAAGGCAATATTGCAATGAGATCATCTTATTTCGGTATTGCTCTTATTTCAATGTTTGAATAAGGATTGCCTATAAGCAGAATGCCTTGCACTCCTCATCAGTAAGTCTTCAATTACGGTGTACTTTCTTCACATGATCTGCAAGAAAGTACACATGATTTTTTAAGCAATATTTAATGAAAAACTTACCAGCAACATTAAATACAACAACGAGAATATATTCAGGGACGAGGAAAAATTATTCTTCCTCAACTTTTAAAACAAAATCCTGATCAAAATCTTTTAATCCATCCCTGACCGTACCAGAAATATTTATCTTATAAATACCAGACTTCGTGGGTGTGCCCTCAATCTTCGTCAAAGCATGCCGAGCAAACGGTTTTTCCCCTTGATCTGATGAAACAATCAAACCACTGTTTTGATCAATATTTGATGCCACAACAAAAGTATCTTCAATTACACCATATTCTTTCATCTGTATTTCTGCATAATAAGGACTTCCAACTTTTGCCATTGGAATTTCTTTTGTCAAAAAGACATCACTATTCTCATAAGAACATCCCAATAGAAATAAAAATGTAAGTACGGCAAGCTTAGGTCGCAAGAAAAACTGATTGGCTGACACTGAATTTAAAAATTGAACATGACATGTATGTTGTTGTACGCTTGATTCACGCTTCTTCAAAAAATAATTTTTATTAAAAATCATATTTTTATATTTAACCACCCTCGATTAAATGAATATTTTATATGGACTACAAGGAACTAGAGACAAAGTCAGCTGATGATAAAAACAGCCAACTTAAACCATTATTATGACTCAAACCGCTCAATTCGGTATGCCTACCACTTCGCATAGTGCTGTTCTAACAAACCATATTGATTATCTAATGACACCACTTCAACCTGCTCATGTGCAATGGTCCCGCTGACTTTGGCCTGCCATTGATTGAACTGACTCCCAATCAAACGCAGGTTAATATTTTCAAAACGACACCAACCTGTTTCCACCATCAAGTTTAAACATCCACCCAAAGAACGAATCGACCATGTGTTTTCATTTTGCTGTTCGAATAATACATCAGTTAAAGGATACAAACGCCCGTTGACCCACAAGGCATTTTCATTACCAAAACTTTCATTGACTCCTGAAGCAAGGTTAAGACCAATCCGCCGATCCTGTGCATCACGGAACTGGCAAGATAGCCAGAACCAAGCTGTTTCAGGACGTAGGAAACCACAGGTATCATCCAAAGCTGCAAGGCTATGTGCATTAAATTCAATCTGTTGTCGATCAGGACTCATAAAGAATCCTTCAACTGCCAGTGTGGTTTGCTTCTGGGTATAGGTCCAGCCATTGATCCCCGTCGGGCTACACAAACTTAAAGCATCCGTGCCCGCACAAAAAATTCGGGCTTTCAGTTGTACTTCACCATGTTTGGTCACTTGAATGTAGCGCACCCCATTGGCATGTTGCATATCGAATTGATAGGCTGATTTCTTAAAATGGCTTTGACTAAATAAGGGTTGCTCATCAAGCTGTGTTTTGAATGCCAAGGGCTGAATCGCATTCCACTCAATCACTTTTTGGGTTTGATGATCATAAACATAAAAGAAACCATGTCCTGCCCAAGATAAATCAACAATCGCCACGCCAATGCTGTAATGCGCATGTTGCAAACCACAGAATTTAAATTTCTTATATTTAAGCTGTTTGCGCCAACCTTTCAGTATCTGCCCATAAGGCGTTTTATAAATATAGTCGTCCAGATTAATCCGCGAAGGGACTTGTTCAAAACGTCCATAACGCGGTTGGCCATTGGCTTGTATCAAATCCATTTTATATTCCATGATTGCGAGATCGCATCTATGTCCATAATAGACTGTAAGTGATCAAATTTACTACTATTTCTATATAGAGAAGTGCTACTTAGTTCGCATTTTACCCGATAAACCCAAGCGCTTAATGGACTTTTTAGCTCATAATTTCATCAAAGATTCATACATAAGTTTTATTTTAAAAAACAATCTTATACCACTCGATCAAAAAACATGACGACTCAACGATTCTTAAAAGCAAATATGCTCTGTCTCATGATGCTGGCTTTAACAGCATGTAATGACGACAATGATAATAACCAAACACCGACCGTTGAACGCAGAAATCAAAATATCAATATCCTTGCGTTTAATGATTTTCATGGCAATTTAGAACCGCCAAAACGTTTTATTGAAGCCGATGATCCAAACGATAATAGTAAAACCGTACGTATTCCTGTCGGTGGGGTGAGTTATTTTGCGGATGCAATTAAAAAGCTACGTGCGCAATATCCAAACAATGCCGTCGTGTCAGCAGGTGACTTGATTAGTGCTTCACCGCTCACATCATCGTTGTTCTTGGACGAGCCCACCATTGAAACCATGAATGACATTCAGATTGATTTCAATGCCGTTGGTAATCACGAATTTGACCGCGGTACAGATGAATTACGTCGTTTGCAAAATGGTGGTTGTCAGCAATATACCAGTGCTAAACCCTGCCAGATCAATCCAAAATTTGAGGGTGCCAAATTCAATTTCTTGGCTGCCAATGTCTCGATGAAGGCTGATCCGAAGAAAACGCTATTCCCAGCCTATAAAGTCAAAACTTATGGCGGCATTCCTGTTGCCTTTATTGGCATGACCTTGAAAGCGACGCCGAGCATTGTGTCGGCTGCGGGTATTAAAGATGTCAACTTCCATGATGAAGCAGATACGGTCAATGCCTTGATTCCTGAGTTAAAGAAACAAGGTATTGAAGCGATTGTGGTGGTGGTGCATGAAGGTGTCGCACCAAGTACCAAATTTAATAAAAAAACCTGTGATGGTCTCAGCGGTCCGTTACTCGGTATCCTTGATCGCTTAGATCCTGCGGTCGATGTGGTGGTTTCTGGTCATACCCATCAATCTTATATTTGTGATTACGCAACCAAAAATCCACAAAAGCCGTTTTTATTGACGTCTGCGGGCCAATATGGCACGGCGATTACCAACATCCAATTAGAACTGGATGGCAAAACAGGTGATGTGATTAAGAAGGATGCCAAACAAGTTCCGATTCAAAGTGAAGCCTATAGCTCTGGTTCAACCACAGTGAACCTGACTGATCTTTATGAGAAATTCAATAAAACCCCAAGTATTGAAGCGATTTTGGATAAATATCGCCAAGCCGTCACCACCATTTCAGCCCGTGTGGTCGGCACAGCCAATGCGGTGATTAATCGCAATGCCACCGAAAGCGGTGAAAGCCCTCTTGGTAATTTAATTGCCGATGCACAACAAGCGATAGCCTTGACTGCGAGTAATCAAGGCTCTGACTTTACCCTGATGAATCCAGGTGGTGTCCGTGCTGATTTGTTGGTGAATAGCAGCAATCAGATCACCTTTGGCGATGTCTTTACCGTACAGCCTTTCGGTAATTCAATTGTGACCCTTAGCCTGACAGGCAAACAGATCCGTGACGTGCTAGAACAGCAATGGTCAGGTGCGAATTCTGGAACGGTTCGGATTTTACAGCCATCCAAAGAATTCAGTTATGCTTATAAGAAAGACAACTCGACTTCTCCACGCGCCAGCAATATCTTGGTGGCAGGAAAAGCGTTGGATGATAACAAGGTTTACCGTGTGACGGTCAACAGCTTCCTTGCTGATGGCGGTGATAACTTCACGGTATTAAAACAAGGTAAAAATCCAGTCGGTGGCGGGCAAGATATCGATGCCCTTGAAAAATATGTGGTGCAGTACTCACCGCTGAATGCACCGAAAACCGATCGAATCAAAGTACTGCCTTAACTGCATACACGCTAAAAAAACAGGGAAGCCATAGCTTCCCTGTTTTCATTTTAATTGTTGATTAATCCAAGGTCAGATAAGTATTTTCCCAAATTGTGGGGTTAAACTCACCTTGAACTAAATGGATATAACGCCCTGCAACATGATCAATTGGAATACAATCATCGACATCGACCACACGATCGGTATGCGGTTTATGCCAATCTTGTTCGATAAACTGCTTACCCAACTGTTTTGCAGTCACAGCATCAGACGCAACGACAAGATGATAGTTATGCAATTCACCAAAAGTATTAAGTGAATATCCACCTAAGTTAATCAAATATAATTTTTCAGCCAAAGCAGGTGGTGCAGCATCAGAAAACTGAATTTGATAATTCACGCCTTGTGATTGAACACCTGAAATCTGTGCCCAAGCATCAATATGTAAACCTTTCAATTCCCCAAACCAAGCCTGTTTAAGCTGCGGTGTAAGCTCAGACAAACTGTGACCAATTGTCATCACCACATCATGCACTTCAGTATTGGCTTTCGCATGTCGGCCACCCAACATCACCATAAACAAACTTGGCATTGTGAAAACTTACATCTCGACCATTTCAACGCCATCAATACGCGCAACGGTCATCAAGTCTTTATCTCCACGACCTGAAACAGTGGCAATAATGATTTGATCTTTCGACATGGTTGGCGCAAGTTTAGTGACGTAGGCCATGGCATGTGAACTTTCAAGCGCAGGAATAATCCCTTCGATCTTGGTAAGATCACGGAAACCTTGTAGCGCTTCATCATCATTGATTGGCACATATTCAACACGGTTCATGTCTTTCAGGAAACTATGTTCAGGACCTACGCCCGGATAGTCCAGACCCGCTGAAATACTATGAGTTTCGATGATCTGACCTTGTTCATCAGACATCAAATACGTACGGTTACCATGTAACACACCCACATGACCTGCATTCAATGGCGCAGAGTGTTTGCCTGTTTCAATGCCATAGCCAGCGGCTTCAACACCGTACATTTTCACGTCTTGATCATTCAAGAATGGATAAAACAAGCCCATCGCATTTGAACCACCACCTACACAAGCCACAAGAGCATCAGGTAAACGCCCTGCTTGTTCTTGGATTTGACGGCGTGCTTCACGACCAATAATCGACTGAAAATCACGAACAAGCTGTGGATATGGATGTGGACCAGCCACGGTACCAATCACATAATAGGTGCTATCAACATTGGTGACCCAATCACGCATCGCTTCGTTCATGGCATCTTTCAAGGTTTTTGAACCACTCTGCACAGGGACCACCGTTGCACCCAACAAACGCATACGATAGACATTCATGGCCTGACGTTTCACGTCTTCAGCACCCATGTACACCACACATTCCATGCCTAAGCGTGCTGCAATGGTTGCTGTCGCCACACCGTGTTGACCGGCACCTGTTTCCGCAATAATACGCTTTTTACCCGACAGCTTTGCCAATAAAGCCTGACCAATGGTGTTATTAACCTTATGCGAACCCGTATGGTTCAGGTCTTCACGTTTCAGGTAAATTTGCGCACCGCCGAGGTGCTGAGACCATCGCTCAGCATAATAAAGTGGACTAGGACGACCAACATAGAAGGCAAGATCACGGTCAAACTCTGCCAAGAATTGAGCATCATTCTTCATACGACCATAAAGACTCTCGAGGTCTTCAAGTGCAGCCATCAGCGTTTCTGATACAAAACGTCCACCATGAATACCGAAATGCCCTTGAGCATCTGGAAACTGGGTGTAGTCAATCACGTTATTTTGCTGATCCACGTTGGACTCCTTGCATAAATTTTTCAATCAGTTGTTGGTCTTTTATACCTTTTGCGGACTCGACGCCTCCGCTGACATCTACAGCAAAAGCCGCTGTAGTATCAATAGCTTCACTGACATTTTCAGGGGTCAAGCCGCCTGCCAAAATAAGTGGAATTTCAAGTTGTGGGAATTGGGTCCAGTCAAAACTGTGCCCTGTGCCGCCTTTCAGTTCAGGATGCCATGCATCCAACAGGACGGCACTGGCTCCCGCTGCTTGATAACGCTGGATTTCAGCCACAACATCTAAATCTGGTTTGACTTGAATGGCCTTATACCAACGGCGTTTACAGTGTGCTGCAATTAATTGACATTGTTCTGGCGTTTCATCGCCATGTAGTTGTAATACATCTAAAGCAACGGAATCAAGCACCGTTTGAATTTCTTCAGCACTGGCATTTACAAATAAGCCGACCAATTGCACATAAGGTGGTACCAGCTTTGCCAAGCTTTGGGCTTGCTCGATACTGACATGACGTGGACTGGGTGGAAAAAACACAAAACCAATCGCATCTGCCCCGGCTTGGACAACGGCTTGGATATCTTGTGCTCGAGTAATTCCACAAATCTTGGCGCGAGTTCGCATTTGGCTTTGGCGCATGAGCTGTCCAATTTAAACTGAATATTTTTGAAACTCTGGCATTGTAATGCAATTTGACTTGCTTTGGGCAAAGTTCATTCGCAAATGCAATTGTTTAAAAAACGTTAACACTTTATACTTTGCGTAATCTTGCAACAAGTCTAAAGCAAATTCTTTTGTTTATAGGGAAGTTGGTGTAAATCCAACACTGCCCTCGCAACGGTAACACCGAATCACTCATCTCAGCTCAACGCCAAATCACTGCATCGGTATGATGTGGGAAGATGATGAGTAACATCATTTATTTGATGATTATAGTGAAGTCCGGAGACCTGCTTGTTGTTTATTTCCACATTATCATTCACGACGGGTGAATGTCTGGAGCGCGCATGTCTACTGTTTTTCAACCGACTCGTTTAGTTGGTGCTATCGCTATTGCGATGGGGTTTTCTTCACCTGCTTTTGCTCAAGATCAATCCAGCGATAAAACTGCGACGCTAGATACGATTGTTGTGACGGCATCAAAAACACCTGAATCAATTAAAAACGTGCCAGCACGTATTAATATTATTGAACCAAAAATTCTAGAACAATCACCAATCGCATCTTTACCGCAGCTACTACAAACAGATGCATCTATTAATATGGTGCAAACAGGCGGCTATGGTCAATCAGCATCAATTTTTACACGTGGTACGAACTCAACACATACCCTTGTTTTACGTGATGGTGTTCGTTTAAATACTGGCTCATTAGGAGCTGCGTCATTACCCTTTATTGATACAACAGACATCAAACAGATCGAGGTTCTAAAAGGGCCAGCCTCTGTTTTATACGGAACCGATGCAATTGGTGGCGTTGTACAACTGATTTCTAAAACACCTGAAAAAACTTCGGCATTTGTGACAGGCGAAATTGGTGAGAATAATACATATAAATCAATTCTAGGTGCTGACTTAGCAGAAGATGGCTTCTACGCACAAATTCGTGGGCAACGCTTAGAGTCTGATGGAACTCAGGTCACTGACTTTAAAAATAGTAATGTAAAAACTGGATCTTATGACCAGAAAGGTTTTAGTGCAAAAATTGGTGTCGAAAAAGAGCAATATGCAGCATCTTTAGATTATGCACAAAACAAAGGTAACTCAATGTATGTTAAAGATATTTTTGATGAAAACTTTGTATTAACTGGATTAAAAAACGTAGCTCAAGATTTTAAAAATGAAATTATTAATCTTAAGGGACGTGTGAATGTGACAGACACTGTGTCTGTAAACGCCCGTTTGTCTCAATTTAAAGATGATCTTGCGCAAAAAAATAGTCCAGACTTTATTAATAATAAGACACAGGAAGCTGAACTTTCAACGAAATGGCAGTTTACACCACATCAAAATATTATGGTTGGCGTTGCCCATCAAAAAACTGAAACAGATCTATTATCTATCAGTGACTGGAGTACGGTTGATTACTTAAAAGATGTCAACAGTACAGGCTATTTTATTCAACACCAATATAAAGATGAGAAGTTAAATACCCAAGCTGGTCTACGCGTTGAAGATCATAAAACCTTTGGTACACATACTGTAGGCCAATTAGCCGCACGTTATCAAATTCTGCCTGCTACTAGTATCTATAGTAATATTGGCACTGCATTTCGTGCACCGAGCAATAATGATCTCTATGCTATTGGTTGGGGAGCTAACCCAGACTTAAAACCAGAAGAAAGTGTTTCTTACGAAATCGGTGTAGATCAGAATCTTACGGATAATCTTACAGTTGGCTTATCTGCTTATCGTAACGAAGTAGATAATCTAATTACTTGGGAAAATAATCGTAATATCAACAAAAAAGAAGCAACGTTTACAGGTGGTGAACTTAATCTAAATTGGGCTCAAGATGATTTATTGCTAAACCTTGGCTATGCTTATGTTCAACCCAAAGATAAGGAAAGTGACAAAGACTTAGCCCGTCGACCACGTCAAAGCTTAACTTTAACCACAGGCTTACAAAATGAAGTCTATGGTATTAGTACATCACTATCTGCGAAATCAAAGCCTAGAGACAATTCAAAAGTTGGAGGTTACGCCACTGTAGATGTAAATGCTTATTGGAATATCAATCCCAATATTAAAGTATTTACTAATATTCAAAATATAGGTGATGTTCAATATGAAACTGCGGCTTATGGTAGTGGTTACTACTATATTAACGGTGGTCGCCTAGCCTCTGCAGGTGTCACATTCCGTTATTAATCGCGTGATAAAATTATAAAAAATATTTTCTTAACTCCAGTTTCGGGGTAATGTTCTGACCGACATTATCCCCTTTTTATTTTCAGGATCAGAGAAACAGAACTATGGGACATCGTTTAAGTAAAATCTATACCCGTACAGGCGACTCAGGTACAACTGGCCTAGGGGATGGTTCGCGCGTTGCCAAAGATGATTTACGTATTGCTGCGCTCGGTGATGTTGATGAACTGAATGCAACCATTGGCGTGCTCCGTGCACAAATCAGTGCCAGCACAGTTGAAAATAAAGTACACTGGGACAAAAGCTTAAGCCTGATTCAACATTGGCTGTTCGACTTAGGCGGTGAAGTGTGTATCCCGAATTATCACTTACTACAACCTGTATGCATCGAATTTCTGGAAAAAGAAATCGATCACATGAACGAGTCTTTACCGATGTTAAAAGACTTCATTCTGCCATCAGGTACTTTAGCATGTAGTTATGCACATCAGGCCCGTGCAGTCTGCCGTCGTGCCGAACGTGCGTTATTGTCGGTACATCATCGTGACCAAAATATTCAGACAACCGCATTACAATTACTGAATCGCTTATCAGACTGGTTGTTCGTTGCTTCACGTGCCTTACAACGTGCTGAAGGTGGTAACGAAGTGTTGTGGCAAAAGAATATTAATGACAGTATCGATCAAGCATAATCATTTCTTGGGTAGATAAAGATGCGAATTATTGGTCACCGTGGTGCGCGTGGCGAAGCGCCTGAAAATACTTTAGGTGGATTCCGCTATCTGCATGATTTAGGTGTACGTGCCGTTGAATTTGATGTACGTCAACTAAAAGATGACCACTTGGTGGTGATTCATGATGATGATTTTGTACGCACCGCGGGCCGTTCACAACAAGTTGAAAACAGTAGCTTAGTTGAAGCCCAGCAATTCGATCATCGCCATCAATGGCAAGCATGGGCCTTTGAAGAGTATACCCCGAGCCTGCTACATGTTTTAGACTGTCTCACTGACTTTGAGCATATTGAAGTTGAGATTAAAGCGGTTGCAGATGAAGCTGCGGCTGAACGTTTGGTTCTGCAGTTACAACAAGATTTAAAAGGTTTTGAAACAACGGCGACCATTACCAGTTTTGATGTCAAAATCTTGGCCGCATTACAGCAACAACAGAGTTCGTTTAAACGTGGACTGTTGGTAGAAATCCCGATTGGTGAATATGCGATTGAACTGGCACAGCAATATGAATGCTGTCAGATTGGTTGGGGGGATTTGCTGGCAACCGATGAGATTATTCAACGAACCCAACAAGCCAATCTTGCAATCAGTGTCTGGACGGTGAATGATGTTGTACGTGCCAAGCACCTACAACAACTTGGAATTCAAGGTTTAATTACCGATCTACCCAGTACCATGCTGCAACACTTAAAATAATAAAAAGGCGGAACTCATTCCGCCTTTTTTGTTATCTTTTTCGCTGTGCTTGAATCAAACGCTGCCCTTTGGCATCCAATAGGTATAAGTTGGTACCCTCCAACTGAAAACGTTCAACACGCTGTATCGCATCCATCAAGTCTGCTTCTTGCGCCAACGCCTTATCACAACTTTGATGCTGTGCCATTACATCAAAATCCAGCTTACCTTGAGCAAAGTCATACTTATAGCGACCATAAATCTGATTACAGCCAGTATGCCCCGCTACCATTTTTGAAACAGAATTGAGCGAGAAACTTGGATATTGATTAAAGAACAATGCACGTTTGCCCTGAATCGAGGTGATCTGCCATTCCACATCCTGAACCCCATCGGTGCTTTTACGCACTTGCATCGCCGGCGCTTGCGTTACACGCTTGGGCTGTAAGGTGTTTTTTTGTGGGGGCGTAGGTTGACTTTGGCATGCTGCGAGCAGGATACCAGCCGATAATATTAAAGTTTTGTTAAAAAATGCCTTCAAAGAAAAAATAGGATTTTTCACGGTAATTTGCTCAGACATTGATTTATTTCACCTTTTAATTCATTGATCAATCTTACAAATGAATTCTGTTACTGTTCTTCCGATACAACTGTAGAATAATGCTAGTGCTAATTGATTTGGACATGCTAATATCGGCGATAAAATAGCAATATATCGTCATGATTGGTTTTGCTATCTCGTTTAGTTTTATTATCTTGTACAAACAAGGTTTTTAGGAGCGCTGACGGATATGACTTCCGCCCCACTCAAAAAAGCACCCATTAACTGGACTGCTAGCATTACCTTAATTGGAACACCAATTGTTGCTGCCATTTTAATTCCTTTATACGCCTATTATTATGATTTTAGTGTAAGTGCATGGGTCAGTTTATTCTTCCTATTAGCACTGAGTAGTCTAGGAATTACCGCAGGTTATCACCGTCTTTGGGCACATCGTGCTTATGAGGCAGCCTTACCACTTAAAATTTTATTGATGATTGGCGGTACATTCGCAGTTCAAAACAGTATTTTGTTCTGGGCTTCAGGCCACCGTACCCATCACCGTCATGTTGATGATGTTGATGAAGACCCGTATTCAATCAAACGTGGCTTTTGGTATGCGCATCTCGGCTGGATGATCCGCGATCATTCTCCATCTAAACCAGATTTTAAAAATGCACCTGATTTGATGAATGACAAATTAGTGATGTTCCAACACAAATACTATGTACCGATGGTGATTGCAGTTCATGTTGGCGTATTGGGTGGTATTGGTTGGGCAACGGGTGATATCTGGGGCGTAATTTTACTTGGCGGTTTATTGCGTTTGATCATTAGCCATCACGTAACCTTCTTTATCAACTCACTGTGTCACATGTGGGGTAAACGTCCTTATACCGATGAAAACACGGCACGTGACAACTTTGTGTTGGCTATTTTCACTTGGGGTGAGGGTTATCACAATTACCATCACATCTTCCAATACGATTACCGTAATGGGGTTAAATGGTGGCAATATGACCCAACAAAATGGTTAATCTGGACCAGTTCTAAACTTGGTTTAGCGAAAAACTTACGTCGTATTCCAAGCTTTAATATCAAAAAAGCAGAGCTTGCGATGAAGTTTAAATATGCTGAACGCGACTTGGCGATTTATGGTCATGATGTCAATACGGACATCGTGCAAATGAAACAGCGTATTGCACAAGAATATGAAGCCTTTACCCATACCTTAAATGATTGGGCGAAGCTGAAAGAGCAAGAGCTTCAAGCGAAGAAAGCAGCGATGGCTGAGAAGATCCATCAAATGGATCACAAACTTAAAGTTGATTTCCAACTGCTTGAACATCGCTTAAGCCATCATCGTGAATGTTTAGAAACCTTGATGCGTAATATCAAAAAAGCGCCAGTTTCTGAATAAAAGATTGATAACTAAAAATGGTCTCAAGAGAGGCCATTTTTTATGCCTGTTTATCTAGCATTCCTTTCCCCTAACGATTCCCCATTTCACGTTGATATTTGCTATAGTCATGATTCAGCTCTCTCTGATGTTTCAGTTATGCAATTCAATCCCCGCTATGCTTCCCTCAATCCAAAGCTCTATCACCAACAGCAGCCAAGTCCATTGCGCGGTGCCAAAGCAGGTCATTTTAATGAAGCATTGGCTGATGAATTGCAATGGAGCGAAGAAGATAAAGCCAACTGGGTAGAAATCTGTAGCGGACAAAAAACCTTTGCTGAATTTCCCCCACTCGCCATGGTTTATGCTGGCCATCAGTTTGGACAATGGGCTGGACAGTTAGGAGATGGTCGTGGCTTATTGATTGCACAAATCCTAAATCAGCAAGGCGAAACGATTGATCTACATCTCAAAGGTGCAGGTTCAACCCCCTACTCTCGTATGGGCGATGGACGTGCAGTGCTGCGTTCAGTGATTCGTGAATACTTAGCGGGACATGCATTAAATGCGCTTGGGGTTGCATCCAGCCATGCTGTGGGTTTTACCACCTCGACACAAGGTGTACAGCGCGAAACTCTAGAGCTGGGTGCGATGCTATTACGGACCTCAGAATGCCATATTCGTTTAGGGCATTTTGAATGGATCAATCAATATGCTCCTGAGCTATTAGCTGAATTCACGCAGAAATGTATTGAATGGCACTATCCAGAATGCCTGAAAGCTGAAAATCCGATTCTTGCATTTGCCCAAGCAGTGATTGAGCGAACCGCCATCATGATTGCCAAATGGCAATTGGTTGGTTTTGCTCATGGGGTGATGAATACCGACAATCTCAATATTACAGGTTCAACTCTGGATTTTGGCCCATATGGTTTTATGGAACGTTTCCGCCCCAATTGGATTAACAACCATTCCGATTACCAAGGTCGTTATACCTATCAAAATCAACCGAGTATCGGTCATTGGAATCTGTGGACGTGGCTGAATAATTTAATTCCGTTGGCGAGCACAGAAAACAAAGAACAATTCAAACTCGATCTAGCAGCATGCTTAGAACGGTTTGAGCCGATCTTCTTACAATATTATGGTCAAGGCCTATGCCAAAAAATGGGGCTGCCAGAATTTCATAAAGACAGCCTAGATTGTAGTTTTGCCTTTCTTGGTATCATGCAAACCGAGCAGCTAGATTACACCCAAAGTTTTCTTCGTTTGCAGCAACAGGATTACAAAGCATTAAGAGATGACTGCATCCATATACAACAGTTTGATGACTTCCTGATACGCTATCAAAATATTCGGCAGCATCAAGATATTGATCAATTGAATCAAACCATGCAACAGGTTAATCCACAGTATATTCTACGCAATCACATGGCACAGAAAGCCATTGAACTTGCGGAGCGTGGTGATTTTAGTGAGGTTGATCGTTTGTTTAAGCTGCTGAATCAACCTTATCAAAAACAAGCTGATTTAGAAACAGAAGCAGATACTGCACCATTGCCAAGCGATGTGCCTGAAATTTCTGTCAGTTGTTCATCTTAGAAGAAAAAATCTATGAAAATTGGGCGAATGATTGGATGTGCAATTTTAATCCTGTTATTGGGACTGGCTTATTTCCAGTATGGCAAGTTCATTCCAACTGTGGGAGCAGCACATCAGCCTCTTTCAGCCCATGAAATACAACAGCTTCAACAAAACAAACCCGTGACTTCCATTGAAGTGTTTAAAAGCCAGCGCATTTTGCAATTGAAACATCAACAGGAAGTCATTCGCAGCTATCCCATGCGTTTAGGCTTTGATCCGATCGGACACAAACAGTTTGAAGGTGATGGCAAAACACCCGAAGGGACTTATTCTATCGATTGGCGTAATCCTCAAAGCGCTTATTATAAATCTTTGCACATTTCCTATCCGAATAAACAAGATAGCGCTTATGCCCAACAGCAGGGTCAATCTGCGGGTGGTAATGTCATGATTCACGGTACTGTGCCAACACGAGCCACCTCCGTTCCTACAAGTGCAACTTATCTGCCTCGTAAAGACTGGACATTGGGTTGTATCGCGGTGACCAATTCTGATATGGATGAAATATGGCAATTGGTCAAGGATCACACCCCTATTATCATTCATCCATAAAGGGACTCGTATTCAGGACAACTTTTGCGGATAAAGGCGATGATCAAACTGCACAAGGCTTATGCAGAGGATAAGTTTATCATCTGGAATCGCTTACAATTTACCGTCACAACTCCTCACAAGCAATTGTAAAGTAATGTAAAAATATTTTGCTTATAAAAAGCGGATACCGAAGTTATCACCAGAAAAGAAGATAATTTCAACAAAAGCTTTGCGAAACTATCCACATTTTCTGTGGATAACGCTGTGGTTATCCACAGGATAAAACTTTTTGCAGTGCTTCGCTCATTGTCCTCACTAAGTTCCATCTTATTTCAGTTTCTCTATCCGCAGAAAAACGATGCGCTCTTTAAGTAAAACTCATTCCATATAGAGATCAGTTAAAGCTAAAGCAGCGCAAGACCGAATAAGATAACGCAGTTATTCATCTGGATATTCAAAACGATACCCGACGCCATACACTGCCTGAATCCATTCATGGCGATTACCTGTATCCGCTGCCTCTGAAATCTTACGGCGTAGGTTTTTAATATGGCTGTCGATTACACGATCCGCCACATCAAAACTGTCTGGATTAATATGGTCAAGTAGCTGCGCACGAGAGTAAACCTGACCTAAGTGCTCCAAGAATAACTCTAATAAACGAAACTCGGTTGGGGTTAAGGTCAATGCCTTTTGTTGATACCAAATTCGTTGCTGCGCTTTATCAATACGGAATAAATCATTTTGTTCAGGCTCTGCTTTACGCTCTAAACGACGCAATACCGCTTGTACACGGGCGACCAATTCTTTGGGACTGAATGGCTTACAGATATAGTCATCTGCTCCCATATTCAAACCTAAAACACGATCAATTTCTTCAGTACGAGCCGTGACCATAATAATCGGTAAATCAGACTGTTCACGGACTTTTCGGCAAATGGTCAAGCCATCCATGCGTGGCACCATCAAGTCCAAAATCATCAAACTCGGTTTACGTTGCTGAAACTGGGTATACGCATCCTGACCATCATGAAACATGCTGACTTCAAAACCAGCAGCTTCTAAATAGTCACGAACCAACTGCGCGAGTTCAACCTCATCTTCAACCAACATAATATGTTTCATGGTTTTCATCCTATCCATCATCCTCAACACAAGAGGATCTAAAAAGTTATTGAATTGATTTTGGGAAAGTTAGGACACAACGTAATCCGCCTAATGGTGAGTGCTCAAAAGTCAGTGAACCACCTAAAGCTTGTGCCAACTTACATGACAAGGCCAAACCTAGACCTGTGCCCCCTGTGCTACGGGTACGCGAATCATCGACACGATAGAAACGCTCACCTAAACGTGCCAGTTGCTCATCATTTACGCCCAATGGACTATCATCTACATACATTATCCATTGTTGCTCATCTTGTTGAGTGTGAATCTGTATTTTTCCACCTTGTTCGGTGTAACGAACACAGTTACCTAATAGATTGACGATAATCTGTTTAAAGCGATCCCGATCTAAAGATAGGATTGCCCCTTCTCCGGACAAGGTCACTTCAAGCTGATTTTGTTCAAATGTCGATTTAAAGTTTTCAACTTCTTGCAATACCACATCCCATGGGTTGACTTCAGCAAAATAGCATTTCAACTGTTGGGCATCGGCTTGTGCGAGGTCAGCGAGATCTTGGGTTAACTTCTTCAAAGTACTAACCTGACGCATCATGGCATTCAGGTGCTCTGGTGTGGCTTTACGAATCCCGTCCTGCATCGCTTCAATCTGTGCCTGCAATACCGCCAGAGGTGTTTTCAATTCATGTGAGGTATCGGATACCCATTGACGGCGAGATTCTTCATGTTGATGTAAAATATCAGCCAAATGGTTCAATTGATTAGACAAATCACCCAGCTCATCATTGCGCTTAATCATCACTTGATGTTGATAATTGCCACGAGTTAATTCCAAGGTGGCTTTTAATAAACGTTGAATCGGCTTCTTAAAATAGGTCGCCATCAGTAATGCCGCAACCAAACTGGAAAGTACCGTTAAGGCATAGACTAATAGCAAATAACGCTTTTGATTACTAAAAAAATTGATACTGGAGGCATCATCTTGATCCAGTACTGGCTTTAATCCGAGATAACCGACCACCTTCTCGTCAACGACAATTGGTCGGAACGAAATTTGATCAGTCGCAGGTTCCCCCACAATAAACTGCTGATTTTCATCGTATAAAGACAGTCGTGAGCTTAAACCTAAACGATCAGGAATCGAGACAAAGCGCTTTTTGCCCTGTTCAACAGGTGCAGTATTGAGTTTGCTGTCTTGTTTATCTTCTTTGCTATCTGTCTTTAAACGAAACTGACGTGGACTCAAAGGAAAACGTAAGCCTTCAAAGGGTTGATATTCCGATGGTAAATTTTGTTTGAGGATTTTTAATTCTTCATCATTAAAAATCTGCCGATTTTTGATCTCGACATTATTTTGTGCCAGCGTTGGAGACAGACTGAGTAAGGTATGGTCATTAAAATAACGTTGTTGTAAGGCAATATCATACTGACGGCGCAACCACCACTGGGACAAACGGTCATAGTCATCTGGTGCTGCGGTCCCTTCAATTTGCAGAATCTGCGCCTGAATGGCATTGCCCCAGTCATGATAAACCGTATAGACGTTGCCTAAATTGGCAATCAAACGGTCTAGCTTCTGCATTTCCACATCGGCCACATAACGGGCAAAGTTCTTTTGCATGGTCCAATGCAAAATCCCCAAGCTAATCGTTGCGATCAACAAGGTGGTCAGTAATACCGTTAAAAACAGGCGTAAGGCTAAGGGCACGCGGCGAACATTCAAAAGCAGACTCTCAATAGTGTTCTATTTGTGGATTGTAACCAACATGGTCGAAAAAAACTCTCCATTGTTTCTTCATCTTTATTATCTAATCTTTAACCATCAAATCACAACTGATCACGCTGGATAAAACAATGAACAAGACAAAAATCGTATTGATGACCACCCTACTCGGTTCTGTTTTAGGTTTGGCTGCCTGCCAGTCAACCACACCAGCGGAACAGTCAATGGATCGTGACCATCACCGCCATAATATGCAACGTGCCCAACTTACACCAGAACAACGTGCTGAATGGCAAGCCAAACGTGAACAGCGTTTAGAGCAACGCGAACAAATGCGCCAAGAACATCAAGCACAACGTGCCCAGATTGAGCAAGCCTGTCAAGGAAAGAGGATTGGAGAACGCGTGAATGTTCAATGGAATAAGCGTGTAATTGAAGGCACCTGTGAAGTTCGTTTTACCCCAGACAAATCACAGTTCAAACGCCAAGCTAACGCAAGCACTTAATTTCCCTGTTCCTCATCGGCGCTTTTAAAGCGCCTTTTTTTATGACCAAAGCATATTCATTTTTAAGTACACAGCTGCTTACGATTTTGCCTCGGCAGTTTCACTCAAAAGCCTAAAAAGCACCTACAATCTAAACGCTTAAACAGGTTGAATCATAAACTTTGACTTCACAGTCACTAAGAAATGACCTGCAAAAGCTTGTACCGAACTATAACTTGTTGCACGATTAGCAGTACAAAATGGTGCTGTTGGGCACATTTATCATTGACTAAGATTATAACTCTGGTTTAACCAGTATTGAGGAACCCGCTATGCCACAATACAAAGCACCCTTACGTGATATGCAGTTCGTATTGCACGAATTATTAAATGCTGAAGCACATTACGCGAAACTTCCTGCATTTCAAGACACTGTAAGCCGTGAATTGGTTGATCAATATTTAGAAGCAGCGGCTGATTTCTGCGAAAATGAACTTTCTCCTTTAAACCAAGTCGGCGACCGTGAAGGTTGTACTTGGAATGACGGTGTTGTAACAACACCTACAGGCTTTAAAGAAGCGTATCAAAAATATATCGAACTTGGCTTCCCATCTCTTTCTGCTGATGAAGAATTTGGCGGTCAAGCATTACCAAACTCTTTAGGGATCTCTATCTCTGAAATGGTGGGTACTGCAAACTGGTCATGGGGTATGTACCCAGGTCTTTCTCACGGTGCTGTTCGTACTTTAGAACATCACGGTTCTGATGAGCAAAAGAACACTTACTTGCCAAACCTTGTTTCAGGTGTTTGGACAGGGACCATGTGCTTAACTGAATCTCATGCTGGTTCTGACCTTGGTATTATCCGTTCTAAAGCTGAACCAAATGCTGATGGCAGCTATGCAATCTCTGGCGAGAAAATCTTTATCTCTGCTGGTGAACACGACATGGCTGACAATATCATCCATATCGTACTTGCACGTTTACCAGGTGCGCCAAAAGGTACGAAAGGGATCTCTTTATTCATCGTGCCTAAGTTCCATGTGAATGCTGACGGTTCTATCGGCGAGCGTAATGCGGTTCGTTGTGGTTCAATCGAACACAAAATGGGGATCCATGGTAACGCAACGTGTGTCATTAACTTTGACCAAGCAAAAGGTTATTTGATCGGACCTGAAAACCGTGGTTTAAACTGTATGTTCACCTTCATGAACACAGCACGTATCGGTACAGCGGTTCAAGGTTTATCTGCATCTGAATCTTCTTTCCAAGGCGCTCTAGCGTATGCGAAAGATCGTTTGGCAATGCGTTCTCTTTCTGGTCCTAAAGCACCTGAAAAAGAAGCTGATCCAATCATCGTTCACCCAGCTGTCCGTAACATGCTTTTAACGCAAAAATCATTTGCTGAAGGCGGTCGTGCGTTGGTTTACTTATTGGCTCAATATGCAGATATCGTTGAAAAAGGCGAAACTGAAGAAGAGCGTAAGTTTGCTGACAACATTTTGTCTTTGTTAACGCCAATCGCAAAAGCATTCTTAACTGAAACAGGTTCTGAATCTGCGAAGCACGGTGTACAAGTATTTGGTGGTCACGGCTTCATTTCTGAACACGGTATGGAGCAAATCGTACGTGATACACGTATTGCTTGCTTATACGAAGGTACCACTGAGATTCAAGCACTTGACTTGTTAGGTCGTAAAGTCTTGCAAACTCAAGGTGCAATGTTGAAAGACTTCACCAAGATCATCCATAAATTTGTTGAAGCAAACAAAGACAATGCTGCAATGCAAGAGTTCGTTGCGCCATTGGCTGCTGCCAACAAAGAATGGGGCGACATCACCATGCAAATCGGTATGCGTGCAATGCAAAACCCAGATGAAGTGGGCGCAGCTGCGGTTGACTACCTATACTTCTCTGGCTATGTCACGCTTGCTTACTTATGGGCACGTATGGCACTTGTTGCGCAAGAGAAATTAGCTAAAGGTTCAACTGAAGTTGACTTCTACAATGCAAAAGTGACCACTGCTCGCTTCTACTTCAAGAAAATCTTGCCACGTGTTCGCTCACATGTAGACGTACTTTCAACTGGCGTTGCGCCATTGTTTGAACTTGATGCGGAACACTTCGCTTTCTAAACATAGTTTAGAATGAGATGCAACGTTCATCACAGAAAAAGGACTGGTCAGTTTTGACCGTCCTTTTTTTGTTTAATCAATGCTAAATTTATACGATTCAATTTATTTGTTCGTTTTATTTGATCACTTTGCACATCAAGCTGTGCGTAGAAGGGAACGATTATGCCAATTTACAATGCGCCTTTAGCAGACATGAAATTCATCTTAAATGATGTATTTAAAGCAGAACAATTTTGGCAGTCTAATGAGAAACTTGCTCATGTAGATGCCGCAACAGCTGAAGCAATTTTAGAAGAAATGGCGAAGTTTGCCCAAAACGTGACACATCCGTTAAACCGTACGGGTGATGAAGAAGGCGCACGTTGGGAAAATGGTGAAGTTTTCACCCCAGCAGGTTTTAAAGAAGCATTCCGTCAATACGCTGACGGCGGTTGGATTGGCTTAGGCGCTGATGAAGAATGGGGCGGTCAGGCGATGCCGAAAATGCTGACTGTACTGTCTGATGAAATGTTATTCGCGACCAATCCATCATTCATGCTCTACCCGCTGCTTTCTGTGGGCGCTGGTATGACCTTAAACAGCTACGCATCACAAGAGCAAAAAGAAACCTATTTACCTAAAATCTACTCTGGCGAATGGTCAGGCACCATGTGCTTAACTGAACCCCATGCAGGTACAGATTTAGGCATTATCAAAACTAAAGCTGAACCTAATGAAGATGGTACGTATAACATTACGGGTACTAAAATCTTCATCACGGGTGGTGATAATGACCTTGCTGAAAACATCATTCATCTTGTGCTTGCCAAGACACCTGATGCGCCTGCGGGTTCACGTGGTATCTCGTTATTCATCGTTCCAAAGTTCCTGTTAAATGAAGACGGTTCTTTAGGTGAGCGCAATCCAGTTGGCCCAGGTTCTATCGAACACAAGATGGGGATTAAAGCTTCTGCAACTTGCGTGATGAACTTTGATGGTGCCAAAGGTTACCTCGTGGGTAAAGAAAACGAAGGTCTTGCTGCAATGTTCGTGATGATGAACTACGAACGTTTGTCGATGGGTATCCAAGGTCTGGGTGCTTCTGAATTTGCGTACCAAAATGCAGCACAATACGCGACTGACCGTTTACAAGGCCGTAGCGCAGCAGGTGTTCAATCACCAAACAAACCAGCAGACAGTATTTTAGTGCATGGTGATGTACGTCGTATGTTGCTCAATGTACGTGCCAATAACGAAGCTTCTCGTGCATTTGCAGTTTACGTAGGTCAACAACTGGATATCACCAAGTTCTCGACTGATGCAGAAGCAGTGAAGCAAGCCAATGACCGTGTTGCGCTGTTAACGCCTATCGCAAAAGCTTATCTAACTGATACGGCTTTCCAAGCAACCTTAGATGCACAAATGGTGTTTGGCGGTCACGGTTATATCCGTGAATGGGGTATGGAACAATGTATCCGTGACCTTCGTATTGCTCAAATTTACGAAGGAACCAATGGCGTTCAGTCTCAAGATTTAATTGGTCGTAAAACCATTAAATGTGGCGGCGCATTCATTGCTGAGTACATCACTGAAATCCGTGACTTTGCCAATGATCTAGATACAGACTTAAACTTCATTAAAGATGCAACGTTAGACGCTGCAACTGAAATCGAAGCCATCACGCAGTTCATTATTGAGCAAGCGGCTGAAAACGTAGATTTCCCAAATGCTGCTGCGGTTGATTACTTGCATGCAGTCGGCTTACTCAGCTTCGCCTATATGTTTGCAAAAATCGCGGCTGCTGCAAAAGACAAGTCTGGTGATTTCTACCAAAACAAAGTTGCATTAGCACAATACTTTGTAGACCGTATTTTGCCTGAATTAGATGCGCGTTTAGCGAAAATCAAAGCAGGTTCTGACTTGATCATGAACTTCAGCGAAGATTACTTCACAAACCAAGCTTAATTTTGGCGTGATGTTAAAAACTGCCTCAATCATTTGGTTGAGGCAGTTTTTTTATCGCTATAATAAAGTCAGCATAAAACTTGCATAACATTCTAATGATCATGTTGAGAATATAAATCTCTATGTCGAACTCTAAAGAGAAACTTGAAGGCTTACCCCGCCTATTTGACCGTTTCGGGCACTACGCGGTTGAAGCCTTTCATTATTTAGCCCTATTTATTATCGGCTGTATGATTGCATGGTCAGCCGTGCATACCGTGATTGAAATCCTAACGGTAAAACAGTACGCCACCATTGATGACATCTTACTGTTATTTATCTATTTAGAATTAGGTGCCATGGTCGGGATTTATTTCAAGACCAATCACATGCCCGTACGCTTTTTGATTTATGTCGCAATTACCGCACTCACCCGTCTATTGATTGCTGATATTCAGCATAATCATAAAGCCTCTATGGATTTGGTGATTACCACAGGTTCGATCCTAATTTTAGCGGTGGCAATTTTGGTGGTGCGTTTTGCTTCGTGGAACTACCCGTCTGTGATTCGAGGTAAGGATCAAGAACAACAATTGCCTTCCAATAAAACCCCTCGACCACAAGATGACGAACTGGCATAAATAAAAAAGCAGACGGATCGCCTGCTGTGTTCATGCATCTGTTATGCAACTCGGAAGACACGATATTTCGAGTCCACCAACACATATTTGCCTTGTACCTGCATCCAGTTATAACCGCGAGGTGGTTCATATAAACGATGGGTACGATAGTTAGAAACTACATAACGGTTACTACGAAATTCTGAAGGTAAGCGCTCGCCACGTTTAAAATTAATGCGCTGACCATAATGATTACCACGATCACCATTTGACCAACGCGGCTGCTCACGATGATCGTAACGGTGGTCATAACGATCATAGCGGTTGTCGTAGCGATCTTTATGATCATGATTCCAACGGTTTGAATCCGCCATAGCTGAAGCAGAAACACCCAACATAAGCGTTGATACCAATAATACTACGGTCTTTTTCATTGTTTGATCCTCTGTTTTTCGATCTGAAATCAGATTAAGAAAAACTCAAGGAGAAAGCATGAATAAAACCCACGACATTGCAAAGCTTTGTAATGAATAGCGAGAAATTATGGAGAATCCTCGAGAGATTAAATTTTAAAAAACCATCAAAAATCAGCGAATAATCTCAATGGTAAAATTATCATCGGTCACCAAAAGATAACGTCCATCCACGACCACCCAGTGCCGACCCTGCGGTGGTTCACGTAAGGAATAATAGTCCCAGTCTCGAATCACATAGCGCTCGCTCCGAAACTCACCTGGTAATTCATTGCCAACCACAAAAGACTCACGGCGATAGCTACTGTCATATTGTGTGTCTGGATAATATTCGACACGAACACCCGGTCGATGATTCGGATGAGGATAGTAATTATTTTGATTGGGTTGATAGTAGTAACCTTTCGGTGGCGCTGTCGGTGTATAACGCTGATTCGAAAAAGCGAATGGATCTTGTGTAGGTTGCTGATAGGAAGGTGAAGTCTGATGATAAGAACGACGTTCTACCCCACTATAGCCGCTCCAAGCATTGTCCGCATAGCTCATCACTGGGAGATAGCTCAATACAGCCGCCAAGCCATAAATATAAGGTTGAAATTGCTTCATCGTGATCTCCCTAAAAGCAGCGTATCTGTCTATTTTAGAATAAAAAATAAGCACAACTGTTGTAATAATATTTTTTCAGATCAACTGCTGAATTACACAGATAAACAGCAGCGAACTCTAGCTCTGCCGAGATATGTTAAAATCAATTTTTTGGTTTTAAGGCAACATCTGTGGCTGAAATGAATTTTGATCGTCTCTATCAATTCTTCTGTAAAGTGCCAAGTGTACAAGAAGCGCGTATTGTTGCGCATGGTGCAGATGGTCAGCATGCATGGTGGTTTAAATTTAATATTGATGTTGAACATCCGTTGGCATGGCAAACCGTTCAAGAACTTGGGCATGTACTCAATTATTTATCCACCAATGAACGTTTACCGACCCAGTTCTTCCCAGTGTCTCCACCGCCCTATATGAACGGTGAAGCCAAAGATTTCTTGGCTTGGGTGATCCAATGTAACCATCCAGAATTCACGCCTGATGTGGTCTGTGACTGGCTGGAGGCACGACTGCCAAGCCCAGTCGATGATGAAGCTCAGTGGAAAATCAAAACAGATTTAAGTGAACTCGATCAGATGGCCGATAAAGATTTAGATCAATTAATCCCGCCAAGCCCTTAATTTTTTTATTGATGATGTAGGTCTTTCAACAAGCTGAATAGCAAACAAAGGTTCACATTCAGCTTGTTGAGCTCACCTTCTAAATCAGGATAAGTCATAACCCAAATATTCTTGTGGCGATTCCGAATAAGGTAAAAGCAGATGATTATTTTTTAAAATCAGGTCTTTCATTGCCTTTTGATGAGCGGAATCTAAAGGATAAATCAAAGCAATATCCTGCATTAAATCTTCAATCTTTTCGGCATTAAAATCTGCTGTTTTAATCCATCCTAATAACGCGGCTCCGAGTCCGATAAACTCAAAACCATAGTGCTGGATTTTTTGAATCAGTGCATAGTTCTCAAAGGGATCAAAATCACAGGAAAAATAACCATTCGGCAGCATCGCTAGTTTCAATGCTTCGGTTTCAATATCCGCGACTTTAACTTCAATGACACTGTCCAGAGAAATCAATAAATGTTGATTGAAATAAAGCAGCGCTTCTAAATCATTTTCATCATAATGCTGCATTTTTTCAGCTAGGCTTTCAAAGCGCTGCTGCTGTGCAGGATCATTCAACTGTTGAAGATAATGCTGCAATTGCTTTGGAACACAGACATTTTGATAGCTTTGCTCCCAGCTTGGATCACCAACCTCAATCCCGTTCAGATCATCACTAAAGTCTACATACAAACGGTCATCCTCGACCGCATGCATCGAGGTATATTTTGCCTGTGCAGCATCATCCAAAACCAAAAACACTTTTTTAGGATAAACATCCTGTTTTAGAGCAAGATAGCATTCCAAGAGTTCTGCCCAACTCTGAATTTCAACAATATCGGCATAATGATTGAGTTGATGTACATCTAAATCAATCTGCTCATCCTGTCTGATCGTCAGTTTAATTTTCGCCACTGTGTAAAACCCTCGTTATGCTCAATTAAAACGTCGATAAACCCGACCATTCCCAAAAATATAAACACTCTATTTAACCTTATTAAAAGCTAAAAAGCAGCCGACTCATTTAAACCAGCTTTTTATCCGTGAGACCAGCCTGTGACTTAAACCAGACGGTTCAGCGTTTTCATCAAAAAGAGCCTCAATTTTCGGCTGTACCTGCTCCTCATAGCGTTGTGTTGCAGCAGATAAAGCCAGCGAAAAAATTTGATCCCAATGGCTGGTCGTCTCAAGGTCGAATTTCAGTTGGTCTGCTAGTTGATGGTTTTCTTGAATCCCCAAACCACCTCTTAAAGCCACAACTAAAACCGCTTTTACTTTGTTATCAATGCTGCCATATTTAAGTGCCAGTTCAGCCCATTGCGCTTGTTCCTGTTGTTCCGTTAACGTTACCATCCATTCAATCGCATCTAGACAACCTAACTCGCCGGCTTGCTGAAAATATTGCTTGGCACGCTCAGGATCATCCTGAGTGTAATAACGCCCTTTTTCATACAAGGCTTGCGCATGTTGCTGTTCTGCCGCAAGGGTAAAATAGTGTTCAATTTCATCACATTCATCATCACTGAGATCCGCTTTTCGATCTAATTCATAAGCGTAAGCATATTGTGCGACTGGCTGCTTCAGCTCTGCCGCCATTTTTAAATGGCTGAGTGAGGTCTCTGCCAATCTTGGTAGTTGAAGCCACGCCTCAGCTGCACCTAAATCGGCCTGTTGTTGATAAAATTTTTGCCGCCACTGCCACAATTGCTCTCGGTTTTGTTCTGAAATATAGCTGGACTCATCACTGCGAAGGAATTCAATGATTTTCTGGATCTGTCCTTGTTGAAAAGCATGCTCCAAATCATGCATGAGCTCTTGCTGTGCATGTTCAAAATGAATCGTCCATGTCTCGGTATCACATAAGCCAAGTTGCTTCAACTCTTCATCATCACAGTGTGACAGATACAAACTGGCACTCAGTTTTTCACCCTGATTCCAAGCTTGATAGAGATAGGGAATTGTCTCAATGTCCGTATAAGAAACACCATGTCGACCTTTAATGAGGAGCGCTTGGGTATTGCCCTGTGTGCTTAATTGATCTGTAATCTGATGTAATTCTTCATAAAGTTGCTCGCTAAGGTGGTTGTCATAGCCAACTGTATCGAAAATCGTATTTTTTCTTTTGAATAAATCAAACAGCATAGTGATGGCTTGGGTATGACCCAAACGTGCTGCCCGAAGCCAATATTGATCACGATAATACATATTCAGAGGCAACATACAGTCCCCTCTCTCATGATCATAAAACAAAGCCAGTTCAAATAATGCTTGTGGATCTTCTTGCTCTACCAGTATTTTGAAAAGTTCAACCGCCTTGACGGAATCAATTAAAGTATCGTTGTTGCCATAACTGAATGCCAAAGCTTGTTGTAATGTCTCAACCATTTATTATTGTCCATTTTTATATTGTCTAGCTTCTAAATACATTAATATTCAATATATTAATGTATTTAGAATGCCTTCTATCCGCTTATGTCCGAGAGCCAACTAGAAGGTCGATAAACCCGACCATTCCATAAAACGATAGATCCAGTATTTCGCTTTTGACTCGTCGGCATATTTTGCATAATCCACGGTGATTTGACGGCCATTGGCATTTGTCCATGCTGCATCAAAATACAGCCCTGCATCTTTAAACACTGGCGCTTGTGCTGCACCAATCACGCGCATATCGGTTTCAAGATTATAATTTTTTAAATTGCGTGCGGTTAAGTTGGCAGAGCCGAGGATAATCTCCGCTTGCTGAGCATTATATTTGAGTAGCATTTTACTGTGGCATTGTTCGCCACGGGTATCACACCAGCGAACTGGTATACCAACTGCATTCAGCTCCGAAGCCACTTGACGATTGGGAATGCCATTCTTTTGACGACCAAACGCATCTTTATTGGGGTCAAGCATAATACGAATGTTGACACCACGTTGCTGCGCCTGCTTGAGTGCATCAATGATATTGCGTTCCGATAAATAGAACATCGCCATATCTAGATGCTCTTTGCTCTTGGCGGTTTCAATCATTTTCACAACGGCATCATAAATGGCTTTTTCGGTCAGGACTTGCACTTGCGGTAATGTTTTATCTTCGGCAAGTCCGCCCATAATCACAAATGGGCTAGAACCATCAGACATATTGGCCACTGCTTGTTCAGTTTGCAACACATCAATCGCTGTTGGACCATCCACCACCAAGGCCACATTGCTATGATGCGAACTACCGTCATGTGGATTGGCAGAAGTCACCAAGCTTTTCCAGCCATCCACAGTATCAACCACCAAGGTTTTACGGTGATTGGCTTTGAAATTAAAAAGCTCTAAATAACTCCGTAAGGTAATTTTATCATTGCCAAACGGACTGCTTAACCAACCGCCCTCAGGATTATTACCTAAGTTTTGACAGCAGATATACCAAAAACCAGACCAAAGCGGATTTGAAGCACGTAAAGGCTTTAAATTTGTCTCAATCACATCTACGCCCGCTTGACGCAACTGCAGATAATGCTTTGGTGTTAGCCCACCATAGACCGAATTAATCGGATCGGTAATCACCACAACTTCGACATTTGGATGCAAACGACGCTTTACGATTAAGGCATCAGTGAGCTCCTGCATCAAAGGAAATTGTTTGACCTTGGATTTCCCTACTTCATGATTAAACAAGAACATATCCAGCACAATGGTACTCTGTGCCTGATCAATCAACTGAAACACTTCTTTGAAGATATGCTGGTCAACGTGTTGTTGGCCCTGTGCATCGATATAGGTCTGATCGGCCAAGAATTTCACATTGGCATGACGCAACTGACCGGTAAAATCCAATCCTTTTGGGAGTGGTTTTACGCTGTGATAAATTGCCGAAGCAATGTATCCAATCGCAAAAATACACAATATGACTGCCATGTAACGTCGACCTGACCAGTTTAATTTCCGATGAATTCGTTGGAAGATGCGCATATAAACAAAAAAAGCCCTAGCCTAATGGTTTAAGGCTAGAGCTTATGCTTTGATTTTTCAATGCTAATTTAGTGATTGTTTACAGAATTAAAATTCAATTAAGTGTATCCAGATAGGCTCTAACAAAGCTATTACTCCAACTAATCGTGCAACATCACTCCAGCGTGACATATTAAAAACAGCTAAACTTTCTCCCCCAAGGCGATTCTTAATCGATTTAAGCCACCCATCAAGGCAATACTACTGGTCAACTCAACAATTTCCCTGTCATTAAAATGCATAGGCAACTGGCTTTTAATCGACTCAAGCTGATCAGATAAATGGGTCATTGCTTCTGCCCACGCCAAGACCAAACTTTGTTTCTCTGAAAAGGCATTTGAATGTTTATAACCTGGAATTTTATCAATTAGCGCGGGTGCAACGCCCATGTCTCTCAACTCTTGTGCATGATAGGCACAGCAATAGGCACAGCCATTGATTTGGGAAACATATAACTCAGCTAAAGCAATCAAACTGGGATCTATCCCTGAGGATCTGATCGAAGCATGTGCGGCGTACAAATGCTGAATGGTTTTTTTTGCAATGTCTTTATAGTCCATCATCACATCACTCATATCGAAGGAAAAATCATTATTCAGGATGTGGTATAAATTGTAAATTAGGCATTATTTTGTTATATAGGTAACTTTTATATACTTAGATGTATCATGAAAGATAATATTTCAGGATGTTCAGTTGGAGAAGCAATGACGGTATTAGGTGGTCGTTGGCGCATGCTTATTATTTCCTTTCTGTTAGAGAAACCAATGCGTTTCAATGAACTACGCCGAGTAATTCCGAATATATCGCAAAGGATGCTGACCTTAGAGCTACGATTTTTAGAAGAAGAAGGTTTTGTTTTAAGAGAAGTGTATGCACAGGTTCCTGTCAAAGTTGAATATTCCATCACGGCTGAAGGTCAACACCTAAAGAAACTGGTCGATGTATTACAAGAAGTGGGGATATGGTTAAAATCGCGAACATCCTAAAAAATGCTTGCGATCGAGTTAGCTTCATTCATAAAGTGCTGCTATACAATTCACCTCCTCAATAAAAAAGCCATTCGCCGAAGCAACATCTCATGCTGCTGGCGAATGGCTTTTTTACAATTCGATTTTAACTTCGCTTAGAAGTTAAAATTCACCCCAACTGTGAAATTACGCCCGACTTGTGGAATGGTCGATAAGAATGATGCATGTTGGTACACCTGATCATCCAGCAAGTTATTGGCATTCAGGAATACACGATAATCCCCGACACTGTTATATTTACCAGAGTACGCCACACCTAAGTTCAACATGTTATAGCTTTGAGTATCGGTCTCATAAGCCGCAATCTTGTCTTGCTGGAACACATGATAGTACTCTGCTGAACCACTAAAGCCATCACCAAAATCAGCATTCACTTTAGTCCCTAGACGGCCTGCTGGCACTCGCGGTGCATTTTCGTTGTCGATTTTTCCACGCACATAATCACCAAATACACCGACTTTATAGATATCTGTGATCTGATAACCTGCCTCAGCTTCAGCACCGTAGAAACGAGCCTGATCTTGGGTATACTGCACCAAACGGAAATCTTTATAACGATCTAAGGTTTGGGCATAGATATAGTCATCAAACCAGTTGTGATAGACATGTACATGGTAATCAAACTTGTTATTGTCATAATGGAAACCGAGTTCCACATTATTGGATTTTTCTTTCTTCAATTGATCATTACCTAGTTCATAGGTATTGGTCGCAAAATGTCCACCATTGGCATATAGCTCTTGCGCTAAAGGCAAACGTTCTTGATGTGAAGCCACTAAAGAGAGTTTGTAATTTGGCGCAAACTCCCAGTTTGCAGCGCCTGAAACAGAAAAGGCTGAACCGTCGAAATCTTTTTTGCTTGAATCTTCAATATCAATTTTTTGTTGGTCTGCACGTGCTGCCACTTCAACATGGACATCATTGAACTGTGCATGCTCTAAAGCAAAAATGCTCCACTTCTTGGTCGTATTTGGTGCTAGGAAAGCTTCCTCACCGGTCAACTCTAATTTTTGCTGGCCATATTGGGTGCCGATCACCCCTTCCCATGGCCCAATTGGATTATGTACCAATTCTAAACGACCATCATAACCTTTGTTTTTAAAGCGAGTGGCGATGGTATCTTCTTCAATTTCATCATGTTTATAATCAGTATAGCTGGCCTGAGCACGTAATTTTTTAAAGCCCGTAAATGGATCATTCAGTTCAGTACGTACATCATAACGCTCAGATTTCAGATCAATCCAAGGCCCTGCCTCATGTGCATGATCATGGTCGTGATCGTCATGCCCATGATCGTGATCATCTCCGTCTTCGTGATCATGGTCACCACAGTGTAAATGAGGACGCCCAGAGAGATGAGCACTACAGCTCTCATATTCATGGCTATGTCCAGGCAGACCATATTTATCTTGACGATTGCTATATGAAATTCCGGTAAAGCCACGGTCATAAATCCAAGATAGGCCAACATTCACTGTTTCGCCTTTGGCAAAAGTATTGCCGACACGGCGTTCACGTTCACCTTCATGCACATAGTTCGGCGCGATATAGTCATTGGCTTCACGATTTAAACCTTCCACACGTAAAGCCACTTGATCACCGAGAGCAACAGTGACCCCAGCAGTTGCCAGCTTTTCATCACTACCCGTGTTGTAACGTAGACCCACATTGCCTTCATAGCCATTTTCAGGCATTTTGGTTGGAATCTTGCTATCGGTCACATTCACCAAACCACCCACGGTTCCAGCACCAAATAACAAAGTCGATGGTCCACGAATCACTTCGACCTGTTGAGCCAGTGCAGGGTCTACAGTGACCGCATGATCAGGAGATAGCGTCGATACATCAATGTTTTCAGAAGAGTTTTGCAAGACCTTTACGCGTGGCCCATCTTGCCCACGAATCACGGGCCGGCTTGAACCCGCACCAAATTGATTGGAATAAATCCCTGGTTCACTGCTCAATGCCTCACCAATGGTGACAGCCCCCTGTTGTAAGCGTTTTTGATCCACTACGGTATCGGCAACAGCAAAATCTTTCGATGTTTGCTCTAGTGGATGCGCTTTAATTCGTATTGTCTCTAAGCTTGTCACTTGCTCATTTTCTGCTGCAAACGTAGGTACAGATACAACAGCTAAAATAGATAAGGTCAAAATATTCTGTGGAAATGACATATCGTGTCTCGAATCAGTCGATCGTTATTTTTGTTATATTATAACATTTCATTTATTTTGCAATAAAAAACAGTGCAACAAAGAACATTTGCTACACTGCTTCTCCATGATTCAATGAATGGTCGTTTTTCAACGATATGCCTTTTACACTTTCACATGCAGTCCTTGCCCCACCCTTATCTAAATTAAGTCAGGGTCATTTGCCTGTCGCAGCCTTGGCGATTGGCTGTATGACACCTGATCTTTATCGATTATTTACCCAAGAAAATATCACTTTGACCCACCAATGGTCAGGTATCTTATTTCCGAATCTACCGATTGGCTTATTCTTTTGCTTATTGTGGTATTTCATCTATCGCCCTGTGACCTATCGCTGTCTTGAAATCAAAGATTCTTTAAATATTCACTCACTGGATGATTTTATTTCTTTCAGCTTTCTCAGCTGCCTTGCGCTGATACTGGGGATCAGCACGCATTTGATCTGGGATGGACTCACCCATCTCGATTTTCGAAGCTTTGCTTTCAAAGAACTGCTGGCTCAGAACATCTCACTGCTGGGTTTTCGTTATCCATTACATTTTATCTTACAGATCGGGTCATCCATTATTGCTTTGCCGTTCCTAGTGAAAATGTGCTGGCATTATTATAAGCGTCATAAACATCAGCATCCTGTCTCAGCTAAACTCAAAGGATTTGCTCTACTCAGCGTCGTCCTGTCCATCTTATATGGACTGTTTTCAGTTTTAGACTATAGCCGTCATATCAGTGCTGAGCTTTGGAACAGTGAGCGCTATTTTTTTGTTGGTAAATCGATCAATGAGTTTACACAAGCGGGATTAACTGTCTTTACCATGGCTTGTCTAGTGTTCTTGTTTTTAGATCGGACCAACCGTCTAAAATCATTTTAACAAAAAGCGTCTGTTTAAAATTCGCTTGAAAAGATTAAGACTTGAGACTATACGTTCAACAAGGCATAATCTCCCCTTCATTGGTGCTGCGCTGTTTACGCATTCACCTTCTACAGCCAATATAGTTTGGATATATAATTCAATATGATGCGCACTCATTACTGTGGCTCTTTAACAGAAGCCCAAATCGATCAAACTGTGACTTTATGCGGATGGGTTCACCGTCGCCGTGACCATGGCGGTGTGATTTTCCTTGATATGCGTGACCGTGATGGTCTTGTACAAGTCGTGATCGATCCAGATACTCCTGAAGCATTCGCAACAGCAGATAAAGCACGTTCAGAATTTGTATTAAAAATTACAGGTCGTGTTCGTCGTCGCTATGAAGGTACTGAAAATGCCAACATGGTGAGTGGTCAAATTGAAGTTTTAGGTAAAGAGATTGAAGTTCTTGCAGCTTCTGATACTCCGCCATTCCCATTGAATGACGAAAACACCAATATTTCAGAAGAAATTCGTTTGAAATACCGTTTCTTGGACATCCGTCGTCCTGAAATGTTAGAGCGCTTACGTTTCCGCTCTAAAGTGACCAACTTGATCCGTAACTATTTTGAAGATCATGGTTTCTTAGACGTTGAAACACCAATTTTGACACGTGCTACACCAGAAGGCGCACGTGACTATTTAGTGCCAAGCCGTGTTTCAAATGGTAGCTTCTACGCACTTCCACAATCACCACAATTGTTTAAACAGTTGCTGATGGTAGGTGGTATTGACCGTTATTACCAAATTGCGAAATGTTTCCGTGACGAAGATTTACGTGCGGATCGTCAGCCTGAATTTACCCAAATCGACGTTGAAACATCGTTCATGAGTGACGATGACATCATGGATTTAATGGAAGGCTTAACGGTTAAAATGTTCAATGAATTATTGAATGTAAAATTCGATAAATTTGAACGTATGACATATGCCGACGCGATGCGTGACTATGCATCTGACAAACCAGATATGCGTATTCCATTGAAGCTTGTTGACGTTGCAGACTTGATGCAAGACGTTGAGTTCAAAGTCTTCGCAGGCCCTGCAAAAGACCCTAAAGGCCGTATTGTCGCTTTACGTGTGCCTGGTGCAGGTTCATTGCCACGTAGTGCGATTGACGAATACACTAAATTCGTGGGCATCTACGGTGCAAAAGGCTTGGCTTACATCAAAGTCAACGAACTTGAAAAAGGTATCGAAGGTCTTCAATCTCCAATCGTTAAATTCATCGAGCCAATCGTGCTTGATCTATTAAAACGTGTTGGCGCTGAAAATGGCGACATCGTGTTCTTTGGTGCAGATAAAGCTAAAGTTGTAAATGATGCGATGGGCGCACTTCGTGTGAAAATCGGTCATGACTTGAAGCTAACGACTTGCGAATGGGCACCGCTTTGGGTGGTTGACTTCCCAATGTTTGAAGAAACTGATGATGGCAAGTGGACTTCTGTTCACCACCCATTCACACTACCAAAATCAAGTGTTGAAGAAGTAAAGAGCAATCCTGGTGAAGCCCTTTCTGTTGCCTACGATATGGTCCTGAACGGTACTGAAATCGGTGGTGGTTCACTTCGTATCTATACTTTAGAAATGCAAAAAGCAATTTTTGAAGCTTTAGGGATTGGTGAAGAAGAAGCAGAAGAGAAATTCAGCTTCTTACTCAATGCATTACGTTACGGTGCGCCTCCGCACGGTGGTTTGGCATTTGGTCTTGACCGCTTAATCATGTTAATGACAGGTGCTTCTTCGATTCGTGATGTAATTGCATTCCCGAAAACCAAGACTGCTGAATGTCCATTGACTCAAGCGCCAGCGCCAGTTGAAGCAAATCAATTGCGTGACTTAGGTATTCGTTTACGCGAAAAAGTAAAAACTGAAGAAAAATAAACCTTGAGTTTATGATTCAACAAAAACCCTGCTCTATGCAGGGTTTTTTATATCTATACCATCCCTTTACTTTTAAGAGATGAGGAACAATTATAGCGCCGCAAGGAAAAGGTAAAATAAGGATTTATACTTTGCGAACATGTCCACTAGTGGCATAATAGATTGCTTTTTTATTGAGAGATCCATCTTATGGCAATGCGTCCTGATGTACGTCGACATGCAATTGTAATTATTGTATTTTCACTTGCTCAATGGTTTTTCATGCGTTACATCTTGGCCAATGAACTCTTCAATATGGATACCAACCAGCGCATTTTATACTTCTGTGTAAGTAGCTTGGCCGGTGCTTTACTGATTTTTGTTGCATTAATCTATATGGTGCTTAAGGGCAACGTCGATAAGCAAGACTAAGATCATGTCGTTTTACACTACCCTACTCCGTATTCTCCCTTTAGCATTTTTGCGTAGTATCGCAAAAGTGGCGGCCTACTTTATCAATCAAAACCCCAATAAAAGTATGCTGTGGAAAACCAGAGTCAATTTAGGGCTAGCTTACCCACAACTGAGTCTAGAACAAAAAGAGCAGCTTGCACGAGAGAGTGTGACCAAGCAATGTCTCAGTTATATTGAATCTGGAAAATGCTGGGCAATGCCACCGGAATGGAGCATTCAACAGATTCATACGGTGCATCATTTGGATGTATTAACCGATGCGCTCAGTGACCCAAGAGGTGCACTGATTATTACACCGCATCTGGGTACATGGGAAATGATGAATGCATGGGTACACCAATACGGTATTCCAACCATCATGTATAAACCCATGAAAGATTCAGGATTTAATGCTTTTGCCTTGCATGCCCGCCAACGCCTCAATGCAACTTTGGTTCCTACCGACGCATCTGGTGTAAAGGCCCTGTTTAAGAATCTAAAACAAGGCGGTTTCAGCGTGATTCTACCCGATCATGTTCCCGATCCCTCTGGCGGTGTCGTGGTTCCTTTTTTTGGCATTCCCTGCCTCACCAGCACACTCGCCAGTAAAATGGCACAGAAAACCCAATGTCGTCTAGTCGGCCTAAGTTGCTTCCGTCGTGAAGATGGCGAAGGCTTTGATGTGTACTGTGATGATTTGAATGATCCACAATTATATGATCGAGATATTGAGGTTGCTACAACTGCACTCAACCAAGCGGTTGAACAGATGATTAACCGCTTTCCTGCTGAATATATGTGGGGTTATAAACGGTTTAGAGGTAGCAAAACCAACCACTACGCCTAAACCACGCACAGACGCGCTCTAATCACTTGTTTAAGGTACGTAGCACTGTGGTTCGCATATTTTCCTGAAAGTCTTCAACACTATGTCTATCTTTAATATATTGAATCGCTTGCTGGCCTAATTTCTGACACTTTTCATCATCAAGCATTAGGCTTCTAATTGCATTGACAAAAAGGTCAACTTTATCAAAACCATCTCCAAGAACATCCCCAACATGAATACCAAACTTCTCAGTCAACGCTTCTGGATTACGATTACTTACAAGCAATGTACCGAAAGACAAGGCCTCTAGAAATGAGATCGGAAGTGCCTCATGAATGGAAGTATTCACCAATATTTTAGCATCTTTCAAATATTGCTCTTTTTCGGCCCCATCAACATGACCAGCAAAATGCAAATTCTCAATTGCATAATAATCCTTCATGATTTCAGAGTTTTTTTCATCTTCTCTAAAAGTTTGACCTAATACAAAAAACTCATACTCGGGCATTTTTTTAGCAATTTCACAAAACAACCAACCTCGTTTTACCGACTCAATTCGACCTAAAAAAATAATCATATTTTTTTTCTGGTGCGTATCAAAATGAAAACTTTCATCGATATCAATTGGATTTGGTAGATACTGGATATCAACATCATCATTCAATTGATATAAATCTTTCGCTTTTTGATTTAAAAAATATCCTTGAGATATAAACTTAACTCGGTCTTGTTTATACCATTCATGGACCAAGTCATATATTTTTTGATTATAATATGAGGTTTCTGGGAATAGCTTTACGGTATTAATTTCATCCCACTCATAGTGAGGTCTTGGGTCTTGAACCCATAGAATTAACTTTTTGTTCGGATTTGGTTCATGTTTTAAAACATAACCATATGTGAGTTCAATGCTTAAATAGAGATCGTAATCTTGTTTTTTTAACCATTGTTTTGCAAACCACTTGCTGCGAGGTAAACGGTAAACATTCACATCATCTACTGGATACGACTCAGCAAAAAACCTGCGCTTTCCTCGTCCAAGCAAAACATCTACCTGAAAATCCTCATTCGGAAGATATTTTGCAATATGCCGTCTAGCTAAAAAACCATATCCGCCATAAGCAGTACCAACTGCACCAAAAAACTCATCAATAATTAGGCCAATTTTGATTTTTTTCTTTTCGACACTCATCTTAAATTTTTACTCTGCATTTAAATTTCATTTCTAAACATTTTGGCCAAAATACTGTTTGGAGCAATTTTATCCAAATCTAAATTTCGCAGCATCTCATTATACAAATGTATACCAAGCGTTCTCGTACTCGTAATATCTTCAATACTTAAGCCTGAATCAGTCAATTGACCAATACATTGATAATGTACGGGATAGAACACATCTATAGGCTGGATAAATTCAACTAAGTTTTGTGTCTTTACAAAATGAGTAATCGCATCAGGGCCTATAACGCCCCATGGCATATCTGCGATATGCTGACCTATACCTAACATTTTTTTAAGTTTTAAGCGTTTTTGACGAGATTTTTTATACCATGGAGGTACAAAAAATGGGTTATAAGCAGCATCCAATAAAGCGGCTAACAAGTTACTATCCTGAGGCATTGCTAATACTGCACCATTGATCTTATGATCACTTTCAAAGCCCAATAAATATTGAGACTCAGGAATCTCAATAGGCTTTAAACAATAAACATCACAATCAACATATATTCCAGAAACTTTTTTTAATAACTCATATCTAAACACATCAGAAAAAAGTGCATAACTTCCTGTTTGATTATGTTTAAAAATTTTGTCTGCTGGAATAATTAGATTTGCATCAACACACTCTACACCTTCTGGTACATCAGTAATTGTGTCATAAGCATGTAACAAAACCTTATGCCCACGCATCACAAATGATCTCAGGCAACAACTAGAAATTTGGCCTAAGGTTTTGCCAATCCACAGCGCATGAATCGTTGGAAGTTCCATTGGTACCTCATCAGTCAAATGCATAAAACATTTAAGACTATTTAAATTTTATTTTAACTTTGAATGGAAGTCGATAAAGTTGCAAGAATGCTCGTATAAGCTCTCTCTTCACCTTCTGCAGCAGATTTTTTTCTTTGACTTTCTCTGTATTTCGCCACGATAAACTCGATTTGAACTTTTTAGTTTCTGGATATAACAAGTATTCCTGAATACAGAGAGCGGGGTTCATTTGATAAACAGAATATTCTCCATCCTGTAAATATTTTTTAAACATTATTTGGTCAATATGATCAACTGAGGCTAATGCTTTTACATAGTTAAATAAACTTTTAGCTGCTTTATTGGAAAGAATATATCCGGCCGTACCAAAATTAGCATTTAATAATTTTGAGATTACCCGACCATGCTCTACTGTCACTTTATTATTAATTGATAGATAATTAAATTTAGAATTTTTTTCGAGTTTTAAAATTTCCCATCTACCCTTAATCCATTGACTATTCACTAGAAAGTCATTGGCACGCTCACCCAAATAGATATCATCTTCAAACACTGCAATATAGTCCATCTGTTCATCAATTGCTTTCTTCCAAAGCAATACATGACTAAATAGACATCCTAACTCGCCTTTACTTAGACCACTGTCAAGAATAGAAATTGAATACTTTTGAGCAAGCTCATCAATCTCTTGCGGTTCAATCGCATCAAAAAATTGAAAAGGGATATCCTTACAAGCAAATTGTTCCTGTATATGTAATCTACGATCAACTGCAGATTTTAGACTAATAACAAAACTTCTCACTTATAAGTTACTCGACACGCAAAAAAGATAATTTTTAACTGTGCTGCAATTCGAGCTATTTCAACCAATGCTTTTTGTAAACCACCAACTTTATTGGCTCTCATTCTTTTCTTTCGTTCAGACGTTAACTGACTTCTAAGCTGTACGCTACTTGAACGGTAATGAAGAATCGTATCTTGTATACACAATGCGGGTTGCATTTGATACATTTCAAACCCATGATTTTTAACAATATATTCAAACATGAAATTATCTAAGGGAATAATGTAATCAATTTTTTTAATTTCATTTAGTAAAAATTTTGCCCCTTGTAAAGACAAAATATAACCCGCTGTACCCAAGTTTTTGCCAGGTAATTTATAAATTGCTCTGCCAACATCGGGAAAGTCTTTACATTTAGAGCCTAAGATCACTTTGGGTGTAAAAGCCTCTAATTTAACCAAATGCCAATCGTTTTCAATCCAATCAGAATGATTCAAAAAAAGATCTGCTTTTTCCCCTAGATGAATGTCATCTTCAAAAATTGCCATATGAGAAATATTTTCATCTACGATTTTTTGCCATAGATGAACATGACTCATAAAACATGCGAGCTCGCCTTTTGCAATATAACTCTCATGTATACTTAATTTCATCGCCTGAGCATCACGAGCTGCAATATCAGGGGTCACTGCATCAAAAAAATTAAACGCTATTCCCTGCCCCTCAAATTGAGATGAAATATGACTACGGCGCTCTGTAGCGCTTGAAAGGCTTATAACAAACTTTTTCATACTGATGGAAAATTCATAAAAATTAGGCGACATGCCTACAGGCCATAAGGATACTGTTTTTTCATAATGATGTACATTATTTCGATTACCTAAGCTTACGATCTTTATAAGCCAATGAAATGAGTGATCTACGCTTCAAATAGGACATTAATTAAGGACATATTCATTCAATATGACTTGCAACAAGCGCGCCTTTGCATCAGTTTGTTATGGTAAGTTAGATGTGTTTTTCTAAAGACCAATATTAATTTAAATCAAATACTTCTGCTTTTACAGCAATTGATTAATTTGCATTTTTTAAATATATCCCTTTTACAATTCATACACAGCAAAACATAATCTTGCAACTAAAAACACAGGCTCAAACTTTTATCAAAACCCCATCAAGTTAGATTAAAAACCATTGATAAACATCGCCTTTATTCAAATAAAACATCTATCCAGCTCAAATCATTAATTATTTTTAATATTTTAAAGTTTTTTCCTCTTTAAAAATAGAATGACAACAAAATGGCCGTTATAAATCAAAATCTATAAACTATAGGGACAACATCTAAATAGCACTTTAACTCCCATATAAAATATATTTATTATCATTACATTAGCTCACACAAAAACTTTATAACACAATCAAAAATTAGAGAAATATTTCAAAAATAACTGCGCTTTTTAGTTATAATCGAAGGCAAAGCCTTAAAAATGGAAGCTAGGAATGTCTAACTCCACAATTAAAATTTTTGTTGGTTGCGATCCGAACAACTGTGACTTAGAACAAATGATGGTTCTGGACTATAGTGTCCGCAAGCATACCAATCATCCAGTTGAAATTATATGGATGCAGCTTAGTCACGATCCGAATAGTCCATGGTATACCAATCAGCAAACTGGTGAAGGTTGGCATACAGCACATTGGGCAACCCCTTTTTCAGGTTTTAGATGGGCAATTCCAGAATCATGTAATTTTGAAGGTCGTGCCATTTATATGGATGCCGATGTCGTCGTACTCTGCGATATTGCAGAATTGTGGGCGCACCCTAAAAAAGATGATGCAATTGTGATTGCCAAAGGCGGAAAGAACTCAGCCAGACTCTGTACTTGTGTTTGGGATTGTGAGAAAGCCAAAGCATATCTTCCCCCATTAAAAGAGATTCAAGCTGATCCTGAAAGCCATAAAAAGCTGATGCGGCTTTTAAAAGACAAACCCAAATTAGTTCAATCTTATCAAGACTCCTACAATAATATTGATGGTGAAGATTTAGCTGTTGATCAAATCAAAATCCTGCATTATTCAGATATGGGTACCCAGTTTAGCCACAAGTATTCATTACCACGCCTAGAGGCTGCAGGTCAGAAACATTGGTTTGATGGTAAAATTATGCCGCATCCACGTGAGGATTTGACGGAACTATTTGATCAATATTATCAAGAGGCGATTGCCGCCGGTTATCATCCAGAGAACTATCGTATTGAGCCATTTGGTGATTTCTCTAAAGCATCCCAAATACATTATCGTGGTAATAAAGTGACACGCCCAGAAGATAAAAATTGGTTTGCACGCTCCCTTCACAACCTAAAAACCAAGTTGAAAAAGAAAAGCTTTTCTTTAGATGACTAAAATATAATTGAAACTAGATCAGCTCTAATCCGCTATCTAGTTTCATTACTCTTGATGATTTTATAAATGAGTTTTTAAATGGTTCACTTCTTTTCAGGTCGTATTTCTAGAAGTATTTATAAATTGATTTATAAACTTTTCTTCCCTAAAGTAGCAAAACACAACCGTCGCTATTGGCCACTTTATAGTGTTGAACGCGACTCACAGAATCGTCTTGAGAAAATTTATTTTAAGAAAAAACTGGTTTCTAATAATCTCATTCCCCCACAAGTTTCGCATAAAAAATGCACGCTGGTCGCAACAGGCCCTTCGATTCAACAACTAAAACCTGAAATTTTGCATCAAAGCGATCAAGATTATATCGGTGTAAATGGCGCTATCGCATTTGATTCAATTCCATTTTCCAGTTATGTCATTATTGACCATAACTTTGTGAATGATCGTTTCGACCTAGTTCAAAAAGTCTTGAATAGCGATTGCACGTTTTACACCACACCTCGTTGCCTAGACCTGATTTTAAGACATGTTCGGATTGAAGACCTTCATTGCCAAATCAAAACCATTGAAACGATTACTGACGGTCAAGTCGAAACCTTTTTAGACCATGCTAGACACTTTGATCAAAATGAAACTGACTTCTTTATTCACAAAAGCATGGGTTTTTCACTTGATATCTATAAAGGGACTTTTGACTACTTTACCGTGGCTTATGTAGCCCTTCAGATTCTCTATACACTGGGGTATAAAGAAATTTATATCGCGGGTTTAGACATGAATAATTTTTCTCAACCACGTTTTTATGAAAGTATTGGCGGACAGCAACCGACCACCTTAAATCATCATGTCGATGACGTATTTCAAGCCTTTGATGTCGCGGCAACGCTATTTAAAGAAAAAGAGATTAAAGTTTTTAACCTGTCTCAAAACAGTGCTGTACAAGCATTTGAGAAGATTGACCCGAGCACCTTGCTTTAAACCCTGAAAGCTCTTGTTTTAGATATCGAGTAATGAACCTTCTAGATACATGCCTTTTTCATAATAATGACTCAGGGTTTTCCTTTCCTTTCCTGCAAGCTTAATTAGCTTTGGCATTTGCTGAGGCGGGTAATTGATTGCCATATCAATTAGCACTTTTTCTTTCACCCATTGATGTTTCACTTGGAAAAACAGGGCATTTTTGTCACAGTTAATTAAGCTCATACTTGGCAAATGACGACGCATCACCTTCTGACAAGCCACGTAAGCGACTAAATATTCTAATCGACCAATCTGTTGAAACAAATCTTGATAGTCTGGCTCGGTTTCCTTAAGCTGCTGTAAATACGCTTTAGGCGTCATTTCAATGGCTTGAGCCAATTCATCAAACCAATATTTAAAGAAGATATTTTTCTTTACACTGGCCAGTAACCAATTCTCTAAGACGGGAAAATTTTTGAGTGTTGTATTCTTGGCACGGTAATAGGCAAAGCTGTTGGTATGATTCTTCGCAATCAGTTCCTGAATCCAGTCTAAGCTTTCATAAACAAGGATGCTTGCATCCAACCAAATTCCTCCATGCTGATAAATCAACTCAAAACGGAGCAAATCGGCCTTTTGTTGTGGTGTTGCTTTTGGGAAACGATCAAAATCAATATCACTAAAGTTTTTCACTGTATCTGGCGTGAGAAAATAAACCTCATAATCCGGATTGGTCTTTTTTACTTGCTCAACACATTTTTCGACAAAGCCTGAAAGTGAACCTTCCCAATACATCCAGATTTTTTTAGGAATTACGGCATCCTGCACAATCGGATTGAGCACAATCAAATCCGCCTCGTTATCCATCGCGTCGTTTAACCCTCTCTGTTTATTCGAATACATCGTATAAAACTTTAAGAGATAGAATATTTTTTTAAATATCTTCATAAGGAAACTCAGCTAAAAACCAAAACACGTGTGCATTTCATTTCACGACAGGCATTTGCATAAACTATTCGTATTAGAAGAAAAGATGCTTAAAAGCATAATAGCGATCACGCCACATCCTTTTCTGCTTCTTTAATCCATGAGAGGAATCGCGTTTTTCTAAATCTTTACGCTGAATGCCCTGTGTCGCAACCGTACCTAAAATATCACTATCCAAGCCTGCAGGTTTCACAAAAGGCTGCCAAACGCCTAAGCCTTTCCCATTCTTGCTGAGCCAACCTTGGAAAAAGAGATCAACAGGTACATGTATTTGTTTGCCAAGTTTTACAAATTCTTCAGCCCCTTTACGAGACCACAGCAACCCCACCCCACGAATCGGAAAATAGTAGGCATGCCACAGGTTAAAACCATCCATCTGCACAATATCTTTAGCGAGCTTTTTCTTTTTAGCCGCCATATTCACCACGTACCAATCTAGCTCTTTACGCTGATCTAGATACTTGAGAAGTGAATCAAGATTTTGCTTAAAATTGGGTAGAACCTGAATATCATCTTCTAAAACCACCAAATAATCGGCATCGGTTTGCAGAAATTTTTCAGCACAACCATAATGACTCAAATAGCATCCCAGCTCTGAATTAATCAGGCTACGCCCTAAAATTCGCTGTGCCTCAGCATCATCGTACTGTTTAAACTCAGATAGCGCTTTACCACGACCATCGTAGGCTGAAAAACGGGTAAATGGCCAACCTTCTTGCTGTAATTGCGCTGTTGCACTGGCTAAGCGTTGATCACTCCCATCAAGGTTGATCAGATACGTTTCAACTTTCATCATTTATCCTTTGGCTGTTTCAGCCAATAAAACTTTGGGTATATAACCTGCCAACTTATGATTTAAAGCTGCATAAATTTGCTTTGCTGCAGTGTCACTCAATTGATCCAGACTTTGCATACACCCATATTTAATCTGTTCATTACCCAAGCTTTGCAAGAAGCTGCTTAAACTGCTTTCATTTTTCAAATAGGCAATCTCAAGATCAGGCTTTAGCAAGGCCTCACCCTTTTGAATCTTCAAATGATTCATCAATGAAATCGGATTGATTTGTTCTACACTGCGGAACTTATGCTGAATCTGTTTTTCTAAAAACTTAGGATGAGCAAGTAAATAGTCTTGTAATATTTTACGGTCAACCGCATGTGGATAATGATGAATCTCAAAAAACTTTTTAAATCCAAGCATATCTGCACCTAACATTTGCGCAATCATATGTTTAGGTTGTATCGGCTTATTAAAATATTGATTTAAAAGCTGACGGTACCAAAGCTTGGCCTTGAGCACAAAACTGCTTTGCCAATGCCCGTAAATCACCATTTTCTGATCAATAAGAATATCTTCTAATTGCGCTGGCGCGTTAAAAAAGAAATCATCATTCAAATAGAAAAAGTAGTCAGATACGCCCTGAATATTCCATAACATTGTTTCAATCGAACGGGTATTGAAAGTTGGAAGATATTGCTCATAACCCGCAAAGATTTCACGATGATCAACAATGCGAATCTTGCCTGCTTCACAAATCCCATCCTGAACAAAGTCATCAATCCATTGCGGTTGCTGACCATCTGTCACAATATAGATATGTCGACAAAATGGGACATATTTTAAAATAGATGCAACGTTATAGTAAATTTCATGGTTGCTAGCAAAACGGGTATCACTGATGGCATCAGAAGCTTGTGTTTTGCCCTGATACTGCATGCGCTTCTGTTTTAACTTCGGGTCATTGCCATCCACCCAAGCAATCACCACATCAACCGGTTGCATCATTTCACTCATCAATTCACTCTTAAACGATCCGAAAGCCCGAAAATACGGCCAAACATGTTTAATCTAGATGCATATGATAACACCACTGATCTGTTCACAGGCAGTCTCTTTTCGTAATGACTGGCATCTTGATGATCTAATCATTCCATATAAATCAATCTATTATAATTGCTTAAATTTTCATATCTATAAGGGGCTTCTACAACATTCAATTCAGCCAATTTAGCAACTTTATTAATCCTTACTTAAACCTTGCAATCCCTAACAAAATCAAACCTTTTGGAATCATTTTCCATCAATATTTACGACATTTTTATTAGACGAATTTAGGTATTTTTATTATAATTACAGGTTACTTTGATGGGATTTAATCTTTTGACTGATGATTTATAATTACTTTGAGTATCAAGCAAAAATAATTAGAACTAAATTTGTTTCAGATAAAGCGTATCTGACTAAACGGTTTATCTGCAAATTAGGTTATACCCCTAATTTTTGCTCACCAAAAAGCTTCAATGAAAAAGTCACTGCCCGCATGATTTTCGAGCGAAGTCCCCTATTCACAAAATTAGCGGATAAATGCGCTGTTAGACAGCTGGTTTCAGCCAAAGTGGGTGATGCCTATTTTGTCCCATTGATTGGCATTTATAAATGTATTGATGAGATTGATTTTAACCAGTTACCTAATCAATTTGTTTTAAAATGCACCCATGACAGTGGCAGCGCCATGGTCTGTCGCGATAAAAGCAAGTTTAGTGTCGAAGCAGCAACAGCTAAAATCAAAAATCATCTCAAAATGAACATGTATTTTAGAAAGCGTGAATGGCACTACAAAGATATTTGCCCTAAAGTACTGGTGGAAGAATATGTCGAGCTCTATGTCGATCCTGCCAGTCAATCCACCATTACCACATGTCGTGTGCACTGTTTTGAAGGCCGTCCCGAATATCTCGAAATTGATGTGCAAGATACTCAAGGCAATGACTACTCAAACATGTATGATACACAATGGGCGTTACAGCCATTTCGGGTCGACCTTAAAGAGAACTCACCTTCAGCTCTAGCTGCCCCGAAACAATTGCAAGAGATCATCCTACTTTCAGAAAAACTTTGTTTTTCCTATGGTTACAGCCGGGTAGACTTCTTACTCTCTCAAGATCATGTGTATTTTAGTGAAATCACGCTCACTCCAAATGCAGGACGAATGGTGATTACCCCTGTAGAATGGGATTTAAAATTAGGTGCATTGTGGCTATCCTATTAGCCGTCCATCATGTATTTAGAATCTGTTAGGTACTTATGAAAATAGCCATTGCTGGAACAGGATATGTCGGGTTGTCAAATGCAATGCTATTTGCACAACACCATGAAACCATTGCACTTGATATCCTACAAACTAAAGTAGATTTACTGAACAACCAAGTATCACCGATTCAAGATCATGATATTTCACTTTTTTTAAAAGAAAAAAAGTTAAATTTCACAGCAACGACAGACAAGCAGCTGGCTTTTCAAAATGCTGATTTTATTATTATTGCCACGCCAACTGACTATGATCCTCAAAGCAACTACTTTAATACACAAAGTGTAGAAAGTGTCATTCAGGACGTTCTCGCAATTAACCCAAATGCGACCATGATCGTCAAATCTACCGTTCCTGTAGGTTTCACCGAACAAGTCAAAAATAAATACCAGACTGAAAACATTATTTTCTCGCCTGAATTTTTACGTGAAGGTAAAGCACTACACGACAACCTCTACCCGTCTCGTATCATCGTTGGGGAACAATCTGAACGTGCGCAGCAATTTGCCGATTTACTGGTAGAAGGTGCGATCAAACAGGATATTCCTGTACTTTTAACTCATTCAACCGAAGCCGAAGCGATCAAGCTGTTTGCCAATACCTATTTGGCAATGCGTGTGGCATTTTTTAATGAGCTAGATACTTATGCACAAAGCTTTGGCCTAGACACCAAACAAGTGATTGACGGGGTCTGTCTTGACCCACGTATCGGTAGTCATTATAACAATCCATCTTTTGGTTACGGCGGCTATTGCCTGCCCAAAGACACCAAACAATTACTAGCAAACTACAACAATGTGCCCAGCAATCTGATTAAAGCGATTGTCGACGCCAACAGAACCCGCAAAGATTTTATTGCCGATTCTGTGCTTGCACGAAATCCAAGCACAGTGGGTATTTATCGTCTGGTGATGAAGAGTGGCTCAGACAATTACCGTGCCTCTGCGATTCAAGGTGTGATGAAACGTCTCAAAGCCAAAGGCATCGAAATCATTATTTATGAACCCACCTTCCATGAAGACAGTTTCTTTAAGTCCAAAGTGACGCAAGATCTGAATGAGTTTAAGCAATCGTGTGATGTGATTATTGCCAATCGCCTCTCCAGTGATTTGCTCGATGTACAAGATAAAGTTTATACCCGAGATATTTTTGGAGGCGATGAATGAAAGTTCTAGTCACAGGTGCTGCTGGATTCATCGGCTTTAGTGTTGCAAAAAAACTGCTGGAACGTGGTGATGATGTAGTCGGTTTTGATAATTTTAACGATTATTATGATCCTTCCCTAAAAGAGGCGCGTGCTCAGCAATTACAGTTACTGGCTGAACGCAACGACACTGGAAGCTTCACCCTGATTCGTGACAATCTCGCCAATAAAGCAGTGGTGGATCAATGTTTCCAAGCGCATCACTTTGATCGCGTGATTCATTTGGCAGCACAGGCAGGTGTACGTTATTCGCTTGAGAATCCACATAGTTATGTGGAGAGCAACCTGATTGCATTTACCAATATTCTCGAAGCCTGCCGTTACGCAGCAACACCGCACTTGACCTATGCCAGTACCAGCAGTGTCTATGGCGCCAACACCACCATGCCTTTTAGTGAACAGCATGGCGTTGATCATCCACTGCAATTCTATGCCGCAACCAAACGCGCCAATGAGTTAATGGCACATAGCTACAGTCATTTATTTAAAGTACCTACCACAGGGCTACGTTTCTTTACCGTCTATGGACCGTGGACACGCCCAGATATGGCCTTGTTTAAGTTCACCAAGAACATTTTTGAAGGCAAACCGATTCCTGTGTTTAATCATGGCAATCACACTCGCGACTTCACCTATATCGACGATATTGTTGAAGGGATTATCCGAACCAGCGATAAGATTGCCACGCCTGATGCCACGTGGGACAGCAACCACCCAAACCCTGCAACCAGCAATGCCCCATTTAGGATTTTCAATATTGGTAACAACCGTACGGTGAAACTGATTGAATATATTCAGGCAATTGAAAAAGCAGCGGGTAAAGAAGCGATTTTAGACCTATTACCACTACAGCCAGGTGATGTACCAGACACCTTTGCCGATAGCACTGCACTAGAAAACTATGTGGACTATAAACCTGCGACTTCAGTGGTTGATGGCGTGAAAAACTTTGTCGATTGGTATCGCCAATACCACAATATTTAACACCCCTTAAAGCAAAAAAATCAGGCATTGCGCCTGATTTTTTTATTCAATTCATCTCTTTATGTTCGGGATCAATGACACTCGGGTTATTGCCAAGACTCTTTAATCCAATCCGATGGCAACACATAGCGATACCATTTACCACCACCACCACTGATCGCATCAGGTGGATTGATTTCACCATGGAAAATAATAATTTTTGCGCCTTTTGGTTTGATAGGCGGCTGGAAATAAGCAAATGGCACTCGTCTTAAACAGTGGTATTTATAGCTTTTGCACCAGTCTTTATTCCAATAGCTCAGCTTGCCTTCTTTATGTACAAACCAAGATAGATACTCTTGTTCATTACGGAATTTTTGACTGATCTCATTAAAGTTTGCACGGAAGTACGGCAGGATATCCGGAAAAGCACCCAGTTTAAAACGATAAACCGAACTATTGCCTGTGATACGCCAAGGACGTTTCCAGTCGTGAATCACCAAGAACTCACCTTCCGCCTGGAAGAAGCAGTCAATATTATCAATGATCACCACATCCAGATCGAGGAATAAAGCATTGCCTTTTAAGCCATACAGATCAGGTTCAAAGGTTGACAGTTTATTCCAGCCACGCTCAGGGCTACCTGCAGGCAAATCTAGAGATGGAATTGGAAAACATTGAATATTCGGGTCAATGCCTTCGGTACGATCGGTCAAGCACACCATTTTAAAAGGCAGAGTCAAATGACGTTTGACCATGTTATACAAACGGTTGACGTACTCAGCACCATACTTGGTTCCCCACTTCATGCACAAGATCACATTGTCTTCATGAGTTGCCGAATTTTGTTGAATATCTACCATCTGATAACCTTAAATGCTTGAGATACGAGGCTACACTTTGTTCAAAAAAACAAAAGTGTTCAATCATATGCACTGAATATATGCTCATCTTAGCATAGAGCGGATTGTTTTTTTTAGTATTAATTCGTCAATAAAAAAGCGAAGCCTAAGCTTCGCCTTTGTGTACGATTACAGCTTATTTAATATAAGTTAACCAGTGTGCATATTTATCATTGCGACCTTGTACTGCATCAAAGAAGGTCTTTTGAATTACAGTGGTAATCGGACCACGTGAACCACAACCAATTTCACGGTCATCATACTCACGAATTGGCGTCACTTCTGCAGCAGTACCGGTAAAGAATGCTTCATCAGCGATGTAGAATTCATCACGAGTAATACGACGCTCAACCACTTCATAACCCAAGTCTTTAGCAATGGTAATCACGGTTTGACGAGTAATCCCTTCCAATGCACCACCAGCTAAATCAGGGGTATGCAAGACACCATCTTTAATCAGGAATACGTTCTCACCTGCACCTTGGCAAACAAAACCTTGTGGGTCAAGCAACATTGCTTCGTCATAGCCTGAACGTGCCACTTCCTGATGTGCCAAGATCGACACGGTATAGTTACCACATGCCTTTGCTTTACACATGGTCACGTTTGGATGGTGATGTGTGAATGAAGAGGTTTTCACACGAATACCACGTGCCATTGCTTCTTCACCCAAGTATGCACCCCAACCCCATGCAGCGACTGCAGCATGAATGGTGTTGTCTGTTGCAGCAATACCGAGTTTCTCAGAACCAATCCAAATTAATGGACGCAGGTAGCAAGATGCTAGTTTATTTTCACGAACCACATCAATTTGTGCTTGTTCTAATGTCGCTTGATCAAATGGAACATTCATCTGATAAATTTTTGCTGAATTTAATAAGCGCTTAGTGTGATCTTGCAAACGGAAGATTGCTGTACCATTTGGGGTTTCATAAGCTCTGACGCCTTCAAAGACACCCATACTGTAGTGTAGTGTGTGAGTTAAGACGTGAATTTTTGCATCACGCCAATCAACTAATTTTCCATCTTGCCAAATAAAACCATCACGATCAGCCAAACTCATCGCACATACTCCATTTTCTTTTTTACACAATTATTCACTTTCCAATGCTTGCGCAGTTGGATCAATTAATCTCTGCCATAACTTGCAAACGATCTCGCGGGTATCGTGCCAATCCGCAGCATTGACTTGCATAGATTGATTTGCAAGCGCTAGACGGTGGCTCTCAGCTCGTTCACGGAGATAAGCGTGTATTAATGCTGTGGCATCTTCACTGGATAAGCAGCCTGCTTGAGCAGCATCTTCTAGAATTCTTACATTGTCGGAAAAATGGGCGAGATCTGTATTCGTCCCACTCCATGCAAGCACAACATACTGTGCCATAAATTCGATATCAACGATACCACCTGAGTCCTGTTTTAAATGAAAAATCCCATGTTTTTTTTGCTCAGAAGATGATCCCAAATGATCTTTCATCTTTTGGCGCATTTTCAGCACTTCTTCCCGCACTACATTTTCATCACGCACTTGGGTCAGGATTTGACAGCGAATCTGTTCAAATTGCGTGCATAATCCACGATCTCCTGCAATCGAACGAGCACGCACTAGAGCTTGATGCTCCCAGAGCCAAGCACTTTTCTGTTGATATTGTTCATAAGCTTTTAAACTGGTGACCAACATCCCAGCCTCACCCGAAGGTCGCAGACGAGTATCAATTTCATAGACACGTCCATCCAAGGTTTGCGTCGTCATCAAGGACATAAATTTCTGCGCAACACGAATCGCAAACTCGGCCCCACTAATCCCCTTACGACCATCGGTTTCACCTTGTTCTTCAAGCGCATGGATAAACACTAAATCTAAATCCGAGCCATAGCCCAACTCAATGCCACCCAATTTGCCATAAGCAATCACCGCAAAGCCTTTATTGTCCAAACTGCATCGTTGCCCATCATTGCCGATAGGATAGCCGTGCCGTTCTGCAACCGCTTCATATGCGAGATTCAGCGTCGCCTGTACACTGACTTCAGCAATATCCGTGAGCGCATCGGAGACTTTCATCAACGGACTTTCTGCCAATACATCACTGGCTGCAACTGTCAGCACATTACTCTTTTTAAATAAGCGCAATACCCGCATCTGATCTTCAATTTGATCAATCTCGATCCGCAACAATTGTTGGCGCAGTGAATCTTCCAGATCTTTGCGTTGTGGCAGACCAAAATCCATCGACAAGAACTCGTCCAACAACACAGGATATTGCGCCAGTTCTTCACAAATCCACGGACTGACGGTTGCCATCTTGACCAGTCGCTGCAAAGCACCTCGGCTTTCCATCAACATCACCAGATAGACCGTACGACGTAACACCGATTCCACCAAGGGCATCAAACGTAACAGTGCCGTTTGCGGTTGATCCGACTGTAAAATCGCTTCGATCAAATGCGGCCAGAATTTCTTTAAACGCTCTAAAGCACTGGCAGGGATTTTGCGTAACGCCTGCCCATGCCAGAAATTTTGAATTAAGTTCTTGGCATCATCATCCAGTACTGCATTGAGCTTTTGCTCAAGCTGGACAAAATCATCTACAGGCTCGGCAAACTCTTTTTCCTGAATCAATTGCTTAAACTGGACTTTGACCTTGTCACGTTTCTGATTGAGCACCTCCAAGAAGGCAGCCCAATCAGCAAAACCAAGTGTGTCCAACATGCGTTGTCTCAGCTCAGGTTCCATTGGCAAAGATTGGGTTTGCTGATCATTCAAGGCTTGAATCGCATGTTCGACTCGTCTCAGGAATAGATAAGCATCTTCCAGATCAATCACTGCTTGCTGATCCAGCAGTTCGGCTTCACCCAAATGATGTAAATTGACTAAACATTGACGATCTTGCAGTTCGCGCTTCGATCCACCATAAATCAACTGAAAGACCTGCACGATGAACTCGATTTCACGAATCCCACCTGCACCGAGCTTAATATCTTCTTCGATATTACGGCGCATGACCTCACGTTCGATCATGGCTTTCATTTCACGCATGGCAGCAAAAGCGGAATAATCCACATAGCGGCGGAATACAAACGGACGCGACATGTCTAACAATTCTTCGCCCGCTTTGCCGCCGGTAATTACCCTTGCCTTAATCCACGCATAACGTTCCCATTCACGCCCATGCTGGCTTAAATATTTTTCTAATCCACTATGGCTAATCGCCAAGGCTGAACCATCACCCCACGGACGCAAACGCATATCGACACGGAATACAAAACCATCTGCAGTAATATGATCGAGCAAATAAATCAGCTTCTGTCCCCATAGAATACAGAACTGTTGTACATCAATACATTTACGCCCATTGGTTTCGCCTTGTTCATCGAAGGCAAAAATCAGATCAATATCACTGGATAAATTCAGCTCTTGCGCACCGAGCTTGCCCATACCAATCACAATTAGATCTTGTAACTGACCTGAATAACCAATCGGTTCACCGTGTTTGGCTAATAAAGGTGGTAATGCAAAAGCTTTGGCGGCACAAATACTGGCATCGGCAAAATCGGATAGTTCACGTGTCAGCGTCACGACATTGGTGAGTTGATTGGCATCTTGCCAAATCCAGCGAAACATGAGCTTGGCACGGAGTACGCGTAGGGCTTTCATCCATGATTGTTCATCTGTGACTTCAGCCACAGCCAGTTGCACTTTTTGATGGATGGTTTCGGTCGACAGCGAGTCCAGAAATAGATCTTCGGAATAGTCTTGTTCTAATTGTAATGTGTATAAATTTAAAACTTGTTCAGCATATTGGCTTGCAACTAAGGTTTTTTGTAGCTGTTGCGCATTCATATAAAAAGGCTCGACTGATGTCATCTCATCTAGGTTAGTTATATCAGTTACAAGCTTATCTTTAAAATCTCTTTAGACTAATTTCGCTTTGCTTTTTTGTTGATCCGTACATAAATCAACCTGTTCACGTTCGATTGGCAGCAACACGGTAAATACCGTGCCTTCGCCTTCATTGGAGCTGACATTGATTTCACCCAAATTCATTTCTACAAAGCGCTTACATAAACTTAAACCCAAACCTGCACCTTTCTCTCCTGCAGTGCCTTTATAACTCATGGTAATCCGTGGCTGAAACAAGTCATTGATTTGTTGTTGGGTCATGCCGAGACCAGTGTCTTTAACATAGATTTCAACATAGGTGCCTTTATGTTGTGCTTGAATATAGACCTTACCTGTACCATCAACATCGGTAAATTTCAGCGCATTCGACACCAAATTCTGAATCACCGAGGTGATCATATTCATATCGGCATAGACTTTAAGATTTTCATCCACTTCATTAATCAGTTGAATATTCTTCTTAATCGCCAAAGTTTTAAGAATGTCGGTCACAATATTGGTGATCTGGCGCAACTTAAAATTGATCGGGTGATAGACAAAACGCCCACCTTCCGCCATCGCCCAATTCAATAAGCTTTCCAATAAGTTATAGGTCGATTGCGAAGTGTCGTAAAGATAGTCAGCGATATTCTGAATACTGGATTCGTCTAAGGTTTCACGTTCTTTCGCTAATATCTCAGAGAAACCGAGTAGCCCATGAAATGGCGCACGTAGGTCATGGGAAATAATCGAAAAGAATTTGGTTTTACTAAAATTGAGTGCAGCTTCTTGTTCGTATAGTTCTTTCAACTCGTCATGGTTAAACTTCAATTCCAGTTGTTGCATGAAGTTGACACAATGTTCTTGCAGCAGTTGTTTTTGTAGATCGCTAAAGCCTTGAGCAGCTTCATCAAACAGGATGATATAACCGAGTGAAGTTTGATCTGGATGTCTAAGATGTAGTGCGACTGCGCTTTGAATTTTCTTTTTCAGTGGTGCGAGAAATGCCAGTAAGGTTGAGTATTGCGGATGGTCGCTATCGACCAGATCACCATTCACAAATAGCGTATTTAGACTTTTGCTAATCTTTGCAGCATCAATGGCTTTGAGTTTTTCAGGGCAACGGTGCCACAGATAAGGTTCTTGGTGAAATGATAGCAATGCGGTACTGGCTTGCATCAGTTTTCGATTGAACTGTAAAAATTGCTCAAGCAAGTTCTGCTCTGAAGTTAGCCCCAAAGAAAGAGAGATTTTACAAGCACTTAACTTTTCGGCTTGCTGTAGTTCTAATAATTGAATCGTCATTCCCGCCTCTCGAATATTTTCGTTATACGGTTCTTTACGTTTTATAAAAAAAATGTGAAAACTATCACTTAGTATTAACAAACTTTAACAGAAAAGGCAATTGTTGATTCAATCAATTCGCAACAAAACGTGAAATTTCATTAAATTTTAACTTAGATCAAATCCCAATAGATAAACTAATCTCCAGGTAAATGCTTTACTTTTAAATCATCATAAATCTCAATCAATGCATCTACACTCAGAAATAGCAATCCAGAAGAGAGAAAGTTAGACATGTTATTCCATGACAAGGGTTTTGATATGAAACTATTTAATATATTTCTTATTTCATTTATGCTATTCCTAGTTATTGGATGCACAAGTCAGAACAATGTAAAAACTGATATTGTTGTTTCTAGCAACCGAGACAATCTTCACTTCTCATTTCCGACAGATAAAAAAGTTTTAGTTTATCATTATGAAATTAATGATTATGAAAACTTTGAATCAGATGGTATAACTTATAAAAAATTATTTGTGTCTAAAGAAATCAACAAAGAAATGAAAGAAATTATTTTAAAGAACTACAAATCAAATCATATTTTAGAAAATCATGCTTACTATATATTGTTAGGTGAGCAAGGATTAAATAGAACTGGTATTGGATTTACCACAGTTGGTTTTTGTTTACATAGAGACAAAATACTTACCAAACAACAAAGTGAAAAACCTCACACATTTATTCAAAAATGCCATAATCTATAAGACTACAGATAGAACTATGCAAATTCTTAAACTAAGCTCAAGCACTATTGAAGCTTAATTCAAGGTATTTACCATGAAATTTCAAATACGGATAAGCACTATTTCTTGTGGATCCCATTAAGCTAAATAATATATCTAAGCAACCAAATAAAACCTGATGAAATTATTATATTTATTACTTCTTATTAGTAGTACTGCCAATGCTTCTCCACATTCCTCCCTATATGTCAAAGTTAAAGACAATGATGTCTGTGTATTTACAAAAAGAGCGTATGACAAAGCATATGAAAATCAGACCTTAATTTATATAGGTAAAGTAGATGGAATTAATGCTTTTCACTCTTCCTACTCAAAAACCTATTTGAATCTTAAAATGCCTATAAACGAAGAAAACTGTATTAAAATTAAATCTTCTGAATTTAAAGAGCCTTTTCCATATGAAGTTATTCTGGAAACAAACCAATCATATGCGCAAAGAATTTGCGTAAATAGGACTACTGAAGGAAAAACTGTATTATTAGAAGCTAAAGCAGATCTAGAGAAAGGTATATATTGTGGTACTAATCAATATGATTACTCTAGCAATGGTCTTTGGAGAATGTTAAAAAATATCTATTATTGGTTCGTCAGTTTATTAAATTAAACTATCTTAAAAGTTGCTTACGTACACTTCAACGAAGTGTAGCAAGCAAAGACTTTTCGTTAGAAATATGTATCTAATTCATTTTGATAGACATTAAAAAACCCCAAGCCTTTAATACCAGCTTGGGGTCTTTGAATCTTGGTCCCGAGGGTCGGACTCGAACCGACACGTCATCTCTGACAGCGGATTTTGAGTCCGCCGCGTCTACCAATTTCACCACCTCGGGAAGAGTGCGATGCTTTGTGTTGCGTATAATAACCTGTTTGATTTTATTGTCAAACACTAACTTACGCTTATTGCTCACTTTTAAATCACTCAGATATTTTTCTATCAATAAACACGCGAACTCAGCGAGAAAACGCAAAAAAGACTATACTACGCCCAATTTTTGCAATGTTTTAGATGTATGCAACTCTCCGACTTTTCGTTTGATCTCCCCGATGAACTTATTGCTCGCTATCCATTAGACAGCCGTAGCGCATCTCGCTTGCTGCATATCGATGCACAAGGTCAGTATCACGACCACGCCTTTACCGATATTCTCGACCTGCTCGAAGACGGTGATTTGCTGGTATTGAATGACACCAAAGTCATGAAAGCACGCTTAAAAGGCAAACGTGCTACAGGCGGAGCTATCGAAGTTCTGGTTGAGCGCATGTTGGACACCCACACTGCCCATTGCCACATCAAATCAAGCAACTCACCGAAAGCTGGCGCAGAACTGTATATCGGTGAAGATGCGGTGCCTGTCACCGTACAAGGTCGCCATGAAAATCTGTTTGTGGTGAAGTTTTCACAACCGATTTTGTCGGTGCTGGATCAATACGGCCAACTGCCGATTCCACCTTATTTCAACCGTGAAGCGGAAGAGATTGATACTGAACGTTATCAAACCGTGTTCCACGACCCTGAAAAAATTGCCAGCGTTGCAGCACCAACTGCCAGTCTGCATTTCGACCAAGGCTTATTAGAAAAATTAGCCGCGAAAGGCGTGCAAAAAACCTTTGTCACACTACATGTCGGTGCAGGAACGTTTATGCCTGTGCGTACCACTGACATTACTAATCACATTATGCACAGTGAATGGTGTGACGTACCACAAGCGACCATTGACCTGATTTTGGCCACCAAAGCACGCGGTAATAAAGTCATTGCAGTGGGTACCACGGCGACCCGTGCCCTAGAAAGTGCAGCACAAGCCAATCAAGGCAAAATTGCAGCTTGGACTGGTGATACGCAAATCTTTATCTATCCAGGTTATCAGTTCTGCATCGTGGATCGTTTGATCACCAACTTCCATTTACCAGAATCGACCTTATTAATGTTGGTTTCAGCGCTATCCAATCGTGACAATATCTTGGCGGCTTATACCCATGCAGTAGAACAACGTTATCGCTTCTTTAGTTATGGCGATGCGATGTTGGTGGATAAGCTCGACGCTTAATACTGATCAATCGACTAAATTACGGTTTAGTCGATTTTCCCTATAAAAATGCTTTGGTAAAAGCCGTTCATTCAAAATAATAAAACACAGCTAGATTCAGATTACAGACTTCTTAGTTTCTGAAATTTAACGCATAATTCAGACAAGACCACCCCATTATAATGAAACGATTATTTCCATGCCAATCGACACTGTACAACAAGCGCTGCATATCAGACGTAAAAAAAATGCGCAGGTTTTTCGCAATATTGCTCGGCTTTGGGAGGTTGGGCAGAAAGCACATAGCGATCAAGCCCTATTAGATGCACTGCATCCTTGGCGTGACGATCACAGCCTGCGTTTTTTTAATGTACTGCCCTATTTATTCGCATTGATCAGCGTAGGCACATTAATCTTTGGTTATTTTCTACATCCACATATTCAATATATCTGGAGCCTACTGGGTACATTCCTTACTGGTTTTCTGGCCTATTTGCTCTATGAACCACAACAACCATTAACACGTGTCATTCATTATCTAGAAGAACGCATGACCGTATTACGCTATGGTTTGCAGTTCCAGCAATTGCCTGCTTATTTACCGATTCAAGCGCAGCCCCTTTTGGTGATCAGTAAGTTAAAGCAACATTTCCCCCTATTTAATCGGGGTAATGAAGCCAACGAGATTACCCAATACGCATCGACCACATGGCATGATGGCAACACAGAACATCAGGTTCTACTATTTCAGTATCACTATGTCAGTGAAATGCCGATCCTACAGGATCAAAGCAGTGATAAAAAAATTGTCAAAAAAATCCATAAAGATTTGTGGGGTGCGTTTATTTTTCAAATGCCAGCCTTAGGAATTGCCGTCAGCAATCAACGCACTCGCTTCTTTGCGCCCTACACCAGCTCATGGCAAAGCAGTGATATTTTGATTAATCAAGAATTGAATATCTTTGGTCTTGATCAACACCAACTTGCCAAAGCAATCAGCCCGAGCCTCACCTTAAAACTACATGATTTTTTTCAACATTTTACAGGTGATTTAATTTATCATCATGAAGAGCAAATCATGTGTTACGTGGGCGAACAAAATCTTTTCCAAACCGCCAGTAAACGCAGTGACATTCAGGATATTCCAGCATTACGTGGACACTTAAGAACCATGACCATGCCGCAATATCATAAGTTTCAACAACTCATGCTGAATTTAATTCGCTAATCATTGAGCAATAACAATAAGGGGAATGGCGATGACAGGTTTACTGATCTTCTTGGGAGTTTTTGTCGCACTGATCGTGTGGGGCATTTCTATCCGTAATAATATCGTGCGTTATTTTAATGCCACCAAACGGGCATGGTCAGAAGTGGCCAACTTCGAACGTCAAAAAGTAAAGACCTTAGAAGCCTTGGAAGCAACACTGGATCAATATACTCAGTTCGAAAAATCAACTTTAGAAAAAGTCACCGAATTGCGCCAACAGATTCTCAATCTGAATGTGAATGACACGGATATTTCCCAATTACAACAAATTGAGAAAATGAGTAAGGAGCTGATTCGTAGTCTGAATGTGGTGGTCGAAAATTACCCCGAACTGAAAGCCGATGCGCTGTATAGCAAGATGATGGATGATATTCAGGAGCAAAACGAGAACGTCGGTGCGGCAATCACCATCTTTAACCGTAACGTGGAATTGTTTAATAACCAGATCGAAGTGTTTCCAAACAACTTGATCAATACCCTGACTTTATCCAAGAAAGCGATTCGCCCGTTTAAGGATAATCTGGCGACTGAAAATTTTGACTATAAACCGAATTTTTAGTGCGGTAGTTATAACATTTTTGCGTCTTACCGTTATCTCACTCATTTCAGCAAAAACCTTCGGTTGGAGTTACTTTTGTTTTGGCAAAAGTAACTCCAACCCTTGCACAGCTTTAATCGCTGTTCATAGACTGACGGTACATCCCTGCTACCGCAGTCTAACGCGGCGGCATCCATGCCGCCATCTCGATAGCAAATTCCCTCACAAATTTCGCATTACAAAATGCAAAAACCTTATTCACTTAAATCAGTATTTGCTCATCAACATTCGAACAAATATCACCCAAAACTTATCAAACTAAATCTATTTTATCTCTCGCTACATTTAGTAGTAGAACTACACGCCATAATCGGGGAAAATAGCCCCTTTCGATCAGCGAACTGTTTTTTCGCCTCCTTGCGCTGCAATCAAAGTAGCACTTCGATCTTGCTCAGGTTATTACATGAAATTTGAAAAATTAGGCCAGTCGGGGCGCGCCCGTCGTGGTCGACTTACTTTAGAACATGGTGTGGTTGAAACCCCTGTGTTTATGCCTGTGGGTACTTACGGTACGGTTAAAGGCATGCTCCCACGTGATATTGAAGAAATTCAAGCACAGATTATCTTAGGAAACACCTTCCACCTTTACTTACGTCCAGGTTTGGAAGTGATTAAAGAGCATGGCGGTCTGCATGAGTTTATCCAATGGGATAAACCAATTTTGACTGACTCAGGCGGTTTCCAAGTGTTTAGCTTGGGCGCAATGCGTAAAATCAAAGAAGAAGGTGTGACCTTCCGCTCTCCGATTGATGGTTCCAAGGTGTTCTTGTCTCCAGAAATTTCAATGGAGATTCAACATGTATTGAACTCAGATATCGTGATGATTTTTGATGAATGTACCCCTTACCCTGCCACCCATGAAGAAGCGCAAAAATCATTGCAGCTTTCTTTACGCTGGGCCAAACGTTGTAAAACGCACCACCATGATGCGCTTAACAATAAAAATGCCTTATTCGGCATTATTCAAGGTGGGATGTACGAAGACCTACGTGACGAGTCACTCAAAGGCTTGTTAGAAGTTGGTTTTGATGGTTATGCGATTGGTGGCTTATCGGTCGGTGAACCAAAAGAAGAAATGATCAAGGTGCTTGATTATCTACCCAACAAAATGCCACAAGACAAACCTCGTTACTTAATGGGTGTTGGTAAACCAGAAGACATCGTAGAAGCGGTTCGTCGTGGTGTCGATATGTTTGACTGCGTGATGCCAACCCGTAATGCTCGTAATGGTCATTATTTTGTCACCGATGGTCTGGTCAGAATCCGTAATAGTAAATATCGCCATGATAAAGGGCCTTTAGACCCACATTGTGATTGCTACACTTGTAAAAACTTTACTCGTGCCTATTTATATCATTTAGAGAAGTGTGGTGAGATGCTGGCATCAATGCTTGGCACCATCCACAACTTGCGTTACTACCAACGCCTGACGCAAGGTATGCGTGATGCATTGGATAATGGCACATTTGATGAATACGTTCAGGACTTTTATGCCCGTCGTGGATTAGAAGTTCCAGCATGTCCAGAAGACTAAGCAGAACGATTTGCATCAAGATTTGCGCCTGATCGCAAGACAAGGTACATTGCAAAACGAATTGGAATTTATTGTTAATTTTTTGCCTTTTAATTTTAGGAAATCGAAATGAGTTTTTTCATCTCTACTGCTCACGCTGCACCTGCTGCGGCACAAGGTCCAAGCCTTATGGCAAACTTATTGATGATCGCGGTATTCATCGCAATCTTCTATTTCTTGATCTGGAGACCTCAGGCAAAACGTGCTAAAGAACATCGTTCTTTAATCGAAAGCTTGGGTGTAGGCAGCGAGATCGTGTTTGCTGGTGGTTTAATGGGGAGAATTACCAAACTTGAAGGTGACTTTGCAGTTGTTGAACTCACTCGTGGTGTTGAGGTAAAAATCCAACGTGCGAGTGTCATTTCAGTATTACCTGAAGGCACATTAAATAACCTTTAATCATAAAATAGTCGTGCCTCAGCACGACTTTTTCATTTAAGAAGAAAGCGAATGCGTTACCCTGCATGGAAATATTTACTGATCCTTGTGGTACTTGTGATCAGTACGTTATATGCACTTCCAAGTCTGTATCCAGATGAACCTGCTGTCCAAATTTCGGGGGCAAAAGCAGGCACCAAAATTGATCAGACCATCGTGCAAAAAGCTGAGCAGATTTTAAAAACTGCCAACATAAGCAGTCACGACAATAGCTTTACCAACAACGCGGCATTATTACGCTTAAACTCTTCTGAAGAACAGTTAAAAGCCAAAGAAGTGTTACGTCGTGATTTAGGTGAAGACTATGTAGTTGCACTCAACCTTGCACCAACCACTCCTGAGTGGTTGCAAAAGATTGGGGCAAAACCGATGAAACTCGGTTTGGACTTACGTGGCGGTGTACACTTCTTGCTCGAAGTCGACATGGATAAAGCGATTAGTCAGCGTATGGAAACATCTGCGACTGATTTGCGTCGTCAGTTCCGTGATAACAAAATCAAATTTAACAACCTTGCTTTAAATAACAATACCATTACTGTCCAGTTTGCCAGCAATGCAGACCGTGATGCAGCGACTGATTTTTTACGTCGTAATGGCAATGAGTTTACCCAACAAGCGGTTGCAACATCATCTGGTGCGACTTTAAGACTGAATTATACCGATGCGCGTCGTCAGGAAATTCAATCTTATGCAGTCAACCAAAACTTAACTACTTTACGTAACCGTATTAACGAACTCGGTGTGGCTGAAGCATTGGTACAAACCCAAGGTAGCAACCGTATTGTGGTTGAATTACCGGGTGTACAAGATACCGCAGAAGCAAAACGTGTCTTGGGTCGTACGGCAAACTTAGAGTTCCGTTTGGTCGCAGATAGTAATGATCAATATATTGACCCATATACAGGGAAATATAATGGTCAGCCGCTTCCTCCAGGGACTGAAGTCTTTGCTTATCAGTCTTTAGACAGTGGTCGTCAATTGCTGTTACAACGTAACCGTATTTTGACTGGTGAACGTGTTCAAAACGCAAGTTCTGGCTTTAGCCAAGACTCTGGTGGTGCTGAAGTAAACATCACGCTGGATTCTTCAGGTGGTAAGTTGATGGCAGATGCCACTCGTGGTGCTGTCGGCAAACGTATGGCGGTTTTGTTTATCGAAAATAAACAAAAAATCTCTTACGTGGCTGATCCAAACACGGGTGTCCAGACTGAAGTTCGTACTCCATATACTGAATCTGTGGTGATCAACGCTGCAACCATTCAAGCCGTATTGGGCTCACAATTCCGTATTACTGGTCTAGATTCTCCACAAGAAGCGGCAGAACTTGCCTTGATGCTGCGTGCGGGTGCTTTGGCTGCGCCAATGTACTTCGTTGAAGAGCGTGTTGTAGGTCCAAGCTTGGGTCAAGAAAACATTGATAAGGGTGTATTATCGACCCAAATCGGTTTCTTGTTGGTTGCGATCTGGATGGTGGTGTTCTTCCGTTTATTCGGTTTGATCGCCAACTTTGCCTTGGTGTTTAACCTTGCCATGATCTTAACCGTGATGTCTTGGCTTGGTGCCTCTCTTACCCTACCAGGTATTGCAGGTATCGTGATTACTATTGGTATGGCAGTCGACTCCAACGTCCTGATCTGTGAACGTATCCGAGAAGAAATGCTCTGGGGTGCCTCGCCCAAACAAGCAATTGTCGCTGGTTATGATCGTGCCTATAACACCATTCTCGACTCGAACTTAACCACATTACTGGTTGCGTTCATCTTGTTCGCGATTGGTACAGGTCCGATCAAAGGCTTTGCGGTGACCTTGATGATTGGTATTGTTTGTTCAATGTTTACTGCAATTACCGTTACCCGTGCCATCGTACAGCTCATTTATGGCAAACGCCGTAATTTGAAAAAGTTGAGTATTTAAGGAGATTCACATGACTGATCTGACTCAACCAGACTCAAAGCAATACGGTCGCCCAGATGATCTAAAAATCATCCCATTCATGAAGATTGCCAAACCTGCGGCCATCTTCTCGATCCTGATTACCATTGCCAGTATCTTCTTTATCGTCACCAAAGGGCTGAACCTAGGTCTAGACTTTACTGGTGGTATTTCTGCAGAGCTTAACTACACGCAAGGGGTTCAGCCTGCGCAAGTGGTTCAGGCCTTAGATCGTGCGGGATTCAAAGATGCTGTGGTGCAGACTTTGGGAAGTAATACAGACCTGATTGTGCGTATGCCCGTGCAAGAAGACCTGAATGTTGAAGACCTCAGCAATAGCATCACCAAAGCAGTGCAATTACCGAATAACACCGTAGAAGTCCATAAGGTCGATGCGGTCGGTGGTGCAGTGGGTAATGAACTCTATGTACGTTCTGCGGGTGCAGTTGCGCTTGCACTCATCTTGATGTTGATCTACGTCACCATTCGCTTCGAGTTTAAACTGGCGATGGGTGCGGTAATGTCGTTATTCCACGATATCATCATCATTATCGGTGCATTTGCATTGTTCCAATGGCCATTCGACTTAACCGTACTTGCGGCTGTACTTGCGGTGATCGGTTTCTCACTCAACGATAACATCGTGGTATCGGACCGTATCCGTGAAAACTTCCGTAAGATTCGCGGTGCTACACCCCGTGAAATCGTGGATATTGCGCTAACAGAGACTCTTCGTCGTACTATTCATACCTCGATGACCTTATTACTCGTGGTCCTTGCCATGATGTTCTTGGGTGGCGATGGTCTACATTGGTTCTCTGTGGCAATGTTTGTTGGTGTATTTGTGGGAACCTACTCATCGATCTATATCGGTACAGCATTCGCCTTATGGCGTGGTCTGAATCGTCAGGACTTTATTGTTCAAGTTAAGCCTGAATTTGAAGAAGAAGAGATTCCTTAATCTCCTTTCTTTGGATTGAACAAAAATGCCAGCGAAATGCTGGCATTTTTGTATGCGCTTTAAGGAAAAGCTGAACTTAAACAGACGCTCATAATCGATATTTTTACACGCAGTTGCGCTTTATTATCCTTTTATTAAGGGATAATCATAATCTCCCCACTTACTGGTTTGAATGCCTAAACCATGTAAGCCCTCAATCAATTTGACCGCAGCCCGAACCCCATCAATAATCGGGATTCCCAACTCTAAACTGACCTGATCCGCCATCTCGGCCATGCCACCACAGCCCAAGACGATCGCTCCAATTCCATCCTCCATTTTGGCTTGCTGGCAGCTTGCCAATAATTTTTCATAGGCCGCTTGCTTATCATGTTCCAATGCCAATACCGGAAGATCAATGCATCGAATCTGTGCACATTTTCGTTCAAAGCCATATTGATGTAATAAATGTTCAGCAATAATTTTGGTTCGAGCTAAGGTGGTGACAATCGAGAATTTTGTCGCCACCAAACTGGCCATATGAAATGCAGCTTCGGCAATGCCAACCACAGGTGCCTGAGCCAATTCCCTCGCCGCATACAAAGCAGGATCACCAAAGCAAGCAATAATATGCCCATCGACCTGCTGTGCTTTGCCTTGTTGAATTAACTCAAGCACCCCAATAGCAGACATTGCCTCATCAAAATGCCCCTCAATCGATAACACGCCTTTCTCAGGAGACTGGGCCATAATTTCGGTATCTGCCGCGGCTACCTGACGTGCAGCCTCAGCAATCGATGTGGTCATTTGGATACAGGTATTTGGATTAATGATTTGAATTCGAGTCGCGTTTCTCATTTCTGCACATTTTTAATTCAAAAAATAAGCTTGATCATATTTCAATCCAACTGGTCTGAACAGTTAAAATATAAAATTAAATATTTAAATAAATATAATCAATAAATTAATAATAAATTTAAAACAATAATAAGAAGTTGGCTTAATTTCTGCATAACTGGTCTGAACAGTTGTTTATCTTGCAGACCCGTCATGAGCGATAACCCGAACTATAGTCCTAAACTCTCCAATGAAGATCTCATCCCTGCGCAACAAAATTGGACGTGGTATAACATCTTTTCCTTTTGGATGTCTGATGTACATAGTATGGGCGGCTATGTGGTCGCAGCGAGCTTATTTTCACTCGGTCTGGCCAGCTGGCAAGTTCTGCTTGCCTTACTCATTGGTATCGTGATTGTTCAAGTTGCGGCGAACTTGGTGGCTAAGCCCAGCCAAATTTCAGGGGTTCCCTATGCTGTGATCTCTCGCCAAGCCTTCGGAATTTATGGGGCCTATATTCCAGCCTTAATTCGCGGCCTGATTGCGGTTTCATGGTATGGCATTCAAACTTGGCTAGCATCTAATGCCCTGATGATGATTCTACTCAAGTTCTATCCAACCTTACACCCGCTTACACTAACTGAATTTGCAGGTCTAAGCACGATTGGCTGGATCTGTTTTGGTTTTATTTGGGCGATACAAGCATTGGTGTTCTGGAAAGGGATGGACACCATCAAGGTGTTTATCGACTGGGCAGGTCCAATGGTCTATGTGGTGATGTTAGCATTGGCCTTATGGCTGGTGTGGAAAGCGGGTTGGCATCATATTTCCTTTAACCTCAGTAATAAACAGCTCAGCGTCAATCAGCAGATCATGCAAACCATTGTTGCCATTGCATTGGTGGTGTCTTATTTCTCTGGCCCACTACTCAACTTTGGAGATTTCTCCCGTTATGGCAAAAATATGCAACAGGTTAAAAAAGGGAATTTTTGGGGACTGCCGTTTAACTTTATTTTCTTTGCCATCATTGTAGTGATGATTGTTTCTGGTACCTTTAGTGTTTTTGGAAAAATGGTACATGATCCACTCGAAACGGTTGCCATGATCGATAACGGATTTGTGGTGGTGCTCGGTTTATTGACGGTATTAACTGCGACCATTGGCATTAATATCGTGGCGAATTTCGTTTCGGCAGGTTTTGATTTTTCTAATCTCGCACCTCGCTTTCTTAATTTCCGCAGAGCGGGCATGATTGCAGCAATCGGTTCGATCTTTATCACCCCATGGAATTTATTTAACTCCCCAGAACTGATTCACTATACCCTTGATACTTTAGCGGCTTTTATCGGCCCATTATTTGGCATTCTACTTGCTGACTTTTATCTGATTAACAAACAACAAGTGCGGGTCAATGACTTATTTAGCGATCAACCCACTGCAGCGTATTACTATCAAAAAGGCATCAATCGAAAAGCCGTGATCAGCTTAATGGCATCGGTCAGTATCGGTCTGTTGTTGGTGCTTGTTCCGAGTTTTCAGTTTTTGGCAGCGTTTAACTGGTTTATTGGAGTCATACTGGGCAGCAGTTTTTACTATAGCCTCTCTCGGGAAAGTGTTGTTATAAAAGCAAATAGTGTTCGTCATCAGCAAAGCTTGAATCTTCCTCAAAACCATCAATGACTACATTGATGGTGGTTTTTCGCTAATACTGAATGATCTGTATTCGCGGAAACTGAAAACCACGACAAGATGGCTCTGCCCGCCATGCGATAGTCAGCACCATCTTCTGATTGAGAATAAAATGTTGATAGGCAAAGTGACCGATCAAGGGGTGAGAACACATGCCGCCATGATGGGATGGATGCACCTGCGTATTCAAACTATTCAAGTCTAAACGAATACCAAGACCTGACGCTTTCAATACCGCCTCTTTGGTGGTCCAGACCCGCAGCCAATATTCTGGATCCTGATCCTGCTGCAGCCAAGTCTGATATTCCTCGGCATGAAACGCATGTTGTGCCAAGGCATCAAAACGCACTTTACGATCCAGTTCTTCGACATCAATCCCAAGATCTTTGACCTGTCCACTCATCGCCAAGGCATAATATTGCTGACTATGGGTATGGTTAAAATGCAAGGTATGCGAACTTAAAAAGGGCTTACCATGTTCATGTTTGGAAAAACTGAGCGTCGTAACATCAGTTTGCAATCGTTCCGCCAACAGATGATTACGGTAGTCCCTGATCTGCTGCTTTTTATAATGGTTAAAGCTGCTTAAATCAGCAAAATCAGTTTTAGGCTTTTCAAGCAGTTGTGCCAATGCCTGAACATGGATTTCAATTTCACGTAGCGTCATTGGCTTAACCGAATCAAATCACTTAAAACTTCACAATATCGCCTTTCAGCGCAACGCTCGCCACTGCCATGCCCTTATAGCATTGATAAGTGGTCGAGCTTTGAGATTCATTTTTCTTAAAATAACTCACGATATTGGTTACTGCATTGGCACCACGCGCTTTCGCAGCTTTGTCTAACTGGATTAATGCTGAACGAAGCACCCAATCACATGACTTTTCTGCTGACTTACCAAAACCATTGGTTTTCTGATTGGTGACGATATCTTGTTCTACTACTTTTCCACCTGATTTGGTGCCTTTCAGATAAAACTTGACCGTTCCATCAAGCGTTCCATCGGCAACTGCACGATCTACCGCCGCTTTAAAATCCAGATTATGCACGGTATCTGCAGCGTGAACAGATGCAGTAAAACCAGCTGTTAATACAGTTGCTAAAAATAATTGTTTGATCGACATTTTATGCCCCTTACTTGTTATGTTGTTCGTTTAAAAATCAAAGAGGTGTTAATCCCACCAAAAGCAAAGTTATTGCTCATCATGATCTCGATCTTACTCGCTCTCACGTGCTGGGTAATATAATCTAAATCACCACATTGTGGATCAATTTCATCCAAATTCAACGTTGGAATCAATTGTCCACGCTGCATCATTTCGATACCCAGCCAAGCTTCAATTGCTCCACATGCCCCTAAGGTATGCCCAAAATAGCTTTTTAATGAGCTAATCGGTTTAGGTCCTAAAATCCTTGCCGTAGCTTGACTTTCAGCAATATCACCTTGATCAGTTGAGGTCCCATGTGCATTGACATAGTCAATCTGGCTGGCATCCAATTGTGCATCTTTCAATGCCATTTGCATGCATTGCCCCATCCGCTCACTATCAGGCTTGGTTACATGCTGCCCATCGGTATTGCTTGCATAACCAATAATCTCTGCATAAATCGTAGCTCCACGCTGCTTGGCATGTTCATATTCTTCAAGAATCAAGCAACCTGCACCTTCGCCAATCACCAAGCCATCGCGTCGTGTATCAAACGGTCGTGGAGATTTTTCAGGATGATCATTCATCCCACTGGTCGCCAATAAAACATCAAAAACGGCAGCACCTGCGGCACTCAGCTCTTCCGCGCCGCCTGCAAGCATCAGCGTTTGTTTGCCATATTTAATCGCTTCATAAGCCTGACCAATCGCCATTGAACCCGAAGTACATGCACTCGAGGTTGGTAAGGTAAGTCCTTTCAAGCCGAAGTAAACCGTCATGTTGACCGCACTGGTGTGAGACATCATGCGGATATAGGTGGTGGCATTGATCTTACTCATGTCTTGATCAATCAACATATTGCCAAACTCGCGCACCGCATCCACACTACCAGCAGATGAGCCAAAAGCCACACCTGCCTCTCCGCTGCTCAATATCTCATGACCAATTAGGCCCGCATCGTGCAAGGCATTTTCAGCACTGATGACCGACATTAATGCAACACGCCCCATACCCCGTGTCACTTTGCGATTAAAATGCTTGGCGACCTGAAAATCTGTCACTGGACCTGCGAGCTTGGTTCTTAAATCTGGATATTGCTCCCATTCGGACATATAGCAAATACCGCTCTTGCCCGCATGGAATTGAGCAAAGATGTCATCCGCAGTTTCGCCTAATGAGGTAATACCTGCCATGCCTGTAACCACAACACGCTTCATCAGATCAGTCCTCCATTGACCGAAATCACCTGACGGGTAATATACGATGCCTCATCTGAACATAAAAATTTCACCACAGCCGCCACTTCATCCACCTGCCCCATACGCTGCATTGGAATCATTTTTAATGCATGTTGTTTGACTTCATCGGTGACCATTTCTGTTTCAATCAAACCAGGCGCCACACAGTTCACGGTAATTTTGCGCTTGGCCAATTCCAAAGCCAATGCCTTGGTTGCCCCAATCAAGCCAGCTTTTGCTGCACTGTAATTCACCTGTCCACGATTGCCCATAATGCCCGAGACCGAAGAAAGCGTCACGATTCGGCCACCTTTGCGTAAGTGAATCATCGGCATGATCAAGGGTTTAAGCACATTATAAAAACCGTCTAAAGAGGTCGAAATGACCTCATCCCAGTCCTGATCAGTTAATGCAGGGAAAGCACCGTCATGGGTAAGACCTGCATTCAGTACCACCCCATAAAAAGCACCATGCTGTTCAACATCTTGCTCTAATACGCTTTTGACATGCTCACGTTGATTCACATCAAATAATAAGTAATGGCTGTTTCGTCCTAATTGCTGAATCTGCTCAACCACCTGAGCTGCTTCCGCCTCCCGTGAACGGGCATGAATGATCACATCAAAACCCGCCTGAGCCAATTGCAATGCAATTGCTTTACCAATGCCACGACTTGAACCCGTGACCAATATTCTTCTATTCATTGTTGTTCCTAAAACTATCATATCAATGTCGATTGATCAGCTGGTTCATAAACACTGAGTAAGGCAGTTATCACCTGCTCAGCAGCAGTAATCTCGCAAGAAAACTGCCCTAAACCTTCATGCAGATATTGCTGTTCAACGCGAATCCTCAAAGTCTGTCCAAGCGCAAAATACGCAAAGGGTAACTGTAGCTTGCGTGTGCCCAACAAAAAACCCAGTTTCGGTGCTTGCTGTAATTGTTGCCCCATCCAACCTGAATAGGCACTAATGGTTTGCGCCATAATTTCAATACTTGTCCAGGTCGGTAAACCCGCTGCCTCACAGAACATTAATTCAGGACGAATGGTCAATTCGGCAATGGCATAACCTTCTTTGACTTCGAGCAAATGATCAATAAAGACCATAGGTTGTTGATGTGGAATATATTCAATCGCATCCAATTTCATTTAGTGCTGCACCCCAAATAACAAGCTGATGTTGCTGCCGCCAAAAGCAAAAGAATTACTCAACACATAACGAATGTTCTCGGTCTGCCGAGCATCTGTGACATAGTTTTGATCAGCAAGCTCAGTATCAATCTCAACCTGTTGATGTAAAGGTAAGCCACTTTGATCTTGTAAGAGTTGGGTACAGATAAAAGCTTCTATCGCACCTGCCGCTCCCAAACAATGTCCCGTTTTATGCTTGGTACTGCTTAAGGGCACCTTCAACTCTTGAAAAACTTGTCGAACAGCCTTGATTTCCATCGCATCATTTTGCGGTGTGGCAGTTCCATGTAAGTTGATATACCCCACCTGCTGTGCTGTTATTGCTGCACTGTCCAAGGCACACTGCATCGCTTTCGCTGCCCCCAAACCCTCAGGATGCGGTGCAGAAATATGCCATGCATCCATCGATTCACCCACACCATATAACATAATTGGTGCAGAGGCTTTGGTCAGTAGAAATAAAGCTGCAGCTTCGCCAATATTAATGCCATCACGATTGACACCGCAGGGTTGGCAAACATCTGCCGATAAACTTTCCAAACTGTTAAAACCATTTAAGGTCAGTTGGCATAAGGTATCTACGCCACCGACCAATACCGCATCAGCTAAACCTGCCTGAATTAAACGTTGTCCTGCGGCAAAGGCCTTGGCGCTGGAAGAACAGGCGGTCGAAATGGTATAAGCCGCCCCTTGCCAGCCGAGATAAACCTGTAAAGCCTGGGCTAGGCAACCCATTTCTTGCGGTTGATGCATCACTTCAATAGTATCATTACCATCAAAATACTGTTTCAGTAATAGCTCACTGTCGGATATCCCCGAGGTCGAAGTACCGATCACAATACTTAGGCGGCTTGGATCAATGCTGGCAATTTGCTGTTGAAGTTTAGTCTCGATTTTTTGCAGCGCAGTCAATGCAAAACGTAGATTACGTGAGTCAAATCGAGCTAGCGATTCAGGTACAGTGTCTATCAATGGCTCTGCATAGCGTCCCACCCAAACTGGACGATCGGCTAAAAACCCTGCTTCCAGTGTCAAGGTATTGTCAGGAGTCGTTAAACCTTCACGAATCTGCTGAATATCCTGACCTAATGCAGAAAGCCCAACACTCACAGGAATCCCAACCGCTTGCAACTGAGATAAAGATTGAGTCATGGTTGCACCCCTTGCCCAGATTGATCACTATTCAAGGTATTTTCGATCGGGCTCAAGGTCATGCGGTATGGTACCTGCAAATTATCAAGCTCAATGCTATTAGCTTGGATTTGAATCGCTAATACCGCCTTTTCAGCAATAAAAACTTGCTGTTGCGTTGCCGATTGTTGTACCCGAACGGCTTGTTGTCCTAATTGAGCAAACTGAGGATAGGTCGCGAATAACAAATCCCGAACCACAAACTCGAAAGGCAATAAACGCATCTGATCAATGCGTTGCTGTACTTTGACCTGCTGCCCATCAAATTGTAATTGAAACAAAGGCTGTCCCGTTAAACCCAAAGCAACCAGACTGAGCTGATGACCTTGCTGTTGCTGATACAGCAAAAAGCTAAAGCTTTTATCCTTCCACTGCACTTCAACTTGGTCTTGCCGTTGATATTGCTGTGCTGGCCAATGGCTGCTTTTCAGCCCCTGTGCATGGGGCGCCAGTTGACAAGCACTCAACAGCAACATGCCACAACATAATAACGTTATCCAGATCCGTTGCATCTTAAACCTCTAAGGCTTTCTCTTGCGCGACGCCTTCACGGCAGTATTCGGCCAAGGTGCTTAACCGGCGTTTGGCATTTTTATGAATCGGATTTTGATCATCCCATGCATAGCCTGCCAGTAATGATGAAACCATACGACGAATGTTGTCATTTTGATTGCTTGCGAATACCACATCCTGAAACTCGCCTTCGTACCAAGACTCAACATAAGCACGGAACACTTTAATCCCTTTACGTAGTGGTAGTTCGTAGGCTTGCATCCAATCCACCTGTTCGCCTTGCAGTACCCGATCAACCAAAGGAATTGCCAGACTGGCAGATTTCAAGGCAATGGTCACACCCGATGAAAATACAGGATCGAGAAACTCGCCTGCATTGCCGAGCAAGGCATAATTCCGACCTGCCAAATGTTTAACATTTGCCGAGTAACCAACCAAAGTTCGAACTGGTGTATCAAATTTCGCCTGTGCCAAGACCTGAGATAATGCAGGATCATCAGCTAGAATCCGTTTCAATAACAAGTCAGGTTCATTCTGAGCGGCATCTTCAAGCTGATAATGATCAAAGAAATCCTGCTCGGCCACCACACCAAAGGAAGCTCGACCATCGGCAAAGGGAATCAGCCAATACCAAGCACGACGATCTTTTTCATGCACGGTAATTAAAATTTTGTCACGGTCAAAATCAGCACGATCACCAATTCCATCTTCAATATGGGTAAACAAGGCACGACGCACTGGGAAATTGGATGGGCTTTCTAAATCTAAAAACTTCGGTAAGAGGCGACCAAAACCACTGGCATCCAATAAAAACTTGGCTTGAATCTGATAGCGCTGCTGCGCCTCATCTAGCACGGTTAAAACAGGGTGTTCTACTTCAACATCGACAGCAACAACTTCATGTCCAAAACGAATATCCGCACCATATTGCTGTGCTTGTTGAGCCAGTAAGTGATCGAAATCAGCTCGGCGCACTTGCCAAGTGGTACCTGGCCCCGCACTGAATTTTTCTGTGAAATCGTAATGACTACGTTTTTCACCACACAAAAATGCCGCACCATTTTTAAACTGGAAGGCGCGGGATTGAACATGTTCCCGTACAGTTTCTAATAAGCCTGCTTCTTCTAGAAACACCATACACTGCGGCAATAAAGACTCACCAATCGAAAAGCGCGGAAAATATTGTTTTTCAATCACCGTGACCGCATAGCCTTTTTGACGGAGCAAGGCTGCGGCTGAACTGCCAGAAGGTCCAGCACCAATAATCACCACATCGGCTGTTTGTATCATCTTCATTATTGCCCCTAAAAATTTAATCTTTTTAATGCTGTTCTAAATTCACAAGATGGTGTTGATCGGCTGGCGTAAGCAACGTTGCATAAACAAATGAAAAGATCACACCCAATAAAACGGTTAGACCAAAACAATGAATCGCATAAGTATGACTCAATGATAATAGCCCAAAGCCCAATAAGGTCGACATCATACACAAAAACAACGCCATGCCAACCACCTGTGGATGATCGTGTCCATGTCGATAGAAAATCGCGTAATCCACGCCTATCCCAATGATCAAGAAGGTTCCCATAATACTGAACAAGTTAATTTCCACACCCAACCAAGCCTGTACAGCAAAGGTACTGATGAGTGCCAAAGTCACAGGCAGAACCAGCGGCATAATCGAACGCTTGCCATAGACCAAGCCCAAACCCAGTGCCAGTCCAAATAAGGCATAGATCAGTAAATGCTGCGCTTGCTGACGATGCTGTGCAAACGCACCAGAGAGAGTGCTCACTGGTTGTTGGAAAGCAATCTGTGCGGATTCAAGTTGCTGCAATCGCTGCGCCTGCTTCACCCCACGAACCATGACCAGACGCTCGGTAGGACTGAGCTGTAAAAATGCCAAGGGATGTTGTTGAAACACCTGTTCTGTGAGTAAAGGTTGCTGCTGCAATTGTTGTTGCCATTGCAGTAGATCAGCAAAATTCAACCCCATGCTTTCCGCATACTTTTTCAGTGCCGTGGCAGGAATCTGCTGAAGTAGTTGCACATTTTGCTGCTGCTGGGCCAAAGGAGGAATCCATTGTCCCAAAGCTTGAAAACCTTCAATTTGTCCCTGAGTTTGCAATTGCTGCAATTGATCAATCAATTGTGCTTCCTGCTGCTCAAGCTCAGCACTGGAGTGCGCACGCACAACAAAATAATCACTGCTTTGCTGCTGAGCAAACAAGGAACGAATATATTGGTCTTCCTGCTTCAGCTTGGTATCCATACTTTGCAAGTTTCGAATATCATCATTGGATTGCAAAGCAAATAGACTGCCTCCTCCAATCAGTAAGATACTCAAAATAAAGCCATAACGTAGTTTTTGATGTTGCTGAAACCATTGTCTGGCCATTCCAATCCAAGCTAAGCGTCGAATTGCAGCTTGTGCATTCAGCGGAGCTAAGCGCGGTAGGAGCAACACACTGGTGATCCAGGCAGCGACCAAACCGACAATTGAAAACACCGCAATTTGTCTAAAGGCTGGAAACGGCGTAAAGCTCAGAAAAATATAAGCCACAACCGTGGTCATTAAGCCCATAAATAAGCTTGGCAACAGCGGTCTAAGAATCCTAAATCCATCCAGTTTAGGGTGCTGCGATTGCATTGCCATAAAATAGAAAGAGAAATCGACACACACCCCGATCAGGCTTGCGCCAAAGACCAAGGTCATCAGATGAATTTCACCGAACACCAGATGCGTCACCGCAAATGCCAGTAAGCTCCCCGTCGATACAGCGATAAATTCAGTGATGAGGGGGCGGAATGAACGAAAGCCAAACCAAACCAACAAAATTAAGCCCAAGGTCGAACCGAGGCCGATGGTCGAGATTTCTTGCTTGGCCGACTGGGTTCCATAATTAGAAAATAAAATGGTCCCCGTCCAATGCGATTGAACCTGTAACTTATTCAGCTCAGGCTGTAGCTGTTTAATCCAAGCGCTGACCTGTTCCTGATAATCAATGTTATAAGGGCTCTGTTTTAATTGCAGAACCAATAAGCGTGACGTCTTTTGCTCATCATGAATGGTTGCAAAACCATCTTCCAGCTCAACATTGCTGGAAAGCTGATTGGCTGCGCTCAACATATAGCGTGGAAACAGCAACAAAGGGTCTTGTTGTAGTGAGGTCGCGGTGATCGGCATCCCGACACTCATTAACTGCATCAGACTTTGTTCAGTCAGTGCCTCATAGTCCTGCTGTTGCAAAAACTGTCGGTCTTGTTGATTCAGCAAACCTGCCCGATGTTGATATAACTGTTTGGAAAACTGCGCTAAATCCAATTGCGGTCGAAGCGGTTGCCACAGCTCACTATGTTGTAGCTTCTGTTGGAACAACTGAGTGGCTTGCGTTAAGGCCTGTTGATCCTGACTTTCTAAAACAACAAAGACCTTTTCATTGAGTTGATCACTCATATATTGCTGTGTTTTAGCAAGCTCAGGATTTTTTTGCGTTTCAGGCAGCAAAGCAAAAATATTGGTCTGGATATGGATTTCTTTTTTGACCCATGCCACCGCCAGCGTAAGCCCAACCAGCGTTAAAATAATTAACCAGATGGCTGTGAATTTATTTTGCCAATTGGAAAAGCGCATCTTCAGCAGCCGTCAGTTGATTCGGTTGAGTGGTTTGATTACGGAATAAAATCGTGGTGCTGTTATTGGCCTGTTCTTGAATTACGATTTTATTGACATACTGCTGCCCCTGCGCATCAATTCTCAGGAACAACTTTTTAAATAGCGCTGATTTAGGTGTTAATGCAATATTCCACCCACTCGGGCTGTAATTGGCGGATAACACATTAAAATTCTTGGCCAAGGCTTTGTCATCACCCGACATCAGTTGCAAAAATAAGCTCGCAACCGAACTATAAGGGGATTGGTCAATCTGAATCTGGCTATAAGTTCGTTGTGTTTTCTGGATGAGTTTCTTTTGGGTTACGATCAAATCTGCTTGCACAGGTCGTTTAATTTGCCAAAGTACCCCATTGGATTTTGCAAAGGTCAGTGTGCCATTGGAAACAAAAGTTTTGTTTAAACTTGCCAACTTCTTTTGCTGTTCAAAATCGGCTCGGATGAGTTCACTTTTAGCAAGCTGATTAAAAATCGTCGCGACCTGATCCGCATGTGCTGATGCTGAAACACTCAAGCTGAACAATACACTAACAACACTGAGTAACAACCAGCAAGTACGCTGTTGTATCGATGCAACAAAGCGATTGCGATTCAGAAAAGCAGAATTAACCATGCGGGTGCTCCTTAAACGCATCCCATGCATTTAAACAATCCAATAAAATTTGCGGTGACTGGAAACACATTTCTCGGGTTTCCATGTTCACAGCCACTTGCGTGGTATAGCCTTTGGTTAAACGTCGTCCAGTGTTTGCATCGAGAATCAGATATTCAATTTTTAACCGGTTTTCCCATTCCTTCAGAATTGCGCGAACTTTAATTTTCTGTTCAAACTCAATCCCCTGTACATAACGCACATGACTTTCAATCACAGGCCATGCATAGCCCGATGCTCTCATCTGGTTATAGTTATAATTAAACTGTTCCAATAACTTACAACGTGCAATTTCGAAATACTTTAAATAATGTCCATGCCAGACCACATTCATGGTATCGACATCATGAAACGGGATTTCAATGATTACATCTGCCTGCATCTGTCGCTCCTAGACCTGTTGCTGGAATTGATTGAACAATTCAAAATTGTCGAAACGATCAATAATCTGTTGTAGTTCAGTTTGTAAAGGACGATCTTCTTGCAGTAATGCAAAACTTTGTAAGGTCCACTCGACAAAGGCCTTTAAAGGCGGGCTTAATTGAGATTCAACACCTTTCAAATGCACGGCTTGCACACTGGCACAACATAAGGCCGCCAGAACCTGCTGCGTCAAGGTAATGACCCGAGTCGCATCTCGGGCAGCAATGGTGCCCATACTGACTTTGTCTTGGTTATGGCATTCGGTCGAACGTGAGAAAATAGAGGCTGCCAAAGTATGTTTCAAGGCTTCTGCGGTCCAAGCCGAAACCCCAATTTGAACCGCTTTAAAACCATGATTCAGTGGTAAGCGCTCGGCACTGGCACCCGTTAAATTACGCGCTAAACCATGATTCATTTTATGGTCGACCAACTGGGCAATTTGTCGGTCCATCAAGTCGGCAATATTGGCAATCATAATCTTCAAACTGTCCATGGCTTGGGCAATATGCCCACCATAGAAATGACCGCCATGTAACACCCGTAAATTCACCGGATCAATCAGCGGATTATCATTGCTAGAATTTAATTCATTTTCAATAAACTGGCGTAACCAGATTTTTGAATCTTCAAATACACCAATAATATGCGGCGCACAGCGTAAAGAATAACGATCCTGTAAGCGTGGACTTTGGTGTGCCGTCTGCACTTCACTGTTCAGCCATTCACGTAATTGCTGGGCAATCTGTTGCTGACCTTGATGCGGTTTTTGGGCAAATAAAACTTCATCAAAATGACTTGGATTGCCTTCTAGGGCCAAGACATTTAAAGCGGTAATCAAGGTACTGGCCAAAGCCACCTGCTCTGCTTTTTTATAATTTAAGCAGGCAATCGCCGTCATCACCGCAGTACCATTCATCAGTGCCAAGCCTTCTTTCGGGCGTAACACCAAGGCATCCAAGCCTTGTTCAGCATAGACTTGCGCAATCGGCACAATCTTACCTTGCGCATAGACATCACGCTCCCCCACCAAAGCACCTGCAATATAAGACAGCGGCGTCAAATCACCACTTGCCCCAACAGAGCCTTCCGACGGAATCACAGGAATGATATTTTCATTCAGCATCCAAACCAGACGTTCCAGCAAGGCCAAAGACACACCTGAATAACCACGTGCAAGGGAACAAAGACGAGTTACCACCACGGCACGGGCAGTGATCAGGTCTAGATTTTCACCTAGACCGCAGCCATGAAAACGAGACAGATGCAAAGGGAGCTCATTGACTTGATGCATCGGAATCTCAACCAGACAAGAGTCCCCATAGCCTGTGGTAACACCGTAGATCACGCCTTCATCCAACAACAGCTGATCCAGAAAATCTGCACCACGCTGAATCAATTCACGCCAAGCTGTTGCTGTCGGCAAAGCCACTTGACGCTGTTGTCGAGCAACCGCCACCACATCTTCAATACTGAGTGGCTGCTCGCCGACAATCAGAACCGGCTTGAGCATTGCTTCACTTTGACTTGCATTCACGTTATTTTGTCCAAAACTGATAAAAATTAAACCATTGATACGGTGCCCGTAAGCAATGTTGTTCTAATACGGCGACATAGGATTGGGTGATCTGTTGCATGCTACTTAATCGGGTTTTGCGCGGTAAATCAACTTGCTCGGCAATCGCATGAATATGCACCTGAAACTTCTGCTGGGCACGATAACAAAACACCGCCAGCACAGGAACTTTGAGTAAATTGGCCAAAATCCATGCCCCTTGTGGTAATACAGCCTCATGTCCCAAGAACTGGATGCTTTGCACTCGATCCGATTGCACAGGAATCCGATCCGCCGCCACGATCACCCACTCACCCTGCTCCATCTTTTCCTGTAACAGCATCGCAGTTTCAATGCCGAGTTCATCCACTGCAATTAAATTGACGTCAGCCTTATCATTAATTTTTTTTAAAAACTGATTAAATTGTGAGGCATGCTTTTGATACACCAGTACATTAATTTTTTGCGGGTGCTCTGACTTTAGCGCCCGTAGTAGCTCAATATTGCCAAAGTGCGACACCACAATAATCGCACCTTTTTGATAGTGTTGCTGGAAGTGCTCATGCCCAAACAATTGCAGTTTTTGCTCAGGAATATGCCCTAACCAGCCTTCAATTTTATCTAAAATGCATTCACCAAACTGCATAAAATGCGTATAGCTATTCATCCAGTTCGGCATTGCTGTAAACGGTGACTGAGACCCTGCAAATTGATGCAAACGTTGTAAATATTGCAGAGAAGCCTGTCGAGCTGTTACCGCAAACAGCCAATACCACATAATAATAAAATACAGTACCACACGGCATAACCAACGTCCGCCACAGCGATAAAATCCAAGCATCAGCATCAGCGGCAACAATCCCCCGCGTTCCTTAATCTGATGCCATGTATCCTGTGAAGTTTGCGGTGTCGTCATCAGTCTGCCTTAAACTTATGCCAAATCAACTTTGGAAAGCGCAGCAACATCCCTGCGAATAATCGCGCGTGTGCCTGACTTAAACCTAGATTATCCCGCCACACATTAAAATGTGACACACCATGTTCAGGATAAATGACTCGTGTAGGCACATTCACAAAGGGGGTATCATCCCATTTTAAGCGCACCAAAATTTCACTATCAAAACCCATTCGAGGTTGAAATTGAGCAGCATTGAGTACAGCTATGGTTTTCGCCAAAGGATAGATCCGGAAACCGCACATACTGTCTTTAATCTCGAAAGACAAACTGTTTAACCAGACCCAGAAATGCGTGACATACCGTCCATACAGACGTTTTTTCGGCACCGAGTCATCAAAGATCGGCTGTCCAATCACCATCGCTTGGGGATGTTGCTGCGACTGCTCGATAAATTTCGCCACATCCTGCCAGCAATGCTGACCATCCGCATCTAATTGCAGCGCATGTGTCATGCCTAATTGAGCAGCATATTGCAGCCCAGTCATAACCGCTTGTCCCTTGCCTTGGTTGGTCTGATGTTCAACCAAATCAACCAATGGATACTGTCCTGCCAGTCGATGTAGAATCGCTGTACATTCGGCATCACTACCATCATTGACAAGGATAATCGGATATTGGAATTGTTCCAGATACTGAACAAGATCAGCAAGATAATGCGGATGATTATATACAGGAATAACAATGCTATAGTTCAACATCAGCGGACTCCTAGACCTGTTCAAGCGCAAACAATAAACGCCCTGAAGCCAAGACCTGTTGCTCTGAGGTCATTTCAAAGCTGATTTTATGTAATTTACGAGTTAATTTTAATTGCACCACCGCATAAGGACGAATCAGGTTTTGAAACTTCAATTGCTCAAAGCCCTGACACCACTGTAAATCAGACCAACTATTTTTCGCAAACTGCTGAATAAAGCCAAGCTGCCCAACACCTGGATAAATCGGTTGAGTTGGAAAATGCCCCTTAAAACATTCCAGTTCAGCGGGAAACTCAAGGCTGAAATACTGCTCATCCTGTTGTTGCCATTGCGATAATACGACAGGCTGTAACATCGGGCTAAATAATGCTTTTAAATAATTTTTATCGCGTTTTGACTGGGTATTTTGTGGAATCTGACTTAAAAAGCGCCACTGTCGCGGAATGGCAATGCTTTCCAGCTGATACTGTAACTGCTGCTTCAACTGTTTGACAAAAGCGGCTTTACCTATCGTCATTAATTGCTGTTGAGCCTCGACACTAAGTACCACAATCGCGGCTAGAATTTGCCGATGCTGATGTTCAAGGAGGAGTGTATGACTTTGCGCTACTTCCAGCAAGCTATTCAGACTGTGTTCAATCGCATCCAGACTCAAGCGCTTTTCTTCCAACTTGATAATGCGGTCCAAGCGACCTAAAAGTTTGAATTGTTTATTGTCGATATTGATCCACTCAGCAGCATCACCAGTGATGATCCAGCCAGACTCCCCCGCATGGTTGCTTTGCACCATAAGTTGGGTGTTTGCAGAAATCTGAATCTCAACATTATTGAATGCCGTCCATGCTGCATCATCATATTGACGATGTGCAATCCCGCCTGTCTCTGAGCTTCCTAGCACTTCAACAATCGGCACATTCAAATGTGGTCGAACACCCGCATCCAATTTTCCACCCGAACTAAACACCATTTCGCACTGCTGCAAGACTAAATCCTGCGTCCAGCGTTTTAATAAAGCTGGACTGGAAATCAAGTAGTTATCCCACCCTTGTTGGGCTAAGCGCTGTTGCGCTTGAATAACATCTTCAGGAAAAGCCAATTGCGGATTAAAAAAATGACGTCCTGTTGCCAACGGTAAAAGCAATTTGAACAGTAATCCATAAATATGCTGGTGGCTGACTGTGGCAATGGCAACGCTTTTTTCTTTGAAATGAAAGCTGCCAGCTAGGCCGATCACTTCATTGAGCAATTGCTTCAAAGTACGTTCAATCTTTTTCGGTTCGCCGGTTGAGCCCGAGGTAAAGAACACGATCTCAGCCTGATTTAAGAAATCATCCTGTTGGATACGAACCAGTTGCGAAAAGCTTTGTTCTACCTTCTCAGTCGCAGGAACAGGCTGACGGCTTAGAAAGTAAATTTGTTGCTGGGCAAATTGTTGTTCTAGATCTCGAACACGATTGGGAGGTAAAATGATTTTTTTATTGGCCAATACGCCTGCAAATAATAACAGTAGAAACTGATAGCTGTCTTGTTCCCACAATGCCCACGTTTCTTGGCTCAGCACTTTGATTGCAGCCGTTTGCTCGGCGACGTCTTGCCAAAAATCGGCATAAGAAATTGTTTTTAATTCAGAAGTAATACACAACGCATTCGTTGAATCAGCATCATGATAAAAAGAAATAGGCATAATATTTTAAGGTGTCGTTTGATTTAAACGTTGATGTCTTTTTCGTAAAATGTACTCACCAAGGAATAATATTCCCATCAATAGGTAAGACACAAAACCATTATAAATGATCCAATATTTCATTGGTGCAAATACCGTTGTCAGTGCAATTACGGCATTCATCGCAAAGAAAAAGCACCACACTACCGTGACTTTCCGTGTCCACACCACGCCAGAGGCTGGCAGATCAGGCTCAACCAGACGTGCAAAGCGCTCAATCATGGACGGTGGTCGATATAGCGTCAGTGCAAAAATGATCAACGCACCGAGACTCATCCCCACAGGATAAAGCTTGAGCCAAGCATGATCTTTTAAAATCAGACTCAATCCACCACAAACAATAGCTAAGCCTGTCAGCGGTAATAGCAAATCTTTTTTGGCGCTCAGCAAGCGACTAATACCCAAAATAATCAATAAAACACTGACCCAGATGAACTGTCCATGTGACAGACTCCATCCAACAATAAAGGGGTATAACACAAAAAATGTGATCAATGCCCCTCTAATGAGATGTCTCATTCAGCAGTCATATTCTGAATGACCACAACAACATCCTGCACGGTTCTGACCGCTTTAAAATCTTCAGGCTTGACTTGCTTGCCAGTCAGTTCTTTAATTTTAACCACCAGATCGACAGCATCAATGCTGTCTACATCGAGATCTTCATATAAATTGGAATCAAGTTGGATATCATCAGGTTCAATTTCGAATAAATCCTGCATCCATTCTCTTAACTTTGCCAGCACCTGCTCTTGAGTTAACATCGATCTACTCCTTAACCTGCTTGCTGTGCTTCAACCAAAGCCACTAAGCTTTGAACGGATTTAAAATGTTGTTTGGTTTCATCTGATTCTGCATTCAAATGAATGTTATAGCGTTTTTTCAATGCCAAGCCCAACTCGAGCGCATCAATTGAGTCCAAGCCTAAACCCTCACCAAAAAGTGGTGCTTCAGTTTCAATATCACTGATGCCAATATCCTCAAGCGCGAGAACATCAATAATCATTTGCTTTAATTCATCAGCAAGATTGCTCATTTTTCGATAACTCATTATTAAAAATTTGATAAAAACCCTGATTCAACTGACGCACCTGTTTCGGTGAAACTTCTGAATCTGCCAAGATATCTTGGACTTCTATTGCATCCAACACCTTAATCTCGATATGAAAAGGCTGTGCGGGCACATGATACCATTTTTCATTTTTGGTTAAGGTCGATGGCGTACATCGAATCAAAACTGGACGTACTGGTACATTGGCACGAATCGCAATATTGGCAGCACCGCGTTGAAATTCGTTCAAGCACTCACCTTTTTCGGTTCGCGTTCCCTCAGGAAAGATCAGTAATGAAGCTGCACCTTGCTGTTTTAATCGAAGTACACAGTCTTCAATAAACTGCTGCGAACCCGCATTTAAAATATAACCCGCACTACGCACTGGACCACGAGTAAACGGATTTGACCACAGTGATTGCTTCACCACACAATTGGCCTGCTGCATCAATCCAATCATCACCACCACATCAATCAAGGTCGGGTGATTGGCAATCACCAACTCTTGGCGGCTATGTTGCAGTTTTTCCAGTCCCTCTACTGAGTAGGTCATGACCCCAAGTTTGACCATCATTTCAGTAAAGCCCTTAAAGCTGTAATGAATGACGTGCTGTGCACGTTGCTGACGTACAACTGGATTGCGGCTGCTTAAATGAACCAAGGGTGCCACAATGGTTGCAATCCCAACCCCACCCGCACCAAAACTTGCAAAGCTGAAACCTGTTGCTGCAACACGCCAAGCATAATTGGCTTTCTGTTTAATCTGATTCAGCTTTAACATTTTTTCCATCTCAACACCGATTGGCCAACTTCTGCAGCCTGCCAAAACTGGTAAAAAGCCAAACTTTCTAATGATTCTGAGCCATTAAGCTGTAAAACTTCCAAATTGGGCTGTTCTAGACTGACGATGCTTGCCAACGCAAATGTGGGAAACTCAACCGCATCAGCATAAACATTTGGCAAGGCTTGATCATATGCCACCACCAACACACGTTGTACGGTAGCTGTTGATTTTAAAACTGCATAAGCCTCGATCAATGCTTCCGTCCATTCACAGCTTAAACTTGTCGAAGGCGTCGCATCCTGACATAGAATCGAATACAAGCCTGCGATCGCATTGTGAACTGAGGTTGAAAATTGTGTTGGTGATGGTGTCTGTTGTTGTAATACGTCTTGAAGAATATCCAAGGTTTTTTGTTCATCCCCATAGCGGGAGGCCCAGACAATATAATCAACACGCTGACCATTTAGGCTTGTCAAAGCACTGCTTAATGCCATTTTTGCCAACGCAGATAAACGGCGACGTTGCATGGCAGGAATCGTGTCCAACGCAGCATAGTTTTGCTGTGCATCAATGAACTGAGGCTGCGTTAGATGGAGTTTCAACATGCCATGCACAATCCAATATGGTTTAAAAAATAATCAATTTGTAGAAATTTTGCGGTGGCATTATAGCACTCAGAAGAAATTTAACAAAAAATAATTTTCATTATATTTCAATGTCTTGCATTATTTATTTTTCAATAAAAACCAAAGATAAGTAAAACTAAATAAAATCACGCATTGTTTATATTAATTAACAAAAATAATAACATCAAAAAAGCCCAAAGCAAACTTTGGGCTTTTGGCATCAAGTGCAGCTTAACGCTTGAATTTCTTTTCCGCTTTCTTGAACTTCTGAACATAACGGCGTTTACGTGCTGCCACACGCTCATCAACTTGTGATTTACGCCCTTCAAACGGGTTCTCTGACGTCTTAAAGTCAATACGAACCGGTGTTCCTTCAAGTTTATAGACTTTACGGAATACGTTTTCCAAGTAACGGCGATAGTCCGCAGGTGTTTTATCCACCTTATTACCGTGGATCACGATGGTTGGTGGATTTTGTCCGCCCATATGCGCATAACGCATTTTAATACGGCGACCACTGATCATTGGTGGCTGATGTGCATCTGTTGCATCACTTAAAATTTGAGTCAGTTTCGCAGGAGAAACTTTTAGGTTTGCAGATTCATAAGCACGGTGAATCGATGGATAAAGCTCACCCACACCCGTACCGTGTAATGCCGAAATCAAATGAATCTTCGCCCATGGAATAAAGTCAAAACGACGTTCCACATCGAGTTTACATTGCTTACGATCATACTCGGTCATGTTGTCCCATTTGTTGATCGCAATCACCATGGCACGACCTGCTTCCAGCGCATAACCAATCAAATGCAAGTCTTGTTCAACAATTCCTTCGCGGGCATCGACCACAACCACCACGACATGGGCATCTTTCATGGCTTGCAGTGTTTTCACGATTGAGAATTTCTCAATCATCTCATCGACTTTACCTTTACGACGAACACCAGCGGTATCGATCAAGGTATATTGACGGCCATCACGCTCATAAGGAATATAAATCGAGTCGCGTGTTGTACCTGGTTGGTCGAACGCAACCACACGCTCTTCACCCAATAAACGGTTTACCAAAGTCGATTTACCCACGTTTGGACGACCAATAATCGCTAAACGCAGACCTGTGTTTTTATTATGTTCTTCTGGATTTTCATCTTCAGGAACTTCAGCCAATACATCTTCAAGCATTTGCTGAACACCACGGCCGTGGCTCGCAGCAACTTGTAATGGCTCACCCATACCCAGTTTATAAAACTCAACCAGCGCAGCCTCAGCATGAACACCATCAACTTTATTGGCAACCAAGTAAACTTTTTTACCCAGAGTACGCAGTTCACGGGCAATTTGTTCGTCTGATGCCAATAAGCCAGCACGTGCATCCACAACAAACACAATGATGTCCGCTTCATGGATCGCCGTTTTTGACTGCTCTGCCATGTATGAATCAATGCCGCCTTCATTCTCACCAATACCACCGGTATCGACAACAATGAACGATTTATTCTGAAAAACCGCATCGCCATATTTGCGGTCACGAGTTAAACCAGCGAAGTCAGCAACCAAAGCATCACGACTTTTGGTGATTTGGTTAAATAGCGTTGATTTTCCGACGTTTGGACGACCAATAAGCGCAATAACGGGTTTCATAAATTAACCTTAATTCAGACGAGCCATCGTTGATGGCATCGTATCAGAAACAGTATGGAAGATTTTGGTGATCAAGTAATCACAATAAAAATTCGGGGTTTTGTTTAAACAAAATCCCCGATCATTCTTTTATTAGCCATAGCTAATTGTGCATTTTACCACAAGCTAGCGCAAAATTAACGATTCTGCCAAATGGTTAATGCACCTTTTCGTGTCGCAACATAGAGCTGATTGTCAATCACGCGTAATGAGCGCACTTCACCACTGGTTTTGGCGCGGCCAATCAGCTTACCCGAAGCAGGATTAATCAAATGCAGCACACCATCCAAATCACCTACAACCAGATTTTGTCCTAACATGACAGGATTACTGAGCTTACGATTCAACAATTCTTCATTTTGCCAAACCAACTCACCTGTTGCCAAGCTATATGCATTCAACTTGCCATCTGTGGTCGCAACGAAGACTTTATCATCTGCGACTTCAGCACTGTTGGTGCTGCTAGCATCTTCGCTCCACACCACACGTTGTGTTGCAAGATCCGTTACCGTGACTTGGCCTTGGAAGCTTGTTGTCACCAGATATTGACCTGAAACAACCGGATCACCCACCACATCCACTAAACGCTGAATATCTGAACGACCTTCACTAATTGCCACACGACGTTGGAAACGTGGCACACCACTGATGATATCTAATGCATAAATATAGGCATTGGCAGAACCAATCAGCACAGTACGCTCATCCAAGCTGACAGGTGCAGGTTGACCACGTAAACTAAACTGAACATTCGGTAGTTTATACGCCCAAACCTGTTGTCCTGTCGCTGCATCATGCGCAAATACCGTACCATCATTAGCAATGGTAATCACACGACCCGACTGGATCAGCGATGGAGATAGAATGGCACCCGACAATTTCGCAGTCCATTTTTGCTCACCTGTCGCTTGGTCTAAAGCAAATAACTGTCCTTTACGATTGCCGCTGACCACAATCCCTTCACCCGCCTCAACACCTGCGGTAAGTTCTTGTTTGGTGATTTTACTTTTCCAAAGACGCTGTTTACCTTTGTATGCAGAAACCTGACCATCTGGGTCAATCGCAAAAATCACACCATTGTCTGTATCTAACTGCAAGCGTAACGCTTCAGCAGCATCGGTAGACGAAACACTTTGTGAAAACACAAGGCTTAAATTTTGTTCTTGTGTGATCTTTGGCAATGGATTCGGTTTTGCTTCTTTTACTTTATTGCTTGAACAACCAACGAGTAAAGCTGAAGCAATTGCAATTGCCAAAGGTAGTTTTAGTTTATTCTGCATTAAGACTCATCCACTTTGGTATCTAAGATCGGGCGCTCAAACTCAGGATCATCTACTAAAACGCCAACACTTTCGAGTTTAATTTGTAAAAGCTGACGCTCTTGTTTACGCTCGAGCAGGTTATCCCATGCACTTTGATACGCTTTACGCGCAGACGCGTTGTCTTTTTTCGCAACGAAAATATCACCGCGAAGCTCTTCAGCACTCGCCTTGAACGCAGGATCAGTCACGCTCGTTAAAGTTTTTAACGCTTCGTCATATTTGCTTTGCGCTAATTGTGCATCAGCCAAACGTAATTTAACAATTTGCAATAAACCTGCATCTTTAACTTTTGAAGTTTCAACTTTCTTCAAGGCTTTTTCAGCAGCTGCATAGTCTTGCTTGTCATAGGCAAGTTTCGCCATGATAAATTGTGTTTGAATCGCCTGAGCAGAGTCTGCATCATCTTTCACAATTTTATCTGCTGTTTCAGATAAGCTGGCAAAGGCATTCGGTTGACCGGATGCTGCTTTCGCCTCATCCATCAACTTTTGTACCTTCGCCGTTTGGTTCTGGGCTTCGGCAAGGTTTTTCTTATGCCAGTATTCCCATCCGAAAAAGGCAATCAAGGCAATGAGAATTCCGCTAATCATTGCAGAACCATATTTTTTGGCAAACGACTTTAACTGGTCGAGTTGTTCATCATCACTTAAACTCATGTGATTGTCCTTTTCCTAAATTTTGCAATTTATTGTTTAAATTTTTCGATAAAAAATGGCGTCAGCTCAGTGAGTGCAACTTGTGATTGCTCAGCTGTCGCAAGCGCTTTCACCAATAACTGCTGAGATTCCCACTCACGCTCACCCAAGATCACCGCATAGGTTGCACCTGATTGATCGGCCTTTTTCATTTGGCTTTTCATACTGCCTTGTGAACCCGTTTTTAAACGAAGCGAGCTGTTTGCAGCTTCTAACTGATCACGGATTTGCTCAGCCAAGACCAAGGCTTTGGCTTGATATGCAGGTTCAGCTAACAAGAAGATTTCACAATCACGTGCATCTTTGACTTGCGTAACCTGTTCAACCAATAACAGTAAGCGCTCCATCCCCATGGCAAAACCAACGGCAGGCACTGATTGATCCGCTTTGCCTTTGAGCTGCCCAACCAAACCATCGTAGCGGCCACCAGCACATACGGTACCTTGTGAACCCAACATGGTGGTGGTCCACTCAAATACAGTCTTGTTGTAATAGTCCAAACCACGTACCAGTTTCTGGTTAATCACAAACTCAATTCCTGCATCCGTCAGATATTGTTGCAGTTGTTGGAAGTGATTGATGGAATCTTCTTTTAAGAAATCATGCAACTTCGGCGCATTTTCCAAAATCTTTTGCGTTGATTCAACTTTAGAATCCAGAATACGCAATGGATTGGTGCTTAAACGGCGTTGCGAGTCTTCATCTAAGGCATCTTTGTGTTGACTTAAAAACTCAACCAAGGCTGCACGATAGGCTGCTCGCTCATCGATTTCACCTAAAGTATTTAACTCTAAGCGCACATGTTCTGCCACACCCATACGTTTCCATAAACGTGCGGTCATTAAAATGATTTCAGCATCGATATCTGGTGTTGCAACACCAAAAGTTTCCACACCAAATTGGTGGAATTGGCGATAACGACCTTTTTGCGGTTTTTCATAGCGGAACATTGGCCCGAGGTACCAGACTCGTGGTGTCGCACCACGCAGCAAGTTATGCTCCAACATCGCACGTACACAACCTGCGGTTCCTTCAGGACGTAAGGTCAGTGATTCTGGCGGTGTACCTTTGTCGAAAAAGGTATACATTTCTTTTTCAACAATATCGGTCGCATCGCCAATGGCACGCTTGAATAGACCGGTTTGCTCAACGATTGGCAAACGGATTTGTTGATAACCATATGCATCCATTAACGATGCAAGTTGCTGTTCCAGACTTCTCCAAGCCGCAGTTTGCGTTGGAAGAGTGTCATTAAAACCTTTAATAGCGACGATTGAACTCATGATGAACTACGAATAATGACTTTAGATTTTGCTTCTTCAAGCTCTTGAACACGTTGACGAACCATTGTTTCAATTTCATCAACCAGCTGATTTGTATCAATTAAATGGCTCTTTTCACCATTTCGATAGACCAGTGAACGCGGTGACGCACCGACAATCCCGATATCAGCTTCTTTCGCTTCACCTGGACCATTCACTTTACATCCGATCACAGACAAGTCCATCGGGGTACGGATATCTTCTAAACGCTCTTCCAAGGCCTGCATCACTTGAATTACATTGAATTCCTGACGTGAACAGCTTGGACAAGCAATAAAGTTAATCCCGTTTGAGCGTAAGCCCAAGGATTTTAAAATATCAAAACCGATTTTAATTTCATCTTCCGGTTCAGCAGCCAGCGAAATACGCATGGTATCGCCAATGCCTTCCATCAACAGTCCACCCAAAGCAATTGCTGATTTGACTGTACCTGTACGGTAAATGCCTGCCTCAGTTACACCCAAATGCAGTGGATTATCAATTTGTTGAGACAATAAGCGATAAGCATCCATGGTCAGAAACACATTCGATGCTTTAACACTCACTTTAAACTCATGGAAGTCTAAACGGTCTAAGATGTCGATATGACGCATTGCCGATTCAAGTAAGGCCTGCCCTGTTGGCTCGCCATACTTCACTTGCAAGTCTTTTTCCAGAGACCCCGCATTCACCCCAATACGAATCGAAATACCATGATGTTTTGCCGCAGCAACCACTTCACGCACTTTCTGATCCGAACCGATATTGCCTGGGTTGATCCGTAAACAGTCTGCGCCGTAGTCCGCAACCGCTAAAGCAATACGATGATCAAAATGAATATCGGCCACCAATGGCACAGAAACGCGTTTACGAATCGCGCCAAACGCCTCTGCGGCTTCCATTGACGGTACTGAAACACGCATGATATCCGCACCTGCATCTGCACAGCGCTGGATTTGCGCCACAGTTGCATCCACATCACAGGTTTCAGTATTGGTCATACTTTGAACACTGATCGGGGCATCACCACCGACATACACCGAACCGACACGGATTTTTCGTGTTGGACGGCGTTTAATTGGATTCACAATCATCGTATAGCTCTACTCTTTGGCATTAACGAGACAAACGGAATTCTGCTTTTCCATTGACCGTATATGGAGACAACGAAATTTGCTCCTGATTTAAAGTCAATGCTACTGCGGTCGCATCATCTAAACGAATTTGAAATGGCGATTCGCCACTTAAAGTCAACGTCGATGCTTGACGACCTGTTGCCAATACTTTACCTGTTGCATCGACAATATGCACAGAAGTTGGTCGATTAAAATTCAAGACCAATTGGTCACCAGATGTTGCCGTGGTGGTATTCCCCATCGGCAAAATCTGAACATCCGAGTTTTTGATCTTTGGCACATCATCTTCATCTTTATGGCCTGATGTCCAATTCTGCACCGCCATAACTGCCAACCACGCTAAAACTGCAACAGCCGCCACGATTGCAATCCGTTTTAACCAGATCCGGTTACGCACGCTTTTCGAGCCTGATAATTTCCCCATAATTTTAATTGGAGAATTATTCAAGGCATGGCTGGCTTTCAGTCCAGTATCATTAACATAAATTTCATCAAAACGCTGAATAATCGCACTGGCATCTGCATTTAAATGCTTTGCATAAGCACGATAATAGCCTTTGATAAAGGTCGCTTCTGGCAATGATTTATAATCATCTTGCTCCAATGCTGTCAAGGTTTTGACAGGCATATTCAATACGTTTGCAATCTCTTCAATTTCTTTCTTTTGTGCAATACGAATTTGACGCAAATACTCACCAGGTCGTTGAATATTTCCTAAGGTTGACGATGGCGAGGTTGTGCCAGTTGGCTGATGTGAATTTGGATTTATTTCCATACGGCCTCAGTACTGTACTGTAATTGCAAATAACGTTGATATTCTGGACTATCAGGAAAGAGTGCGCGCAGTTGATTGACTAACACTTGCATTCCTAATTGATCCGCATTCGCTCGAGCAATGCGTAAACCAATCCAAAGTGCCCGAGCACCTTGGTTTTTCTGTCCTACATTACGAACATATTGTTCGTATAGTTGCGATGCATCTCTATTATTTTGTTGCAAATAGAAAATTTCCGCCAACTCTAACATTGAAATGGTTGCGTTTCGATTCGCTTGTAGCGCCTGTTTGAATGATTTTTCAGCATTCGCAACATCGCCCAATCTTAAATAGATTCGCCCTAGGTTTTCCAACGACTGAAACCGTTGTTCATAGCCTAAAGTTGCACCCGCACGGGTAAATTGCTCAATCGCTTCATTATAGCGTTGCTGTTGATACAAATATGTACCGTAATTATTACGCGCTTGCGCATTGTCTGGTTCTGCAGAAATTGCCCGCTTAAAATAAGTCTCTGCTTTTTCCATATTACTGGCGCTGCCCTCTTGTTGCAGCAAAATGCCCATCATCATATTGGCATTGGCATCACGAGAATCAACTTTTAGGGCTTGGTCCAGCGAACGCTTGGCTGAATCCAGATCACGATTACGAATATATTCGGCAGCAAGTTGAGTACGCACTTGCACAGCTTTTTCTGGATCTTTTTTTAATGCTGTCGATGTCGATTGACACGCGGTTAAGCTCAATAAAATAAACCCAACAGCCGTGCTTATAATCGTTTTTGTTCGAGTGATCTTCAACGCCTTTCCCCAAGTATTATCCTTGTGTGCGCAAAATTTCTTGTCGTTGCGCCACTTTCTTTTTCCATTGTTCGGCACGACGAGTACGGTCAGCGACCTGTCCTACCAATTGTCCACACGCAGCATCAATATCATCGCCACGTGTCTGACGAATCGTACACACAAATCCTGCATCCGACAAAGTTTTTTGGAAGGCAATAATTCGGTTACGGCTCGAACGACCATAAGGCGCATGCGGGAACGGGTTAAATGGAATAAGATTGATCTTACTCGGTAGATTTTTTAACAGTTTTAATAACTGCTGTGCATGCTCAGGTTTGTCATTCACACCATCGAGCATCACATATTCGATGGTCACGTGACGACGTGAGCTTTCATTACCATCTTTAGCGAGATAACGTTGGCAAGCCGCGATTAATTGCTGTAATGGATATTTTTTATTAATCGGCACCAATTCATTACGAAGTTCATCATTTGGCGCGTGTAATGAAATCGCCAAAGCGACATCAATGTCCTGTGCCAGCTGATCAATTTTCGGTACGACACCCGATGTCGATAAGGTCACACGGCGCTTTGACATGCCATAAGCAAAGTCGTCCAGCATCAATTGCATGGAACTGAGTACAGCATCATAATTGAGTAAAGGCTCACCCATACCCATCATCACCACATTGGTCACAGTACGTTCGCGTTCAGCGACTGGCACATCTTCCATATAGGAATAATTCGCCATCCACAACTGACCAATGATTTCTGCTGGTGTCAGGTCACGCTGGAAACCTTGTTTACCTGTCGAACAGAATGAACAATCCAGCGCACAACCCACTTGCGAAGAAATACACAAGGTTTTACGTGCACCCGTTTTATCTTCCGCAGGAATCAGGACGGTTTCGACCAGAGAACCTTCGCCATCTCCTACGCGGAATACCCATTTACGGGTACCATCTTTCGAGTAGTTACGATGCACCACTTCAGGCGCTTTAATTTCACAAATCTTTTCAAGTTTTTCACGTAATTTGCCAGAGATATTACTCATCTCAGCAAAATCAGTCACAAAATATTGGTGCACCCATTTCATGACCTGACCTGCGCGAAACTTTTTTTCGCCCAAATCTTCAAAGAATTTTTCTAGTTCAGCTCGAGACATGCCAAGTAAATTTACTTTTTTCTCGGCAGCATGAACGACAGGCGTAGAAACAGACTGTTGTTTTTCATCTAAATTTTCTGATGAAACGACCACTGCAGAACTCATGTACATTTACCTAAACAATATCAGCGCTAAAAATAGCCGTGCATTATTTGCACAACTCAATCTATAAAAAATAAAAAACCAGATAAGTAGTATACCACTTATCTGGCTTGAATACTTTGGATTAACGAGTGCGTGGGCAAATCTCGTTATCAGCAAAGAAGTAAGCGATTTCACGCTCAGCAGAAGCAACTGAGTCAGAACCGTGAGCAGCGTTTTCGTCGATGCTTACAGCGAAGTCAGCGCGGATTGTGCCTGGAGCAGCTTCTTTAGGGTTTGTAGCGCCTAAAATTTCGCGGTGAGCAAGAACTGCATTTTCGCCTTCAAGAACTGAAACAACCACTGGACCAGAAGTCATGAATGCAACTAAGTCAGCAAAGAAACCACGTTCTTTGTGCTCTGCATAAAAACCTTCAGCATCAGCTTGAGAAAGGTGTTTCATTTTAGTTGCAACAATTTTCAAACCTGATTTTTCGAAACGAGCAAAGATGTCGCCGATGTGGTTTTTAGAAACTGCATCTGGTTTTACGATAGATAAAGTACGTTCAATCGCCATGATTGACTCCTATTATGGTTTAAACTAAAAAATTTGCCGCATTATACCGATGTCATCGCTAATAATCAGCTTGAATATGCAAAACTTAAGCGTTTTCTGACGAATTTTTAACGAACTTCATCTAGCCATGCCATTTGAATGGCTTCAAGCAAACCTTCAGTTGACTTATTTGGGTCATCACTAAAGTCAGGCAAAGCACAAACCCATGCATGTAAATCGGTAAAACGAATCCATTGTGGATCTACATCTGGGTGTGCTTCGGTGAGTTCAATCGCAATATCAACCGTATCTGTCCAACGTAAGCCCATATGACAACCTAAATAAATGAATGTAATTGAGCGTACTTTAACAAATCATACAAATTAAGAGATAGTGTTCTGTCGCTAAATTCGAGATAAAACACCTTACAAAGCGATATTGGCCGTTGGAGCCAATAAGATAATGCCACTGGCAACCGATGCACCAATCATCGCCCCCACAATCACATCACTTGGATAATGCAGACCAAGCACCATGCGAGACAAGGCAACCAAAATCGTAAATGGCAGCATCAACAACAATAATAAGGGTTGAATATAGCCCAATGTGATCGTCACCATGACCGCATGTAAAGTATGACCTGATGGAAAGCTAAAGTGATCCAACGGTCGCTCGCCCAAGACAATCACCTGATGTACTTGATACGGTCTCGGTCGTGTGGTTTTGTTTTTCAAAAACTTATAGATCAAGGTTCCGACAGAGCCTGCCGCAATCACATACAATATTTGCAGCCCGTATGCCAGACCTTGCATTGCCCATACAGACAACAACATCACATACCAAAATGGCCCATCCCCCAAACGACTGATCATTTTAAAAAATAAAGCGATTCGTTGTGACTGAGACAGATGATTGAGGTAAACACAGCCCTTTAAATCTAAATCGAGTATTTTTATTTTTGCATTTTGAAGATTCATACGATTTCTCCTCTTTTTGAGAGTAGCTTAAGTCGCGGTCATGGGAGACTCCTCACGACTTGATACAATGCTTGTTCTAATTGTTGTACGGGGAACTGCCAGCTACTTTGCTGCACACTTTCACTGGCCAATAAGCCCATTTGCCGTAGTTGCAGCAAGGCAGGTAATTGGCAAATCGATTGAATGAGATGATCTGTTTGCCCCAATGGACTCAACCAACCAGTGACATTCGGTTGTACATGCTGATGGGCGCAGACATAATCATAAGCCACCACCGCTAAGCCGCTGGCAATTGCTTCTAAGACCACATTTCCAAACGTATCGGCTTGGCTGGCAAAGGCAAATACATCAGCACTGGCATACGCGGCTGAGAGTTCACGACCACTCAGACTGCCCATGAAAATAATGTCATCTGATTGTGCCATCTTGCCCAGACGGGCACGATCTGGGCCATCACCGACAATCACAAATTTGCTATTTTTGCCTTGTAGGGCTTGTAATGCGTGAAAGCTCTTGATCAGCACGTCAACTTCTTTTTCAGGTGATAAGCGCCCGACATACAGCATCACTCGGGTATCAGCATCAACACCCCATTGTTGGCGGAGCTGTTGTGAACGATGCTTAGGTGAAAATTTTTCGGTATCTACACCGCGTCCAACTACCACCAATGGGCAAGTCACACCGAAGCCACGTAAAGCTTGTTCGGTATATTGACTTGGCACACAGGTCACATCGGTACTGTTATGAAACCACGTTAAATAGCGCTGAATCGGCTTAACCAAGAAAGCCAAGTCAAAGAAGCGGCTAAAGTCATGAAAGGCAGAATGAAAACCACTGGAAACTGCGATTTTCCTTGATTTCGCTGCTTGTAAGGCGGTTAAACCCAAAGGCCCTTCAGTCACAATATGCACCACATCTGGGGCAAATTTTTCAAAGGCTTTAGACACTTTAATATATTGCGGCCAACCGAACTGAATACTTGGGTATTTCGGAATCGGTTGTGACATGACCAAACATTCTTGTTCGGGATGAAATTCGGTACAGACTGCTTTTTGGGTTGGTCGTACCAATAGAATCTTATGTCCAAGTCGTTGTAGACCTTGGCACAACTGCATCATCGACAGCGCTACGCCATTGATTTCTGGTGGCCATGTTTCGGTTACAATGGCGATTCGGAGACGAGGACGAACAAGATCACGAAGCTCAGACAATTCATCTTGTTTATTTTTAAGTTGTTTCCTTTTAAAGTAAAATTTAAAATTTTCAGGAAACTCTTGCTTGAATAGAGATGTCGCGTATGTACTTTGCATATCGCCATCCATTTGTGTCGTTATTTTCATGCTTTCAGCTTAAAAACATTATTTGACACTTTAATGATCAGTCTATGACAGTTTTTTGACAGTCTTAAAATAAAAAATGCCCAGTCTGAAACTGGGTATTTGCACACAACACAATAAATACTTAACCTAAGTTTGATCAGAAACATGATACTCGGAAACGTCATCAGCAACCTGAGCAAGCCAAAGCGATTAAGCTTTGCCTTAGCGCAATATCAACGAAGTGCGTAGTTTAGGACTCAAGCATAGCTTTCATCTTACGGTACGGCAAAGATTATTAATCTTTGCTACTCGCCCCTCAGGTTTTGCCTACTTTTCCCAAAAGAAAAGTAGGGCGAGCCGCAGGCTGATTCTGTAATCCGATGAGAATTTATCAAGACTCCGTTAAGATAATTTTTTCCAACAAACTCTAGATAAAAATATTTAGATCAAACTTAAATTGCTCTTATTCAAGCCAAAGGATTGTCTACCGCAAACATGTGTTGATCTTCCAAACGAAATGCCATCAATTGCTGCCCCCAAACACAGCCACCATCGACATTTTGAATTTGGGCGCTAATGGTCTTGCCCTGCAAAGCTGCCCAATGTCCGAAAATCAATTGATGACTTTGTGCTGCCTGACTTTCAAACTCAAACCATGGCTGAAAACTCTCAGGCATCGGTGCATCTAAAGCATCTTTAAAATCAAATTCTAAACGGCCTGCTGCGTCAGTTAAACGCATACGGGTCAGATAATTGGTAATACAGCGTAAGCGAGCCATACCCGTCAGCTCATCTGACCATAGATCAGGTTGCGAACCATACATCTCGGCAAGAAAGCCATCCAAAACCGAGAGATCATCATGACCCACTACCTGCTGGACTTCTTGTGCCAATGTCACCGTTTTTTCGGCATTCCAGATACAAGGTACACCTGCATGAGTAATCAAGGTCTGTGCATTCGGAGATAAGCTCAATGGCTGTTTACGCAACCAATCGATCAACTCATCACCATCAATCGCATCAATTACTTCTTGAGTATGATCTTTGTCTTTGGCCTTTTTAAAACCACGTGCACAGGCAATCAAGGTCAAGTCATGATTACCCAGTACAGTTGCTGCAGCGCCACGATCAGCCAGTTTTTTAATAAAGCGTAATGCGCCGACCGAGTTTTCACCACGTGCAACCAGATCACCTGCAAACCATAAAAAGTCTTGGTCTGGATCAAAACGGATTTCTTTGAGCAATGCTTTCAGTGCTTCGAAACAGCCTTGTACATCACCAATAACGTAGTTATAGCGCTTAGACATCAAGCCACCATCTGATCAGAAAGCGCAACAAAATCAGCCAAGCTCAGCGTTTCTGGACGTGCCATTGGATCTACACCCGCTTTCTCAAAGCCATCTTCAACCAACATGCCTTTTAAGCTATTACGTAAGGTCTTACGACGTTGGGTAAACACATGCCCCACTAAACGCGCCAATGCTTTCTCATTTTTTGCCACAATCGGTTTAGTGTCATAGGGTTCTAAACGGAAAACCGCTGACGTCACTTTTGGTGGCGGATTAAATGAGCCTGGTGGCACTTCAAACAAGAAAGTAGGCTTACAGTAATACTGGATCATCACCGATAAACGACCATATTCTTTGGTGTTTGGTGTTGCCGTAATACGATCAACCACTTCCTTTTGCAACATGAAGTGCATGTCTTTCACTTTGTCACCAAACTCCAAGAGATGGAATAACAAAGGCGTTGAAATATTATAGGGTAAGTTCCCCACCACACGAAGTGGGCGACCTTCTTGGAACAACTGAGTGAAGTCGTATTTTAAAGCATCAGCTTCAATAATGGTCAAACGTTCAGGATGCGGCACACGACCCGGTAAACCAGCAGCCAAATCGCGATCTAGCTCAACCACGGTCAACGCATCACACTCGCCAATTAAAGGTGAAGTCAATGCCGCCAAACCTGGTCCGATTTCGACAATATTTTCGCCCGCACGCGGATTCACTGAGCGTACAATTTTAGCAATCACGCGTTGATCATGTAAGAAGTTTTGACCAAAACGTTTTCGAGCCTGATGCCCTTCATCTTTAGGGTTTAGGGCATTAATTTGATACATAAAATTCTCCACATAAATTTATTGCCCTGATTGCGTATTAAGCATTAATTCATTCAGACCATTAAAAAGTTCATCTGACTTGGTCAAATTTTCTCTAGCAGCTTTATAGACCATGGAAAGAAATTCTCGTTTACTCAGTAGATTAAGCTCTCTAGATGCCAAGATTTCCTGAGTACTCTCTTGAATTGACAACAAACTCTCACGCCCTTCCACATCTTTAACACGCTTCACACCTAATTCAGGATTCCCTTTGAGCTGTGCTTCTAGGTAAAGATTAAATGTTTCCAGATCAGCAAAAAAATCATCTATATTCTCAACAAGATGCTTATCCCCCAGAGTTACTTTATGCATTGAGCGAAGAATACGCTCAGCTACAAAAACTTGGTTTTTTGCGATAATGACTTGAGATGACGGATAGTTTAATCGCGTTAGATGATCGGTCAGCAGATTATATTCAGCCTGAATTTCAGGAATATTTTCCTGTAGGTATAAATCGAAATTTTGTAAGGCTTCAATCTGGTCTTGATGCTTCACAAGCAAATCAATATTAGCATTGATTGTACTCGCATCCTTGAGAATTTTATTCATACCGTTATGATTCGGATATTTTGCGTTCATAGCATCCAAAGCCAGATTAAATTTCTCCTGACTCCGTTTTAGGCTCTCTACGCCTGTTGGGCTAGCATAGACGACAACATCTGCCGATTGTCGTGGAATTTGCAATGATAGAATCTTTAAGTCGTAAAGACTATGTTCAACCCGAGTAGATGAACAGGCTGACAACATAAATGCCGCCAGCATCATAGCAAATTTAGTGATCCGACTCATGCAAAGCCATTGCACACCAGCAAAGCGGATGTGTTTCATCTGCTCCAAAGCAAAACTCATATCAACACTCAATTATGTTCTTTTTTAATTCATCAGTTATATCGATGTATAGGCCATAGATAAGGCTAAATCCACTGCGACATGCAAGCTTGATGCTTTTGCCTGTCCAGTGCCTGCAAGAGAAAGTGCTGTACCATGATCGACCGAAGTTCGAATAAAGGGCAAGCCTAATGTAATGTTAACTGCTTCACCAAAGCCTTGTGATTTTAACACAGGTAGACCTTGATCGTGATACATCGCTAAAACAGCATCGGCATCTTTTAGATTTTCTGGGGTAAACAAGGTATCCGCAGGTAAACTGAGACTCATGTTAATCCCCTGTGCGCGATAACTTTCCAGCACAGGATTAATGACTTCGATTTCTTCTCGACCTAAATAACCATCCTCACCTGCATGCGGATTCAGACCACAGACTAAAATACGAGGGGCAGTGATTTTAAATTTGCTTTTCAAGTCGTGAATGAGGATATCAATCACTTGCTGCAAACGATCTTTAGTAATGGCATCAGGCACATCCCGCAAGGGTAAGTGTGTCGTCGCTAAGGCAACCCTTAATGTTTTCGTTGCCAGCATCATTACCACACGATCCACACCTGCGGACTCTTGGTAATATTCGGTATGTCCGCTAAATGCGATACCTGCGTCATTGATAATTGATTTCTGTACAGGCGCTGTAGCCACACCCACACTCAGGCCTGACATCGCATAATCGGCTGAACGACGTAATTGTTCCAACACATAAGCGGCATTGGCTGAATCTAGTTGCCCTAAAACAACTGTGTTAGATAAAGGCACATGCTCAACAAAAAGTTGTCCCTGCAAACTAGATTCAGTCTGTCCTTGATAAGCAATCAGTTCAACATCAATACCTAAAAGATTGGCGCGTTGCTGCAACATCTGCATATCGGCAAGCACAACCACAGGGCGTTCATCGATACGCGCTGCCAAACTCAGGCAGATGTCTGGGCCAATTCCTGCAGGTTCGCCTGAAGTGACATATAAAGGGAGCATAGGTATCGCCAATCTTTTTGATTCGCTCTAGTGTAACCAAAATCTAAAACGAGCTATAGCCCTTCCATTTTATAAATTATTTGACTTCAGTATTTGTGGTCGCTTTGGGTAAGTTTTGCGGAACAAGATTAGAAGGTACGAACTCAACCTTACGTGTCCATGGATTGATCTTGGGCTGTACTTTTTTCTCAGCCTGTACCACCACTGCTTCTTCTTTTTTCTCAGTAACCACAACAGCACTGGCAGCTTTATCTGCCAATGGATTATTGACAACTTCTTTCTTTTCAACGGTGGTCGTGGCTTGTGCCTGTTGAGGCTCTTTCTTCTCTACAGTCGTTGGCGCAACCACTGTATTGACTGGGCGTATATATGGCGCTGCGATTGACCCTTGCTTGACCACGGTCTGTGCGGTTGCAGGTTGAACCACTTGCGCCGCTGTATTTGAGCTTTGTCCTTGCAGATTCATTTGGTCAACAGGAATTTCAATCGCTTTCATTTCTGTAGTGACAGCCATCGCTGGGTCTACATGGTCATTGCCTCGACTTTCCAGCACCTCAAGTTTACGACTGGTTCCCTCTTTGGGTTGAAATTCAGAATAGTTGGTCACACTGGTCTGATCTACCCATTTGTAAAGTCGTCGTGCATTAGTTTGTGTTGAACAAACGCCGATCAATAAGGTGACGACAACAATTTTTGTAGAAAACGACAACCGCATCAAATTCCCCAGCAGAAAAGCTTAATACTTCTATTTATTTCAAACATTTGCTAGAAAAATAATAGGACAAATCAAACGCTCTCACAAGGCAAATAATGTTGCCATCAATAAAGGGCGCCTTAGTTCCCAAATCGGTCACATTTCAGCAAATTCTGGCGTCTCAGGCTAATTTTTCTTGTGTGCTTTTATAAAACCGTGTAGAATTCGGTCTCCTTTTGTTTGGACAGATTTCACCGTCCAAACCAACTATAATAGGTAGTGGTTTAAATGAAAACTCTCAGCGCTAAGCCAGCTGAAGTTCAACACGACTGGTATGTTGTTGATGCTTCTGGCAAAACTTTAGGTCGCCTTGCGACTGAAATCGCTCGTCGTTTACGCGGTAAGCACAAGACTTCTTATACTCCTCACGTTGACACTGGTGACTACATCGTTGTGATCAATGCTGAACACGTTCAAGTGACTGGTAAAAAAGCGCTTGATAAGAAATATTATCGCCATACTGGTTTCCCTGGTGGTATCCGTGAGACTAACTTCGAGAAGTTAATTGCTCACAAACCTGAAGCAGTTTTAGAAAAAGCTGTTAAAGGTATGTTACCAAAAGGTCCTCTTGGTTATGCAATGATCAAAAAAATGAAAGTGTACGCTGGTACTGAGCATCCTCATACTGCTCAACAGCCACAAGTTTTGGACATCTAAGGGATACAGCACATGGCTACTAATTATGGTACAGGTCGCCGTAAGACCGCAACTGCACGTGTTTTCTTATCAGCTGGTACAGGTAAACTCGTAATTAACAACCGTACGCTTGAGCAATATTTCGGTCGTGAAACTGCTCGTATGGTTGTGCGTCAGCCTTTAGAGCTTTTAGAAGTTACTGAAAAATTTGACCTTTACATCACTGTTAAAGGTGGTGGTATTGGTGGTCAAGCAGGCGCTATCCGTCACGGTATTACTCGTGCATTGATCGCTTCTGACGAAACTTTAAAACCTGCTCTTCGTCAAGCTGGTTTCGTTACACGTGATGCTCGTGAAGTTGAACGTAAGAAACTTGGTTTACGTAAAGCTCGTAAACGTCCTCAATTCTCTAAACGTTAATCGTTTTACGAATTGGACAAAAAACCTCGGATTTATCCGAGGTTTTTTTATAGCCTACTTTTCGTTATTTCTTTTTAGAACAATCCATCATGGCATCACCCATCCCATCGGCTGCAGCAAATTCCGTGATCGTACAGCCATTCTGCTGATAGGTTTTAGTGCTTTTCGAAAACTGATGATCTTTAGGAATCGGTGCATTACAGGGTTGGTCAGTTTTTTCATTCACCATTTGGATTGGTCCATTGTTATAAATCGTCACTTTACAACCTTTGACCACATACTGTTGTTTTATTCCACCATATTGTGAGTCATCCTGATCAACAGCCGCAGCAATCGTGACATCTGTAGCTGCTCCACTTTCTTCTGATGATACAACACTTGCTGGCTTGGGCACTGAGCTTGCACAACCACCGAGCAATAACGCGCTACACAGCACAGTAAAGTAATATCGTTCCATTCCCTTCTTCTCTCTTTGAACTAATTGAATCATAAATCTATTCTGTAACAAGCATATTGTTCAGCTTTAAGTGATTTCCAACGTTAATTTTAGTATTCTAAACAGTCAACCATAATTTTTTGGACTTATGTCTCTAGAAAATCCCCCACCCCCCGTCCAAGGCATTACGCTTTATAGCCATGCAGATGATTTCCGTTCCCATTGGATTCGTTTTTTACTCGCTGAAAAACAAATCAAATACCAACTGATTATTACTGATCATGAGGATGAGGATTTGGCTGATCTTAATCCCTATAATCAACTTCCGATGTTGATTGAGCAGAATCTAAAACTGTTTTCTGCCAATGTCATTGCTGAATATTTAGATGACCGCTACCGCCAGAATAAACTCTATGCTGATGCTCCAATGGCGCGTGCAGAACAACGTCAATATATCTGGCGCTTTGAACAAGACTGGTTCCAACTCGCTGACCATATGCTGAGACATGTCGATAGTTTAGACCCAAAACAAAAACAGAAAGCACAGAAAGAACTGAGAGATACTTTGATTTCACTCACCCCGCTGTTTCAACATTTCCCTTATTTTATGTCGGAAACATTTTCAATTCTTGATTGTATGCTAGCCCCGCTCTTTATACGGCTCAAAAGTATGGGGGTTGAACTCCCTGCACAGCACTGTCGACCTATATTCTTGTATTGTCATCGTATCTTTAGCCGACCATCGTTCATTAAATCAATGACAGCTCAAGAAAAAAACAGCTACAATGATTTGATTTCTACGATTTAATAAGTTTTTCAATTATGTCTGAGCAAATAACTTTTACGCCTACACGCCCATATCTTGCTCGTGCCATTTATGAATGGATTTGCGATAACCAGCTCACCCCTTATTTATTAGTGGATGCGACACAACCGCATACTGATGTACCACTACAATTTGTGAAAGATGGTCAAATTGTTTTAAACCTTGCTCCACATGCCATTCATCAACTGCACATGAGTAATGAAGCCATTACCTTCTCTGCACGCTTTGGTGGTGTCGCAAAAGAAATTTATGTGCCGATTCGTGCCGTACTGGGGATTTATGCCAGAGAAAATGGTCAAGGCCTATTTTTCGATCCTTCTGAATATGCCGAGATTGAAGAAACGGCTGTAACATCGGTTGAAGAAACAAAGCAAGAAACTGAGACAACGAAAAAGAAACCTTCACTAAGAATTTTAGATTAAGCGAGGATAGGCACGATGGCATTTGACTTAGTTCAATATTTTGCTGAACAAATTAAAATTCAAAAACCACAACTTTTTGGTCAATATTCTCCTAAAGAAAAACAAGCGTTTATAAATGAAGTCAACGTATTGGCCCTTGGGCAACTGATTAGTCTATGGAAGCAGAATCCACAGAAACTGTATCAAGAAGTTCAAACAGCTGATCCGCTATATATTCAAGAAATTGCTCGCCATCTCACCACTTCAGCTCATAATCAGTCAGCCCTTAAAAGCGCTGAATTGGAGAGCAACCTTTCAGATGTCCTTACTTTGCAACTGACCGAGCTTAAGCAGCTTGACCAAACTGGTAGTTTTGGTCAAACCGGCCTGACAGAACTATTATTGGGCCAAATCGAACATTTGTCTGGACAGGCGGAAGACTGGGTCTGGTCGACCAATCAGTTGCCCGAGTTACTCGGTTCAAAGCCAGTTATTCAACAAGAAGTATCACTCGAAGCAACCATGCAAGAATTCAATCAAATGGTCCATCAAGCACAACCGATTACGCCTGACCATACACCTGTTGCTGAGGTAGAAACGCCAGAAACTCCTGCATGGGCCTATATCGTTTCACCAATCGTGGCATTGGTCATTCTGATCTTTTTGTATTGTTCATATTGCCAATTAGTTTCGGTTTAATCTCATTGTTTAAATGATAAAGAAAGTATGATTACTTTCTTTATCATAGACTTATTATTACCTTAATTTTATTTAAAATATAAATTTACCTATATTAATAAAAAATAATTTACATTTATTTACAATCAAAGCCAACCCTTAAAACCCAATATTAATGTGAATAAAATCACATTAAAAATAAAATCCAATCCTTAATTAGTATTTTTATTTGTTTGTTTGACAAAAATTGTCAATTACTAGCAAATCAGTCAATTCAATTATTTTAAAGTATGATTGATTTAATAAAAGAGTTTCCTATAATGAGATTAACTACTTTTGAAAACTAATCAAAAACAGAAGTGGCGAATATAAATTCATAAACAAAGATGTATTAGTAGAGATAAAATCATGGCTAAAATTTCATTAGAAAGCTTAACAAATATTGATGGGTTCGTTGCAGCAGCATTAGTAGATACAGAAAGTGGCTTGGCGCTAGCGACCCAAGGTGGGGGCTCAATCGACTTAGAACTGGCGGCTGCGGGTAATACCGAAGTTATTCGAGCAAAACGCCGTGTAGCTAACTCACTGAAACTTAACGATGACATTGAAGATATTCTGATCACACTGGGCAAGGCATATCACTTAATCCGTCCTCTAGAAAGCAATGGTAACCTGTTCCTCTATCTCGTACTCGATCGCAGTAAATCTAACCTTGCGATGGCTCGCCACGAATTAAAAACATTTGAAAAAGAATTAGATTTTGCTTAATTCTAAGTTTCAAATTACTTAATATATTAGGCTTCTTGTATATTTATTATCTTCTTATTATTCATAATAAGAAAATATAAATATGCAAGCGGTCTATTATTAGTCTTTAGTATTAGACTAATTTTATGCAGTCCAATATTTTATAAAATATTAAAGTGATACTATGAATGGACATTGCATCAATATCGCAATTTCAGGTATAAGTTTAAAAGTTTCAGATGAGTTAAAAATAGAGCTTAGAAAAACAATACCTCATGAATTTGGCATTAACTGGATCAATATTGCCGATCCGAATATCGATTTATTATTAATAAATGAAAATTTCTTTGAAACCGAAGGTATTCAACGCATTTTAGAAAAAAAACAACTTCCCTGCTTAAAAATTGCAAAAGGAGAAGGCTCACAGCATATTGAAGAACATAATACCCTTTACTTACCTTTTCAGCATACGGATGCATTAAAAAACTGGATTCATCTTCGCCTTTTAAGCTATATCACCCATCAACAGGCACAACAACCCAAGATCGAATCGACCTCGACACATAATGCCATCAATGAAAAATATTTAACGGACATGTTAAATCCTGAAAATGCCCGTCTGCATTTGTTTGATGACCACGGTACTTTGGCCATTATTGATACGCGAAGCCAAATTGCATGGCTAGAACCAACCCGTACCCACACACAAACCAACCATAGTTTTAAATATGAATTTGCGACCACCTCAAACTTCACCAAAGTTTCTCGCAAAGTTGAATATAACTTACAAGATTGGTTATGGAACCTGTTTTGGCATTCACTCGAGTTTCAGCGTTTAGCCCCAAATGAAAATGAATACTACAAAATTGAATATTGGCCACAGCCAGCTCAAGGCACAGACCGTAAAACCACTTTATTGCTTTCTGCTTGCTTTATACAAGGAGCCCAACTCTATCAAGTTGCAACACAATTAAAACTTCCTATTCAAACGGTTCAACAATTTATCGCTGCCTGCATTATTTCTGACAATGGCGGCATTATCCCTGCTTCAGAAAGTCATTACCTACGAATCGAAACGACTGAACAAACAATTGAACAACAAGGTTTTTTAAATAAATTTTTCGGCAAAATCAGACGCCGCTTTGGGCTTTAAGGATTGATATGATTCTCCAACAATATAAAATTGTCTTTGCAGGAAGCATGGGCGCAGGTAAAACCGAAGCGATCAAATCGCTTTCAGAAATTCCTGTCCTCGCAACCGAAGCATTCAATACAGACAGTCAGGCCCATAATAAAATGCAAACTACGGTAGGTATTGATTATGGTGAGATTACTTTAGATGACGGTGTCAAAGTGGGCTTATATGGTACCCCTGGGCAATCACGCTTTGACTTTATTTGGCCTGTGATTTGCCAAGGCGCTTTGGGGGTTATTTTACTGGTTGATCACAACAGTAAAGTACCCATCGAAGAACTAGAGGGCTATCTAGATACCTTTAAAGACTATACTAAAAACATTTCAATTGGCATTACCCATGTGGATGAAAATAAAGGACAGCCAACAACGATCTATCGTGAATGGTTAATTCAAAATGACTACCAATACCCTTTATTTTTCATTGATGCTCGCAAACAAGAACATATTTTGCTGATGATTGAATCTCTCATAGCAGCATTAGAAGTCAATTTAAAAGCAACAAATTAATTACTTTATAAAGAGAAGAATTATGTTCAGTATTCCCAGTCAGCAACGTACAGCGCCGAAAGAGCTGATTCAGTTTGCTAAAGCGCAGGCCAATGATATTTTAACCAATATCCGAGGGGTCGATTATATTATGCTCTGCTCAACAGATGGATTTGAGCTGGCCTCCATTTACAAGAAGAACCCTTATAACAGCACCAAACTTGCCGCTGTCAGTAGTTCAATCTTGGCCATGGTGACGGCTTTTCTCAATGAAATTCAGCTGACTGGATGTCAAAGTATTACCTTGGACGCTGAAAATGGTAAAGCGATTCTCACCTCCATCCCTGCTCCGCATCATCCCATGGTGATGGTGACTTTAAGCAATAAAGATGTATTGCTGGGACAGCTGCTCTATAGTCTAAAACAAACCAGTAGCGCAATCGTCGACGCTGACCAAGCTTAAAACCGTTTTATCTTAAAAAATCTGACAAGCATAACGAGTTTGTCAGATTTTGTTCATTTATAGCCCCTATAATAAATAGATTACTTTTCAATTTTCATTTTTGAACCATATCATTTTCTAGATTTCACTAAAAAACTGTCAAAATGCACGAATAAAGCCCAATAAAAGTCAGAATTATGAAATAAAACATTGTTTTTAAAAACATCAGATGAATGGTTAGAAATTTAAATGATTTAGCAATATTTTTTCATTATTATGATTTTCGAACAAATAACAATCATAAAATTTTCACAAATGAATAATTTCAACAATGAAATATGTATTTGTTCAAACATTATTAAGCACTATGGAGAGATAAAGATGAAGCTGAAGAGCTTAAAACTAGGCGCAGGGGTCGCGCTCTTAATCAGTGGTTTTTCTACCCAACAGACCTTGGCTGATTCCTACGTGTTTGTGACCAATACCACGCCACAAACCGTATCAATACAAGTCAATCAAACTGGGGCAAGCTTAGAACAAGGCAATCAATGGGCGCAGGAAGCGACTCAACTTGCACCCTACGAGACCAAACGGGTGTTACGTATCAACCGTTATACTGGGATCAAATCTGGTAAAACCTATAACTTTGATACCGTTCTCAGCAGTGGCAATTCACAAGTCACTTTAAAACAAACCATGACGGGGACTTGGTCGGGCAGCAATATTAAACATGGGATTCAAACGGCGACCACAACATCACCTTGGTATTCAGATCGTGATGTACATCGTATTAGCACAACTTATGCTGGTTTATCTGCACAAGCAGCGGTAAAAGCTGAGTACACGGGGGGCTATGATGATTTCCACTACACTATTCATCAAAACACACTTCAAGAGCCTGTTTCGGCCAGTGCCGATGAGCTCAAAGTACTGACTTATAATATTTATGCCCTCCCGATGGTGGCGAGTAAAATCAGCGAACGCTTGGCTGAATTACCAAATCATTTAAACGGTTACGATGTGATTATGATGCAAGAAGCCTTTGCTTCGTCGCGTACTGGCATGCTGAATCAACTGGCGCAACAGTACCCATATCAAACTCATATTCCAGTCGGTTCTGGCTATAACTTGTTTGACAGCGGTTTGGTGATTGTGAGCCGTTATCCAATCGTCAAAACGGCACAATTGATTTATCCAGACTGTACCGGAACTGATTGTTTTGCAGATAAAGGTGTGTTGTATGCAGAAATCATTAAGAATGGTAAGGCCTATCATGTGACCTCTACGCATACCGCTTCTTTTGATACCGATGCAGCGCGTGCACTGCGCCAAACTCAGTTCAAGCAGATTCGCCAATTGGTCAATCAACAAAACATTCCAAGTTTTGATGCTGTCTTGATGGGCGGTGATTTTAATGTGAACAAGTTGTTATGGCCGCAAGATTATCAAGACATGTTGACCAATCTGAATGCCACCGCAGCACCAAGCACAGGTTATACTGCATCGACTTTTGACCCACGCGTGAATAAGTTGGCTGGAGCAGCGGGTTCAGGTGGTGCAACAGTCGAATATCTAGACTATGTGGTAGCATCAAATAACCACCGTCAACCAACTCAGTCTCGTAACGATGTGCGTATCTTACGTACCACAGCGGACCCACTGTATATGACTTGGGATCTTTCAGATCACTTCCCTGTGATGGGGCAATTTAATTACGGCCCATAAACGGAATTCGTTATGAATAAAAGACTATTGCTGACAATGCTTATTGTTGTCGTGGTCTTGGTTGGGATTGTAGTTTGGAAGAGCACTGCCTCTTCCGCTGCAATTCAGCAAGCCAAATCCACCGCATCATCTCAAGATTCATCAACACAGGTGAGTAATGAAGGCATGCCAAACAAAAACAAGGACGAAGTTTTTCAAGAGTCACTTTTAAAACAATTAAAAACACTACAACAGCAACCTGGCAATATCACCGAGTTTCTCAATGATTTTAAAGCCAACTGCTCTGTATCCGACTGTAATGCAGCTTTAGCAAAAGCTTTAGCCAATTATCCAGATCAAAACTTTGCACATGTGGTGGAAAATCTAATAAAACGTCTGCCGCAATATGAACAACGCATGCAAAATACCGTGTTATCAACGTCGTTATCACCAAAAGAACGCTTTGAAGTTTTGTGGAAGCTCAGAGAACAAACCTTGGGACAAGCCGAAGCGATGCTGGGTTTTGGGCAAGAGCGTGGCTATGCAGATTATCGGTTTGCTTACAATGATTTGGCGCAGAATCAAAAACTGAGTGCTGAACAACGCTTAAAAGCATTTGAGCAGCTACAAAAACAGTACCCTGATGCAACTCAACAAGAAAATAAAATGGGGCTTTATGAACAAGCACTCGGTTTAATCAATCAAGGGCAACATAGCCCTGCTGAAACGCAACGCTTAAAGCAGATGTTACAACAACGTTATCTGACTGAGCAGCAACGCCAAGAGGTTCAGCAAAGAGAACAACGTGAAGTTCAACAACAGCAACAAGTCGACCAATATCAACAAGCTGTGCAGCAGTTGCAACAAGAGATGGAGCCGTTAAAAACACAACTCTCAAATGAAGAGTGGCAAAAGCAATATCAAAATCGTTTAGAAAGTCTGCGTCTAAAAATGTTCTCTTAACACATTGAACTCAACGGATAGCAGCTTAAATTTATATCTCATTTTTGATAAAAATCAGCCGACCATTTAGATAAACAATGCGTCGGCGTTAAACAAAAATGTGACTTTTAAAAGTCCCGCCATTCGCTCATTTGACACACAACATGTATTCCCGCTAAATAAGCCATTCAATCACTTCAAGATCATGATGTGGCATGAGCAGCGTTAAACATGTGAATTCTGGTTGGACTGGTCAAGCAGCAATTGCTTTGGGAGTTGGCGCTTTTCTTGGACAATCAGGAAACAATCACCCTCACCACCACTATGCGCATCAAATCACCATGTCCTTGAACCCAGATCAAGCTGTACAAGTGATTGCTGATAGCCAACGTTATCAAGCACCGACTTTACTCATTCCTGCCAAGCTAAAGCATCAACTTATAACAGGCGACTATCTGTCAATCTATCTTGATACCCATCATGCACTCACCACCCGATTCAATCTAGATCTTCATCGAGCAACACAGGTATATGAGGTATCCACAGATCTACAACAACAATTACGACAAAGCTTTTGTCTAAAGACTCCCCTCAATCATGGCTTAGCCCATTTCTTAAAAACGACACCACTGAACAACCATGCCTCCCAGAGCAATCCACGGAAGCTTGAACACATACTAGAATTGCTTTATCAAGGTGTCTTGCAATCCAACATTCCTGATCGTCAATATTTAGCACAAATTGCAGGTTTATCTGAAAGTCGCTTTTCGCACTGGTTTCGTGAACAGGCAGGACTACCTTTACGCAGTTATCGCAAATGGTTACGTCTCATCTGTGGATTAGCCCAAATGCAAGAAGGACTCGCCTTAACGGATACAGCTCACCAAGCTAATTTTGCTGATCAAGCGCATTTCACACGAACTTGTATCGAGTTATTGGGAGTGCGCCCATCGGAACTGAGTGATATGCAGGGCAAAATTTTCTTTATTGAATAAATAGCTGTTTTGTTCAATTCAGTCCTGCAATCGCACAGGCATAGTGACTGTTCATTGTTTTGGAACAACACACCATGCCGAAGTTAATCCAGTACCTCATTCGCTATAGCAGTTATCCCTTGATTATGGGGCTGAGTCTGTTTTTTTTATTCCCCATTGCAACTGGCACGCTTGCCTATTGGCCTTATGTACCCTTAATCGCAGCCGTTGCGATTGGGCTGGTTGCTCTGCTTGAGCAGATTCAGCCCTATGAGCCAACGTGGTTAAACGATCACGAAGATACAGGTGTTGATATTCTGCATGCCAGCTTTAGTGTCATCATGATTTTTATTACCGCGGAATGCATTACTTTATTTCGGCAGCTGATTCATATTCCGAGCTTTTGGCCAACCGCTCTACCGATCTGGCTACAATTACTGATTGTCGGTCTCATCATCGATTTTGGCTTATGGCTGATGCATTACTTCAGTCATAAAAAACGATTTCTATGGAAACTGCACGCTCTTCATCATAGTTCTGAACGATTATATTGGCTGAATGGTGAACGTCGGCATCCCTTAAGCGCTATTCTGCTCGCTGCACCGGGAATTATCTGTATTACCTTAATCGGTGCACCAGCCAATCTAATTGGTACTTGGATGGGATTAACCGCGATTCATTTGGCTTTTCAGCATGCCAATCTCGATTATTCTTTAGGTGCTTTTAGGCATTTACTCGGGGTTGCCGAAGTCCATCGCTGGCATCATAAACATGGTTTTGGTCGTAAAAACTTTGGTGAATTCTGGATGATCTGGGATCATCTGTTTGGGACGTATTACTATGAAAGCAAACCCGTGAAAGCTGGACAAGTGGGGGTAAGGACTGCTCTACCAAAGACTTATCTCAAACAAATACTGTGGCCATTCGCTAGAAAAAACCAATAAGACGCATAAATTTAAGGAAATCAGCTATGCATTACCCGCAATATCAACAAGATCTCAACACTGCACTTGAATCAGAAATACTGGGTGAACTGATCTTTTTAAATGCAGCCAAACATACACGTTCAATTGAGCAACAACAAAAATGGCAAACGCTGGCCAAACTGGAAACCCAAACCTTGCACAAGTTACAGCAGTTCTTAAGCCAACAAGGTCAAACGGCGACGATTCGTTTGCATGTTAAGTTACAGGCCAAAGCATCAGGCATTGCGATGGCCAAACTGCCATGGAAACTGGCTATGCATTTACTTAAACAAGGTACGCAACCGTTTATGGTCACTTTTGAGCGGATGCAGCAACACGCCGATGCCAACACACAAGATTTTCTCCAGTATTTGTTGGCGCATGAACAAGCCTTAGCTGAATTTGCAACACAAGAGTTACAAGGGAACTCAGAACATTCTTTAGATGCTGTCCTCTACTTATTAAAAAGCGAGGCATAACACCTCGCTTTTTTGTTCTATTCTATTGCCACCCTCAAGTCGTGCTGAGGTTTAACAACAATTGACGTTTTTTCACCTGTTGCCCGACTTGACCAATCAACTCCTCGACAACGCCATCGACATCGGATTTGATTTGTTGCTGAATCTTCATCGCCTCAAGCACCAATAAGGTCTGCCCTTTTGTTACCGAATCTCCGACATTGACCAACAGATTCACAATCGCACCGTCCATTGGTGCACGGATTTTGCCATCACCCACCACTTCTGCTGCCTCTGGGGCTGCATAAGTAATATTTTCAAGCACGCTATTACCATTGCCTCTATCTAAATACAGCTGATTTTGATCGAAGACATAGGCGAGCTTGCGTCGAACACCTTCACAGCTATAAACAACCTGTTCATCACTGATGCTTATAATCTTGATTGTCGCGTGTTGATCACATAACGCAACTTTGACCTGCTGCTGATCATTTTGCACATGCAGCAATATCTGCTGATCGGCATATTTCAATTTCAGTGGAAACGGCATACTAACACCAGTTTGCCAAGCGACTTGCTGTTGATTTTGCTGGCTAAACAATGCGGCTGCGACGGCTAAGGTTTCGAGTGTCAACGTTTGTTGGTGCAGGCTGACATCTTCTTGGAAATGTTGCTGAATAAATGCAGTGTTGGTATCCCCAGCCACAATAATCGGATGGCGCAATAAATTGACAAGAAACTGCTTATTGCTATTCACCCCAAGCAAAACACAATCATCAACCGCTTTGGCAAGCAGGCGAATCGCATCCTGACGGGTCTTGCCATAGGCAATCACTTTGGCCACCATCGGATCATAGAAAGGACTGATTTCACCGTGTTCAAACATGCCATGATCAACACGAACATTGGGTAAACTGCCATCAGCACCTGCTGCTTGCCAACGCAGCACTTTACCTGTTTGTGGCAGAAAGTCCTGACGTGGATCTTCCGCATATAAACGGACTTCAATCGCATGTCCATTTAAGACCAAGTGATGTTGTTGTAAAGGCAGGGTTTCACCATTGGCAACACGCAATTGCCATTCCACCAAATCCAAGCCTGTGACCATTTCAGTGACTGGATGTTCGACTTGTAAACGTGTATTCATTTCCAAGAAATAGAATTCACCGGATTGATCAAGCAGAAACTCGACCGTGCCTGCCCCAACATAATCACAAGCCCGTGCTGCTGCAACAGCAGCCTGACCCATTTTCTGACGTAGTTCTGGTGTCATCACTGGACATGGCGCTTCTTCGACCACCTTTTGATGACGGCGTTGAATCGAACAGTCTCGTTCAAATAAATACACATAATTGCCATGCGTATCGCCGAAGACCTGAATCTCGACATGACGTGGGGCAATTACCGCTTTTTCTAAAATCAATTCACCCGAACCAAAGGCATTCTCTGCTTCGGAACGTGCTGTTTTTAAGGCTTCAAGCAAATTCGCAGATTGCTCAACCAGACGCATGCCTCGCCCACCACCGCCTGCCGAAGCTTTGACCATTAAAGGATAGCCAATCTTCTCAGCTTGTTGTGCTAGATAATCAAGGTCTTGCTGATCGCCTTCATAACCAGGCACACACGGCACCCCTGCTTGAATCATGGCAATTTTAGAAAGACGTTTACTCCCCATCAGCTCAATCGCCGCAGCCGTCGGCCCAATAAAAGTAATGCCATGATCAAGACAAGCCTGAGCAAAATCGGTATTTTCAGATAAAAATCCATAACCCGGATGGACCGCATCTGCGCCTGTCTTTTTGCAGGCTGCAATAATATTGGCAATGGATAAATAGGATTCAGAAACTTTAGATGCACCGATATAAACCGCTTCATCTGCCAGCTGTACATGACGGGCATTGGCATCTGCATCTGAATACACCGCAACCGTTTGATAGCCCATTGCTTTAGCTGTTTGCATCACGCGAACAGCAATCTCACCACGGTTTGCCACTAAGACTTTTGAAAAACTCATTATTTCATCTCTATTATTAAATCCCTCTCCATCCGCCTTTTAAAGCGGAAGCCCCTCCTTTAATAAAGAGGGATTAGGGGAGATTTCAGTCAAACCAACTCGGATTACGTTTTTGAATAAAGGCCATGGTTCCTTCTTGCCCTTCTGCACCACCGACTGCTTGAGCAAACTGTTGTGCGGCATCATCCAAAAGCTGCGCTAAAGGTTCATTCCGTGTCCGATGTAATAAAGCTTTGGTGGCACGGGAAGCCAGAGGTGCAGCACGTTTAATCTGCTGAATTATGTCTGTAAGTTGTTGTTCAAGCTCAACATCATCTGGTGCAACTTGATGAACCACACCTAAGTCCAAAGCCGTCTTGCCATCAAAACGTAAACCCAATAAGGCCAAACGACGGGCTTGGGTCAAACCAATTCGCTTCACCACAAAAGGCGCAATCTGTGCAGGTAAAATGCCCAAGCCTGTTTCTGGCAGACCAAACTGAGCACTCTCACGGCTGATGGCAATATCTGAAATACAGGCCAAGCCAAAGCCTCCACCAAGCACTGCCCCTTCCAGCACAGCAACAACGGTTTGGGGAGCTTGATCAACCTGTTCGATCATGGCACCAAAACGGCGATTAAAATCGACATAAGGTTGCAAACTGCCTGTATTCGTAGCTTCAACACGTAAGCTCGCCATATCTTTGATATCACCGCCAGCACAGAAATGCCCACCTCGACCACGTAAAATCACAGCACGAATAGAGACATCATCGGCAATCTGGCTAAACACCTGTTGAATAGCAGTGACCATATTTAAGCCCATGGCATTACGGCTCTCAGGACGATTTAGCCATAACGTTAAAATGCCACCTTGTTGTTCTAGCTGAATGCTGTCATCTATCGCCAAGCTTGCAAGAGAAGTTGCAACTGTCATGCTCCAGCTCCTATTTTTTCTGTTTCTTCGGCAAGATATCGGTGAGCTTACAAATGATTCCGAGCATAATTTCATCTGCACCACCACCAATCGACCCTAAACGGCCATCGCGGAACAGTTGTGATGCAGGGTTATCCCACATAAAGCCATTACCGCCCCAATATTGCAGACAGCTATCTGCCACCTCACGACTTAATCGTCCTGCTTTCAGCTTCGCCATTGACGCCATCAAGGTTGCATCCTCACCAGCAATATGCTGCTCACAGGCTTGATAAGTTAGAGCTTTCAGTGCTGCGACTTCAGTCATCAGTTCTGCAAAACGGAAATGTACATATTGGTTATGAATCAGGGGCTGACCAAAGGTTGTACGTTCTTTGGCATAATCAATGGTTTGCTGAATGACCTTTTCCATACCTCCTACAGCATTGGCACAGGCCCACATCCGCTCCTCTTGGAACTGCATCATTTGCATCATGAAGCCCATGCCTTCCACCCCAACCAAGTTGCGTTGCGGTACACGCACATTGTCGAAATAGACCTGTGCCGTGGTGGTTGAACGCATGCCCAGTTTATTTAAGGGTTCTGAAAAGCTGATCCCTGCCGTTTTTGCAGGAACAATAATCATGGATTTATTGACGTGTGGTTTGTCATCCGAGGTATTTGCCAATAGACAAAAGAAATCGGCTTGCAATGAGTTGGTGATCCACATCTTGCTGCCGTTAATCACATAATCGTCGCCATCTTTTTTTGCTGTAGTTTTAATAGCTGCCACGTCAGAACCCGCATGCACTTCCGAGACCGCAATCGACGCGACATATTCACCACGAATGGCAGGATTTAAGAACTCATCTCGCAGCTCCTTACTGCCAAAACGTGCCAGTGCAGGTGTTGCCATATCAGTCTGTACGCCAATCGCTAGGGGTACACCGCCACAGGCTGCACGACCTAGTTCTTCTGCCACGACAAGGTTGTATGAATAATCGAGTCCTAAACCACCATTCTCCTCAGGCTTACAAATTCCCAATAAGCCCAAATCCCCCATTTTCTTAAATACGTCATGAATTGGAAAACGACCTGCTTCTTCCCATTCTGGAATAAAAGGGTTCAGCTCATTTTCAACAAACTGACGTGTGGTCCGACGTAAAGCATCATGTTCTGCGGTAAATTTCATTGTTTTTTTCCTTAAAACTTGTTTTTCCCCTCTCCCTAACCCTCTCCCCAAAAGGGCGAGGGAATCCCTTCTCCCTCAGGGAGAAGGCTAGGATGAGGGTGTTAAAAATTAAAATCTCGACACACCAAATCGCGTTGGGTTTAACTCACGTTGTTGTGCTTCATAAATGGTTTGCAATAAAAAGATCAGTACTTTACGGGTATCTCTTGGGTCGATGATGCCATCGTCATGCAGCATTGCAGTATTGAATAAAGCAGTCGACTGTTGTTCCAATTTCATTGCCGTACTTTGTTCCAAGAAATCCAGCATCTGCGGATTCGGTTCCATCCCTGAGGCTTTTTGCTTGCCCTCAGCCACGATGCGCAAGACTTTGCCTGCTTGTGCTGCGCCCATCACCGCCACATGCGAATTGGGCCATGCAAAAATAAATTGCGGTGACAGACTGCGCCCACACATGGCATAGTTGCCTGCGCCGTAAGAGCCTGCCACCACAATCGAGATTTTTGGCACAGTTGCATTGGCTACAGCCTGAATCAGCTTAGAACCATGCTTGATAATACCGTTCTGCTCCGCATCGGTTCCGACCATAAAACCAGTAGTGTTATGCAAGAATAAGAGTGGACGTTGGGTCTGTTCACAGAGATGAATAAATTGCGCTGCTTTAGCTGCCCCCTGTGGTGTGATCGGGCCATTATTGGTAATAATGCCGATATGCAGCCCTCCTATTTTGGCCCAGCCACAGACTGTTAAAGCATCATATTCCTGTTTAAATTCGAGAAAATCCGAATCATCGATAATCCGTGCAATGATTTCTTTCATATCAAAAGGTTGCTTTGGATCTTGCGGAACAATCCCTAACAGCTCTTCAGCCGCATAACGCGGTTCTTTATAATGCTGATTGGATTGTGCGGTTTGTTCTTTCCAATTGAGATGTTCAAAAATTTCACGCGCTAAACGAATACCATCCGCATCATTCTCCGCAAGATATTCCGCCACGCCTGAAACTTGGGTATGCATTTCTGCACCACCCAGTTCTTCCGCAGTCGCCACTTCGCCTGTTGCAGCCAATAACAACGGTGGGCCCGCCAATAACATTTCTGTTTGCTTGCGGACTGCAATCACATAGTCAGACAAACCTGGTTGATAAGCACCACCCGCAGTTGCGTTGCCATGCACCACAGCGACTTGGGGAATCCCTGCCGCAGACAATCGTGCCTGATTGGCAAAGGTCATACCGCCATAAGTAAAGACTTCAGCCGCATAGTTCAGGTTTGCCCCGCCACTTTCCGTCAATGTCACCATTGGCAACTTTTGTTCTAATGCAATCTTTTGCAGGCGCAGGGTTTTATGTACCCCCATCGGTGACATGGTGCCACCCTTGATTGCACTGTTACTGGCAGAGACCAAGGCACGTACACCACTGACAAAACCAATACCAGCAATCACCCCGCCGCCGGCTTCAGAACCATCTTTATCGTCATGCATGTTGTAGCCAACCAAGCCACACAACTCGACAAAAGGTGAATCGGCATCTAACAGTAAACGAATACGCTCATGCGGCAAGATTTTGCCTTTCTTATCAAACTTGGGTTTTGCTGCATAAGACTTATCAATGCTTTTTTGCTGCACAGCACGAACTTCAGCCAACTGCGCTAATAATGCCTCTCGATTTTGCTCATATTGCTCACCGCCTACTGCAATTTCAGATTGGAGAATACTCATGTTTATTCTCCATCTGTTTTGAAGATGTCAGGGATAAAAGCACGATGGAAACCATTAAAGGCGTCATTATTGGTCGCATCTGCCAATGGATACATACGTGTACCTTGTGAAGCAGCCCCATCAATGCGCAGGGTGACACCAGATACAAAAGCCGCAGCATCGGAGAGTAAATAACAAATCGCGGAAGAGATTTCAGACTCAGTACCCATACGTTTTAACGGAACATTACTCGCCAAACTTGGAATGATCACTTTGGCAAAATCACCACTATAGTTGTCCATACCCGAAGAAATAATCCAACCCGGTGCAACTGCATTGACACGTACACCCGACTTGCCCCATTCAACCGAAGCTGTTTTAGTGAGATTATCAACCCCTGAACGTGCTGCACCCGAATGCCCCATACCAGGCATACCACCCCACATGTCTGCAGTCATATTGACAATACTGCCACCATGTTTTGCCATCCACTGGTTATAAGCCTCACGCATCAAGTAGAAGGTTGAATGTAAGTTATTACGGACCACAGCATCAAAACCATTGGCAGAAATATTCTCTAATGCAGAAGGAAATTGTCCACCCGCGTTATTGACTAATCCATCGAGCTGGCCAAATTTTTCCAGCACCTCAGCAATCATGTTTTTGACTTGCTCTTCATCACGATTGTCACAGACAATAAAATGGACTTTGCCCCCATCCTCCAGAATTTCTTGGCTAACCTTTTCCAGTTTTTCAACTTTACGTCCTGTGATGACAACTTGCGCCCCCAAAGAAGCCAACTCATGTGCAGTACAACGGCCAATGCCAGAACCACCACCTGTAACGATCACTACTTTGTCAGCAAATGCATCTGTCCTGAAAATTGATTGATAACCCATGTTTTATGATCCATTCATCTATTATTTTTAACTGAATACACACTACCAAGCAAGTGCTTGGTTTGTAAAGTGCCAAGATGCCTTTCTTATTCAAATTAAAATGTCATTTTTTGCTAAAACATTATTTCTAGTGCTAACATGCTGTTCAATCTAAGATTTTTTAAACTTTAAAAACTCACAATGAATACAAGCTATTATCAAAGTTCGATAGATTTTTTTTTAAATGAAAATAAAAATGCAATTTTTGGACAACTTGCACGTCATCATCAACATGATTTAGAAGATTTACAGAAGAATGCTTGGCTTGAACAAATTGATTTTCTAAAACAGGAGCTTAAAGAGTTCTGTGGCCACTTATATTTTGAGTTCTCTATTCCTAGAATGGGAAAACGAGTAGATAATATATTAATTATAAATAATTTAATCTTTGTAATAGAGTTTAAAGTAGGCGAAAAAAGTTATTCAAACTATGCCCAAAATCAGACAATTGACTATTGCTTAGATTTACAAAATTTTCATGAAGGAAGTCATAATAAAACGCTTATCCCGATTCTTATCGCGACGAATGCCCCAAGTACGACCTCTCAGATTGATAGCTCTCTAGACTTGAACGGTTGTATTCTATGTAATAAAGACAATTTTAAAGCAACCTTGATTCAAATTTTAGACCAAGTAAAAGCAGATGAATGTTTAAATATTCATACTTGGGAAAATAGCATTTATAAGCCGACACCAACTATTATTGAGGCTGCTCAAGCCTTATACAAAGGTCATAGCGTTAAAGAAATTTCACGAAGTGATGCCGGTGCGATTAACTTATCAAGTACCTCTATTCGAATAAACGAAATTATCGAAGGCTCGAAAGCTCAGCATAAAAAATCAATCTGCTTTTTGACTGGGGTTCCTGGTGCCGGAAAAACGCTTGCTGGACTAAATATCGCGAATGAACGACTAAAAGCAGATCAATCAGAACATTCAGTATTCTTATCTGGCAATGGTCCATTAGTGGATGTCTTAAGAGAAGCCTTGACTAGAGATTCAGTAGAGACTGCTAAGAGAAGTGGGCAGAAAATTTTACGTACAGAAGCAGAACGGAAAGCAAAGGCTTTTATCCAAAATATTCATCATTTTAGAGATGACAATTTAAGAACGCCTCATGCCCCTATTGAAAAAGTTGTCGTTTTCGATGAAGCACAAAGAGCTTGGCAAAAAGAACAAGTCTCCAAATTCATGCAACAGAAAAAGGGAATCCAAAACTTTGATATGTCTGAGCCCGAATATCTAATCAGTGTGATGGATCGGCACGATGATTGGTGTGTAATTATATGTCTGATTGGTGGCGGTCAAGAAATTAACACTGGTGAGGCAGGCGTTTCAGAATGGATCGAAGCACTCAAAACAAAATATTCATCCTGGGATATTTATTACTCAGATAAGATTTTGGCTGAACCTAACACCTATCTAAATAATTTAGATTTATCAAATTGGCTAGAACAACATGGACATCAAAAAACTGATCTTCATTTATCCGCCTCTGTCCGCTCATTTCGAAGTGAAAAAGTTGCCTCCTTGATCCAATCCATTTTAGAAAATGAAAATGATCAAGCCGCTCAAATTTACCAAGATATCAAACATAATTATCCAATTAAAATCACGAGAGACTTAACCAAGGCAAAAGACTGGTTAAGACATCAAGCTCGAGGTACGGAAAGAATTGGACTGATCGCAAGTTCAGGCGCTAAAAGACTAAAAGCAGAAGGTATATATGTTAAAAATGATATATCTCCAGCTGATTGGTTTTTAAATCATCAGGATGATACCCGGTCATCTTATTACTTAGAGGATATTGCGACTGAGTTCGATATTCAAGGACTTGAAATCGACTATACCTGCGTAACTTGGGATATTAACCTCTATTATGATCAGGGTTGGCAATTTCAAAGCTTTAAAGGCTCAAAGTGGCAGAATATTAATAAAGACTCAACTAAAAATTACCTTCTCAATGCTTATAGAGTTCTATTAACGCGAGCCCGACAAGGTATAGTTATTTTTATTCCTGCTGTAGATGGAAAAGATCCAACAAGACCTCAAAAATACTATGACTCAATCTATGACTATCTGGTCTCTTGTGGGCTAGACAAAATATAAAAAGTAGGAGTTTCACTTGTACTGCTTTAGGACAAACGAAACTCCAATACCAGGTAAGTACAGCTCAAAATATTAGTTTTCTAGACACTTTCACCGGCATATCCAATAATTGCTGAGCAAAAGCCTTACCTTGTGGATCAATTCGCAAGCTGGCAATCCCTCCACCACCCAATGCATTTTCCAACATGAAATTCAGCGCATGCATTGCAGGCAATTCATAACGAATCACCTTTGATTTTTCAGGATCAAGAACATGCTGCATATACGCTGCAACATTGGCTTCTGTCAGTGCCGCGCGAATCCAAGGTAAATATTCAGCCTTGCGTGCGATCACCCCAATATTGCTATGATTGCCCTTATCGCCACTGCGTGCATGTGCTACCTCAATTAAAGGAACTTCAATCTCATCACCTTGATACGCGGCTACGTCACCAACGAGATGCTGCGCATAATCCTGTGAAGATTGTCCAACTGGGATCTGAACGGGATAACGTTGTCCTGAAAAATCGACTTCGACTTTTAATTGATCTTTATCAATCAAGAATGAAAATAGTTTCACCACAGCTGAGGCTTTAGGGCGACCACCAACAATCCCTGCCAATGCAGGCGCCATGCCTGTTGAAGCTTGAGCAATTTCAGACGCAAAGAACATACAGGCTTCTTTAAACAGATGCTTAACTGCGATCTTAACCACCACTTCACGACTGTCTTTCACTTTCGCATGTGCACCATAAGTACTTTCAATACCTAGAATCTCAACCGACTTTTCACTAAACGGAGGAACTGAACGCAGTGCCAAAACCCGTTCACATTTGTTGATAATGGCATCCGCAATCACTTGGGCCTTTTCTGGTGCTTCACGACCTGCAATCAAGAAACTGACCAAGACACGATAACCATCGGCATAGGTGGCACTCACTTTATATTGCTGAGTTGGCGCACGACCTGTTGCTCCTGTCACTTTGACTCGATGCTCTCCCACCTGTTCTAAATGCACTTGGCTAAAATCAGCGCTTACATCTGGTAAAATATAGGCTTGCGGATTGCCAATTTCATAGACAATCTGCTCTGCTACCGTCGCAGTTGAAACGAGGCCACCTGTCCCTTTCGGCTTGGTCACGATAAATGAAGCATCAGCACTGACCTCTACGATTGGAAAGCCCATATTGTCAAAGCCTTGAACGAGACGCCAATCGGTAAAATTACCACCAGTACATTGAGCACCACATTCGATCACATGCCCTGCCAATGAACCTTGTGCCAGCTTGTCATAATCATCCAGTGACCATTTGTATTCATGTAATAATGGGGCAAGCACAACTGCTGAATCGACCACACGGCCTGTAATCACAATATCTGCACCTAAATCTAAAGCATCGCGAATCGCAACAGCGCCTAAATAGGCATTACTACTAGCAACATGCGCAGGCAAGGCATCGCCATTAAACATTTCCTGAACATTTTGGGTGAGTAATTCAGCATGTTTGGGCAATACATCATCACCCAGTACCACTGCGACTTTTAAATCTAAGCCCTTTTCATCAATGATTTTCTGTAAGGCATCACGGCAAGCCAGTGGATTCACCCCACCTGCATTGCTGATCACTTTTATTTTTTTCTCAGCAATTTTATTGATCAGTGGTGACATCACTCGGCTAACAAAATCCAGTGCATAACCATGACTTGGATCCATCATCATCGCCTTGGCCATAATCGACATGGTGATTTCTGACAGATAGTCAAAGACCAAATAATCAATATCACTCAGATGCACCAGCTGAAAGGCGGCAGTATTGGTATCGCCCCAAAACCCTGATGCACACCCAATCTTGACTACCCTCTGGTCATCCTGTTTGACAGTTGTCATGCGCTTTCTCATTGTTATTGCTAAAAACGCCTCAACATTACCAAGCAAGTGCTTGGTTTGTAAAGTGCATAATGCTATGCTGTATTGGCAAAAATAGACAAACTCAAGCAAATGCTTGTTATAAAAAGATAAGACAATGCATCAAATGAATTTTGTTACAATAGACTTTAGATTAAACGGGATAGACGAATAGGCATGATCGCAACCTCAATTGAGCAAATACCCAAGATTGTTTGTTTTGATGACAGTCCACGTGGACGTTTACTGCAAGGTGCTGCCTATCTATTTTATAAGCAAGGTTATGATAAAACCACGGTTCGTCAGCTCGGTGAGTTTATTGGCATTCAATCGGGCAGCCTGTTTCATCATTTTAAAAGTAAGGATGAGATTCTGGCGACAGTGATGGAACAAACCATCATTTATAACTTTGCCCGTTTAAAGGAAGCAGCTGAACGCTCAACCGATCCTGAACAGCAATTACGTCATCTCATTAAAGCGGAGTTACTCTCGATTGCAGGTGATACAGGCGCTGCGATGGCGGTTTTAGTACACGAATGGTTTGCGCTTTCTAAAGAAAAACAAGACTACCTTTTAAAAATGCGTAATGAATACGAGCAAGTTTGGCTGGATGCGATTGAAAAACTACGCGCCCAAGGTAAAGTCAAACATGATGCTTTTATTTGGCGTCGTTTGCTCGGTGGTTCGATTTCTTGGACAGTGACTTGGTACAAACCCGAAGGCAAAGTCAAAATTGATGAATTGACGGACATGGTTTGGGAAATGGCGGTGAAATGAGTGCTATCTATTTACGTAAGCCTCAACACAGTGATCTAGCTGAAATTAAACATGCCTACCAAAATAGTATTCACCTGCATCAACCGTGGACCTATCCACCAGCTGATTTTGAACACTACCTCGTGCAAGAACATCGTTATTTTGTCTGTTTAACAGAAAATCACGCCATTGTTGGCACCTTCAATATCTCGAATATTGTTTGTGGTTACTTTCATTCTGCCTATTTAGGTTATGAAGCCTTTCATCCTTATGCAGGACATGGCTATATGCGACAAGGGTTGCAACTGGTTTTACACGAAGCATTTCAAACACTGAACCTGCATCGACTAGAAGCCAATATCCAACCAGACAATCTGCCCTCTATTCGCCTTGTGGCACAGGCAGGTTTTATAAAAGAAGGCTTTTCTCGCCAGTATCTACGAGTGGGCGGAAAAGAATGGAAAGATCATGAACGTTGGGCAATTTTAAATTCGGATTGGACCGATAAAAAATATCAGGCATTCTAAAAAATTGATTCCAATTTAAGCACGACACAGCTTATCGCTCACGTCTATTTATCTATATTCGTTGTATTAGAAAGCTGCTATTGTTGTTAAACATCAAACGATTATAAGAATTAGTAACAATGAATCCCGTACAACATGCCAATATATCGGTGAAACGTCGTGGGGGCGAGCTTGAAGATTATATTGATATTCATGCTCTAATCGACAGCACCAAAATGTTGTGTACAGACAATCGCCATCGTATCTTGCATACCTTTTGGGGTGTTCAAGAAGTGATTATTCCAATCTTTGGGCATCATTTCGAAAATAGTGCAGGCAAAAGCATCGAGGTGAAAGACCTGTGTGAAAAAGACCACCTATTGGTTGATTTCCATCATCGTTTTATTCCAACTTTAGGTGATTTTGTTGCAGCGATGCAGGATATCCCTACAGATGGATTGGCGAAACGCTTAGAGAAGTTCCATGCTGATGTGATTAATGATCCAAAGCTGTCAGCAACCCTGCTCTCGCCATTATCGGTGACGGGACAATTAAAGTCTTTGCTGATTACCCATAATAGTTGGTTTATCAATAGCATTCTTCCGATGATGGGAAAAGGTGAAGCCAAATTTATTGATTTTGATATTCGTCCTGATTTCTTTTTCAATCCAATGCGTTTTGAACTCTGGATGGACAATGGCATGGCTGTGCCACCGAGTGCAGCTAAGCTGCAAGACTTAAAAACTAAAATTGCTTAACTTAAGGGGAAATAAAAATGAGCAATATCCAATACGTGATTCGTCAAAATGACTTTGCTTATAATGACGAATGGCATCTGACCAACTGCGTTTCAACTGGGGCAATCAAACAAATTTATACAGATAAAGTTGAAGCAGAAAAGGCCTATAAAACCTTAGTTGTTGAGGGCTTATATTATGATGAGCTTTGTAACTATGACATCGGCAATGGTGAAGTAGATGATGAGGTCTACGAAAAACTTGAAGCTTTGGTATTAGAAAAAACAGGCAAAAAATTTGATATCGAAGATGGTGAAATTCCGAAACTGAATGAAGATGATGCTTTCGAATTTGCCCAAATTTCAGGTATTGTCTGGTATCAACTTTTAGAAGTCGATGCGTCACAGCCTTGCTATGTCCTCTGGATCAACTCAGAAGAAGACTATTTTTCTGGCTATGAAACTGGCAGTATTATTTCTAGCCAAGATGAGAACTTTAGTGATGTTTCGTGGGAATCCAATATTTATGCGATGGACTATGAGTTCGAAGCCTTGATGGATAAACCCCTTGCAGAGCTGAGCGATAGCCCATTGTTATTGAAACAGTTTATCGAGCAAACTGCGGATATTCGCTATGATGCTGAAAAAGATAGCATCGAAGGTATTGCACTCGACAACATAAAATTTATTGATATCAAAGCACTAAATTCATTTCTAAAACAACCCATCTTTGAAATCCGTCAGATTTCTTTAGAAGAATTGGCTGAACTCGAATAAATCTCAAAATGAAAAAAGTGCGGTGTTCTAACCGCACTTTTAATGAGCAATGGAATAAGTTTAATAACCCAATTGCTTGCTAATTAAATCCTTCATAATTTCTTCTGCACCTCCACCAATCATATTCACCTTCACTTCACGATAAATACGTTCAGATTTAGTACCGCGCATAAAGCCCATGCCTCCGAGTGTTTGTACCGCAGCATCGGCACAGAATTGCATGGTTTGAGTCGCAACATTCTTCAGCATACAAATCTGGGCGATCAGTTCACTGCCCTGCAATTCAGGCTTACCCAAGCGATAAGCGGTATCCTCAAGTAAAGCACGGGTTGCGGTCAGACGCGTAGCCATATCCACCAATTTATGACGCATGACCTGATGATCAACCAAACGCTTACCGAAAGTTTGGCGTTGCTGTGCCCAATCCAATGCTTCCTCATAACAAGTCAGGGCAAAACCATAACTACTGGCTGCAAGAAAAAAACGCTCCATATTGAAGTTATTCATAATCACCAGAAAGCCCATATTTTCAGGGCCCAATAAATGGCTAGCAGGCACTTTGACATTATCAAAATGCAAATGTGCTGTATCTGAAGCCCACCATCCCATTTTATCCAGTTTGGTTTTGCTAATCCCTGCACTATGTGCATCAATCAACAGCATGGATATACCATTTGCGCCTTTCGCATTCGGATCGGTACGTACAGCCACTGAATAATAATCCGCTCGCATTCCTGAAGTGATAAAAGTTTTTTCGCCACTCACCAGAAAATAATCACCTTCACGCACTGCCTTGGTTTTAAGAGAAGCGACATCTGATCCACCGCCTGGCTCAGTAATCGCCAGTGCCGAAATTTTTTCACCCGATAGAATTTGAGGGAGTACCTCAGCTTTAACATCTTCATTGGCAAAGTGCTGGATGGGTGGCGCACCAATGGTATGTGACAGTAAAGAGGCTGCTAAGCCACCTGAAGCACATTTTGCTAATTCAATCGAAGATAACAAGGTATAAAATGCATCTGTCCCCGCAATCCCACCATACTGCTCTTCAAATCCTAACCCCAATAGACCAATATCTGCAGCTTTCTTATAGAGCTCTCGCGGAAAGGTTTCACTTTCATCCCATTCATTGATAAAAGGCGAAATTTCTTTTTCAACAAAACGTCGAATACTCTTGGCAAATTCAAGATGCTGCTCATTGTAGTACAAAGGATTAAGGTGCATATTCTGCTTCCTAGCAATTATTGATCATTGTTTATTGAATGAGCACTAAAGTAGCAAAACCAGAAAAACCAAGCAAGCGCTTGTCTCAATTAAAAATTAAAAAATATGCAAAAGTGGAGGTCTAATCATAAAACTATATTTTTAATCGACCACGAAACCCACGGGTCGCATAATAAGATTGAGCACCATTATGATAAGTAAAGACTCGGCCATAACGGCTATCACAGAAAATTGCACCACCCAATTTACGTACATCTTCTGGGGTTTTGACCCAACTTGAGGTTTTTAAATCAAAATGTTCAACTGACTGTAACTGCCTATATTGCTCTTCTGTGAGCAATTCAATACCCATTGCCTCAGCAAGCTCAATAGCATTGTTTTCGGGCTTATGTTCTTTACGCGCATCTAAAGCAGCACGATCATAACAAAGGCTTCTACGCCCTTTTGGTGTTTCTACAGCAAAATCATAAAAGATGATTTCACTTGATTCAGAATCAAGTGAAACGATATCTGGCTCTCCCCCCGTTTCTTCCATTTGACTGAGCGACCATAACTTTTCTGCTTGCTGCTGTAATCGCTCCTCGATATCAACCCAATTCAAGCCTTTGTGACGATGCATATTCTTTTCAAAACGTTTTTTCAATATGTCCAGTAACTCTGTCGCTTGTTCAAACTCTAACTTCTTATTCTTAGTCATTTTTATACTCTAGATTTTATGATTACACTGAGCGTCCATCAAAAGGATTGATTTTGAGGCTTTCCAAATTTAAATCTTCAATACATCGAACATTAATGGCATACATCTGATTCCCTTGCGGATCGATACCTGTTGCATAAGGATGAATCCCACAGATCTTACAGAAATGATGATCGATCATATGTTTATTAAACTGGTAGCTCGCTAAAGCATCTTCTTGAATTGAAATATCAACCTGATCCCTAGGTAAAAACCATAACAATGAACCTTTTCGTTGGCAAATCGAACAGTTACATGACAAAGCCTCGGTTAACTCACCTTGTGCAACCAAGGTAATTTTTCCACAATGACAACTTCCTTTATATTCCATCTTATTTTCCTTTTTATAATGTTCTACTGTATTAAACAAAGCTGTTTAAATGATGTCCACATAATTTAGTTATTTCTTTGGTGATAAGAACATATCAGTTGATGCCGCCATTGAAATTCTAATCGAGCTAAAGCACCAACAAAGACCGCCTCTCCAGCAAGATGGATCACTGCAAAGATTGTCATTTCTTGCCAAAATCGCCAAAGCATAAACAAACAAACCACGACCCAGATGCTATTTGCGATCGCCAAGATATTGATGAGCAACAGTGAGCGTTTTTTATAATTGGCTAGTGCAAATGAATAGCATGCATATAAGAGATTAATGCAACCAATGAAAATGACGACATGCTTAGGTAAATGATAAAGCTGACTGAACCATTCGCCAGCGAACAACACAATCAAGCCTGCGGATGCAGCCGCAGTACAATCTACCCATAAAATTTGCTTGGCAATCTTCATTTTTTGAATGCTCTTTTTATTTTAAGTTTAAGTCAATCATATTTAAAACATCTTGCCGCTTTTGCAATACAGCACTAGCTCCAAAAATGTTGGCACTGCCGACACTTCATTCCATTTTTATAAGAAAAGAGTGGAAAACCTAGCAGTAAAAAAATCACATAAGCGGGACGTTTACCTTCTGTATACGGTTGTATATCGGTACTGCTACAATGAGGACAGCTTTCACTTGCTGCTCCAAACTGTTGTTCTACTTCTTGGCTAAAATCTTGAGCAAGTAATGCTTTAGCCTCTTCAGCATAGCTTTCAGGAACTAATAGTCGCACACCACCTAAAGCATTGGAGTAAAGCCAATCCATATTAATCGTATGTTCATTTTCAATACGTGCTGGAATTTCAGCTGCTTCTAATTGCGTTTTGGCAATTTGAGCCTCGTAGGGAAATGAAAAGCTTTGTACAACGATCCAAGTCATATCAGAAAGCCCTTAAAACAACCAGTATATAAAATTTTAACCAATAAAAAACACCCCCTCAGCGTAAGCGGAGGGGGTGTTTAGATTTAAAAGCTGGCGATGACTTACTCTCACATGGCAAGTGCCACACTACCATCAGCGCTAAGAGGTTTCACTTCTGAGTTCGGGAAGGGATCAGGTGGTTCACTCTTGC
>NZ_JAZEVS010000005.1:0-338009 GCF_036668815.1 Acinetobacter sp. ESBL14
CCCGAACTCAGAAGTGAAACCTCTTAGCGCTGATGGTAGTGTGGCACTTGCCATGTGAGAGTAAGTCATCGCCAGCTTTTAAATCTAAACACCCCCTCCGCTTACGCTGAGGGGGTGTTTTTTATTGCGGGCAGAAAAGAAAATAGGAAAAATGTTGTGCACAGTGGTGGTATATTTCACTCATATATAAAACAAATAGCACTAAAAGAGTAAATATGGTTTATAAATTAAGTGATCAGTTAGATCACATTGGTAATTCTCAATATATTTTTGAAGCTTATAACGAATATTTAAGGGAAAATCGAAATAAATTCCCAACGAGCATCTTAGACTTGATCGCCTCTGGGCAGTGGCAGGGTGGAAGTGGTTCAAAGGCTCCGTATTATTGTGAGTTACAGGATATTGAGATCATTGATTTTGGAAAAGCAACAGCTCGTCTTATCCTCACGTTAATAAAAAAAGATCATAGAAATTATAAAGAAAAGCCTTTTCAACTTAGATTGATTTATCAAGGTTTGCTAGAACTGGATATTCCTTATCAAAAAGAGATCTCAGTAAATCCTTTTATGTGGCGCTACGATGAGTTTTTATTTTTTGATCCATGGCGTGGTTATGGACATAATGAGAAAATGTTCACCCATAATATTGAATGGGTTGGGAAAAATGTCTGGTCTATTACAGCAAAGGACTTAATTGCTACTTGGGAAGATTTATGAGCATTGATGAAAGTTTGTTTATTTAAAAATAAATCATCATCTGGAAAAGGCTTTGGTACGAAGAGCATTGCTCTGAGGTAAGATCAAAGCAAGTATCTATAACAATTTGCTGGGGACAAGGGTAAACCACCTGATTGATTCCTGAACTTAGGAGTGAAAGCTCTTAGTACTGATGGTAATGTGATACTTGCCATATGAGCGTAAGCCATCGTTAGGATTAAAATACCAAAATTCCTTCACCTGATGGTTAAGGGTGATTTTTTGTGTGGTCTAAAAAGAAATGAGAGGGAAAAATAGGCTAAACTCTTCGCTTCAGTGAGAGTAAGTGATTTCTGGCGATGGAGTTCATGAATTAATACTAAAAATGATAAAAATATTTGCAGTTTGAGCTGTATATGTAATGATGATGAAGCAACATTTGAATATTTAGAATAGAGTTTATTTGTGTATAGATGCGTAAATTAGTTAAAAAGCGGAAAAAGTATCAGGTTAAACCTACCGATCCAAATAATAGCAATAAATTTAATCAGTTTGAGATGATTGATACCGTTCCGAATAAAGATGGCTCTAAATATGATTTGCCTGTTCATGGTCAGGTAGCTCCTTTTTGGAGGACTATTTTTCAATATTTAACGTTGGTTTTTGCTCTATTTCTCTTATTTATTTTCATATCTCTAGCACTTGTATTCTTAGATGAAATTATTGATCTAGGCCATCTGGATATGGATCAATTTATTGCAGATCAATGGATTAAGTTGCTTTTAGTCGCTTTTATCACGCCTTTATTGATTCTATTTTTCTATTCTAAGCCCAGAGCAGCTCAAAAAAAGGCTGTTAAAAACTACATAATAAACGATGATTATATTGAATTTATCTTATTAGATAATAGCAAAGAATACTTGGAATTTGATCAAGTTACCAATGTAACTATTATTCCCGCAAGGGCTGGTAATTATATATTCTCTGTTCTTTATAATTGTAATAATACGGGTAATCACGTCAAAATATACAATTTATTTGAACCTGATTTCACAATGTTAAGAATCTATCCATTGAAAAATAAAGAATTCATGCTCAGTGTTTTTTTACAGCAGTTAAGGGAAAAGAATCCCTCGGCACATATAGATTCTTTGTTTAGCTTTCTTTTATGTATTGATCCTGAGACATTAATGCTGGATGTGGATCGATTAAATAGAGAAAAGAGGATGAATAATATCTTTTGGCTAGCAATGGCTATTTTGGTTGTTGGATTGTTGTTTTTAATTTTTTGGTATGAGAATTAAGCGCAGAGATCTAAATTTTAGGTGAATTATGTGTTTTGACTTAAAGGTGTTTTATCCACATAAAGAAAAAAATATGACATTAGATAAAGTATTGCTGATTTTCGGTTTTTGTTGTTTAACAATTATAGGGATCTTGTTTTCTATAAAGTCAGTCTATGCTTCCAATTTACTTCATGTTTTTAATTTTTTGGTGCTTTTGGCTATTGTTGGGTATGTGGTCAGAGGAATTAGACGAAAGGGAAAAATACAGAATTTACATGGGAGGTGTAGTGGATCAATCGTTTTTTCTACTTGTAAAATCAAGATTGATGAAAATGTTTATGACTGTAGTGAAATAAAGAGTTTGCTTATTTATAGCCATGACTATAGAGGAAAACCATTGTTGTATTCTATGGATAATATGCTCTCCAATGGTAGTAATAATGAGATTATAGTGAAATTTAAAAATAATAATGAGTCTAAATTTTATTTTATTCAGGAAAATAGGAATGCAATAAAAAAATATTCACCCATATTTGAAAAGTATATTAATGAAGATGGTATATATGTGGACATTGTTGATTTTTGAGATGAGTAATGGATATAAATGATCTCAAAGAGAAAAACTTGTATGATTTTACTTTTTTCTGTTTCCGCTGTAAGGTTATTGTCGGTATATTTTTAAAAACTAATCATAAATAATGATTGAAGGAAATGTCTATGGCAACCGATCAACAATTTCCAGCGCCTGCGAACCTCGGTATCGCAGTGTATTCAAATAATGCCGAAGCGATTGGTAACACGCCTTTAGTTCGGATCAATCGTCTCATCAAAACAGGTGCAACGGTACTGGCAAAAGTAGAAAGCCGTAATCCAGCATTCTCCGTGAAATGTCGTATTGGCGCAGCGTTGATTGCAGATGCGGAAAAACGTGGTGTACTGAAAGCAGGCATGCAGATTGTTGAGCCAACCAGTGGTAATACAGGCATTGCTTTGGCATTCGTTGCAGCAGCAAAAGGTTATCCGATTACCTTAACCATGCCAGCCAGTATGAGCTTAGAGCGTCGAAAAGTACTAAAAGCTTTAGGTGCAGATCTTGTGCTGACCGATCCTGCCAAAGGTATGAAAGGTGCAGTTGATGAGGCTGTTCGTTTGGCCACTGAAAATCCAGAACAATACTTCTTACCTCAACAGTTTGAGAATCCTGCCAATCCACAAATTCATACAGACACCACTGGCCCTGAAATTTGGCAGGCCACCAATGGTCAAGTGGATATTTTGGTTGCTGGCGTGGGAACGGGTGGAACGATTACTGGGATTTCACGTTATTTTGAACAAGTTCAGAATAAAGCACTTTATTCAGTTGCGGTTGAACCTGCAGAATCACCAATCATTACTCAAACTAAACGCGGTGAAAGCATTACACCTGCACCTCACAAAATTCAGGGAATTGGTGCGAATTTTATTCCTAAAAACTTAGACTTAGACCTCGTTGATGAAGTTTTACCCGTGAATAGCGCAGATGCCATTGAGTGGGCAAGAAAGTGTGCAACTCAAGAAGGGATTTTAGTCGGTATTTCGAGTGGTGCGGCATTGGCAGCAGCAGCACAAATTGCAGAACGTCCTGAAAATGCAGGTAAAACCATTGTCGTGATCTTGCCAGATAGTGGTGAGCGTTATTTATCTTCAGTCTTATTTGAAGGTTTGTTTGACGAAGTTTAATTTCGTTATTCAGCCAATAAAAAACCATGCTTGAGGCATGGTTTTTTATTGATTTTAAAGCGCTTTCTTTAAGGTCTTTTCATGACGTTTGACTGAACGTGCATATTTTTTGGCTTTATGACGTGTCCAGAAACTGCGTTCGTAGCCTGTTGGTCCGACATTGTAATAAGCCACCGCTTTAGACCAACTGCCAGCAGATCGATAGTAGGTCGAGAGCACATGTGCACCACAGTTAATATTGACACTCTCATCATAAAGATTACCAGGGCAAGACTGACGCCAATGGCTGGAAATAATCTGGGTTAAACCGATTGCACCTGTTGGTGAACGTGCGGAGCTGTTGTAATTCGATTCTTGGCGGATCAGGGCGGCAAGTAAAGTTGGAGAGACATCATAACGCTCGGCACTTTGAATGATCATTGGCGATAAGCGATTGGCTGTAGTTGGGGAAACCGAATAGGCATTTTGCAAGCCTGAGGAAAGTTGATTTGAGCGATTGGCAAAGGATCCGCTTAAACTGCTACAAGCAGATAGACTGATTGCAAGCACAACAAGACTGATCTTTATAATGGTTGAGGCAAACGGTTTGAAGGTCGTATGTTGATCAGAAGAAGTTGATGTGATGTGCAAAATCAGAACCCGATACCAAACAGAAGTATAAGGATGGTATGCACTCAGTTTAGGTGAGTCAATAGGAGTTATTTTACGGTAATGATGTGACTTGAGTGAGTCATAAAAAAGCCTCGACATCCTGTCGAGGCTTTCTCATATTTGGTTTATTGCCGTCAACTCCTGTCAACGACCACATCCTGTGTGTCTTATTATTCTGAATGAGACATCCTGTCTCTTTATGATTTATAGATTAGGGGAGTTATATCATCTTCGATATTCGCCAATCACCACAATTTCTGTAGGTTTTGACTGACAACAAGTGTTTATAGTGCTTCTTTTAAGCTTTGTTCATGGCGTTTAACTGAGTTGGCATAGCGTTCAGCTTGCTGACGCATATAAGGACTTCTTCGATAACCTGTGGGTCCAACATTGTAATAACCGAGGGCTTTTGACCAATCACCTGTGGATTGATAGTAGTTCGCTAGAATGTAGGCACCACAATTGATGTTGACGTGTTCATCATATAAATCACCAGGGCAGAACGGTTGCCAGAATTTTGGGCGTACTTGGGTTAAACCGACCGCATCTGCTGAAGACCGAGCACGAGTTCTATAGCTCGATTCTTGACGGATCAGCGCAGCCAATAAATGTGGTGAGATATTATGGCGCTCAGCGGTTTGTAGAATGATGGGAGCAACACGATTTGCAGTTGTTGGAGAAACTGAAAAAGCGCTTTGAATGCCTGAAGCAAGTTTTTGCGAGTGGTTAATACTCGGTCCTTTGGTACTGGTACAAGCTACGGTGAGGTGAGTACTGAAAAGAATGACACCTAATTTGGCAAAAGAGATTTGAAAGCGGGAAAAAGAAAATTTCTTGTAAATTATCATCGTGAAACAATTCGACCGTCATTTATAAAACATGCGGATGGTAGGGAGCAAGTCGGTGGCAGTCAATGCAATCTGTAGGGGAAAATCGTTTAGTTTTAGATATTTTGTTGCATAAAAAAGCCCCGACATCCTGTCGAGGCTTTCTCATATTTGGTTTGTTGCCGTTAACTCCTGTCAACGACCACGTCCTGTGTGTCTTGTTGTTCTGAATGAGACATCCTGTCTCTCTATGATTAATATGTTAGTAAATTGATCTCATCAGGTATATTCGCCAATCACTACAGTCACTGTAGGCTTTTACTTACAAAGTGCAAATTAACGTTTTTTGAGAATCCAGCCGACCAACCTTTGTGCAATTGGCGCACAGACCAATACGCTAGGAAAGGCAAACATCCACGCCACAATCCATGCTGACATCCACATCGAAAAGAAGTGATCGATGAAGCCAACTGCCTTCAATGTGGTGATGCCTGAGATTAAAAAAGACATCATGCAGGAGAGAATGAGTGGAAATAATAAACTTGCTGCTTTCACTTGATCATGTTCCTTGATATGCATTTAAGCTGAATGCAAAGTTTTGTCCAAATAACTGAGCGGTTTTAATATCGCCAACATCAAAAGCATCTGCAGCACTGGCATGTTCGGCGTGTGCCATCAGTCCAGACCAAGACCCGAGACGATTGGCGGCTTGTGTATACGGAACACCTTGATGCTGCTCAGGTAAAATCGGGTTGCCGATCCATATCATACCGTGTTGCATCGAAAAGGTGAAAAGTGAAATCAGAGTGGATTGTTTATCCCCTGCGGGCAGTGAGGAAACCGTAAATCCTGCGGCTAATTTTCCTTTAAATGCCTGCTTCTTCCATAAAGGTCCGGTGTTATCCATTAGTTGTTTGAATGTGCCAGAAACCCCACCCAGATAGGTTGGTGAACCCCAAATCAGTCCATCATAGAGACAGAGTTGCTCAGGTTGAGACATTAACTGCTCAGCGGTGAATAAATCAATTTTAATCTGCTCAACTTGAGCTGCACCGAGTTGAATTTGTTGGGCAATAAACTGGGTATGGCCCTGACGGCTATGATAAATAATGGCAATGGATTTCATGGTTTGGCTCCTTATTGGAACAATGCAAGCAATTGGGCGCTGAGATATAAACCGCAGCCGAAAATAGCGTGGTTAATCAGACTTCGTAGACAGTTGCGTAAAGGTTGTACCGTTTTAGCGGAGGCAATGCCTGCCCCCATAGCCGGTTGCATGATGAAAAATGGAATGAGCACTGTGATCACCCCGAAAATAAAGGCAGAGGTGAACTGTGGTTGCAATAACCATGTTTCTCCTATCATCAGAACAAAGCTGAAGGCAAAGAGGATACCGACACTGTAATGTGCCAGCCAACCCAAGGCATATTCATGTCGAATAGTAGGACTTTGCGCAATCGATGCATGGATGAACTTGCCCCGAAAGATCCAGCCCATCCAGCGCCCCAGCAGAGCAAAATTTAAGATGGGCTGATTGAATTTTTTTAAGATAAAAAGCCAAATATCCATCATCAGTGTGGCACCGATACCTAAGCACAGGATTTGAAATAGCAGTTCCGCAGTTCCCATTTTTTCACCTTGATCTTTTTTGCATAAAACGCGATAAAGAGAGTGTGCAAGTTCAAGTCAACTTGAAGTCAAGAGGTATTTATGGATATTGGAGAAGTTGCTAAAAGAGCAAATGTTGCAACATCGACTTTACGTTTTTATGAAGAGAAAGGGCTGATTAAGTCGATTGGCCGTTCTGGACTACGCCGACAATACGGTAAACAAGTGTTAGATCAACTAGCATTAATTGCTTTGGGGCGGGCGGCAGGTTTTTCCTTAACTGAAATTGCACATATGTTTGGAGAAAATGGTCAGCCTGAATTGGATCGAGCCATGCTCAATCAGAAAGCAGAACAACTAGAGCAGATGACCCGACGTTTGCACTTTATTAGCGAGGGACTGAGACATGCCGCGGTGTGTCCAGCAGAGAATCATATGCAGTGTCCAACCTTTCAAAAGTTTTTAAAAGCAGCGATTGCGGGCGAATATCAGCCGACCAAACTTGATTAAGATCGAAGCGATGGCAGTGCAGTGATAGATAAAAAAAGCATTGCGTTACATTGTCATCTTTTCGCCATAAAGACTTCATGTTATTGCAGTAAAAGCGTCATAAAAACTTGTTTTAATTTGCCTAATTTTTTACCAAATGTATAAAACCATGAACAAGAAAACTGTATTGGCGCTTTTCTGTTGTAGCGCTTTGGGTTTAACTGCCTGTAATGATGATGACAATAATCAAGACCACAATACAACGCTTGAAAAAGTCACCGAACCAACACTGATTTCATTCGCCAAGCTTCCTGTCGCAACCTATGCCGCTGGGCCAGATTCAGGTAAAGCGGTCAGTGGTGCCAATGGTATTTATCCACCTTTTAAAGGACAACCTGTACAGGGTTTTTCTGCTGCCTTAAAAAATCAGGATGGCAGTTATATGGCCATGGCGGATAACGGTTTTGGTACTCAAGATAATTCCGCTGATTTCTTATTACGCATTTATAAAATCAAAGCTGATTTTAAAACCAAGAGTAAAGGTTCAGGGCAGGTTTCTGTACAAAGCTTCATCCAGCTACGTGATCCAAATAAATTGGTTCCTTTTGAGATTGTGAATGGCAATACGCCAGAACGTTTATTGACAGGGGCTGACTTTGATCCTGAATCGATGCAGCGTGCGCCAGATGGTACCTATTGGATTGGTGATGAATTTGGCCCATTTTTATTGCATTTTTCTGCAGAGGGCGTGTTGCTCGATGCACCGATTGCTTTGCCCAATCCATTTAATCCAGCTCAAGAATTACGTTCACCACAAAATCAGCTGAATAAAGCCAATATCAATTATGTTGATCCGTTGGTTGGGCGCAGTAGTGGCTTTGAAGGGATGGCGATTTCACCTGATGGCAAATATCTGTATCCACTACTGGAAAAGCCATTGCTGAATGACTCGTCAGGTCGGCTGCTGATCTCCCAGTTTGATCTTCAGAAGAAAGCCTATACGGGGGTTTATTATTGGTTTGTACTGGATAGTAAAGCCACCAATATTGGTGACTTCCAGCTGTTTAATGACAAAGAGGGCATTATTATTGAGCGTGATGTCAGCCAAAATAATCTTGGCGGGCATAAGAAACTGATTCGGGTCAAATTCAATGAACCGAAGCAGGTGGTGGCACGCGAAGACTTGGTCGATTTAATCAAGATTGCCAATCCTCATGGGTTATACGGTACAGCACGGGAAGGGGATATAGGGACAGGCAAGGTGTTTGCTTTCCCATTTGAGACCATTGAAGATGTGATTATCGAAAATGGCACGACTTTGACGGTATTGAATGACAATAATTTCCCAGGTTCATCGGGACGTAATGCCAAACTTGCCGATGATAATGAGATCATTCAGATCCGTTTACCTAAAGCATTATTTTAAACATTTGATAAAAATGGCCGAAATGATCATTCCGCATTTTGGCTGAGGGCGTATACTGGTCGGGCATAAGGAGTCCTCATGTCTGAATCAGTGCTGCGCCCAACCCATATCGAGTATGGTTCAAAATCGTTTACTGCGATTTTATGGTCATTGTTCTTTGCAGGTTTTGCGTCGTTTTCATCGCTGTACTGTGTACAGCCAATGATGCCGATTTTTGCACATTTCTTTCATGTCAGCCCGACCCACAGTAGTTTCCCCTTATCCTTTTCCACCATCGCACTGGCGATTGGCTTACTGTTCACGGGTTTTATTTCAGATCGTTTTGGGCGTAAACCCATTATGGTATGTGCCTTATTGCTGGTCTCGATTTTATTACTGATCAGTGCTTCTTTTCCCATCTGGGAAATCTTTCTGGGTACCCGTGTTTTGATTGGCTTAGCGGTCAGTGGGGTTGCCGCTGTGGCAATGACCTATATCGGAGAAGAGATTGCACAGAAGGATATTGGTTTTGCGATGGGGCTATATATCTCAGGTACAGCCATTGGTGGTATGGGGGGACGTCTGATTGCAGGTGTGTTGGTTGATTTTATTTCGTGGCAATCGGCAACCTATATTATTGGCTTTCTGAATTTGGTGATTGCCTGTTTATTCTATGTACTATTGCCTAAATCGCAGCATTTCAAACCGTTTCCGTTCCGATTTTCACGTTTTAAAGCTGCATTTGAGCAAAATCTAAAAGACCCGAAACTACGCATTTTATTTGCCCAAGGCTTTATTTTGATGGGTTGTCTGGTGACGGTGTTCAACTATATCAGTTACCACTTATTAGAAGCCCCATTTCATTTATCGCAAACATGGATTGGTTTGATTTCAATTGCCTATTTGGCGGGAATTTATAGTTCACCCAAAGCCGCACAATGGTGCTTTAAGTATGGGCGCGATAAAGTACTGCCTGTGTTACTGGTGATGATGATGATCGGTTTATTGATTACCTTGATTCCATCGCTTTGGACCATCCTACTGGGCCTCATCATTTTTACTTTTTCATTTTTTGCAGCACATTCGACTGCAAGTAGTTGGGTCTCGGTCCAAGCAGTGCAGTATCGTGCAGTGGCTTCCTCTCTGTATTTATTCTGCTATTACATGGGCTCGAGCTTATTGGGCAGTAGTGGAGGATTGGTCTGGGAGAACTATGGCTGGACGGGAATAAATCTTATGGTGGCGGTGGTTTTAGCTCTTGGGCTTTTCTTAGCATTGCGCTTGAAATCTTTGTCGATGAAGCCGAAAAACTAAAATAAAACGACAAATAAAGTCGCCTAAACTTGATAAAAGTTGTGAAGATTTAGTAACTTAAATAAGCACCTATTTGGGTGTCGAGATAATATTAAAACTGGGGAAAATAATATGGAATTACATAGTCGCGTTTATTATAAACATCCTGATTCAACAATCATGGGGCAATTAGAAGTTTTATTTACAGCACATCATGGAGATGAAGAAAAGTTCATTCAGACAGCTTTACTCATTAATCCGCAAGCAGATGAGATTACTCAAGAGCTGGTTGATTTGATCGATTCGATTGAACATGATCTTAGGCCAGAGACACTGCACTATGTTGATGGGTTTGCTGTACTAGATTTTACCCATGGCTCAAATGGTGATGAAAATATTGAAAATATTCTATTGTTTTTAAAATATTTATTGCCAGATATTCATGCGCAAGCGTGGGGTTGTGGTGATGATGATCCATGGGAGTTTTGGTTTAAATTTCATGGTGATGAACTCATTCGTGAGGATGACGAACCATATAACGATCCTGATGAAGATGAAGAAATTAAAGCTTCTATTTATACTTGGTGGCATCAAGATTTGCCTACTGAAATCAAAGAAGGCTTTTTGAACGAAGAATAATAATTATCAATATGTTATGACATTATTTCCTCAATCAGTTACAAATACTTTTTGGGGAAATATCACTGTTTGTTTTTTGATCTATAAAAATGAATGAAATTCATGTTAAAATGATCGGCTTTCATTTTAGGGGTTAAAATACCGCCAACCCCGATAGATGTCTCTCCTCCATTTGCTAGCCGAGATTCGCAAGCCATGTCTACTGCCTACACCATGCAGACCGCGCCAAAAGCGCTGTTTGATTACGACAAATATTGGGCGTCGTGTTTTGAACCCGCACCATTTTTGCCGATGTCACGAGAAGAAATGGATCTGCTCGGCTGGGATGCATGTGACTTTATTTTGGTGTGTGGTGATGCCTATATCGACCATCCATCTTTTGTCTCGGGTGTGATTGGACGTGTACTTGAGGCGCAAGGTTTTCGTGTTGGGATTATTGCACAGCCCGACTGGACCAATGTCGAGAGCTTCCGTGTTCTGGGTAAGCCAACCATTGCATGGGGTGTGACTGCAGGCAATATGGATTCAATGATCAACCGTTATACGGCGGATCGTAAAATTCGCTCGGATGATGCCTATTCGCCAAACAATGAACCGAATAAACGCCCAGACCGTGCAGCAACGGTTTACTGTCAACGTTGTCGTGAGGCTTTCCCAGATGTGCCAGTCTTGCTTGGTGGGATTGAAGGCAGCTTGCGTCGTATTGCACATTATGACTATTGGTCAGACAAAGTCCGCCGTTCTATTTTGATGGACTCAAAAGCTGATTTATTGATGTATGGCAATGGTGAGCGTGCGATTATCGACGTGATGCATCGTTTAGCCAAGGGTGAGAAAATCCACGAGATTACGGATGTTCGTGGTACCGCATTTATTATTAATAAACACAATAAAGCATCGAAAGCGAAATTCGTTGAAATTGCCAGTAATGACATTGATACCATTGGCCGAGTTGATCCGATTATCAACCCCTATGTCATGACTGAAGATATTGATGGCTGTGAAGTTGAAAAAGAAAAAGGCAACTCACTGGCACAGTATCAAAACTTCCAAAAAGAAGTGGTTGCTAATCCAATCGTTCGTGAAGGTGATCAGCTCGATCCTGATACCCAAATTGTGCAGTTAAAGCCTGCGCCATCAAAAGCGATTAAACATAAATTGCCGCCACGTGAATTGGCCGTGATTCGTTTGCCTTCTTTTGAAGAGGTGGCTGATGATCATGTGTTATATGCGCACGCTAACCGTATTTTGCATCTGGAAACCAATCCAGGTAATGCGCGTGCCTTGGTGCAGCGTCATGGTGAACGTGATGTGTGGATCAACCCACCGCCAATTCCGTTGACTACGGAGGAAATGGATTATGTGTTTGATCTACCTTATGCACGTTTGCCCCATCCGACCTATGAGAATGCACGTTTCCCTGCCTTTGATATGATCAAATTCTCGGTCAATATCATGCGTGGCTGTTTCGGTGGTTGTACTTTCTGTTCGATCACTGAACATGAAGGCCGTATTATTCAAAACCGTTCTGAAGATTCAATTTTACGTGAAATTGAAAAGATCCGTGACACGGCACCCAATTTCACCGGAATTATTTCAGACTTAGGTGGTCCTACCGCGAACATGTATCGTTTGCACTGTAACGATCCTGAAATTGAAAAGAACTGTCGTAAACCATCGTGTGTGTACCCAGGTGTTTGTCAGAATTTACATACAGATCACGCACCTTTGGTTCAGCTTTATCGGAAAGCCCGTGAAATCAAAGGGGTGAAGAAGATTCTGATTGGTTCGGGTCTGCGTTATGACTTGGCAGTATTGAACCCTGAATATGTCAAAGAATTGGTACAACACCATGTGGGTGGCTACCTGAAAATTGCGCCTGAGCATACCGAAAATGGCCCATTATCGAAGATGATGAAACCAGGGATCGGGACTTATGATCGCTTTAAACAAATGTTTGAGCGTTTCAGTAAGGAAGCAGGGAAGGAACAATATTTAATTCCTTACTTTATTGCTGCGCATCCGGGCACGACTGATTATGACATGATGAACTTGGCGATCTGGTTAAAGAAAAATGGTTTCCGTGCCGATCAGGTACAGACCTTCTATCCATCGCCAATGGCTACTGCGACCACCATGTATTATTCAGGCAAGAATCCGCTGTCTAAAGTGGCGCGCTATACGGAAAATGTCGATATTGTGAAAGGTGAAAAACGTCGCCGTCTGCACAAGGCATTCTTGCGTTACCACGATCCAAATAACTGGCCTTTGTTGCGTGAAGCCTTGAAAGAGATGGGGCGTGTAGATTTAATCGGAAATTCAAAACAGCATTTGATTCCGACTTATCAGCCGCAAGGGACCGCTGAAGGTGAATATAAATCGGCACGTAAAAAGAACTCGTCTGTCGCAGGGGATTCTGCCAAACGTGGTCAAGGGCAATCTCGTTCATCGTCAGGTCAACAGCGTCCACAAAAAGGACAGCTATTGACCCAACACAATGGTTTACCGCCTCGCGAAACGGGTGAGAAAAGACCGTTTTCAGGCAAAGCAAAACCGAAAGCCAAAGGACATCGTTAATTCGAGATCCGTAACAAGGCATGGGATCTCCCATGCCTTGTTTTTATGTAAATGACGAATGGTCGCAAATTCACCGCAAAACTATGGGGTGTAGAAACATAAACTGACAATAACGACTTGAATATTGAATAGCGAATGATTATAAATAAAGAGCAGAGGGCTTTTACGACTTAGGTCGTCTAGGAAAACACGATTAAAAAACTTAAGTTTGCACTGCAAAATGATTTTGCTATCGCTGTTCTTGATTAAAAAAATTGGCTTAAAGCCAAAATGATTATAAAAAATCTAAAGGGATTGGTTAGAAATGTATTATTTTATAACAATAGTTGGGCTGCTGTTGATCACAGCGCTTGCGCTGCGTCGCCTACAACAAAATAGGCGTCAGGATAGTCCACTCAAACGTCGTGGTATTCTCAATATCGCAGAACAAATTACGCTCATGCGTTTACAAGCTGTATTACCACGCCATACTGTTTTGGCGCATGTATCTTTTGATGCCTTACTCACCACCAAATTTGCCCATACGCGTCGTAAGTATCAAGGTTTGGTCGCTGATTTTGTGGTTTTAGATCAACAACATCAAGTACTTGCAGTCATTGAGATTGCAGATGAATCTTATGTCAATCGTTTGCATCAAAAGCACTATCAAGACAGCCTGCTTGAATTGGCAGGCTACCGTGTCCTACGTTATAGCAGCATTCCAACTGAACAAGAACTCAGAGAAGATTTAGTACCAGATCTGTTTGAACCAGCGACTGTTTCAACGGCTTCTACTACAAGCTCAATGTCGATGCCGAAAGTGGATCGCATGATGAAATATAATGATTTCGCGGTGAAATCCTATTAAGGCAGAACTGCAGTGACAGTCATTTCAACCAGTACATCCGGTGTATAGAGTTTAGATTCGACACAGGTTCGTGCTGGTGGATGACCTGCTGCAATCCATGCATCCCATACCGCATTCATGGCTGCATAATCTTTTTCAATGTCTTTTAAAAAGATAATGACCGATAAAATATGGGTTTTGTCGGTGCCTGCTTCTGCCAATAAACGGTCAATATTGTCTAGAGTCTGCTGTGTCTGTGCGGTTACATCAACGCTGGTATCATCAGCCAATTGACCTGCTAAATGAACAAGATTTCCCGCAATGGCAACTTCGCAATAACGTGATGTGACATGAAGGCGTTGCACAGACATAGTGATTCCCTAATCGAAAAAAGTAGAGTAGCGATTGTACTTGATGCAATTCGACAGCAATGTAATTTTCTATAAATTAGGCTAAAAAACTTTCTATTTCCATTAAGTTACGCTGCTGGAAAAATAAAATACAGCCTTGTTGTGGGCAGATAATCACATTTCCCAGATTTAAAAACTGGATTTTGGCTTGTCGCAATTGATTCAGACAGCTTGCAATCGAGCTCTGTAAAGGGCATAGCTGTTTAAGTTGCTTTAAGGCTAAATAAGTCGTTTGGTACATGGTTTTATTCCTGATCAATGTAGTGAAAAGGGGCGAAGACATTACACTTCACCCTTATATATTTTTTTATTGGCTTGGTTGTTCGGATTGGTACCAATTGACATGACGGGTGATGAACATGACACAGGCAATCAGAATAAAGGACAGGATCGAACCGAATAAGAAGGTCTTGCCACTGGATTGCAATAATAGATACATCATGCTGTAGAGCACACCAAGTAGAATCCCGAATAACAGCGCAGGCTTAATCCCTTTCACGACGAAGTATAAGTACCACGTAATCAGACCGACGCAGGCGCAGGCCGCAACCAAATAAGCCAGTGCAAAAGCATAATATTCACTGATTGAAAGCAGTAGCACGAAGAACACGCCTTGTGCCATCGCCACCAAGGCATATTGCACAGGATGGATTTTAAGTTGTTTTAAAACTTCAAATAGGAAGAAGCAACCAAAGGTAATGATGATGACCATGATGCCATATTTTATGGCACGATCAGTCTGGGTATAGATATTGACAGGCTCTAGGAATTGCGTCGAAATGCCTGAAATATTGGATGGGGTGCGGCTATCGTAAGCGGCTTCTGCGGGTGCATTTTCTGCATTTAAGACCTGATAGAAGCACTGGCTATTTTCGCACAGCGACACATTTTCTAAATTACGTTTACCTAGTGCGATATTTTTCCAGTTTGCCTGAAATTGGCGTTTTTCACTGGATTTTTTAAAGGGTAGGCTTTGCCCATCATATTTAACATCGCCCCAGTTGCCCGTGGCTTGATAAGTCATTTCATAACTGGTCGGAATGAAGCTGAATTCACTGAGTCCTTCAAGCTCGAACTGCAGGCCAAACTTAAAACCCTGTTGGAATTTTTGTACCAGTTCAGGGTACTGCTTCGCTGTCAGATGCATCAGGTCAAAACCGCGTTGTCCTTGGCTTTGTTCTGAAAAGTCGAATTTATAGGCCTTACCATCAATATTGAAGATTGGTTTGGCATTCAGCCCTCGCGCATCTTGGATCGGAAAAATAATTTCAGCCTGTTCCCACAAATAATCACGTTTTTCTTCATTATTCACCGCTTTAAATAGGCCTTTGCCAGACATCGAATTTTGATAGCTAATGGCTTTATAGATATTGCGCTTATAAGTGCTGTCCGAAACCTTAAATTGTGCATTCCAGTCGGTCGTTTCAGCCCCGATAGCGACAAATAGGATTTGTGTACAGGGATAACTTTTTTTCTGTTCATCGGTGCAGGTGGTTTGCACTTGGTAAGGTAATTTTAAATAAGGTGCGACGATTTGTTGTGGGCGAATTTGTTCATTGGCGATGTCATGAAGGACTTGCTGTTGGTAGCTTTGACGTTCAGAGACCAAGCCCGAAATAAAAAATAAACCGATATAAAAGATTAGAATCAGGAACAGAATGGCTCCGATTTTAAGACTGATAAAATTGCGGCGCATGTGAAATTCCATGGTCATTATGATCTGACCAGTATCTACAAGGCATATGCGCTTCGGATGCGTTTGCTTTGAAGCTTAAGTGAAGTTTGTGTGAAGTGTGAGGGTCAAGAGTACACCAGATTGATGTGTTGCTAAGAAATCGAGGCGATTTGCCTGAATATTCTGGATACTAATCCGACCGTGGTGCTGCTGAATAATCTGTTTGACGATACTAAGCCCAATGCCGGTACTGCGTTGCTGATTATGCGGACGCGGTAGAGAAAAATAAGTCTCAAATACACGGTTTAAGGCATACTCAGGAATGGCTTCACCCTCATTAAAAAACAACAAAGTGATGCTTTGATGGGTTGGGTCTTGCTGAACTTGAACTGCGATTTTTCCCAGTGGTGGGCAGAAATCTCTGGCGTTATCTAAGAGATTATTCAGCGCTTGTTTCAGCCAAAATGGATCGGCATGAATCGAACAGTGTTGGGGGAGATCAAGTTGTGTTTGGATCTGTTTCAGCTGCAAAGCACTATGTTGTTGCTGAAAGCATTGTTGAATGAGCTCGTTTAGGTCTAAGTTTTGAAACTCTAAAACATGTTGATTTTTTTCGAGTCGTGTTAATAACAACATTCGTTCAATCAAGGATTGCAAACGCTGGCTTTGCTGGATGATATGATGGGCAAACTGTTGCTGATCAGCTAGAGGGATATCATCTTGTAATAGTTCAGCACTGGCTTGAATGGCGGTGAGCGGGCTTTTGAGTTCATGGGTCAATGTATTGACATAGTTCTCCACATAGCCACGATCTTCTAGTTTTTCCCGCATTTCACTCAGTGCCTGAGTCACTTGATTGAGTTCTTTAGCAGAATAAAAGAAAGGTGCCTGATTCACCGGTGCCAACGCCTGTGCATAGCGTCGAACCCGATCAATACTATGCCTGAGCCAATAGGCCACCATACTGGCCAAGAGCAGGCTGAGTGCTGCAATCCAGAGGGCTTGATAAATCAGTTGTTGCTCAGCACGTTCGATATAGGGTTGTACCGACTGATTGGGTTTACCAATACTGACCACACCGAGCAATTGCTGTTGGTAAATAATCGGCGCTGCAATATGCATGATGCTGCTGTTGCGATCATCGGGATTGGTTGCAGTTGAGCGTGCGCCGTATTTACCACGCAGTGTTAAGTAGACATCATTCCATCTGGAATAGTCTTGCCCAACAGCTTGCCCTTCAGAATCATAAATCACGATGCCCTTGGGATCGGTAATGTACAGTTGCTGGTTAATCTGTTCTTTGCGATGCTGCCAAATGGTGGCATTCAGTTGACGAGATAAAGCTGCCTGAATTTTTTGATCAAATTCTGGCGTATCAACCTGATGTTCATAGACATCTTCTGCAATCAATTGGGCAATGATATTGGCATTTTCAGCGAGGGTATCTTCAACCACTTGTCGGACATTGGGCTTGACTTGCTGAGTCAGGGTATAGGCGATAAAGCCCAGACTCAGAACCACCACCAAGCTAAAGAAAAACCAGATACGGACAAAGATTGACATAATCAGAAATGGAATTTTAATTGTTCTGATTTAGTTTAATCACAATACAAAAAAATAGTAAGTAGAAATTGAAAAAATAGAATTTGAACATTATGATTATCAATTTATTAATCATAATATTAAGGGAGCTATTTTGAAAAGAATAATGATTATTTTAAGTCTATTCGTGGTGTCTAAGAGTTATGCTGTAAATCCTGATCAAGAATATATGATGTTCTTGAAAAAATATGAACAATTATCCAATGCTGTTGATCCTGAAGGTTTAGATATGTATGCAGACGATGCAAAAATTCATTCTAAACAGATCTCATCTGATGGAATTGAGCGAACGACAAGTATGTCTGGCAAGAAATTAAAGGAATTGGTAAATGAAAATATCGATGTTTTAAAAAATATAGCATACCAAACCAATTTTACTAATGTGAAAATTATTAGAAATGCCAACTCTGCAAAAATATCAGCGACAAAATATAATAATAAAGATTGCTACTCAGATAAAGATTATTATATGGTCGTCACTAGAAAACCTGATAATAAGCTTTATATTACTGAGGAATACTTTATTGAAGCACCCAAGAATTTCTGTGAAAAAGGGATTAAAGATGATTTAGCTTTGCAACTAACTTTAGGGGCAAACATAATGAATAAGAAATTACCAATTAAATTAGATAGAGAAACAAGTCTAGAAAATGTAATCGCGAAAGATAAAGAGCTGACTTTTGTTTATCGATTAATTCATTTTACAGCAGACGATCTATCCTCAAATTGGATCGAAACCAATGCAGTACCAAATATTATAAAGGGTGTTTGCGCCGATTCTAAGATGAAAGAGCTTTTAGAAAAAGGAGCTCAAGTCAAGCTGCAGTACTATTATTCAGACAATACTGAAGCAACTCAAATCAAAATGAATAAGCAGGATTGCAGTGTGTAATTAACTTTGCCCCAGACTATAGCCAAATCCACGATGGGTGCGAATTGGGTCATCATCTGGGGTAATCTGTTTGAGCTTCTGTCTTAAACTCTTGATATGCGTATCGACTGTACGTTCCAAACTATGCTCTGGATGTTCCCAAATATGATCCATCAGTTGTTGGCGGCTAAACACCTGTTCTGGATGCTGAATCAGTAAAAATAACAAGCGGTATTCATAGCGAGTCAGTTGTAGTGGTTGTCCATGATAATGAATCTGCAAGGATTGAGGGTTACATGACCAAGCTGCCGATTGCACAATAACATCAGTTTTCGTCGTTGCTACAGAGGCTGCAACAGGTTGAGCTTGCGCTTCCATTCTGCGCCAAATGGCTTTGATTCTGGCCACAATTTCTCTTGCGCTAAAGGGCTTGCTGCAATAATCATCCGCTCCAATTTCGAGACCCACCACTCGATCAATTTCATCATCACGGGCTGTTAAAAACAGTAAAGGGGTTTGATCTTTCTGGCGTAATTGTTTGCAAACTTCAAAGCCATTCAGGTCAGGGAGCCCGACATCTAAAATAATAAAATCAAAGGATTGTTGTGTCAGTAATTGCAGTGCCTGTGTGCCAGTATTGGCCCAACTGACGCTCCAGCCTTCACGCTCGAGTGCGTAACGTAGTGGCAGGACGATGGCGGCTTCATCTTCAACACAAAGAATTTGTTTTTGCTTCATAAGGCATGTACATACAGAATTTTCTAGTTTTATCTGCTGAGTTTAACTGAAGTTATGATGGTGTGTAGTGGGAATATGGAATTTTTTATAGGAACAAGAGGATCGCGAAAGAAGACCTGAAGTGCCCTGTAATCTTCGGATTTGATCGTCACGCCAACCACAGGAGCAGATGCTAAAAGTGAGGTTTTCTTTAGCAAAGCAAATAACAAGGATAATGTTACTGCGTTGCTTAGAGTACTGAAAACTGGATAAAAAGCAAACATAAATTTCAGTCAGGATTGTGCTTTTGTGTAAAAAAACAGCGCTACCACAAAGAAAGTTGTGATTCTTCTTCCAAAGCTTGTAACTGATATACCCCGACACCAACCAGGCGAAATTGGAACTCTGGGTCAATATGCATTTCATCCAGCAGTTGCAATACCACTTGCCCCAAGTCTTGTTGCGATTGCAGTGCTTGTTTAAAACTTTTACTGTGCTGTAAGACTTGGAAGTTTTTAAGTTTGAGTTTGACGGTCACACCGCGAGCGGTTAATTGTTTTCTATTCAGGCTGCGCCAGACTTGCTCGGTCAATGGCTGCCATGCATGGCTGCATTGGACAAGGGTGTAATCCTCATCAAAGGTAATTTCCTTGGAAATCTGTTGGCGTTCCCGTTTTGCTTGGACTGGTCGATGATCAATGCCTTGCGCATATAAATACAGCTGTTTGCCGTATTTACCAAAATGATGAATCAACACATTTTCGTCGATTTTTTGCAGATCGCCCAAAGTATGTAAATTTAGTTGCTGCAAGCGTTCTTGAGTGACTTTGCCCACCCCAGGAATTTTATTCAGAGCCAAATCTTGGATAAAGCGCAGCACCTGATTCGGTTTAATCACAAATAAACCATTGGGTTTGTTCCAATCCGAGGCAATTTTTGCCAAGAATTTATTTGGTGCCACGCCCGCTGAAGCAGTCAGTCCAGTGACTGCAAAAATATCAGCACGGATTTGTGCTGCGACTTCGGTGGCACTGGCGATATGCTTTAAGTTCTCAGTCACGTCCAGATAGGCTTCATCTAAAGACAGCGGTTCAATCAAGGGGGTATATTGCTGAAAAATCTGATGAATTTGCGCTGAAACTTCGCGGTATTTTTCAAAATTAGGTTCGATCACGATGACCTGTGGACAGAGTTTTTTGGCTTGTCCCATCGACATGGCAGAACGGAGTCCAAAGACGCGGGCAGGGTAAGACGCTGCAGCAATGACCGCTCTTGGATGATGAGAGGAAATTACTACAGGTAAATCTTTTAGCTCTGGGCGATCTTTGAGCTCGACTGAGGCATAAAAGGCATCCATGTCGATATGGATGATTTTGCGTAGCTCATTTGGCATCTTCAATGCCTTGTGCTTTCAGAAAAATCCGCCATTGTTTTGGGGATTCGGCATAGACATTTAAATCCACGGCTTTGGGAACGCCGTCGATTCTGCCTTGGCTGCTATGCTGCCAAAACAGCCATTGTCGACCATCTTTGAGTTCAGGCTTGCCCTCATAGTCTCTGACCCATAACGGAGTGTTGTTAAAGTTCCCCATTAGCACAATATGGTAAAAGCTTTTGGAAATATAAAAAATCGGTTGTTTGCCATAATGCTGTTGCAGTTGGTCATGCATCACCTGAATTTCTTTGATGAGCTGCTCTTTGGTATAGGTGTTGATGCAGTTACTGTCATATTCCAAATCAATCACAGGCGGCAGGGCATCGGCTTTTTTTGGAACAGTGGCAATAAAATTTTCGGCTTGGATTGCCCCATCACGACACAGCCGATAAAAATGATAAGCACCGACATGTAGGCCACGTTCACGTGCTTTGAGCCAGTTTTGCTGAAAGTTACGATCTTTAAAATCGCCCCCTTCCGTGGCTTTTAAATAAACGAATTGATATTGCATTGGCGAGATTTTTTTCCAGTTAATCTCGCCTTGATGATGGGACACATCAAAGCCGCGAATGGAATAATCCTGTGCCGAGGCTTTCTGCTGATAGAACAAGCCAAAGTAGCTGACCACACCCAGCATGACCGCTAAACCGATACTGGCATAAGTCGGATAATGTTGTGTCGACGGAAATTTTGCAGATTTTTTTGCCATATCATTTGTATTATGCGATGTCTAAGCGAGTGTCAGATTTACAGTATTGGTCATGTAGAGATTGTACTCGCTTCGCCTTCATGTGGGTGACTTGACTGCCTAATTGTGCCACAAATTTGCATGATGCATAGTTCTCGGCTTGTTTCTGATAGTCTCGAATCCAGTTTTCGCGGATCGCTAAACGTACTTCACTTACTGGCCAGACGCCGAGTGCTAAGCGATTCACACCAATTCGCCAAGGTTTTGGGCTAATTCTGGCTCGGAAACAATTTTGATTTTTACACATTCGGATGTAGTTAGGATCCGCATGAATGGCATTGAATAATAATTGAGCTTCATCACTTTTAGGTTCAAAGGTCTGATGCATTGCCAAAACACGATAACCTTTTGGCGTGAGATAAACGCGTAAATGCCATGTAGGGTGCTGTTGAGAGAAATCTTGAATTGATGCAAATGCACGCTGTTCTGTTGTTCCAAATAACTTGCTTTGTAAATAGAACAGTCCTTTGCCAACCAGCCCTGTCAAGATGAGGGAAACAATCACTCCGACTCCCAAGATCATCCATGAACCTAAGTAAACAGCCCCAATACTCGTGACCAGCATTAACAATAAAAAAGCCAATAGATACAGTCTAAATCGAGGTGCGTATTCGAAATCGATATCTGCAAATAACACATCTGGGGTATTTAAGCATAATGCGCCGTAGGAATTTCGCGTGATAATGACATCGTCATGCTGAGCAATAATCTGTTCTCTGATTGGTACGCCTTCGGCACCATTGTAGGGAACTTTATGGTCGATTCTTCGAATATTTTCACCAGCCTTGATCCTTTCAATTGCCTCGGCAACACGTTGCTCGGCATGCGATTGCGCTGCTTCAAGGCTTTGATCTGACCAACCAAAGCGTTTAATGGTGTATTGTCGCCCTGCAATCTTGGTTTTTGTTTTAGCTTCTGCCCAATGCTGTGGAACGATCATTTTATTTTTCCTTATTCTGTTTATTGGACGACGAACTTTAGGTCCGTAAATTTAATCTGTGGTTTCTTTGGGGATTTGCCAGAACACCAAGGCGGTAATGACATTAATACAGCCAAGCGTAATCAAAGTGGCGTGGAAGGCGGTGCTAATCGAGGCACTGGAAAACTGTTGCCCAAACAGATTGATTAAGGTTCCTGCCAAAGCGACCCCGATACTCATGGAAAGCATCATAATCATCGACAAGAAGCTATTGCCACTACTGGCATCCTGTTGTGCTAAGTCTTTCAAGGTCAGCGTATTCATGCCCACGAATTGCAGTGAATTGAGCGTACCAAAGATAAACAGATGCAGAACTTTCAACCATAAAGGTGTAGCGACGGTCATCAGTGAAAAACTGGCGATGCATAAACCAACCAAAACCGTATTGGTGAGTAGAAAACGACGATAACCGACCCGTTGGATCAGTGGACGGACAATGGGCTTGGAAAATAATGAACCCAGTACCATTGGAATCATCATTAAACCGGTATAGAAAGGTTCAAAGCCAAAGGCGACTTGTAGCATCAGCGGTAGAATGAAGGGAATGGCATTACTACCGAGACGGGCAAAGAAATTGCCCAGTACGCCGATGGAAAAGATTTTGTAGCGAAATAAGCGACCATGAAACAGGGCGTTTTGATGCGTATGCGCATGGTAGGCATAAGCGCCAGCTGCCAACAGTCCCGAAATCAATAAAACCACGCTGATCCAGCGGGAATATTGCGATGCGGCTATATTTTCAATCCCGAGAGACAAGCCTACCATGGCGACCATTAACAGGATAAAGCCACTTAAATCGAAGGATTTGACACTTGGTTCTTTCTGGTTGGGCATGACTTTGAAGGTCATGATCATTCCCAAGATTCCCATCGGAATATTAATTAAAAAGATCCAGTGCCAAGTGGTCACTTCAACCAGCCACCCCCCTAAAGTCGGTCCCATCAACGGGCCAATCAGACCCGCAAGACTCATCAGACTCATGGCAGACAGGAATTGGGAGCGTGGAATCAGTTTTAACAGTGCCAAGCGCCCCACAGGCATCAGCAAGGCACCACCAACACCTTGAATGACGCGGAAAAATAATAATTGTTCTAGGTTTTGTGACAAGCCACAGCCCAGCGAGGCCAAGCTGAAAATCACCATAGAACTCAGATAAATATTACGGATGCCAAAACGATCGGCTAACCAGCCACTGAGCGGAATACAGGCCGCAACCGACAGCACATAGGCCACAATGACGCCATGCATTTGCAGGGGATTTTCATTGAGTTGTACTGCCATGGCAGGAATTGCCGTGTTGACGATGGTGGTGTCCAAGGCTTGCATAAAAAAGCCAATCGAGACCAAGAGCACCAACATTCGGAATTCAGGCTGTACCGCTTGATGTGTTGTCGTTGTCATGAGCCATGATGGATAAAAAGGCAGTTTTAGTTTAATGCAACTGTGCGTGAAATAAAGCCTAAAATTGTCAAAGAGTGGTCATGAAACTGACATTAAAGTGTCATCGAATTTGCATCACCAACGACTAGATTAGCCATACAGAATAAATTGTATGGAATTTGATCATGAAATTTAAGATTTCAGTATTACTGACAGCGTTATTGTCGGTGGGGTTAGTGGCGTGTAATGATGACAACGACAATAACAAAACAAACACGTCAGCAGAAGTAGTTGAAACAACCCCTGAAACGATTAAGTTAAGTTTATTAGGACGTTATGAAACCAATGTCTTTGCCAAAAGTGCTGCTGAAATTCCCGCTTATGATGCTGCAAGCAAACGTCTCTTTGTGGTCAATGCCCAGAAAGGTCTAGTTGATGTTTTAGATGCCTCTAAACCTGAAAAACCTGTCCATGTTGCAGAACTGTCTGCCCGTACTTATTTAGCCAATTCGGAAGTGAACAGTGTTGCAGTGAAAAATGGCATTGTTGCAATCGCCGTTCAAGCCGAAAACAAAACTGATGCGGGCATCGTGGTATTTTTTAATGCCAAAGATTTAAGTTTTATCAGCAAGGTCGCGGTGGGTTCACTACCTGATATGTTGAGTTTTAGTCCCGATGGCAAAACCGTTTTAGTGGCCAATGAAGGCGAGCCAAACGATGACTATTCGGTTGATCCTGAAGGTTCAGTCAGCATTATTGATATCAGCAATATTCAACAACCGAAAGCCAGCGTAGCGGACTTTAAGGCATGGAATACGCAAAAGGCGGATTTAATCGCCAAAGGGGTACGTATTTTTGGGCCAAAAGCGAGTGTGGCTCAGGATCTAGAGCCTGAATATATAACCATTTCTGCAGACAGCAAAACGGCTTGGGTGACGCTTCAAGAAAATAATGCCATTGCTCGGATTGATATTACACAGCAGAAAGTCACCGATATTTACCCACTGGGCTATAAAGATCATGGGCAAATTGGCAATGAACTAGATCTTAGTGATAAAGACAAAAAGATTGATATCAAGACTTGGGCCGGCTTGGTCGGGATGTATCAACCTGATTCGATTGTCAATTATCAAGCTAATGGTCAAACCTATCTGGTCACTGCCAATGAAGGCGATAGCCGTGAATGGTTGAAGGATTCCAAAGCCTATTATGCGGGCGATACCAGTAAAGGCTTTGTTGAAAATATTCGCATGAAGCATTTGTTTAACAGCAAAGGCTTTAATAAAGATGGTGATTATCCAGCACATTTACAACAATTAGCAGCAGGGGTGAAAGGGGCAAAACTCAATCCAGTAACCTTTGCGTATTGTGGTGCCACTGCGACAGCTGCGGGTGCATGTCGTGATGATGCTGCGCTGGGTCGTCTCAATATTGCGTGGAACATGGGTTATCAAACCAATGCCGATGGTTCAGCCAAACTGGATGCCAATGGCTTGCTGACTTATGACAAGCTTTATGCTTATGGCGCGCGTTCATTCAGTATCTGGAATACACAAGGTCGGTTGGTTTGGGACTCTGGCAGCGAGTTTGAAAAGAAAACTGCTGAACTGTTCCCGAACTATTTTAATAGTGACCACGAAGCGGTAGCCTTTGATGACCGTAGTGATAATAAAGGCCCTGAGCCTGAGGGTATTGCTATCGGTACGATTGGTAAGAAAACCTTTGCTTTTATCGGTTTGGAACGAATGAGTGGAGTGATGGTGTATGACATTAGCACACCGAATAAACCGAAGTTTATTGAATATTTTAGCACACGTAATTTTGTCGAAACCGATGCGGCCAAGCAGGGGGATTTAGGACCTGAAGGTTTGATCTTTATTGCTGCAAAAGATTCACCAAATGGCAAGCCTTTACTGGTGGTGGGGAATGAAGTCAGTGGTTCAACTGCGGTGTATCAGGTGAATGTAAAATAAGTTCTCAATATAAAAAAGCGGATCTCCTTGATCCGCTTTTTTATGGGGATGTTTTAGACTTCGATATGGCTGGGTGTGTTTAAGTTTTTAATCACACTTGAAATCTGTTCCAGTGTTTCGCAAATAATCACTTTGGCGCGATGCTGTGGCGGTAAAAAGCCTTCTTCTACCGCATGATCAAGCTGTGCAATCAAGGCATCATAAAAACGATTGACGTTATAGATGATCATCGGTTTCTGGTGCTGATTGAGCTGGCCCCATGTGGCAATTTCCAGAATCTCTTCAAAAGTTCCTAAGCCACCCGGTAAGGCAATAAAGGCACTGGCACGTTCAGCCATCAGTGCCTTACGTTCATGCATGCTGTTGACGATATGGAGTTCGGTCAGTTTATGGTGGGCAATTTCATAGTCCAGCATAAATTCTGGAATCACACCCACCACTTCACCACTATGTTCCAGTACGGTATCTGCCACTTGTCCCATCAGACCAATACTCGCGCCGCCATAGACAATACCAAAACCTTGGTTGGCAATATGCTGGGCAAGTTCAATGGCTTTATCTCGGTAAATTGGCTTGTTACCTGTACGTGAACCGCAATAGAGGGCAATCAGAGATTGAGTGGTGATGGGAGTCGGGTTAATGCTTTTTTTCTCTGTCATTCTTAATACACTATTCATTCGTTTATTTTCACCTTATCATTTTCACTGTGCTTGTCTAGGCTAAATCAGGTTTGTGACAGTTTTATGCACATTTTACATACAATGGGCTTTTAGCATGCCTGGAAAGAATTTGAAAACATCCTCAACATAAAAAAAGATGAATTTCACTGAAATCTTGCCTATACTGAAAATCCTTTTATTAATCTTTGTCCCTCTATGAGTAGTGGTTGTTGTCGCTCCGTATTGTTCTTATTTCCTAAAAAAAATGTTTTGGCTGTTTGTGCCGACCTTTTAAAATCTCAACTTCATAACAATATTGCTGATTTTGCAGAGGAGTCACCTCAATGATTCTGGAATGGATGTCAGATCCAGCTGCATGGGTTGGTTTAGCCACACTGGTGGTGCTTGAAATTGTACTAGGTATTGATAACCTTGTTTTTATTGCAATTTTGGCAGAGAAATTACCACCAGAACAACGTAATGCTGCGCGTAAAATTGGTCTGATTCTGGCCCTGTTAATGCGTTTGATCTTACTTGCTTCGATCGCATGGGTGGTGACATTAACCACACCGCTGTTCCATATTTTTGATCATCCATTTTCTGGACGAGACCTGATTCTACTGTTTGGTGGTGTGTTCTTATTATTTAAAGGCACCATGGAACTGCATGAACGCATCGAAGGCAAGCAAGCACATAAAGAAGAAAATCCAGTGCATGCCGTGTTCTGGATGGTGGTGGTACAGATCGTGGTTCTTGATGCGGTATTCTCGCTCGACAGTGTGATCACTGCAGTGGGAATGGTAAAAGAGCTTTCGGTGATGATGATCGCGGTTACGATTGCGATTGGTATCATGTTGCTAGCTTCACGTCCATTGATGGATTTCGTCAATAAGCATCCAACCGTGGTGATTCTGTGTCTTGGCTTCCTGATGATGATTGGTTTCTCATTGGTGGTCGAAGGCTTTGGTTTCCATATTCCAAAAGGTTATTTATACGCTGCGATTGGTTTCTCGGTGTTGGTGGAAATGGTTAACCAAACCATGCGCCGTAACCAAGAGAAATTGGTCACTACGACTGATCTGCGTTACCGCACCGCTTCCGCTGTATTGCGTATGCTTGGTAATAAGAGCAATGGTAATGAAAGTCAGAACAAGGAAGCTGAAGATGTGTTAGCAACACAGGCCTATGCCAAAGAAGTTTTTGATGAAGACAATGGGGTTTACCACAGTGTCTTGGTTCAAGGGGTATTGGGCCTATCTGAGCGTCCAGTCAAGTCGGTGATGACACCACGCCCAGAGTTAGAGTGGTTAGACTTGGATGATGATCCTGCCGAGTTAAAAGAACGTTTAATGGCGATGACTCATTCACGTTTGATCATTGCCCGTGGTGAGTTGGACAATATCGAAGGGATTGTGTTAACCCATAAAGTGTTGAATGAATACATCGAAACAGGTGCGATTGATTTTACCAAGCACCTACGTGAACCCGTGATTGTGCATGAAAATGCGCAAGTGTTGATGGTGATGGAACAATTACGCCAAGCACCGTTGCAAATGGCAATCGTATTGAACGAATATGGTTCGATTGAGGGGATTGCCACGCCGATTGATATGCTAGAAGCGATTGCAGGTGAATTCCCAGATGAAGACGAATTGGAAGCAACTGCGGAGAGTCTAGATGATGGTTCGATGTTGCTGGAAGGTTCAACTGATATTCGTCATGTGTCTTTGTTATTGGGCAAAGATTTGGTCGATGAAAGCGAAGAGTACTCAACGTTATCAGGTTATATCTTATTCCATTTAGGTCGCTTACCTGAAAATGGTGACATGATTGAAGTCGATGGCTATCGCTTTGAAGTGGTCACCATGGATGGGCACAAAATTGAAAAAGTGCGCATTCTTGCGAAAGAAAAAACGGTAGAGAAATAATTTAGTCGTTCCCGAACAGCCCTGAGTTTGACCTTTGTTTAACACTGGTTTGGTTCGGGGCTATTTTATTTGAGAGTTGCAAATGACATTGTCACAATACTGTCCTTGCGGACAGGGGCAATATGCTGCGTGCTGTCAGCCTTTACATTTAAAACAGCAGTTTGCTCAAACTGCCGAGCAATTAATGCGTTCACGTTATAGTGCCTTTGCCTTGCAGCAGATCGACTATATTTTACAAACGACAGCTTTAGGGCAACAAGGCGCTTTAGATCGAGCTGCGATTGCCGACTGGAGCCAATCGAATCAATGGCTCAAACTGGACGTGGTGCAGCATCAGCCCAAGCTAGACAAAACCCATGCGCTGGTTGAGTTCAAGGCACATTATCATGATGGTACGCAAGCCCATATTCATCATGAAATTTCACATTTTGTATTACATCAACAGCAGTGGTATTTCCTTGACCCGACTCTGGACATGCAAATCACCATGAAACAACCCTGCATTTGTGGCTCGGGGAAAAAATTTAAGCAATGTTGTGCACAATTCATCTAAGTTTGTCTTAGAATAGCGCACACTTTTACGCCTGATTTAGGGATGTAGGCAGATGTTACTCACCGTGATTTATATTATTGCCATTACTGCGGAAGCGATGACGGGCGCATTGTCCGCAGGTCGACGCAGTATGGACTGGTTTGGTGTGGTACTGATTGCCTGTGTCACGGCATTGGGTGGTGGCTCGGTACGTGATGTGCTACTCGGACATTATCCTCTGACATGGGTGAAGCATCCTGAATATTTGGTGCTGACCTGTATTGCTGCCTTTGTCACCATTATTATTGCCAAGTGGATGCGCCATCTGCGCAATATCTTCTTGGTTCTAGATGCTTTGGGCTTAATCGGCTTTACCATTATTGGTTGTCAGATTGCGTTATCGATGGGACATGGTTTTGTGGTGTCTGCAGTCGCTGGGGTACTCACTGGAGTGTCGGGTGGTATTCTGCGTGATATCTTGTGTAATGACGTACCGTTGGTGTTCCGCCGTGAGTTGTATGCCAGTATTTCCTTTGTCGCCGTGATTTGTTATTGGGTCTGTTTGGAAGTTGGCTTGCCACACGATCTTACTGTGATTTTCACCTTGGTCTTTGGCTTTACGCTTCGTTTGATTGCGATTTATTTTGGTCTGGAAATGCCGAAATTTATCTATAAAGAAGATGATGCAGAATCTGCTTCTTCCACAGATGAGCATTGAGATTTAGTTGGATTTTATTTCTTACAAAGAGGAACTGCTAATTTTATGTTTCCTCTTAGTATAAAACCTTATAATAAGAGCAATAAGTGAAATAAATGCGATAAAAACGGAGATATTGTACTGAAATAAGTGTGCTTGATACCCTTTGTAAATGAAAGTTGGTAGTGCTTCTTGTTGAGTATAGCCAATAGAGGCTTTTTCAAAAAAATAACTTAAAATTAAAGAATATAATCTTGAAAAAATGAAGAAAAATAAAATTTTATTCACTTTATCTTTTATGAAAAAAGAGAGTTCAAACTTAAAGAAGCAATGAGTATAGTAAAGACAACAGCATAAATAGTTATCCAATAGTTATAATCTTCCATTTTCTTACCTATTTCTTTTTTTTAAATTCAATGTGGTATTCTTTGTTAAAAATTTTCTTAATATAATTAAAAGTAAAATTAAAATTGAGAAAATACTATATATGGAACCATAAAAAAAATTTCTTTTGTATCCAGTGTAAATAAATTTAGATAGAAGTTCTTGCTGGGTGTAATCAATGTAAGCTTTTTGAAAAATGTAAGTTAATATAAAAGAATATAGACCAGAAAAAACGAAGAAGAATAGAATTTTATTCACTTTATCTTTTATGAAAAAAATAGAGTTAATACTTAAAGAAGCAATGAGTACAGTAAAGACGGCAGCGTAAACAGTTATCCAATAGTTATAATTTTCCATTTATTCACCTAAAACATTTTTTGTGTCTAGGTAGGATTCTATAAATTAAAGCAACTAAAGCAAAGATAGAAAGAAAGAATGGGAGAGCACCAGAAAATAAATTTTTATCGAAACCAAGGTAGATAAAAGATGCCATTTCTTGTTGTTGAGTATATCCTACAGAAGCTTCAGGAAAGATAAACCAATTCAAAGCAAAACGTATGACTCCTGTCAATGTAATTGTTAATAAAATTCGATTAACAACATCTTTAACCCAAAGTGAGAGGTTAAATGCAACTGAAAGAATGGAGATAGAGAAAAATATACTATAAATATTAATCCAATGCTCTATACTTTCCATATATTAGTTCCTTAAAGCTGATCTTATAATATCAGTAGATATTCTATCTGAACTTGTCACTTTTTTAATGGCTTTTCCATTATGAAAAATTATTCGAATACCATGCTGATAATCTTGTTCTTTGATAGAGGTTGTACCATCAATGCTTGGATTTTCTTTAGATGCATGACCAATTGCCATGCTTTTACTTTTACTCGTCTTAAATAAAAGATTGATAGCAGTGCAGCAAGCCGTATTACTATCGATGATAGAAAACAGTGTGACGATTAAGTTTTTTTCAAATAAAAATTTCTTATATTTAAGATAATTCTTATTAGAATGATTGCTGTAGATGTGACAGATATTATTGGAAGTAGAATTCCAAAGAAAAGATTGGATGAATACCCTTTGTAAATGAAAGTAGATAAAAAATCTTGTTCCATGTAACCTATAGAAGCATAAGAAAAAAAGTAATTCAAAATAATGGAATATATTCCTGAAAAAAAGAAGAAGAATAGCAGTTTATTAATTTTCCCCTTTATGAGTAGGATGGAATTTATACTTAATGATGCGATTAATAAAGTGAAAATTACAGAATAAACCGTAATCCAATAGTTATAATCTTCCATTTATTCACCTAAAGATTTTTTGATAAAGGAGGTCAAAGAATTTTCCTCTTCTTCTTAGTTGCGTCTTAGTCTTACTCCTTTTTTCTACTAAAAATATTTTTAGGTAGATTTCTAATGATTATAATAATTAAAGATAATAAAGATATTGTAGCTGGGATGAAGTTGAAAAATAAATTGTTATAAAAACCAAGATATATGAAAGAAGCTATTTCTTCTTGCTGTTTATAGCTTATTGATAATTCTGGGAATATAAACCAATTTAATAGAAAATTTATTAATCCTGTTAATGTGATGGTTAATAAGATTCGATTAACAATATCTTTAACCCAAAGTGAGAGGTTAAATGCAACTGAAAGAATGGAGATAGAAAAAATATACTATAAATATTAATCCAATGGTCTATATTTTCCATAAATTAGTTTCCTAAAGCTGATCTTATAATATCAGCAGATATTCTACCTGAACTTGTCACTTTTTTAATGGCTTTTCCCTTATGGAAAATTATTCGAATACCATGCCGATAATCTTGTTCTTTAATAGAGGTTGTACCATCAATGTTTGGATTTGCTTTAGATGCATGACCAATTACAACACTTTTATATTTACCTGAATTTATAAATTTTAAAAAAATAAATTATTGATTAATTTTGTTTTTTATTTTTAGTTAATATTATTCTAAAAATAAGGATAATAAATATAACTACTGAAAATAAAAAGTATATTCCTCCATAAAAAAGATGTGATTTATAGCCCTTATATATAAACATTGGTAATAGTTCTTGCTGAGTATAGCCAATAGAAGCTTTTTCAAAAAAATAACTTATAATTAAGGCGTATAAACCAGAGAAAACAAAAAAGGATAGAATTTTATTCACTTTATCTTTTATGAGAAAAATAGAGTTCAAACTTAAAGAAGCAATGAGTATCGTAAAGATGACAGCATAAACAGTTATCCAATAATTATAATCTTCCATTTATTCACCTAAGGCTTTTTTGATAAATGAGGGTGATATTCTTCCCTCTATACGTGTCTTTGCAATTACTTTGCCATTATTATAGATCACCCGTTCCTCATGTCGGTAATCTTGCTTGGCAATTTCTTTAGTTCCACCTCGATTGGGATTGGCAAAGTCGGAATGACCAATTACCACGCTTTTACTTTTATCTGCCTTAAATAAAGCAATTGATAACAGAGCAGCGAGCGTATCACTTCGACGATCCAAAGCAGTATGGCAGCCATGTATTTCTATTTTAGATTCATGAGTAAACACTTTAAAATTAATATCTGAAATAGTGTATGAATTATTCCAGTCGTTGTTACCGGTCGGCCCCCATCTTTTCAATTTTCTCATAGTGTTTATGTATAGGTTTGAGGCCAAGTTTTTAGAGTTAACATCTTGTTCTGTTAAGCTTTTATGCAAAGATGCACCGATTACAGTATAAAGCCCTTCTTCTGAACCATGTCCAAAAATATCTAGAGATTGGATAGAGTTTTCTTTTTGCGCATTTATTGTATCAATCAGCTGTTTTATTCCTTGAGAGATAAAATAAGATTTAACAGGTAAATCATTTTTATAGTCTTTAACCACATTTTTGGATGCATGGAAAAAAGCCCCATTGTCAGCTAAAGATTTTGCACCACCATATAGAACTAGACGAACAGGCAAATTCATTTTGACCTGTTCAACTTGAGCATTTTGTTTGGTTGTTGTGCGATATTCGTTTTTAGTAACCATGATCATCAGACTCTTCTATTCTTATGCTGATTCCTTCAGCTTGTTCTTTTTCATTTAATTTATGCGTATGGCCTGAAGCATCGGTTGTCCCTTGGATTTTTTCACCACTTGCAAGTTCAATGACATATTTCACATGGGCAAGTGGTTGTTGATCATCTTCATTGATGAGTTGAAATTGACCAGAGTAGCGTTGTGAGGATTCTGCTCGAAATGCTGATGGGCATGGTGCGCCGCCTGCATCGCCAATGACATAACTTTGTTTGGGTTGTAAAGAAGCGCCACAGGAAAATAAATCACCCACAAAGGCAACCGCGATACCATCAAAGATGACATGGTCATTACTTTTTAATAAGGTTGACCAGCATTTGCAACGTGGACAAAAAAAGCCATCCCCAGCCCTTAAAAATAATTGTCCATTGAAGGAACTCCTTTGTTGTGTTGCTTGTACAAAACCACCATGATTTGTCGTTGATCCATTAACTCCAAATGCTCTCATTTTTTGATTCCTGTTCTTGTTTTTAAATTTAATATAAAAAATTAATTAAATTATTCTTAATAATAGTTGGGGTTCATGGCTTTGTTAATATTTTTTACTTTTTATATACAAAGGTGGCGTAGGAGTGGAACTACAGAATGTCTAGAAAAGAAGTTATGCCTTAACCAACAAGACACCATTTGACGTTTAAACAACAACAAGGGCTTGTCACAACGCCTTCATCCACATAGCATACAAAACATTGACGATAATAAATGATTTTGGATGACTCGCTGAAATGACCAGCCTTGCACATCATGCAACAGAAAACCGTTCCGTAGCCGAATTCACTGAGCAGGCTTACTTGAACTATGCCATGTACGTGATTATGGATCGTGCATTGCCCCATATCAGTGATGGTTTAAAGCCTGTACAGCGCCGTATTGTCTATGCGATGAGCGAGCTGGGTTTAAAGTCGACCGGTAAACCGAAAAAGTCGGCACGTACCGTCGGTGACGTACTCGGTAAATACCATCCACATGGTGACTCAGCCTGTTATGAAGCGATGGTATTGATGGCACAGCCATTTAGCTATCGTTACCCATTGGTGGAAGGTCAGGGCAACTGGGGTTCACCTGATGACCCAAAATCATTTGCGGCCATGCGTTATACCGAAGCTAAACTTTCGGCTTATAGTGAGTTATTACTGAGCGAACTCGGACAGGGCACCAGCGAATGGCAGGATAACTTTGATGGTTCGATGAAAGAGCCCATCACCTTACCTGCACGTATTCCCAATATTTTATTGAACGGTACCACGGGGATTGCGGTGGGGATGGCAACCGATATCCCGCCACATAACTTGCGTGAAGTGGTGAAGGGCACGATTGCGCTGATTCGTAACCCTGAAACCACTGATGAAAAATTAGCAGAATATATTCCTGCACCAGATTTACCGACCAAAGCCGAGATTATTACGCCGCCTGAAGAATTACTTAAAATTCAAACCACAGGTCGTGGTAGCTATCGTGTTCGAGCAGTGTATACGGTCGAGAAAAATGAAATCGTGATTAGCGAATTGCCCTATCAGGTTTCTGGTTCAAAAGTTGTGACTCAAATTGCCGATCAAATGATTGCCAAGAAGTTGCCACTGGTGGCAGATATTCGAGATGAATCTGATCATCGCAACCCAACCCGTTTGGTGATTGTACTGCGTTCTAACCGTGTCGATGCAGAAACGGTGATGAGTCACTTATTTGCAACCACGGATTTAGAATCCAGCTATCGCGTGAACCTGAACATGATTGGGGCGGATGGTCGTCCACAGGTGAAATCGATTCGCCGAATCTTGTTAGAGTGGATTGAGATTCGTAAGCAAACGGTAACGCGTCGTTTGCAATACCATTTAACCAAAATTGAAAAGCGTTTACATATCTTGGCAGGTCTTTTAATTGCCTACCTAGATATTGATACTGTGATTCGGATTATTCGTGAAGAAGACCAGCCAAAACCTGTATTGATGCAGCATTTTGGTATTGATGAAATTCAAGCTGAAGCCATTTTAGAACTCAAGCTTCGCCATTTAGCCAAACTTGAAGAAATGGAAATTCGCCGTGAGCAAGAAGAACTGGAAGCCAAAGCTGCCATTATTCGTGAGCAATTGGCAAATCCAGAATCATTGAAAAATTTGATTATCGGTGAATTAAAAGAAGATGCGAAAAAATTTGGTGATGATCGCCGTTCACCAATCGTGGTCCGTGCAGATGCGGTACAGATTAAAGAACAAGATTTAATGCCAGCCGAAGCGGTGACCGTGGTGTTGTCGGAAGCAGGTTGGGTCCGCGCAGCCAAAGGTGCGGAAGTGGATGCTGCTAATCTTAACTTCCGAGCTGGCGACCAGTATTTAAGTCATGCAGTCGGTAAAACCAATCAACGAGTGTACTTCTTGGATGAAACTGGGCGTAGTTATGCCTTGCCAATTAGCAGCTTACCGTCAGCGCGTGGTTTAGGTGAGCCGCTTAGTTCTAAACTGTCTCCAGCCAGTGGGGTTTCATTTATCCAAGTCTTTATTGATGACGATAATAATGAATTACTTGCGGTCAGTTCTAAAGGTTATGGCTTTAAAACCCAAGCTGCACAATTGGATACCAATGCCAAAGCCGGTAAGGCATTCTTGACGGTTGCAGATAAGGGAACAGCTTTACCACTGCTTCCGATCCAGCAAGCAAGCCATGTTGCGATCCTCAGTTCATCAGGGCGTTTACTGATTATTGATTTAGCAGAACTTCCTGTTCTGAATAAAGGTAAAGGTAACAAGTTGATACAACTTGATGAAAAAGAGCAAATTTTATCCATGACAACCCTGAGTTTAGATGAAATAATCCAAGTCGCTGCAGGACAACAGCATCTAAAACTGAAAGGGGACGATCTCCAAAAATATCTAGGAAAAAGAGCAACAAAGGGGCAACTTTTACCACGTGGATATCAAAAAGCAAATAGACTCTTCATTCAGAGATAAGGCTAGTATTCTGTGATACAAATACGTTATATATGGCAATGTATTCATATTGTTTGAATAGATTGACAGGGCAATTCAAAAAGTTAAAAAAAATGTTTTGTCATGGACGTAACGTTGTTACATTTTTAAGGATTACCACTCGGAGATAATGGCATTATGGAAAAGATTTGGTTTGCTGAATACCAAAAGACAGGAATTCCAGAAACAGTTGAACTGCCTGCTGAAAACACCTCACTTGTTGATATTTTTGAACGCAATTTCCAAAAATTTGGTTCACGCGATGCCTTTATCTTCATGGATAAAGTTTTAACATTTAATGAATTAGAAGTCGCTAGCCGTAAATTCGCTGCTTATTTACAAAGCTTAGGTTTAGCAAAAGGAACGCGTGTTGCGGTGATGATGCCGAACGTTTTCCAATATCCAGTGGTGGCTTTAGGTGTGTTCCGTGCAGGTTTGGTACTTGTAAACGTGAACCCACTGTATACAGCGCGTGAGCTTGAGCATCAATTGAATGACTCTGGTGCTGAAGCGTTGGTGATCATTGAAAACTTTGCCAGCGTTTATCAAAGCATTATTGGTAAAACACCTGTGAAGCATGTTGTGGTGGCTTCTGTGGGTGATATGTTGGGTACCTTAAAAGGGACACTGGTCAACTTCGTTTTACGTAAAGTACGTAAGCAAATTCCTGCATGGAATATCCCAGGCCATACCAAATTTAATGCTGCATTAAATAAAGCCAATCCAAGCAATTATAAACGTCCAAGCTTAACTTTAAGTGATACTGCGGTCCTCCAATACACGGGTGGTACCACAGGTGTTTCTAAAGGTGCAGAACTGACGCATCGTAACCTTGTCGCGAACTTACTGCAGTGTGAAGCGATTTTCTCAAGTAAGTTTGGTGCTTCTGATAGTGCTAAAGGTGATCGCATCGTTTGTGCATTACCGCTGTATCACATCTTTGCATTCATGGTGTGTGCGCTTTACGGTATGTACAAAGGTCAAGCCAATATCTTGATCCCGAATCCTCGCGATTTACCAGCAGTGGTTGGCGAGTTACGTAAATATCAACCTTCATTCTTCCCAGCGGTAAACACCTTGTTTAATGCTTTGGTGAATAACGAAGAATTCAAACAACTTGACCATAGCAATCTGAAGATGGCAATGGGCGGTGGTATGGCGGTATTGCCATCGACTGCAGCAGCATGGAAAAAGATCACAGGTACAACCATTATCGAAGGTTATGGCTTATCTGAAACGTCTCCAGTTGCAACCGCAAATCCACCTGCAACAACTGAATTCAGTGGCACGATTGGTATCCCATTGCCATTAACTGAAGTTGCGATTTTGGATGATGACGGTAACGAAGTTGCACTGGGTGAACAAGGTGAAATCTCGATCCGTGGCCCACAAGTGATGAAGGGTTATTGGAACCGTCCAGATGAAACTGCGAAAGTGATGACGGCTGACAATTACTTCCGTACGGGTGATATCGGTGTGATGGATTCACGTGGTTATGTGAAGATTGTTGACCGTAAGAAAGACATGATCTTGGTGTCTGGTTTTAACGTTTACCCAAGTGAAATTGAAGAAGTGATTGCGAAGCATCCAAAAGTATTGGAAGTGGCTGCAATTGGCGTTCCAGATGAAAAATCAGGTGAAGTGCCAAAATTATTCATTGTGAAAAAAGATCCATCTTTAACCACTGAAGAAATTATTGCTTATGCAAAACAAAACCTAACAGGCTACAAGTGCCCACGTTATGTTGAGTTTATGGAAGAATTACCGAAATCTAACGTAGGTAAAATCTTACGTAAAGATTTACGTAAACCCGCTTAAGAATCCCACCTAGCCTCCCTTTAAAAAAGGGAGGTACTGGAAAAGCGCCGCAATTGCGGCGCTTTTTTATTTGGATTTATTTAGTACTATTATTTGATTTCATTAACCAACGGTCGATATAAGGACGTCCGATTCCAACAATGCCGACAAATACCACCATAGTTGCCAATTGAAAGCGTAAACGGGTTGGGTCAATGCCATTAAAGCTAAAATAATTATCGGCAACAGCATATAGCACAATCACTGCGAGCCAGTGCCAGAGTGTTAAGCGATAAATACCAACAGCATAAAAGGCCACTGTTAGAATCACAAATGTCCCCAGAGTTGACTGCCAATTCAGATTGGCACAAATCACACTGAGTAAAAATGCCATGATTGGGAGCACGACTTTCAAGACACGATCAACCAAAAGCTGATGTTGTCGTTGCTGTGCCAAAACATCAAACATTTCTTTTTGATCTTGCTGTTGCATAGTTTGACCTTAAAACTGTATGAAAAAACACAACTTTTACACAAAAACGCGGTGTAAAAGAAACGCTTGTAGAACAAGCATAAATGAAAGTTCAATAAATTATAGATTATGATAGCATGATCAGAAGAACTTCAAATGATGGATCTCAGCATGCAAGGTATTAGCGGCATTATATTGATGATTATAGTCGCATGTTTGTTGCCGTATGTGTTTACCTTGATTGCGAAATCAAAAGGTGGTTTTCAAGCAAAAGATAATCAAAATCCGCGTGAGTTTTTAGCCAAAACCACGGGCTTGTCGGCACGTGCCAATGCAGTACAGCAAAACAGTTTTGAAAGCCTGCCTTTGTTTATTGCTGCGATCCTGATGGCTGAATATATGGTGGTACCAGAACGCTTTATTCTGACCCTCGGCTGGGCCTATATTGTATTTCGTGTGATTTATGGGATCTGTTATTTAGCCAATCTTGCCACATTACGTTCCATCATCTGGTTTTTCTCTCTGCTTTGTCCAATTTTACTGTTCGTGATTACCATCAAAATGACCTAATACTACTGGCTATAAAATTCTCCAGCTGTATATATATCTAGCATCATTTTCATTGTATTCACGTTATAATCTGTCCGATTTACATCTGACTTCACAATATTAAACGAGTGTTGATATGAGCTATAGCAATATTCCTGCGGGTAAAGACGCACCAAACGACATCTATGTCATCATTGAAATTCCTGCAAATGCAGCGCCAATCAAATATGAAATCGATAAAGATTCAGATGCGTTATTTGTAGACCGTTTCATGGGTACAGCAATGTTCTACCCAGCAAACTACGGTTATGTGCCAAATACATTGTCTGAAGATGGTGACCCATTAGACGTACTTGTTGTAACTCCACACCCTGTTGCTGCTGGTTCTGTGATTCGTTGCCGCCCAGTCGGTAAATTGAAAATGGAAGATGACGGTGGTATCGACGCGAAACTCATCGCTGTTCCACACGAAAAATTATCTCCACTGTATAAAGATGTTCAAGAATATACGGATCTTCCACCGTTATTGATCAGCCAAGTTGAGCATTTCTTTGCTCACTACAAAGATTTAGAGCCTGGTAAATGGGTAAAAATCAGTGGCTGGGAAGGTGCGGATGTTGCGAAAGCAGAAGTACTTAAAGCGATTGAAGCGGCTAAAAAGTAATTTTAGTCGGTGTGATCAGTTCCTATTCATTTAGTGGCTGATCATAAAAAAACTCCATTCATTTGAATGGAGTTTTTTTATTGCTTGATCGACGGTGAATTAGAATAATTTCACAGGAATATCAAGCCAGATACGCCATTCGTTGGTGTCACCAATGTAGGCATTTGTTTGATATTCATCGCTTGCACGGTAGTAAGAATGACGTAAACGTAAGCTTGCGTCTTTAGCAAAACCAGATTGAACGGTGTATTTCACTTGGTTAAAGAATTCACGTTCTTTGGCATTGTCAGTCAAGTTCTTAACTTTGATGTCCCAACCGTAAACATACGCAGTGGTCCAGCTTAAACCTGGAACGCCATAGCTACCAAAATCGACGTTATATTGAAGCTGTGCAGATTTTTCACTGTTACCAATGAAGTCAGACAGGTAAGAGTTTGGCAAATAGATACTTTGTGCACCATCAGCATTCTCACCATAGTCATAACCGGTATTGCCATTGTTTTGTTGGTAAGCCAACATCACACTGTGCGGACCTGTGTTATACGTTGTAGAAAGCGCCCAAATGGTATTTTTACGATTAGACAAATCATCAGTTGTACTTGAATACGTACTGCCTTTTTCATCCCACTTGGTATGGTATGCGCTTAAGTCATAAGTCAAACCACTGTTTTTGTCTAATGCTTGCTTATAGTTCACATTGATATAATGACGATCTAACTTATCTTTGCTGTCTAAGCCAAAGTAAGCGGCATTTAAGTTGTCATCAAATTTGTATTTTGCGCCCCAAACCACAGCACGATCGAGACGACGGCCATCGGTATTGATCTGATCTGAGTATTGGTCTTTGGTGAATTTACCCGCAGTTAACTCTAAACCATCAATTTCACGGCTAGTTGCCAAAACACCTTCAAAGTATTCAGGAACCAAACGTGTGGTATTGCTGGCTAAGACAGGGATGTCTAAAATTTGGGTACCATAAGTCACGGTTGTATTTGAAATACGTGCTTTTACAAAACCGCCACCACGTGCCCAATGATCATAGGTATCGCCAGTATTGTCTTTACCATTTAAGCGTTCACGTGGGATCATGCCGTTACCAGCATTATTGTTTGAGCCTAATTTAAAAGAGCCGTCACCAATAACACCCACACCAAAGCCAACTAAACCTTGAGTAAAACCAGTTTCCAGTTTCACCATTGCCGTTTGTGCATATGAGCTTGTGTCTTCGACACCATTCTTTTTGTCACGATTTAAATAACCAGTACGGAATAAAATATCCCCTTTGGCATCTTCAACAAGTCCTTTTGCTTCGCTTTGTTCGCTTGCATATGTTGAGGTAATTAACGCGGCATTAATCAAAACCGCTAAAGTAAGTTTATTTGCCTTTGGCATAGCTCGCCTCATTAAAAAAATTAAATTTGGGATAAGACCGAAATTTTGACCAATTGTATAAGTTATGCGTAAAAAAGATAGATTTTTATTAAAATAATTTAATTATTATTAAATAAAATACTTATATAATTTTATGATTTGTTTCTCGTTTAAAAAGTCACCAAAATAAATTTAAATGTATGTTTTTAATGATTAATTTGTTTTATTTTGGTTGCAAAATAAACTGTTTATTTTTTGATTTATTTTTATGAAAATATGTGATTTATTGCTGTATTTTTTCTTTTTATTGAAAGAGTTATTTTTCCTTTGTTTAAAAAACAATCGAGTCGATTTGCAAAAAATGACATCCCGACGAATGACAGTGACTGACCAATCCAATAGTTACAGCGCTTCAGGCTGATTTAAGTTTTTTGTTCATGCACCTTTATAGAACATTGCTGCTTTTTACGGCATAACGCCGATCTTTTAAGCATTTCGAGTGATTTTGTTTTTATAGATGTGCCTCTTTTTTGTGCAAAAAAAGTACTTAAAATTTCTGTTGCCTTGAAATCGCTCAAAAAATAAAAAGATTTCCTGACAAAGCGCAATTCGGAGGCATTGATATTGTTGTATCGGCACTTTTATGGAACGGAATCGAGATTTGACGTACTTTTTCTAAAGTTGGCACAGCAATTGCTAATTACTTTGCGATGCAATTTAAAACATAAATCAGTCGAATATCCATCATGGGGGAGATCAATATGATGAAATTTGCATGTAAAGCGATCGCGTTGAGTATTTGTGCAGTGACTTCGACTTTTGCTATGGCGGAAGAAACAAATACATTATCTCAATACGGCCTTAGCTTTTCTGGAACCGCTGCGTTAACGACAGATTATCGTTATCGCGGTATTACTCAAACTGAGGGTGATCCTGCGGTGCAAGGTGGTTTTACATTGACACATTCATCTGGTTTATATGCAGGTGTGTGGGGTTCAAATGTTAACTTTGGCGCTCCAGATCCACATTTGGAGTTAGATCCATATGTAGGTTATGCGACTGAACTTCCATTTGCCAGTAAACCGACTTTAGATGTAGGTTTATGGTATTACGGCTATCCAAGTGCATCTGATCTGAACTGGTTAGAGCTCTATGCAAAATTAGGCTTTAAAAATGTCTTGGCATCTGGTGATAGTCTATTGGGTAGTTTGAACTATACCAATGATTTTGCTGGCACTGACGAAAATGGTTGGTATGTCAACGCGACATATAATGTTCCTTTCGCTGATACCGGTTTCGGTGGTGTTGCAAGCATTGGCTATACCAAAGTCGATCTTGATGAGGCTTTTGGTCAAAAAGATGCGAAAGATAATTATGTAGATTGGAAAGCAGGTGTGACTTATAGCGTCAAATCAGTATCGGGTTTAACCGCTGAACTCGCAGCAATCGGTACCAATATCGATGCGCAGACTCAACCTTATAAACGTGGCGTTGAGACTGGCGCAGTATTTACCTTAACCAAAGCTTTCTAAGTTTCGGTCTATCAAAGCATCATAAAAGGCCAGTCACCATGCTGGCTTTTTTATTTTATACACTTGGTAACTGGCTCGTTTGGGTTCTGTACTTTATGACCGATTTAAATGAGAGAGAATCCCATTCTTAAAATGAGAAAAACGAGCAGGATCAGAAAAAACCATCGGATAAATTGGCTACCATAACGCAATGCCAGAAAAACACCCGCGAAGGAACCCAGCACATTGCACAAGGCAACGATTAAACCGATTTGCCAGAGTACATGACCTGTGGGAATAAAAAATAAAAGTGCTGAACTAAAGGTGCCAATATTCACGATTTTGGCCGACGCAGAGGCATTGAGAAAATCAAAACCGAAAACCTTTACAAACAGAAAAAGCAGGAAGCTGCCGCTACCTGGCCCAAAAACACCATCATAGAATCCAATCAACCCGCCAAAAAAGATGCCCAGAGAGATTTCTTTATGCCCGCATTTCACATAGCTACTGCGCGCTCCTAAGTCTTTCTTTAAAAAAGTATAAATGGCCATCAGAATGAGTAAACAGAAAACCACATAGCTCATGAGCTGCTTTGGAACATGGGCCGTTGTCATTGCACCCGCAAATGCACATATAAATGCCGCAAGCATGGTGGGAATCAGCAGCTTCCAGACAAAATTAATTTTATGTACATATCTAAAAAATGAGGCGGTGGTTCCAGCCCAAACTGCTAATTTATTGGTGCCAAAAACGGTTGCGATATTGTGTTGAGGCAAGGCATGTAACAGCGCCGGAATTTGGACTAAACCGCCACCACCTACTGCGGCATCGATCAGACCCCCACAGAAGGCAAAGAGTCCTAAAATAAATAGGGCGGTTTGATCAATCATAAAAATCAGCCAATCTGAGGAAAAAATGATGTTGTTGTATGTACTTTATTCAGTGTTTTAAATCAGAATCTAACTGAATGATTAAAACATCGCTTGCTTAGTTTTGTTGTTTTTTTATGCAGATTGATAATAAAGGTTTGAATGCATGAAAGTTCTTTGCTCGGCTAAAACAGTGCTTTTTGTGCGCTATGTCGAGCATCAATAGCCCATTTTGGTTGCAAGATTTACAGTTCAAATGTCGTTATAAACTCAAAGTTTCACTTTGTGTTTTCTTATTTATTGATTTTATTGCTATTTATTTATTATTCGAGCTTGGCACAGCATTTGCTAAATAGCTGGTGATGCAATTTAAAGCTTAGAAATCAATTGAGTATCTAAAATATAGGGGGAGACCAATATGATGAAATTTGCATGTAAGGCTGCGGTACTGGGAATGCTGACCACAGCATCAACATTAAGTTTGGCTGAGGAGAGCAAACTCCCTTTTCCAGGCACTGTGACGGGGAATGTCAATGTGGTATCAAGCTACAATTTACGTGGGATGACCAACTCACCAGAAAGTGATACACCCGCAGTTCAAGGTGGACTGGATTATAGTCATGACAGTGGATTTTATTTGGGTTATTGGTTTTCAACTTTAACCGCCGCCTATGCTGATTTTAATACTTCGCCCACTGATGTGAAGGAAGAGAAAAAATCCTTCGAAAACGATTTTTATGCGGGCTATAAAGGCAAAATTACCGAAGATCTTGGCTATCAAATTGGGGGAACGATTTATTACTATTATCCAGGTTGGGAATCGACAGGTTATGAAACTATCTTGGGTTTGAGCTATAAAGATTTTAGTATTACCGCACAGACTTTATTAAATAACGTCACCTTCGGAAATAAGGGCGATACCTATTTCTTGGCGACCTATGCGCCAAAACTGGCAGGGGGCTTTACTGCTAAAGCGCAAGTTGCAGCCTATTATTATGGCGACGACGATGAATATCTGGCTTACCAAGCCAAAGCTGGCGATGTGACCAAAACCGATTTTGCCTTCCGTCATGCAACGCTAGGTTTATCGCACCCATTGGGCAATACTGGCGCAACGTGGAGTCTGGATTATATTTTTGGCGGCTATACTCGTGATGAAACCAAACAAAAGAATAAAGTGGTGTTAGCTTTAGGTTATGCTTTCTAACTGGGCTTGAGCCATAAAAAAGCGACCTCAAGGTCGCTTTTTAGCTTTGCTGACTGCGATAGGACAAGGCTTCAGTGATATGACTGCTACTGATGAGTTCACTTTCAGCTAAATCTGCAATGGTTCGAGCCACTCTTAATACCCGATGATAGGCACGAGCAGAAAGGTTGAGCCGCTGTTGTGCCATTTCAATAATTTTGGTCGAGCTGTCATCTAATAAGGCATGCTGTTCCAATAATTTGGGAGAGAGCGCCTGATTTAAACAATCTTGTCTTTGGATCTGTTTTTCATATGCATGGATGACACGTTGTCGAACCGTGTCGGAGTTTTCGGTTGGGCTTCGATCCTGTAATTCTTGTGCCTGTAAGGGTGGTACATCAATGTGCAAATCAATACGGTCTAATAAAGGTCCGGAAATTCGGTTTTGATAACGTTGAATGCTGTCTGGCGAACATTGGCAACGGCTATCCTGATTAAAGGCATAACCACATGGGCAGGGATTCATCGCTGCAATAAATTGAAAATTTGCAGGAAAAGTCATCTGTCGTGCCGCACGTGAAATCACGATTTCTTTGGATTCCAGTGGTTGGCGCAGTACCTCAAGCACCTTGCGATCAAATTCGGGTAATTCATCCAAAAATAGCACCCCTAAATGCGCTAAGGTGATTTCGCCAGGTTTGGGTTGAGAACCACCACCCACCAAAGCGATTGCGGAGGCAGTATGGTGCGGGGCGCGGAAAGGTCGCTGTCCAAAAGTATGCGGTGCGTTGGCAACTGAGTAGATACTGGCGACTTCAAGATTCTCACGTGCATTGAGCGGAGGCAAAATAGAGGGCAGTCGTGAAGCTAACAGGGTCTTTCCAGTCCCCGGTGGCCCTTTAAATAATAAAGAGTGTCCGCCTGCGGCAGCAATTTCCAAAGCACGCCGCGGGCGGAGCTGTCCTTTTACATCGGCAAGATCAAATTGATAAGAGGAGGCGGCTGCAGTTGTTCTTTGTGGTGCAGCTTGAATCTGGGAATTGCCCGAAAAATGTGCACAAACTGCTTGTAGATGATCGGCAGCATAGACTTCAAATTCTGGCAGTTGATTGGCTTCATCCAAATTTGCAGTTGGCAGTAATAAGTGATGTTGTGCCTGTTGGCAGGCCATCGCAATGGTTAAGGCTCCTGAAATGGGACGCAAGTGTCCATCCAGTGCCAGTTCACCAATAAATTCAAAACCTTCGGTGCTATTTTCGGCTAATTGACCTGATGCAATCAGAATACCGAGTGCAATCGGTAAGTCGAGTCTGGAACCATCTTTAGGTAAATCCGCAGGCGCTAAATTAATGGTTAAGCGCTTGGTTGGAAACTGAAAACCGCTATTAATGATGGCTGAACGGACACGATCTTTACTTTCGCGGACTGCCGCTTCGGGTAAACCGACAATTGTGAGTGAAGGCAAACCTGAACTGATGTGGACTTCAACTTCGATTTGCGGGGCATGTAGCCCCAATAAGCCTCGTGTATAAATCTTGGCAAAAGACATCTTATTATTGTTCCATTGTGGTGCTTTATTTTTAATCATTTTTCGGTGCTGATTGCACCGAATTGGTGCTTATTTTTTGTTCTGAACGATTTCTTCTAAAATTTTCATTTGCTGTTGCAGTTCAGAGAGGCGCTGATTGGCTGTGTTGAGTGCAGTTCTTTGACGGTCGAGTTCTTGTTTAGAGACAAGGTCTAGTTTTTCGATACTTTCATTCAATAAGGCACGTAAGTTTTTTTCTAAATCTTTTTTAGGTTGATCAACTTGCTGCAAAATTGCCTGTAAAAGAGTCTCAATCATAAAGTGCTCAATAGGTTATGTATATTTGCTGCCCAGTGTATCACTGCTGCAGGCAATCCTCTAGCACAGTTCGGGACAGAAGGATGAGTGACTCTCTGATTTCATTCAATATCGCGAAATGAAACATATTTTCGATGCACTATCTACATCTTGCAGGCTAAATAGGTTATAAAGAAAGCTTGTGCTCAATATTTAAAAACCCCCAACCTTTAAATATTGGCATGAAAATTGAACATAAAACCTTACTGGTGAAAATAAGCCGAAGGAAAACAAACATGAAGCTTGTAACTGCAATTGTAAAACCATTCAAATTGGATGATGTGCGTGAAGCACTCTCTGAAATTGGTGTTCAAGGGATTACCGTAACCGAAGTCAAAGGTTTCGGACGTCAAAAAGGGCATACAGAACTGTATCGTGGTGCAGAGTATGTGGTTGATTTCTTACCGAAAGTGAAGATTGAGATTGCAATTAGTGATGAAATGGTTGATGCCGTCATTGAATCGATTACTCGTGTCGCAAGCACAGGCAAAATTGGTGATGGAAAAATCTTTGTCACGAATTTAGAGCAAGTGATCCGTATTCGTACGGGTGAAACTGGGCCAGATGCTGTCTAAATTGGCACAAACTTTGCTGAGTTAGAAATAAGAGATATAGCTCACAAAATAAGGTTGGGGGACACGAATGAAAAAAATGCTTATGGCGCTCAGTCTATCTGGCGCACTCTTAGGTGGTTCAGCGGTGGTTTGGGCAGAAGATGCTGCATCAACCCCGGCAACTGAACAAACTGTAGCTGTAGTTGCAGATACAGGTGCTGCGACAACGGAAGTTGTTGCCGTTGAAGCACCTGCTGCTGAAGAGGCTGCTCCAGCCGCTACTGCGACAGTCGATACCGGCGATACAGCTTGGGTTCTTGTTTCAACAGCACTGGTTCTGTTGATGACTATTCCTGGTTTAGCACTGTTCTATGGGGGTATGGTTCGTAAGAAAAACGTCCTCAGCACCATGATGTTCAGCCTTTCTGCGGCCATCTTGGTTAGTTTAATTTGGGTGATTGTCGGTTACTCATTGGCTTTCTCTGGTACAGGCGCTTATGTCGGCGACTTGAGCAAAGCGCTGCTGAATGGGGTTGCATTTGATGCCTTGAGCGGCACAATTCCTGAAAGTTTATTTGTTGTTTTCCAAATGACCTTTGCCATCATTACTGTTGCGATCATTAGTGGTTCGATTGCTGATCGTATGAAATATTCAGCGTTCATGGCATTTATCGCAGTTTGGGTGATCTTGGTGTATGCACCAATTACTCACTGGGTTTGGGCGGCTGATGGTTGGTTATTCAAAAAGGGCGCATTAGACTTTGCTGGTGGTACCGTTGTGCATATCAACGCAGGTGTTGCAGGTTTGGTTGCCGCTTATATGTTAGGCAAACGTACTGGTCTTGGTCGTGAATCGATGGCACCGCATAACCTGACTTTAACTGTGATCGGTGCGAGCTTGATTTGGGTGGGTTGGTTCGGCTTTAACGGTGGTAGTGCTTTAGGTGCGGGTGCACGTGCAAGTATGGCCATCTTAGTGACTCAAGTTGCTGCTGCCGCTGCTGCATTCTCTTGGTTGATTGTAGAACGTCTAATTCGTGGTAAGGCATCGGTACTTGGTGGTGCTTCAGGTGCAGTCGCTGGTTTGGTTGTAATCACACCAGCAGCTGGTTTCGTTGGTGTCGGCGGTGCCTTAATCATGGGCCTGATCGGTGGTGTGGTCTGTTTCTGGGGGATTACTGCACTGAAACGCCTGCTTAAAGCGGATGATGCCTTGGATGCATTTGGTTTACACGCAGTCGGTGGTATTGTTGGTGCGATTCTAACAGGGATCTTCTATAGCGATGAAATCATCAAAGCAGCGAATGTTACGTTAGATCCGACTTTTGCTGGACAATTGTGGGTACAAATTGAAGGTGTACTAGCAACAATCGTGTATAGCGCAATTGTGACCTTCATTATCCTGAAAGTGATTGATTTGGTGATTGGTATCCGTGTTAGCGCTGATGATGAGCGTATGGGTCTTGACTTAAGTCAACATGGCGAACGTATCGAATAATTGGCACAACATGCGATTTAGAAAACAGCCCCATCGGGCTGTTTTTTTATGGCTTTAGACGACTGGTTCTGCAATTGCAGAAACTTTGCTACACTTAAGCAAAGAGAGTAAATAATCACGCCACTATGCATTGTCCATTTTGTAACGCCGCTGATAGTAAAGTCATAGACTCGCGTTTGGCTGCCGAAGGCTGTCAGATTCGTCGTCGTCGTGAGTGTGTCATTTGTGGAGAGCGTTTTACCACCTTTGAAAGTTATGATGTGGTGATGCCACGAGTGATTAAATCTGACGGTAAAAATGAGCCGTTTGATGAGGCAAAATTGCGCCGTTCTCTGATGCATGCCTTGCAAAAACGCCCAGTTACGCAAGAACAAATTGAAACTGTACTCAGTGATATTCAATCGCAGATTCGCCGATTGGGCGAACGTGATGTCAAGTCCAGAACCATTGGTGAAATCGTGATGCAGGCTTTATTTGCCTTGGATCATGTTGCCTATGTTCGGTTTGCCTCGGTCTATCAAGATTTCCAAGACGTAGAAGCATTTCGTCACCAGATTGAACAAATGCAACAACGTGAAAACGAAGCTTAAATTAGAGAAACCATGTCTGAACTTACCCAAGATCACTTATCTGAACAACAGTACTGGATGCAACAGGCGATAGCCTTGGCTCGACGAGGGCAGTATTCGACCAAGCCGAATCCGAATGTCGGTTGTGTCCTCGTCAAAGATGGACAATTGATTGGCGAGGGCTACCACCCTAAAGCAGGCCAACCGCATGCCGAAGTCTTTGCTTTACGTCAAGCGGGAGACAATGCTCAGGGTGCAACTGCGTATGTAACCTTGGAACCATGTGCGCATTATGGTCGAACACCCCCTTGTGCCGAGGCGTTGGTCAAAGCTCAAGTGAAGAAAGTGGTGGTGGCTTGTTCAGATCCAAATCCTTTGGTGGCAGGTAAAGGCGTCCAGATTTTACAAGCTGCAGGTATAGAGGTTGAAACGAGTGTTTGTGCTGAAACAGCAAAAACGCTCAACATGGGCTTTTTAAAAGCCATGTCAACGGGTCTGCCTTATGTGCGTTTAAAAATTGCCTCTAGCTTGGATGGTCGTACCGCGATGGCATCAGGTGAGTCAAAATGGATTACCGGCACAGCAGCACGCCAAGATGTGCAGCACTGGCGTGCCATCTCAGGCGCAGTCATTACGGGAATTCAAACGGTTTTAGCCGATGATTGTGAATTGAACGTACGTGCATTAGATGGAATTGAACTGAGCACGGTGGTTCAACCTAAGCGTATTGTGCTGGACCGCCAAGGACGACTGCCGTTGAGCGCCAAGATTTTACAAAATCCCGAAACTGTCATGGTGATGACACCATTTCGTCAAGAACTTGCAGATATAGGCGTGATACAATTGCCACCGCAAGCTTTAAATCAATTATTGCAGACCCTAACTCAACAGTACCAAATTTATGATGTATTGGTTGAGGCTGGTGCAACCTTATCGACCGCCTTTTTACAACAAGGTCTGGTTGATGAAATGATTAGTTATGTTGCACCTACTTTACTCGGCCAATCTGCCCGTGCGATGTTCAATGCTGAATTTAGCCAAATGGCAGAGCAACTGCGTTTCGAGTTGGTCGATGTAACCCAACTTGGGCAAGACATTCGCCTAAGATTGCTCCCTATCCAAGAGATGATATGAATCCAGAACCATCGGTTTATCACAAACGTCGTCATGCCGCACGTACGACTGATGAATATCTTTTTCATCAGTTAGTGCCTTATCTGGGCAATAAGCGTCGACTGCTTCATCTGATTTTAGAAGCACTTGAGATTACAGGCACACTGAACAGCAAAAAAAAGAATCCACCGATTTTCGCGGATTTCTTTGCTGGGAGTGGTGTCGTCTCGCGTTTGGCACGTCAGAATGGTTATCGTGTGATTGCCAATGACTGGGAACCGTATAGCCATGCACTCAACCACGCCATTTTGGCTTGTGTCGATGCACCTGCTTTTAAAGAATTGGGTGGCTATCAAAAGGCCATTGATTACCTGAACCGTTTGCCTGAAGTGAAAGGCTGGGTTACGCACAACCTATGTCCGCGTAATGATGATGTTTATGATCCTGCCCGTGACCGTTTATTCTTCAAACGCCGCAACGGCATGCGTATTGATGCAATCCGTCAGCAGATAGCAACATGGCAAGCACAAGGCGCCATCAATGATGTGGAAATGAGTGCGTTATTGGCGCCACTGCTGTATTCCGCAAGCTTTGTCAGCAATACCAGTGGCGTATTTAAAAGCTTTCATCAAGGATGGGGTGGGCGTACCCAAACGGCTTTAGAGCGGATTGAGTCGTTATTGTGGCTGACACCGAGTCGCTTCTGTGAGATTGGTGATCCTAAACGTCCTGCTGCTGAAATGTGGTGTGTGGATGCACAGCATCTCGCCAATCAAATGAGCGGTTTTGAGGTCGATGTGGCCTACCTAGACCCGCCGTATAACCAACATGCGTATAGCAGTAATTATCATGTACTCAATGCACTGACCCTATGGGATCAGGTGGATTTACCTTCACCTGATACCAAAGGCTTTAAGAGCGGGATTGATCGGGCATGGCGCAAAGAACGTCCGAGTCCATATAACTCGTCAAAATATGCTAAAGAAGCCTATGAAAAGTTATTGGGAACTATTAATGCGCGCTATATTTTGACCAGTTATTCAACCGATGGAAATATTGAGCCGAAAGACTTGCTGACTGCCAATTTAAAGCGGGGCAAAGTAACTTTATTGACTCAAGATGTTCCGCGTTATCGGGTGAGTAAACAGCGTCAATCAGATCGTGCGCGTGTACTTGAATTTATTGTGATTACTGATACCCATGCCAAATCAGGCCCACCATTGCGGCAGCTGCTTGGGCAACTGTATCACTTTGCCGAATTGGGTGGGGTCGATACCACAGGGAATAGTACTCAACTGGCACTCTGGTAAGCTAAATCAAACGCTACTTTGCAGAACAAGGTGGCGTTTTTGTATCCAGTTTTCGCCTTGTATCGGATAAATAGATGGTGGGAATCGGTTTTTAGGATAACTATTTGTTTTTATAATAAAAATACAGCAAATTTTGACACTTTTAGCTATGCTGTAGCATCTCATTTGCTTGATAAATTTTTGTGTGATAATTTTTAAATCATTATTTTTAACAATATCTTATATTGTTTTTGTTAAGGTTTTTTACTGTCTTAATCCTCTTATTTTAAGCTGATATTATTTTTATCAATCGTTCAAAAAATTACCAAAAAATATTGACCGGTTTTAAAAATAACTATAGTTTGCCGAGCTTAATTTAGGGTCTTGCCTATTTGCAGCGATGACCAAGAGAGGTTGTTATGAGTCGCTCGGAACCCACCTTATTGGGGCAATGCGTAGCTGAATTTTTTGCTACCGCAATTTTTTTATCATTTGGTATTGGTGTGGTGGCTGCACTTAAACTTGCAGGGGCGAGTTTAGGCTTGTGGGAAATCAGCATTGTCTGGGGTTTGGCTGTTGCATTGGCGGTCTATTTATCAGCAGGTATTTCAGGGGCACATCTTAATCCTGCGGTGACTATCGCATTGGCACTTTTTGCTGGCTTTGATAAGCGTAAAGTCCCGTTCTATATCATTGCTCAAGTGGCTGGCGCAGCAACAGGTGCATTGCTGGTATACGGGTTATATAGCAATTTATTTGTGGATTATGAACAGACTCATCACATGGTACGTGGCAGTGTCGAAAGTCTGGAACTAGCAGGGATTTTCTCGACCTATCCACATCATTTACTCTCGATTGGGCAGGCTTTTATGGTGGAAATGTTTATCACCATGTTGTTGCTCTGGTTGATTATGGCGATTGGGGATGATAGCAATGGCTTGCCACGCGGTGCTTTGGCACCGATCTTGGTGGGTTTGTTGGTGGCCGTGATTGGTGCTTCTTTTGGTCCATTGACGGGCTTTGCCATGAATCCTGCACGTGATTTTGGCCCTAAAATTGTGGCTTATTTCTCTGGCTGGGGGCCTGTTGCATTTACAGGCGGTCGTGATATTCCATATTTTATTGTCCCGATTATTGCACCGATCGTGGGCGCTTGCTTAGGTGTACTCGGCTATAAACTATTCTTTAGCCATTTCTTGTTGAATCAAAAAGTCGAAGTCAAAGCGACTGCTGAAAAACAAGTGTCTGAAATGCAATAAAGACCAGATCAATATTAAGAAGGGCGATCAGTAGATGGCCCTTTTTATTTGGCTATGTTTGCACTGTAGATGCCTTGTTATCTCTAGTTCTTTGCTTTAAGGTATCTTCTTTACCGTGCGATATACGGCATAAAGATAGGTTGAAACTCCCATGTTTACAGGCATTATTGAAAGTTTAGGTAAGGTTGAGAGCCTACAAAGTGTAGGTGGTGACGTTCGTTTGCGTATTCAAACTGATTTGGATATGTCTGATGTACATTTGGGTGATTCGATTGCCACCAACGGGATCTGTCTGACCGTGATTGAATGGGGTGAGAATTGGTACGCAGCTGATGTTTCGCGGGAGAGTTTAAACCGAACGACGTTGGGTCAGTGGAAAGTCGGCCAAGCGGTCAATGTCGAAAAAGCGATGTTGCCAACTACACGTTTTGGTGGACATATTGTCAGTGGTCATGTCGATGGTTTAGGTGAAATCACTGTAGTACGCCATGATGCCCGTTCACTCTATTTTGAAGTGACTGCACCTGCTGAGTTAGCCAAATATTTGGCAGAAAAAGGCTCAGTCACAGTCGATGGGATTAGTCTGACCATTAACCATTTGCGTGGCAATATTTTAAGCTTGAATTTAATTCCACATACTGCGGAACGTACCAATATCGGCACGTGGCAAGTCGGCAGTAAAGTCAATTTGGAAGTGGATGTACTGGCGCGTTATATCGAGCGTTTATTGTTAGGTGACAAGGCGGCAGAGCAAAAATCCGAATCAAATATCAGTATGGCTTTTTTAGCTGAAAACGGTTTTTTAAAATAAAACAGCAAGCATAAAAAAGCCCAGTTGAAACTGGGCTTTTTTATTATTTTTCATCTGAAAATTCACTGTTTTTCAAGATGTAATCAATCTCATCTTGCGCGAGGGCATGCAGTTTGGCTCTAAACACCGTTACTGCTTGCTCAATTAAGCCTTCAGCTTCAAGTTCTAGTCGGACACGCACACTTTCCAGCTCAGACAGAATCTGTTGATCATCAATCACCATACTTTGGCCTCGTGAATAATCCACACTTGGCTGTTCTGGATTGGTTTGATAACGCTCAGTCTGTTGGGCAATTTCCTGATCAATATGACCGCGGAGTGCCAGTAGATTCTCGGTTTGTTGCTGGAACTGACGGGCTTCATCGGCTTGTAGTTGTGCGGCATAGGCGGCTTCGGCAGCACGTTTCTCTTCCAATGCTTTTTCTAAAGCCAGTTGTTTACGAATACGTGCTTGTTCAATCAATTCCGCTTTTAAGTCGGCATAGGCTTGATCAATGCGCTGCTGAGAAAGCTGCTGAGCATTTTCTTCGTGCTGGGTCCACGTTTGAATTGCGGTTTGTGGTAACAGCAGATCGCAGATACGTGCTAAATCATCCTGATAGGTCTGACGGACAGCCTCAGGTGCATTTAACCAACGTTTTTTAAAGTCCTGACCTACATTTAACGCCACAACACACTCCTCAAATGATGTTCTTGATTGCCGATTTATAATTTAAAGGTTCGAGGTTCAATGCCTAAACGACGATACATTTTAAATTTTTCCCGCCCGATTTGTTTCGCGGCTTCATTATTTTCAATAATCTCGATAATGTGGCGAAAATCTTGAGTTTGTTCAAGTGCATGATTGTTAAAATTAAACACGATCCAATCATGGGATGGGGGAAGTTCTGCCGAAATACACACCGGACTTGTCGCTTGGTCGATCCCATGTGGGATAAAACTGGCGGGATCAAATTTCCAAAGCAGCTCGTCCAGTTCAGTTTGTAAATCTGAATCTGCACAATACCACCAGATATGAGGATGCTGATTCAGAATTTTTCGACATAAACGGCAAGCACTTTCGACTTGCCGTTCGGTACTATTTTCAAAGAGATAAAAGCTGATTTGCGCCATGTTTTAGTTTTTCGTTGCAACACGATTGGCTAAAAATTGCATCAATAATGGTACTGGACGACCTGTTGCACCTTTGGCTGTACCCGATAACCATGCTGTTCCTGCAACATCAAGGTGGGCCCAACGATAATCGCGGGTAAAGCGCTCTAGGAAACAGGCAGCTGTAATCGCCCCACCATACGGACCGCCAATATTGGCAATATCGGCAAAAGGTGAGTCGAGTAATTCTTGATACTCTTCCATTACAGGCATACGCCATACGCGATCAAGCGACTGTTCGCCTGCTTGTTGCAATTCTTGCGCCAGCTCATCGTCGGGTGTGAATAAACCGCTGACCACTTTGCCTAAGGCAACCACACAAGCCCCAGTTAAGGTTGCAATGTCAATTACCAGTGCAGGGTTAAAGCGTTTAATGTAGGTCAAGGTGTCACACAGCACTAAACGACCTTCGGCATCGGTATTCAAAATCTCAATGGTTTGACCGCTCATGCTGGTGACAATATCACCCGGGCGAGTGGCATGTCCTGAAGGCATATTTTCAGCAGCTGCAATTGCACCCACCACATGAATTGGAAGTCGAGCTTCACACAATGCTTGCATGGTACCGAGCACTGAGGCAGCACCACACATATCAAATTTCATTTCATCCATGCCTAAGCCCGGTTTTAATGAAATACCGCCGGTATCAAAGGTCACGCCTTTACCGACAAGGACCACAGGAGCCTGCTCAATTTGGGCATTGTATTCCAGTGTGACAATGCGACCTGGACGCTCTGAGCCTTTGCTGACGGCAAGGAAAGCATACATGCCCAAGTCGGCCATTTGCTGTTCATCAAGCACGGTCACTTTTAACAAATCTGGATATTGTGCCGCGAGTGCAAGTGCTTGATCAGCCAAATATTCAGGGAAACAAATATTGCCAGGACGGTTACCCAAATCACGGGCATAGTTTTGACCTGATTGTACGGCTTGAAGCAGGTTTAACTGTGCATCATCCAAGTTTGTTTGATTGGCAATTAAGTGAATCGTGTCCAGCGAAAATTCATTCTTTTTCGATTTAAATTCGTCATAGCCATAAGCCGCTTGGGTCAGGCTGAGTACAAATAAGGCATGTAAATCGGTCGGGAGTGCTGAAAGATCGATACTAATTTGTTTAAATTTATTTTGTGATGATTTGATAATGCTTTGTGCGAGTTTTGCTAATTTTGTCGCTTTCAACTCGGCACTTTTTCCAAGTCCGAGTAGTTGTGCATTGGCTTGAACGGCAATATTTGCAATCAGGGCTAAGTTTTCATTAAACCCAGCTTTGAATTGGGTCGCATTGAGTGTTTCTTCTAGATGATTGATTTGATAAGTATTTAAGTTCTGTTGTAATTGTTCTGAATCAACCAAAATCCACAAAGATTCGCTAGACGCCTGAGCGGGGAATGCGTTTTGAAGTGTAAATTTCATTGTTTGTATAGAACCTAGTGAGCGAAAAAGAAAGATAAGTCCATTAAACACTTTCGGATATGAGGTTGCAATCAGCAACAAGCGATAGGTTTTATATTTTTAACATTCGGGTAAACTAGCGTTACCTTCAATTGGTCTTTTTGGAAGTATTACTTTGATTATTCGGCGTTATCTCGTCAAACAAGTGGTTTCGACATCTCTCGTGGTCATTGGTTTATTGACCTTGATTATGATGGGTGGTCGTCTAATCAAGTATTTTGGCGTTGCAGCTCAAGGTCGTTTAGATGCCGGGATTTTGTTTAGCATTATCGGTTATCGTTTGCCTGAGTTTCTAACCCTGATTCTTCCATTGGGTTTTTTTATTGCCTTGATGCTGGTGTTTGGCCGTCTCTATGTTGACCATGAAATGGCGGTGTTAAATGGCAGTGGTGTAAGTCGTAACCAATTGGCACGTCTGTTGTTACCGATGACGGTGATCTATTTGGTGGTTCAAACTGGTTTAATGGTGTGGATGGGGCCGTGGGGTTTACGTGAATTTGAAAAACTGACCAGCACGCAGGCAGTTCGTACTGGCTTTGATTTGGTTCGTCCGAAGGAGTTTATTTCTTCGGGGCCGTATACCATTTATGCGGGTTCACTGTCCGAAGACCGAAAGAATTTAAAAGATATTTTCTTCTATCAAAAAGCGACTGAGGATGATAAACCTGATGTCATGATTCTGGCCAAAGAAGCCACCCGCGTTGAAGTTGCCAATGATACGGCCAATGTGGTGGACTTGGTACTCGGACGCCGTTACGAGATTTATCCGAATCAGCCGCGCTATACCCAAGCGGAATTTCAATCTTATCGATTGCGCTTGGAAAATGATAAAGATGTGAAATTTGAAAGTGATGATGTGGCGGCCTTGTCGATGTCCAAACTATGGCAGAAACGCGATGATTCCGTGGTTCGTAGTGAGTTGGGATGGCGGATCTTTGGTCCCTTTATTATTATTGTCGGTTTGATGCTTGCAGTCGCGCTGTCAGAGGTGAGTCCCCGTCAGGGGCGTTATTACCGCCTGATTCCTGCGATTTTTATCTTTGCCAGCTTAATTGTATTAATGATTGCCATTAAAACCCGAATCAGTAAAGACGAATTGGATCTTTGGGCTTATCCCGCCGTGTTGTTGGTCTATGCCATTGCTGCTGCAATTTTTGCACGTAAACAAAAATTGGCACCAAAAATTAAGAAAAGTATTCAGCGAGTGGGGTTGTGATGTTAGCACGTCGAATAGTCGCCAAACATGTGACAAAAACCACGGTTCTGGCCATGCTCGGAACAACGCTGGTGTTATCTTTCCTGCAAGTTCTATTCACCTATTTGGGTGAGTTGGGTTCACTCAAGCCAAACTATAATGCGTGGCAAGCGTTTCTTTTTGTGATGTGGGGTGCACCGCGTTATTTATATGAAATTTTACCTGTCGCTGCTTTGATTGGTTCAGTACTCGGATTGGGCGCATTGGCTTCAAATAGTGAGCTGATTGTCATGCGTTCAGTTGGCATCAGTCTGTGGCGGATTGTCGGTTGGGTGATGCGTTCAGCATTATTGCTGATTGTATTGTCCTTTGTATTGAGTGAATGGGTGATTCCATATACCAATGAGCAAGCGCAAAGTATCAAAAAGCAACGCAGTGTCGCATCTTTAGGTGAAGTCAAAGGTTATTGGTCGCGTGAAGGGCAGCGCTTTATCTATATTGATTACGCCAATTCACAAGGTCAGTTACGTAACATCCAAACCATTGATTTTGATCAAGACTATCGCTTGCAGTCCTTTGTGACGGCTGAGAAAGGGCAATTCGTCAAAGATGGTGAGTGGCAACTCTCACAATCGCATCAAGTTGATTTATTGGCGCAAGGCAATGCCATTAAGACCGATCATGCACAGCAATCGTTGGGCCTCGCCTTACAGCCAAAATATGTGCATATGGTGACGCTGGATCCTGAGGATCTATCACCGAGTCAATTGATTAGCTTTATGCGTTATATGGAAGAATATAGTCAGGTACCAAAGACTTATGAGTTAGCCTTCTGGCAAAAAGTCACAGCACCATTTTCTTTAATTACCTTGGTGTTGATTGCCTGTTCCTTTATTTTTGGTCCGCTCCGCCAACAGTCGATGGGCTTCCGTTTGGTCATCGCATTGTTTACAGGCTTAGGTTTCTTCTATCTGCAAGATTTCTTGGGCTATGCAAGCTTAGTGTATGCACCTTCACCTGCATGGTTTGTACTATTACCTGTGGTGCTGATCTTTATGATTGGTAGCTATTTGCTCTATCGAGCACGCTAATCTTGATGGAGCGGCTCTATGCTCAGGATTGATGAAAGCCATCAGCTAGGTCATAGAGAATTCGATTAAATTTCGGTAAAATAGACCGATCAAATGACAAACAGAGAGTCCATTATGACGGATGCAAACGTTGGCAAAATTCCTCACGTTCTGGTAATTATGGATGGAGTGGGGCATCGTGAAGCAGTTGAAGACAATGCTTTTTTAGCGGCAAAAACGCCAAACCTCACTGCGATGAAGGCCAAGCATCCAAATAGTTTAATCTCTGGTTCAGGCGAAGATGTGGGCCTACCTGATGGTCAAATGGGCAACTCTGAAGTGGGTCATATGAATCTTGGTGCGGGTCGCGTGCTGTATCAGGATTTTACCCGTATTACCAAAGATATCCGTACGGGTGCTTTTTTTGAGCATGAAGTGCTAGTCGATGCGGTGGAAAAAGCCAAAGCAGTAAACGGCGCTGTGCATGTGATGGGCTTATTGTCAGAAGGTGGCGTGCACTCGCATGAAGACCATATTGTGGCAATGTGTGAGCTAGCGCTAAAACGTGGTGCAACCGTGTATTTACATGCCTTCCTCGATGGTCGTGATACTCCGCCCCGTAGTGCTCAACCTTCTTTAGAAAAACTGGATGCTTTATTCGCACAATATCCAAATCAAGGTCGTATTGTGTCGATGATTGGGCGTTACTTTGCCATGGATCGTGACAATCGTTGGGATCGCGTTGAGCAAGCCTATCGTCTGATGACCGAAGGGGAAGCGCTACGTGTTGCGAACTCAGCCGTTGAAGGTTTAGAACTTGCCTATGCTGCAGGAGAAAATGATGAGTTTGTCAAAGCAACGCGTATTGGTGAAATTGCCAAAGTACAAGATGGCGACAGTATTGTCTTCATGAACTTCCGTGCCGACCGTGCGCGTGAAATTACCCGTGCCTTTGTTGAAAAAGATTTTACCGGATTCACGCGCAAAGTCGTTCCAAACTTATCTAAGTTTGTCATGTTGACCCGTTATCAAGCCAGTATTGATGCGCCTGTTGCCTATATGCCAGAAGGATTGAAAAACTCGATTGGTGAATATCTGTCAAGTTTGGGTAAGACCCAATTGCGTATTGCTGAAACTGAGAAGTATGCGCACGTGACTTTCTTCTTTAGTGGTGGTCGTGAAGATGAATATGAAGGCGAAAAACGTATTCTGATCCCATCGCCGAATGTTGCTACCTATGATTTAAAACCAGAAATGAGTGCCTATGAAGTCACGGATGAGTTGGTGAATGCCATCAATTCAGGTGAGTTTGACTTATTGGTGGTGAACTATGCCAATGGTGACATGGTCGGCCATACCGGTGTGTTTGATGCTGCGGTAAAAGCCGTTGAAACGGTCGATATTTGTCTGGGTCGTGTCTATGATGCGGTCATGGCAAACAAAGGTCATATGTTAATTACAGCGGATCATGGTAATGTAGAGCAAATGCAAGACTATGACAGCGGTCAGGTACATACCCAACATACCACTGAATTGGTGCCATTTATTTATGTTGGCCCAACACAAGCCACAATTGCTGACGGTGGGGTATTGGCAGATGTTGCACCAACACTCCTGCATTTAATGAACCTTCCGGTACCTGCTGACATGCAAGGCAAGAATCTAATTACTTTAAAATAAGGTGAAGCAATGACCCAACACAACAACATTTACCGAGCGATCTGTGCAAGTTTGTTGATGTGTTGGGGAGTGAATCTCTCTGCTGCGCCTGTGACGCATAATTCAGGATGGACTGAGGATGCTCCAAGCCAGAGTGCAGAAGTCCCAATCGAATCGATTCAGCAATTTGTACAGATCTATGGCATTGTCAAAGATAACTATGTCGATAAAAAATCGGATGATGCGCTGTTTCAACAATCGATTAAAGGCTTGGTCAGTGGCTTAGACCGTTATTCCCGTTATTTATCGGCAGAAGAATATCGCCAGCTGATTCAATATACAGAAGGAGATCTTGCTTCTGTCGATTTCAATTTAAATTATGATGCGCATGCCAAGTCTTGGCAGATTCAAGATTTAAAGACAGGTTCGGACTCAAGTAAGTTGGGTTTACGCAATGGACAGGTGATTCTCAAAGTTGATAATCAGGAACTGAAAAGTCTGAACCAAGATCAAGTGCAAGGTTTACTCTACGGTTCAATTGGCAGTACCGTACAGATCCAGCCAGAAAATAATAGCAGTACCGTGATTTTGGTTCGCAATAAAAAAGTCGAAACCGATATTGAACCTGTTCTGTTACATAATCAGGTGCTGGTGCTGAAAATACGTGTTTTTCAACAAGATACCGCCAATGAAATTAAACGTTTAATTGAAGAATATAGTTCTACTAAGCTAAAAGCTGTGGTGTTTGATCTGCGCAATAACCCAGGTGGCTTACTCTCGGCTTCGGTTGAAGCAGCTGATTTATTTTTAAATCAAGGCATTATTGTCACCACCAAAAGTCGTTCAGAAGGCGATCAACAATTTCAGGCACTGCCGTCGAATGAATTTCAAAATATGAAATTAGGGATTTTGATCAATCGACGTTCTGCTTCTGCAGCTGAGGTTTTTACCGCAGCAATGAAAGAGCACAAACGTGCTTGGGTGGTGGGCGAAACCAGTTATGGTAAAGGTGTGGTACAGAAGTTGTTCCCTTTACCGAGTGGTGCCGCACTACAAATGACAGTTTCGCATTACTACACCCCCAATGGCAATATGATTGAAGGTCAGGGGATTCAACCCAATCAAATTTCACCTTTAACGGCAGAGATGAAAGAAGACACTTACTTGGAGCATGTCACCGATCTGGTGTTAAAAAGTCGTTATTAAAAAATAAAGCCCCTCGATTGAGAGGCTTTATTTTTAAGCATTATTCATCGTCTTCGGTATCTAAACCAAATTTCTTCAAACGATAGCGCAAAGAGCGGAAGGTCATGCCTAATTTCTTCGCGGCTAAAGTTCGATTCCAATGGGTGAGATTCAGCGCATTTAGAAGAATCTCTTTTTCGATATTCTCTAAATAACGCTCTAAACCTTCAGGTGGAAGTTTCTTTGAACTCATGCTTGGACTTGCCGAGTGTTGTACGGGTTCGACTTCTTCTGATGCAGTATTTGAAAAAGAAGGCGTTGGATTTGCCAGAGAACTACGCAACGGAGCGGTCTGCAAATGTGCTAAATCGATATTGTTATCATCACTTAGGGTAATTGCCCGCTCAATAATATTGCGTAATTCCCGCACATTACCTGGGAAATATTGCTGCAATAAGAATTGCTCTGCACGTGAAGATAGGGATTTCGCTGGTAGATCCCACTCTTGGCTAATCTTTTGAATAAAGTGATTGGCCAATAACAAAATATCCTGACCACGCTCACGTAAAGGTGGTAGTACGATATCCATCACATGAATGCGGAAGAACAAATCTTGACGGAATCGTCCCTGCTGGACCAATAGTTCCAAGTCTTGGTGACTGGCACTAATCACACGGAAATCTACATCAATTTCTTGATCTGAACCCACTGGACGAATTTTCTTTTCCTGTACTGCCCGTAGCAATTTGACCTGCATATTTAAAGGCAGTTCGGCAATTTCATCCAAAAACAAACTGCCACCGTGTGCAGACAGAATTAAGCCTTGCTTGTCCTGAGTTGCGCCGGTAAAGCTGCCTTTTTTGTGTCCGAACAACTCACTTTCCATCAATTCAGTTGGAATCGCACCACAGTTGATGGCAATAAATGGGCCTTCACTACGGTTACTCAAGCGATGTACCAGATTCGCAACGACTTCTTTACCTGTTCCTGATTCACCCGTAATAAAGACGGGAGCTTGGGAGCGGGCAATTTTCTTTAACGCGATGCGGAGCTGTTGGATCGGTGCAGAACGTCCAATTAACAGCTTATTCTCTAAGGCTGTTTCGGCAGCCTCTTGTTCAGGCTGTGGACGGTTCAATGCTTTCTGAATCAATTGATCCAGATGCATCTGGTTGACAGGCTTACTGACAAAGTCAAATGCGCCTGCCTTTAAGGCTGCTATGGCAATATCCATATTGCCATAGGCGGTCAGTACCGCAATCGGTGTATTGGGATAGTTCTGTGTTACATGTTTAACCAGATCCAAACCATTACCATCTGGAAGATTTAAATCCGTTAAGCAAGCATCGTACTGGAACTCAGTAAAGAACTTTTTTGCCTGTTCGACCCGATAGGCGAGATGTGTCTTGATGCCCATACGCGCCAGCGTCATCTGCATTAAAAGACATAAATCTTCTTCGTCGTCTACCAATAAGACGAGTGGTTGTTTTGTTGCCATTTCCCCGAGAAACCTAATCTAATCAATGAATTTTTGAGCATTCAATCCTGAAGCATGCTCCTTGTTGTCGCTCTATATAGGTGAGCTTTGCATGATTTGCCTCACAAAAGGTATGAGACAGATACAATCCTAAACCAGTTCCTTTAATTTCGGTACTAAAAAATGGTTTGAACAGCTGAGAAATATCTCGTTTTGAGACACCCGTCCCAAAATCGATAACATCAATGCAGGTTCGTCCATCTTTGAGCTGTATATTCACTTCAATAAAGGGCGCATCGGTCGCATTATGTCGCAGTGCATTTCTAATTAAGTTAATCAGCACTTGGCGGAGTTGTTTTTCATCAAACAGGATATTGAGCTGTTCGGTCTGATTCAGCTGAATACGTTGTTTCGCATCGGAAAGGTCTTCATTCAGAAGGCTTTCAAAGAAAGGATTTAGTTCAATGATTTGTGGGTCTGTTGGCTTATTTCTTGCCATAGCTAAAGTATCTTCAACGATGCTGTCAATGCGTTTGGCTTGTTTGTTGATCATGCGTGACAACATATTCAATTGATGTGCATCGCTGTTTTTTATTAACTCATTGGCTTGTACAATCGCAGCTAAGGGGTTGCGAATTTCATGGGCAATGCTGGCTGAAAGCTGTCCCAACGCTGCGAGCTTCAGTTGCTGAACTTGTTGGGTTAGCTTCTGGGCATCTTTTAAAATCAATAAGACCAACGCTTGTTCTGGCACAATCAAATGTTTGACCCGAACATTGATCGTGTAAGGGCTTTGTTGAGATTCAAAACTGAATTCTTCGCCATCTTCAAGATTACTGAATTGAATCAGTTCAAATAGATCTGGCTGTAACTTAATCAGTGGCGTTTTTTCCAAAGAAACAGCCAAATGAATGCCTAACAAAGTATTGGCAGCTGGATTGGTTAAAACAATATGATTACTTTCATCCAGTACCAAATAGCCATCCTCAATTTGTTCGAGAATATAACGGTTAATATTTTGTAGTTGATGAATTTCAATGGATTGATGAAAGGTTAAGGTTTCTAGAATCTTAAAACGCTGCACCGCAATACGACCAATGGCATGTACCACGAAAAACAGAAAGGCCAGAAAAATGCTATTGCCAAGATGGGTTAAATTATTGGCATCAAAGAAGTCACCTAAAAAGCGTTGGTAAACCACCATGATGACTGCAAATAAAGTAATGATCAGCGAAAGATGTGCATTTAATAAAATTGCTGAGGAGAAAATAATAATGACATACAGTAAGCTGAGTTGCAGATTTGGACCACCTGCTGCGAAGGTGATTAAACTGAGACAAATAACATCAATAATAAAGATAAAAATCAGCTGCTTGGAGATTTGTATTGGAACAAGCTGCAGCAAAGCAAGCTGGAAAATATTAAAGGTGATATAGCACACCAGTGTATAAAAATACAGAAAGGGGTAAATATAGTTACTTGAAAGTTGCTCAGCAGTCAGTAAATAAATTAATAGCAGACTAATCGAGATGATTAGTCGATAGCCGCTATACCACACCCCAAGCCGATAGACCGTCTGTGAAACAGACGACGCAATTTTCCCTAACATAGGCGCTTACTGTTATTTTAAGGTTTAATGAGTCCATAGCGAATCGCAAGATGGGTCAATTTGACATCACTATCAATTGCCAGCTTTTCAAAAATACGATAACGATAGGTGTTGACCGTCTTCACGCTAACAAACAATTTGTCTGCGATTTCTTGGGCGCTAATACAGTTGACCACCATCATGGCCACTTGCATCTCTCGCTCTGACAAGGCATCAAACGGCGATTGCTGCGTATCTGAAAGATACGAACTGGCCAGTTGCTCGGCAATATCTGCGCTAAAGTATTTTCCGCCTTGCATGACTTTGTTAATGGCACGAACCATTTCTGCAATCGGTGCACCTTTAGTAATATAACCTTTGGCGCCTGCTTTTAATAACAGTGATGGATAAGGTTCTTCAGCAAGGCCGCTCACTGCAATCACCTTAGTTTCAGGCACACTTTGTAATAAGCGGCGAGTGGTTTCTACGCCGCCAATGCCTGGCATATTCACATCTAATAACACCACTTGTGGGTGTTTTTGTCGGACCAAAGCAATCGCTTCTTCACCCGATTCAGCTTGTCCAATGACTTCTACATCGGGGTGGTCTTCCAACATACGACAAATCCCTGTGCGCACGAGTTCATGATCATCAACAACGAGAACAGTGATCAAGAAGACCTCCTTTTTTCAAAAAAACTGGTTTTTTGTTACATAAAGCAAAATTAGCTTGCAATGAAACGACAAAATTAGCAATCCTATTCTTCGTTTTTAGCGAATAGTTGTACACAATTGTGTCTATAAAAGCTTTACCTGATTTGTTCAAATGTAAGGCATAATGGTATTAAGCGCAAATGTGCAGCGTCCTGAGTTGAGTATTGTGTCGTGAAAAATTCTAAAAAATCTATCATGCATGTTTTAAGCATGTCTATCTTGTTGGCGTGGAGCTCAACAAGTTTCGCTGAACTGGTTGTGAATAACAATCCAGCTTCTTCGCGTGTGAGCGGTTCAGCTTCAATGAATTGGTCTGCAAGTGATGCAAGTCAGTTCATGGAAGATGATGATCCGCTAGAAATTAGTCCACAAGGTTCAACTTCTGTTACCACAACATTGCGTAATGGCAGTTCAGCACCAATTACATCTTCAACGGCGCCACAATCGTCGACACAGATTCGCGATACCTTCGGGTATAGCAGTCAGCCTTCAGTCAATGCACGTGCTGCTTTGGTGATGGATGCACAGACAGGCGAGGTGCTGTACAGTAAAAACAGTAATATGTCTGTCCCGATTGCTTCGATTACCAAATTGATGACTGCTGTAGTGACTGCTGATGCACGTTTAAACATGTCAGAAGAAATTACGCTGGAATCGATTGATTTCGCAGGTGCAGGTGGCAAGAACTCAAGTTCAACCTTACGTGCTGGCGATCGAATGAATCGTGCAGAAGCACTTTTGTTTGCTTTGATGAAATCTGAGAATCCTGCTGCCGCAGCTTTAGCGCGCACTTACCCAGGTGGCCGATCTGCCTTTATTGCTGCGATGAATGCAAAAGCGAGGCAATTGGGTATGACATCTACACGTTATGCTGAATCTACTGGTTTAGATCCGCATAATGTCTCATCAGCACGTGATTTGGGTATTCTGGTCAGTACAGCGTCGCAATATGGGTTGATTCGTCAATTTTCAACGACGCCAACCTATGATTTCAATTTAGGTTACCGTGTTCTTAAATCGAACAATACCAACGCACTGGTGCGTAATGGCGGCTGGAATATTAACTTGTCGAAAACAGGTTATATCAATGAAGCAGGCCGTTGTGTGGTGATGCATACGACTGTGAATTCACGCCCAGCGGTTGTCGTGCTATTAGGTGCACCAAGTTCGCAAGCACGTAATAGCGATGCCACCAATTTATTAAGCTGGTTAAGCACTTTGCCAAAACGCGTTTAATCATTCGAAATATAAAAATGCTCTTCTTTATGAAGAGTTTTTTTATATCTACAAAAAGAAAGTCTCTTTTCTTTAGCACAATAAAAAACCAGTTGCAGGCAACTGGTTTTTTTATTTCAGTATCTCTGCTTACATATTTGAAAGAATCGAATCTTTCACTTGATCCATAGTCGCATCAATTGACAACATTACGGCATCAGCACATTGTTTGATTGCAGTGTCAGGATCTTTTAAGCCATTGCCTGTAACCGTACATACAATCACAGAGCCTTCAGCAATTTTACCGGCTTTCAGGTCACGGATCGCACCACCAATAGATGCTGCTGAAGCAGGTTCAACAAACACACCTTCATACATTGAAAGCAAACGTTGCGCTTCTAAAATCTCAACATCAGTTAGTTCATCGAACCAACCTTTAGAATCACGTACCACTGCTTTAGCATGGTTCCAACTTTGTGGATTACCGATACGAATCGCTGTTGCAACTGTTTCTGGGTTCTCTACTGGCGCACCACGTAAGAATGGCGCAGCACCAGATGCTTGATAACCCACCATAGTTGGTAGACCTTCAGGTTTAGGGCCTGTGAATTGATCTGTTGCAGCATCATAAATCACTTGCTCAAACTGATCTGCAGGTTGGTTGGCAACTGCTTCGGTATAACCCATCCAGTGTGCGGTGATGTTACCGGCATTACCGACAGGTAAGCAGTGATAATCAGGAGCACGGCCCAATGCTTCTACGATTTCATAAGCAATGGTTTTTTGACCTTGCAAACGGTAAGGGTTGATTGAGTTTACAATCGTTACTGGTGCTTGATCTGCAACTTCTTTGACTAAACGCATACCATCATCGAAGTTACCGCGGATTTGCATGGTAATCGCACCATACATCATCGCTTGCGCCATTTTACCCATGGCAATTTTGCCTTCTGGGATCAAGACGAATGCTTTAATGCCTGCACGTGCTGCATAAGCCGCTGCGGCTGCCGAAGTATTACCTGTAGAGGCACAGATAATTGCTTTAGAGCCTTCTTCAACAGCTTTGGTCACCGCCATGGTCATACCGCGGTCTTTAAATGAACCTGTTGGGTTCAGACCTTCGTATTTCACATAGATTTCGACGTTTTTGCCAATAAGACGTGGAATGTTCTCAAGTTTAATCAGTGGAGTATTACCTTCACCTAAAGAAATTGCACGTGTAGTTGCAGACACAGGTAAACGGTCACGATAACGATCTACAAGACCAGTATAACGATTGGCATTCGACATGATGGTGTTCCAATATGAGGTAGAGCGGGGTGAGGGAAGTCATTTTCCCTCAACCTGATTAACTATCGAGCGATTCTAAACGAATTCTTACGATTTCGCCACGAATTGCAGGTAATGCTTGAATTTGCGCAAGCGCTTCATCCATTTTTGATTCAACGATCGGATCCGTTAAAATCACGATAGGAATCAAGTCTTTTAAGCGTGATTGCTGCATGATGGCATCAATACTAATGCCAGCACGGCTAAGAATCGTAGTGACATCAGCCAATACGCCAGTCTGGTCTTCAGCATTTAAGCGGATGTAATAACCTGTGGTCATTTCTTCACGGCTTAAGATTGGCACATTAGTCAACGCTTCAAAGGCAAGCTGAGGAATCGTTCCTGCGCCATCTTCGGTATACGAAATATCACGCACGATATCAATTACGTCAGCAACCACGGCAGAAGCGGTTGGGCCTGCACCTGCGCCAGCACCGTAATACAAAGTAGGGCCAACTGCATTGGCCTGTACCAAGACTGCATTCTTCACGCCATTCACGTTAGCAATCAATTCTTCTGCAGGGATGAGCGTTGGGTGAACACGTAATTCAATGCCTTTATCTGCGCGACGTGCGATACCTAAGTGCTTGATACGGAAACCAAGTTCTTCTGCATATTTCACATCTTGGGCGGTGATTTTGCTGATACCTTCGGTATAGACCTTATTAAATTGCAATGGAATACCAAAAGCACATGAGGCCAAAATCGTCAGTTTATGTGCAGCATCAATGCCTTCAACATCAAAAGTTGGATCAGCTTCAGCGTAACCAAGTTCTTGCGCTTCTTTTAAAACGTCTTCAAAGGCACGGCCTTTTTCACGCATTTCAGTCAGAATGAAGTTGCCTGTACCATTAATGATGCCTGCAAGCCATTCGATATGGTTCGCTGCGAGACCCTCACGGATCACTTTAATGATTGGGATACCACCCGCAACAGCTGCTTCATAGGCAATCTGAACAGCATTGTCTTCTGCTGCTTTAAACAGTTCATTGCCATGTTCAGCCAGTAAAGCTTTGTTTGCAGTCACAACCTGTTTGCCATGCTTAATGGCTTCCATGATGACTTCATAGGCTGGGTGAATACCGCCCATGACTTCCACCACAACATCAACATCAGGTTGACGTACGATTTCCATCAAGTCATCGCTTTGTTTAATGCCTTCGAGTTGTAAATCTGGACGTGGACGGCGTGTGCCTACGTGTGTAATTTGAATTTCTCGACCGGTACGGCGTTTAATTTCCGCAGCATTTTCTTGTAGTAATTTAAGGGCTCCACCACCTACAGTACCAAGACCGAGTATCGCCAGACGAACTGGTTTCACGTTACACTCCATTATATTCAATCATTTTAATGAAGCTTGATCATAGCTAAAAAAATGCGCAGACACTAGGGCTAAGATCATCTTTAATCTGTCGCCCGAGTCTTTGCTGATTTGTGGTGCGGTTTGAATTTATTTGTTTAAGCGTTGTACGATTTCTTCAGGTGTCATATAGCCGCCTAAATACTCACCATCGACGTTATAAATCGCTGGTGTGCCATTCACGCCCATATTTAAACCCAGTTGATACTGGTCACGAACAGGGTTCTTACATTCAGCCGCAGAGACTGGTAAGCCTTTGGCTGCTTGATCGAAGGCAGCTTTACGGTCTTCACTACACCAAATCGCTTGCATGGTTGGCATGAATTGTTCGCCACGTGGCCATGCGATATAACGGACTTCAATGCCTTTGGCATTAATTTCAGCAAGATGTTCATGCAGTTTATGGCAATATGGGCAGCTTGAATCGGTGAATACATAGATCACATGCTTGGCTTTGCCGCCTTGAGCAGGATAAACAATCAAATCTTCGGTTTTTAGTGCCGCTAAATGTTTTTTATTTTCAGTGGCTTGTAAGGCATCACTCACATTATGTAATTGCTTGTCGCCTAAACGCACCACATCGCCTTGAATAATGTATTGGCCATCAGCGGTGGCATAGACAGATCCCATACCTTCCAGACTTACCCAATAGAGATTAGGCACTTCGGTTTTCTTCACCGCAAGAATTTTGGCGTTGATATTGGCTGTTTTGAAATTTTTCTCTAAGGTCGAGACTAAACGCTGTTGCGCATTGCGTTCATTTAAAGTTGATGCTTCACCTGTCGCAGGTGCACTTGCTGTGAGCGCATCTTGTTTTTGTGCAGAGTTTTCTTTTGAGCAAGCACTGACTAATAATGTTGATGCTAATGTACAAGCAATTACAAGCTGAGACCGAGTAAACAACATATAGAACCTTTTTTGTACGAATTCATTTGTATAAGGGGCCTAGCATAACAAAAAAAATGAATCACTTCGTTAAATCTTGCATAGGCTCTGTGAACAGTATCAAGTTTTGGTTGAATCCTAGATAAAAGGTGGATTTAGCCGCGTGGATGGTATTTGCCATGCAATTCCTGCATACGATGTTGCGCGACATGGGTGTAAATTTGCGTGGTGGAAAGGTCACTGTGTCCAAGCAGCATCTGTACCACGCGTAAGTCTGCGCCGTGATTGAGTAGATGGGTCGCAAAAGCATGACGTAAGGTATGGGGGGAGAGTTCAGCTTGAATATTGGCTTGCAATGCATAGCGTTTAATCGCATACCAAAAATTCTGTCGACTCATGATGCCACCATGTTGAGTCAGAAACAGATAATCCGTGCTGCTTTTATACAGTTGTGGGCGTGATTCAATTAAATATTTTTCAATCCAGTCACAGGCAAATTGCCCTAGGGGTACCAGACGCTCTTTATTGCCTTTACCTGTGATTCGCACAAAGCCCTGTTTTAAATTGATCAGTTCTAAACGTAAATTCAGTAACTCTGAAACACGCAGGCCACAGGCATACAGCACCTCGAACATGGCACGATCACGGAGACCTAATGCTGTATTGATGTCAGGCGCATTGATTAAGGCTTCTACATCTTGTTCAGATAAGTCTTTGGGTAAGGCTCGTCCAATTTTAGGGGAATGGTGGGTGGCGACAGGATTATCGTCCCGTAACTTTTGTTCTCTTAAAAACTTATAAAATTGTCTTAATGCAGACAGGCAACGTGCAATCGAACGCGGGCTTTTACCGACCTTGGTGAGGGTGATGAGAACATCAGCAATATCGTCACTGGACCAGTGTGGTAAGGCTGCTGTCTGATGTAATTCAGCACATTGAATCAGGTCAGATAAATAGGCGTTGCGGGTGTGTGGGCTTACGGTTTGAGTCACCAGATAATCCCGAAAACCCTGTAAAAAACTCAAATGTTCGGGAATGTTAACCGCAGCGGGAATACGAGGCTTTTTATTTAGCATAAGGCGTTGAAGATATTTCTCAGTGAAAGAGGGGCGGGTATTTTAGGGAAAACGCTGCCCTGATTTATTTTTGGTTGAATTGCACTGTAAAAGAAAAATGAATTGTTGTCGATCTGTCACAGAAGCAAATGCCACTGAGATTGGTTTTGGTAATTATTCTCATTTGCTTGTATACTAGTAAAAAAGGGTTAAGGGTTAGAAGCGGTGCGATTGTCAGCATTAAAAGTCAAGCAAACAGCGATGATTACGAAAGTAAATCGTGTGGTCGATGAGACAGAACAGCCAGATTTAGTTGCAGTTCGTTTAGAAAGTTTAGGCTTTGTGCCAGGGACACAAGTACAGGTGATTACCAAAGGCATCTTTGGTGGAGATCCGATTCTAATCCAACTCGGTTTTACGCGTTTTGCGTTACGAAAAGCGGAAGCGGATAAAATTGAAATTCAACTTGAAGGAGCACCTGCATGAGTGATGCGTTACGTGTTGCCCTTGTGGGAAATCCAAACTGCGGTAAGACATCTTTATTTAACCATTTAACAGGTACACGTCAAAAAGTTGCCAACTATGCGGGTGTGACGGTTGAACGTAAAGTTGGGCATTTTCAGCTTCCTTCTGGAAAAGCGGTTCGTGTCTTGGATTTGCCAGGAACTTATAGTCTACAGGCAACCAGCCCAGACGAAGAAATTACTCGTGATGTTTGCCAAGGCAAAATTGCGGAAGAAGGGCAACAAGATGCCTTCTTGTGTGTGGTGGATGCGACTAACTTAAAGCTACATCTTGGTTTGGTACTGGAAATTATTGAGCTGGGTCGCCCAATCCTTGTCGTGTTGAACATGATGGATGAGGCACGTCGTCGTGGTATTCAGATCAACACGCAAAAGCTTTCTGAGCGTTTGGGTGTCCCTGTGGTTGAAACGGTTGCGGTACGCAATTCAGGTATCGAAAACCTACTGCATGCACTTGATCAAGACAAGTATTCAATTCCACAAACGGAACTGAGTGGCTTGAAAGGGGATCATCACCAGAAAATTGAAGTGATTTTTAAAGATGTGGTGAACTTTGTTGATCAGGAAGATAAACGTACTGATTTTCTGGATAAGATTTTCTTACATCCAGTGCTTGGTTTATTGAGCCTTGCAATCATGATGTTCATTGTATTCCAAGCGGTATTTGCTTGGGCTGCGCCATTTATGGATGGGATTGAAACCTTCTTTGCATGGTTTGGTGAGAAGCTCGGTGAGTATATCTCGCAGCCTTTGCTGCATAGCTTGGTCGTAGATGGCATCATCGCGGGTGCGGGTAGTGTGGTGGTGTTCTTGCCGCAAATTTTGATTTTATTCTTCTTTATTTTGGTCTTAGAAGAATCAGGTTATTTACCGCGTGCAGCTTTCTTGCTGGATAAGCTCATGTTTAAAGCAGGTCTGAGTGGACGTGCCTTTATTCCTTTGCTGTCGAGCTTTGCATGTGCAGTGCCTGGGATTATGGCGACGCGTAGTATTAGTGACCCACGTGATCGTTTTACCACGATTATGGTTGCGCCATTGATGACCTGTTCTGCGCGTTTACCCGTCTATGCTTTATTGATTGCGGCCTTTATTCCAAGTCAAACGGTATGGGGTATTTTCAACTTACAAGGTTTAGTGCTGTTTGGCTTGTACATGTCAGGCATTGTCAGCGCACTCTGTGTTTCGATTGTGATGAAGTTTCTGCAAAAAGATAAATCACAACATGCATTATTACTGGAGCTGCCAAGTTACCGTATTCCTGATTTAAGAAGTGTTGGCATAGGCTTACTCGATCGCGGCAAAATCTTCTTAAAACGAGTCGGTGGGATTATCTTCGCTCTGTCGATTTTACTTTGGTTCTTGTGTACCTTCCCGCAAGCACCAGAAGGGGCGACTTTACCAGACATCGACTACAGTTTTGCTGGAATGTTAGGGCATTTGCTGCAACCGATTTTTGCACCTGTTGGTTTTAACTGGCAGATCGTGGTTGCACTTATTCCTGCAATGGCGGCGCGTGAAGTTGTGGTTGCTGCATTGGGTACGGTCTATGCCTTATCGGGTGCAGATGATGATGCGATTGCACAAGGCTTGTCGCATTTGATTAGTGCTGATGGGACGGGTTGGTCATTGGCAACAGGTTTATCATTATTGGTCTGGTTTATCTACGCGCCACATTGTTTGGCAACCTTAGCAACCGTACGTCGCGAAACAGGCTCATGGAAACATGTGGCGGTGATGACGGCATATTTATTCGGTTTGGCGTATTTAATGTCTTTCTTGACTTATCAAATTGCATCAAGCATTTGGGGTTAAGAAATTCCACCTAGCCTCCCTTTGAAAAGGGAGGCAATCATTGGAGAGACGGTTATGTTTGAGTACTTGATTGTTGCTGTGTTGGTACTGTGGAGTGCTGTTGTCGTATTCAAAAAGGTGTTCCCTCAAACAGCAAATTCAGCATTTCTGAGTTTGTCGAACTCTTGTCAGCGTTTAGGCTGGCAGCGTTTGGCGACATGGTTAAAACCTAAAATGGCTGTGGGTTGTGGCGGTGGCTGTGGTTGTTCGACTGATGAAAAGGAGAACAAAAAAGCAGACCCCATTCAAACAGTGAAATGGCGTTAATCGCAATCTTAAAATTGCCCATCTTATGATGGGCATTTTTTTGGAAAAGAAAAAATGAATCAAATTAAGATGAACTAGAAGAGATCATTCAGCTTAAAATATAAATTGATTTTATTGGGTTTTATGCGATTGATGACTTTGCTTTATCTCTCTGCTTTGTCACAAAAATTGAATATTGATAAAGAGATGGTTTGATGGCTACTTTCATATTTCATCTTGATTTATCTATGCTTAAGACCCGAATTGATTGAACTTAAAATCAAGCACTATGTATTTAAATCTGTAGCTTGGCTGGGAGTTGTGAACTTGATTTTGTTGCTGATCAGTTGTGCTATGCCTGTTGAAGCTTTTACGCACTGACACAAAAAAGATTGAATAAAACCAAAACTGAAAAAGCATTTAAAACAGTAAAGTGCTAACATTTTTGCCATTCTGTAATCTGCAAAAAATGGGGCGAAAATGTTAATACAACGTGGTGGATTAAAAGTTGTGGCTGGCTTAGGTATTTCGGGGGTATCAGCAGTTAACTTTCTACATGAACAGGGCTACCAAGTTGCAGTAACAGATTCACGACTAACCCCACCAGGTCATGATCAGATTCCAGCTGGTGTTCGTACCAGTTTTGGTCAATTGGATACGGAACTGTTATTACAAGCAGAAGAAATTATTCTCAGTCCAGGACTTGCACCGCAACTTCCAGAAATTCAACAAGCAGTTGAAAAAGGCATTCCAGTTGTTGGTGATATTCAATTATTACGACGTGCGACAGAAGCGCCAATTATTGCGATTACAGGATCAAATGCAAAAAGTACAGTCACGACTTTGATTGGCCTAATGGCACAAGATGCGGGCAAGAAGGTTGCTGTTGGAGGCAATCTTGGGCGGCCTGCACTGGATTTACTTAAAGATAAACCAGAACTGATTATTTTAGAGTTATCCAGCTTTCAACTTGAAACCACGTCACATCTGAATGCAGAAGTGGCCGTGGTACTCAATATGAGTGAAGATCACCTTGATCGCCATGGCGATATGCTGGGCTATCACAAAGCGAAACACCGTATTTTCCAAGGCGTGAAAAAAGTGGTGTATAACCGTGATGACAATCTCAGCCGTCCTTTGGTTCCTGATGTCACACCGATACAAAGCTTTGGTTTGAATGCGCCAGATTTAAATCAATTTGGTGTGCTGCGTGATGCTGATGGCAGCATGTGGTTAGCACGTGGCCGTGAGCGTCTGCTTAAAACCACTGAGATGTATATTCAAGGGATGCATAACGTTGCCAATGCTTTGGCGTGTTTGGCACTGGGTGAGGCGATTGGTTTACCAATGGCATCTATGCTAGAAACCTTAAAGCATTTTAAAGGCTTGGAGCATCGTTGCGAGTATGTCGACACAATTGACGGTGTGCGTTATTACAATGATTCTAAAGGCACCAATGTCGGTGCAACCCTTGCCGCGATTGATGGCTTGGGGGCTGCTATTGAAGTCAACAACGGTAAGCTGGCTTTGATCTTGGGTGGTCAAGGCAAAGGGCAAGATTTCAAACCCCTTCGTGATGCGATTCATAAATATGTGAAATCGGTGATTTTGATTGGTGAAGATGCAGCAGTCATCGAACAAGCAATTCAGGGCAGCAGTGTGATCCAACATGCACAGAGTTTACAAGCAGCCGTGCGATTGGCACAGAAAAACACGCAAGCTGAAGATGTGGTCTTGCTTTCACCCGCTTGTGCAAGCTTTGATATGTTTAAAAGCTACAATGATCGTGGACAGCAATTCGTGGCATGTGTAAATGCCTTGAATGACGAGAACAATTAGGAATAGAACTATGGCGGATTTAGCCCAAAATACGGTGCAAAAGATTTCGCAATTGCTCAATCGTTTGCCAAAGTTGCCTGCAGAAATGACGGCACGAAATATTCTAATCTTTTGTGTGATTGCATTACTGTGTTTCGGTTCGGTGATGGTGGCATCAGCCTCGATGCCCTATGCGGAATATATTCACGAAAGTCCATTTTATTTCTTGATTCGTCATGGTATTTCAATTGTTGTGGCTGCGGTGGTGGCGTTTCTGACTTATCGGGTGTCATTAAACTTATGGTTTAAAAATGCCTTTCCTTTATGGTTGATTACCATCGTGCTGTTGTTAGCCGTGTTGGTGGTCGGTTCCGAAGTGAATGGTGCCCATCGCTGGATCAAGGTCGGTGGCTTTACCTTGCAGCCAACCGAGATTGCTAAGATTGTCATGGCGATTTTCACCGCTGACTATGTGGTACGCCGTGCTAAAGAAGTCCGAACACACTGGAAAGGTTTATTGCGTTTAAGTGGTGTGATGGCCTTAACTGTCGGTTTTATTGTTGCCGAGCCTGACTTGGGGGCAACTGTCGTTATTGTCTTAATGATGGTTGGAGTATTCTTCTTAGCTGGCGCACCTGCAACGCAGTTCTTAATCATGCTCGGTGCGATCTTTGCGGGTGTCAGTGCGCTGATCATCTTCGAGCCATTCCGTTTTCAGCGTTTGATCTCGTTTACCAATCCTTGGGCAGATCCATTGGGGGTTGGTTATCAGCTTTCCAACGCTTTGATGGCCTTTGGTCGTGGTGAGTGGTTTGGTACGGGCTTGGGTCACAGCGTACAGAAGCTTTCTTATCTGCCAGAAGCACATACTGACTTTATGCTGGCTGTACTAGGTGAAGAATTTGGTTTCTTCGGCGTGTCGATTGTGATGATGCTGTCGTTTACCATGCTGGCATGTTGTATCCGTATTGGTCATCGTGCCTTGCAACATAATTACTTACGTGCAGGTTATTTGGCCTACGGGATTAGTATCATCTTCTTGATGCAGATTCTGGTCAATGCAGGCATGAATATGGGATTAATGCCAACCAAAGGTTTGACCTTACCGTTTATTAGTTATGGCGGTACATCACTGATGATGTGTGCGGCGATGATTAGCTTGATTCTAAAAATTGATGCGTCAACCCAAGAGTTGAATCCAGTGAAAGAAGAATCTAATTTCTAACTGAATTGAGACGAAATAAGCCCTGACGATGTACAGGGCTTTTTATTGCTTATAAATAAGTCCCACTGAGATGAAGCCCCGTTGGGATTAAGTTGATATCCCATTGTTGTACCGCTTGTTGCAGCATAATACGAGGTTGATCCAATTCAACCTTCGCTTGACCTAAAGCCAAGATGGCTTGCTGTAACAGTTTGGGGGCTTGAGTGATATCCAATGCGTGTGCCAGATTCTGTTTAGACAGTTTTTGCCCTTGATCATTCATGGCAAGCGGAAGGTGCATATAGCTTAAGCTGGGATAATCCAGCAAAGAACCTAACCAGATTTGTCGAGCAGTATTATCGAGTAAGTCTGCACCGCGAACCACATGGCTGATCCCTTGCAGATAATCATCTACGACCACGGCCAATTGATAGCTAATAATGCCATCACGACGTTTCAAGACGAAATCACCCAGATCTTGCTGTAAATTAGAACATTGCAAACCTTGCAAGCGATCTTCGAAACAAATCTGTTGATCCGCGACTTTTAGGCGTATCGCTTGATCGGCAAAATCCAGATTTAAATCACGGCAGGTTCCTACATAGATATGATTGGAACCCAACATTTTACGGGTACATTGGCAGGCATAAATTGCATTGCATTGCTTGAGTTGCTCAAGCACCTGTTCATAGATATCGAAACGATCTTTTTGAAAAATAATCTCTGCATCGGGTTCAAATTGAAAGGCATCAATGCAAGAGAGAATATGTGCTTCGCTATTGGGGAAAATACGCGGGATATCAGTATCTTCAATCCGAACCAACCATTGGCCTTGATTGGCCTTGGCATCGCAATAACTGGCCACTGCGGTGAGCAGAGACCCAAAATGCAAGGGGCCGGTTGGCGATGGCGCAAACCGGCCCACATATGAGCAGCGATTAAGCAAAGCATCGCCTTGCTTCGCTTCATGGCTCAACACGGTTGTCAAAAATTAACCGTTGTTTTGCTTTTCTTTGATTTCAGCCAAAGTTTTGCAATCAATACATAAAGTCGCAGTTGGGCGAGCTTCTAAACGACGTAAGCCGATCTCGATACCACAAGTTTCACAGAAACCATAGTCTTCGTTTTGAATGGCTTCAATCGACTGTTCGATTTTACGAATGAGCTTGCGTTCACGGTCACGTGTGCGTAGCTCAATAGCAAACTCTTCTTCTTGCGTCGCGCGGTCATTGACGTCAGGAAGTGCACTTGATTCGTCTTGCATCGTATTTAGGGTACGATCAACTTCAGACATTAACTCCGCTTTCCATGCATTTAAAATTTGGCGGAAATGCTCAAGTTGTCCTTCTGACATGTATTCTTCATTTTTCTTCGGCTGATAAGGCGCAATTCCAAACAGACTAGCAGTTGTACCACCTTCTGAAGCCTTCGGTTTGGTTTTACGTACACGTTTCGCCGATTTCAGATCATCAATCACTTCTGTCGGTTCATCCAAGACTTGATTTTGGTTGTCATTCGCCATATAGGGCATTCCTCATCTTACACGTACTATCTATACGCAAAAAATATGGTGATATGCAAGTGTTTTTATAGAAACCTGAGATGGTTTTTCCCATCAAGGGTCGACATCATATAGAGTTTTTGAGCAAGATGGTAGTCATTCCCGTCCAGATTTTGTGAGAAATCCCCAATGTAATTTGTAATCAAAAGTTTTAGGAACTGCTGCTATTTCAGCCATGCATTGTGTTATAGGCTAAAACAACATAAACAAGGCATGAAATACAGACAATGGCGATTCCTTTGTCAAGTTTCATAACGCAGTTTAGGGATGTTTTAGCCATAACCCTGCGGGGCAGAGAGATTTTTTGCCGCTACGATGTTAGGTTTTGTTTACTGAGAATGACTAAGTTTCACAAAACCTGCCTTGTACCGCCTAAAAAAATATCCTCTGCCACAAGCATCTGTGAAATGTCAGCAGTCCCTAATCATAGCCCAATACTTCTGAACTATTCATTCGTTGTGAAGTGGACAAACGATAGACCTGCGTTTCTATTTCTCCATTGGCTTTGAGACGAATCAAACGGTAGCCTGGATGCTCTTCATCCAATGCAAACTTATCACTTCTCGGCTTGAATTGAATACAGGTTGAGGGGGTTGATAAGAACTCAACGCCTTGCCATGTATTGATCGAATCCTGATGTACATGACCACAGACGATCGCTTTGACATTGGAGAAGGGTTGAATCGTTTCGAGCAAATCAGATGAATTCTTCAGCTTGTGCTGATCAATCCAAGCCGATTGCATGGCAAAAGGGTGATGATGGCAGGCAATAATCACATGGCGATCGTGGTGTTGTGTCAGCAACTGGGTGAGTTGTTGCAATTGCACTTCAGCAATATTGCCATCAATCCGCTTTGGCTGCGCGCTATTCAGCAGGATAATACTCCATTGCCCCAACTCAATTACAGCGGGTTGGGTTTGATCTGCCTCGTGGAATGGAAAATGCGTAACATCGTCATGATTGCCTGGGGTATGAAAAAAGGGGATTCCCAAAGTTTGCATATATTGTACATAGCGTTGATACGTCAAAGGTGTTGGCGATTGTGCTAAATCACCCGTGTGTACAATAAGGTCAATATGAGGATGTTGCTGGCGCATCAAGTCGATTACAGCATGAAAACTTTGCTCAGGTTGCATCCCGACAAATTCTAAATGTGGATACTCGAGCAAATGTGTATCGGTAATCTGTATCATCACAAAATCTTGTTGCGATAATGATGAGACTTGGAAAGTCACCGTCTTTAGCCCCTTCAGATTTTTATCTTTGTTGTATATGTTGAGACAGCCACTGTAATGCCATGATTACAGGTGCGTTTCTCAACCGCCCGTTATTTAATAATGCTTCTAATGCGGAATAATCAAATAGATGAAGCTGAATATTTTCACCTTCATCTGGCATTCCAAAAATACCCCCATCCTTTGGCAAATCAACTTCTGCAACATATAAATGAAAAAATTCAGAACATGCGCCAGCAGAAGGGTAGAAGCTAAATAAATGTTTTAATTCCGTGATCTCACAGCCTGATTCTTCGAGACTCTCACGGCGGATACAGCTTTCAGGAGATTCATCTCCATCAAGTACACCAGCAATCACTTCGAGTTGCCATGGTGAAACTGGATCACTTAATGCACCGATACGAAATTGTTCAATCAGTGCAAAGCGTTGTTGTTGGTCATTATAAAGTAGAACGCCAGCGGCTTCTGGACGATGAACCAATTCACGCTGAATTAAGGGTGAGTAATCTTCTCGATCAAATAATCGATGTTTTAAGCTCACTTTCTCAACTTGAATGAACCCCCGAAATAAAGGCTCTCGAGATTCTATCGTAACGTCGGTTGCTGAGTAGCTGGCGTGGTCAAGAATAGTCATCTTCAATCAGGATGAGATTGTACATATCTCATCCTAACCGAGAATGATTCGCAGGAAAATCTTTTTTTAGTCGATTCACACCTTGTGGTACAATTTTTGACCATGTTCCTGATAAGCGGTTTTCATTGCATTGAGACCTGCTTCAACTTCTGTTTCGGCATCATTTGACTGCTTGGCATTGTGTTGATTTTGCGCATAATCTCGCACATTCTGAGTGATTTTCATGGAACAGAACTTAGGTCCACACATTGAACAGAAGTGTGCTGATTTATGCGCTTCTTTTGGAAGGGTTTCATCATGCATACTGCGTGCTGTATCAGGGTCTAAGCTTAAATTGAATTGATCATCCCAACGGAATTCAAAACGTGCTTTAGATAAAGCATTGTCACGCACTTGTGCACCTGGGTGGCCTTTGGCCAAGTCTGCTGCATGCGCTGCAATTTTGTAGGTGATGATTCCGTCTTTTACATCTTTCTTATTGGGTAAGCCTAGATGCTCTTTTGGCGTGACATAACACAGCATCGCCGTCCCATACCAACCAATCATCGCTGCACCAATTGCAGAAGTAATATGATCATAACCTGGAGCGATATCGGTGGTCAGTGGCCCAAGGGTATAGAATGGTGCTTCTTTACAGACTTCAAGTTGTAGATCCATATTTTCTTTAATCATATGCATTGGCACATGACCAGGACCTTCAATCATCACCTGTACATCATGTTCCCACGCACGATGGGTGAGCTCGCCTAAGGTTTTTAGTTCACTAAACTGTGCTTCATCGTTGGCATCTTGCACACAACCTGGACGTAAGCCATCGCCCAAACTGAAGGATACGTCATAGGCTTTCATGATTTCGCAGATTTCATCAAAATGCGTATACAGGAAGTTTTCTTCATGATGAGCTAAACACCATTGTGCCATGATCGAACCACCGCGAGAGACGATGCCCGTTAAGCGGTTTGCCGTCATTGGCACATAACGCAGTAATACGCCTGCATGAATAGTAAAGTAGTCAACACCTTGTTCGGCTTGTTCAATCAAGGTGTCTTTAAAAATTTCCCAAGTGAGGTCTTCTGCCACACCATCGACTTTTTCCAGTGCTTGGTAGATCGGAACCGTTCCGATCGGCACAGGTGAGTTGCGGATGATCCACTCACGGGTTTCATGGATATTTTTACCAGTTGATAAGTCCATGATGGTGTCCGCTCCCCAACGGGTGGCCCAAGTCATTTTGGCAACTTCTTCATCAATCGATGAACCGAGTGCTGAGTTCCCAATATTGGCATTAATCTTGACCAAGAAATTGCGCCCAATGATCATCGGCTCACATTCAGGATGGTTAATGTTGGCAGGAATAATGGCACGGCCTGCGGCAACTTCTTGACGTACAAACTCAGGCGTAATTTCTCTTAGATTTTGTGCACCAAAGTTTTGACCTGGATGCTGGCGCATATCAACATGTTCAAGCTGACGTTGATTTTCGCGGATGGCAATATATTCCATTTCAGGGGTAATGATGCCCTGTTTGGCATAATGCATTTGCGTAACATTTTTATCTGCTTGCGCACGGCGAGGGTTTTGAATATGCGCAAAGCGGATTTCAGCAGTACGAATATCTTTTAAACGGGCTTGTCCGAACTCAGAACTGAGACCTGACAGCACATCGGTATCTTGGCGCTCTTCAATCCATGCTTGACGCACGGAAGGTAACCCCTTGTTTAAATCAATCTGTATATTCGGATCGGTATATACGCCTGAAGTGTCATAGACCATGACCGGTGGGTTGTGTTCGCCACCTAAGCCTGTTGGGGTTTCAGTCAAGCTGATTTCACGGAAAGGCACTTGGATATCGGGGCGAGAACCTTCAACATAAACCTTGCGTGAAGCAGGTAAAATACGGGTTAAATCTTTAGCGTCTTGCTCATGTTGAGCAGAAATATCGGCAGGGGAAAGATTCGTTAATTGGTTCATGGCATGATCCTTATGTATGGCATTAACGAATCAAGCACGACCAAAAACAATGGCGGATTTATCTCTATGATAAATAAAGGCTAAGTTTTTGCTGGGCTTGATTCCTACGCAGGTTTTAACCTGATCAGGTTCAACGGTACTTGTCTTTAAATTGAATGATTAAGACAATCTCAGCAGTTTGTTAACTGCGCTCCGTCAAGCTAGGCGTTTAGACTAACAGATTTTAAAAAAAATGCTTGTTTAATTGATGTTGTATTGAATACAAATTGCATCCTGATGGCAGTCTCGATAATCGGTACTTTCAAACGGTGATTTTAGTGGTAATAACTCGTGCAATTGTTCACTCGAATTACTTTCAGGGTTGTCTGTGACTGTATTTGCAGTAGTGAGAGCAAACTTTTGCTGGCGCTGCTCTAAAGGCGTGGTTGTGAAGGCTAAGTATTTTTGTGCCACTTCGGCCAAATGACTATGCTTCTGTTTGGCTAAGTGTTGGATCTGTTGTAAGGCTTCTTTGTCTGTCTCTTGATCTGATGCCAGTCCGGTATAAGGGACTGGTGCTGGTGTGTTGTCTGAACCAAAGAAAATTAGAAATGAGTATTCATCCAATAGGCGTTGAGCGTCTTTAGCAAAATAGCTTTGAGGATATTGCTGTAGATATTTTTCCCAAAATAAAGCCCGTTCAATCAACTCTGCCCATGAAGCGTTAATTGCCGCATCAATGTAGAATAAGTCCTGATTATCTTTTGCCATTCGTTGTACAAAGATTTTTTGATCAATAGGTAATGATGGTGCAAAAACGTCCAAAATATATTGAGGTTGGCGACGGTAGTCAATGATACCTTCACCTTGGTCTTGTAGCTCGATATACGCTTGTCCTCGATGTTGCAATAAATACTGATCTCGAGGTGAAAGCTTCTTAAATAGTTCAGGTTTGGCCTGAAAATTTTTGATTTGTTGGATCGATTGCCATGAGGGATCTTGATCCATTAAGCGATATAGATATTCTTCAAGATTCAGAAATTGATCATAGCCTTTCTTGCTTTGATGTCCTTGCATAAAACGCAAATACATATTGCTTGAGTTTTGCAGCCATTGTAATTGTTGAGTATTTTTGACCTGAGAAATGCACTGTTTGAGTTGAGCATTGACTTGGTTTAATGCTTCAATACTGCTGCGCTCATCAATATTTTGCATTGCCTGATTTAAGTTGGTGCAATTCTGTTGAGTGGTGGTTGTTTTATTCGTTTGTTGCTGGGTCTGTTTATCTGTATTAGTCGGTTGTGGCGGTTTTTGGCAGCCGAGTAATAAGGCACTGCTCATCAGGCAAAGAGTAAAAAAACGCATAATAAAATTCTTTGTTGGTGATTGTTATGGCGGTAGGATTATAAAGCGCATGCTATAAAGATGAAATCAACGGATAGGCTGTCATAAAACTTTCATCATTTCTATGTTTTAATCACCAATCATTTTTCCATGTGTCTAGTGGAGGCATACTGTGAGCCCAAGCAATCCTGTGTTAAGTCATCATATTTCTTCACAATTTAATGAAGACTTGCAAGATGTGCATACCAAGTTTATGACCATGGGTGGATTAGTGGAGCAACAAGTTGCCAACGCAATTCATGCTTTATTAGACACAGATGCTAACTTAGCGATTGATGTGCAGTTTAAAGACAATGCGGTCAACCAATTTGAACGCGATATCGATGAAGGTTTAACCTTGATTCTCGCGCGTCGTCATCCTGCTGCGATTGATTTGCGTATGGTGATTGCAATGAGTAAGGCCAATACTGACTTAGAGCGTATTGGTGATGAGGCTGCAAAAATTGCTCGTATTGCACAAACCTTATGTGAAGAGGGTGAGTCGCCACGCGGTTATATGGAAACCCGTCATATTGGTAACCAAGTGCGTGTCATGATTCATGATGCTTTAGATGCATTTGCCCGTTTAGATATCGAGCAAGCGCTTAAAGTCGTGATGGCAGATGTGGATATTGACCGTGAATATCAGTCGGCTACACGTACCTTAATGACCTATATGATTGAAGATCCGCGTCATATCTCACGCGTGATTAATGTGATGTGGGTATTGCGTTCATTGGAGCGTATTGGTGACCATGCACGTAATATCTCAGAACAAGTGATTTATATGGCGAAAGGGACGGATGTACGTCATACCAGTATTGAAGAAATTGAACAACAAGTGCATCAAAAATAATCATGTAAAAATCACATAACTAAAAGCCGCTTTGAATAGGCGGTTTTTTTATGTGTAAAATCTTAGCATAAAAAAATCCCAGACTTCGGGGGAAAAGTCTGGGAGAGAAATTTCATGCGTTACGTGAGATATCAACGTATCTCTTTGTCCTTCTGGATTTAACTATACGGGGTAGGGTGAAAGGTGTCATGTAGACAACTGTGTATACTCTGTAAGGCTTTATTACTTATGTAAATATCACGTAAAAAGAGAGCTGTTTTTCAGCTCTCTTTTTACGGTAGGGTTTGACCAAGCGACTTATTTTTGTTCAGTCCAACCTTCTGCTTTTTCTACGCTTTCATCATTATTGAAGAATTTCTCACGTTGTTCTTCAAGAAACTTTTTCGCATCAGGCTCAAATACATTCAAGCGTTTTTCATTAATCAGCGTGGTTTGGTGTTTTAACCATTCCTGCCATGCCTGTTTTGAAATTGTTTCAAAGAACTCTTGGCCTTTCGGACCAGGGAATGGCGCAAAGTCCAAACCTTCAAGCTCTTGTTTGTATTTACGGCAAAGTACTTGTCTAGTCATCATCAATCCTTAAGCGTATAACTGTTCTAGGCGAGTGTGTGCACGGGCAATTGCAGCTTCAACCTGTTTCGGTGAGGTACCGCCAATATGATCGCGTGCATTGACAGATGCTTCTAAAGTCAGGGCCTTGTCAAATACATCGGCTTCGATCAAATCAGAGAACTGTTGCAGTTGTTGTAGCGTTAGTTCGGATAAGTCTTTTTCTTCTGCGACGCCTAAAGCTACGGCTTTACCAACAATCTCATGTGCATCGCGGAAAGCCACACCTTTTTTGACCAGGTAGTCGGCAAGGTCAGTTGCAGTTGAGAAGCCACGTAACGCTGCTTCACGCATAATCTCAATATTTGGCACAAGGGCAGGAACCATGTCTGCAAAAGCCATGAGTGAACCACGTACGGTATCAATCGCATCAAACAAAGGCTCTTTATCTTCTTGGTTGTCCTTGTTATATGCCAATGGTTGGCCTTTCATTAAGGTCAATAGGCTAATTAAGTCACCAAAGACACGACCTGATTTACCACGAACCAGTTCTGGTACATCAGGATTTTTCTTTTGTGGCATGATTGACGAACCTGTACAGAAGCGGTCTGGAATATTCACAAACTTAAACTGCGCTGAGGTCCATAAAATCAATTCTTCAGACATACGTGATAAATGCATCATGATCAAAGATGCTGCTGCATTAAATTCAATGGCAAAGTCACGATCTGAAACGGCATCTAAAGAGTTTTCTGAAACGGCTTCGAAACCGAGAAGTTCTGCTGTGTAAGCACGATCAATCGGGTAGGTTGTACCTGCCAAAGCTGCTGAGCCGAGTGGCATACGATTGACGCGTTTACGGCAGTCTTGTAAACGTTCAGTATCACGCACTAACATTTCAAACCATGCCAATAAATGATGACCAAAAGTCACAGGCTGAGCCGTTTGTAGATGGGTAAAACCTGGCATAATGGTATTGGTATTGTTGCTTGCCAAACCAAGTAAGCCTTTTTGTAAGCGTAATAATAGACCTAAGATGTCATCAATCTCATCACGCAAATATAAGCGGATATCGGTTGCAACTTGGTCATTACGGCTACGGCCCGTATGTAATTTTTTTCCTGTAATGCCGATTCGTTGAGTCAAACGAGACTCAATGTTCATATGTACGTCTTCTAAATCAATGCGCCATTCAAAGTTGCCTGCCTCAATTTCAGCTTTAATGGTGCTCAAGCCTTGGATAATGTCATCGCGTTCAGCTTCAGTTAAGACACCTACTTTGGCAAGCATGGTGGCATGTGCAATTGAACCTGCAATATCTTGTTTATAAAAACGTTGGTCAAATTGCACAGATGCGGTAAATTCTGCAACAAAAGCATCAGTTGCTTCAGAGAAGCGACCGCCCCACATTCCAGAGGTTTGATTCGGGTTGGCTGAAGAAGAGGATTGAGAAGATGTGGTCATGGCGGCTCAGCAAAATAAAAAAGAGTATAGCAAATCCAAACGCAGTTGCCGAAACTCGACGTAAGAAGTTATCGCAAACTCGTCAGGGGAATCCATCAGGCTCCTATTTTTTTACGAAAATTGGCCAATGGCAATACTTATTGGAATTAATTGTTGCAAGTAATGTCTTAGCGATGGTGCTGGCATTGGCTGAAGCGCGGTCATGGCAAGCCTTGGAGAGCTTTCGTGTACTGCAATATATGGTTTTTATTAATTGGGTAATTTTATCGTTCGCGACAGTTGTTGATTATTTTAAGGATTTTTTTGCTAAGTTTAGTCAGAAAATTGCCTTGATAATGGGCTTTGTGTTGTTACAGCTGATTGTGCTGTTGACGACTTGTGTGATCAATCTGCTTCAATTCTGGGCTGCACGTTCGGGTTCATTTTCGGATGAGATTTTATTTCATGGGACTAGTTTGCATTTAGGCTACGGCGTTTTGCTGGGGGCGTTCTGCTTACGTTATTTATATATGCGTGAGCAATGGATGAACCAGCAGTATAGTGAACTCAATGCGCGGATTCAGGCGATGCAGGCACGGATTCACCCACATTTTTTATTTAATAGTATGAATAGCGTGGTGAGTTTAATTGCGATTGACCCTGAAAAAGCTGAAAATATGTTGATTAATCTGTCACGCTTATTCAGAGCCAGCTTTCAAGAGCTGAAACTGGTGAGTCTGGCCGAAGAAATTGAATTATGTCAGCATTATTTAAGTATTGAAAAGATGCGTTTAGGCGCGCGTTTGAATGTAGAATGGAATATACAGGCAACACCGATTGAATTAAAACGGGTGACGATTCCGTTATTGACGTTGCAACCTTTGCTGGAGAATAGTATTTTTCATGGGGTAGAAAAAATTTTACAACCTTCAACCATTAGTGTATTGGTTGAAATATTGCAAAATCAAGTCAGTATAGTCATTACTAACCCTTATTCTCACGATACAATAAAATCGAGACAGGGAAATGGTATTGCGATAGACAATGTGAAGCAGCGCTTGAAAGCTTATTATGGGCAAACGGTTAAGTTTCAGATTTATGGGGGAACGTCGTTATATACGACCGTGGTGAGCTACCACTATCGAGTAAAATAATAAGTCAAGTTAACCATAAAAAATATGGATGAAGTTAACGGTGACAAGGAGGAGAGGATGAGAGTTCTGATTGCTGATGATGAGCCTCTCGCAGTAGAGCGTTTGGCACGTTTAGTGACCCAGATGGGACACGAAGTCATTGCGACAGCGCATCATGGTCAGGATGTGTTAAATCATATAGAAAACGACTCACCCGATGTCGTTTTATTAGATATTCAAATGCCAGGGATGAATGGTTTGGAATGTGCTGAACAACTCAGCCAGCTTAATCCACGTCCTGCGATTATTTTTTGCACGGCATATGATCAACATGCATTGGAAGCATTTAAATTTCAAGCACAAGGATATTTACTTAAACCTGTTGCACAACAAGATTTACAGCAGGTATTTAACCATTTAACTCAACTCACACAAGCACAAATGACGGGTTTACAACAACAAGACGATATGTACGATACCAAAGCACAACGCCATCAAATTGCTGCGAAAACTTATCGCGGAGTGGAACTGATTCCCTTGGAAAATGTTTATTATTTTTTAGCAGATCAGAAATATGTCACTGTTCGCCATAAAAATGGCAGTGTACTGATTGATGAAACACTTAAAGATCTGGAACTGGAATTTGCCGATCGCTTTATCCGCATTCATCGTAATGCACTGGTCTCGCTCGACTATCTTGAAGGCTTAGAGTTGGTGACTGCGGGACAATATCAGGTGCGGTTACGTGAGTTGGATGAGCGTTTGTCGGTCAGTCGCCGACACTTGCCGAGTTTAAGAGAATGTATGCATCAATTATAAAACCAAACTTTTCGGCTGAATGATTGATCACTTTGTGATTTTTTACTTGCAATTTCAGGTGAGCAAGTTAAGTTTGGAACAATTGCTTTGATCAATACCTCACTTGAATTTATGAAAACCTTAAAAATTGCGACTCGACAAAGCCCGCTTGCACTCTGGCAGGCGGAACATATTCGTTCTCGTTTAAATGCGCTTTATCCAGATTTAACGGTTGAATTACTTAAGTTCGTAACGCAAGGCGACAAGATTCTGGATACCCCTCTGGCAAAAATTGGTGGTAAAGGTTTATTTGTAAAAGAGTTGGAAGCAGCACTGTTGGATGGGCGTGCTGATTTGGCGGTACACTCGATGAAAGATGTACCCATGCATTTGCCTGAAGGTTTGAGTTTGGCAGTCATTTGCGAGCGTGAAGATCCTTTGGATGCTTTTGTTTCAAATCACTACTCCCATTTTGACGAGTTACCGCAAGGTGCCAAAGTGGGTACATCGAGCTTGCGCCGTAAATGCCAGATTTTACAGCAACGTCCAGATTTAGAGATTATTGATTTACGCGGTAATGTCGGGACACGTTTATCCAAGTTGGATGATGGTTTGTATGATGCCATTATTTTAGCCAGCGCAGGCCTAAAACGTTTAGGTTTGGCTGATCGTATTCGCCATTGTTTGGCGCCCGTATTGAGCTTGCCTGCGGTGGGTCAAGGTGCACTTGGTCTAGAGTGCCGTAGCGATGATGTCGAATTATTAAAATTGATTCAGCCACTGCAACACGAAGAAACTTCGATTTGTGTCCGTGCAGAACGTGCGTTCAATGCTTATCTGGAAGGGGGCTGCCAAGTGCCGATTGCAGGTTATGCAACCTTGACGAATGATCAACTGCACATAGAAGGTCGTGTCGGTAGTGTTGATGGTCAGACCTTACTCAAAGAACAATTGGTCGGTGCAACAGTCGATGCTGAACAATTGGGTGAACAGCTCGCACAGCGCCTGTTAGAACAAGGTGCAGGTGAATTGCTCAAAGCGTTGTATTAATGCTGTTTATTAATACACGTCCTGATGACCGTGCCTCTGCTTTAACACAAGCATTAAGTGAAGTGGGTTATCAGGTCGAAGCACTACCTTTGCTTGAGTTGGTTGCAGAACCTTTTTCTTATGTTCTGCAACAACTTTATTTAGAATTGAAACAGGTTCAAGCAATTGTGGTGGTGAGTCCAACCGCTGTTGATGTTGGGATGCGTTATTTACGGCAAGCAGGTTTGCAACTTGATCAGCTGCAGCATATTCAATGGATTGCTGTGGGACAGACTACAGCACACGCTTTAGCAAAATACAGCATAGACAGTTGGGTGCCTGAGGTGGAAACTTCGGAAGGAATGCTGCAACTGCCGATTTTAAAACAACACAAAGATCTAAAGAAAATCGCATTTTGGCGAGGCTTAGGGGGTCGACAGTTTATGATGCAGCAATTGCAGCAACACGGTGTCGAGATCCTGAATTTTGTGCTCTATCATCGTCAATGCCCTAAGCAGAGTGTGATTGCATTTCCTGAAATTGTAAAAAAAATAAGTTTAAATCAGCCTGTTGCAGTGTTGATCAGTAGTGAAGCGAGTTGGAATTATTGGCAGCAATTCTGCAAACAATCTCCGTGTACAGCTGCGTGGGTTTATCTGGTTTTGGGCTCACGTTTGGCTCAGCTTGTAGAAACGGCCCAATCGCAAACGGCGAAAGGATTTAACATTATTCAGCTTGAAAATTTATCCGCATCAGAGATCATTCATCGCATGAGTGACTGGAAAGGACATGTATGAGAAAAATTGGTTATCTAATATTAGGATTGAGTTTATTGTGGTTGGCTAAACTCAGTTACGATGTTGCGCAATATTCTCAAACGCTACCCCAGTTACAACAGCAGCTCGATCAAACCGAGCAACGCTATGCTCTATTGAATGATCAATTTGTTGCAGTGCAACGCCAGTTGCAAAATAGTAGTGTGATCGAGCCTACAGATAATGTTGCAATACCGACCACGATGACAGGGATCGCCCCGGTTATTTTGGTTAAACAACAAATGCAATTGGTTCAGTTTGCTTTGGATCAACAGCAGTTTATTTATGCATTAGATCAACTAAATCAAGCTCAGCAACATATTGCTCAGTATGCGGTTTCACCAGCGTTGCAGCATAGTCTGATGAAAGCCATTGAACAGGACAAACAAAGCATTCAACAATACGTCCTCAGTCAAACGCAGCAACAGCAGCAACTCGACAATTTGTTGCAGCAGCTGGATCAGAAGATTCAGCAAGAAATCAAAAATCCCAAAATAAGCATGACAAAAAGTGACAGTGGCGCTTGGTGGCATTGGTTTAAGTTGGAAAAGGTACAGCGTAATTCGCCCGATTTGATGAGTCGTAATATTACTTTGAAAGAAGCTCAATTACGTTTATTACTGGCTTCGCAAGCCTTGCAACAAGGACAGTTGGCTGAATATCGAAAATCAAGCTTGGAAGTGATGCAGTTATTGGCTGAATTACCTGATCAGAATAGCCAGCAAATGAAGCAACGTTTAGAGAAAATTTTAAACCTACCTGCGGTACCCACTCCGAAATTAACCACACTGGGTTTGTTGGGATAAGGCATTATGAAACATTTATTGTGGATTTATCTGCTTGCAAGTATGGTGTTGTTCGCCCTGTTTGCCATCTTGAGTTATGGCTATGGGAATGGTTATGTGTATATTTATTGGCGTGATTGGCAGTTTCAGAGTGGAGTTTGGGGGCTGATTGCGCTGTTTATCATCATCAGTTTGCTGGCACAATTTGCTTGGCTATTTGGTAAGCGTTATTTCGCCCGAGAGCAACGTAAAAAAGAAACGATTCTGCATTTTAAAGATCTACATCCTTATGAGCAACTCGGGATTGTTTGGTTATTGGAAGCTGCAAAAGATCAACAAGTGTTTATTGAGCGTGTTTATACTCAGTCGGGGTTGCTCAATCATATTATTGATGCGCAATTTGATTATAAAAATGGTGATTATGAGACTGCATTGCAGAGTTTAGAGAAATCTGCACCGATGGCATTTGAACTGGCTGAATTGCAACGCATTGATATTTATCTTGAGCAGCAGGAAACACAAAAAGCACTCACCCATTTAGAGTTTTTGGCCCAACATCAGCTTTCACCTTGGTTGATTGAAATTGAGACGGCTTATCAGCAACGGATTACTGCGCTTTGGGGTAAACTTGCCTTGCAGGAGCCATGGTTGTTTTTGCAAACAACCCAATATGGTTTGCTTGATGCTGAACACCGTGATCTATGGTTGCAACAATTATTGATTCGGTTTGATCAGGCATCTGTCGATGATCTGGCGGCACTGCAGCAACGCTATCTGTTTTTACAGGATGAAATTCAAACTCGTCCGTACAGTAGTAAAGTGCTCTGGTTGAAACTATTGGCACGTATGCCAGAAATGAGTGTACAGCATGAAGATCTAGCCTTACATTTATTACAAGATCAATTTGATCCAGAAGTGTTTTATCTTTGGTTCCAACAACAATTATTGAAGCAGATTCCAGATTATGCCTATGTTGAGCAGCGCATTATGCAGCTTGAACAGCGTTACACCAGTGTGCCGATGTTAAGCTTTGCAAAATGGCATATTTATGTGGCAACACAGCGACAAGCAGAAGCAGAGCAATTATTAACTTTATATCCAGATAATATTTTAATGAGCTATTTAAGGATTAAATCAACTTTGGGTGATAATCCAGATTTAATCAGGCAGTTAAATTTAATATTTGAAAATGATGTAAATTTTCTTAATTTTAAGATATGAGTGAAAACATGAAAGAATTGTCTGTCTATCCTGTTGTGCTTCAGCAAACCGTTGCTTGGGGGGATATGGATGCGTTTGGTCATGTAAATAATGTTCAGTATTATCGTTATATCGAGAGTGCACGCATCGCTTATTTAATGACGCTGAATATCTTTGATCAGGAGATATTGACGGTCGTTGCATCAAGCCAGTGTAAATACTTGAGTCCTGTATTCTATCCCGATGTGCTGCATATTGGTGCGCGGATTGAGGAGTTAAGAAATAGTGCTTTTCGTATGCATTATGTATTGTGGAGTGAAACACAACAGCAAATCGTGGCAACAGCTGAGGCGGTCATGGTTTGTGTGGATAAGAACACATCAAAGAAATTAAATATTTCTGATGAGATTAGACAGCACATAATTCAGTTAGAACATAGCGTAGGTCATGCTTTAATATAATGTAAATGATTATAAAGACGATTATGTCTATTTTTGTTTGATTATATCATCATTTCATATAATAAGGTTCAAAGCTTTCATTTGTAAGAGATAAGGTATTTGAACCTAAACCCTGAAAAGAAAATTAAAATTTTTTAGATAAAATTAAGAGTAATTTAATATAAATCGGATTGCTTCGGATCCGTGGTCTCGCTTTTATAGAATATGTTTTTATATAACAGGTCTACTTTTTTTGCTTTATTGTAAATAAATTGCCATTTGGGGGGTAAATATACGATTAAGTGCGTTATTCTTATATTGATTAATTAATCATTTATAAATTAATATTGAATCGAATTAAAAATTCATTTTATTTTTGAGTGATATATTTCCCCTATATAAGTTGGAGTGGTTCTAATGAAACCAGATATTAGTGATTTATCTGTAGAAGATTTAAAGCGTTTACAAGCAGAAGCAGAAGCTTTGATTGCAAGTAAAAAAGATCAAGCAGTTGAAGATGCGTATAATCAAATTATCGCGATTGCAGATGCGATTGGTTATAGCGTTGAAGAGTTATTGGAAGTGGGCGAGCAAAAGCGTAAGAAAACTACGCGTAAAGCAGTAGAGCCACGCTACCGTAACAAGAGCAATGCTGAAGAAACTTGGACTGGTCGTGGTAAGCAACCACGTTGGTTAGTTGCTCAGTTAGAAAAAGGTGCAAAACTTGAAGATTTCTTAATCTAAGCAAGTTTTAAAGTCATCGTTTTGTCATACGATGACTTTATCCTTTATTAAAAGCCAGGCTTAAAAAGCTTGGTTTTTTTATATCAGAGAATTGGCGATGTTGAAAAAGTATGCATAATGTCATTCAGGGGGCGATTGTCTCAAAAAGGATGATATTTGCATGTTGGTAAGGGTGGAATGAAGAAAAAAACCAAGCAATGGAGATGGTGGGTATTCGCCATTTTTGCATTTTTAATTTTTATTATTTTACAAATTCCAGCAACATGGTTAATTGCGAAATTTTCAAAAGATAATCAAATATTACATAATGTCAGCGGTAACATTTGGCAGGGGCAAGCAGACTGGCAACGTGGTCAATTGCGCGGTTCAGTGCATTGGAAAACTCGCCCTCTGGATTTGCTATTACTGCGCGTTGGTGCAGATCTGGATATTCATAGTGGTAATACCCAGTTCAATGGGGTTTTTGCTTACGGTCTAAGTAAGAAAATCATGATTAAAGACCTGCAAGGGAAAATCTCGCCTGAAACATTAAAATATTTTGCCAACTGGCAGTGGCCTGAAAACTCAATCCAACTGAAAGACGTACAATTGAATTACCAAAAAGAAAAAGGCTTTAGCGCGGTAGAAGGACAATTGAATTGGGGCGGTGGTGCGTTGGCCTATACTTTTGGTCAGCGACAAGATCGTATGAATATGCCGTCTTTAGTGGCTGAACTTAAAGATGAAAACGGGCAATTACAAATAGATGTCCGTGATCAACGTAGCCAGAAAATGGCGAATCTGAGCTTAGATGCAAGTCTGATGCTGGATGTACAACTCACCCAGCGGATGTTGTTAAACATTCCCTCTTATGAAGGTAAAGCTGGCTTAGACACCTATGTGATCAGTTCGCGGCAACCCTTGTTGCAAGGTGGTTTCTAATGAAAGCAATCACTGAAAAAATGCAACAATTGCGTTGGCAAAAACTGGATAAGCTCAGTGGTCTGGTTTTAGTACTCCTGATTTTGTGGTTATGTTGGAAATTGGCTTCACTGTTCTGGTGGGTGGTTGCGCCACCACAACCGATGCAGTTTGACCGAGTGGAGTTGGGCTCGCAGCAAGCCCAAGTTCCCAATATCAGTTCTTTTGCATTATTCAACGAACCAGCAGCAACTTCGGCTGATGATAATGTCAATCTGGAGTTACAAGGTGTGTTGTTGGGACAGCCCAATTATTTATCATCGGCTGTAATTAAGTTGAATGATAGTGCTGAACGATATCGTGTTGGTGAAACCGTGGGATCAACGTCATATCAATTGGCTGAAGTCTATTGGGATCATGTGGTTTTAAAACAGGGCAATGGTGCAACCCGAGAAGTTAAATTTAAGGGTTTGGACAAAGGTCTATATCAGCCAATTGATCCTGTGCTTAACAACAGCAACAATGTACCGCCAGCAGCGGCTGCACCAACTCAGAACTCACCACAATCGGCTTTAGGTCAAGCGATCCAGCAAATGCAGGATAATCGCGAGCAATATCTAAAAAATATGGGAGTCAATGGTGGCGGTGCGGATGGTTATGAAATATCAGACAAGACCCCATCGAATTTAAAAAATACCTTGGGTTTACGTTCGGGTGACCGTATTCTATCGATCAATGGTCAAACCGTCGGGCAGGGGCTCAACGAAGTACAATTATTAGAGCAAGTACGTCGTGAAGGGCATGCCAAAATAGAAATAAAACGTGGTGATCAAGTGATGACCATACAACAAAGTTTTTAGTGATCACACGTCACACATCAGTTAGGAATAAGTGCAGGTTATGGCTTTTTTAAATCATCAACGACCACTTTGGGCATTACTTGCCGCCGCACCTTTGATTGCGTCAGTGAGTACTCATGTGCAAGCACAAACATGGAAGATCAATCTACGTGATGCAGACTTAACCGCATTTATTAATGAAGTTGCGGATATTACTGGGAAGAACTTTGCGGTTGATCCTCGTGTGCGTGGTAATGTGACGGTTATTTCCAATAAGCCTCTGAATAAGGACGAGGTGTATGACCTATTTCTAGGTGTACTCAATGTCAATGGTGTGGTGGCGCTCCCTTCAGGAAACACGGTTAAACTTGTCCCTGACAGTAATGCGAAGAACTCTGGGATTCCTTACGATGCACGTAGCCGTGCGGGTGGTGATCAAATCGTAACGCGAGTGATTTGGCTGCAAAATACCAATCCGAATGACTTGATTCCAGCCCTACGCCCGTTAATGCCGCAATTTGCGCATTTGGCAGCGGTTGCGGGGACCAATGCTTTAATCGTTTCTGATCGTGCAACCAATATTTATCAGCTTGAAAATATCGTGCGTAATTTAGATGGCACGGGTCAAAATGACATTGAAGCGATTAGCTTGCAGTCGAGCCAGGCTGAAGAAGTGATTGGTTTGTTGGAGACCATGAGTGCTACTGGTGCTTCAAAAGATTTTATCGGTTCACGGGTGCGTATCATTGCCGATAATCGAACCAATCGGATTTTAATCAAAGGTGACCCAGATTCACGTAAACGTTTGCGTCAAATGATTGAAATGCTGGATGTGCCATCAGCAGATCGTTTGGGTGGTCTTAAAGTCTATCGTTTGAAATATGCGAGCGCAAAAAACTTAGCTGAGATTTTACAAGGCTTAGTAACAGGACAATCGGCCTCTACGTCATCGTCAACATCGAATAGTAATAACCGATCTAATTCGATGAGTAATCTGATCTCGAATAATCAAAACTCAAGCTCGACAACAGGATCATCGTCGTCGTCTGTTTCTACTCCTTCGATTAATTTAAACAGCAATTCCAACAATAGCCAAAATTCAAGTATTACCAGTTTTAATCAAGGTGGAGTCAGTATTATTGCTGATCCTGCGCAAAATGCCTTGGTCGTAAAAGCTGATCCACAGTTGATGCGAGAAATAGATGCGGCAATTCAGCAATTAGATACTCGCCGTCAGCAGGTATTAATCGAAGCTGCGATTATGGAGGTGACGGGTGATGATGCCGATCAACTTGGCGTTCAGTGGGCTTTAGGTGATCTCACTAGTGGCATTGGCTTGCTTAGTTTTAGTAATGTAGGCGCAAGCCTGTCTAAAATTGCGGCAGGTTATTTAACTGGTGGGTCAGCAGGCGCGGCGGGTGTGCTTGGGAGTACAAATGGAGGCACTGGCAGTGGAGCAAGTTTTGCTGTTGGTGACTTCAGTAATCCGCGACGTGCGTATGGTGCTTTGATTCAAGCTTTAAAAACCAATACCAAGTCCAATTTATTGTCATCTCCGTCAATTGTAACCATGGATAACGAAGAGGCCTATATTGTTGTTGGCCAAAACGTACCTTTTGTCACGGGTTCAGTAGCAACGACCGGAAATAGTACGGTAAATCCTTATACTACGGTTGAGCGTAAAGATGTTGGGGTGACCTTAAAAGTAATTCCACATATTGGTGAGGGTGGGTCTGTACGTTTAGAGGTTGAACAAGAAGTTTCGAATGTCCAAAGCAATAAAGGTCAAGCCGCGGATTTGGTGACCAGTAAACGTGCGATTAAAACCTCAGTTTTGGCTGATCATGGACAAACGGTCGTTTTAGGTGGCTTGATTTCAGATGATACGGAACTGTCTCGCCAGAGCCTTCCATTGTTGGGTGATATCCCTTATTTAGGTCGTCTATTTAGTTCAAATACAAAAAGTAATGTAAAACGTAATCTTTTAGTTTTCATACATCCCACAATTGTAGGGGATGCTGATGATGTACGCCGTATTTCTCAACAGCGTTATAACCAGCTCTATAGTTTGCAACTTTCAATGGACAAAAATGGTAACTTTGCCAAACTACCTGAGAATGTTGAGGATATTTATAATCGACAAGCAGTGGCGACAAATTCACCGTATCAAAAAGTACCCACAGCAACCCAAGCGAATAAAACGGTTGTGGTGACTACACCTGTTGCAGTTGAAGCGCCTCAAGTACAACAAAAAACGGTACAACTTCCTGTGAAAGAAACAGAGCGTAGTAAAAACACGGTAACCACCACCACGATTCGACCAGCGTCTTCACAGTAGATGCACAGAAGCGCTTATGTCACAATGCTATGATTGCAAGAAATTCTATAAGGATATGCATCTATGACTTGGAAATTACAAGCCATTACAGGTGAATTTACGGGGCAAGAACTGAGTATCGAGCGTGACATGTTGGTGGGAAGACATCAAGATGCCGATATTTTGTTGCAGTCAGCAGATATTTCACGTCGTCACGCGGCGTTATTGTTAAAAGATCAGCAGCTTTGGGTGCAAGACCTGAATTCATCAAACGGTACATTTATTAATGATGCGCGTGTTGAGCAGGAAACAGAATTGCACGATGGCGATATCTTGCAGTTTGCCAGTTTTGTCTTTTCAGTACTTGCGCCAGCGCTATCTGAAGCTGAATTGCCAGAAATCGAGATTGAACCTGTAGCGTCAAATTCTACAGATCAAGGTATGCCAAGTATTGCTGAACGTGCAGTTGAGACGCCGATCACACGTGATGGAATGCCACAGCAAGTGGCGATACCAAAGCCAGCACCGATTCCTGAGGGAATCAATGTACAGGCAGCGCCAGAGCCGCAACCTGTTGCAATTGAAGAACCTATTTCGCGTGTTACTGCGGAAAAAGAGCAACAGAAGAATGCTTCGGTTGGCCTCATTTCTATTATTGTATTGATCATTCTGGCGGTGATTGCTTGGCTGTTCTTTAAATAATCGGGCGAAGCTTTTACAATCAAGGCATGCCCACGTGGGTATGCCTTTTTCATTTCTTGAGTCGAAAGATATGTCCGTTGCTCAGTTACACAACCGTAGTTTAGTCTTATTTGATCTGGATGGGACACTGGTCGATTCCGCTGCTGATTTATATCGAGCGATGAACCTGAGTTTAGAAAAATTGGGTTTGGCGAAGGTAACCGAGGCGCAAGTTCGGGTCTGGGTGGGAAAAGGTGCAGCCAAACTGTGTGAGGCTGTGCTAGAACATTTGTTTGGGGAAGTAGATGCTCAGCAGCAAGAGCAACTCCTCAGTACATTTGTTGATGTTTATGCGCAGGAGCTCTGTGTAAATACTCAAGTGTATGAGGGGGTTTTACCATTTTTAGATTATTGTCAAACCCATAATATTAGCATGGCATGTGTGACCAATAAGCCTGAACAGCTGGCACAAGGTATTCTTGATCTCTTGGCTTTAAGTCCATATTTTAAAATGGTGATTGGGGGTGATCGTTTGCCTGAACGAAAACCACATCCTTTGCCGTTGCTGCACTGTGTGCAGGCGCAGAATACCACGACTGCGGCAACCTTGATGATTGGTGATTCAAGCAATGATGTTGAAGCAGCTAGACGTGCAGGTATTGATTGTATTGTGGTCAGCTATGGCTATAATCATGGAGAAAGTATTTACGACTGTCAGCCACAGCAAGTGGTCGATAGTTTGGCAGAATTGATAGAAGAAGATTTAGTAAGGAGACAAGCATGAAGATGATTATGGTTTTTCGATGGCGGGCTTGAGACAGCACTAAAGAAAAAACGCACAGAAATTAAAAACCATAGAGAAGATTCATGACGACCTTAGTACAATTTGAGCAATTAAAAGCAGCAGGCTATAACACCATTCCTGTTTATCGCCAGCGTTTGGCCGATACTGAAACCCCACTTTCTGTTTTTGCTCGTTTTAAACAACATAAGCAAGCCTATCTATTTGAGTCTGTTGAAGGTGGTGAGAACTGGGCACGCTATTCAATGATTGGTTTGGGTGAGTCCACCGTTTTTTCCTGCAATGCAGGGGTACTCACCATACAACAGGCGGATGGTACCGTGATTCAGCAGGATTGTGCTGATCCCTTTGACTATATTCGTGAGTTTCAAGGTCAGTTTAAAGTCCCTACGCAAGTTGAATTGCCTGATTTGCCAAGTTTTACTGGAGGATTGGTGGGCTATTTGGGTTATGACGCTGTGCGTTATATTGAACCGAAGCTGAAAAACGTGCCTGCTGCTGATCCTGTAACATTACCAGACCTTTGGTTGATGCTCTCACAAACCGTGATTGTGTTTGATAATTTAAAAGATACCTTATTCCTCATCCATCATGCCGATGCCAACCAAGCTGATGCATATGTGCAGGCTCAGCAAAAGCTGGATCAGTTAGAGCAATTGTTGGCGACACCTGTTAGCTTACAAGCGAAGCCGCACACAGCACCGCATTTTGAATCGATCACAGGCAAAGCAAAATTTCTTGAGACGGTTGAAAAGGTCAAAGAATATATCCGTGCGGGTGATGTGATGCAGGTAGTGCCTGGACAACGTATGGTCTCTGATTTTGATGGTGAAGCGCTGCAAGTGTATCGTGCGCTTCGCCATTTAAATCCATCGCCCTATTTATTCTTGGTGCAAGGGCAAACCCTGACAGACCAAAAGCCCTTTCATATTGTGGGTTCATCACCAGAAATTTTATCTCGTTTAGAAAATGGCATTGCAACGGTACGTCCTTTGGCAGGAACGCGGCCACGTGGTAAAACCAAGGAGGAAGATCTTGCCTTGGAGCAAGATCTATTGGCAGATGAAAAAGAGATTGCTGAACATCTAATGCTGATTGATCTGGGGCGTAACGATGTCGGACGTGTATCTAAAATCGGTAAAGTGCAAGTGACTGATCGGATGGTGATCGAGCGTTATTCCCATGTGATGCATATTGTTTCGAATGTACAGGGTGAAGTACGAGATGATGTAGATGCTTTAGATGTGTTTAAAGCAACATTCCCTGCGGGAACGCTTTCAGGTGCACCAAAAATTCGGGCTATGGAAATTATTGATGAGGTTGAGCCTGTTAAGCGGGGTGTATTTGGTGGCGCTGTTGGATATTTAGGCTGGCATGGTGAAATGGACATGTCGATTGCGATTCGTACTTGCGTTATTCGCGATCAAAAGGTCTATGTGCAAGCGGGAGCGGGGCTAGTTGCGGACTCAAATCCTGAATCTGAGTGGAATGAAACCCAAATAAAAGCTCGCGCAGTGATCAAAGCGGTTGAATTATCGTCAAACGGATTGATTTTATGAGTTTTTAGCAGTTTTTTTAAAAAAAGCACTTGCATCGATTCAGAGTTTTGCTAAACTGCACACCGTTCCGATACGAAACGTACGAAACACTTAGAAAGCGCCGGCATAGCTCAGTTGGTAGAGCAACTGACTTGTAATCAGTAGGTCCACAGTTCGAATCCGTGTGCCGGCACCATCTTAAAAGTGTGGTAGTATTAAGTAGAAGAACAGCACTGTGTAAGTGTGATGTGGTGAGATTCCCGAGCGGCCAAAGGGGGCAGACTGTAACTCTGCTACGAAAGTTTCGAAGGTTCGAATCCTTCTCTCACCACCATTTAACTTCGATAGAAGTGGTCAGTACCAACATGCGGGAGTAACTCAGTTGGTAGAGTGGCAGCCTTCCAAGCTGCATGTCGCGAGTTCGATCCTCGTCTCCCGCTCCATATCGAAGATGTCGCTCTTATAGCTCAGTGGTAGAGCACTCCCTTGGTAAGGGAGAGGTCTCGAGTTCAAATCTCGATAAGAGCTCCAGATATACAGCTTAGTGGAATTTCCACAACATTTTAAAGAAGCAGGCTATTATAGTCTGCTTTTCAAGTATTAGGTGTCTAGTTTTTTAGGCGAATGTCGATTAAGAAGGTTTTTCAGGGTTGTTTTTCTCTAAACTGGCGTCGACGTAAACGAGGAAAATCAAAATGGCTAAGGCTAAGTTTGAACGTAACAAACCACACGTAAACGTGGGTACAATTGGTCACGTTGACCATGGTAAAACAACTTTAACTGCTGCGATTGCAACTATTTGTGCAAAAACTTACGGCGGTGAAGCGAAAGATTACTCACAAATCGACTCAGCTCCTGAAGAAAAAGCACGTGGTATTACAATTAATACTTCACACGTAGAATACGATTCTCCAATCCGTCACTACGCTCACGTAGACTGCCCGGGCCACGCCGATTATGTTAAAAACATGATTACTGGTGCTGCTCAGATGGACGGCGCGATCCTTGTATGTGCTGCGACTGATGGTCCAATGCCACAAACTCGTGAACACATCCTTCTTTCACGTCAGGTTGGTGTACCTTACATCATCGTATTCTTGAACAAGTGTGACCTTGTTGATGATGAAGAATTACTTGAATTAGTAGAAATGGAAGTTCGTGAACTTCTTTCTACTTATGACTTCCCAGGTGATGACACTCCAATCATCCGTGGTTCAGCGCTTCAAGCATTAAACGGTAATGACGGTCCTTATGGCGAGAAAGCTGTAATCGACTTAGTTGCTGCGCTTGACTCTTACATCCCAGAGCCAGAACGTGCTATCGATAAAGCATTCTTGATGCCAATCGAAGACGTATTCTCTATTTCAGGCCGTGGTACAGTAGTAACTGGTCGTGTAGAAGCTGGTATCGTAAAAGTTGGTGAAGAAGTTGAAATCGTAGGTATCAAAGATACGGTTAAGACAACTGTAACTGGCGTTGAGATGTTCCGTAAACTTCTTGACGAAGGCCGTGCTGGTGAGAACTGTGGTATCTTACTTCGTGGTACTAAGCGTGAAGACGTACAACGTGGTCAAGTACTTGCTAAACCAGGTACAATCAAGCCGCACACTAAATTCGACGCAGAAGTATACGTACTTTCTAAAGAAGAAGGTGGTCGTCATACTCCATTCCTTAACGGTTACCGTCCACAGTTCTACTTCCGTACAACTGACGTAACTGGCGCGATTAAATTACAAGATGGCGTAGAAATGGTAATGCCTGGTGACAACGTTGAGATGTCAGTAGAGTTAATTCACCCGATCGCAATGGACCCAGGTCTACGTTTTGCGATCCGTGAAGGTGGTCGTACTGTGGGTGCTGGTGTTGTTGCTAAAGTAACTGCATAAGCCCAAGACTGTGTTACACTCAAATCGGAAGCTTCGGCTTTCGATTTGCATAATAGGCTAGTAGTTCAATTGGTAGAGCGTCGGTCTCCAAAACCGAATGTTGGGGGTTCGAGTCCCTCCTGGCCTGCCACTTTTTTTTTATAAAAAAGCTTAATTCTGGCTGAGTTGTCATATAATAAGTCGCGAATTCTACGACGAGTAAAAAAATGTCGAATGATAAATCGCGTGACGCATTAAGCGACGCGCCAATCCCTCAAAGAAATAATGCCGTTGAAGTTGTAAACTCTGGCTCTCCACTTGATATTGTCTTGTGGTTGATTGCTATCGTTTTATTGATCGGCGCCGCATTGGTAAATCAGCATTTACCGGCCTATTGGGCACCTGCAAATGATATTTGGGTGCGCGTTGGGGTAATTTTGGCTTGTGTCGTCGTCGCTTTAGGTTTATTATACGCCACCCATCAAGGCAAAGGCTTTGTGCGTTTGTTGCAAGATGCGCGAATTGAACTGCGTCGAGTGACCTGGCCAACAAAACAAGAGACGATCACGACATCGTGGCAAGTGCTTTTGGTTGTACTCATTGCATCATTGGTTTTATGGTGTTTTGACTACGGGTTAGGTTGGTTTATTAAGTTAATTATCGGGTAAGAGTGCGATGAAACGTTGGTATATTATTCATGCCTATTCAGGTTTTGAAAAACAAGTGATGCGTTCACTTAATGACCGAATCCAGCGCAGCACTGTTGCTGATAGTTTTGGTGAAGTCCTCGTCCCTACTGAAGAAGTAGTGGAAATGAAGGATGGTAAGAAGCGTAAGTCTGAACGTAAATTCTTTCCTGGCTATGTATTAGTCGAAATGGAAATGAATGATGATACTTGGCACATTGTTAAAGAGTGTCCAAAGGTTCTTGGTTTTATTGGTGGTACACCAGAAAAACCAGCGCCAATCTCACAACGTGAAGCTGATGCGATTCTTGCGCGTGTACGTAATACAGGTGAAGCACCGCGTCCTAAGACGATGTTTGAACCTGGTGAAGAATTGCTCGTTATTGATGGTCCGTTCACTGACTTTAAAGGGGTCGTGGAGGAAGTTCAATACGATAAGTCACGTTTAACGTTGACGATTAATGTATTTAATCGACCAACTCAGGTTGAACTCGAGTTTCGCCAAGTCGAAAAAACGATTTAATCTGCGTAGGTTGATAAGCGCCCGATCTGATCGGGCATTGTTGTTCTAACACTTCGGTGTTGTTTAATTTTTTGGGGAGCCTAACGGCGTCTGTACCCAGAGGTAATTTTCAATGGCTAAGAAGATTGACGGCTATATCAAGCTGCAAGTTCCAGCTGGTAAAGCAAATCCATCTCCACCAATTGGTCCTGCTTTAGGTCAACGTGGTGTAAACATCATGGCATTCTGTAAAGAATTCAATGCTGCTACACAAAAACTTGAAGTTGGTTTGCCAATTCCTGTCGTGATCACTGTGTACAACGATAAGTCGTTCACTTTCATCATGAAAACTCCACCTGCATCTATTCTTCTTAAGAAAGCTGCTGGTATTCAAAAGGGTTCTTCTGTACCTAACAAAACTAAAGTTGGTAAGTTGACTCGTGCTCAATTAGAAGAAATCGCGACTACTAAAGAACCAGACTTAACTGGTGCTGATTTAGACGCTCGTGTACGTACCATTGCTGGTTCTGCACGTTCTATGGGCTTGGAAGTGGAGCTATAAGACATGGCAAAGTTAACTAAACGTCAAAAAGCCATTGCTGCTGCTGTAGAAGCAAACAAAGTTTACACTTTGGAAGAAGCAGTACAAGTTCTTAACAGCCTTCCAGCTGCGAAGTTCAAAGAATCTTTAGATATCGCTGTAAACCTTGGCGTAGATCCACGTAAATCTGATCAGGTTGTTCGTGGTGCTACAACTTTACCTGCAGGTACTGGTAAAACTGTACGTGTTGCAGTATTTGCTCAAGGTGCTGCTGCAGAAGCTGCGAAAGCTGCTGGTGCTGATATCGTTGGTTTTGATGACCTTGCTGAAAGCATTCAAGGTGGAAACCTTGATTTCGACGTAGTGATTGCTGCTCCTGATGCAATGCGCGTTGTTGGTAAGTTAGGTACGATTCTTGGTCCACGTGGCTTAATGCCAAACCCTAAAGTGGGTACAGTAACTCCTGATGTTGCTAACGCGGTTAAGAATGCTAAATCTGGTCAAGCACGTTACCGTGTAGACAAAGCGGGTATCATCCACGCTGCGATCGGCCAACTTGGCTTTAGCGAAGAAGCTGTACGTCAAAACGTTGAAACTTTAATTGCAGACTTGAAAAAGTTAAAGCCTGCAACTTCTAAAGGTGTATACGTTAAAAAGATCACTTTGAGCTCAACTATGGGTCCTGGTTTGATCGTTGACGTAAGCAACGTTTCTAAGTAATTTGCAAGAATTTTAAAGCCCTGAAAAGCTCCCTCTCTTTATAGGAGAGGGTTGGGGAGAGGTTTTATACCCTCATCCCTACCTTCTCCCTGAGGGAGAAGGGGTTTTTAGGCAAACTTTGAATTGATAAATGAATATTTATCAGCGTCAAAGACCTCAGGCGAGAAATATTTTCGAATATTTTTCTTAATCATCCAGTCTGAGTAGACGCGGTGGTGTGATTTATTCCTCCTCCGCGTGTAAGCCTGAAAGGGTTTACGAATTGGGAGTGCATCCATCTGGGTGCATAAATCACCGTTAGGAGGTTTTACAATGGCTCTTCTTATCGAAGACAAAAAACAGATTGTTGCTGAAGTAAGCGAAGTTGCTTCTAAAGCATTTTCTGTTGTTGTGGCTAACTATCAAGGTTCAAGCGTAGAGCAATTAACACAACTTCGTGTTGAAGCTCGTAAGCTAGGTGTTACAACACGTATCGTGCGTAATACTTTAGCTAAGCGTTCATTTGAAGGTACTCAATTTGATATCTTGAATGACGACCTTGTTGGCCCAACCATTCTCGGTTTCTCAACTTCTGAAGATGACATGGGTGCAGCTGCACGCTTGTTCGAAGAATTTGCGAAAGCTAACAAAGCTTTTGAATTAAAAGCTGCTGCATTTGATGGCAAAGTTTATCAAGGTGCTGAAGTTAGTGTAATTGCAAATCTTCCGAACCAAGAAAAAGCGCTTACGATGCTTGCCTCTGTCCTTCAAGCTCCTATTTCGAAATTGGGTCGCCTTATTACGGCACTCAAAGAGAAAAACGAGTCAGAAGCGGCTTAATCCTACTTTCACACCATTCAATATCCATTTGGAGTTATTCTCATGGCTTTAACAAACGAAGAAATCTTAAACGCAGTTGCTGAAAAAACTGTTCTTGAACTTGTTGAATTAATCTCTGCTTTCGAAGAGAAATTTAACGTATCTGCTGCTGCTGTTGCTGTTGCTGCTGCTCCAGGCGCTGCTGCTGCTGCTGAAGAACAAACTGAATTCAACGTAGAGTTGACTTCTTTCGGTGCTAACAAAGTTGCTGTAATTAAAGCAGTTCGTGAAGCTACTGGCCTTGGTCTTAAAGAAGCTAAAGATCTTGTTGAAGGCGCTCCTGCAGTTCTTAAAGAAGGCGTTTCTAAAGAAGAAGGCGAAGAACTTAAGAAGAAGCTTGAAGAAGCTGGTGCTACAGTTACACTTAAGTAATTCTGTAGGGAGTCGATTTTTTCAAAATCGGCTCCAAAAAATGGCTGATGGCTCTTGGGTCATCAGCCTTTTTGCGTTACAATAATCGGCTCGTTTTTTGTTAGTTTCGTGTTTGAAACGCACGTTATTTAAACAAACAACACAAAATCAAACGCTTACCAATATTTTTTTGCTTATAAAAATATTGTTAAGCGTTTTAATACCACTAAAAATTGCAGCATTTGTAAACAGTGGTGGCCATATCGGCCTGCGTAATTCCTTCTAAGCCCGTTCTGCAGGCGGGCTTAGTTTACTTTCCGAGGACTCCAGATGGCATACTCATATACCGAAAAGAAACGGATCCGTAAGAATTTTGGTAAATTGCCCCACGTAATGGAAGCACCGTACTTACTTTCGATTCAGGTCGATTCGTACCGTACATTCTTACAAGGCGGTAAAACTCCAAAAAATCGCGAAGATATCGGTCTCCAAGCCGCATTTCGTTCAGTTTTTCCTATTGAAAGTTATTCTGGCAATGCTGCTTTAGAATTTGTTGAGTATAGCCTTGGTAAGCCTGAGTTTGACGTACGTGAATGTATTTTACGTGGTTCAACTTATGCGGCACCAATGCGCGTAAAAATTCGTTTGATCATTAAAGATCGTGAAACGAAATCAATTAAAGACGTTCGTGAACAAGAAGTCTACATGGGTGAAATGCCACTCATGACCGATAACGGTACTTTCGTTATTAATGGTACTGAGCGTGTAATCGTATCTCAATTACACCGTTCACCAGGCGTATTCTTTGACCATGACAAGGGTAAAACCCACTCAAGCGGTAAAGTGTTGTATTCAGCACGTATTATCCCTTACCGTGGTTCATGGTTAGATTTTGAATTTGATGCTAAAGATTTAGTATTCGTACGTATTGACCGTCGTCGTAAGTTGCTTGCGACTGTGATTTTACGTGCCTTAAATTATAGCAATGAACAAATCTTGAATTTGTTCTATGAAAAAGTACCTGTATATCTTGATATGGGTAGCTATCAAATTGACCTCGTTCCAGATCGCTTACGTGGTGAAATGGCGCAATTTGATATCTTGGACAATGATGGTAAAGCGATCGTTGAACAAGGTAAACGTATTAATGCACGTCACGTACGTCAAATGGAAGCTGCAAACTTAGCGAAGCTTTCTGTACCTGATGAATATTTATATGAGCGTATTACAGCTGAAGACATTCCATTGAAAAATGGCGATGTGATTCCTGCAAATACCGTGCTTAGCCATGAAACTTTGGTGAAGTTGGCAGAAGGTGGTGTTAAACAATTTAACATCCTATTCACTAACGACATTGATCGTGGTTCTTTCGTTGCAGATACATTACGTGCAGATACAACTACAGGCCGTGAAGAAGCGCTTGTTGAAATCTATAAAGTAATGCGTCCAGGCGAGCCGCCAACAAAAGAAGCTGCTGAAAACTTATTCAACAACTTGTTCTTCTCTTCTGAGCGCTATGACCTTTCTCCAGTAGGTCGTATGAAGTTCAACCGTCGTTTGGGTCGTCCTTACGAAGTGGGTACGGATCAGAAGTCACGCGAAGTTGAAGGTATTTTGTCGCACGAAGATATCATCGATGTACTGCGTACATTGGTTGAAATCCGTAACGGTAAAGGTGAAGTCGACGATATCGATCACTTGGGTAACCGTCGTGTACGTTCTGTTGGTGAAATGACTGAAAACCAATTCCGTGTTGGTTTAGTTCGTGTTGAACGTGCTGTTAAAGAGCGTTTAAGCCAAGCAGAAACTGATAACTTGTCTCCACAAGATTTAATCAACGCAAAACCAGTTGCTGCTGCAATCAAAGAATTCTTTGGTTCAAGCCAGTTGTCTCAGTTCATGGACCAAAACAATCCATTGTCTGAGATTACACACAAACGTCGTGTATCTGCGCTTGGTCCTGGTGGTTTGACACGTGAACGCGCAGGCTTCGAAGTTCGTGACGTACATCAAACTCACTATGGTCGTGTTTGTCCAATTGAAACGCCTGAAGGTCCAAACATTGGTTTGATCAACTCGCTTTCTGTCTATGCAAAAGCGAATGACTTCGGTTTCTTGGAAACACCATACCGTAAAGTTGTTGATGGTCGTGTAACTGATGAAGTTGAATACTTATCTGCAATTGAGGAAGTAGGTACTGTCATTGCACAGGCCGATTCTGCAGTGGATAAAGATGGTACGTTAACTGAAGAAATGGTTTCTGTACGTCATCAAGGTGACTTCGTTCGTATGTCGCCTGAGCGCGTAACCCATATGGACGTTTCTGCGCAACAGGTTGTATCTGTCGCAGCGTCATTGATTCCATTCCTTGAACACGATGATGCGAACCGTGCATTGATGGGTTCAAACATGCAACGTCAGGCTGTTCCTACCTTACGTGCTGACAAGCCGCTTGTTGGTACGGGTATGGAAGCAAACGTAGCACGTGACTCAGGTGTATGTGTGATCGCTGACCGTGGTGGTGCGATTGAATATGTAGATGCATCTCGTATCGTGATTCGTGTCAACGAAGATGAAATGATCGCGGGTGAAGCAGGTGTAGATATCTATAACCTGATCAAATATACACGTTCAAACCAAAATACATGTATTAACCAAAATGTCATCGTGAACTTGGGCGACAAAGTTGCTCGTGGTGATATCTTGGCTGATGGTCCATCGACTGACATGGGTGAACTTGCGCTAGGTCAAAACATGCGCGTCGCGTTCATGACATGGAACGGTTATAACTACGAAGACTCGATCTTACTTTCTGAGCGTGTTCTTCAAGAAGACCGTTTAACGTCGATTCACATTCAAGAATTGTCATGTGTAGCGCGTGATACCAAGTTAGGCGCAGAAGAAATTACTGCCGATATTCCTAACGTAGGTGAAGCTGCACTGTCTAAATTGGATGAGTCAGGTATTGTTTATATCGGTGCTGAAGTGACTGCAGGTGACATCCTTGTTGGTAAGGTAACACCTAAAGGTGAAACTCAGTTAACACCTGAAGAAAAATTACTTCGCGCAATCTTTGGTGAAAAAGCGGCTGACGTAAAAGACTCGTCTTTACGTGTTCCGTCTGGCACTAAAGGTACGGTGATTGACGTTCAAGTCTTCACTCGTGATGGTTTGGAAAAAGATGAACGTGCTCAAGCAATTGAGAAAGCTCAGTTGGATGCATACCGTAAAGACTTGAAAGAAGAATACAAAATCTTCGAAGAAGCAGCACGTGAACGTATTGTTCGTTTGTTGAAAGGTCAAGAGTCTAACGGTGGTGGTTCAACCAAACGTGGCGATAAGCTTTCTGAAGACGTATTGTCTGGTTTAGAGCTGGTTGATTTACTAGAAATCCAACCGACTGATGAAGCAATCGCAGAGCGTTTAACTCAAATTCAAGTATTCTTGAAAGAGAAGAGCTACGAGATTGACGAGAAGTTTGCTGAGAAGAAACGCAAACTTTCTACAGGTGATGAATTAACAACGGGCGTATTGAAAGTTGTTAAGGTTTACCTTGCTGTTAAACGTCGTATCCAGCCTGGTGATAAGATGGCGGGTCGTCACGGTAACAAGGGTGTTGTATCTAACATCTTACCAGTCGAAGACATGCCGCATGATGCCAATGGTGTACCAGTCGACATCGTATTGAACCCATTGGGTGTACCGTCACGTATGAACGTGGGTCAGATTCTTGAGACTCACTTGGGTATGGCGGCCAAAGGTCTGGGTGACAAACTCGAAAAAATGTTGAAAGAACAGCGTACAGTGTTAGAACTACGTGACTTCTTAGACAAGATTTATAACAAGGTTGGTGGCGAACAAGAAGAGCTAGATAGCTTGACTGACGCAGAAATCTTGGCACTTTCAGGCAACTTACGTGCTGGTGTTCCATTGGCAACACCTGTATTTGATGGTGCTGAAGAAAGTCAGATTAAAGACTTACTTGAACTTGCTGACATCTCACGTACAGGTCAAACGGTATTGTTTGACGGACGTACAGGTGAACAGTTTGACCGTCCTGTAACTGTAGGTTACATGTACATGCTCAAATTGAACCACTTGGTTGATGACAAGATGCATGCACGTTCAACAGGTTCTTACTCACTTGTGACCCAACAGCCGCTTGGTGGTAAAGCACAATTCGGTGGTCAGCGTTTCGGTGAGATGGAAGTATGGGCACTTGAAGCATACGGTGCAGCATATACTCTCCAAGAAATGCTTACTGTGAAGTCGGATGACGTCGAAGGCCGTACACGCATCTATAAGAACATTGTAGATGGTAACCATTATATGGATCCGGGTATGCCTGAATCGTTCAACGTATTGACCAAAGAGATCCGTTCTTTAGGTATCAACATTGAACTGAAAAATGGTGACTAAAAAATCTCCTCCAACCCCTCTTTGAGAAAGAGAGGGGGGATTCGAGATTCCCAAATTTCAGTAAAAACAATATTTGTGACCCAGTCGGGTGAGCTTAGCTCCTCGACACACGGAGAAAAAAATTGAAAGACTTGCTCGATATCATGCGTAAGAAAACGGATTCAGAAGGTCATGCACCTATTGAATTTGACCGTATCCGTATTGGTCTTGCGTCACCAGAGATGATTAAGTCATGGTCTCACGGTGAAGTTAAAAAGCCTGAAACCATTAACTACCGTACTTTTAAACCTGAACGTGACGGTTTGTTCTGTGCCAAAATCTTTGGTCCAGTAAAAGATTACGAATGCTTGTGTGGTAAATACAAGCGTATGAAATACAAAGGCGTCATTTGTGAAAAATGTGGCGTTGAAGTAACAACTGCGAAAGTTCGTCGTGAACGTATGGGTCACATCGAGCTTGCGTCTCCAGTTGCACACATCTGGTTCTTGAAATCATTACCGAGCCGTATCGGTTTACTTCTTGATATGACATTACGTGATATCGAGCGCGTATTGTATTTCGAATCTTATGTTGTTACTGATCCTGGTATGACTCCGTTTGAAAAGTATCAGCTTTTAACAGACGAAGAATACTACAATGCACTTGAAGAACACGGTGATGAATTCACTGCGAAAATGGGTGCAGAAGCTGTTCAGGATTTATTAAAAGATATCGATCTTGAAGCCGAGATTGCACGTTTACGTGAAGAAATTCCACAAACAACCTCTGAGACGAAACTTAAAAAAGCGTCTAAGCGTTTGAAATTGATGGAAGCTTTCAAAGATTCGAACAACAAGCCTGAATGGATGGTGATGAATGTACTGCCAGTACTTCCACCAGACTTACGTCCGCTTGTACCACTTGAAGGTGGTCGTTTCGCGACTTCAGACTTGAACGATTTATATCGTCGTGTGATCAACCGTAACAACCGTTTGAAGCGTCTTCTTGACCTTGCTGCGCCAGACATCATCGTACGTAACGAAAAACGTATGTTACAAGAGTCTGTTGATGCGTTGCTTGATAACGGTCGTCGTGGTCGTGCGATTACAGGTTCAAACAAACGTCCATTGAAATCTTTGGCAGATATGATCAAAGGTAAACAAGGTCGTTTCCGTCAAAACTTGCTCGGTAAGCGTGTTGACTATTCTGGTCGTTCGGTTATTACCGTTGGTCCTACTTTACGTCTTCACCAATGTGGTCTTCCGAAGAAAATGGCACTTGAATTGTTCAAGCCATTCATTTTCGCGAAACTACAAGCCTCTGGCCAAGCAACAACCATTAAAGCTGCGAAGAAAATGGTTGAGCGCGAGACGCCGGAAGTTTGGGACGTTCTTGCTTCTGTGATTCGTCAACATCCAGTGATGTTGAACCGTGCGCCAACACTTCACCGTCTAGGTCTTCAAGCATTTGAACCTATTCTGATCGAAGGTAAGGCGATCCGTCTTCACCCACTCGTCTGTGCTGCGTTTAACGCCGACTTCGATGGTGACCAAATGGCGGTACACGTTCCATTGACATTGGAAGCACAGCTTGAAGCGCGTGCGTTGATGATGTCGACCAACAACATCTTGTCACCTGCAAACGGTGAGCCAATCATCGTTCCTTCTCAGGACGTGGTCTTGGGTCTTTACTACATCACGCGTGATGCGGTAAATGCCAAAGGTGAAGGCATGGTGTTTGCAGATACTCACGAAGTTAACCGTGCTTTAGCAACGGGTAAAGTTGCAATTCATGCACGCGTGAAAGTACGTGTACACCAAACGGTGATTGATGAAAATGGTCAACGCGAAAAGCAAACCATTATTGTTGATACAACACCAGGTCGCTGCTTGTTGTGGGAAGTTGTTCCACAAGGTTTAAGCTTTGAATCGATCAACCTTGAGATGACCAAGAAAAACATCTCGAAGTTAATCAACTCTTGCTACCGTAAACTTGGTTTGAAAGATACAGTTATCTTCGCTGACCAATTGATGTATTTGGGCTTCCGTCAAGCGACGCGTTCAGGTGTATCTGTTGGTATGGAAGACATGTTGATTCCACCAACCAAGCATACGATTATCGATAAAGCTGAAACTGAAGTTCGTGAAATTGAACAACAGTTTGAGCAAGGTTTCGTAACTGCGGGCGAACGTTATAACAAAGTTGTCGATATTTGGGCGCGTACCAACGACCAAGTTGCGAAAGCGATGATGGACAACTTGTCTTATACCCTTGTGAAAAACAAACAAGGTGAAGACGAGAAGCAGAAATCATTCAACTCGATTTACATGATGTCTGACTCGGGTGCCCGTGGTAGTGCGGCGCAGATTCGTCAGCTTGCGGGTATGCGTGGTTTGATGGCGAAGCCGGATGGCTCGATCATTGAGACCCCAATTAAAGCGAACTTCCGTGAAGGTTTGACGGTACTTCAGTACTTCATCTCGACACACGGTGCGCGTAAAGGTTTGGCCGATACCGCATTGAAAACTGCGAACTCGGGTTACTTGACTCGTCGTCTTGTAGACGTAGCACAAGATTTAGTGATTACTGAATCGGATTGTGGTACAGCTGGTGGCTTGGTGATGACTCCATTCATTCAAGGTGGTGACGTAATCGAACCATTACGCGATCGCGTATTGGGTCGTGTAACTGCTGAAGACGTACGTCGTGCATCTGATGATGAAGTGGTTCTTCCACGTGGTACCTTAATTGACGAGAAAATTGCTGCTCAGCTTGAAGAAGCGGGTGTCGATGAAGTTAAAGTCCGTTCAGTTATCGCATGTGAATCTGCATTCGGCGTTTGTGCGAAATGTTACGGTCGTGACCTTGCACGTGGTCACTTGGTGAACCCAGGTGAATCTGTTGGTGTAATGGCTGCACAGTCAATTGGTGAACCGGGTACACAGTTAACAATGCGTACCTTCCACGTCGGTGGTGCTGCGAGCCGAACGTCTGCTGCAAACAGTGTTCAAGTCCGTAACAAAGGTACTGTACGTTTCCACAACGTGAAAACTGTACAACATGCTAAAGGTCACTTGGTGTCTGTTTCACGTTCAGGTGAAATTGGTATTGCGGATGACTTAGGTCGTGAGCGTGAGCGTTATAAACTTCCTTATGGTGCAAGCATCTTGTTGAAAGATGGTGAAGCTGTAGAAGCTGGCGGTATCGTAGCGACTTGGGATCCACATACACATCCATTGGTTACAGAAGTTGCTGGTAAAGCGCGTTTCAGCCAGATCGCTGATGGCGTAACTGCAACATCAAAAACTGATGATGCAACAGGTATGACCACTGTTGAAATCTTGCCTGTAACAGCGCGTCCTGCTTCTGGTAAAGATTTACGTCCTGCAATCGTGTTGGATACAACCGATGGCGGCGAACAGTTCTACTTCTTGCCACAAAACACAATTGTGACTGTCCGTGATGGCGAAACGATTGGTGTGGGTGACGTCATTGGTCGTGTACCACAAGAAACTTCACGTACTCGTGATATTACCGGTGGTCTTCCGCGTGTAGCTGACTTGTTCGAAGCACGTAAGCCGAAAGAGCATGCGATTCTTGCAGAAGTATCAGGTGTTGTTAGCTTTGGTAAAGAGACCAAAGGTAAGAACCGTTTAGTGATCAGTCCAGATGACGGTTCTGAGATTTACGAAGAATTGATTCCAAAATGGCGTCAAATCAACGTGTTCGAAGGTGAGCATGTGAACCGTGGCGAGACGATTTCTGATGGTCCACAAAACCCACATGACATCTTGCGTTTGAAAGGCGAAGTTGCGTTAACTAACTATATCGTGAACGAAGTTCAAGACGTTTACCGTCTCCAAGGTGTAAAAATCAACGATAAGCACATTGAAGTTGTTGTACGTCAAATGTTGCGTAAAGTTGATATCACTGATGGCGGTGACACAAGCTTCATCAAAGGTGAGCAAGTGGATTACATCCGCGTTGTTCAAGAGAACCAAGCTGTCTTGGCTCAGAACAAGTTCCCTGCGAAGTTTGAACGTCAATTGATGGGTATCACCAAAGCATCACTTTCTACTGACTCGTTCATCTCTGCGGCATCGTTCCAGGAAACCACACGCGTGTTAACTGAAGCGGCTGTAACAGGTAAAGAAGATGATTTACGCGGCTTGAAAGAAAACGTTGTTGTGGGTCGCTTGATCCCAGCCGGTACAGGTCTTGCTTACCACTTGGAGCGTCGTCGCCAAGAAGCAGAAGCTGCTGAATTTGAACTTCATAACGATTTCAGTGAAGTTGACCAAGCATTTAGTCAAGCGTTGAACTCAGACCAGTTCTAAGTTCTAGCGAATAGAAAAGGCACCTTCGGGTGCCTTTTTTTGTGGAAAAATGAAGCAATTGTTACAAAAACACATTAGAGCTTCAGTATTTGATTACTTAATCAAAGTAAACAGTTCATTAAACAATACTATCCTATGCACATCTGAGGAGAGGAAGAGTTCTAATGAAAAAAATGATGATGGTTGCAGGTGTTGCTTTAATGTCTAGCACGCTATTTGTTGGTTGCCAAAATGCGAGTCCCGAAAGTAAGCGTATTGGTGCTGCTGCGATTGGTGGTGGTGCAGGTGGTGCTGTCGGTAAGCATGTCGGCGGTAATTTAGGCGCAGGTCTAGGTGCTGCACTTGGTGCTGGTGTTGCTGCGAATGCCAAAGGCTCGAATAGTAAAAATACCAGAAACAGTGCCATCGGTGCTGGTTTAGGTGCCGTGATTGGTGGTGCCGTATTGGGTGGAGACTCAGGTGCTGCAGTGGGTGGTGCGCTGGGTGGTAGTGCTGGTTCTGCTTATGGCGAGAAAAAAGGCAAGTACTAAGCTGTTTATGAGTTTGATTCAAAACTAAAGTCAGGGACGCTATCTGATGATTAGTATCTGTATCATCTCATTATATAAATGGGCTTTTCTCAGTAAAAAATACCGCTGAGAAAAGCTTTATTGCTAAACTTATAAATGACGATTTTTATTCAGCTAAAGTTGGTTCTGGTATCGCCGTAGTCGCAGGGAGTAGCTTAGGATTTTTTGGATAACGTTTACATCCACCCGATAATCCCCATTTACTTACGATATTCCGCTCTATTAAAAACTTTTGTACACAATAATTGGTATAGAAGCTGTAAGTGCCGCCTTTCCTATACGTATCCCATGAGGATTCATAGACGATAAGATGAGACCCATTCGATAATTTGGATTGATTAGAGGGTGGTCCCCATGAGGTAATCAGCTCATCAGATGATGCACCTACCCATGATTGCATGCGATCTCGCATTGTTTCATTACGTTGATTTGTTATAAGGTTTCCAACTGGAGAACCGGCACAGCCCGACAGAAATGAGATAAATACAAAAAGAAAAACTATCTTTTTCATAAATTATCCTTGGTTTATCGTGACTAAAAATATTAACAGACTGCTTATGAGAAAAATAAACAAAGAAATCATGAAGATTTATCTAAATGGGAAATTCTAGAATTCCTTATTATTTTTTTTATGTTGTTACCCCAAAAAAATACCCTTTACAAAATATCAATCGATTAGGACATTGTGATAACACAATGTGATCAAATTCCGCATAAAAGAAGACTATGCTTTTGTTAGAACATAAGAGTAGTGAGTATAGTCATGAAAAAAACAATCGGTTTAGTTTCCACTTTGCTGTTATCGGCGGTGATGTTTACGGGCTGTCAAAATATGAGTGCATCTGATCAACGTATTGGTGCCGCAGCACTGGGTGGTGCTGTGGGCGGTGGCGTTGGTAACCATGTCGGTGGTGGCCTCGGTGCTGGTGTTGGTGCAGCAGCAGGTGCTGGTGTCGGTGCGAATGCTAAAGGTGGAAATAGTAGTTCAACCACAAGCAGCGCAGTGGGTGCAGGTATTGGCTCAGTTGTCGGGAAAGCCATCTTTGGTGGTGACTCAGGCGCTGCAATCGGTGGTGCAATTGGCGGCGGTGCTGGTGCAGCCATTCAAGAGAAGAAACGATAATTTCTTCAGATCTGATTCAAGAATGCCTGTAATTGATTGCAGGCATTTTTATTGAAATAAGTTTTTAAGAACTGGCTTTAGGTTTTTTGCGACGGATATACAGTACCTTTTCAACTTCGGCGATGCGCGTTCCTGCATCATCCACAATATTCAAGCTGTAATGCCTTAAAACTGGTTCATGATTTTCTGCCAGCTTTTTAATTTCAGTGATTTCATCCGCATTCAGCCTGATCTCGGCATAGACGGTGTTACGACCAGGTGAAAGAAAGTTAATCGTGGCACTTTTATCCCACACAATATATTTATGCCCCAAATGATGGATCAAAATCAGCATATAAAAGGGATCAACCATTGAATATAGACTACCGCCAAAATGCGTTCCCACCAAATTACGATTGCGTCGAGTCAGTGGCATTTTGACGCGAATGTAATAATCATCCAGATCGATGGTTTCAATTACAATTCCTGCCCCACGATAAGGGGAGTAGTGATTCAGCATAAATTTGGAAATCGCAGGAATGGTGCGAATTTTTTTGAAAAAGTCTTTCATGGTCAATTTTTTTTCTTGCAACTCTATTCATACTTCATAAGTATCATTTTTATTGCATCGCTGGCAATGGCTGTTTTATGAACAGCCGATAGAAAACAAAATGGGAAAAAATTATGCAAGCACAAGTCAAAACAGTCACAACATCGGATCAGCAAACACTGTGTGTCAAAACATGGGGAGATGAGCAGAAAACGCCTTTGGTTTTAGTCCATGGCTATCCAGATAATCAGGAAGTCTGGGAGCCGATCATTGAAAAACTGGTTAATGATTATTACGTGGTGACTTATGATGTGCGCGGAGCAGGACTTTCTTCGATTCCTAAGCGTATTAAGGATTACCGCTTGCCGCGTTTATCATTAGACTTGCAAGAAGTGGTGGATCAAGTTTTACCTAACCGTAATTTCCATATGGCAGCGCATGATTGGGGGTCTTTGCAGTCGTGGGAATCTGCAACTGAGCCTAAGTTAAAAGGCCGTTTATTGTCTTATACCACTATTTCAGGACCATGCTTAGACCATGCATCTTTGTATTTACGTGAAAAATTTAAATCGGCTCCAAGCAATGTATTGAAGATGCTGACCAAATCTTGGTATATCGGTGCATTCCATTTACCGCTTGTTGCACCAACGGTATGGACGTTCTTTAGTCCTGAAAAATGGGGCAAGATTTTAAGTGGTTTAGAGAAGAAGAAAGATTTGCCATTGAATGCCAATATTGTGGCGGATGGTAAGTATGGGATTAACCTGTATCGTGCCAACTTTATTCCTTCATTAACTCAACCACGTCAACGTTATGCACAATGCCCTGTACAGGCAATTGTGTTAAAACGCGATGCTTTTGTCAGTCCAGAGTACATTACTGAATCGATGCCAAAATGGGTAGAAAAATTTGAATATGTTGAACTCGATGCCAACCATTGGGCGGTATTGAGTCAGCCAGAAAAAATTGCTGAACTGATCCGTCAGTTCGTACAACGTCAGGCTGCTTAAGGCTTTAGTGGATTTATTAAGCTAAAAATCACTTGAGATGCGGCACAATTCGGCGATATTTTCAGCTAGGTTTTAATGAATCTGCTAGAATATCGCCTTTTTATTGCTCCTGAATTTATTCATGAATGCTGTCGTAATTGCGATTGCCGTGATGTTTATCCTATCACTGGCACGTGTTTCTGTTGTTCTCACTTTGGTGATTTCCGCCATTATTGGGGGCTTGGTCGCTGGTTTAAGTCTTTCTCAAACGGTAGAGGCATTTAATGCTGGCTTGGGGGATGGTGCTGAAGTGGCACTGGCCTATGCGGTATTAGGTGCTTTTGCATTAGCCTTGTCTAAGTCTGGTTTACCTGATTTGCTTGCACATAAATTGATTGGTTTGTTGGGGATGGAAGCCGGTAAAAATCAGCAAAAAAAGGTGAAATATCTGTTATTAACCATTTTACTGATTGCTGCCATTTTCTCTCAAAACCTGATTCCCGTGCATATTGCCTTTATTCCTGTTCTGGTTCCACCTTTATTGAAAGTCATGAACCATTTAAAGCTAGATCGACGTGCGGCAGCCTGTGTCATGACCCTCGGCTTGGTGGGAACCTATATTTTCCTGCCAGTTGGCTTTGGTGCGATCTTCCTTGAACAGATTTTGATGGGTAATATCAACAAAATTGGTGCAGCCTATGGTTTGCATGTGGAACGCGGCATGATGCCACTGGGCATGGCGATTCCTGTCTTGGGGATGGTGATTGGTACGTTGGTGGCCGTATTTATTAGCTATCGTAAGCCACGTATTTATGTAGATCGTTCGATTACGCCAGTCAAAACGATTGATCTGGACAAGCCACTGAAAGTCACTTCACAAGCAGAATATGACTTGAAAAGCGATGCTGAAGAACTGAAACAAGAAGCAGAGAATGTTCCGTATATCTCGAAGAAAACCATGTTTATGGCAGTACTTGCGATTGCATTAACCTTGGTAGCGCAGTTGTACTCGGGTTCAATGATTCTCGGTGGTTTGGTCGGTTTTGCGGTGTTATCTGCATCAGGGATCTTTAAATGGCAAGATGCCGATGATGTATTTGTACAAGGGATGCGCATGATGGCTCTGGTGGGCTTTATCATGATCTCTGCCGCAGGTTTTGCCTCAGTGATGACGCATACCGGTGATATTACCCATCTGGTCAATGGCGTGGTGCATATCATTGGCGATAACCATGCGCTTGCAGCATTTCTAATGTTATTTATCGGCTTATTTGTCACGATTGGGATTGGTTCATCATTCTCAAGTGTGCCTGTACTGGCGGTAATTTACGTCCCTTTATGCGTACAATTTGGTTTCTCTCCTTTAGCTACGATTGCACTCATCGGAACTGCGGCGGCGCTAGGGGATGCTGGTTCACCGGCTTCGGATTCTACCTTGGGACCTACGGCTGGTTTGGGGGTGGATGGTCAACATGATCACATTTGGGATACCGTTGTGCCGACCTTTATACATTTTAATATCCCGCTACTTATTTTTGGCTGGATTGCAGCGATGATTTTATAATAAAAATGGCTCATTAAGAGCCATTTTTTTTTGCTTATTTTTTTGGAGTTAAAATATAAAAAATATCATTAAATGACATTTTTTGTCTCTTTTTTAATCTAATTTTATAATATGGTTTTAATATTAAGTTTTATGTGATGATATTTTTAAATTCAGCTTAATTTAATTTTTTTAAAAACTTTAAGTGAGTTCTTGAATACAGGTAATCCGATAAAAATACTAGGTTTTATAGTAATTTAAGTAGACTAAAATAGTCTGAATTTATAAATATTACATATTTTAACAATTATATATTATTAATATTCAAGGTATTACAAAATAGATTTAAAAGGTCGGAATTAATAAGTATTGCATAATGTAAAAACCCGTGTTTATTATGTTGAACAAGAACATAAATTGTTAAAGAGGTTAATTTAATGTTAAAGAAAGTGTTGGTTGTTGCATTATTGGGGTTGTCTTCAACTGCATTTGCAGGGGGCTTTCAAGTTAAAGTGGGTGCGAGTGTCATTAATCCAACTGCAGATACAACGTTGGCTCCAGGAGCAACGGTCAAAGGCGATGATGAGTTTGCATTTACACCTTCAGTTGAATATTTCTTTGGTGAAACACCATTCTCAGCTGAAATTTTATTGGCGACACCAGTGAAACATGATGTGCTATTAAATGGTGAGTCAGTTGCGAGTGTTCGTCATTTGCCACCGACCATTACCGCGAAATATAACTTTAAAAATTCAACACGTTTTACCCCTTATATCGGTATCGGTGGTACTGCCTTCATTCCTTGGCATGAAAAAGGTGTAGCGAAAGATGTGAAAGAAGACTTTGGTTTCGCAGGTCAGTTGGGCTTTAACTTCCAGCCTGCGGATGCTAAAAACTGGGGTGTTTATGTTGATGTCCGTTATGCAGACATTAGCCCAGAAGTGACATTGGTGGATGGGACTAAATTCGATTTAGATCTCAATCCAGTGGTCTATACTTTAGGTTATAGCTACAAGTTCTAAGCCGAAGCTCTACTGAAAAAGCCTCACCCTGTGGGGCTTTTTTATTTTTGCAATTCCCATATAAAACAGATACAGCGGCTACACAGAGAGTTTTGTATGCTGAGACATCATCACGAATAAAAGTGAGCCATTGATAATGAAAAAATTAGTCGCCTTGATCCTCATAGTTATGCCCATGCTGTTTCTATCTCAAGTGCATGCAGCGAGTTACTCTTGTAAGGCAGCAAAATTAAAAGCGGAGCAACAGATTTGTAATGATCGTGGCTTAAATGATGCCGATGTTAAACTCGCGACCACCTATCAAATTATTTTGCGTGCTCTGCCGATGGGTGGCCGTGATGCAGAAAAGGACCAGCAGTTCCAGTGGTTGAAACAGCGTAATTCTTGTGGCGCCAATACCCCATGTCTTCGTCGTGCTTATGCACAGAGACAGCAACAGCTTGATCAACTTCTACAAACACGCGTCTTGAGTCAAGGACCGTTCTAATTGTGATTTTTGTGCGATTTTTAACTGAAAAATAAATCCCAAGGATTGAAAAATTCAAGATATGCACCATTCATAAATCATTCCAAAGAGATAAGCACAGATAAGGAGTGATTTATGAGTGAACAAGTGACCCAGAATTATAGTTTCCAAGCAGAAGTTGCTCAGTTATTACATTTAGTGACGCACTCGCTATATTCAAATCCTGAAATTTTCTTACGTGAATTGATTTCAAATGCATCGGACGCTTGCGATAAGCTACGTTTTGAAGGGATTAATCACCCTGAATATTATGAAAATGATCCAGACTTACGTGTCCGCGTCACTTTAGATAAAGACCATAAAACCTTAACCATTTCTGATAACGGGATAGGTCTGAGCCAGCAAGAAGCCATTGATAACTTAGGGACCATTGCAAAATCAGGTACCAAAGACTTTATGTCTAAACTGACAGGTGACCAAAAATCAGATGCCCAGTTGATTGGTCAGTTTGGTGTGGGTTTCTATTCAGGTTTTATTGTTGCTGACAAAATTACGGTGGAATCACGCCGTGCAGGTTTGGACGCAGCAGAGGGTGTACGCTGGATTAGTGGTGGAACAGGCGAGTTCGAAGTGCAAAGCATTGATAAAGCCACTCGTGGTACAGATATCATTTTGCATTTACGTGATGATGCACTGGATTATTTAGAGTCGTGGAAAGTTAAACAAATCATCAATAAGTATTCTGACCACATCAGCTTGCCAATCGAAATGCAAAAAGAAGTATGGCAAGAGGAGGAGGTCGCTGAAGGTGAAGAACCTAAAGGCGGTCAAATGGTCAAGACCGATGAGTGGGAAGCGATTAACTCTGCGAGTGCATTATGGACACGCAGCAAGAACGAAATCACCGATGAGCAATACATCGAATTCTATAAAAATCTGAGTCATGACTTTGCTGAGCCTTTGGCTTGGGCGCATAACCGCGTAGAAGGCAGTACCGAATATACGCAGTTATTGTATATCCCAAGTCAGGCCAAACAGGATCTATTTACCCGTGAAGCTAAGGCGGGTATTAAGCTGTATGTGAAACGTGTATTTATCTTGGATGAAGCAGATAACCTGATTCCAAACTATTTACGTTTTGTTCAAGGCGTAGTAGACAGTGCTGATTTGCCATTGAATGTCAGTCGTGAGTTACTCCAAGAAAGCCGTGATGTAAAAACTATTCGTGAAGGTAATGCACGTCGTGTATTGACTTTAATTGATGGCTTGGCCAAATCGGACGATGAGAAGGACCAAGAAAAATTCAAAACCTTCTATACTGAATTTGGTTCAGTCCTTAAAGAAGGATTAGGTGAAGACACAGGTAACCGTGAACGTATTCTCAAATTATTACGCTATGCGACTTCAAATAATGATGAGATCAGTACTTCTTTTGCGGACTATAAAGCACGCATGAAAGAAGGCCAGAAAGCCATTTATTATGTGACTGCAGATAGTTTAAGTGCTGCGAAAAACTCGCCACAACTTGAAGTATTCAAGAAAAAAGGCATTGAAGTCCTGCTCATGGCAGACCGTGTGGATGAGTGGGCCATGAACTTTGTATTTGAGTTCGATGGAACGCCGCTGCAGAATGTGTCTAAAGGTGCAGTTGACCTAGGTGATCTGCAAGATGCGGAAGAGAAAAAAGCTTTAGAACAAGCCGCAGAACAGTTTAAACCAGTGGTGGATCGTTTAAGCACATCGTTAAAAGATAAAACCAAAGAAGTGCGTGTGACGACACGCTTGGTGGATTCTCCTGCATGTTTAGTGACCAGCGAAGGGGAGCTTTCGCCACAACTGATTCGTATGTTGAAACAGGCAGGTCAGGCAGTACCTGAAATTAAGCCCACTTTGGAAATTAACCCAGAGCATCCTTTGGTGAAAAAATTAGAGAACTCAGCGCAGTTCGATGATTTGGCCAATGTGATCTTTGATCAAGCAGTGATTGCAGAAGGTGGCTTACCTGAAGATCCTGCGGCTTATGTAAAACGAATTAATAGTTTGTTATTGAAATAAGTGCTTTGATCAAAAACCTCTGCTTCGGCAGAGGTTTTTTTATGGATAACTTAAAACTTATCCACAGTTGTGTGGTTATTTTCATCAGAAGTGAGCTTCAAAGCTCATTTGATAGCTGAAATGATTGTCCTGTTTATCTGCTGGAATATTTAAATAATTCAGATCGTTTTGCATATATAACCAATTACGCCAAATCGGACGTTTCCAGGAGAAATAGGGCCCCCATTGATTCACCCGAAGTTCTTTATTTTCATAATCACCCTCACTGATGATGCCATAGCTGAGATTGTCTTTGGAGAGTAAATGCAATTTCTGGAAGGTACGATTACGCCAAGTGTAGTCTTCATCTTGGGTCTTAGACAGGTTGAATTGGGTCGAGAACAGCGCTTGTTGTTGAAACTTCTGGGTTAAATTGAAATTGGTTTCTGCATAATTCTTACTGGTGGAACCATAACGAAAGATTTGTGCCGTATCGAGATCCAGTCCTGAATGTAGGTTCCATTGCTTCTTGGCAAGGAACTGCACATAGATGTCGGTATTGGAGTTAGAACCTAAGTCCAGATCATTGTTAAAGGGTAACCAACTTGAGATGGTGCTCCAACTGGCGCTAACAGGGTTGGGCATGCTGAGGTGTTTATGTGAGTGTTGCTTCGTGATTTTGCCTAGTTTTTGGCTTGTTTGTGTGAGTTGGGCACGTTGCCACAGGGAATCATCACCAAAAACAGCCATTAACTCCTGACTCAGTTCTATATCACTGCGTGGATCAATAGATGTTTCTAATGGAAGATTACAAGCCCTTATTTTTGCCCCCTGTCGTTGTAGAAGATGTGGATTGGAGAATTGCACTGGCGTACGTACCAAATGCCTGTTTAAAGGCAAGAACATAGGGAAAAAAGGACTGAGTAGCTCACCTAGACAGAGATGACCTACAATCAATAAATACACAAGTGCAGCGTATCGTTGATCCATGTTAAAGCGAAGAAAAATAAAAGAAAATTAGTTTAACAGTTTTAGCTTAAGCATTTATTTACTGGACTTCATTTTTAAAATAAAAATGCCCAATCTAGATTTTGATTGGGCATTTTGTGCATCCATTTAGCACTAGAATAAGGTTTCTAACCGAACAAAAGTACTGACAAAATGATCGCGGTTTTCGCGATGATCATTAAGATAGCTAAGATCACCTTGTACATAGAACCATTCACGCCACAGAGGTTGCCGCCACGACACGAAAGGCCCCCAGTTATTTAAGCGCAGTTGGTTATTGTTATAGTAGCCACCCGTATAAATACCATAGTTGAAGTTGTTATGGGCAAAGAACTGATGTTGGCGGAAAAGGCGGTTATCCCACCATAGATCATCATCCTGCTTATCGGCATAGGTCAGGCTGAATTGGTTTGATAAAAAAGGTTGATTTGGACGTGCATGAATCAATTCTAAATTGGTTCTTAAATAATTTTCACTTTTGCTGCCATAGCGATAGATTTGTTCTGCATTAAAGCGGAAGTCATTACGCAAGTCCCAATGTTTTTCTGCTCTTAAGCGGGCATAAATATCACTGCCTGAACGAATACCTAAGTCAGCATCAGTCTCGAAAGGGAGTTTTTTAGAAAAGTCTGACCAACGTAAGGCCAAAGAGCCGTTACTGTCGCGGGTTTGTTTGGAGTCGAATTTTTTATCGGGGTCTTGATTGGGTTGATTATTGGTATTGGCGACGTTGTTCTTAAACTCATCATCAAGGGAGTCGTCACCAAACACCACACTGACTTTTCTTTCTAACGTGGGTAGTTTAATTTTACCGCGAATACGAGGTTTAACCTCGAAGTTATCATATTCATTCCAGGAATTATCCAGCATGACCCGAATGGTGGCAGAGGCTGGTTTGTCTGGATCAACATCACCAAACCAGTCATCAATTTTGATTGAAGTTCGGTCAGCCCACTCACGAATACTGCGCTGCTTTTTATCCGCCCAAGTTTTGTTTTCAGTTTCGGTGGTGGGTGGCACATTAGATTGGTCAGATTGCCCAGGAAAGATCGTGGGTGCAGCATCGACCCAACGTGGAATATAGTCTAAGGCATTTTCAGTGTTATTTGCTGCTGTTGAGTTTGGTACATTTTTTGTTTGCTGATTTTGGGCATTGGTTTCTGCATTTGCAACACTTAAAGAGCCAATTGACAACGTTAGCAAAGCAAAAAAGATACGCGATGGCACCATTTGCTGTAAATTATTCATAATAAAGACTTATATATTGTTCTTATATTAACTTTTGATGATTAGGGGAATAAAATCAAGCATCAGAAACAAAAAGCAGCAATTTAACTGTGTAAAAAAAATAGAGTGATCATAAGGGTTTAGCGTTATCTGTTATGCAGCAGATTGATCGGGAGCAAATCACTCATCCTTGAGTTAAAGTGTCCAGAAAATTTACTTTTTCGGGTTGTTATATGGACTCAGGCGCGGCGCTGTTTTCTAAAGCCTGATATAGATCGTGCACAGAAATTGGTTGTGGTAAACGGCTGATCACTTGTCGAATTAGTTGCCAAGTATATCCATCGGTGCGATCGAGTAATAGATAGGGATAGGCTTGATCTTCACTGGATAGCTTGACCCGTTCTAGGCCATGAATGACACGGATTTTCTGACGTTCTCTGAGTAAAATGACAGGCGTAAAAAAGGTCGCAGAGGTTTCATCAAAGGCAATAAATTTTTGCGTGTTGATAAATGATGCTGGGATGTAGGGATAGACACGTTGATCCCGCTGCCAGACTAAGGTGCCATTCATGATACATTCATTAAACAAGTGCTCATGTAGGTGATAGTGTTGTTTAAAGTTATTCCAGCTGGTTTGATGAATGGAACTGGTTCGGGTATGACGCTGATCGGTGTAGGCTTGTAAAATGGTGGTCGCATATTCAACGCTATGTGTTCCAACCAGCACCACATAATGGGAAAATTGACCTTGGGCATAGAGTTGCTCAGCAATAAAAATCTGTGCTGATCCCCACAGGGGTTGTGCTTCGTTCTCGGCTTTGAGATAGAGCCAATCAATTTTAATATTTTGATCAATCTCGTCGTGTAGATCGACTCGATATAGGGATGGAAAGGTTCGTGCATCGATCCGTTCCAAGCGACAGAGCAGACCATCTAAACTAAAATCATTCAAAGCCAAGGGTTTGGCCTTGTTGAGATTTGCAGCAGGACTCAGGTTTTGTCTAAAACCAGGTTTTACACGCGGAGTGGCCTGAGATGCAGTTGTTACTGTCGCGGGCTGAATTTTTTCTTGAATAATGGCATCTAGCTGCGACTGAAAGTTAGCAGTCTGTTGCTGTATGATTGATCGACTGTCTAAGCTCGAATTTTTCTCAGTATCTTCTGCCTGAATAGGCTCTAAAACTGGAATCAGGTTGTGTAGCACATCATCAGTTTTCACATAATCCTGAGCATGCTTTTGTAACCAGCGCAATGCATCTTGTGATGAACTGAACCAAGGGCTTTTCAGGAAGGAGAGCGCAGGGCGAATCACCCAGACCTGCCAATGCTGGCCCTGACGTAATGCAGCCCAGCCCATATCGGCTGAAGCAAACAAGGCATTTTCGACACGGCCCATAAAATTATAGGTGCCGCGGTAGGTCATGGCATAACCATAGTCGGCTAAGTCTGCGGCAGAAAACTCTTCATTCAAAATAAATTCTTTGAATGGCGTCAATTGATCTTGAAAGGTTGGATCGTCGCAAGATGCGCAAATATCTTTGATACGTTGTTTTGATTTGGCAATTTCAAAAAGTGATGTTTTGTCATCATTCAGCCCGTCAACAAGCGTTTTAAGCTCATCAACCAAGAGTGCTTTCTCTAATACGTCCATCAATTGTTTCCTTAGAGATAGGCGAGAGCCTGTTTTAAATCATGAATCCGAAAAAGTGGCAGCAGTTCTCACACGTTGTAATCAGTTATAGTCGATAAAGTATGCTGTTTTATCCATGTGACAGTTACTGTTTTGCGCTGCATACACTGCATTTATACGAGGTATTTTGATCACAAAAGATTGTCACTTTATGACGATTATAGAAGAAAAAGAGGCAAAATCTATAGTGGTCAAGTTAGTAAAAAATCTCATTTAAGTATTCTAAATCGAGATATATATCTCGGTTTGTCTTTGAAAATAAAAACATTTTAAAAGAATGAATCGGATTAATAGATCATTAGATAAAAAATCATCTATAAATTTTTGAATGAATTGTGATCACTTTCACATATCTGCTGGTGAAAAGCTCAGCAAATAAAAAACCAATACGATTGAAATCATCATTAACAGCGATAAACGGTATTTTTTTAAAGATAAAAGACTGAAACCAAAGGGGAATATACAAATTTAAAGATTTAAAAAAACCGCTTCCATATACAGATGAAAGCAGTCTTAGGATTAACCTGGCTTAAGGTTTAATTTCGCATTGATCATCATTACATTGAGCGGCCTCGGTTTGCTCAATTTCGGCATTTGATGAGCTTTGTGCTTGCTGTAAGGCTTGCAAGAAAACTTCACGTGGTTGTGCGCCTGAAAGCGCCAGCTTTTGCTCAAAGACAAAGAACGGAACACCTGTTACTTTCAGTTGTTCATGGGCGATCTGCTCATCATGGCGTACAAAATCAGCCAATTCATCCGAGTCCAGTACATATTCAACTTCGGCATTGTCTAAGCCAATGCGAGAGGCAATTTCTTCAACCACTTCACGCTCACCAATGGCAAGACCTTCGGTCATATAAGCATGGAAGAAAGCTTCTTCTGCTTCATTGCCCAAACCTTTGCTCTGGGCAAGATGAATAATACGATGTGCATTAAAACTATTGCCTGAGTTGGCTTTTTGCCATTGGAAATCGATGCCTTCCGTTGCGGCCATGGCTGCTACATTGCGCTCCATGTCTTCCATCTCGGCATAGCTACGACCATATTTCTTTGCGAGTCGTTCGGTGTTTGAAGTCTCATGTTTGGCTGGCGCATCTGGGTCTAGTTCGAAACTATGCCAGTGAATTTCCAGTTCAATACCTGCTTCTTCAGCCACATGTTCAAGACGTTTTTTACCGATATAACAAAACGGACAGACCACATCTGACCAAATATCTACACGCATGGTGGATCTCTTCAATTCTCGTTAAACAGATAATAGGGGCGAACACGATCAATTTAAAGCGATGAAAATGTAATGCTCCGTTACGAGAAGTGAAATAAAAAGGGCTATAACTGCATGTGTTTTATCGATTAAACTGAGTTCAGAACATAAAAAAATATAATGAGATTTGGAGGCTCTATGCGCCGTTTTTTAATCTTTGTGACAGTTGTAGTGCTTTGTATTGGTTCTTTTTTCTTTTATCAGCATACCTTGAAACAGCGTGCCATCAATAATCAGCAGATGTTTGAGGTGGTCATGTCTGAAAAAATGCGTGAACTTTATGATCAAGCACAAGATTGGTCGACGCCTGTGCAACTGGATATCCATGATGATCGTTTGGCTGGTGATTATAAGTTGATGTCCGAGTTTTTATTGAGCTATTGGATGCAAAATGTAGAAGCGCGTAATCGTTATTTACGTGAACTCAAAGCTGCCAATTGGGATACTTTTTTAGATGTTGCGCGTTTGGATCAGGACCGCAAGCAGAACTATAAGAATACTGAGCAGATGTTTGTAGAGGTGCGTAAAGCATCAGCCGAATATGAGCAAGCACGGCAACACATTCAGGCCAATGCTATGCAGCAGGCAAAAAGTTTGGCGATTCATAATGAAATGAGAAGCTCGCTACAAGCAAAATTAGAACATAATCTAAAAGCGGATAAGGCTCATGATATTTTTCCGATTGAGCAGCAAATCATTGAAAAGGCACAAGCCATGTTCGATATGCTGAAGAAATATCAGTGGCAAAGAAAAGACAAAATGATTTTGTTCCGCGAGACGGCTCAAGTGAAGAAATTCAACGCCCTTTATCAAGATGTGTTAAAGCTGAATACCAAAATGGAGAAGATTAAACAAAATAATGCTGAGGTTTTAGAAGAGGAACTGTAATCAAGAGTGATCCTTCAACATGCATGAAATACAAGAACAGGTAGATATCGAAGCATATGAATTTATGGCAGCTGTTTCATAAAGTAAAACCATTTGTACTCCCCTATAAGTGGCTGGTTGCAGTGACTTTGGTGCTGACCTTGATTGGCGCATTAACCGCACAGGTCAATGCGCTAACCTTGCAATATGCAGTCGATCAAATCAATGCCGTGGTTGAATCAGGGCAGGGCTTAAATGCCGGCTGGCATATTCTGCTCACCATCAGCGTGATTTTATTGAGTAAAGAAGTACTGAATATTTTTCTTCAGTTTGGACAAAAGTTTTTTGGCGAAAAATTGCGGATTTTGATTTCACAGGATGTGGCGCAGTCGATCATTGTGAAGTTTCTACAATACCGTCTGGCCTTCTTTACCCAAGATGATAACCAAGCAGGAAAGTTACAGACTCGGATTGATCGGGGGATTGGTTCGATTACCCGACTGGTGCAAATCTTCTTTATTGATATTTTCCCCTTGTTTAGCAGCGCCATCATCGCCTTGTGTCTGATGTTCTATGCCAATTTCTGGATTGGCTTGGTGGCGCTGAGTATTGTACCGATTTATTTCTGGATTACCTTTAAACAAGCACAAAAACTCAGTGGCACACGACGTAATTTACGTGATGGTCGAGAACGTAAAAGTCAGGGCACCTTAAGTATTATTCAGTCGATCACGGTGATTAAGTCATTTAACCGTGAGCAAATAGAGGCAGAAAAACAACTGACCTTACAAAAACAACTGACCGATGACCAGATGCGGACGCGCCAACTCAGTTTTCTGTTTGATGGCTTAAAAACCTTTATTGAACAGATCGGTGTGGTATTTATTATCATTTTAACGGCTTATTTTGTTCTGGTCGGTGATATGAGCATTGGCATGATCATGTTTCATATTCTGTTATTTAATAATGTCTCAGCACCGATTCGCTCCTTACATCGTATCTATGATGAAGTGAATGATGCGATGATTTATGCGGAAAGCTTTTTCAAAATTTTAGAAGCCGATGATGAAATAGAAACCTCTGGGCAGCTGAAACCACAACCCCTGACCGGTAAGTTTGAACTCAAGCAGGTGAACTTCTTCTATCCCAATGGTTTCCATGCGCTGAAAGACATCAACCTCACCATACAACCCAATAAAATCACGGCTTTGGTGGGCTTGTCTGGTGCGGGTAAATCAACTTTGATCAGCTTACTGGACAAATTCTATTTACCGCAGTCTGGTGAGATTCTACTGAATGGCTCTTCGTTAACGGAAATTGACACCCAATATCTACGTGATCATATTGGTTTAGTCCTGCAAAAGAATCATATTTTTCAGGGTACGATTGAGGAAAATATCCGTTATGGCAAGATGGATGCGACACAGGATGAAATCATCCTGGCTGCAAAGAAAGCCTCGATTCATGAGCAGATTCTCAAATTACCATTGGCCTATCAATCCGATGCGCTACTATTGTCAGGCGGACAGCAACAGCGTATTGCGATTGCTCGCATGTTCCTGAAAAATCCACCAATTATTTTTCTGGATGAGCCAACGGCAAGTCTGGATGCGATTGCAACTGAGCAGATCAAGCACAGTCTGGATGAGATTAAGCAGGGGCGGACGGTGATTATCATTTCACATAGCTTGTCACAGATTATTGATGCCGATTATACCTATGTGATGCAGGATGGCAGGATCGTGGAACATGGTGAGCACCATCAGCTTTATCAGCAACAAGGGGTGTATAAAGATATCTTTGATGCGATGGCCAAGAGTCTCAATATCGAAAAAATTTCCAAGACTTTTGAGGGGGATGATGAAGAGGAAACTCATAGTTAGCTACTCTTCATCATGCGATTTGAAATGGTTTTAACTCAGGATTAATCAAATATCTTATCTGCGGCTTGGAAGGGGAGGCTCACCACATCAATCGCGACTGCAAACGGTAGCAGCACCAGTTTTTCGAGAGGATTTAAGCCTGATTTGGATTTATAGCTTTCCTCTTTCTGAGTATAAATGGTGACTTGATAGGGTTTACTTAACGCCTTTAACGAGCTGAGATTATTCGCCGCAGGATAGACCACACCTGCCAGCTTGATATCAAAACAGAAGCGTTGTGCCTGCATACGCTCATCACTTGATGTAGAACATTCTTTGGCACCATTTTCAATAAAGAATTCTAGGTCTTTCTTGCTTAAGTCTTCTTTGAGTTTCACATAGGAAAGTGGCAAAGTACCTGAAAAATGACCATCATTTTTTTCTGAATAGAAATTAAGATCACGGGTGATTTGAATATTTTTAGGATCAAGCTTACTGATCAGCGTAACGAACTGAGTCCCGCCCTGAGTGAGAATATAACTTTTTTGTTGGCCTGCAATCACGATGCTGTCTTTAGGTAAGTTTGTAGCATTTGGCGCAGGTCGGCCAAAAGCCACCACGTTGTCTTCAACCAAGGTGACTTTTGTGGTTCGCGTATAACTACGATTGTCTTTCTTGATCAGGGTTGAGGTGGCACAACCTGTTGCGAGTACCGTGATTGCGCATAGGCTGATGAGGGTTTTAATCGGTGGTGTTAACATCCGTGTACTCCTGTCATTTTAAAGCTCAGATCTGTGTCTTTGGTTTGATTTGTCGTGTCATTATTCTAGGCTGAGGATTGATCCTGTTAAGGCTGATAAATAATACCCAGAACTTTAGAAGGCAAGACAATTGCATCTAGCGTTAAAGTAAAGGGAAGCAGCGGTAAATGAGCCAGTTTTTCTTTAGTCGATAACTGAACTTTAGCACTTTTATAGTCAAGATATTGAATTTTAACTCGGTAAGGCTTGGAGAGTGGCTGTAGTGATCTAAGGTTACTCACTGCAGGATACACAGTGCCTTCAAGGCCGAGTTCAAAGCTATGCGGTTTTTGCGTGTCAATACAGTTACAGGGAGCAATCCCATATTGCTTAAATAGTGCTTGCTCTTTTTCACTGAGATTTCCATTTGGTGGTGCATACGTAAATCTAAATTGGCCTCTAAAACGATTGCTATCGGGCGCGGGTGCAATAAAATCTAAATCACGACTGATCTGAATATACTGAGGATTAAGCTGGTTAAGCAATTGCACAAATTCGGCTCCCCCTTTGTGAATCACATAGCTATATTGTTTCCCTGCAATGATAATGCTATCCGTCGGCTCATTGGGCAAGGCAATAGCGGGTTTACCAAAGGCAATCACATCATCTTCGATTAATGTTGTCCATTGATGACCAGATTCATATTTAGTGAATAAATCCCGTGTGGTTTCACCAATGACTCGATTACTTGAACAGCCTGTAAGAACTAATCCAGATAATAAACAGCAAACAAAAATTTTATGATTCAATATTTTAAAATTCATTCTTTCTTTTAGGGACTGGTTGGACAAGAAAAACGACTATAAACAAAAAACTAGGGAATATGAACTACATGCTTAAATTTGTCTGACTGGTAAAATATTCGACGGGCTCAATCCAGATTTGGATGATCTTGACCGTTTATCTGACCTCTACTGAATCAAATCACACTTTGTTGTAGCCTATTAGATAACTGCTTTTATTTAACTCATTATCTTCTTATGGATGAGGGATGTTTGGAGCAAACGATGAATTTTCTAAAACGATCCGCCCTGATCACTGTATTGGCTTTTATGGGCATCCCTGTGGTTCAGGCAAATGATGAAGTGACCTCTTTGCCGACCATCCGTGTCATGGCAGAATCTGAACTTCGTGAAGAAGTGGGATTTGTGCCCTTTCAAGAAGACAAGCAGGTTCGCCAGGCACTGCAACATTATGTTTATAAAGTTCATAATGATATGCAGAATGCGGGTATTCCTGAGATGAGAACGGTTGTTGACTATCAGCCAATGGCAGCAGCACCCGATTTATCTCAATTTTCACCGATATTACAGCAATATATTCTCGCCGTTGCTTCGGGTTTTCAATCTTCTGATCCGACCAATGGTCTGTTTAAAATGTTAGAGCCTCTGAATCTTAATCGTAATAGTGCTGAAGGGATTCGAAATGGCACGATTAAAATCAATGTGGATGATATTTTGAGATTGCGACAACAGTTTCAAGACGGCTTAAGAGGTTTTTGATAGCCGATAAATTGCTGATCCTGAATGAAATTAAAAATCCCCGCAATGTGCGGGGATTTTTTATTATTGCTTCAGATAGCGTTCAAAAATAGCCGAAAAATCATAGTCTTCAATTTGTTTACGTCGCTCGGTAAATTTGTTCTCAACCTGAAGAGTAGTCTGCGAAATAATATCTGGTAAATTCAATAATACCTGCTCTGGCAGTTCACGCAGCGAGAACATACCATTTACGGCTTGCTGGGTTTGAACCAATGTGGTGTATTGGCGCTCGATTTCTTTACATGCTTCGCCAATACTAAACAAGGCTTTATATAAGTCGCGTACTTTTTCGATTTGTGCTTTCTCAATATCAATTGAATAAGCCGCACCACCCAATTGGAATTTGATTTCGACATCGCGATCAATGGTTCCGGCGGTTTCAAGCAGTACGCGGCTAATTTGGTAGTGTTTATAAGGATAACGATTTAGGGTTCTTTTCTTACTCACCGCACTGGTACCATCAAGGTGGATAAATGCCGTGTTGGTAAAGCAATATTCATCTGTTTTTGCTTTGATTAAGAAGAAGATTTTTTCATTGTCTTCATGGAAAATATAGTCATCAATATCCGTTTTATCATAATCTTGAGGTTCAATAATCTTACCGATATCACTGGTTCCCATTAGATCGGCTGCCATATTTTTAAACATTGTTAGAACCTTATTATTTGTTGGAACTGCGATCATAATTTGCCGTGTATTGTTCTGTCTACAGTGGGCATTTGTATTTTAAGAATTTGATACAACGATGAAACGAATTTCTATCACATAAAAAAATCCCCGCTTAGCACGGGGATTTTCTTTTTATCTCAGTGTCGATTAAACACGTTCGATAATGGTCGCGATACCTTGACCAAGACCGATACACATGGTCGCAAGACCGATTTGTGTATCTTGTTGTTCCATCACGTTCAACAAAGTTGTTGTGATACGCGCACCAGAACAGCCCAATGGGTGACCCAATGCAATCGCGCCACCATTCAAGTTGATGATGTCTTGTTTGTCATAAACGCCTAGGCCTTTCATCACTGATAAGCCTTGAGCAGCAAATGCTTCGTTTAATTCGATAGTCTGGATATCCGCCATCGTTAAACCCGCACGTTTAAGCGCTTTTTGAGTTGCAGGTACTGGACCATAACCCATGATTGCAGCATCACAACCTGCAATCGCCATTGAACGAATCACGGCACGTGGTTTTAAACCCAATGCTTGAGCACGTTCAGCAGACATCAGCAACATTGCAGATGCGCCGTCAGAAAGCGCAGAAGAAGTCGCTGCTGTGACTGAACCACCTTTTGGATCGAAAACCGGTTTCAATGCTTTGAATGCTTCAAGGTTAGCATCAGCACGAATTACTTCGTCGATGTCGCAAAGGATTTTGAAGCCATTAGCATCATGACCTTCAACACCCACGATTTCATTTTTGAAACGACCTTCTTGAGTTGCAGCCCAAGCACGACGGTGAGATTCAACACCAAACGCATCTTGTTCTTCACGTGTAATACCATTCATGCGACCTAACATTTCAGCGGTTAAGCCCATCATGTTTGATGCTTTGGCATAGTGTTTAGATGCTTCTGGGTTAAGGTCGATGCCGTGCATCATACCGACGTGGCCCATATGCTCTACACCACCGATGATGAACACATCACCTTGGTTGGTTGCAATCTGTGCAGCAGCCGTGTGGATTGCTTGCATTGAAGAACCACAAAGACGGTTTACTGTTTGACCGCCAGCAGTTTTTGGAATGTCAGCCAATAAACCAATATTACGAGCAATGTTCATCCCTTGCTCTAAAGTTTGGTTGACACAGCCCCAAATTACATCTTCAACTTCGTTGGTATCAAACTGGTTACGAGCAACAAGTGCACGTACTAATTCAGCAGATAAACTGTCGGCACGTACATTGCGGAACATACCGTTACGTGATTTGCCCATGGCAGAACGAACGCCATCAACAATCACAACGTCACGTGGATTTAAAGTAGCCATTCACGTCGCTCCTTAACCGTAGAATTTTGTGTTGTTAGCAGCCATGTCACGCAACATTTGTGGCGCTTCATAAGCCTTACCTAAGTGTGCATATTTGTCGCAAAGTGCAACGTATTCAGCAACACCTGTTTGGTCGATGTAACGGCATGGACCACCACGGAATGGAGGGAAACCTACACCCATGATCATCGCCATATCTGCTTCAGAAGCAGTTGCTACGATCTTGTCTTCTAAGCAACGAACAGTTTCGTTACAGAAAGCAAGCATCATACGGTCAATGATTTCTTGGCTATCAAACTCGCGTTTTTCGCCAGTTACGAATGGTGCAATGATTTCGTATGCTGTTGGATCAACAGTTTTCGCTTTCTTACCTTTCTTGTCTAACACGTATTTGTAGAAACCAACGTCATTCTTTTGACCAAGACGTTTTGCTTCATACATCGCTTCGATCGAACCTTTGTAATCTGGCTTCATACGGTCAGGGAAACCTTCTGCCATCACTTCTGCGCCATGAACACCTGTATCGATACCAACAACATCGATCAGGTATGCAGGGCCCATCGGCCAGCCGAATTTCGCCATTACATTATCCACTTGTTGGAAATCTGCACCGTCTTTTACAAGCAGGTCAAATGCACCAAAGTAAGGGAACAATACACGGTTAACCAAGAAACCTGGGCAGTCGTTAACAACGATTGGTGTTTTACCCATTTTTTGAGCAAGCACTACAGTTGTTGCGATTGCTTCTTCAGAAGTCTTCTCACCACGAATCACTTCAACCAATGGCATCATGTGTACTGGGTTAAAGAAGTGCATACCAACGAAGTTTTCAGGACGTTGTAATGCTTTCGCTAAACGAGTGATTGAAATCGTCGATGTGTTAGATGCAATGATCGTGTTTTCACGAACATGCTTTTCAGTATCAGCGAGTACGATTTCTTTAACTTTTGGATTTTCAGTCACCGCTTCGATCACGATATCCACTTCTTTAAACTCGTCATAGCTTAAAGTTGGACGGATGCGAGCCAGTGTTTCACCCATTTGTGCAGGTTTCATTTTCTTGCGTTCAACTTGCTTGGTCAGTAAGCCATTCGCTTCTGCCATACCCAATGCAAGTTGTGGGTTACCAATGTCTTTCATGATGATTGGTGTGCCTTTGCTTGCCGCTTGGTAAGCAATACCACCACCCATGATACCCGCGCCTAGAACAGCGGCTTGGTTCACTGGATGAGCACCTTTCTCATATTTTTTCGCAGTTTTCTTCACGACTTGGTCATTGATGAATAAACCAATCAATGCACCCGCTTGTGGTGTAATTGCTGCTTTAGCAAAACCTTGTGCTTCAGCTTTTAATGCCTCATCACGGGTTAAGCTTGCGCCTGCTTGTAAAGAATCAAGCAATAGCTTTGGAGCAGGGTATTGTGCAGGATTTGCTTTCGCAAGGACCGCACCTTTCGCTGTATTGAACGCCATCATTTGTTCAAGTGGGTTCAATTTGATTGCGTCTAATTTTTCTTGGCGTTTTGCTTTCCAGTTTAAACGGCCAGCAATCGCTTGTTTAACGAGATCAACCGCAGCTTCTTGTAATTTGTCAGCAGCAACAACCGCATCTACCGCACCATCTTTCAATGCAGCAGCAGGTTTTTTCGGGTTCGCCATAGCCATCCATTCAACGGCATTGTCGATACCGATTAAACGGCTTAAACGCACGCTACCACCGAAACCAGGATAGATCCCGAGTTTGATTTCTGGTAAGCCCACTTGTGCTTGCTCTGACATCACACGATAGTCACATACCAAGCACATTTCAAAACCACCACCAAGCGCTGTACCATTGATAGCAGCAACTTTAGGTAGATCTAAATCTTCAAAGCTGTTGAAGACATCATGTACAGGCATAAGCCAATCAACAATCGCTTGCTCACCTGCAGCGAAGTTATCGCCAAATTCAGTGATATCAGCACCAACGATGAAAGTTGATTTGCCAGAGGTAACAACTAAGCCTTTAATATCGTTATTGGCTTTCACTGCAGCAATCGCTGCTTGGAAGTCTTCGATGGTTGCACGGTTAAACTTATTAACCGACTCACCTTGTAAGTCAAAGCGGAATTCTGCAATTCCGTCCGCAAGCATTTGGACGGTAATGGCATTGCCAGCGTGGATCATGCCTGATCTCCCTTGTTGTGGAGGATTCTGAGTTGATGTCATAAAGCGTGTGTGCGCTTAAGCACACAAAAAATGCTTCGCTAATCTTACGATAACTATATCCAAAAAGGACATAACAAGTTGTATCAAGCCGTGACGCTAGGGTCATCAATTGTTTGTAAATAATTTTTTTAGTCTTATCTATATGAAAAATATATGTTTAATTTGGTTTTTTGCTTGCTGGAGAATTGTGCAAGATCAAGTTGGAGGAGATATCCGCTCGTTGGGCTGATAGCTAAAGAAACAGCGAAATACTAAGTGAGTGGAAGTAAATCTCATCCATGTTAAATAATAAAGATAGCGGTTAATCCCATTTTTTAAACAAGTCATAAAAAGTAGAATTATTTGTGAAATGTTAGACAGAAAGTATTGTCTATTTTTTATTTTTGGATAAACTTCATGTTATAAAAATGTTTAAGAAAGTAATATTATGTTAAAAAATAAATTTATAGTTTTGGCAATCCTTCCTTTTATGTTGAGTGCATGTGGAGGGGGTGGTGGTTCTGGTGCTGAATCAAGTTCAAAAGATGGCAATAACACAACGACACCTATTCAAGAAAAAGTGACAGTAGATTTATATAATGTAGACACTGAAACTTTATATGCAAAAAAATATTCGTATGTTGACAATGTCATTAAAGGAACAACCTATTATACGCCTTTAAGTGAAGATGAGTTTTTGTTGACAGCAGATCAACTTTTTACAAATACTTGGGTTTATTCTGATACTAAAGCCATCAACGCTTTAAAATTCTATTTTAGCGATGCACCTAAAACAGGGTATTACCATACCTTTAAAAAGATTGATCTTTCAGGTGAAAACGTTTTTGATCGTTTTTATCCGGGTTATAAAGTAATGTTTGATAAATTTGGAGTACCTTCTCAGTTGGAAGAAATCAAGGCTGCTCAAGCTTATAACCGTGGCAGTCCCTTATTTTTTCCACAAGGCTCTTACTGCTATCAAATTCAAGAAGAGAATGTTGACAAGCCTTATCTTACTTTTTCTAAAGAAGGGATGACTGGGGCAAACTATGCAGAGGTTATTTCAAGAGTTGAAAATGACTTTAAAGCGAAAGTGAAAGAATTTGGGCATACCTTAAAAATTGATAGCGGTAAATGGAAAGATTATTCATGGCGCTATTATCGTGAATACGATGCATATGGCATGGTGAGCGAAAGTGCTGTGATCAATTATAATGGTGAATTGGTATTTGGTGATATGAACAATTTTGAAGATATTCGCTTGAATGACATAATTAATCAACATACTCGACGTTTAAGCACGATTAGCGAAAGCTCAGCTCCTCAAGACTACTATATGCAAAAATCTATTTTAGAAGAGCTTAAGAAAAGTTGTAATTGGTTTAATAATACTGCAGCCGAAACGATTAAAAAGCTCTAAGTGAACTAGTTTTTGACTTTATCATAATGTCTAATTGCTGATGTGGATTCGCGCATCAGCAAGTTTTTCATATCTGTTCATGGTCTTGTTTGCAAAGTTTATCTCAAGAATAATGTTGTTGATACTTGGATTGGCAGCATAAACTCAGCCTTAAGAAAATTTGAAAACTGAAATCGTTTTTATAATAAGATATTGATAATATTGATTTAATTTTTATAAAAAATAAGAAAGGGATGAATTAAGTAAAAGAGTATAGAAATTATAGGGGATGGTGTTAAAATTTGCCGATTAGTTTTTTTGTGTCGATTTCAATGATTAAATGGATCATATTAGCGATTTTTATCATTTCGGCTTTGTATATTCAGCGCCGTGGGAAGGTAAAGCATTCGTTTTATCGTCAGTTTTTTGACCATTCTACGATTCTTGCACCCATTAACTTTTTGATGTACATGTTTTCTAGAGTGCCGAATCAGCCGTATATCGACACCCAGCATTTTCAGGACTTAAAAGTTCTGGATGAAAATTGGGAAATGATTCGTGATGAAGCCAAAGCGCTGTACGAGAAAGGTGGCATTAAAGCATCTAGCAGCTATGATGACTTGGGCTTTAACTCATTCTTTAAAACAGGTTGGAAGCGGTTCTATCTGAAATGGTACGACTCAGCACATCCATCAGCAGCTGAACTTTGTCCAAAAACAACCGCATTGTTAAAGACCTTGCCAACGATTAAAGCGGCCATGTTTACTGAGCTTGCGCCAGATAGTCGTTTGGTTCGCCACCGTGACCCTTATGCAGGTTCTTTGCGTTATCACTTAGGTTTAATTACACCAAATGATGATCGCTGTTTTATTGATGTCGATGGCGAGCGTTATTCTTGGCGTGATGGTGAAAGTGTGGTGTTTGATGAAACCTATATTCACTATGCTGAAAACACGACTGACCAAAACCGTATTATTTTCTTCGCAGATGTAGAGCGCCCATTAAAAACACGTTTTATGGAGAAATTTAATCACTGGTTTGGTAAAAGTGTGATGACGGCTGCGAGTTCACCCAATGAAGCGGGTGACCAAACAGGTGGTTTGAATAAAGCCTTTGGTTATATTTACCAGATTCGGATTAAAGCCAAAGCGTTGAAGAAATCGAACCGTTCACTGTATTACTTCTTGAAATGGTTCATCATGCTTGGGCTATTTTTCCTGATTTTTGTGCGTCCGTATGTTTTTTAAGTTTGAATAAGATCAACGCCCGAAAGGGCGTTTTTTTATAATAAGGAAGAATGATGCAACAATTAAGTGACTTACAGTTTTTACAATATTTTATCAGCGATGCGCTATACCCGCGTTGCAATCAAGATGATCAGCCATTAAAAGATTTTTATAGCCAGCATTGGCAACGTTTTGCGGAACTTTCGGTAAAAGCCGATAAGATTTTGAATCAAGAAGAATTGATCCAGTTATATAGCGTTGTTCTACACCTCAAATGTTCGATAAAATTAAAAGCTCAAAATTATTCGATTTTTATTGAAGCCTATCGGCAATATTTAAGCGATTTCGGGTCGGTATTGAATGTATACGATGTGAGAGAGCCTTTATTTCTTTACGGATTCGATCAATTTAATCCTCTTGCTCAAGGCCACTCGTTTGAGCAATATGAAAAACTCAGAAAACTGTATACCCGTATAGAGAGCTATACCTCTATCCGTGGTCATTTAAAAAAAATGGACTTTTTTAAACAACAACAAGGATTCGCCGAGTACGCCTTGCAATGCTTAGAACATATGAGCCAGTACGATTTCTATTGTGAAGACAATCAGTTGGTACTGGGTTTGAAAATTCGTGCAATGGCATTATTGGCTTTGTTTAACCCACAGTATCAAGCTATTTTTCTAGAAAAATTTTTACACGGTGATTATGCTGTCTTCGGGCCTGATAACTTTAGAATTCTTTGTTTATACTGCGAAAAAATGCTGCAACAATATGGTGATGATATTTTCACTGCTGATGCCTTTCCATATGTACAGCAACTGATCGAATTGGAAAATGTGAAACGGCGGGCAAGCGAAACTTTTATTTGGAAAACGAAACTTGGGCTGGATTTACCCTTAAAGGATTGGGGTGTCAGTATTTGGATTGACCTTAAATACGATCATGGCTATGTTTTTCTGGAGCTACAAGATGATAGTGCGTTTAACTGGCATGTAAAATTATTTGTAAGCCCATTAAATCAAAGTTATTCGCAACACTATTTTAGTGATTCTTATCAGAATGATTTAGAAATGCCTGCTTTTTCTGAATATGGTGTATTTGGCTTTCCAGAATGGTTGAAAACACTGAAACAAGATTATCAGTTTGATTGGGAAAGTGTAAAAATCAGTGGTCTAAAGAAAAGAGCAGACAAGCAGAAACTAATCCAATGGCTCGTCTCTCCCTTTCAGCATGAAAATTGACGGTTGAACACTTGAAAAGCGATGGGTTTGCCAACATCATCCAGATATTACTTATGATTAAAGTCGACTTGTGAACCCAAACGCTCGAGAACACATTGAAAAAATACTGGCGCATATGACTCAGTTACCTGGCGTTTATAAAATGCTGGGTAAAGATGGGGAGTTATTGTATGTCGGTAAAGCCAAAAATCTAAAGAATCGTGTGTCGAGCTATTTTGTAAAAACCATTGAGCATCCGAAGACACAGGCCTTAGTTGCCCGTATTTATGATATTGAAAGCTTGGTGGTGCGTTCCGAAACCGAAGCTTTATTGCTTGAGCAAAACCTGATTAAGCTGCATCGCCCGCCTTATAACATTATGTTGCGGGATGATAAATCCTACGTTTATATTTTTGTCTCATCAGACAAACCCTATCCACGGATTGCCAGTGGACGGGGCAAAGGCAAGCATCAAATTGGTAAATTTTTTGGGCCTTACCCAAGTGCTTATAGCGCGCGGGATACCTTATTGGTGTTACAGAAACTGTTTAATGTACGCCAATGCGAAAACAGCTATTTTTCACAGCGTAAACGTCCTTGTTTGCAATACCAAATTAAACGTTGTACAGCGCCTTGTGTGGGACTGATTAGCCCAGCCGACTATAAAGAAGATGTCGATAACTCCATTCGTTTTTTGCAAGGCGATACCAAAGAGCTGAATCAAGAGCTGATCGGGAAAATGGAGCAGGCAGCAGAAGCACTGGAATTCGAGAAGGCGGTGTTTTATCGCGATCGGCTTGGCTTATTACGTGAGGTACAGGCTCAGCAAGCGGTGTTTAAAATCAAAGGTGAGGCAGATATTCTGGCAATTGCCTACCAAGCAGGGGTGACCTGCGTCCAGATTATGTATGTGCGTAATGGACGGATGCTGGGAGGAAAAAGCTATTTCCCAGATATGTTGGGCGATGATTTGGGGCAAATGCTTAGTGATTTCATGGCCAATTTTTATTTCCAAGTGGCAGATGAAGTACCGACAGAACTCATTGTCAATGTTGAGGTACCAGATCGGCAGCAGTTAGAAGATGGCTTGCAGCAGACCTTTAATAAAAAAGTACAGATTAAACACAAAGTACGGGAGACCCGTGCCGAATGGTTAGAGCTGGCGCAGATGAATGTGCAACATGCAATTAAAGGTAAACTCAGTAATCATCTAGAACTGAATGAACGTTTCCATCAACTTGAACAGGTGGTAGGACGTCCAGTTGATCGGATTGAATGCTTTGATATTAGTCATACCATGGGCGAAGCGCCAATTGCATCCTGTGTCGTGTTTGATCAGGGCGGGGCAAGAAAGCGTGATTATCGCCAATTTGCGATTCAGGATATTACTGGGGGGGATGACTATGCTGCGATGCGTCAAGCACTCATCCGCCGCTATAAAAAGAATATGTTGCCAGATTTATTGCTGATTGATGGTGGCAAAGGACAACTGCATATGGCGATGGAAGTGATGCAGGAACTTGAACTGGATGCCTTTATGATTGGGGTATCTAAAGGGGAAGGACGTAAACCTGGACTAGAGACACTGCATTTTACCGATGGTACTAAGATTCAATTGCCAGAAGATCATAAAGCCTTACATTTGATTCAGCAGGTTCGTGATGAGGCACATCGTTTTGCCATTACCAAACATCGTGCCAAGCGTGATAAACGCCGTAGTAGTTCGGTTCTGGAGGCTATTCCAGGCTTGGGGCCGAAACGCCGCCGTGATTTATTGACCCATTTTGGCGGTATACAAGGGGTATTAAAGGCATCGGAAAATGAGCTGACCTTGGTTCCGGGGCTGGGTGAGGTTCTGGCCAGAACCATTTATAAAATTTTGCATGAATAATTTGACCGATTGACATAATCTTCCCAATATTGCCGTGTAAACGATCATTCACAAATGGTTAAAAACGTTCAAAGATAGTGTGTTTCGATGATGAAGGAAAAATGATGGCCTTGCTTCCGCTCTATCAACAGGTTGAACAACAAGAATGGATTGATATTCCATCCGGTTGGTTACAGGGCCGTACCGTATTTGGTGGTTTGATTGCAGGATTGCTGATTCAGAAAGCACTCAGTGTGGTACAAGATGCAGCAAAGCAACTGTTAAGCTGTAACGTCACTTTTGTTGGCCCAGTACAGCAAGGCCAAGCGCGACTGAGTGCTGAGGTATTAAGGGAAGGAAAATCTGTCACGACGCTGGAAGTCCGACTTTGGCAGGATGATGCTGTTCAAAGTATCTTAATTGCCAGTTTTGGCACGCAGCGAGATTCCCGTATTCATGTGCAAAACTTGCCACAAGTGCCAGATTATCCAAGCCCTGAGCAATTGGATAAGACCTTTTACCTTGAAGGGTTAATGCCTGAATGTTTGCAGCATTTTGAACTATGTTGGGCCGAAGGAAGTTATCCAATGGCGGGCAGTAAAGTGCCAGACTTTGGGGGCTGGGGCCGTTTTGCGCCAAATCTGCATTCAAATCGTGAGATGCAATTGGCTGACCTATTTGCCTTGATGGATGTCTGGCCACCTGGGGTATTGCCGATGTTTAAGACCCCTGCACCAGCCAGCTCATTGACTTGGCAAATTACCTATTTGCAACCGATTACGGGTCAAATTCAGAATTGGTTGAAATATAAAGTGGTGACTGAATATGCAGAACATGGCTATTCAACCGAATATGCCTATGTGTGGGATGCTGAAAACCGTTTAATTGCGGTGCTTAGACAGACAGTTGCTGTTTTTGCCTAGTCGACACTGCGATACATTTCGTATAAAGTTGCCTACACGTGGATACAATCTCGGCACATCCTTTGTGCGACATGCATATTTAGTGCGAACAACATGGCGGTGTTTATGAGTACAGGGCAAATCCTGAACATTCCCAATATTTTAACTTTGGCACGTATAGCCCTCATTCCAGTATTTTTGGCGATTGCATATTGGCCGCCAGCGATTGGAATTGCTGAGCATCATGGGGGAATGATGCGCCATATGGTGCTGACTGCAATTTTTGTACTTGCAGCAGTGACCGATTGGTTCGATGGCTATTTGGCAAGAACATTGAATCAAACCTCTGCTTTTGGACGGTTTCTAGATCCAGTGGCAGATAAATTAATGGTTGCAGCGGCATTAATTGTTTTGGTGCAATGGCAACCGACCATTTCAATGGCCTTTGCCGCGATTGTGATTATTTCGCGTGAAATTACAGTTTCTGCACTTCGTGAGTGGATGGCCGAATTAGGTGCGCGTACCAGTGTTGCGGTGTCAACCGTTGGTAAATATAAAACCGCTTTTCAAATGATTGCGATCAGCGTGTTCTTATTGAACTGGAAACCGCTAGAAATCTGGGCTTATGCTTTGCTGTATGCAGCCGTGATACTAACGCTTTGGTCGATGTTTATTTATATGAAAGCTGCGTGGCCTTATTTGAAACAGCCTTAGAATTTCAGTCATCATATATTTTATTCAAATTTAAATAAAAAGATTAGAAAATAACAGCACTCACAAGGGCCGATTGAGCAGTGTGAGTGCTTAAAACGATAAGTTGGGAACACACATCAATGTCATCAATATTGTATTTATCAGATCAAGCCTTACATCAATTGCACGACCAAAAAGTTCAAACAGTTGACTGTCATGCAGTGAGCCAGTACAAGAAAAACTTACAAGAGATCAAGCAACGCAAGCAGTGGAAAACCTCGGGTACGGGGGCACAATTCATGGGCGTCGCGAATCATAGTGAGCAAGATGAATTGGCGCATGTTTATCCTGTTGACGCGGTATTGATGGATGAACAGCATTTGATTTATGCCGCGCAATTGCAGGATGGTTGTGCGATTTATATCAAATCACTCCTAGATCCGCAGCAACCTGAAGCGTTGGTATTAAGAAATAACGAGTTCATTATTCATCATATGGATTATGATGCACAGCATAAACGGCTGATTTTATCAGCCAGTCAAGGTTATGCTTTTGAGCAACATCTATGTGTATTAGGCTTGGATTCCAATCGGATTCAATATATTACAGAAGGTGATTGTCAGGATCAGCATCCATGTTTTGATCCACAAAACCCGGACATTATTTATTATGATAGCTGTGGCTTTGCTTATGACCAACAAGGGGGAATTAGCATTGGTCCGAAAGAAATTTGTCGTTTAAATCTGAAAACAGGTGATTTGGAAACGATTATTGCTGACCCGCGTTACGATTACTATAAACCGCAGATTGATGCGGCTGGGCAGTTGTATTTTTTGAAGCGACCTTATAAGAATCAAAACTATAGTGGCAACTCTTTGAAAGATATCGTATTGGCGCCATTTAAAATTATTCGGGCCGTATTTGGTTGGTTGGATTTCTTTACCCAGCGCTATACTGGTGAATCCTTGAAATCAACCTCCGGCAGCAACCCTGCGAAATCGAGACAAAAGTCAGAAGAAGAACTGTTTGTGGAAGGAAATTTGATCAAGGCACAAAAGACATTGCAGCAAAATCAAAGCGCAGGAGAAAAATTTGCAGGCGTTATTCCACGCAGTTGGGAGTTGATCCAATGTTCAAGCACAGGCGAGCAAAAAGTACTCAAGCGCGGTGTGTTGGGCTATCGCTTGAATACTCAGGGTTTAATTCTCTATTCGAATGGAAAGCATCTGGTATCTATCGCGGCTGATCAGACTGAGCAGATGTTGGTAGAAGCCAAACTGATTCAAAAAATCATGTGTTAATACATTTTTAACCGTAAAAGCCTTCTCTCTAGAGGGTTTTTTTATTGACTGATGAACGGTTAGACAAGAAAAAAGCCCATACAACGATGAGCTTAGTTCTCTGAGGAAAGTCATGCTCTTTTGGGAGAGTATGCTGAAGAACATAATCATCATATGAGAATTTATTGATATTTACAACCGTGTAAAATGTAAATGTTTTTTAATATTCTCAAATCGGGTTGCCTTGGCTTTCAGACAGTGTTGCAAATTTATGTTCAATTTGAGTCGCATTATTTTGCAAGATTTCAATTAATTTTTGAATGTTGATGAAGTCAAAACGATTCTTTGATGCCACTAATGTGAGCGCAATTGGCGCTTCTTTGTTGGAGAAACGGATCGGTACAGACAAACTGCAAAGTTGAGGGTCGATTTCACCTTGTGATAAGTAGAATCCTTGTTTTTTGATTTTGCGCATCTGTTGGATGAATTCATCCTGCGTTTGTGCAAATCCGACTTGTGCCAATTCTTTTGAAAACTGCTGATAATAGGCTTGAATACGCTGCTTGCTTAAGTGTGCAATGACAATTTTAGGTGAAGCACCGACATAAACAGGTCGTGGGCAACCTCGACCAAAAGAGAGTAATTCAGCATCTTTAAAGGTCTCATGATGTAGGTCGATACAATAATCATGATTTAAATAGGTTAATAAGCAGCACAGTTCAGTGCGTTCCACGATATCGCGCATAAAGGGGATGCTGATTTGAATCAGGGGGTCAGTGCTGTGGGAAATATAATCTAAAACCGCAATTTTAGAGCCAAGCGTATAGTCACCCGATGTGCCACTAATCCGTTTTAAGATGTCCGTCGAAACCAGTTCTTTGAGATAACGATAGGCGGTAGGTTTGGATAGCGCCAGCTCATCACAAATGATATCGACATTGATAATCGGACGTGAAACTGAAAATAAATCCAGCACAGTAAGAATTTTACCAAAACTCGAAATGGCCATGATGGGACGCCTACTCCTTACAAAATAACGTGAAAACCGAACTTTTATTGCTTTATAACAGAAAAGCGAAAGGTCGTGTATGTACTTTTAAATCTGATCATCCAAGATCAATCGTTTAGGATGAATACTGAGAAAAATGATAAATTTTATAGCGATTATTTTAGATAAAAATGAAAAATTATCAAATGGTGATAATTTATGTTGACTAATTTGCTCGATTTTGAAAAAATAAGCTACGCAATGTCTTATGTGGATAATTATTTTTAGGAGAAAATACCTAAAAATACGAAGTATTGCAGATCACTCCTTATATCCAGTTTCACTCATCGTACTTGCCCTGATTTGAATGCTTTCAAATCAGTCTGGACAGCTTGTCACTTTTTTAGTGATGGCATGCGTGATTAAACTGATGCTGAACTGAGACCTACTCATGCTATTTAAACAGTTGTTGGCTTTTAGACCGAGTCGACTTGACCTGATCTTTGCGTGCAAAACATTTGTAGCAGGTATGCTGGCACTGTTTATTTCGTTTGAATTGGATTTGATTAATCCGATGTGGTCGATTGGTACCGTATTGATTATTGCCAGCCCTTATTCGGGTATGGTGTCTTCAAAATGTGTCTATCGCTTGGTGGGAACGGTAGCAGGAGCAATCATTGCTTTGTTGTTGACCCCCCATTTTATTAATACACCGTGGTTATTTACCATTATTTTATCTTTATGGGTGGGTTTTGCTTTATATGTCTCATTGCTAGATCGTACGGCAAGGAGCTATGTCTTTATGTTGGCGGGTTATTCCACTGCCATGATTGTGTATAACGCGATTACCTATATCGATACCTATAATATTTTTGATATTGCTTTGGCCCGTGTGCTTGAGATTTCTGTGGGTGTAATTTCAACTGCTGTGGTTTCCGCAACCTTCTTTTCTGTGCATGTTGGGGCAATGATCAAACAACGGGTTAATAAAACCTTGAATGATCTGGAAAGTACCTTTGAAAAGTTGATTACCGTTCAAGATAGTCCTGAAAACTATACTCAGATTTTGTCTGTGATTACCCGTGATACAGCAGATATTCATGCCTTGGCAGTGCATTTGGCTTATGAGAAAGGCGAGCTCAAGGGCATGACCAAAACCTTGCAGGAAATGCTGCATCAGGTGTCATTGGTGGTGGCCAATCTGGTGGCTCTGTCACAACGGGTGAAACAGCTGGAACAGATGCAACTGAGTAATCTGGCACCGCATTTAGACCGAATACGTCAGGATACACTGGCTTTTTTAAAGCAAGAGCGCATTGTTCAACCCAGCGATTTGCAAAGCTTGCCTCTAAGATTTGAAGAAGATTTTGCTGAGCTGATTGCGCAAGCCACAGCCGAACAACAAATTGTATTGGGTGCTTTGAAGATGGATGTTCGTCATTTTATTGCCAATATGTTGGCGGTGAAATTGATTTGGCAGCAAATTCAGCAAGGCAACAAAGAGATTCCAACTGAAATTACCGCAATCACCACTAAATATCCGAGTTTGCATCGGGATCATGGTATCGCTGTTCGTGGTGGAATCAGTGCCGTGTTAATTACCTTTATTGTGACCGCGGCTTGGATTCTTTCGGGCTGGAAAGCCGGCTTTATGATGGCGCAAATGGGCGCAATTACCGCCTGTATCTTAACGGCTTTGGATAATCCAGTACCTGTATTACGTATTTTTATCTGGGGCAGTATTGTCTCGGCAGGTCTGGTTTTTATCTATGCTTTCGGGATCTTTCCGCATGTGACGCATTTCTGGCAATTGGCCTTGGTGTTATTTCCTGTCTTTCTGGTTGCAGTTACCATGATGGCCAATCAAATGTTGATGCCTGTAGGAATGGTCCTTGGGATTAATACCATGATGGGGCTGAACCTACACAACAAATACACCATGGATGCCGTGTCTTATCTGGACAGTTCTTTTGCGATGGTCTTGGGCGTATTGGTGTCATTGATTGTGATTGATTTGGTACGTGCAGTTTCACCTGATACCAGTGCAACCCGAATCCTCGCTTTGCATTATCAGGCGATGCGCCAAGCCTTACATTTGTCTTATGGCAGTGATTTTAAAATTCACTTACGTAGTATGTTGGACCGTGTCGGGGTATTAAATACCAAGATGGTGCAGAACCCTGAAGTAAAAACAGCGATTCAAAATGCATTGGTTGAAAGTAGTTCAATTGTTGATTTGGTTCGTTTACAGGAAATTAGTCAGAAATTACCGCAATTACAGCAACTACAACATGAATTGGGACAGTTACAGCAACAGCTTGCAGCCTATTTTCAGGCGCAGGAAAAGCAACTGTCCATTCATCATTTTCCAACACAAATTGTACAACAAATTAAAGCTTTGCAAGACATCTCCCAACAGATTGAAGATGTGCAGTTACGGCAGCGGTTGTGCATTTCACTGAATAATATTTGTGAAAGCATTGGGCATATCTCTATACAAGAGATAGATGCAAATAGATCTGGTTTAGGGGTATCTCATGGGTGAAATGAATCTGTATGGGATTTATATCCCAATCCTTTTGGTACAAGCCATTATTGCCTATGTGCTGTTTAAGTTGCTCAGTCCCTTGATTGATCGCTTAGTCATCAAAGGCTGGATTGCGCTACCCAGCATTTTTAACCTGTGTTTTTACTTGGGACTGATGTTGCTGGTGCATTGCCTCTTTGTTTGGCTATGGGGCTGAGGTCTAGGGCGAGATGCTGAAATTTAATAATGTAAAGAAATGTGGTCGAGGTCATAAACATGAATGCATTTGATGTGCGAAAAGTCATACGTCCTATGGTATTGCTGGTTGCGGTTTTGATTGCCGTTTATACCATTGTGCATTTATGGAATTACTACAATGCTGCACCATGGACACGCGATGGACGCATCCGAGGCGATGTGATTCAAGTTGCTTCCGATGTTAATGGTTTGGTGACAGAGGTTTTGGTGCAAGACAACCAAACTGTGAAGAAAGGGCAGGTGTTGTTCAAGATTGATGTCGCGCGTCAAGCCTTGGATGTTGAGCAAGCCAAATCTGATCTTGCTAAAGCCAAAGCTGGTTTGGAACAAGCGCATGCCAATTTGGCAGGTTCAAAAGCGAGTTTGGTGAAAACTGAAGCCAATATGAAGTTGGCTGAGAAAAATGCAGCGCGTTATGCCAGTCTGATGGATGGTGCAATTTCTAAGCAAGAGCAAGATCAAGTCTTTGCGACCCGTGATCAAGCTGTTGCTGAGCGTGAGCAGCTCACCGCCAGTATTGAGCAAGCCAATGCCGCCATTCAACAACAGCAAGCTTTAATTGATGTAGCGACCAGTAATCTGCATTTGGCTGAGTTAAATTTGAATCGTTCTGAAGTGGTTGCACCTGCGGATGGAACTTTATCGAATTTTGATTTGCGGGTTGGTAATTATGTGAAGGTGGGGCAAGCGGTTGCTGCTTTATTAGACCGTCATCAGCTCTATGTAGTGGGTTATTTTGAAGAAACTAAACTGAACCGTATTCATGTCGGTGATGCAGCAACTGTCCAGTTGATGGGAGATAAACAGCGCATTCGAGGCCATGTACAAGGTATCGCAACGGGGATTGAAGATCGTGAGCGTTCTGGGAGCTCGAATCTATTGGCCAATGTGAATCCAACCTTTAGTTGGGTGCGTTTGGCGCAACGTGTGCCTGTGAAAATTGTACTGGATGAGCAACCGCAAAATCCATTGGCCTTTGTTTCTGGACGTACGGCTACCGTAAGAATTATTGAAAAATGATGCTACTAGGCGGCACGGATGCCGCAATGCTGAAAAATTGTCATGAGATTGAGTTAAGGTGTAATCCCTGCAGGATCACGATACCAACTCTGAATTAATAATCCTGCTGCAAAGCTATCTGCCGATAAGCGTTTTGCCTGTCCTTTGCTTTGATAAGACTCGAGTTCTTCTCTGGCTTCACGTGTAGTCAAACGTTCATCCACCATCCAGGTTTCAATATTGGTTTGATGACGTAAACGACGGGCGAATTTTCTTGCCCGAGCAGAGAGCTCAGATTCACTATCATCCATATTCAGCGGTAAACCTACAATAAATAGATTCGGTTGCCATTCTTTGACAATCTTTAATAATTTATCCCAGTCTGGAATACCGTCTTTCATCGGGAATAATGGCAGGGGAGTACTACTTTCAATACTGGATTGGCCGATAGCCATCCCCATTTTTTGGGTGCCAAAATCAAAAGCCATAATCGATTGAGCGTTTTGCATATCAGGCATGGCCAATCTCAGAAGCAAACCAAGTCCGGTCAACCCCAATCTTTTTGTAAGCAGCATCCCAACGATCGTGATAAGGCAGATTAAAAATCAAATCCATATCTGATTCACAGATTAGCCAATCACCACGTGCAATCTCTTCTTCGAGTTGGTTCTTGCTCCAACTGGCATAGCCCAAGGCGATTTGATAACGTCCGACACCTTCGTTATGCGCAATTGCATCCAAGATATCTTTACTGGTGGTGATACAGACATTTTCACCGACTGCAATGGATGAATGCCAAGTCGGTTGACCTGTATGCAATACAAAGCCTGCTTCTGGACGTAATGGACCACCTTGCAACACTGCATGGGGGTGGACATTGTCGGCATCAATTTCTAAATCATTGAGTAATTCTTTGATTTGTAAATCTGAAGGTCGGTTGATAATAATACCTTGAGCACCATCTTCGTCATGGCGAGCAATATAGATGACTGTATTGGCAAAAAAGTCATCTGCCATGTCTGGTGGAGCGATGAGACAACGGTGAGTTAAGTATTGTTTCGTCACCTAGGCGATTCTCCATCAATATATTGTGCTGATCTAGTTAGATAGGTTCTTTTTATCAACATACAAGAGTTAATCGGATTTCGCCAATCTTTTTCTGAAATTTTATCGCTTTAATTAGGCCGTTTGGAACTTAAGCTGACGCAGTTGCCGAGCATGCTGCAAAGTCGTTTCACTAATTTCGACCCCACCAGACATACGTGCTAATTCTAAAATGCGTTGTTCTTCATCCAGTTCGATGATGGTACTGCTGGCAGGATCGGTCTGCTGTTTTTTGACCAATAAATGTTGGTCTGATTGTCCTGCAACTTGGGCTTGGTGGGTAATACAGAGCAGTTGCACATGTTGAGCCAGATCGGCCAGTAATCGGCCTACCACTTCAGCAGTGCCACCACTGATGCCGACATCAATTTCATCGAACACCAAAACTTCAGATTCAGTTTTCTCGGCATTCATCACTTGCATTACCAGCGCAATACGGGATAACTCACCACCCGAGGCAACGCGTGCCAGGGGTTGCGGTGGAATGCCTTTATTGGCGGTAAATAATAGCTGAATAAAGCTCAGTCCTTCGGCATTGGGTTCCTGTGGCTCAAATTTAAACTCAAAATGTGCTTCAGGGAGGGCCAGTGGTTTGACTTGCTCGGTTAGTTGTTTTGCCAAAGGTATTGCGGCGGCACGACGGATGTCATCCAAGTGTTGTGCTGCTTGTAAAAAGGACTGATAGGAAACTTCAACTTGCTCAGCTAAGGTTTCGGGATCCTCCAACTGATGCAGTTGTTCTAATTCCTGCTGCCAAGTTTCATAGTCTTGCTTGAGTAATTCAGGTTGGGTGCGATGTTTACGTGCCAGACGATGGAACACTTCGAGGGTGGCATTCAGTTGTTCCATCCGTTCAGGATCAAAGCTTTGACGATCAATAAACTGACGTAAACTTGCAGTTGCATCATCAATCTCACTTTGCGCATTTAACAGTGAATTATAAATGTTGGCGAGTTGTTCGCTACGACCTGCATGAGATTCTAAGCGACGAATGATTGAGGCAACTTCTTGAGTGATATTTTGCTCGGCTTCATCCAAGACATTTAGACTATAACTACAGTCTTGCATGATATGTTCATGATGACTGAGACGATCAAATTCTTGTTCTGTTTCGCGATAATCAGTTTGAACAACCTCTTCAAGCTCTTCTATTTGAGACTCTAAGCGTTGTATTTTTTGAATGCGTGTCGCCTGTGCATCCAGGGCGGCTTGATGTTGGCGAATATTTCGTTGCCATGTGCTATAAGCATCGCGTACTGCTTGCGAAGGTTCGGCAAAATTATGATAACGATCAAGCCAATGTTTTGGATAAGGCGGTTCGAGTAATTGTTGCTGACTGTGTTGACTATACAGTTGAACCAGTAAGCGGCCAATTTCTTTGAGTTCGGCCAAGCTGCTTGGGCGGCCATTAATCCATGCCTTACTGCGACCTGTCGCAAAAATCACACGTCTTAAATGGATTTCACCGGAATCATCATCCAGTTCATGTTCAGTCAGCCAGTGCGCTTCAGCACTTTCGGTTTGATAACTAAACACGGCGGTGACATCGGCTTTATCTGCACCATAACGCACATAATTGGTATCGGTTCGTTCACCTAAGCAGGCAGAAAGCGCATCTAACAATAATGATTTGCCCGCGCCAGTTTCACCAGTCAGTACATTGAAGCCTTGTTCAATATCTAAAGCCAAATGGTCAGCGAGTGCAAAATTAATTAAAGTTAAATGGGTGAGCATAAACGCATCCAATGCACGGAATCTTTTGCTTAAAGATAGAGAAGTTTTAAAGTGACGACAAGAGCGGAATACAGGATTTTCCTGATTTACTGAGGAATTGCTGATAGTTTGTAAGCTTCAGAGAACATTTCGCTTTGTATTTCTTGATCGTGAATAGAAAACGGTTGGTGTAGTACTTAGGTAAGGTCTTGCGCCCGAACCTTACGAAGCGATGCTTCTCATGCTTTGTTAATCCTCGTAACTCGCAGCATATGAGCCATATATGGCGCAAGGTCTTGCGCTCGGGTAAAGTTTCACTTTGCTTTTCCTCGCCACTCACAGCATAGCTGCTCGACTTGCGCCCAGACAAAGCGTTGGGTTGCTCCTTTACTCACAGCAAAGCTGTTCGTCTTGCGCTCAGGCAAAGCGTTGGGTTGCTCCTTTACTCACAGCAAAGCTGTTCGTCTTGCGCCCAGACAAAGCGTTGCTTTGTTAATCTGGGCTCAGGTATGAAAATTGCTATGTTTAGCCTAGAAAATGGATTGATTAGTTGTCACGGCACAATTAAACTACGTCCAGCATAACCTAATATAAATGCGGCATTATTTGGAGAGTACGCATGAGTTCAGTGCAATTTGATCATGTAACGGTCATTAAGAAATCGAATGTGTATTTTGGTGGGGCATGTATTAGCCATACAGTACAATTTGAAGATGGTACAAAAAAGACTTTAGGGGTTATTTTACCTACTGAACAGCCTTTAACTTTCGAAACACATGTTCCAGAGCGTATGGAAATTATTTCTGGTGAATGTCGCGTCAAAATTGCAGATAGCACTGAAAGTGAATTATTCCGTGCGGGCCAATCTTTCTATGTGCCTGGAAATAGTACCTTTCATATTGAAGCAGATGAAGTCCTAGATTATGTCTGCCATTTAGAAGGCTAACCTATTCTGGTCCAAATCGAGTACACTAGATTTAATGGAAATCCTGTAAAAGTCATTTTGCAGGATTTTTTATTAAGTTCCCTTGCGGAGCTATAACAGCTCCTCACCTGTAAAGTTCCTTTGCAGGATTTTTATTTTTTAAAATCCCCCTAATTCTCCTTCTTTATATCTGAGGGAATACAGCAAGAGGTCGTTCATGGCAAAACCTGAATATTATTATGGCGTTCATTCAGTAGAGTCATTGTTGGAGTTAGAGCCTGAACGCGTTTTGACGTTATTTACCTTGAAAGGACGTGATGATCAGCGTTTGCAGAAAATTTTGCAGTTGGCTGAACCGTTTGGGATTAGTGTTCAAAAAGCCAGTCGTGACAGCTTAGAGAAGCTTGCAGGCCTACCTTTTCATCAAGGTGTCGTCGCTGCTGTGCGCCCACATCCGACTCTCAATGAAAAAGATCTAGATGAATTGATGCAGCAATCTCCAGATGCATTGTTGTTGGCCCTTGATCAAGTGACAGACCCGCATAATTTGGGTGCATGTATTCGTACTGCGGCTGCGATGGGCGTTCAAGCAGTGATTGTACCGCGTGATCGTTCTGCGAGTTTAACCCCGACCGCACGTAAGGTGGCTGCTGGTGGCGCTGAAAAAGTCAAATTTATTCAGGTGACCAATCTTGCTCGAACACTTGCGCATTTAAAAGACACCACCCATACCCGTGTCATTGGGACGATGTTGGATGAGAAGGCTTTGCCGATTCATCAGTGTGATTTCAATGGGCCTGTGGTGATTGTGATGGGCGCAGAAGATACCGGTTTAAGGCCGATTACCCAGTCACAATGTGATCATACCGTTTATATTCCAATGTCAGGTGATTTACAAAGCTTGAATGTCAGCGTGGCAACAGGCATGGCATTGTATGAAGCTTGTCGTCAGCGTGGTGTATAATCTAATCCTCACGGTTCATGTGATTTAAAATGACGGCGCGTACGCAAGGCTATTTTTTTGTCTTTATAACCATGTGTATTTGGGGTGGATTTACCATTTTTTCCCGTCTCAATGCACATTGGCATGTCAGTGTCTGGGATCTGGTGGCAATGCGCTTTGCGATCGCTTCTTTGATTTTATTACCTGTCTTGATTTATAAAAAAGATTTTGCCTTCTTATGGCATCCACGGCCTGTGATTTTGGCGCTGATCGGTGGTCTGGTTTACTGTTTGACGGTCTATACTGCCTTTTTACATGCACCTGCGGCACACGCTGCTATTTTTCTCAATGGCTGTATTCCTTTGTGTACTGCTGTAGCGGCCTATTTATTATTTAGGCAGCCTTTTGATAAACACACTTGGTTCAGTCTATTGATCATGATGGCGGCTTTGATGCTGATGAGCTATTTGATGCTGCATCAGCAAGCTTCGGCATTGGGTGTTGGAGATCTACTGCTTTTTATCAGTGCGATATGGTGGGGGATTTTCACGGTACTGTTAAAGCAGTGGAAGCTATCTGCGTGGCATGCAACCGCTGGCGTGGTGATTTGGTCTGCAATCATTTATTTACCGATTTATCTTTTATTTATTCCCAAGCATTTTCAAGATGCTGCACCGATCCATCTGCTGATTCAAGGGCTTTTTCATGGCATCTTGGTGGTGATCGTGGCTACTTTAAGCTATGTGGCAGCGATTGAGCGTTTGGGGGCATTTAAGACGGGGAGTATTGTGACCTTGGCACCGTTTATTGCCGCAGTGGTAGCAGTCCCTTTATTAAATGAGCCGCTCAATGCTGCAATAGTTTGTGGTTTGATTGGGATGGGAGTTGGTGCTTTGCAGCCATGGCGATGGCTACGTAAAGACAGCTTGAGCGTACAATTAGAAAAACAGAAACAAGGTTAAGCGCTGTGTTCTGCACGTTGTAAGTAGCTGAAATGCAGCGGTTTGAGCTGCTGGTGCAAATGTTCTAACAGACCATCATTCAGTACAATATCATTGGCTAATTGCTGTTTTTGAGCGCGAGACATTTGTGCTGCAATAATTTTTCGGATCTGCGCTTCGCTTTGCCCATCACGTTGGCTGGCACGTTCTAGTTGTGTTTGCTCATCAGCATCGACCAGTAAGGTATGTTGAACCAGTTCATGCTGATTGGTTTCAAACAGTAGGGGCGAAACCAAGATCACATATGGGCTTTCAGCGTGTTGTAGTTGCTGAACAATCGACTGACGGATGGCAGGGTGGGTAATTTTTTCTAAACGTTGGCGTGCTTCTGGAAATTGGAAGATATGTTCACGCAGGGCACGGCGATCAAGGTTGCCATCGGCTAATAATACCCAGTCACCAAAAGCCTCTTGGATCGACTTCAACGCGGGTTGGCCAGGTTCAACCACTTCTCGCGCTACCACATCAGCATCGACCACGGTAATACCTTGGGACTCAAACCATTGGGTCGCAGCAGATTTACCACTTCCAATACCACCTGTAATTCCCAAGATAAAACGCATATTAACCACCTAGATACACTTTCATAATTTGATCACCCCATAAAAAGGCAATCCAGCCTGCAATGGCGATATATGGACCAAATGCAAAAGGCTGATTTTCACCGCGCGCTTTTATCAAAATAATACCAATGATTGCACCCACTACAGAAGAGAGTAACACAATTAATGGTAGCATGAGGGGCCCCATCCAAGCGCCTAAGGCCGCAAGGAGTTTGAAGTCACCATAGCCCATCCCTTCTTTGCCTGTGATCAGTTTGAAAATGTAATACACAATCCACAAGCATAGAAAACCGATTAAATAGCCCCAAATCGCAGCACTAGCTGTCGTATAGATCGCATAGCTATTTATTCCCAAACCTAAAGCCGCCAAAGGCAGTGTAAAGCGATCAGGCAGCAGTTGGGTATCAAAATCAATAAAGGTTAAGGCAATCAGTGTCCACGTGAGTAACAGGCCAAACAGCATTTGAAGGGTTGGGCCGAATACAGCAACCACAACCAGTGAGCAGAACATGGTGAGTAATTCAATCAGTGGATAACGGATACTGATCGGATTCTGGCAAGTCCCACATTTACCGCGAAGAGCTAACCAACTGAGCACTGGAATATTTTGATACCAGCGAATGCTTGAATTACATTTCGGGCAGGTTGAGGCTGGTTGGCTTAGGCTGAGTTTAGCCTGATCAATAATCGGCTGTTCAGGATGGAGTAGCATTTGGCATTCTTGTTGCCATTCCTGTTCCATCATCCGAGGCGTGCGAAAAATGACAACATTCAGGAAGCTGCCAATACATAAACTAAAAAGCCCAACTGCAAGATAAAGTGCAGTTGGGTTTTCAATAAAATAAGAGAGAAAAGATTGCATCAAAACACCAGATTATCCGACAACTGAGCCCATTTGGAAGATTGGTAAGTACATGGCAATGACCAGACCACCGACCAGTACCCCAAGAATCGCCATAATTAAAGGTTCCATCATCGAGGTTAGGCCATCGACCGCATTATCCACTTCATTTTCATAATGTGTCGCAACTTTATCCAGCATACTGTCTAAAGCACCAGATTCCTCGCCAATCGCCACCATCTGAATTGCCATGGACGGGAAGCGGTTTGAAACCCGCATCGCAAATTGTAGTTGTTGCCCTGTTGCGACATCTTCACGAATTTTCATCACAGCTTCTTCATAAATAACGTTATTGGTTGCTCCAGCCGTTGATTCCAGCGCATCAATCAGCGGAACACCAGCCGCAAAGGTTGTGGCTAGGGTGCGACTATAACGGGCAATTATCGCTTTGTAGACCAAATCTCCGAAAATAGGTGATTTGAGTGCTATCCTGTCTAATAAATCACGAAATTTTTTGCTGCGTTTTTTTGCTTCGAGAAAGGCAGCGATGATCGCACCAATTACAATAATCAGAATAAACCAGTATTCTTGCATCCACTTCGACATATTGACCACCATCTTGGTAAATGCAGGTAGGTCTGCACCAAAAGAGCTAAATAGATCTTGGAAGACAGGAACCACTTTCACCATCAAAATAATCGTCACAATAACTGCGACTACGATCACTGAGATGGGGTATTTCATGGCCTTTTTAATTTTTTGCTTTAATAATTCGCTCTTTTCTTTATAAATTGCAACACGATCCAGCATGGTTTCAAGTGCACCAGACTGTTCACCAGATTCAACTAAAGAGCAAAATAGGTTGTCAAAATATTGTGGATATTTTTTGAGTGCGCCTGCAAAGGTATTCCCCCCTTCGACTTCACCTTTAATGCCCAGTACCACTTCACGCATAGATGGGTTTTCAAGTCCTTCAGCCACAATTTCAAAACCTTGAACCAAAGGTACGCCTGCTTTCATCATGGTCGCTAATTGGCGGGTGAAGATGGTGATATCCAGTGTGGTGACTTTTTTCTTCATCAAACCTTCAAGAATATTTTTACGCTTTTCTCGGATGTTCTTGATGGTTACGCCTTGTTTACGCAGGGTAACTTTAGCCAAAGCCATATTCCGTGCTGGTAATTCCCCTTTAATTTTTGCCCCTTTCCGGTCGACCCCTTCATAAGCAAAAGTTGGCATCATTTGCGCTTTTTTAGCTGCCATGATTATTAATCCTTTTTATTGATTTTATTCACTTGTTACTCGGTTGACTTCTTGCAAAGAGGTAATTCCCTGCATGACTTTTTTCAAACCCGAACGACGTAGATTATTAAATCCTGCTTGTTCTGATGCTGCTGCAATTTGTAAGGCATTGCCATCTTCCATAATCAGTTTGGAAATCTCTGGTGTAACCTTCATGACTTCGTAAATCCCCACACGACCTTTATAGCCTTCACGGCATTCCGCACAACCGACAGGTTGAAAAATTTTGAATTCAGGGTCATTTAAATCTTGTTCGGTAAACCCGAGTTCCAGCAAGCTTTGCTTAGGGATCTCAATCTCTTCTTTGCATTGACCGCAGAGGCGACGTGCCAAACGTTGTGCAATCACCAAATTGACGGAGGTTGCGATATTGAAAGAGGGCACGCCCATATTACGTAAACGAGTCAGTGTCTCAGGTGCACTGTTGGTATGTAGTGTTGACATCACCATATGTCCTGTCTGTGCAGCTTTAATGGCAATTTCAGCAGTCTCCAGATCACGAATCTCCCCGACCATAATCACATCAGGATCTTGACGTAAGAACGCTTTCAGTGCGGCAGAGAAGGTGAGTCCTGTTTTGGGATTGACGTTGACCTGATTAATCCCTTCTAAGTTAATTTCGACAGGGTCTTCGGCTGTAGAAATGTTGGTATCTTCAGTGTTGAGGATGTTTAAACCAGTATACAGAGACACGGTTTTACCTGAACCTGTTGGGCCTGTAATCAGTAACATGCCTTGTGGTTTATCCAACGCATCCATGAATAAGGCTTTTTGCTCATCTTCGTAACCGAGTGCTTCAATCCCTAACATGGCACTTGATGGATCGAGAATACGCAGTACTAACTTTTCACCAAATAATGTTGGCAGAGAGTTGACACGGAAATCAATCGCTTTGGTTTTGGAGAGTTTGAGTTTAATCCGTCCATCCTGAGGCATTCGTTTTTCAGAAATGTCCATTTGTGACATGACTTTTAAACGCGAGGCGAGGCGAGTGGCCATTTGTAAAGGCGGATTGGCAATTTGACGGAGTACACCATCAACACGGTAACGCACCCGATACATTTTTTCGTAAGGTTCAAAATGCAAGTCAGATGCCCCCATACGGATCGCATCAATCAATAGTTTGTTAATATATTTGACAATTGGAGACTCATCACCTTGTGGTGCCTCATCCTCTTCGTTGCTTGGATCTTGACTCACATCAATGTCGAGATCAAAGTCTTCACTTTCTCCAAAATCAAAACTGCCAGAATCGCCAAACTGTTGTTCAATCAGTTTTTCAAGTTTAGTGTGTTCAACAATAATCGGTTCAATATTCAGTTTGGTATTGAAGCGAATCGCATCCAATGCTTCGATATTAGTGGGATTACTGGTCGCAACATATAGAATTTGCCCACGTTGTAGCAGTGGCGCAACTTTGTGTTTCTGAATGAGTTTGTTATCCGCCAGATCACGAGGCAGTAGTGCAGTATCATATACGGCCAGATCGAAAAGTGGTTCACCGAATTCGATGGCGATGGTTTCCGCAATGGTCAGAGGAGATAAGCGATGCTGTTCAATCAAATGTGCAACGATATCTTGTTGTGACTTTTTAGCTGCATCAATTGCGGTCTGCATGATTGTCGTGGACATGTGTCCATCTTCAACTAACCGTCGAATAAACCCCGAAAACTTTGGAGACGTATGTAATCCTGACATCTGTCCGCCTTATGACAATAAATGTTTATAATATGTATTCTAAAAATTATACTTTTGTTATGCAAAAATACTACTACAGAAAGTGTTGTTTTTGCCTTGGTTCCTAGCTAAAACTTTGAACTGATCGAGTTTTTTGTCAATTAATTTTCTTTGATTGAAATAAATCCTGCAAAGAATCAAATAAATTCAGTTGAAACTACCTTTTAATTTGAATGTGAAGCACCATCATAGCATCAAGGTAGCAAAGAGACTTTTACGGATCATGATGATTTTTGGGTCATTTATAGCTCAGTAAAAGAAAAAACTGAATTTTATAAAAATCCGTGTAAAATATGCAGCATTTTTGAGAAATTAACAGTAGGCGGGCGAAGTATGTCGAACTCGAGCATTACTCCTTGGGTTGTTGGCAATTGGAAAATGAATCCAATGCATGCGAATGCTTTCCAATTAGTAGAAGAATTTAAACAGTTATTACAACAGGAAAATATTGCAGCAGAGCAATGTCATATTGGAGTTGCGCCGACTGCAATCGCGTTAAGCGGCATTCAGACACAATTTAAAGATGCAGCGAGAACGATTTACACCGTTGCTCAAGATGTTTCACGTGTCGCAGGTACTGGTGCCTATACGGGTGAGGTGAGCGCTGAATTGTTGAAAGACAGTGGCATTGAGTTTGTTTTAATTGGACATTCTGAGCGCCGTGAGTTATTCGGTGACAATGTCGAAATTTTAAAAGCGAAATTACAAAATGCTTTAAGTGCTGGCCTCAAGATTATTTATTGCGTAGGTGAGAGTTTAGAGCAGCGTGAGCAGGGTGCAGCAGAGCAAGTGGTATTACAACAAATTTGTGATATTGCAGCCGTGGTCAAGGCTGAACAATGGCAAAATATTGTGATCGCCTATGAGCCGATTTGGGCAATTGGAACAGGTAAGACGGCTTCACCAGCTGATGCTCAAGCGATGCATGCAAAAATTCGTGAAGGTTTAAAACAGATTACAGCATTTGGTGCAAATATGGCTATTCTCTACGGGGGTAGCGTAAAAGCTGAAAATGCAGTTGAATTAGCAGCATGTCCAGATATTAATGGCGCTTTGGTCGGTGGTGCATCTTTAAATGCGCAATCGTTTTACCAAATCGCAAAAGCATTTGCACAAAGCAAATAACGAGGAATTGAGATGTATAGTTTTATACTCGTTGTACACATTATTTTGGCAATCTTAATTATTGCTTTGGTTCTGGTACAACAAGGTAAAGGTGCAGAAGCCGGCGCATCATTTGGTGGTGGCGGTGCTGCAACCGTATTTGGTGCTTCGGGTGCGGGTAACTTTTTGACTCGTTTAACTGCAATTTTTACTGCATTGTTTTTTGTCACCAGTTTGACTTTGGCTGTTTTTGCCAAAAAGCAAACGACAGATGCATATAGTTTGAAAACTGTTCAAACAACTACATCTGCACCAGCAACATCGCCTGAAACTTCATCAAACGCACCAAAAACAACTGAATAAGTTGAATTAGTTCTTTCCTTTTTGTACTTTAAGGACTAGAATGCGTCCCACAAACTGCGGTGGTGGTGGAATTGGTAGACACGCTACCTTGAGGTGGTAGTGCTTTCGGGCGTGGGGGTTCAAGTCCCCCCTTCCGCACCAAACTTAATAACCAGTTAAGTTCGGTGTATGCAGTGTTTGTGTTGATGCGGGATGGAGCAGTCTGGTAGCTCGTCGGGCTCATAACCCGAAGGTCGTTGGTTCAAATCCAGCTCCCGCTACCATTTGATTAAGGTGCAACTTAATCAAGCAAATTTGATGAAAGCTTAAATTGACTTTTTTTCATATTTGTATATAATTTTTGCACGTTGATGCGGGATGGAGCAGTCTGGTAGCTCGTCGGGCTCATAACCCGAAGGTCGTTGGTTCAAATCCAGCTCCCGCTACCAAGTTTCTAAAAAGAGGCTCACAATAAGGTGGGCCTTTTTGCACAGTGGGCATTGCTTTTCTGTGTAACATAGGGGCGATTTACGCCCTTTTTTATTGGTTGTTTAGCTATCGTGTAGTTGTTCGACATCAATTGGTCAAATAGTCGTGCTTCACTATACGGTTAAGATTGATTGGCTCGTATAAGAGCGACGAGAGTAAATGAAATTATCAAATAAATCTCAAGCATTGCATGATCTAATCGCCCCAGCAGTAGCTGCGTGTGGTGTAGATCTGTGGGGGATTGAATTCCTGCCACAAGGTAAACGTTCTCTATTACGTATTTATATTGATAAAGCGATAGATGAGAATGCTGAACCTGTCTTAAATGAAGATGGTGAAGTTGAACTCGGGCGTGGTATTGGCGTTCAAGATTGTGTTCTTGTGACACAACAGGTGGGTGCTATGCTTGATGTTCATGATCCAATTTCAGGTGAATATGCTTTGGAAGTGTCTTCGCCGGGTTGGGATCGTCCATTTTTCCAATTGAACCAACTGCCTGCCTACATTGGGCATCAAGTGGCTTTACGATTAATTGCTGCTGTCGAGAACCGTCGTAAATTCCAAGCCAAATTACTGTCTGTAGACTTAGAAAACGAACTGATTCAGGTCGAAGTTGAAGGTCAGCATGTGCTTGAAATTGATAGTAATAATATTGATAAAGCAAATTTAATCTATCAAGACTAATATTAACTTAATTTTATAAGAAATCGGTAGGTGACTTATGGGCCGCGAAATTCTTACCGTTGCAGAAACGGTTAGTAATGAAAAAGGTGTTAGTCGTGAAGCGATCTTCCAAGCGTTAGAGCAAGCACTGGTTGCGGCAACGAAGAAAAAGTTTTACGAAGGCACACGTTCAGAAGAAGCTCAACTTCGTGTTGAGATTGATCGTAAAACAGGTGATTACCGTACCTTCCGTCAGTGGACTGTGGTGGCGGATGAAGATCATGAAATGCCAGCATGCCAAGACGCAATTTCTGATGTAGATCCATCACAATGGTCAATTGGTGATGTGCGTGAGTTGGAAGTCGAGTCGATTGAATTCGGTCGTATCGCTGCACAAATCGCAAAACAAGTCATCGTACAAAAGATTCGTGAAGCTGAGCGCGCATTAGTGGCTGATGCTTATGAATCTAAAGTGGGTGAGTTGATTTACGGTGAAGTGAAAAAGCAAACTAAAGATGGCTTTATCATTGATCTCGGCGACAACGCTGAAGCGTATTTAGCGCGTGAAGAAACCATTCATAAAGAAATTTTACGCCCTAAACAGCGTATCAATGCAATCTTGTATAACGTCAACCGTGAAGGTCGTGGTGCACAATTATTATTGTCGCGTGCGCGTCCTGAGATGTTAATTGCATTGATGAAAAAAGAAATTCCAGAAATTTCTGAAGAAATCATCGAAATTAAAGCAGCTGCTCGTCAACCAGGTGTTCGTGCTAAAATTGCAGTGAAAACCAATGACCATCGTATTGACCCTGTGGGTGCATGTATTGGTATGCGTGGTACACGTATCCAAGCAGTACAACAAGAGTTAAACGGTGAGCGTATTGATGTCGTGGTGTGGTCTGATGATCCAGCACAATATATTGCAAGCGCATTAGAGCCAGCTGATGTATCAGGTATTGTTTTAGATGAGGATGCACGCAGTGCCGATATCATCTTCGCAACCAATGATCAGTTAGCACGTGCGATTGGTTCGCAAGGACAAAATGTTCGTTTAGCATCGGAATTGACGGGTTATAAACTCGACATGATGTTAGAAGAAGAGTATCGTGCTCGTCAGCAAAATGAAGCGCAACAGTATTTAGACATGTTTATTACACGTCTTGATATTGAAGAAGACTTGGCAATGGCTTTAGTCGAAATGGGCTTCACTTCGTTAGAAGAGATTGCATATGTACCAGCTGAAACATTTGACGAAATCGAGCTTGAGGCAGATTTAGTTGAATTGCTTCAAAGTCGTGCGAAAGAAGCTGCTTTAACAGATGCATTGAAACAGCAAGAAAATATTCAAGAGCCAAGTGCAGAACTTCTCGGTATGGAAGGTATGACGACTGAGATTGCGTATGCATTGGCGGCGCGTGGTGTGGTTACTGTTGATGATTTGGCAGACCAAGCAACTGATGATATTTCTGATATCGACGGTTTAGGTCATGACAAAGCGGGTCAGTTAATCATGAAAGCACGTGAATCATGGTTTAACTAGGAGATAATAGATGACGGACAAGTCGATTCAAGAGTTAGCGCTCAGCGTAGAACGTCCTGTAGAGAAACTCCTAGAGCAGGTTCGCGAAGCAGGTCTACCACAGCGTAAAGCAGATGACATTATTACCACTGAACAGCAAGATACTTTGGTCAATCACTTGAAAAAAGTACATGGTCAGGAAAGTGGTAACACAGGAAAGATTGCGTTGAAACGTAAAACAACGAGTACTGCTAAAGTAACAAGTACTTCAGGTAAAGCGAAAAGCATTAATGTTGAAGTTCGCAAGAAACAAGTTTTTGCTAAGCCAAATCCAGAGTTACTTGCTGCAGAAGCAAAAGCGCGTGTAGAAGCTGATGCAAAAGTCCGTGCTGAACAAAAAGTACGTGATGAAGCAGATCAAAAAGCTCGTCACAGCGCTGAACAAAAAGCCAATGCAACTTTAGAAGCGATGCGTGCTGCGCATACTTCTGATAGTTCAGGTCAAGCACCTGCAAAAGCAGCAGTTGTGGTGAAAAAGCGTAATAGCGATAAGGTGATTAAAGCCCCAGTTATTCGTCCAACAGAAACACCAGAACAAAAACGCGCACGTGAAGAGCAAACTGCTCAGTTGAAAGCGACTGAAGAAGCAGTACGTCGTAAGGCGGCTGAAGAAGCACAGCAACGTACACTTGAACAAATGCGTAAAATGGCATCAAAATATTCAAGTGATGATGCGACGACAACCATTCGTGTGATTGATGATTCACCTTTAGCCGCAGGTCTTGTTGGCCAAGCGTATGAAGATTCCTTTAATAAGGAAGACCGTGAAATCAAACGTGGTGGTGCAACAGCAAACCCACGCGCTGGTAAGAAAGGCGGTCGTGGTGGTGATGCACAAGCAGAACAAAGCTTTAGCAAAAGCCACCATAAGCGCGGCTTAAAAACCAGCCAAGCAAATAAACATGGTTTTGAAAAACCAGTTAAAAAGCAAATTTATGATGTTGAGATCGGTGAGAAAATCATCGTTGCTGATCTAGCACAAAAAATGGCAGTTAAAGTTCGTGAAGTAATCAAGACCCTTATGAAAATGGGTGAGCTTGTAACTCAGAACCAAGCCATTGATCAAGATACTGCAGTCCTTGTGGTTGAAGAACTCGGTCATAACCCTGTTTTAGTTTCAGATACGCAAGCAGAAGATAACTTATTGGTTGCTGCTGAAGAAGCACGTGGTGAGCAAACCACTCGTCCACCAGTGGTAACGATCATGGGTCACGTTGACCATGGTAAAACGTCATTACTGGATCGTATCCGTCGCTCTAAAGTGGCTGCGGGTGAAGCGGGTGGTATTACCCAGCATATCGGTGCTTATCACGTTGAAACTGAGAAAGGAATTATTACTTTCCTAGATACACCGGGACACGCAGCGTTTACCTCTATGCGTGCACGTGGTGCAAAAGCGACTGATATCGTGGTCCTTGTTGTTGCGGCTGATGATGGTGTAATGCCACAAACTGCAGAAGCAATTGACCATGCACGTGCTGCGGGTACGCCAATCATTGTTGCCATCAACAAGATGGACAAAGAGTCGGCTGATGTAGACCGTGTCTTAAATGAATTGACCACGAAAGGGATCGTACCTGAAGAGTGGGGCGGTGATGTGCCAATTGCCAAAGTATCAGCACACTCTGGTGCAGGTATTGACGGTTTACTAGATTTGATCTTGATCCAAGCTGAATTGATGGAGCTTAAAGCTTCAGCAGAAGGTGCGGCGCAAGGTGTGGTCATTGAAGCACGTGTCGACAAAGGTCGTGGTGCGGTGACTTCGATTCTGGTACAAAACGGTACCTTGAACATTGGTGACTTGGTTCTTGCGGGTTCATCTTATGGTCGTGTTCGTGCGATGTCAGATGAAAATGGTCAACGTATTACTTCTGCTGGTCCATCAATTCCAGTTGAAATCTTAGGTTTACCAGAAGCGCCAATGGCGGGTGACGAAGTTCTTGTTGTGAATGATGAGAAGAAAGCGCGTGAAGTTGCTGATGCTCGTGCAGATCGCGAACGTCAAAAGCGTCTTGAGCGTGCAAGCTCGATGCGTCTTGAAAACATCATGGCATCAATGGGCAAGAAAGATGTTCCTACAGTAAACGTGGTACTCAAAACTGACGTACGCGGTACTTTAGAAGCCTTACATGTTGCACTTGATGAGCTTGCAACTGATGAAGTTAAAGTCCGTGTAATTGGTTCTGGTGTCGGTGCGATCACTGAGTCAGATGTGACTTTAGCTGAATCATCAGAAGCAGTATTGTTAGGCTTCAACGTACGTGCAGACAATACTGCACGTCAAAAAGCAGACCAAGATAGTATCGATATTCGTTACTACAGCATCATTTATCAATTGATTGATGATGTTAAAGCGGCAATGAGCGGTAAGCTTGCACCTGAACACCGTGAAACCATCTTGGGTGTTGCGGAAGTGCGTGAAGTGTTCCACTCAAGCAAGTTTGGTGCAGCAGCAGGCTGTATGGTGCTTGAGGGTGTATTACACCGTAACAAACCAATTCGCGTATTACGTGATGACGTGGTTGTGTTCCAAGGCGAGCTTGAATCTCTTCGTCGCTATAAAGAAGTGGTTGAAGAAGTTCGTGCTGGTATGGAATGTGGTCTTGCAGTCAAAGGCTATAAAGACATCAAAGCACAAGATAAGATCGAAGTGTATGATGTTCAATTGATTAAACGGAGTCTTTAATGGCGGGTAGCCAACGCTTAAAGCGCATGGCGGATTCAGTACAACGTGAGTTGTCTGAACTTATCCGTCAGGAGCTTAAAGATCCACGTCTGGGTGGTCTGGTGACCATCTCAGCCGTGAAAGTCAGTGCAGATATGGGTTATGCCGAAGTTTATGTCACGGTAATGGGACGTGAACTCGGTGATGATCAAAGTGAAGTTGCGAATAAAGAAACTTTAGATGTATTGAACAAAGCATCTGGTTTCTTACGCCATGAATTGAGTCGTCGCATTAAAACTCGCGTGACGCCTCGTTTACGTTTTCACTATGACAAAACCAATGCCTACGGTAATTATATGTTTGGTCTGATTGCGGAAGCTGTGAAGGATTTACCTGAACAAGAGCAAGACGAACAAAAGTAAATACACATAAAAAAGCCACCTTCGGGTGGCTTTTTTATGCTTTGAATAAAAGAGTTAATCTTTCTTCAATGGATTGCGACGATAACGTTGCCAAGGCAATGGACGATTGAGTGCTTCTGGTACATCACCACTGGTTGAGCGTAAGCGTAAATGAATGGCTGCTTGTGCCATCAAATTCGCCGATACAGGCGCAGTGATAAAGGCAAACAAGGTAATCAGTAATTCAGCAAAACCAAAACGACCATGCATCGCAGCAAAAATCATAGCTGCAATCAGGAAGCTACCGAGGCCCAAGGTACTTGATTTGGTGGGTGCATGCAGGCGCATAAATAAGTCAGGGAGACGGATCATGCCAATCGAACCGATCAGCATAAAGAATGCACCAAACACCACAAAAAATGAAACCACAATCTCAAGAATCAGTTGCATGGTATAGCTCCTTAATCAATTACATGACCTGTAGTGAAGTAACGAGCAAGCGCGGCAGTAGAAACAAAGCCGAGCATTGCAACCAAGAGTGCACCTTCGAATAGATTGGTGCTGACCCAATAAATACCTAAGACCACGATCAGACAGGTGGCATTTAAGAATAAAGTATCGAGTGCCAAGAGTCGATCAATCACTGAAGGGCCTGCAATCAAGCGAATCAAGCACAGAAACATAGAGATGGTAATGGCAATTAAACCAATACCCAATGCATAAGGCAAAATGGTCATTTATTTGCTCCTTCTGTAATCTTGACATCAAAGATTTCAATTAAAGGCCTTTCATAGCGGTTTTTAATGTCTTGAATATCCAGTTCGGTATTGTCTGAGCTGAGTGCATGTACCAGAATATCTCCACGTTCCTGATCGATTCCAGCTGAAACCGTACCTGGTGTGGTGGTGATAATCATCGCGAGTAAAGTATTCACTTGCTCGTGCTCAGTTTCCAGCGGAACCCGATACCATTTAGGGTGTAATTGATCCATTGGACCAAGTACCATTTTGGCAACACGGAAGTTGGAAATGACAATATCCCAAAGTACCACAAACACCAGTTTAATCGCAGGAAGCCAATGAATATGCGGCGTTCTTGCAATAAATGGACTCACCAAACGAGCAATTGCGACAGCTAAAATCAGTGCCATTAAAATGTCAGTCAGATCCAGACTATGTGCCAGCATTAGCCAGCTCAAGAAAATCAGCACCGACACAAATGGATGTGGGAACCAACGCTCAAGCAAAGATAATTTTTGCATCAGTGATCCTCCATTGGCTTTAACTGTGTGTTATTTGGAATGGTCGGCGCTTCGAGGACTTGCTCCGCAATTTGACGCTGCTTATATTCAGAAATATGTTCGCCTTGTAGTGTTGGCTTGGAAATAATATCTGGAATTAGCAAGGCATTCGGATCTTCAACTTCACCGCCATATTTGGTTTCAGGTAAATAGCTTGGATCATAAGGCTGTACGCTGATCGGGCGACCTTGTGCATCATGTTTCAAAATAGTCTGGTTATAAAGCGCGTGATTCTGAATTTGCTGTGCTGTTGCAAGCGTGTAGTTCTGAATCGGCGCCGCGCAAACCACATAAAGCATTAATACGCCAAGTAAAATATAGATCGCAGTATCATTACGCTTTGGCGCAAGCTCAGGCAGAGCTTGATACTCAGCATAAGCCGCTTCTTTCTGATCTTCTTCCGGTGGGGTTGCACGCCAGAACAAAATAAAGCCAACGCGTGTCATGGCAATGATGCTGAGCAAGCTCACAATCAGAATCACTGCGATGATCCAGCCTTGATAAGGTGTCTCAGCAGTGGCTTGCAAGATGAAGACTTTACCCAAAAATCCGCTGAATGGGGGTAAACCTGCCATCATCAAGGCGATGGTAAAGTAAGTAAAAGCAGCCGCCTTTTCCTGTTTGATTCGTGGTGCAACTTTTAAATGATCTTTAAACGCGCCACGTTGCGAGGTCATCCAGCCACAGAACAAATAGAAAGCTGCTGCGATCAAGGTACTGTGAACTAAATAATATAGTGCTGCGGCCCATGCCTGTGTATTGAACATAGCAATCGAAATTAGCAAAGTACCAATCGATGACAACACCATAAAGCCAACAAAACGGCGTAGGCGTTCAGCACCAATTGCACCAATCACGCCATAGAAAGAGGTGATTAGACCAATGATCAATAAGCAGTTCTTGAAAATGCTTTGTGCCATGGCATCATCAAACACAGTGCCATTCACACGTAAAATGGCATAAATACCCACTTTGGTCATAATGGTGAAAATTGCAGCGACAGGTGTGCTTGCAACCGCATAGGTCTTCGGCAACCAGAAGCCAACAGGCAACATTGCGGCTTTAATACCAAACACCACAAACAGCAGGAGTCCACCGGCAACGGCAAGCTTGTGCTGATCGCCATCTAAGCTTGATACTAGACGGCCAACATCAGCCATATTCAAGCTACCGACACTGCCGTAAATCATGCCTAAACCAATCAGGAACAGGGCAGAGGCCAGCAAGTTAATGGTGACGTAATGCACGCCAAGCTGGAAACGTGGACGACCTTGACCGTGTAATAACAGCACATAGGAAGCCATCAACAGGATTTCGAAGAAGACGAATAAGTTGAATAAGTCGCCTGTCAGGAATGCACCGGTGATTCCCATGAGTAGGAAATGCACCATGGTATGGAAATAACGCCCACGCGTATCCCAGTTCTCACTGGCATACCAAATCACAGGCACTGCAAGAATATAGGTCAGTACCAGCATAAAAGCGGAGAGGCGATCAAGGACTAACACAATCCCAAATGGTGCCGACCATTCACTGAGCTGATAAACCGTAATTTGGCCTGTGCTGGCAATACTTAGATAACTGATTGCCGTGATTAAGCCCAAAACTGCCGAAGCAATACTAATCCCGCGACGCCAAGGTTGACGCCAATCTTGCTTTAAAGAACCTGAACCTGGATTGCCCAATAACACCAGAATAAAACTGGTGAATGCTGGAATTAAGATGCTGATAATTGGAGCGTGAGCGTGCCAGAAACTGTAAAAATCAAACATTATGGCTCATCCTCACGTGGGTCATAAGTCAAAGTGGGTTCTTCTTTCGAGTCGACATGGTCTGTACCAGATTCATAACGACTACGTAAGGCAAGTTGCACGATAAAGGCAGTGGTGGCAAAGCCAATCACAATCGCCGTTAATACCAGTGCTTGAGGGAGTGGGTCGGTCACTTTGGTGGCCTGAGTCAACACCGCAGGTGCATTGATTTGCAGGCGGCCCATGGCAAACAGGAACAAGTTCACGGCATAGCCAATCATGGCTAAACCAAGGACCACTGGAAATGTTCTGGCACGCAGAATCAAATAAATGCCTGTTGCCGTGAGTAAGCCAATCCCTGACGCGAGTAAAAATTCAATACTAATCATTTTGATTATCTCCACCTGGGATTGGACCAGCCATACTAGAGTGACGCGAGTCTCCGAGTACGGAGATCAACAACATGGCAGCACCCACAACGGTAATGTAGACCCCTGTATCAAATGCGACTGCAGAGGCAAGATGCATTTTTCCAAGCAATGGTGCTTCTACATAGATATGTGCACTGGTGAGGAAGGGACGAGCCCAGAGCCATGCGAGAATACCGGTGAGACCAGCAATGGTTAAACCTGCGCCAATCCATAATTCATAGAGACGACCTGATTTGGCTTTGATCATTTGTTCGGTTTGGTCTTGACCTAATACGATGTACTGAATAATCAGTGCCATTGAGGTGATCAAACCTGCGATAAAGCCACCGCCTGGAAGATTATGTCCACGCATGAAGATGTAGACACTAACCACCAAGGCCAGAGGCAAGATCCATGACGCCGTGATACGGAACATCAGTGGGGAAGGGTTGAAGCGGTAAGTTAAGCCTTGGGTCATGGTGGTCCCATGTGCACGCATACCATCCATCAGACACAGCGCACCAATCGCGGCAATGCCGAGTACGGTAATTTCACCGAAGGTATCGAAACCACGGAAGTCAACCAAGATCACATTGACGACGTTTGAACCACCGCCCAGTGGAATCGCCTGTTGCATAAAGAACCATGAAATTGAATTGTGATCACGGGTTAACAGCAACCAAGCAATCCAACCTATGCCTAAACCACCTGCGATGGCCAGGCTGGCATCTCGCCAGCGACGTGAACGGCTTGATTCGTAAGGCGTGAGTTGTGGAAGTAAAGACAAACTCATCAAGAGTAAAACAGTGGTGACGACATCAACTGTAATCTGAGTCAATGCCAAGTCAGGTGCTGAGAGCGTAACAAACACCATGGTAACGACGAGACCGACTGCACCGCTGATCAGGACGGCTTTGATACGTTCATGGTGGAACCACAGCATCATCCAGCACCCAGAGAACAAGGTTAGCCAGAGTACAATCGCCACCCACGGTGCATGCGTGAGTTCACGTGTGCCTGTGGTTAAGCCTTGGTTGAACAGGGGTAAGCCCACCATCACAATGCTGAATAACACAATCCAGAGGATATAGCTTTGCAAAGAACCATTTTCGGTCTTCTGTTTAATCTTGCGACTGGTGAGTAATAAATGTTTCAAGAACAGATCAAACAGGATCTTGCCTTGGAATTTTCCAAGATAAGGATCGAGGTCGATTTTACGAATACGTCCCTCTTTTGCTAGGGTAAAGTAGAAGATCGATCCACCAATTAAAGCAATTAGACTCATGATCAAAGGGGCATTGATACCATGCCAAATCGCGAGATGAACGCCTTCAAATTCAGGCTGTGCCAAACTTGCACGAGTAACACTGTTGACCATTGTTCCTGCCAGTAGAGCAGGGAGGATACCCACTAAAATACATAAGGTAGCTAAAATAATGGCAGGTAGGCGCATGCCGAAATGCGGTTCGTGCGCATCTTTATTGGGTACATGTTTACCAACTGGGCCGTCAAAGAACACCCCATGAACGAGGCGAATTGAATAACTGACTGCGAAAATACCAGCTAGTGTTGCGACGATGGCTGAAATCACCATCACGGTACCCGATAAGTTGGCCAATAGCTCGGTAAAGAACATTTCTTTTGAGATAAAGCCATTGGTCAGTGGTACACCCGCCATTGAGGCAGCGGTGATCATGGTGAGAGTGCCTGTAAATGGAAGCAGTTGCCAGATGCCACTGAGCTTGCGTAAATCACGTGTGCCAGTTTCATGGTCAATAATCCCTGCAATCATGAACAATGCCGCTTTAAAGGTGGCATGGTTGATGATGTGGAAAATTGCGGCAGCCACCGCCAATGGCGAGCCAATACCGAGTAAACATACGATTAAGCCCAAATGACTAATGGTTGAATAAGCCAAAAGCCCTTTCAGGTCTTCTTTGAAAATTGCAAAACCTGCGGCCATACACAGAGTGAATAGACCGACAAAAGTCACGATATTGTGATACAGCGCAGCGCCAATAAAAATAGGAGCTAAACGCGCCAACAAGAAAATCCCTGCTTTGACCATCGTTGCCGAATGTAGGTAGGCGGACACAGGGGTCGGCGCTGCCATCGCATTCGGTAACCAAAAATGGAAGGGGAACTGGGCACTTTTGGTAAATGCACCTAACAAGATCAGCAATAATGCTGGAACAAATAGCGCATGTTGCTGAATGGTATCCTTCATCAACACTAATTCATCAATCTGATAGGTACCGGTGATCTGTCCAATCAGTACAAAGCCACCGAGCATGGCTAAACCACCCATGCCTGTGATGGTGAGAGCCATACGGGCGCCACGTTGCGCTGCCTCGTATTGACTCCAGTAACCCACCAATAGGAAAGAGGAAATACTGGTCAGTTCCCAGAACACCAATAAGATAATCAGGTTGTTTGAGAGTGAAATCCCCAGCATGGCTGCCATAAACAGCATTAACAGCTGGTAGAGTTTACTGAGAGAATTTTTAGGACTGAGATAGTAATAGGCATAAATATAAATCAGCGTGCCGATACCGCTAATCAGCAGACCAAACAATAAACCTAATGCATCTAGGCGAAAACTCAGATTAATTCCAAGCTGTGGAAGCCAGTCCCAGCTTTGTTGCAGGGTATTACCCTGAAGAACCGTTTCTGCCTGAGTTAAAAGTAAAATAAAACAACTAAGGCTGATGCCAATCGCCCCAAGTGCCGTCACGCCACGCGAAATACGCTGTAATTGTGAGACAAGGGTGGTGCCGAGTATGAGCGGTAATAAGATAATAATCGGTAGCACACTGGTATCCATGTCGATGATTTAGGTCGAAGACCTAAGGGGTGAATTTTCTTTCAAGACTTACAGGCACTCAAAGAGAATACCAAAAACTTTAAATCTTGAAGCCCAATCAAGTTAACGGAGGCAGCAAGTTGTATTGCACAACTTGAAAATAAAAAATGCGATTTATTTTACTATAAAATAGCAGCAAAAATCTGATGTTATTACATGAAACAAACAACATCATTTGATTGAAAACATTTCAATTTCTGTTTTTTGATACGGCTTTATAGCGGTGTTTCTTGTGGTGTATCATCTATTTTAAGTAGGTTGAGTAAATTGCTCTTTTCTTGCTCGTTTAAGTCTTGAATTTGCTGGAACAAATCATCGACTTTGCTGGTCAATGAATCGGCTTGTAGTAAGGTTTGGGTTTGAACAGTGGGCGCTGTTTCGGTCTGGCTAAGTCCGTGATATAAGTTTGAAAGTTGTTGTTGTGATGCTTCTAGATTAAGTTGATACACCCCTGTTGGGTCGAGTTTTAAACATTGGTAATGTAAGGCATGCTCAAGCAAGGCATCTCGATTGCCTGTGACGATAATTTGTAGACATGGGAAAGCCTGATGTAAGCGTTCCAGAATTTCTGCACAGTTATTTTGATCGAGTTGATGGTCAATGTGATCAATCATCAAAATCCCTTCACCTTCTAAGCAAGGATTAAAACAGTGTTGATTCAGTAAGCAAAGCCGACGGCTAACATCCCCAACCAGTGCTATCCAAGTTTTGAGTGAGGCGGACAGCTGTTGAAAAGGAATCAACTGATCGTGATAGCGCACCATCAATTGTAGTTTTGGCACATATTGAATATAAAGATCACTTAATTCAGGAAAAACCGTGTGCAAGCTGTTTTTCAAGGCATAAAGATTGGGTGCAGAGAGTTGCTTTGGATGATTAATCAGTTCTTGTTGTAATTCTTGCAATATTTCAGATTGATTTTGCTGATTAAAATCGTTGCCCATTAGGCGTCTAACGATATGTGCTGAATGTGCATTTTCGACATCGCTAATCTCGCGCAGCCACTCAAAAAAACGCGTAAAGGTGGTATAGGGGATGGCGGTCAAATCGTAGGCCGAGATTTCTTGCAGGGTTCCAGGGGTATTTTTGCTTTGTAAATTGACGTCTTGCACGAAGCGTTCAGCAGGATAGTAGGCGATCAAAGGCAAGCCGAATAATGGGTCTTGTAGCCCTGTCTTTTGATATAGGGTCACCATTTGATCGAGTTGTTGGGTCTCCACTTGGCTAATCCCAACCCCTTGACTATTAAATGTTTTATAAAGCTTCCATGCGCAACTTTGGGTATCGGTCTGCTGAGCGGAGCTACTTTCGGTGAGAGTCCCTGCAAGTTCATTGCTCATGCGGACCTGAATTTGAATTTTGGCTTGCAGGCGATTCAGCATAATATCTTGGTCGGCAATCACCACACCTGCGGTACGAATATCTTTGTAACGTGCAGAAAACCAGGTCAGGCTCTGGTAGATATTTTTTAAAATGCTGCTTTTGCCTGTGGCTTGGTCGCCAAGGATCAAGGTGATAGGGCGTTGTTCAGGATCAAATTTGAGATTTAAATCCCGAAACATGCCAATGTGTTTAAATTGAACCGATTCAAGTTGCATGAGCTGACCTCAATCAAGAGCGCTTTAACCTGCGGACTGACGAAGACTTGAGGGAGCGCATCGTTTTAATTGTTGTATTAAGTCGTATAAATGGTGAATATTTAAACTTACTTTAGCACGCGTGCAGGCCACGTAAAGTAATCTTAGCTCTTCATCTGTAATTTTATGTTCTAGCCCATTTATTTTAAATTGGTAATCATCTTCGATATGCACCCGATTCCATTCCAGACCTTTGGCTTTATGCGCGGTTGAAATCACATAATCTGCGTGTTCAATCGGGGTGATTTTCGCCAGTGCTTTTTTCAAAGGATCGGTACCATGATCATCAACTAGTTTGACCAAGGGTTTGATGTCACTACCATCATTGGTTTCACAATATTCATGGACATCATGCCAAGAGTTAAACCAAGCCAGTTCTGGCACATCGGTAATGCGTTTGCCTTGTTTGAGTAAACTGGCGGCATCGACAAAGCGGCTGAGTTTTTGGTGATCGGCTTGCAGACTGACCTTATCGCCATGCACTAAACCAGAGAGCAGTAACTCCATCGCACGTGCATTGGTTCGACATAGGATTGCATCGCGCATTTTGGTATGCGGTTTGTTGACCACGCTGGATTTTTGGTTTGGATTACCCAGCAGAGGCACCGTTTCATTCAATGCACCGAGTAAACTGTTGGCAACATCGGCAATTGCTTCACCAAAACGGAAAGAGGTGGTTAAGCGACTTTCAGGCAGTGGCATTTGCTGCATGGCATTGATGGCACCACGCCATGCATAAATTTGCTGATGTGCGTCACCGACATAAATCACTTGAGTGCTTTTTTGACGCAATAAAATACCCAGCATCAATGGATCGGCATCTTGCGCCTCATCAAATAGTACATAGTCGGCAGGGATATTCGGTTCAGATAAGGCCCAAAGTTTAAGGTAAATATCATGGCCGATACCCGCTTGATGATTCGGATCAATCGACTCTAGCCAACGTCGTTCTACCGCAGGGTAGAGATGTTGTTGTAAGGATTCAATATCGTCTAGATGCAACCAACTGGGTGCCTGAATATGACGAGGGGCTGGGTATTGTGAACTGGTTGAACAGAAATAGCTGACCGCATTGGCAACTAGACTGGCCAAGCGACTAGGCATCAACACATATTTTTCATAACGCCCGCCCATGAGACGACGGAGTGTAATCGGTTCTAGTCGATATTCTTTGGCAATAAAGCTGGGGCTAAGACGCGGTAAACGTAATTTATCGGTTACGCCACGTGGCGCACTGCGAAAAGCGAGTGAGTGAAAGGTACGACAGTTCACATTGCCATGAAACTTGTTCTGAGCTTCAGCAGCAATCGCTTTGTTAAATGCCAAGTACATACCCCGCCGTTCTGGCATGGCATCACTGATCATTTGCAAGGTTGTGGTTTTACCTGTGCCAGCATAGGCAATCACTTTAAAGGATTGACCGAGACGAGCATTGTCTATGGCAATGGCTTGCTCATAGGTGGCTTTGGGTTTTTCTATATTTGACACAGGCTCTGATTACGCTTCTTGACTACGGTTGGCTTTTTCAACTAAACCCGATAAACCTTGGCGACGAGCGAGCTCATCGAGCACCACTTGCGGGTCAAGATCGAAATAACCCAACATTACAATGCTGTGGAACCATAGATCAGCCACTTCATAAATCAGGTCGTGTTTATTTTCCAGTGAAGCAAGCACGGCATAATCTTTCGCAGCGATGATAGTTTCGACACTTTCTTCGCCGACTTTTTCTAAAATTTTATTGATGCCTTTTTTATACAGGCTGGCAATATAAGAGCTATCTGCTTCCGCAGTCTTACGCTGTTGCATTAAACGGCCTAAATAGCCCAGCACATCCACTTGCTCCGTTTGGCCATGATCGTGTGCTTCAACTTTGGCAGATGCACCATAAATAGCGGTTGGATCTTTCAGTTGGGCATCAACAATTTCCCAACCTTGTGGAGTGAGTTTGCGGTAGAAGCAAGATTCGCGCCCCGTATGGCAGGCAATGCCACCATGTTGTTCAATCTGCAAAATAATCACGTCGGCATCGCAATCGAGACGAATTTCGTGCACAGTTTGAAAATGCCCTGACTCTTCGCCTTTATGCCAGAGTTTTTGACGCGAGCGTGAGTAATACACGGCCTGATTTTTTTCAGCCGTCAGTTGTAAAGCCTCACGATTCATCCACGCAACCATTAACACTCGACCAGTTTGATGATGTTGTGCAATGGCAGGAACAAGACCATTGGAATCAAATTTAACTTCATCTAACCAGTTTGACATGAGTGAAAATCCATTGAGTGGAAAGCCGTTAGTGTAGCGTTTGTGACATGGGTTGGCTATGCTTGTTGGGTAAAAAATGATTTAGGGGTTGGGTTGAATATACGTTCCGATCAAATTGGTATTTTCTATTTTTAAAAAGGGCAATGCCCAAGCAACGATGAGTAGTGTCCCACTAGAATAACTTGACCAATACCACGCATCAATCAGGAAATAGATAGCAGTGATAGAGACCCAAATATTTAAACTGCGAGCTAAATATTTTTGATGAATCAATAACAGCAATAAGAAAGGGAGGCTATCCCATAAGATCATCCATGGAAATTGAGGACTAATAATCAATCTTCCTATTGTTGATTTGGGATTGACTTGCCAATCAATAAAATGATGGTGAAAATTTAGAAAACAAAACAGGTTAACTAGGCTAGGGAGTAAGAACCAGCATCCTTTTCGAATCGCCTTGCCTTTATTCTGTCGATATAAAGCCCTTAGAAAACTAAATTTCATGTTTTAACCTTATTTTTATTGATGAATTTATGTTTTTAAGTATCGAGATAGTTCGAAATTTCAATCAAGTTTTGATCAGGGTCCCGTAAATAGACCGATAAAATTTTACCCATTGCGCCTGTTCTTTCGATTGGACCTTCAACGATGTCAATGTTCTGCGTTTGAAGATGGGCAATAACCTGATCTAATGGGGTTTCGGCAATAAAACATAAATCTGCTGAACCCGCTGTTGGCTGTAGAGCTTTGGGTTCAAACTCTTTACCGACTTGATGCAGGTTAATTTTTTGAGTGCCAAATTGCAGCGCTTTACGGTTTTCAGCAAAAGTAATCACTTCAAGATTTAGGGCCGATTGATAAAACTGACAGGTGATTTCAATATCGGCGACAGTTAACACCAAATGATCTAAATGACGAATTTTCATATTTAATGTAGCTCTTTTTAATATTATTCATATTCAGGTAAAGATTTCGTTTTGCTATCAAATGTATGATCTTTTTCAGCATATTGCGCCACCTGTTGATAATCAAGTTGCTGAAACAGACCTGTTTTTAGACCTGAAATAGTGATTGCCATTTCTTTACGGAAATAGGGGATTTGATACATCCATGGAAAGGTCAGGTCACGTATACCACCCGCCCACCAATGATTGGATTGATACAGTGGCGTGAGTAAACGACTGAGGAACTGATAGAACTGGGTCGAAGAACGACGCTGTTGATGATAATGTTGCCATAACATGGTCCAGTCAATCTGCTGGTTTTTTTGTGCGATTTGCACTGACTGTGAAAAGGCCCAAGCATCCAACAAGGCCATATTGGCCCCTTGTCCCAACTGTGGACTCATGGCATGAGCAGCATCACCGATCACCCCGATTCGTCCTTGTCCAAACTGAGACATCACCACATCCCGATATTGCGCAGATAACCATTGTGGTTGATGTTGTTGATTCGACAACAATTGTTTGAGCCATTCTGCCACATCAGGCCAGCGATCTGACACTTGCTTTAACCATTGCTGTGTTGCTGATTCATCTTTTAAGAATGATTGTAGTTGTGAGCTTGGTAAGCTCCAGAACACACTCGACAGCCGTTGCTGAGGTGCTGTCGGTATAGCACCTGTAGGCAACACGCCCATCATGATTTTGGAACGATCATAAAACTGATGCAAAATTTCAGGATCGAGTGTTGGACATTCAGGCACAATACTCCATGCCGCACCCCATGGATAAGCCTGATCGACTTTCACCCATGCTTGAGGGCGGAGTTGACTGCGCGCGCCATTGGCAATCAAAACGGCATCGAAACTTGCATCAAACTTGTGTTGTTGATCAGTACCAAAGAGCCGAACTTCATTTTGCTGTTCTTGAATGCGTTCAATACTATGACCCATCCGCCATGTCACTTGATTGGAATATTCAGCCAGTTTGTGGGTCAGCACATGACATAAAGTCGCTCGATGAATACCGAGGCCATAGAGATTGCTGCCTGCTTGATGATAGTGACTATTCACCAGTAGGCGTTTATTGGGAAGTTGACCTTCTAATCCTGTGACTTTGGCCCCCAACTTTAAAGCATGTTCAAGTACACCGAGATGTTCAAATACGGCTAAGCCGGCAGGCTGTAACAACAGACCTGCACCGACAGGGGAGAGTTGATCTGCTTGTTCAAAAATAGTGACACGCTTGCCTGCACGTGCAAGCAGGATTGCAGTTGCTAATCCTGCTGTGCCAGCGCCAACAATGGCGAAATGAGGTGTTTTCATTCTTTGTTCTTTTAAGGCGTTTATAAGATCAGTCAGCTTTGATCTTAACTGATCTCAGGGATTTTTTTAAATGAAATTTATCCTGCGATAAGGCCCATGATAATCCAACACAGATTGGATTATTTCAATTCATCTTTACCCGTGGTCATCTTGATCAGGGTACGATCTTTTTTAACATAGTGATGATAAAGTGCCGCACCTGCATGCCCTAAAATCAGGATCCAGATCAGCCATTTTCCAAGAATCTGCTTATGAATGAAATCAATCGGTTTCTCGAACTGTTCAAAACTTAGCCCCATACCTTGTGCTACCCAGCTCTGGAACAGGGCAGTATGTTCAAATTTTGGAATTTCAAACAAGAACAAAAACTCAGTATTGACGCCTGTGCCTAAGTAGCCTGTGAGCGGGGCAATGATCATGATGGCATACAGGGCAAAATGCCCTGCATGTGCCGCAAAGTTTACTAAGGGGCTGGCAGGTTCTAATCGCGGCTGTGGATTGCTCAAACGCCAGATAATGCGCAGGCTAATCATCACGGCAAGGCTAATCCCGACGGAAAGATGAAGTTGTAAAGCTGTCCAGTTCTCAGGTGTGCCTTTTTCGGTAAACCATTGGCGATAATAAACGCTGCAATAGGCGAGTAGAAAAAGTAAGGCGGTTGTCCAATGTAGCCATTTTGCAATCGAGCCATAGTTATGGATGCTATTTTTTAAACTCACGCTTCTCTTCCTTTAAAATCTGTGTTGATGCACCTTAATATCGAGCCGATGATCGTCTATCTATGCAAGGATGAAAAGTCTTTGTGGAAAGATGGCCTGATGTAGAGGTAAGTCTTGCCTAAAATGTATGTATTGGTTGAGATTCCAGAATGTGTATGAGTATTTAAAGTTAAAATTTTCAGTTGCATAAAAGCAAAGGCCGTATCGATGGATACGGCCTTTGCTGTGTGTAGGGGCTTATTTGGCGATACGCCACAATGCAATCAAACTACTCAGCACAATCAGAATGACTGAGATAAACCATGGGCTAATAATCGCAATGGTCAACAAAATCAGCATCGTGCTACCAAACATCCAGCTACGACGCTGTTGTTGTTGCATTTGCAAACGCATTTGTTGAATTTCACGTAACTGTTTGTCGTGCCAAGCCGATTGATTTTTTAAACCATTGAGACTGTCAATTAACAGGCTTGGAATATCTTGAGCACCGAGTAATAGGTCAGGAATTTGTTGTCCTAGTTCTTTGACGTTTTTGACTGGGTTCATATTGGCTTTGACCCATTCGGTTAGAATCGGTTTCGCCAGTTTCCAAATGTCTAATTGCGGATAAAGATCGGTACCGAGGCCTTCCACATGCACCAGTGTTTTGAGTAACAACATGAGTTGCGGTGGAATTTCCAAATGGAAACGACGGGCAATATCCATCACTTGAATCAAAATGCCTGCGAAATCAAGTTGATCCATTGGTTTGGAAACCATCGGGCCAACAGTACGGCGCATTTCACGGGATAGAGCATCTTGATCTGTGCCCGGTGGAATCCAGCCGGCTTGATGCACAATCTGAATCAGTTGCATAAAGTTGCTGTTCATTACCGCAAGCAGCATACGTGCAACTGTCATTTGGTCATGCTTAGACAATTCACCCATGATGGCGCAGTCCAAGGCAATAAAGCGTGGATTGCTTGGATTAATGGTCTCGACAAAGACATTGCCTGGATGCATATCGGCATGGAAGAAGTTGTCACGGAAAACTTGGGTGAAGAAGATGGTTAAACCCTTTTCAGCCAGATCCGCACGATCCATACCTAAACGATCAAAAGTGGCCGTATCAGAAATAGGGACCCCAGTAATACGCTCAGCCACCATCACATCTTTACTGTCCATATAGACTTCAGGCACATACATCATGCTTGAACCCGTAAAGTAATGGCGCATACGGCGGGTATTATCCGCTTCTAGGCTGAGATCAAGCTCATTTAAAATGATTTGACGATAGTCTTGAATAATTTCAGTCAGATGCAGCGCACGCGCTGCTTCTAAACGATTCTCTAGCCAATCCCCTAGCCACGCCAAGATTTCAAAATCTTGCAAAATTTGACTGCGAATATCGGGACGAGTGACTTTTACCACCACTTCACGGCCATCATGTAAAGCGGCGGTATGTACTTGGGCAATTGAAGCCGCGGCAAGTGGTTGCTCATCAAAACGAGAAAATAGGGTTGCTACATCTGCTTTTAATGATTCCTGAATGCGCTGTTTTGCAAGTTGGGTGTCATAGGGTTTGACGCGATCTTGCAGTAACACCAGTTGTGTTAAGACTTCTGGTGGAATCAAGTCACGACGTGTAGACAGTAATTGTCCCAGCTTAATCGCTAAGGGTCCCATATCCTCTAAAGCTTCTTTCAGCTTTAGCGGATTTTTCTTCTCACGACTTGACCAAGCCGCAGGATGCATTTTAATGATATTCAATGCATGGCGTGCTTTTACTGGTAGTTCTTCCGCAGGGAACAAGGTGTCAAGGCGATAGTGTGCTGCAATACGCCAGAGTTCGAGTAACCGTGTAACATGCGGAATCATATAAAGTCTTACCTAGTCTTGTGTGGATTGTGCTGATGGGGCGAGTTGAGCCTGTAACTGTTGAAGCTTGGCTTCCAAACGGTCTACTTCTTGGTTGAGTTGACGCGTCTCTCGATTGAGGTCATCCATTTGCCAACGCGGGGCAAATAAACCGCTATCTTCTTTTAAGGCATCTTCAACAAAAAATAAATGGCTTTGTAGTGAACGTTTCAGTTGCGTTGGCGCAAGCTGAATTTTGCCAAGCTCATGTGCCAGCTGTGGACCAATCCAAGGCGATAAATGCGCTGCTAGATCAGGCTCAGCTTGTTGCATAATTCTTTGAATATCTTGCAATAAATGATAGTCGCCTTGCAGTGGGATATTACCGATCTGATCCATATCACTGAGCAATAATTTAACCAGCTCAACGCCATTTTCAACATGGAGTGTTGCGGTTGCATCCGTGATTTTAGTTTGGGAATCAAATGGGCGCTGTTCAAAGAGAGAAGGGCTTTGACTTTGTCCAGTCACGGTTGGTTCGAGACGAACTCTATTTTCATCAAAAAACACATCAACTGAGAGTTGTGGGCTGTCGATCACAACACGTAATAATTGACCCTGTAATTGATTGAGCTGAATGCGAGTAATCGCATCCAAATCAATCACATGATGAATGATACGTTCGACTGCACCGAGTGCTAAAATCGACCACATATCTTAAGCCTTAAAGTTTGAATCCACGGTGAACGGCCACAATACCACCGGTTAAGTTGTGGTAATCACAGCTTTGGAAGCCCGCATTTTCCATCATGCCTTTGAGGGTACGTTGGTCTGGATGCATACGAATCGATTCAGCAAGATATTTATAGCTTTCCGAATCATTGGCAACCAATTTACCCATGATCGGCAATGCCGTGAATGAATAAAGGTCATATAGTTTTGAGAATGGCTCAAATACTGGCTTAGAAAACTCAAGAATCAACAAGCGGCCGCCTGGCTTAAGCACACGATACATCGCTTGGAGTGCCGCATCTTTATCGGTCACGTTACGCAGACCAAAACTGATGGTGACTAAGTCAAAACTATTATCGGCAAATGGTTCTAAGGTTTCAGCATTGGCCAACACGAAATCGACATTGGTGCAGCCTGCATCAATCAGACGATCACGACCGACATTCAACATGGATTCGTTGATGTCTGAAAGAACCACATGTCCTTGAGGACCGACTTCACGGCTAAATACTTTAGCAAGGTCACCTGTACCACCTGCAATATCAAGTACATGTTGACCACGACGAACGCCTGACATATTGATCGCAAAACGTTTCCAGAGACGGTGAATACCAAATGACATTAAGTCATTCATAATGTCGTATTTGCTGGCAACCGAGTGGAACACTTCTGCAACTTTCTGTGCTTTATCATCACTGCTGACGGTTTGATAGCCGAAGTGAGTGGTTTCACCGACGTTACCTGTATTGGCACCACGAGGCAGGTTGTATTTTGGAATCGCGCCTGTTGGAGCAGAAGCGTGGCCTTGTTGTAATGATTGTTGTTGACCTTGAGGCGCGCCTTGCGGAAGCGGTGAGCTAAGGAAAGGGCTGACTTTGTCTGAACTTGGGTTTTGCTCAACGTCTGGGGTAGGCTGTTGGTTTTCGTTAGACATAGTTTTCTCCTAAACTTTCGCTCTAGCGGCACGAATCAGCAAGCATGATGACAGATTTTGTATTTTTTAACAGGCTTTCGCCTGCAATTGTTATGAATAATATACAGAAAGTCACTTTCTCAAAAGTGTTTTTAATCGATGTGCTGAATTGCAAAAATATATAGCCCTGAGTGGCTTGAAAGTCACTCAGGAATTTACAGTTGTCTTAGTTGCGGAAAGGATCGGGATGGCCAGCATGGACCTTTTCAATAATTTCCCGCTCTTTTTCGGTAAAGGTTTGAATAAAGGTAGCCGCAGATTTCATTGGCTTCATTGCCGCAAAGCCTTCTTGAATAAATTGATACATTTGTTCGAATTGATATTTATGTGCAATCCCTTTACACATTTTAAAAGCAGCAAACATCATGGTAGAACGCATATATTTGTCGAGTGTTAGGCCTAGCTCATCTAGCAGTTGTAACTGTTCATAACGTGCATCGCCTTGATCAAGCTTGATCAGGGTTTGACGCATAATCTCATCGGTTAGCGGTGTTTCGAGCGGATAGTCTTCTAGCAGTTGAATCGCGACCTGTTCATCCAATTGAGTGGCCAAGACTGCTAGGCTGACGGATTTTGTTCCTGTCTTAATCGCATTTTCTGGAAGCAGACTTTCCGCTTTGTGCGCATATTTCAGCAGACGTTCAATTTGTTGTGCCATCGCATCAAAATCTGGGCCACCATATAAGCGGTTTAAGAAATATGCGGCCATCAGCTGATTGTTAGGTTGCGCAAAAAACTCAGCATGGGTTTGTGCAATACGTTGTTTCATCCATGCTTGTACTTCATGCAAGCGCTGTGCAATCGCTGGATTCTGATGGTAACTCAAAGTTTGATATTGTAATAAAAGCTGATCAAAGGCCGCGAGTTTTGACATGTTCGAACTCAAAGAAAAATAAAATCATAAAAGCATAGGCTGCATCATAACGGAGAACCATGACAGCATAAACTCTAAATGGATAATAATTGGTCACTATGACTGTATCGCTCAAGCGATCTACAGAAATTGTACACGGGTTTTTCTGCGATGAAAGCAGTTTTGACTATACTGATTTTAATATAAAGAATGAGCCACTTAGAGCAGCAAATGAGTAAACAACAACCCATATTTGAATTACGAGATGAAAATGAGCTTTCATTAGAACTGATTGAAGCACAATATGCATTAAAACAAAGTCGCGATAAGAAAAACGCCAAAAGTGTATTGGTGCTGGTCAGTGGGATTGAACTGGCAGGCAAGGGCGAAGCGGTTAAACAGTTACGTGAGTGGTTAGACCCCCGTTATTTAAGGGTCAAGGCGGATGCTCCGCAACTGCTCTGTAATAATCAAACTTTCTGGCAGTCCTATACCCGTTTTATTCCTGCAGAAGGGCAAATTGTGGTGATGTTTGGCAACTGGTATAGCGATCTGTTAACCACCGCGATGCATGTGTCCAAACCTTTGGATGAAAACCTGTTTGATGCTTATGTGGAGCAGATGCGCGCATTTGAACATGATCTGCAAAATAACCATGTTCATATTGTTAAAGTCTGGTTTGATTTATCTTGGAAATCGTTGCAAAAGCGTTTGGATCAGATTGATGCCTCTGAGCAGCGTTGGCATAAGTTACATGGTTTAGATTGGCGAAATAAAAAACAGTACGATACCTTGCAAGGCTTGAGCCAACGTTTTACCGACGACTGGTATATTGTGGATGGCGAAGATGAAAAACACCGTGATCAATGTTTTGCACAATATCTATTACAGACCTTGCAAGAGCTACCTGAGCATCAAACCAAAGTTACACAGAAATGGCAGCAGGCCAAAATACCTCAAGCGCTGCTTGAACCGGAGAAAGCCAGCCTAGAAAAGCAAGACTATAAGGATGAGTTAAGTAAGCTGACCAAGAAAGTGGCCGATACCTTACGCTACGATGAGCGTAAAGTGGTGATCGCCTTTGAAGGCATGGATGCGGCGGGTAAAGGTGGCGCGATTAAGCGCATCGTGAAAAAACTTGACCCAAGAGAGTATGAGATTCATACCATTGCAGCACCTGAGCGTTATGAATTACGCCGTCCTTATTTGTGGCGTTTCTGGAGCAAGCTCAATGATGGTGGCAAGATCACCATTTTTGATCGGACTTGGTATGGTCGAGTGCTGGTTGAGCGGATTGAAGGTTTTGCTTCAACGGTTGAATGGCAACGTGCGTATAGCGAAATCAATCGTTTTGAAGAAAATCTGATCGATAGCCAAACTGTGATTGTGAAAATTTGGTTGGCAATTAGCAAGGATGAACAAGCGCTACGTTTTAAAGCACGGGAACAAACGCCACATAAGCGTTTTAAGATTACTGAAGAAGATTGGCGTAACCGTGATAAATGGGATGATTATCTCAATGCTGCTGCGGATATGTTTAAACGCACAGATACCGATTATGCACCGTGGTATGTGATTGCAACGGATGATAAATATTCAGCACGAATTGAAGTCTTAAAAGCGATTTTAAAACAATTGAAGGCGGATTAATCCGCCTTCAATGGCTGGTCATATGTATTAAGTGTTATTTGCCAATTGTGGTGCTGTACTGCGCTGTTGGCGGAAAACAATTAAGGTGGCAATGAAGCTGGTGATTGCGGCAAACATCAGCCAGAAGGCGGGCATACTTTTATTGCCTGATGTTTGTACCAAGAAAGTGGCAATCATTGGGGTGAGCCCACCAAAAATAGAGGTGGCGAAGCTATAGGCAACCGAGAATCCTGCAATTCGCACTGAACTTGGCATCATTTCGGCCAGCGAAACTACCAAAGCACCATTATAGAAGCTATAGAGCAGTGAGAACCACAATAACACCATCAACATATGGGATAGGCTAATGGTATGGGTCAGCCATGTGAGCAGTGGATAAGCACTGATAAAAATCAATACAGTCGTGGCGATCAATAGCGGTTTACGTCCAAATTTATCCGAGAGATGCCCACCAATCGGTAACAAAATAAAGTTGCTCAGCCCGACCATAATGGTGGCAATTAAACTTTCGCTACGGCTTAAATTTAGAACCTCTTTGCCATAGGTTGGGGTATACACTGTAATGAAGTAAAACATGGTCGTGGTGGTGGCAACCATACACACGCCAGCCAATACAATTTTCCAGTTGGCCGTTAAGGTGCCCAGAATCTGTCGTGTGGTTGGATGTTCTTTGCGTGAGGCAAAGGCTTCTGTTTCAGCCAGTGATTTACGCAACCAGAAAATAAAGGGAATGATGGCACAGCCAACAAAGAATGGAATCCGCCATGCCCAAGCATCGACCTGAGCTTTGGTAAACACCACACTGACGATATAACCCAAAACGGCTGCGAAAATCACGGCAACTTGCTGACTGGCCGATTGCCAACTGGTAATAAAACCACGGTTATGTGGCTCCGCAATTTCAGCTAAATAGACCGAGACACCACCCAGTTCAACCCCTGCGGAAAAGCCTTGCGCTAGACGCCCCACGAAAATCAACACGGTTGCGGCAAAGCCAATACTGGCATAACTGGGCGTGAAGGCAATAATTAATGAACCGAAGGCCATAATGCTCAGGGTTACCATCAGACCACGACGACGACCGATGCGATCGGCATAAGGCCCAAGTACCAAGGCACCGATTGGCCGCATCAGAAAACTGACAGCAAATACGAGGAAGGTTTTCATCAGTGCGGCATAGCTGCTGTCTGAATGGAAAAAGGTTTCACCTATGGCTTGTGCATAGAGTCCGAACAGAAAGAAGTCGTATTGTTCAAGGAAGTTCCCGCTGGTCACGTTAAAAATTGAACGGACCCGAGAAGGAGATTGGCTAGTTTGCACAACGACGCTCCATCATCTATTTATCATCGAGATGTGGAGATTAAAAATACAATCTTGATTGAAACTTAAAAAATTAAGTGAATATTAACGTATTTGTGTGGTTTTTTTATTGATCTGTTACATCACTGTAAACACCAACATCTTACAGTGATGTGCAGAGGTGGTCTAAATTGTATCAAGCCACAATGGTACTACGACTTTTTTGCTGAATACGTTTGGCAAGGTTATAGCAATCTTGCACATGCGCTTCAGTGATTTTACGCATCATGAAATAACCAAGGCTGGCTGCGACAATTTGTCCGCCCAAGGGGATAAACTTGGTTACTTGCTTGGTGGCAATTTTCGTGAAAAAGCCATTAAAAGAGGCTTTCATTGCGGTACGTGCCACCACAAAACCCGAGAACTCAAAGCCACGTTTACGTAACTCGTCCCAATGAATTTTTTTGGTTTCAGGATCATAGACACTGATATGCTCAGGGGCGAGACCAAAACGTGCATTAATGTAGGGAATCACTTGTGTCAGCATACCCAAGTCCACTACAACATCAAAAAATGGAATTGGTACAATCGCTGCACCCGCTGACCAATAGGCTCGCTTTTTGGCGAGTTCCAGACACTCTTCACGGATCTGCTCCAAGTTTAAACTTGGATCAATCGAATCAGGAATTTTTTCAATTTTCATAAAGTTATACCTAAAGTCTATTCCTTGATAGTACATTCAATCGCATGCAATGGTGAATTTCAAAACAATTTTTTTATTTCCTTGTGTGTTTAGCGTGACATAGTGATTTGAAGTTGTATAGTGATGAATATGTACGATTTTGTGCAACTAAATGATCGTTTTGTGATGAGGTTATATTAACGCATGGGGATTCATGTTATTCAAAGTCAACGCCTTGAAGTGTTATTACAAGGTGTGATGGCATCAATTACCCAACCGAGTACGACACCCTTTCAGGTGTTTAAAACCCAGCATTTTATTGTTCCCAGTCCTGCCCAAGAACAATGGCTCACACAAAAAATTGCTGAACAACAAGGCATGACCGCCAACTATCAATTTCATCAGCGCATTCGTGGTTTTCAGTGGTATGCCTACCAACAAGTATTAGACAATAAAGAACAAGTGCGTAAAGCCAATATTCCGCGTTTGATTTTAAAGTGGCGTATTCATCAAGCCTTACAGCCTTTTATTCAATCTGAACAGAATAGCCTTGCACAAGAGCACCCTTTATATTCGATTGTGCAACGGATTTATGCCAGTGCCGATCAGTTGCAGCAAGGTACGGAAAAACAACTTAAAAAACAAAGTATGTTGTATTGGGTGGCGGAACAGGTTTCACAACTGTTTAATAACTACATGATTTATCGCGGTCATTGTCAACGCGGCTGCCAAAGCAATTGTACTTGTGCGGGGAATTGGCTATCGACGTGGGGACAGAATAAAGCCTTAAATATCGAACAACTGATTGCGCATACGGATCAACAAACTTCAGCCTTTAGCTTACAGCAAACCGAACAGTTGGAAGCATGGCAGCGTTGGTTGTGGCAACACTATTTTCACGATGATTTTGTTGAAATACAAAGTATTGATGCTGATTTCTGGCAACTTTTAGACAATCAGCAGACACGATCCCGAGCTTTGGCACAACTACCGAATCAGGTGATTGTATTTACGATTCTAGATTTACCACCGAGCCAACTGCAATTTTTACGTCGTTTGGGACAGTATCTAGATGTGGTGATTCTGCACTATAACCCATCGCAGGAATATTGGGCCGACAGTGTTGATCCCCTCTGGAAAAAGCGTTATGACCTCGGCGTGAAAGAGCGTTATATTGCGAAACATCCCCATGCCAGTGATGCAGACATTGCTGCATTCTTTGACAGTTTTAGTTTGGGTTTTAATGCCTTAAATCGAGAATCTCGGCATCCCTTACTGACACGGTTAGGTAAGCAAGCGCGGGACCACTTTTCGCTGTTGTCGCAACTGGCGACAGGAGAAGAGGGTAAATGGGTGGATGCTTTTGAGGATTATTTCCCTGAAACGTTACTCGGTAAAATTCAGTCGGACATTTTCTATTTGGCAGAACCTCAGCCCCAGCAATATGAACTTGCACCTGAGGATGAATCCATTCAGATCCATGTTTGCCACTCCAGTGTGCGACAACTCGAAGTCTTAAAAGAACAGTTACTGCATTGGCTATCTCAAGCAGATAGCAATCCACGCCGTCCGAGTGATGTGTTGATTTTGACTCCGAACCTAGCTGAACTTGAGCCCTTGATTCGCAGTGTTTTTCCTGCGCTGGCCCATGAGCATGAGGTGTTCTTACCTGTAAAAATTGCAGGGGTGGCGCAGCTAGATGCGTTAAATGCATGGCGTGCTGTACTTGGGCGCTTGCAATTGACACAGGGTCGTTTTACGCAGGATGACTTTGCCGATTGGCTCAATCTGTCTGCGACGCAACAACGTTATGGGCTGGATTATACGCAGGCACAACGGATTCTGAATTTACTCGACGATGCTGGCTTTAAACGTGGTTTGGATGCTGAGCATTTAAAACAAACGCTCAGTGATGATGATCAAGACTATCGTTATAGCTTTAAATTTGCCTTGGATCGTTTGGCTTTGGGGATTGCAGTACCCGCCCATGTGATGGTGCAGGAGATGCTCAGTTATGCCTTGGTACAGCCAAGTGATTTTGAACTGATTGGGATTGTGATTCAGATCTATCGCGATTTAGCGCTACGACGTGATTGGTTGCTGGCACATGAACAAGGCCAACGTTTGCCGGTCGAGTTTTGGCTACAGCGAATCAAAGCGGATGTACAGGAGTTTGAACAAGCTGATGTGGTGGCTTTGAAAGCAATTCGTGAAATTATTCAGAAACAAGAGCGGATGCTGACTTTGGCCAGCTACTACGAAGATGCTGAAACCCAGTTGCGCCAAATTTCTTTGCCATTGCCTTATATCATCGAAGAAATTCAACGTGCTTTAGAAAGTCAGTCCGCACAAGTGGAGCCGACTGGGCAAATTACCTTTAGTCAGATTGGACAGATTCGCCCGATTCCTTATCGGCTGATTGTGTTGCTGAACTTGGATACAGGCAAATTTCCAAATCGGGACAGTCATATTCCGTTTGATTTGATGGATGCACTGCGTCAGCAATTGGGTGATCGTTCTCGTTTGGAAGACGATCAAGGCGCATTTTTAGATGTCGTGTTGTTGGCACAAGAACAGGTTTGGCTGTTTTATAATGGCTTTGATCTCAATGATGGCGAAGTCAGAGAGCCATCCAGTGTGTTGCAGGGCTTCCGTGATCATTTGGCTTTGATTGTCAAACCAGCGCCCTCTAAATCTCTCCCAGAAGAAGAAACTTCATTTGAAGACAGTCTTCCTTTATCCGAAGCGGACTTAGCTGGATTGGAGGCATTACAAGTCCCTGCACAGCTTTATCCGTTGTATCATTTACATCGTCTACAACCGTTCGATCCACTCGGCTTTGTTTCGGATCGACCTGTACGCTTTCAAGACCAATGGTTTAAAGTCGCGTCACAGATTCAGCAAGTCAAAGGTGAGCGGCAGGCGTGGGCCAATACTGCCTATCCCGTTGAACAAAATGAAATGATTATTTTGGAGAGTCAGCAATGGATTCAGGATGTTACTTTCCCTGCGCGGCTGTATTTAAAGACCTTAGGTGTGGAAAATTTAACTGCACAAACATTGCTTGATCAAGCTGAACCATTATTACTCGATGGTCTCGGTAAATATGCCATTCGGCATTTTTTACAGCAGCAGGATGAGCAGCTCTCTCCAAGTCTGTTGCAAGATCAGCTGCCCGTTGGCAAAGTTCAGCACAGTGCTTGGCAGCAAAGTCGCTTAGAGCAGCAACGCTTGTTGGAGCGCTTGCAGCAATATGCCCCAGCACCGACTGAAACCACGCAACGGGTTTGGCGCGTCTCGAAACAATTACAAATCGCCTGTGTGACCCCGAAACAACTGAGCCAAGATTGGGTCAGTTTGGATGCATCCAGTGCACGTGCCAAGCGCTTTGCCAAAGTCTGGCTGGAATATCTGCTTTGGCTGGCGCTAATCAAGAGTGACACTGCCACAGCGAAGCGCCGAATTGTGGTGTTTAGCGATCAGACAGTGATTTGTGAAGGCTTAAGTTCACAACAGGCACAGCATTATTTAAATGCATGGTTACAACTTTGGCACGATGCACAGCAGCAGCCTGTGGTCTTGCCTGCTGCCTTAGTGTTAAAGCCTTTGGAAAAGGGCAAACAATATGAGTGGATTGAGCTGGATTCAACTCAGGTTTTAACTGAAGAGAGTCAAAAGCAAGTATTGAAGGACTGGAATGATACGGGGGATTTCTCGGGTTTTGATATGACTCAGAATGAAGCCTGTAAATTGCACCGCGATTGGCAGTTCATTTTGCAAGAGCAAGATGCAACCGCTTTATTGCAATATGCCTGTGATCATTATTCCTATGCGTTGTATCAACCGATTTTTGAATTTTTACGGGTGGAGTAAGACATGAACTCAAAGTATCCAGTGTCTTATCAGCCGATTGGAGATATTCAATTTGAAGGCTTGCATCTGATTGAAGCCTCAGCGGGGACAGGTAAAACCTATACGCTATCCAGTTTGATGGTACGGATTTTTTTAGAAAAATATCTGCCCAATCAGGTGATTGCCACCACCTTTACCCGTGCTGCAGCCGCAGAACTTAAAACGCGTATCCGTCTACGTCTGGTTGAAATACTGTCGTACCTAGAACCTTTTCGTGATGTATTGGAACAAGATATTCAAGCACAGGCAGTACAGGAGGCTGATCCGTTAAAACAACAGGTCTTACAAAACTTTGCACCGCGGATTGCCTATGCCTGTGAACGGCTCAAATTGGTCATCGATCAATTGGATGAATTGTTTGTTGGAACCTTGGATAGTTTTAGCCAAAAGCTATTGCGTGAGTTTGCCTTTGAGAGTGGCAAAATCGAACGCGCTGAAATCACTGAAGATGCCAAAAGCTATACCCGTCAATTGATTCATGATGTGTTGCGTGAATGGATTCAGACCCAACCCCAGCAAGTGATCAATGCGCTGTATAGTGTGGGGGGGCTAAAAAGTGTCGATCATTTTGTTGGGATGGTCGAAAGTTCGCTGAATTTTAGTTCGGCACAATTTAAACTGCCTGCTATGCCTGAAATTGAGTTAGCTCAGTTGCAGCAGTGGCAACAGCAAGCACAGCAGATTGACTTGAGCAGCTTGGCGGAATACTTTCAGTTAGAAGGTGCCTATTATGGGCATATTAATGGTGCTTCTTTCCGCAATAACGCCTTTCATAAACTGTTTACAGAATCCTTGCCGCCCTTATTAACTGCACTCAATAGTCCTGAGAATATACAGATCTTTGATGCCTATTTTGCCGATGCACGTGATGCGGTATTTAAGTTTTTAGACAAACTCGAAGCACAAAAAATTTTTAAGAAATGCCCTGCTGAAATTGCCGAAAGCTTCTATCAACATCCATGCGTGTTGCAACTGCAAAAGCTGTTTCAAGCTGTGCAGCAGACTCAGCAAGAATTTGAGCAATTACAGGTCTATTTAAAAGCCTATTTATGTATTGAAGTCAAAAAACGCCTACCGCAAGTGTTGCAACAAAAGGGCGAGACTACTTTTGCTCAACAAATCAAGACCTTGTCTGAAGCTTTAAAAGGCGAGCAAGGACAATCTTTTGCGGTATTTGTACAGTCACGCTACCCATTGATTCTAGTCGATGAGTTTCAGGATACCAACCAAGACCAAGATGATATGTTGGCCAGTATCTGGCGTCATCCACAGCGTTATCAAAAAGGTTGCATGATCATGGTCGGCGACCGTAAGCAGGCGATTTATGGTTTCCGTGGTGGAGATATGCTGACCTTCCTGAATGCCTATCAGGATATTATGGCCAAACAGGGGCGTGAGTATAAGTTGATTCATAACCACCGTTCGGTGAAAGAGCTGGTGGAAGTGGTGGATCTGCTGTTTCAGCGCCAGATCGATTTTGGTGAGCAGGTCAGCTATGACCCGATTCAAGCGGGTTCACGTCCACACCCCGCATTGATTGAAAATGCCCAACCCAATCTAATGCCTTTACGTTGGTTGCACTTGCAAGAAGGCAATGAACAGGCCACACAGGTGGCGTGGCAGATTCAGCATTTACTCAACCAAGCCTATTTAAAGCAATTGTACTTAGAGGGTGATGTTCCGACTGCGATTGATGAAGATGATATTGCCATTCTTTCACGTAGCCATCGCCAACTGGATGAAGTGCAATATGTATTGGAACGTATGGGGATTCGGGTCAACCGACCTTCGAAACGCAGTGTGTTTGATTCCAGCATTGCACAGGATGTGGGAGCCCTGCTCACGGCGTTGCTTCATCCTTATGATGAAGCCAAGCTCAAACGAGCTTTGCTCAGCCGTTTATTTGGCTTTGATCTTGCTCGATTATTGGCCTTAGAACAAAGTGCAGAAGGTTTGAGTACATATATTCAGCAGTTTGATGACATACGCGAAATGTGGCTGAATCAGGGCTTTTTATCGGCATGGCAGCGTTGCCTAAATCAGTTTGGTCTTTGGCAACAACTGGTGGCAACACAAAGTAAAGACAATGAACGTGCCGTGGTGAATCTACGCCACCTCACTGATCTCTTGAGCCAGCACAGTGAACATGTACAAGGGATGCAAAACCTGTATCACTGGTATTTAAAACAATTAAATTCACCAAGTGATCGTGATTGGGAGCTTGAACACAAGCTGTCCAGTGAAGCGGGCGTGCAACTGATGACCATTCATCAGTCCAAAGGCTTGGAGTTTAAAATCGTATTTTTACTGGGGGCGAATAAGGCCTTTGCTGAAGTGCAGAAAACACTGAATTTTTCTACCACTGAAATCCAGTTGCCCGAGACAGGTCAGACGCGTACTCAACGTGTCGTGGCTGTGGCGGATAAAAACTTTTTACAGCAGATTGAGCTGGATCAACATCAGCAACGTGCTTTAGCAGAACAAAACCGGTTGTGGTATGTGGCGCTGACACGTGCCAGCCATCGGGTCTATGCGGTATTTGAACCAGAAAAAGGCGATAAAAATAAATTTTCAGGTTTAGCTTTTTGGAAGAATCAAGGCGATCACTTTCAACATCCCTATAGTACCGATGCTGCGCTCATCTTAGAGCGACCACAAGCCTTACAGATGCAGCAAAGCCAACAACAAATTGCACTGTCGGCTCAAGCGTTGCCGACACAACGTTTTTATGCACGCGGAAAAACTAGCTTTAGTTATTTGGCACAGCATCTAAAGCATAAGGCCACTCGGGCGGATCGTTTGGCCAATATCGATACCAATTTTGAGCAAGCAGAAGATGAATTAAATTTTGCTGAAACGGAAAAAATCGCCACGGCTCAGCCAATTGCTTGGATTAAACAATATTTCCCGAAAGGGACTTTGGCTGGTAATTTCCTACATGAGATTTTTGAGCAGATTGATTTTCAGCAACCCCAAACCTGGGTAGAAGACATTCGCCGTCGTTTTAAAAATACCTATCAAGGCTTATGGTTAGAGCTGTTGCAACAGTATCAACTGCATTTTCCTGAACAAGAAAATAGCGAGCAGCAACTGTATCAATGGATTGCTGATTGGCTCAATGAAGTATTACACACGCCACTCAATCAGGGCTTTCAGTTAAAACAATTAGCTGCAGGACAATACTTGTCGGAATGTCCATTCTATCTGGCTTTATCTGATCGAGTGCTGGCGATGCAGCGGGTACAGCAGCTATTTGAGGAATATGGCATCGAAATGCCTGAGCTGCTTGAGGCTAAATCTGCCCGTTACTTGAATGGCTCCATTGACTTGGTCTACTTCGATGGTCAGCGTTACCATATTGCCGATTATAAGAGTAATTATTTAGGGGCAGAGCAACTGGATTATCAAGCTACTCAAATTGCAGAAAGTATGTCGCTGTCGAGTTATTGGTTACAAGCGGCGTTATATCTGGTGGCATTACATCGTTATCTATCGGTGAAATTGCAGGATTATGAGATGCAGCAGCATTTGGGTGGTGCATCTTATCTGTATTTACGCGGCATGAATGGGCAGGCGCAGCAAGGCTGTTTCTACTGGAAGCCTGAGGATGAGTTTATCTTACGTCTGGATGCAATACTTGGATATTTTTCTGAGGATAAAGCTGGAAAAATGGTGTAGATAAAGTGTGTGATTTTAAATTAAACAAAAGCTTAGCTTGTGAATAACTCTGTTTATAACCTTGTGGACAAGCGTGTGGGTAAGTTTGAGGATAACTCTGTGGACAAACAAGTTGATGATCAGTCAACGCAAATGACGTGGTTAAATATGTGGAGTGACTATCTCTCACAAGCACCATTTTCTCAATCTGCTCAAGCAGTTAGCGCTGCACAACTATTACAACAATTGGTTGAAGCCAGTTTACAAGGCGACAGTTGTATTGAGGTTGAGCCAAGTCAGATTGCGGCATTGGCGGATTTGGCTGTTTCCAGTGAAATCGCAAGCACGCAGGTTGCCCCATGTGTCTATGATCAGCAGGGCTTGGCATTATACCGATATTGGCATCTAGAGCAACGCCTTGCACAACAGATTTGTCGATTAAAGCGACAAACGATTCAGGTTGTTGATGCCGAACATTATCAAGACTTGCTCAGTGATGAACACCAGCAGGCTGCACTGAAAATGGTGTTGCAACAAGGTCTGAGCATTATTACCGGCGGGCCAGGGACAGGGAAAACCTATACCTTGGCACGTATTATTGCAGCCCTCAACCAGACCATTCCCGATATTCGTATTGCTATGGCAGCACCGACAGGCAAAGCCGCACAGCGTATGCAGGAAGCATTACAAAACTCTTTTAATGATCCAAAATTATTACAATCAGGGCTCGTCACTGATGAGTTGCGCAATCAAACCACGCAGACCTTGCATCGTCTACTGGGCATGGGCAATCGACAAATACCACGCTTTCATCCCAAACAGCCTCTACCCTATGATGTGATTGTGGTGGATGAAGCCTCAATGCTGGATTTGAATTTGGCAACCCTGTTATTCGAGGCAGTCCCAGATCAATGCCGACTTATTTTGCTCGGTGATGCCAATCAATTGGCTTCTGTTGATGTCGGCTCGGTTTTGGCGGATTTACAGCAAGTACAGGCATTGGCTGAAAATCGAGTCCAGCTACAGACCAGCCGTCGTTTCTCTGGTGAAGCCAAGATTGGACAATTTGCACGATTTATTCAGGCACAGCAACATCTAAGCGACCCCGATTTAGTCTTATCAAAACTAGAGACGGAAATTGTTCAGGCTGCACCTTTACAAGCCATTTGTTTGAATAAAGATATGCCTGACCTGATCCAGCTGGAATATTTACCCGAGCAGCAGCAGGTGGATATTGAACCTTATCAACATCAGTTAATGGCTGGATTTCAAGCCTATATTGAAGCTTTAAAACATTATATACAGGCAGATGAACCTACTGAGCACATCCAGAACGTGATTCAAGCCTTTGATGATTATCGAATCTTAACGGCAGTTCGACATGGGCCGTTGGGAATCGAGCAACTGAATCGTTATGCGGGGCATTGGCTCAATCAGCAACTCAAACAAATCGCTGTCGGAGATTGGTATATCGGACGTCCTGTAATGATGACCTATAATGACTATCAGCTTGGGATTTCTAATGGTGATATCGGGATCTGTTTTAAGCATCGCACCCAGTCACAGCAATTCGAAGTCTTTTTCCCGAGCTTAAATAAATGGATTGCAGCGCATCGACTGCCACGCAGTATGCAAACCGCCTTTGCTTTAACCATTCATAAATCACAAGGTTCGGAATTTACCCATACTGCGATTGTTTTAGATGCGCATGCCGAGAAGCTGTTGAGTCAGGAATTGATCTATACCGCAGTCACCCGTGCTAAAAAAGTGGTGAGTATTTTGGCTGACGCACCTGCATTACAGCAGGCCTTAACGATACGGACTGTTCGACGCAGTGGTTTAGTGCAAAAGATCAATTTGAACAGATTGTGAACTTATTCTTCAGAATTCACTATTTTGTAAGTAAAAGCTTACAAGGATTCGAGATATTGTCGCTAGAGCAAGCGCAAGGTTTTTGAGATTATGTACACACAAAGAGCCTAGCATGGAAAGCTAGGTAAATCGCAAAAATATAACAATAACGTCGTATGACAGCGAACTTACAGTGAAGTAAGTGATAAAAGAGGAAACTTACAGCCGCTAAGCCTTGTAGTTTTGGGAGAGACTACAGGGCTTTTTTATTTTCATCTCAAAATTCGCTATAAAATCAAGATAATCCATATACTATTTAGGGTTTTTGAGCATAGGTGAATATTCACGCTTTAAAAATCTGCATTGGTTTTACTTCAATTGCATCTTCAAATAAAAGGAAGAAATATAAATCTTCTTGTCTGACAATTTTTTGTTATTATTAAGTTAAATGTTATACAGACTTGTACGTTTTTTCTTACACAGAGATAAGAGAAATGCTATTTTTCTCCATAATTGATTCTGACAGAATAGTCGGTATAGAGAAAGCGAATATGTGTTAAAAACAATAAAGAAAAGGATGGGTGATGAGCATTCAGAGGGTTTGAATGGTGTAAGAAAAAAGAATAAAAAACAACAAAAAAGAATAATGATAAATCTAAGCGCAAAAGCCCAAGTTTAACTTGGGCTTTTTTGTGCGCGGCATTCTAGTGGCTATCCTTAAACCAGGTCGGCTTCAGTACGATCGGTTGCAAATAGGGAGCGACGTTGATTTTTCGGAATTTTAGGACAATTGGTGGAGATCTGGTACAGCGTTTTTGCCAGTGCAGGTAAGTGCGTACCGACGACCGATTTACCTGTCGTCAGTAGCGATACACTAATATCCCGTTCAGGGTCAGCCCAACACAGAATATTCGAGAAGCCAATATGGCCAAAAGCCTGTCCTGTCATTGGACCAAATAGACCCACAGGGTTGCTGCCAAGCATTGGACCCAGTGCATAACGCATCGGTGCCAATAAGGTTCGGTCTAAGCTAATCCCAGAGGTTGGCAGGGTGGAGCGAAATACCGTTTGAGGACTCATGATTTGTTTGCCCTGATACTCACCACCACTGAGCAGCATTTCAAAAAATCGCCCTGCTTGTTCTGCACTGGTATAAATATTCCCCGCAGGACAAATGGTATCCATGAAGCGAGTATCATTGGTGACATCAACAGCGAGTTGCAAGCCACCACCGAGTACATGATTGAGATAATGATCTGTGCCTAAACTTGGATGAATCCCCGTCGCATAGTTCAAAGCAACATCAGCACGATATTCAGGTTTTAAACCATAGTTGAAATAATCCAAGCCCATTGGTTTTTCAATGTGTTCAGCCAGAAACTCGCGAACGCTTTGACCTGTTACACGTTGCACGATTTCACCCAGAATATAACCTGCAGTCACCGCATGGTAGGCAAGATGAGTTCCTGAAGGAGAAACAGGTTTGGCGGCACAGAGCAGTTTTAAAATATCATCTTGGTTAAATAGAAGTTCTGGTGTGACTTCAGTGTCGATACGTGGAATACCACCACGATGGGAGAGCAGATGGAAAATGGTCGCCCGACGTTTACCATTCACGCCATATTCAGGAATGTAATAACTAATCGGATCAAGTAAATTGAGCTCACCACGTTCATCTAGCAGATGAATCAACATCGCCGTGACCATTTTGGAGGCAGAGAACAGGCAGACAGGAGTATCTGGTGTCCCAATCTTGGCATCGGTGGCTAGGCCATCTGGAGAGTTACCTTGCGCATAGCCAATACTGCGGTTGAGAAGAATCTGCCCCTGACGACGTAGGCATAAGCTAATGAGTGGATAATTCCCCGTTTTATATAGACTTTCAACACTGTTCCATATCTTTTGAATCTGTCTTTCGGTCATGCCCCCCAATTCAGCTGAGACTTCATCTTTGCTGCGAATGACTTGACTGAGGTCATGCGGCACATAACAGGTATTGGTTGATAAAATTTTCACGATTCCCTCGCAATATTTTCGTTTTCTTTCTTCTCTGTCATAAATTGAAAACAGAATCAGGCTAGTGTGCCTATTTTGTACAGCGCTGTCAGCTGCCGAATTGCCAGCGGATATAAAACAATTTTGCAATATAGCGATAGATCACTTAAAATAAGCGCCTTGCTGTAGTGATGCACGGCAGTCGGTTGGTTTCAACTGATCATTATCATTTTATTTTTGTAAGCATCTCGGAGAAATCGAATGGCTTTAACTAACACTGATCGCGCAGAGATCATCGCTAAATTTGCTCGTGCTGAAAACGACACTGGTTCACCTGAAGTACAAGTTGCTTTATTGACTGCTCAAATCAATGATTTGCAAGGTCACTTTAAAGAACACAAACACGACCATCACAGCCGTCGTGGTTTGATCCGTATGGTTAACCAACGTCGTAAATTACTTGACTACTTAAACGGTAAAGATCACGGTCGTTATGTTGCTTTGATCGGCGCATTAGGTTTACGTCGTTAATTCGATTTTACTTTGTTTTCGCTATTTCGCATGTTGCTATGCTTTATCGCTGAAAAGAGAGTTTCATCTAATTTATCTTAGATGACTTTAGAAGGGGCGCTTGTTCGCTCCTTCTTTGTGTTTAAATTTATTTAAAATTTTGATCTAGTGCGATGGCTTCTAAGCTTTGTCATTTATCTACACAGCAGTTGTAGTCTGAATGCCAAACCTTAGGGGTCTCACTAGAATAAAACTAGGAAAATATAATACATGTCAATGTTTAATATCGTTCGTAAAGAATTCCAATTTGGTCAACACCAAGTTGTTTTAGAAACGGGTCGTGTTGCACGTCAAGCAAATACAGTTTTAGTTACCATGGGTGGCGTGACTGTTCTCGTTGCGGTCGTGGCTCAGCCTAAAGCAAAAGCGGGTCAAGACTTTTTCCCGTTAACTGTTAACTATCAAGAAAAACAATATGCAGCTGGTCGTATCCCTGGTGGTTACGGTAAGCGCGAAGGCCGTGCGTCTGAAGCTGAAACTTTAATCTCACGTCTCATTGACCGTCCAATCCGTCCATTGTTCCCGGAAGGTTATTTCAACGAAATCCAAGTAACAGCAACTGTTGTTTCTTCGGATAAGACGATGGATGCAGATATCGCTGCAATGTTGGGTACTTCAGCAGCATTGTCGATTGCGGGTACACCTTTCCGTGGTCCAATCGGTGGCGCACGTGTTGGTTTAATCAACGGTGAATACGTTCTTAACCCGAATTTTGAACAATTGGCTCAGTCTGACCTAGACTTGGTAGTTGCAGGTACTGAATCAGCAGTATTGATGGTTGAATCTGAAGCAAAAGAGCTTTCAGAAGACCAAATGTTGGGTGCGGTGCTTTTTGGTCATGACGAAATGCAAATTGCAATTCAAGCGATCAAAGAATTTGCTGCAGCTGCGGGTGCGGTTGAATCGACTTGGGTTGCACCAAGCAAAAACGAAGCATTGCTTGAGCAATTAAAAACAGCTTTTGAAGCGAAAATTTCTGAAGCATATACCATTGCAGTTAAACAAGACCGCTATGCGGCACTTGATGCACTTTATGCAGAAGCCGTTGCTCAGTTCGTTCCTGAAAATGACGAAACGGGTATTGCGGATGAAGTAAACGAATTATTTGAAGACCTTAAATACCGTACTGTACGTGACAACATTTTGTCAGGTAAGCCACGTATTGATGGCCGTGATACTAAAACTGTACGTGGTATCGACGTACAAGTTGGTGTATTAGATCGTGCACACGGTTCTGCATTATTCACACGTGGTGAAACGCAAGCCTTAGTGACAACCACTTTGGGTAATACCCGTGATGCGTTAATGGTTGATACTTTAGCGGGTACAAAAACTGACAACTTCATGTTGCACTACAACTTCCCAGCTTACTCTGTTGGTGAAACGGGTCGTGAATCAGGTCCTAAACGTCGTGAAATCGGTCATGGTCGTTTGGCTCGTCGTGGTGTTCAAGCAGTTCTTCCTGCAGCTGACCGCTTCCCGTACGTGATCCGTATCGTATCTGATATCACTGAATCTAATGGTTCATCTTCTATGGCTTCTGTATGTGGCGCTTCATTGTCACTGATGGATGCTGGTGTACCATTGAAAGCACCAGTTGCGGGTATCGCAATGGGCTTGGTTAAAGAAGGCGAGCGTTTCGCAGTTCTTTCTGACATCTTGGGTGATGAAGATCACTTGGGCGATATGGACTTTAAAGTTGCGGGTTCTGCCAACGGTATTACTGCACTTCAAATGGACATCAAGATCGAAGGGATCACTGAAGAGATCATGGAAGTGGCATTAAACCAAGCATTTGCTGGTCGTATGCACATCCTGAATGAAATGAACAAAGTGATTTCACGTGCACGTTCAGAAATCAATGCACATGCGCCAACCTTCGAAGTAATCAACATCAACCCTGACAAGATCCGTGACGTGATTGGTAAAGGTGGTGCGACCATCCGTGCGATTACGGAAGAAACTAAAGCAGCGATTGATATCGAAGATAACGGTACTGTACGCGTGTTTGGTGAAACTAAAGCAGCTGCGAAAGCTGCGATTGCGAAAATCCAAGCGCTTACTGCAGAAGTTGAGCCAGGTACCATCTATGCGGGTAAAGTTATTCGTATCGTTGAATTTGGTGCATTCGTCAATATCATGCCAGGTACTGATGGTTTGCTTCACATTTCACAAATCTCAAATGAGCGTATTGCGAATGTGACTGATGTACTAAAAGAAGGTCAGGACGTTAAAGTACAAGTTGCTGATGTCGACAACCGTGGTCGTATCAAGTTGACAATGAAAGACATTGAACAAGCTTAATGCTAGCAAGCATTTTGCTTAAAAAAAGCGCATTGTTTTAACAATGCGCTTTTTTATTAAGTGAATGATTGTTAAGAACATAAAAAACTGAAACTATAAACATAAAATTTCTTGATATTAGACATTAGTCTAACGCTTTAATTGTGCGCCTCACAATTAACGTAGAATTCCCCAAATTTCCGTGCCTGCCTGCGTTTATGTGGTTTTAGATAGACAGTCGGAAGTCTATTTGTTCATCCCAATATGAAGGAATATCGCACATGCTTGTCGATCATGTCGCCACAGGTCAAGATGACCAACAGCCTCCCAAGAAACCAAAGTTTTATCAGATTCTTTATGTGCAAGTGATCTTCGCCATTGTCGCGGGGATATTGTTAGGTCATTTCTTCCCAGAATTGGGTGAAAGCTTAAAGCCACTGGGCGAAGCCTTCATTAAATTAGTTAAAATGATTATTGCTCCCGTGATTTTCCTGACCGTTGTGACAGGGATTGCGGGAATGAAAAACCTCGGCAGCGTAGGTCGGGTGACCGCGAAGGCCATGATCTATTTCTTGACCTTCTCCACTCTAGCTTTGATCGTGGGTTTGATTGTCGGAAATGTGATTGAGCCAGGTCATGGTTTGAATATTGATCCAAGTAGCTTGCACAGTACCAAAGTTGATGAATATGCTGCCAAAGCACATGAGTCGACCATTACCGGCTTCTTGATGAATATCATTCCAGATACTTTGGTCAGTCCATTTGTATCCGGCCAAATTCTTCAAGTTCTGTTTGTTGCGGTATTGTTTGGTTTGGCATTGGCAAAATCAGGTGATTTAGGTCGTCCAGTCACTGATTTTCTACAGCAGCTCACCACGCCAGTATTCACCTTGGTGGGTATGTTGATGAAGTTTGCGCCGATTGGTGCATTTGGTGCCATGGCCTTTACCATTGGTGCTTATGGGATTAGCTCAATCGGTAATTTGATGTTGTTGATTGCGACCTTCTACATTACTGCTTTGCTGTTCGTGATTATTATTCTGGGCGCAGTGGCACGTTATAACGGCTTCTCGATCATTGACCTGATTCGTTATATTAAAGACGAACTTTGGTTAGTCCTCGGAACAAGTTCATCAGAAGCGGCATTACCGTCATTGATGGCGAAGATGGAAAAAGCGGGCTGCGAAAAGTCGGTGGTGGGTTTAGTGATTCCAACCGGTTATTCATTTAATTTGGATGGTACCAATATTTATATGACTTTGGCGGCATTGTTTATTGCCCAAGCTTGTAATATTGAGTTAACCCTCACTCAACAAATCACCATTCTATTGGTGGCGATGTTGAGCTCTAAGGGTGCAGCAGGGATTACTGGTGCGGGCTTTATTACCTTGGCTGCAACCCTGTCTGTTGTTCCTGCAATTCCAGTGGCGGGTATGGCATTGATCCTTGGTATTGACCGTTTCATGTCAGAATGCCGTGCATTAACCAACTTAGTCGGGAATGCTTGTGCCACAATCGTGGTAGCCAAATGGGACAATGCCTTGGATAAAGAGCAACTTGACCAAGCTCTTAAATATGGTGTGGTTGAGAAGAAAGAAGTGTAATCTTCCTAATATTCGGAAAAGCCTCCATGCTGTGCATGTGGGGCTTTTTTATTGGATGTCGTTTCAGTCCTGTAATAGCCTAGCTTTTTATCTGGCTTCGTGGCAGCATTTCTATCGCCCTTCTAATGTCTATTGTCCTATGCAACTTTATTATTTTTATCGTCATAACAGTGAAAATACGATTTTTATCAGTGCGGAACAACAACCAGAACATACGCTTGAATTTTTATGGGTGGATAGTCTTAGACAAGATCTGGTGAATCATACTGAGGTTTGGCAGAAGAATATTTATGAGCATACAGGACTGGTACTGAATGAATTCCATTTGCGGGATCTACTGAATATTGAGCATCCTTGTGCATTTGATACGGTGGAGGAATATGACCTACTGGTGTTCCGCAAACTGATTAGCCCAGATGACCAGATTTTGGCAAATGAGAGTACTTCAGAATCACATGAAAGTGTTTTTGGTTTAGCGACCACACCTATGAGTTTTATCTTAACGCCCACCGTTTTGGTGAGTGTGAGAGAGCAGGGCAATCAGGCAGTAGAGAGTTATATTCAACGCATTCAGACCATTATGGGGCGACCAATTGCAGAGCAGAATAAACCACGTAAATTAGCCAGCACCCCCGCAGATTTATGCTTACGCCTATTGAATAGCATGATTGATGGTTATCTGAATTTACGTACACCCTTGACCCGTCGGGTCGAGTATTGGCAACAACAACTGTTACAGGGTAATCGTCGTTTTAAGCAGTGGCATCAATTGTTTCATGAAGATATGGCCTTTCAGCAAATCGAAAATCTTTGCGAGGAGCAAATCGAGACCTTACAGGAGTTCAGAGACGAGCTGGTCGACAATTACCATCATGTGGTGGGTGAGCATAAGCATAAAGCACAAGATATTCTGTTGGTACGCCTGAACGATTTAATGAGTCATGTAGAACGGGTGCAAAAGCATACGCTACGTTTAAGAAATGCGATTCAATCGGCCATCGATTTACACTTCTCTGCGATTGCCAACCAAACCAATGAAAACATGCGCATCTTGGCAATTATTACCGCCATCTTTGCACCACTGACCTTGCTGACTGGGGTCTATGGGATGAACTTTGAGTTTATTCCAGGGTTGAAATCACCGGTTGGCTTCTGGATCATGCTTGGGGTCATGCTGATGAGTACAGTCATGCTACTGTATTATTTTTATCGTCAACATCTGGTTGGACGAGGAGAGCGTAGTGTGATTGATTTACTGGCTCAGCAACATCGGCAACGTAATTTTAATTTGTTGTGGTTTCTGGACTACGAACCGATTAAGCAAACGTTGAAAGAAGTGGAGAAAATGACCAAGCTAAAATAGGATGGGCTTGGTCATTTGCAGGATGGCTTAATGAAAATGTTTGAGCTGTTTACGCAGCTGTTGCACTTCATCGATTAAATCCAACATCACTGCGACGGCAGACAGACTGGCATCAAAGTCGCGTTGCAGACGATAGGCCCGTCTGGCTCGGCTGACATCTTCACCAATAAACTGATAGCTTTGTGGTTCAACAGAGATTTGCAAAATATCATAATCAATCAGCTTGAGTACCCAATCGGTACTTTGACCACATGCTTCGGCGAAGTGCTCAAGATCAAGTGCCAATTGTTCATCAATGATTTCAACTTGGCTATGACCGTCATATTGAATTTCTTTGTATTGAATGGTTGTCATGATCTTACTCCTTAAGAGGCACGGGGTTTGAATGCAGCAAAGGCATCGGCAAATTGTTGGTAGGCCTGTTGCTCTTGCTCACTGTGCGCTGGCGGTAAAACAATATTAATAATCAGGTATAACTGCCCGGCAGTTTTGTTGGGAATGCCTTTGTCTTTTAAGCGTAACTGTTGCCCATTCTTGGCATTTTTCGGTAAGTTCACTTTGAGCTGCCCAGCAGGAGTACTTAGTTCGATGCTTTGGCCCAAACCAGCTTCCCAAGGGCTGACATCAATAGTCTGATACACATCAGCACCTTCGACTCGAAGACGGTCGGTATCTTTATATTGAATCTCAATATACAGATCACCATTTTCTCCGCCGTTAACACCACTTTGGCCTTGACCATTGAGGCGGATTTGCTGACCTTCCTTCATGCCTTTTGGAATCTTAACCTCTAGGGTTTTCCGTTGCACTTCAGGTTCACCATACACATTGTAGGTTGGGATTTGCAAGGTGATCTGTTGAGTTGCGCCATGGTAGGCAATGTCTACATCGACCTGAATACTGGCGTGCTGATCTTCACCACGATAACTGCGTTGCTGGCGTTGAGAGCGCTGTTGCCCGCCACCAAAGCCTGAGCCAAAGCGACCAAATAAGTCTTCAAAGCCACTAAAGTCAGCGCCATCACCTGAGCTTTGACGATAGAACTGTGAACCGTCAAAACCACTATGCTGGCCTTGGCCCGCATTAGAAAAGCCCTGAGGATGATCCAGCATTTGGTCATATTCTGCTTTTTTAGTACTGTCACTCAAAGTGTCATAGGCGACGTTAATCGCCTGCATTTTAGCTTCAGCATCAGTTTCTTTGCTAATGTCAGGATGGTATTTACGTGCCAGTTTCCGATAGGCTTTTTTGATTTCATCTGCTGTGGCGTCTCTTGAAACACCGAGCTCTTCATAATAATTTTTTGCCATGATTTTAATAAAGATAATAATGTGTTTCTTTCATTATGAAACGAATCCAAGAGATTTCAATGGATTCGATTGTATAAGACTTGTTCCGCTGCGCTTCAAGCACAGTGGATAAAGAATTTAGACTGGTATTGCGGTGATTGACTAGAGAAAAGTATCAACCAGACCATAGAGTGCAATTAATACTAGCAGGACACCACACAGGCCTAGAATCTTAGGATAAATACTACTTTGAGAAAGGCTGCGGAAGAACAGATAGACCAAAGACAGGGTGAGGAAATCCAAAATAATCCAAGTCACCGTCAGTAGACTTAAACTGAAATTGATGTTCGGTGAGATGTGAATAAACTGCGGGAAAAATGCCGAAAAGAAGATAATATCTTTCGGATTGGAAATTCCCACCAGAAAGCCTTTTTTAAAGCCACCGCTTTGTGCAGATACGGTTTGAATGGCGGTTGGATGTGGTGCCTGAAACACTTCTTTAATGATGCTATAGCCCAGATAGGCAATATAGAGACAGCCTAATATCCGAATGGCTTTGAGGTAGTTTTCATCAATAGTAAGAAAACCTTTGAGAATGAGTACGGAAATAAAAATCAGGATTAAAGAGGCGAAGTTGGTTCCAAAAATCGTCTCTAGTGCCTTTTTATAGCCACCCTTAAGACCAGCACTGGCAACTAAAATCATCACAGGACCAGGGGTCGCAATCAGCACAATCACACTGATGATAAACAGTAAATATTCGAAGTAATTCATAAGGCAAAGTTAGAGTCTATGTTATTGGGAGATTTGAGCATTGTTTTATCGCATAGACCTTAATACAAAATAAAAAAAGACGGAAGCCCGTCTTTTTTATTTTTTAACATTTGGTCAATTAACTTAAATGTTCACCGAACAAACCCAAAGCTTCTTCTGCGGTAAATTCATAACGGGTATTACAGAACTGACAATCCATCTGGATTGGGTTTTGAGCTTCCAGTGTTTCATGAACTGCAGTCACACCGATTTGGATCAAGGCATTGGCACAACGTTCTTTAGAGCAGGTACAGCCAAACTTTAATTGTTCAACTTCAGGTAAGCGCACTTCTTCTTCGTTATACAAACGATAAAGAATTTCATTGGCTGAAAGATCTGTCAGTTCTTCTGGTTTTAAGGTTTCAGTCAACATGGTCAAACGAGGCCATAGATCTTCGTCTACCATTTTTTGCTCTTCTTCATCGTTACGAGGAAGGAGCTGAATCAATAAACCACCTGAACGTTGCTGATTGGTAGCCAGAACGATATGTGTCGGAATCTGTGCCGATAAATCGTAGTATTGGGTCAAGCAACCTGCCAAGGTTGGTTGATCAAGCGGTACGATCCCCTGATAACGTTCGCCGTGTTCAGGCTCAATATTGATGAACAATACTGGATTGCTAAGCGCAGCAAGCACAGTACGGCTGTCTGTACCTTCGACAAAACGAGGATCTTCTTCGTAATCAGCCAAGGCACGAACTTCACCTAAATGGTTGCATTCGGCCATGGCCCATTTGAAGGTACCGGTCGCTTGAATCTGTAAGCTAATACGGCCATGAATCTTGAGCGTGCTGGCAAGTAAGGCCGTTGCACTGAGCATTTCACCCAAGAGGCTTTGTACCGCAGGCATATATTCACGTTGCGCCAAAATGGTTTGAAGCGCTTCTTCCAAATGAACCACTTCACCGCGAACAGGACAGTCTTCGATAAAAAAGCGTTGGCGTAAATCAGACATATTTTTCTCCAGTACCCCTCTAGGGGGAAACAAAGCAATAGCTTGCTTTGAAAAGCACTTCGGGCTTTATAAAAAGGTGCATGTATGCAGTCAATAATGGTGTCAGTTTGCTAAAACTCAAGATGCTTCATTGGGTGAATTTGCATCACTTTGTGTGTTTTGATCATTGCTCACACGATCTATATGCAAAGTTTTTGTATGTGCAAATAAATACTCTAGTTCGGCTATAGCATTTGGATAGCTTTCAATCATGTCTTGTTGATCGTGTGTCCAGTGTTGCTGTATCAGCAGTCGTTGATCTTCCTGTTTGAATTGCCTCATCTGCATTTCTGCTTCATCGCTGGAAAGACCCGTTTCAATCAAGGCCTGCTGCGCCATATTTAACGATGAAGCATAAGTTTCACGCCAAATCTGTGAGATGCCTAAACCATGCAGTAAATGGGCATGGTGACGGTCACGAGCACGGACTAAAAGCGTTAAATCTGGGTAGTTTAAACGCAGGTGCCGCGCCAGATTCATACTGTCTTCAACATCATCAATCGCAACGATCAGTAATTTACAATATTCGATTCCTGCAGCACGTAGGTTTTCGACTTGAGTCACATCGGCATCAATAAAACGATGCCCGTATTGTTCAATAAAATCAGCATCAGGTTGGTTGCTATCGATCACATTAAAGTGTTTACCCTGTGCATGTAAAGCGCGTGCGATGACTTGTCCAAAACGACCAAATCCAATGATGAGAATTGGATGTTGTGGAACATCGGCATCAACCACCGCGATTTTACTCTTTTGTAGCATGGGCAAAATTTTTCGATCAAATAATTCGTATAGGAGCGGAGTGAAAAGCATCGACCCGAATATAATGAGAAAGGCTGGTTCTAATAAGTCTTTGCCGAGTAAATTTTCGCTTTCTGCCAGCTTGAGTAGAATAAAACTAAATTCACCACTTTGTGCCAAGGTGATTGCAAAGCGAGTACTGAGTTTGGCATGGCGTTGTTGGTAATAGCTGATCGCGCCAATCACAGCGGCCTTGATCAAGATCAAAGCAAAGATTGAAGCCAGAATCAGCAGTGGTGTTTTAGTTAAAGGCGCCAATGAAAGGCCCAAGCCAATCGCCAGAAAAAATAAGCCTGTTGCTGCATCTTTAAAAGGGTCGAGAATACGTTCAACTTCAGTTTTAAATTCGGTTTCTGCGAGTAGCAAGCCTGCTAAAAATGCAGCAATCAAGACATGAATATTGAGAATATCCATGATCAGGATCACAGCAAGCAGTACCAATAAGCTGAGCGCAGGAATGAGATGAATACTATTTTTATGCGCTAAAAAACGGAATGCAGGTCGAACCAAATAACGGCTGGCGAGGAACAGGCCTGAAATAGTGGCAATGATTGCAGCAAAATAAGCAATCCCATGACGGGTTGAGGCCGTGTCTTCCAATAAAGGAAAAAGTGCAATCAGAAGGACGGCAATAAAAGCCTGAAACTGTAAAGTCGCCAGCGATGCTTGCCCTAATTTATGATTGAGCTGTTGTTTTTGTTGGAGTAGTTGTTGTGGGAGAATGACCGCAGAGAGCGCTAAAGCAGATCCAAGTATCAGACTAATCAGCAGCTGATGAAACAGGATGAAACATGCTCCAACCAGCAGGATAGTGGTGACCAGATATTGTAAACCACTATTTTTTAAGATGCCTCTGCGCTCTGCCCAGAGTTGTAGAGGGCGAAAAGCAAACCCAATAAAGAACATCACCGCAATCATACCAACATGCAGTAATTGCTGGATCAGGTGCGGGTCTTCAATCAAACCAGAAACACTGGAACCAAGTAAAAGCCCTGCAATGAGATAACCCAAAACAGTGGTGGAGGCATAGCGTTTTGTCAAAGGAACAAAAATTAAAGCCGCAGCCAGTAAAAAAATAATCGGGAGCAGTAAAGACATTGAATGCCTCAATTTTTCTATTCTGTCTAGACTAACTTAAATGAGGCACCTATAAAAATATGATCTGCAAAGATGATATTCTGAAATGCTACTGGTCATTTGAATCAGTGTACGCTTAGCTTTTAACTAAACTCTTGTGGATCAACATCAATCGAAAGTCTGAGTAGATGCTGACGTGGTAAATGTACCACTTGTTGCCACCATTGACGTAAATAAAAATGCAGTTTGGCGCGATCAGGCGACAAAATCACCATATGCGCACGATAACGTCCTGCTTTACGTTCCATCGGTGCAGGAATGGGACCCCATATATCCACGGTATCGCCCGCCATTGCTCTCAGCTGTTGGGCAATATCAGCTAAGAATTGTTGGCTATAGTCGCGATCTTTAGATTCAACCCGAACCAATACCGCATAGCGATAGGGTGGAAGGAGTGCGATTTTGCGATCAGCCAGCATTTGTTTGGCAACAGTGCGGTAGTCATGCTCAATTAGGGTAGTCAGCATCGGGTGATCAGGGCGCAGACTTTGTAAATAGACACTGCCTTTATGCTCGCCGCGACCAGCACGGCCGGCGACCTGTACAATCAGTTGTGCGGTTCGTTCAGGCGCACGTGGGTCAACACTGAGCAGTCCGGCATCAATATCTAAAATCGCAACGAGGGTCACATGCGGGAAATGATGCCCTTTGGCCAGCATTTGCGTACCCAACAAAATGCTCGGCTTATTTTGCTGAATGCGATCATAGATCTTTTGCCAGCTCCCTACTCGACTGGTACTGTCCCGATCGACCCGAATTACCTCATTGTGAGGAAACAATTCTTGTAAATGTTCTTCAAGTTTTGCTGTTCCTGCTCCAAGGGTTTTTAAGCTTTGTTTCTGACAGGCAGGACAATGATCAGGCAGGCGATTGATGGTGCCGCAATGATGACAATGCAAATAATGGTAGGGCTGTGAATGCAAAGTAAAATGCGCATCGCAATGTGGGCAGTTGGCTTGCCAACCACAACTTTCACACATCAGGATCGGCGCATAACCACGTCGATTTAAAAAGATCAGCACCTGTTCTTTACGTTCTAAAGTATGTTTGATCTGTTCGATGAGCGTTTGGCTGAGACCATGCTTCTTTTTTGCGACTTTTAAATCCACCACATACATTTTCGGCAGTACAGCGACGCCTGCACGCTGATTCAACTCAAGCAGATGTAATTTGCCCGATTCCACCAAGTGATAACTGTCAATACTTGGGGTGGCTGAACCGAGAATAACAGGACAGTTCTGTAAATGACCACGATATAAAGCCACATCACGGGTATGGTAACGAAAACCTTCTTGCTGCTTAAAGGAGAGATCATGTTCCTCATCTAGAATGATTAAGCCTAGATGCGGCAGTGGGGTATAGATTGCAGAGCGTGTACCAATAATAATGGAAGCTTTGCCCGTTTGTGCATGTTGCCATGCCTGTAAACGTTTTGAGTCATTTAAGCCTGAGTGCAGTAAGGCCACATCACAATGAAAACGTGACTTAAAACGAGCAACCGTTTGCGGGGTTAGACCAATTTCAGGCACCAGTACCAATACTTGTTTGCCTTGTTTTAACACCTCATGCATGACTTGCAAATAAACTTCAGTTTTGCCACTACCGGTCAAACCATCGAGTAAAAATGCCTGATAGTGATGCTGTGCTTTGAGGATCTGTTGAATTGCTTTCTTTTGATCTTCGTTGGGTGTCAAAGGGACTTGTGCCAGTTGCACAGGCGTTGGGGTGAAATCATGCGGTTCTAGACAGCATTCAACCAAGCCCTTTTTTTCTAATGCCTTTAAAGTTGAGGTTTCTACACCACTGAGATTGAGCACATTCTCCGTAGCACCGTGTGGATGAAGCTTTAAAACCTGATAAGCATCATATTGTTTTTGTGAACGTTTTAATAAGGCATTGGGGTCATCATGCGGAGTGATTTTCCATAGATGAAACAGGATATCCAAGGCACGCCCTTGTCTTAATAAGGTGGGCAAGGCACTTTGCATCACCTCACCAATCGGGAATTGGTAATATTGTGCAGACCATGTCAACAAAGTTAAAACTTGTTGATCTAGAATGGCTTCTTCATCGAGCAGTTCAGTAATCGCTTTAAGTTTGAATTGGCCTGTAAATGTTTCGTTAGGATCTACTTTTTCAGTAATGATTCCTACGAGGTTTTGCCGCCCAAAAGAAATCGCAACGCGTGCACCGATTTGCGCCTGCGCATATTGCTCAGCACTGACCGTGTAGTCAAATGTGTCATACACATAGACGGGTATCGCGACTCGAATACGGTAGAGAATAGCGTTAGAATTTTGGCTAGGCATATCGGCTTCATTCATGTGTAAAATGGCATGACTGTATGTCATATAATTATGCTAAAGTGCTGTGCAATATGTCGATGAATTTCTTGCGGAACAAGGTTCCTCATCCCATACACGGATGCAACTTAACGACTACTATTTTGGGACAATTAGAACAGAACCATGCCTGCTTATCAATTTACAGCTATTGATGCTTCTGGAAAGCAACATAAAGGTGTGCTGGAAGGGGATTCCGCACGCCAAATTCGCCAACAGTTACGTGATAAAGCATGGACACCGATTGCGGTCGATGCGGTTGAGCAAAAAGACAAACAACAACAGCGTTCATGGTTTAAAAAAAGCTTTAGTGCCTATGATCTGGCTTTGATGACCCGTCAGCTTTCAGTTTTGGTCGCTGCGGGAATTCCACTTGAAGAAGCACTGCGTGCAGTGAGTAAACAAAGTGAAAAATCACATGTCCAAAACTTATTAATCGCCGTACGATCCAAGGTTTTGGAAGGACACTCACTGGCGAAAAGTATGCAGCAGTCGGGGCGATTTCCTGAACTGTATATTGCAACTGTTGCTGCGGGTGAGCGTTCAGGTCATCTTGATCTGATTCTAGATCAACTGTCCGACTACACCGAAAACCGTTTTGCTATGCAGAAGAAAGTGCAGGGCGCGATGATCTATCCGATTGTACTGATGCTGATGTCTTTTGGGATTGTGATGGGCCTGATGACCTACGTCGTGCCTGAAATTGTCAAAACCTTTGAACAAAGCAAAGAAGCCTTGCCTTGGATTACAGTTGCTTTGATGAAAGCCAGTGCCTTTATTCGACATACGTGGTTGGGCATGCTTATTCTGGCCTTTATCGCGGTGATCTTGTTTACCCGTTTTTTAAGAACCACGGCAGGACATTATGCATTTGACCGATTAACGCTCAGATTGCCACTATTTGGTAAACTTTCGCGTGGTATAAATGCGGCACGTTTTGCCAGCACCTTGTCGATTCTGACCCGTTCTGGCGTACCTTTGGTTGAAGCCTTGCGAATTGGGGCGGAAGTCAGTAATAACTGGGTAATTCGTGATGCCATTGAAGTGGCGATGGAGCGTGTAACAGAAGGTGGTAATTTGGCAACGCAATTGGAGCGTTGCGGTTATTTCCCCCCAATGATGGTACAAATGATTCGAAGCGGTGAAGCATCAGGCGAGCTAGATCGTATGTTGGATCGTGCATCCACCATGCAAGATCGTGAGGTGACCACCTTTATTTCCACATTACTGGCTTTACTTGAACCTTTGATGCTGATTTTTATGGCAGCAATTGTATTGGTGATTGTGATTGCGGTAATGTTGCCAATTATTAATATGAACAATATGATTTGATGAGTGACATGATAGAGATGAATATGAATAACTCAATGAATAAGCACAATGTTGAACAAAGCTTGAATCCTTGCACTCGAAGCATAGCCTCTTCTCTTGCGGCACGTTCGAGCGTTGCTCGAATGAATCGTGCCTCAGGATTTACACTCATTGAAGTGATGGTTGTTATTGTAATTTTAGGTGTTCTGGCTGCATTGATCGTTCCGAACGTGATGGGGCGTGGTGAAAAGGCCAAAGTGGATACCACCAGTATTACTTTAAAAGGTGTTGCGGGTGCGTTGGATCAGTATAAGCTAGACAATGGTCGTTACCCATCGATGCAGGATGGTGGTTTGGATGCGTTGGTGAATCAACCTGCTTCTGCGAAAAACTGGTTGCCAGGTGGTTATGTCAAAGGTGGTTATCCAAAAGACAGTTGGGAAAATGATTTACAGTATGTGATCCCAGGGCGTGAAGGTCGTGCATTTGATTTATATTCGTTTGGTGCGGATGGTAAAGAAGGTGGCGAAGGCAATGATGCCGATATTTATTATCAGCCATAATGATGAAATAAAATATCACTTCACTTTTTGAATTAAATAAATCTAGAGTGAAGTGATAATGTTTCTTAATTATAAATAACAAGCTAAAATTTTGAAAAATATAAAATAAATAAAATATTGAATATGTGAGAGTTATAATAAGAATTATTCCCATATTTAATAGTTACAAGAAAAAGAAATTATGCAGAAAAATAGACTTCTTCTTTAGATCAAAGCTTTGCATAATAAATTCAGACCATTGAAATAAGATGTGGAGATCAGATGAAAGCATTTTTTGTGTTGGATGAACTGAATCAGTTTCATTGGGCAATGCTTAAATCTGTATTGCTCATCTTAAGTTTATTGCCTTTTAGTGAAGGTGCATTAAGTTTGTGGCAAGCTTCAGAAGGAAGCAGCCAAATCATGATTGGTTTTTTTGCATTGAGTATGTTGAGTGCATGGTTTGTATTGTGTTTTCTCAGTGCCTTAAAAACCAGTGTCTGGAATAACCACGAGCTAATTTCTAAATATGAGCAGCTTGTGTTTAAAGCCTATCGCTATATTCCGATGCTGTTTTTATCCAGTCTGGTGGCGTATTTATCGGTGCAATTGTCGATTAATTTCTAAGCCTATATTGTGAATAAAAACGTAGACCAAAGATCTACGTTTTTTATGGTCTGCAGTTAAACTGGTCGAACCAAGAGCAGGGTTAACTTGCGCACGACAGGCAAGACCAAGAGCAGCACAGGGAAAGCAATTAGCCATGAAATTCCCCACGCGGACATCCACGTTGCGAAAGAGAACTGCTCAAAGCCCATACTTCTCAGTGTACTTATACAAGACACGATGAAAGTCATAATAATGGATAAAAAGAAGGGTAAAACAATGGATGCGTAACGATTTGGAATTTTCTGAAAATTAAAAGTAGAAGATTTTGAATTCTGCATTTTTGACTCCGTAAACCAACAAACGCCAGTGCCTTATCCAAGATAAAAATATCTAGATAAAATAGCTCCAAGCCTTGTTGGAGATATGTTGGCACGTTGATTGACGTAAACGTTTACGGCTTTATAATCAGCACAATTAATTTAGCATGAAGTCGCTAAATAGAAAATAAAAATAAGCGTATTTATTGAGTTGGATAGATTCGCTATGCTGCAACTGGGCTTAAAAGAGCAAAAAGGAAAAAGCATGCAACAGATCGAATGGAATGATTTTACTAAGGTTGAATTACGTGTGGGTAGAATCATTCAAGCGGAAGTGTTTCAACAAGCGCGAAAACCCGCTTATATTTTGCAGGTAGATTTTGGTGAAGAACTGGGGATCAGAAAATCCAGTGCGCAAATTACCAAGCTATATCAACCTGAAGATTTGCTTGGAAAACTGGTGGTTGCTGTGGTGAATTTCCCGAAAAAGCAGATTGGGCCGATTCAGTCTGAATGTCTGGTGACGGGTTTTCATAATGCAGACGGGGATGTCGCGCTTTGTGTCCCAGAGTTTGATGTTCCTCTGGGCACAAAGTTACTGTAATTTATCGACGGGATTTGAAGCTAATATCAACTTTACGCGGACGATAGATCCAGCCTACGATCAATAAAAGCAATGATAAAATTAAGATCGGGTAATCGCTTAGGCGGTTATACAGCGTTTGCCCTTGCATGGCAGGTAATTCGCCACGTAATACGGCTTCTTGATCTATTGGTGCTTGTTTTACGATATGACCATGCTGATCAATAAATGCAGTCACACCTGTATTGGTGGCGCGAATAAACCAACGACCATTTTCCTTGGCTCGCATCTGTACCATTTGCAGATGTTGCCAAGGTCCAGCCGTCCCCGTGAACCATGCATCATTCGACACAGTAATTAAGAAGTCACTATTTGATGCATTGCGACGGGTCAGGTTGGGATAAGCCACTTCATAGCAAATGGCTGCAGCCAATGCATGGCCTTTCACCATTAAAGGTTTCTGATAGGCCTCACCACGTGAAAAACCACTCATGCTGACATCATTTTGAAGGGCAGGTAATACCCATTTCAGCGCACCTGATAACGGAATATATTCACCAAAAGGCACTAAACGTTGCTTCTTATACAAACCCGATGAATCACTACCCGATGCCATAATACTGTTGTAATACAACGGCTCGCCGACTTGTTGTGATTTAGGTAGATCCCAATAAGGAATACCTGTGACCCAAGCGGTATCGGTTTTCTTTGCTTGCGCGGCCATCGCATCCAAGAATTCTGGAATATCAGTCTGGAACATCGGAATAGATGACTCAGGCCAGACGATCAGATCACGACCCCATTCAGCACGAGTCAGTGTGGCGTAAATCTCTAAGGTTTTGATCTGGTATTCGGTGAGCCATTTCAAGTCTTGCGGAATATTGCCCTGAACCAAGGAAACGCTGAGTGGTTTGGCTGCTTTCGGTTGAACGAATTGAATCAATCCAGCGCCCCAAGCACCCAGTATCAGTAGGGCAGAAGGAATTGCCCAGAACCAGCGACGATTTAGAATCTCAACTAAAGCACAGGCCAACACAATCACGACGAATGAAACGGCATAAACGCCAAATAACGGCGCATAGCCATCGAGCAGACGTTCAGTGAAGGCATAGCCTGCAAACAACCATGGGAAACCAGTGAACACCCATGTCTTGGCCCATTCAAAGAGTACCCAAAGTGGCGCGAAAGTCAGCGGTGTCTCAGGGAAGAAGCGCCGATACAGCCAAGTTTGGAAGGCTGTAAATAGACCCATCGCAGCCGCCATAAAAGCAATCATCAAAATGCTTAAAAAGGCATTGGTATCGCCATAGGTATGGATAGAGGTGAATAGCCAAAAAGCACCGACGAACCATAAACCAAAACCATAAGCCCAACCCAGTGCAAAGGCTTGGCGTGGACTACGTTGACGTAATACTGCATACAATAATGCAGGCGATAAAATCGCGAGCCACCAAAAATAATAGGGTGCTAAGGCAAAACTAAAGATTGCACCTGAAATCAGTGCAATCAAAAGGGGAAATATAAAAGGAAGCTGAGTGTGTGCTTGAGATGGATTTAGCAGCTTCTCAAAATAGGTTCTCATTGACGGACAGCTCGAATCAGATGAATAGTGCGTGCATCTGCTTCAATAATGGTAAATTGCCAATCTCCAAGTTCAATGGTTTGACCTTGTAAATCGCTCACTAAACCAATCTCTTGCAGCAGTAAGCCGCCCATAGTTTCAACTTCATCGTCAGAAAAATCTGCATCTAAAATAGTGTTGAAGTGTTCGATTGGTGTAAGTGCCTGCACTATCCAAGTATTGGCTGTGGTTGGGTCATTGTCTGGTACGATATACAGTGCTTCTTCATCTGCAATATCGTGCTCATCTTCAATTTCGCCCACAATCTCTTCAAGAATGTCTTCGAGGGTAACCAAACCCGAGGTTGAGCCATATTCATCAATCACGATGGCAATATGGGTCTGGGTATTTTTTAACATGCGTAGCACTTGGTCTGAGCGTGCACTTTCAGGCACGAAAACAGGCTGACGCATCAATGAACGAATATCGACTTTGACATTGCGCTCGGTTAAAAATGGCAAAAGATCTTTCGCCAATAAGATGCCGACCACATTGTCACTTTGATCTGCTGAAAATACAGGGAAGCGTGAATGTGCCGAATCAATCAGTACATGCAGAATATCAAGTAATTGATCGTCTTCCTGTAAGCTGATAATCGCTGTACGCGGTGTCATGACTTCTCGAATCTTGGTTGCTGGCAGATCGAGAACACCCTCAAGCATAGCAACAGTATCTGGCTCTAAAAAGCGACGTGAGTCTTGAACTAACTTGAGTAATTCATCGCGGGTTTCAGGTGCGGTGCCTAACCATTTTCTTAAGCCACGCATACCCCACGACGGACTGGATTCCTCGACCATGATCTTTCCTAAAGACTCTCTATATCAATTAGATGATTTTCATCATACCGAAGATAAAGCGGATATGCATCAATAAAACTATGTAAAAAACGTACAGTTTTTCAAAATGCTGCTGATGATTTTCATCTGAGCGGTTTATGCTAAAATATGACAATTCGAATATTTGAGTTTAATGATGTCTGAACAACCCAAACTTCCCGCTGTTCAAATTAATACGCGAGGTTTACGTTGCCCTGAACCGGTGATGATGCTGCATCAAGCTATTCGCAAAGCCAAGTCAGGTGATGTTGTTGAGGTGCTTGCCACAGATCCGTCTACCTCATGGGATATTCCAAAATTTTGTATGCATCTCGGACACGAGTTGGTATTAAACGAAGAAAGTTTGGATGAAAACAGCAATACGGAATATCGTTATCTAGTGCAGAAAGGGTGAATTTATTAGCGCTAATGAAAGGCAACTGTTTGAGGTTCATTTGACCGTTGATGTCAAGAATTCTACGGTTTTGCATCAACGATTTTTAACATTATGTCAGCAAATACAAGCGAAAGCCTTAGAAATTGTATTGGCGCAAGGGACCTACCCCAAGCAAATGATGTTTTCAAAAATAATCACTACGAGTCATTTGCAAGAATTATTTGTTTTCATTAATCAGTGGATTCGTTTATTTCAAGCACATCACCTTGATGTGCTCAGAACAAAAATAGAAATACCGCTGCATTCAAATTATTTGAATCATATTCAATATTATGAGTGGCATGCATTGATTGAATATCATCATGTAGAGCAACTACAGCGGCTTTGCCACGATCATGGCGCTCATCTTTCTTATAATGCTTTAAAATGGCAGCCAAAATTTCGTTTTATTACGTTAAGGGAATCTCACTCAATAGTACATTATCGAGCGCGAGTTGGTCGGTTGAGACAAGCTTTGATTGATCAAAAATATACGCCACACAAAGAAATTCATGAAAGTTGCATCTATGATTCTAATGATGCACTGGATCAAGGTTGGTTGATTTAAAATCTGAGAAGAATATGAATAAACTAAAAATGATGGCCTATGAGGGGCTCATTCGCCGTTTTGCGTTAAGCCACACCTATTTTCCTTTTGTACTGAAAGGGAGTTTTTTGACACGGCAGTATTTTCCTAAGCATATTCACCGAAAGCCTATAGATTTAGATTGGGTATGTTTAAAGCCCTTATTGGATAAAAGAGGTGTTCAAGCTCATTTAAATGATTGGATGCATTATCTAACCACGGTTCAGCTTGATGACGGTATTCGCTATGACGTTTTTCCTATAGATTCATATTGGTGGGAGCTGGATTATGTGATGTCAGAGGATTTTCCAACAGTGAGTACCGCTTTCCATGCTTGGGTTAATGAGCAGATGGTCGAGATTGAAGTTGATGTTTCATTTAATTTGGATGTGAGTGATAGTAAATTAAATTTGAATTATCAGCCGTTAGTAGGGCCGAGTTTTAAGCTGAAGCAAACACCATCGTTAGCAACTCAAATTGCATGGAAATTGCATCAATGTATAGTAAATCCCCGATATAAAGATATTTTTGATTTAACGTGGTTGCTTCAACATGCCGAATTTAAGGAAAATATAGAGGCGCAGATTCAGGCAATTGAGGTGTTAAGCGCTGAGTGCCATCGTGATGAAATTATATTGACCGAGTATCTTAGAAAAAATCAGCTGATCTTTGCCGAAGCTCGACGAAAATTAAGTCGGCACTGGGAGATTGAAAGGAATAATTTTAATTTTGTTGATTTACAGGATATACCTAAAGACTTTAATACATTTTGGAATCAATTTACTTTTGCGTTAATCCAGACTGATGTGTTAGATCTAATCGATTAAAAAAGCGAAGCATAAAAAAACCAAGCCGAAGCTTGGTTTTTTTATATTCTTTATTACATATTCGGATAGTTCGGACCACCGCCGCCTTCAGGCGTTACCCACGTAATGTTTTGTGATGGGTCTTTGATATCACAAGTCTTACAGTGGACACAGTTGGCTGCGTTGATTTGGAAGCGTTTAGAACCATCATCATTTTCCATGATTTCATAAACACCAGCAGGGCAGTAGCGTTGAGCTGGCTCATCCCATTTTGGTAAGTTCACGTTCACTGGAATTGACGGATCAGTTAACTTCAAGTGCGCAGGTTGGTTTTCTTCATGTACGGTATTTGAGATAAAGACTGAAGATAAACGGTCAAAAGTCAACTTGCCATCTGGTTTTGGATAGTTTGGTTTAAACGTTGAAGCATCCACCGTTTTAAGCACGGCAAAGTCTTGTTTAAGATCATGCAACGTGAATGGCACTTTAAAGATGTTTTGATCGATAAAGTTAAATGCACCACCAATCCATTGACCGAACTTATGCATTGCTGGACCAAAGTTACGCGAGCTATATAACTCTTCTTTTAACCAAGAATTGTTATATTTATCGGTATAAGCAGTGAGCTCTTTGTCAAAGTGGTCTTCGCCTTCAAGTACACGTGCAATGGCAAGATCACCACCTTTGGCAACACCCGCAGCAATCGCTTCAAACACTGCTTCACCACACAACATGCCTGATTTCATTGCGGTGTGTGAGCCTTTGATTTTTGAGAAGTTCAAGAAACCAGCATCATCACCAATCAAGCAACCGCCCGGGAAGGTAAGTTTAGGTAAAGCATTAAAGCCGCCTTTCACCACAGCACGTGCGCCGTAAGAAATACGTTTGCCACCTTCAAGGAATTGCTTGATGGTTGGGTGTGTTTTCCAACGTTGCATTTCCATGAATGGATACATGTGCGGATTTTCATACGATAAATCGACGATCATGCCCATGGTAACTTGGTTATTTTCTGCGTGATATAACCACCAACCACCAGTAGAACCTGTTTCAGATAAAGGCCAACCTGCACCATGCATCACTAAACCTGGTTTGTGTTTTGCAGGGTCGATTTCCCAAAGTTCTTTGATCCCGATACCGTAATGTTGCGGATCAGCATCTTTGTCGAGATTAAATTTTGCGATTAGGCGTTTACCGAGGTGACCACGGCAGCCTTCGGCAAATAAGGTATATTTGGCATGTAGCTCATAACCAGGCGTGAAGTTATGCGTTGGCTCACCATTTTTGCCAATCCCCATATCACCTGTTTGGATGCCTTTTACCGTACCGTCTTCATGATAAAGCACTTCAGCAGCAGCAAAGCCCGGGAAGATTGAAACTTCAAGTTCTTCCGCTTTTTGACCTAACCAACGAACCACGTTACCAAGGGAAACTACATAGTTTCCATCGTTGTGCATTGACTTTGGTACCATCCAATGCGGCATTTTTTGTGCTTTGCTATCAGACAATAAGAAATATGTTTCGTCGCCCGTTACAGGTACATTGAGAGGTGCGCCTTCTTCTTTCCAGTTCGGAAATAATTCGTTCATGGCACGTGGTTCAAGTACAGCACCAGAAAGGATATGCGCACCTACTTCAGAGCCTTTTTCAACAACACAAACAGAAAGATCAGGCAGGTTGTTTTCAATCGCTAATTGACGAATTTTAATCGCAGCAGATAAACCCGAAGGTCCTGCGCCTACGATCACTACGTCAAACTCCATCGCTTCACGTTCGATGTGTTCCATGTAGGACTCCTCATATTTTTAGGGGTGGCAACCGTAATATTGCGATTCGGTGCTGCCATGAGTGTTCTGAATTGCCAAACACAAATGATAGTATTGTGCTTGCAAACGTTTGGGATAGTATAGTTTTAATCCTTGATCTCGCCAATTGGCTGAGTGGTCATATTTTCTCGTCAGCAAGGCATAAACTATGATAAATGAAAATGATTCTCCACAAAGCTCTTTACAAAATAAGGGAAAAATCGTGTTTTCTGATGATAAAAACTTAATGGACATTGCACAATACATAAAAGATGTACAGCAAAGTCACAAAAGGTCAATTCCCCCTTTAGAGCAATGGCACCCAAAGCATTGCGGCAAAATGGATCTACGTGTAAAAGCCAATGGCGAATGGTGGCACGAAGGTCAATTGGTCAAACGCCAAGCGCTTCTGGACCTGTTTACCAAGGTGCTCTGGAAAGAGGATGGCAAATTCTACCTCAAAACCCCTGTTGAACAGATCGAAATCGAGGTTGAAGATGAGCCTTTATTGATCAATCAGGTTGATCAGGTCGAGCTTGAAGGGAACACTTATTTACAGCTGACCACATGCAATCAGGATGTGGTGATTGTCGATGAAGCGCATCCGATTTTTATGCGCAAATATCAGGGGGAGTTAAGGCCCTATGTGCATGTTCGATTCGGGATCAATGCCCTGATCCAGCGGCAGAGTTTTTATCATCTCGTCAACTACGGCAGTTTGTCTGAAAATGCACAAGGCGAGACGGTTTTAACACTAAAAAGTGGTGATTTGATCTTGCATTTGAGCACCTGAGGTTTAAGCTTAAACCAGTGAATAACCGAATATCCGTGCGTATATGACTGCCGTTCAAACCATGCCTCTTTTACTCAATCCTATGCCACATGCATCAGCAGATGCACCGATAGGCGTTTTTGATTCAGGTGTGGGGGGATTATCGGTGGCACAGGAGATTGCCCGACATTTACCCAATGAACGCATTTTGTATTATGCCGATACCGCACATGTACCCTATGGCGCGCGTTCCGATCAGGAAATCCGTCAACTTACCGCACAAGCAATAGAATGGTTGTATCGTCAAGGCTGCAAAATTGCGGTGGTTGCCTGTAATACGGCATCTGCATTTAGTCTGGATTATTTACGTGACCATTATGGCGAGCGTTTTCCAATTGTAGGTTTAGTCCCTGCCTTAAAACCTGCAGTGATTCAAACACAGTCTAACGTTGTAGCGGTACTGGCGACGCCAGCAACCTTTCGTGGACAGCTGATTAAAGATGTGATGGCAAACTTTGCCCAACCAGCAGGGGTTAAAGTCCTGACCGTGACCAATCTGGAATTGGTACCTTTTGTTGAAGCGGGACAACAAATGAGTCCTGCTTGTTTGACGGTGTTGCAGCAGGTTTTGCAGCCTGTGGTTCAACAAGGTGCTGACTTTTTAGTCTTGGGCTGTACCCATTATCCCTTTTTAAAAGACGCGATTCGTCAGGTTTTTGACGAAAAATTAAAATTAATTGATTCTGGACAAGCAGTTGCGCGACAAACCGCGTATATTTTAATTAAAAATGGGTTATTATGTGACAAATTGCGTCATAATATTACACGGATCGAATGTTATGTCAGTGGGAACAATGCTGTAGCGCTGCAAGCAGTTTTACAACATCTGATCCCTGAGCAATTTACATGGAAGATTAAAAATCTGGACGATATTAGGGTGGAAAATCACTAAATCGTGCCGTTTTTATAGATTTTATTGGGGTTAGCTGTTAATAAAAATCAAGATGCATACTTGATATTATTGATAAATGAATTGGGGCTTCGCCTATGCAAGATACTCGTTATCAAGTCTTTATTTCCACCTCTGGTAATGAAATGCAACCAGAGCGAGCGGTTTTGGCACAAACTCTTGTGGGAATGGGATTCCTGTCTTGGGGTTTAGAGCAACGTACACCCTTAAGTACCTCGATTGCACGTCGTCAGATTGATGATTGTGACTATGTGGTGATTCTATTAGGCAGTCAGTATGGCGAGCAATCCGTTTCAGGTGTGGGCTATATGCATCTGGAATACATTTATGCGATGACCAAACAGAAGCCTGTCATCGTATTTATGCATGAAGATCCCGAATCGCGTGATAGCAAATTGCATGATCCCAAAGCTGAACTCAAAGAAAAATTTAAAGAATTTAGAAAGCAACTTCAACATGAAGTCGATCAAGTCTTTTGTTACCGTACATTAAGAGATTTAGAACTCGCTGTGCGCTCCAGTATGCCGCAGATGTTAGAACGTTATCCTGTGGTGGGTTGGGTCCGTCCACAAAATACGCAGGTATTGCGGGATGAAATTGATGCATTGCGTGCCAAAGTCAAACAACTGGAAACAGAGCTGGGCAACCGCGAAACAGATCCACTGACCAATGTTGCTAAAGTCTCAATGCATGAACTGTATTCTTTTGAATATCGCATGCATGCTTATCAGGATGGTAATTTCAAAGAAGTTAAACCACATCGTAAAATGACATGGGCGCAATTATTAAATGTTTTGGGCTCGGCCTTTGTGATTCCAACACCTGAAGAATATTTTTCTAAACGCATGAATGAATATTTAAATGAAACGGGTCTGGAAGATGCGCGCAAGGAGATGCCAAGAGCACATGCGGTTTCTCGTGCTCAAGTCAATATTCGGGCGTTGCATGAGATTAAATTGCAGATGCGTCAAAATGAATGGATTATGCCAACTGGACGCGATGATCGTCAGCGTATGCTGTGGCAATTGACGGCAAAAGGGCAGAAATTACTAGAAAGTAATGTCCTAGATAGTAATCGGGTTTTTCAGTTTAAGACCATGCATTAATCCAATTTAGAAAAAAGCGCTAAAACTGCTAAAGTAATTGAATGAATTCAATGAAAAGCGGATGCGGTCTATGTTAGCGACACAAAAACCTAAAGTGACAGTAGTTCTGGCAAATTTAGGCACGCCTGATGAAGCCTCTGTGCCTGCTGTACGACGCTTTCTAAAGCAATTTTTATCTGATACTCGGGTGATTGAGATTCCCAAACTGCTTTGGTGGATCATTTTGCATGTATTTGTGCTGACCTTTCGCCCAAAACGTGTGGCTGAAGCTTATGCATCAGTTTGGTCAAATGACTCGCCAATGCGTGAAATTGTTCTAGAACAAACACTGTTGATTAAACAGCGGTTACAAGAAGAAAATCATCAGTTTGAGCTGACCGTTGTTCCTGCCATGACCTATGGCCAACCCAGCATTTATGCCGTGCTGGATCAATTGGCAAAAAATCCACAAGAACATGTGATTCTATTGCCGTTATTTCCACAGTATTCTGCAACCTCAACCGCACCGTTGTATGATGCATTCGCCAAGTGGATTCCCCAGCAACGCCATTTGCCTGGCATCACGCTGATTAAAGATTATTATCAGCATCCGATGTTCATTCAAGCCTTGGCTGATAGCGTATTAAACTATCAATTACAGCATGGTAAAGCTGAAAAATTATTGATGTCATTTCACGGAATTCCTCAGCCCTATGCGGATAAAGGTGACCCTTATGCCGATCGCTGTCGTGTGACTGCACGTTTGGTGGCAGAGGCTTTACATCTAAACGAGGATGAATGGGCGATTAGCTTCCAGTCAAGATTTGGGAAGCAAGAGTGGGTCAAGCCGTACACTGACCAACTATTGCAACAATGGGGTGAGCAAAATGTACAGTCCGTACAGGTGATTAGTCCTGCATTTTCAGCCGATTGTCTGGAAACACTAGAAGAGCTGGCGATGCAGAATAAAGAAATTTTCCAGCATGCGGGCGGTGGAGCATATGCTTATATTCCTGCCTTAAATGCAGATCAGGCACATATAGATTTGCTTGCAAGTCTGGTTCAAGCTAATCTTGACGCACTGACCCATACCTTAGCCCATCGTTAAATCGACGCTTTATTTCGCCAGAGGTTTCTATGCTACAAGTCAAAATTGTCCCTGTTACTGCGTTTGCCCAAAACTGCTCAATCTTGTGGGACAGTGAAAGCAAAGAAGCGATTTTGATTGATGCGGGTGGTGATGCGGCGGTATTGAAAAAAGAAGTAGACGCATTGGGTCTCAAGGTCAAGGCACTCTGGTTAACCCATGGACATCTTGATCATGCTGGAGCTGTAGGCGAATTGGCTGAAACTTGGAAAATCCCAGTGATTGGCCCACATAAAGAAGACCAATTCTGGTTGGACATGATTCAAGAAGTCTCAGCGCGTTATGGTTTCCCCATTCCCCAGCCCGTTAAAGTCGATCAATGGCTTGAAGGTGGTGAAGTCTTAACATTGGGTGAGGATGAATTTGAGGTTCGTTTTGCCCCAGGTCATACTCCAGGCCATGTCATGTTCTATAACGCCAAGCATGGCTTGTTGTGGACGGGTGACGTACTGTTTAAAGGTTCGATTGGACGGACTGACTTTCCCAAAGGCAATCACCAACAGCTATTAGATTCGATTCAACGCGAATGCTTTAGCCTGCCAGATGAAACGCAATTTATCTCAGGCCATGGACCGATGAGCACCATCGGTTATGAAAAGCAATTCAATCCTTTTGTGGCAAGCAAAGCGGGTTAATTTCGGCACGACTAACCAAGAAGATGATTAATCTTCATAATCATCTTCATGCCGTTTCAGATCAGCTTGTGGCGCATCTTGTGTGGGCAGTTTGTACTCATCACTGGCCCAAGCACCGAGATCAATCAATTTACAGCGCTCTGAGCAGAAAGGACGAAATGCATTACCTTCCCAAGTACTGGCTTCACCGCAACGCGGGCAGGGAAATGTACGTGGCATAGAAAATTCCTAAAACAAAAACTAAATAGATTAGGCAAAAGTAAGGTGAGTTGTTAGACTTATGCCGATTTCTAGATAGTTTGATGAGATTATGTCGATTCGTCAATTTCAAGCACAACGTATGCAAGCCCCTCGTGATTTTATTGCCATTCCCAATACGCCGATCTGCGTTGAAATTGGGGCAGGAAAAGGCAAGCACGCCTTGTTGTTTACGGGGCAAAATCCGCACACCACGTTGTATGCAATTGAACGAACCAAAGAAAAATTTTTGGCGATGCAGAAGCAGCACCAATTAGAGCCACGTGAGTATTTAAATCCGATTCATGCTGATGCATTACCGTGGGTAGTGCATGCTCTGTTCCCTGCGCAAGTGCAACAGTTTTTTATTCTCTATCCAAATCCAGAACCGCATAATCCGGCACAGCGCTGGCTGAATATGCCTTTCTTCGAGTTTCTACTGTCTCGCCTTCAACCGAATGGTACGATTACACTGGCAAGCAATATTCCTGAATATATTGATGAAGCGGAACAGCAATTAATAGCCCTGTGGAAACTGCCCTTCGAAAAGCAAAAAATTGCAGCAGATTCTGCCCGAACGCATTTTGAAATTAAATATTTAGAGCGCGGTGAGTTGTGCCAACAGTTGATCATCCGCAAACCAGAAGCTTATGTAACGCGTTTTGATGACTTCGCCCCTTTACAAGGTCAAAAAGCGCAAGAGCAATCTGATGTCTAAGCGTGTTGCGATTATTGGTGCTGGTCCAGCAGGCTTGATGGCTGCTGAAGTATTGAGCCAATACGACTATGAAATTGATGTATTTGAGCAGAAACCTTCGGCGGCGCGTAAGTTCTTGATGGCTGGAAAAACAGGTCTCAATATCTCGCATGCGGAGCCCGTCGATACGTTTATACAACGTTATGACCATGCTGCATGGTTGGGGCCTTGGGTGAAGCAATGGGATGCACAGTGGATTCAGAACTGGATGCAAGGGCTTGGTATTGAGTCCTATGTAGGAAGTTCCGGTCGGGTTTTTCCGATTGAAATGAAAGCTGCCCCCTTACTTCGTGCGTGGTTAAAACGCTTAATGACCGATGGTGTGCGTTTCCATTACCGTCATCGTTGTGTGGATATATCCAATAACCAACTCACGATAGAAAACCAGATCCAGCGTTTTAGCGCAAACTATGACGCGATTATTTTGGCCTGTGGGGCAGTGTCATGGTCGCAATTAGGCAGTGATGGGGCATGGCAGCAATGGTTAGCTTCAGGCGAGATTGAACCTTTCCAAGCCAGTAATGCTGGCGTGCTGAAACTATGGTCGCCGTTTATGCAGGCGTGTTTCGGTCAGCCACTGAAGCGTGTCAATGCATGGGTGCATCCCGAACAGCAAAGCCATGGTGATATCATCATTACTCATTACGGTTTAGAAAGTGGCGTGATTTATAAATTGGGTCGTAATTTAAGAGCACAATTGTCGCAACAGCAGAATCTACAATTACATCTGGATCTGCTACCTGATGTCAGTATTGATCAGTTAGAACAAAAATTACAGGGCAATAAAAAGCAATCTCTCACCAATCTTTGGCGTAAAGCGGGTTTAGATCAAGTCAAAATTAATCTGCTGCGTGAAGTTGTTGCAAAAAGCTTGTGGTCGGATGCCAAACATATGGCACAGCAAATCAAACAGCTCCAAATCTCCTTAGAGGGCTTCCGTCCAATCGAAGAGGCGATTAGCTGTGCTGGTGGGGTCAAGCAAAGTGCTGTATCACCACAACTGCAATTGCAGTCCAATCCTTATGTCTTTTGCTGTGGTGAAATGTTGGACTGGGATGCACCAACAGGGGGATATTTACTGACGGCTTGTTTCGCAACTGGGCGTGCAGCGGGAGAAGGCGTACATCAACGCTTAGAGCACAGTCCTATAAGATAATGTTTTCAAAAGAATTGACTTAAATTTATATATTTTTCATGTTCTAAATCACTCTATTTTTATTTGTTGGCGAGTTTCTTGCACTGTTGAGATTTATCTTGTTATTGATGAATGTTCAATGTGGCAGCAGTTTAAGTCCAGTCTATTTCTTCAAGTTATTTTTGCTTTAATTCTTGGCATTATTATTGGTATTAGCTTTCACGATTTTTCTTTGGCTTTAAAGCCTCTAGGGGATGGCTTTATTGCATTGATCAAGATGTTGATTGCCCCCATTGTTTTCTGCGTGGTGGTACTTGGACTGTATGGTGCAAATGACCTTAAAAAAATGGGAAAAGTGGGTGCAAAAACAATTCTATACTTTGAGGTGGTGACGACTATTGCATTGATTCTGGGAATTGCGATTGCTTATATATTTAAACCGGGTGTCGGTATGAATATTGATATCACGAAGCTAGATGGCAAGGATTTAAATGTTTATACCGAACGTGCACATAGCATGAGTTCGGGCGCAGATTTCTTATTACATATTATTCCAAAAACCTTTGTAGATGCCTTTGCCCGTGGCGATATTTTACAAGTTTTATTGATTGCGATTCTGTTTGGTATCGCGTTATTAATGATTCCAAAACATTTTGCCGAACTAGTTTGCAAGGCAATTGAAGCCTTTTCCGAAGTGTTTTTTAAAATGATGGCTTTGATTATCCGTCTAGCTCCCATCGGTGTTTTTGGGTCAGTCGCCTATACCACCGCAAAATTTGGAGTAGATTCACTGATGCAACTGGGCTATTTAGTCTTACTGTTTTATGTGACTTGTATTCTATTTGTGCTGATTGTTTTAGGTGGAATTCTTAAAATTTCAGGTTTGAATATATTCAAATTTCTGAATTATTTTAAAGCAGAACTGTCGATTGTATTGGGAACGGCATCTTCTGATTCGGTACTACCACAGATTATGAAAAAATTGAAAAATCTCGGGATCAAGGAATCAACCGTAGGCTTGGTCATTCCAACAGGTTATTCTTTTAATCTCGATGGATTTTCTATTTATCTAACGCTTGGAGTGATATTTATTGCACAAGCCTGCAATATTGATTTATCCCTGCATGATTTACTCGCCATTTTATTGGTTTCTTTAGTGACCTCTAAAGGTGCACATGGTATTCCGGGTTCAGCATTGGTTATTTTAGCGGCAACCTTATCTGTGATTCCGAGCCTTCCAACCATTGGTTTAGTTTTGCTGTTATCCGTGGATTGGTTTATTGGAATTGTACGTGCGTGTACCAACTTGATTGGAAACTGTGTGGCAACGGTTGCGATTGCACATTGGGAAAAGGATATTGATCATGCTCGTGCCAAAGATGTTTTAAGCCAAAAGATTTAGTTGGTGGCGATCCAAAAGATTGTCGGAGTAAATTGAAATGCTCTGAATCAATACCATTTGTAATTTGCATAGGGATGAGATCTAGCCTATATTTTTAGTGGAAAAATCATTAAAGGAATGTGCAATGACTCAGATCTCGCCTATATATCGTGGTAGCTGCTTATGTGATGGGATTCACTATGAAATTCATGGTGAAATTGGTGAGATCATACAATGCCATTGTCAGCGTTGTCGTAAAGCCAATGGTACGGCTTATGCAACCAATGCACCAATCAGCAGTGCAGATTTTAAAATTGTACAGGGTGAGCATCTGGTTAAAAAATTTGCTGCATCGGGTGTGTATCGTTGGTTTTGCGGGGAGTGTGGTTCACCATTGATCAGTTCGCGTGATGCACAGCCAGAGTTTTATCGTTTAAGAATCGGGACTTTAGACACACCATTACAACAAAAACCGAGCATGCATATTTTTGCTGCATCCAAAGCCGAGTGGGATTGCATCGCTGATGATCTACCGCAATATGCTGAACGTCCTTAAAGTGGGTCTATTTTTGCGATGATTTTTGAAACTGCTGATTTAGAGCCCAATGAGATCTACCGACTTTTGGTCGGTGGAGTTTCACCTCGACCGATCGCATGGATTAGTACGTTATCCGCAGATGGTGTTGCCAATATCGCCCCATATTCCTTCTTTAATGTCGCCAGTTGTAATCCACCTATTCTGTGGTATTCACAAGTCAATCCAAGAAATGGGCAGGATAAAGACACCATCAGAAATCTGATTGCAACCAAAGAATGTGTGGTGCATATCGCCAATACGGCCTTGTTGGAAAAAATGAATTTATCCTGTGCTTTATTGCCTCCAGAGCAAAGCGAATTTGAGTTTGCACAGATCGAGTCTGAACCCAGCCATACGGTTGCAGCCTTGGCAGTGAAGCATGCACCTGTGCGTTATGAATGTCAGTTAAGAGAGGTGATTCAACTCAGTAGTCTGCCATCAGGAGGTACTGTGGCTTTGTTGGATGTGAAATCGATTTATGTCGCTGATCATTTGTGGAATGGTCAAATGATTGATCAGCAGCAACTTCAGAGTGTGGGCAAAATGGGTGGAGATTTTTATAGTTTAACGACAGACTTGCGAAAATTGTCGCGTCCTTGAATCCTAAAACATGAAAGAAAAAAGGAGGCTCAATACCTCCTTTTTCTTATTTTGCAATGAGTGCTTCACCTTCAAACTTAACGCCATCCCAGCCATGTTGCATAAACTGGCGGATATTTTGATGGTCGTTGGCTTCTGGTGTTGCCAATACAGACGCATAATGCTCCGCAAATAAACTGAGCGTATCCGCTTGACTCAAGCCTTCACTTTTGGCGAAGCTAAGTACTTTGGCACTGCCTTGATTTTCGGTTGCAGCATTCGATTGTGCGCCATTTTGAAAAGCGGTTGGGGTATGTTGATAACGAGCTTCGATAAATGCCAATACATCAGCAAACTTTGCTGTGCCATCTTTAAGTTGTGCCAATAAGCTTTGTGCCATTTCAAAAATTCCATGTTGAGTGAATCAATGGCAAGTATCATAACATTGAAACTGTAGAATAGAAGCTGAGAGCGATTTGAACTAGACGTCGTTGATTCAGCGGTTTATGCTCAAACAGAACATTAATCTATTGAATAATAATGAATAGACATCGTTTAAAGTTATCAACTTCCACCGCTTTATTTCGCCTTTTAGCGCCTATTTTAAGTTGTGGTTTGCTGTTGCAACTCCGTCGTATGATCATGCGACGACTGCCTTTTCTGCGCTTGCAGAGTCAGGTCAGCAATGTGGTGTATTTGTCTTGGTTGGTTGATGTTGAGCAAGTACGTCTGCGCTATCCGAAATACGTACCGTTATGGGAAAAAGACGGCAAAACCATTTTTACCATTTTGACGTATCAGCATCAGCATTTTGGTTTTGCTTTCCTCGGCAAGTTACGTCAGCTTATGCCTTCCCCCCTGCAAAGTAACTGGCGCTTTTATCTGGATGACTCACAGCCCAAGACCGTGATCTTTGAACAAGTGATCGTTGATCAAGCCTTATATGTGATGGGTGGCCGATTGGCCAGTGACGTGATGCCAGCACAATATGCATCGACGTTTCAGCATCAACGGGATGAACAAGTGATTCATACTGAAATGAGTGTTGATGATCATTATTCCTTGAAGAGTGATGTGCAAATCCAAAGTGAAAAACAGTTACCTGCTGCATGGCAGTGTCTATTTTCCTCATGGGACGAAGCAGTTCGATTCTTGGTTGATCAAGATCATGCATGGGCAGAATGGGTGGATCAACCGACATGCATGTCGCAAGGGGATATTCAGATGCCAGTTCAGTTTCAACAGATTCAAGCCGCTGAGGTTCGTACATTACAGGCTCCTCAATTGTTGCAACAATTCGGTTTAGATCATGATGCTGAAGCTTTTGCTTTTGTGGTTCCTGCACTGGATTTTGAAGTGCTGGGTGAGCAAGTTTTATTTAAGGCCACATAAATTGTGGATAACTTTATGTTTATACACAGTTGCTTGAAGCTTAAAAACAGCGGTTGAGTTGTCTAAAAATTATGTTATTTTAGAACAAAGGAGATGGCATTCCTCCTATTACAAACCGCCATTGTGGCTAATGATGCCTACGTTACCCTGAACAGGGGGCGTAGGTTCGTGCGTGCTCTGTTCCCATTTTGGAGTTCGCAGATGAAAAATAATCAAAAATACATAGATCTATCCATGTTAAATATCGCTTTATCTCCTGCGCGATGTGTGGAGTAAACCATGTACTATCCTTTACTCTCAATCGCGCTTGGCTCGGTACTCGGTGCATGGTTGCGTTGGTTCTTGGGTTTAAAACTCAATCCAATTTTTCCCAATATTCCTTTAGGTACAGTCACCGTTAACTTTGTTGGTGGCTTTATTATTGGTTTTGCAATTTCTTATTTTTCTCAAAGTTCACTGAGTCCAAATTACAAACTGTTTGTGATTACAGGTTTTTGTGGTGCATTAACCACCTTTTCGACCTTTTCTGCTGAGATTATTGCCTTATTACAAAGTGGTAAGTTGGGTTATGCCTGTGCAGCGATTCTGATTCATGTGATTGGCTCATTACTGTTTACCATTTTAGGCATGAGCTTGCATCAATGGCTCAGTGCTGCATAGCTTTGGAGTGATGACAATGAATGGATTTTTACTGAGTTTTTATACGGCACAAAATCGGGCTTATCAGGGACAACAGATGAGTGAGTGGTTGTTGGCTGTGGCGAAACAGATGAATTTGCGTGGAGCAACAGTGCTCGCTGGACTGGAAGGTGTGGATCATCAAGGCTTATTTCATTCGGCTAGTTTTTTTGAATTGGCGGATCGACCTGTGCAGATTCAGTTTGCAGTGACAGATGAGCAGGCAACAGAATTAATGAACTATCTGAATGACAAAGAAATCTCTTTGTTTTATGTCAAAACACCGATTGAATTTGGGGTGGTGGGGCAGGCCAAGCTGGATTCTTGAAAGTGAGGTATAAAAAAAGAAGTCTAAGTGGAGGAGAGATAGCCTTAGACTTCTAATGCTTACAGCCTAATGTGTGAAACTTAAATGAAAATTAAGCTTTACGGTTAAAGCGTGCAAAGCGTTTGTTAAAGCTTGCGACACGACCTTCATTGCTGGCTTGACGAACTTCACCTGTATAAAACGGATGTGAAGCACTGGAAATATCAAGGGTAACGTAAGGATAGACCTGACCTTGATATTCTTTGGTTTGTTTGGTCTGAAGCGTACTACCAATTAAGAAGTAAGCATCGGCATTGGTATCGTGAAACAAGACCTGTTGATAAGCAGGGTGGATATCTTTACGCATTTTGAATGACTCCTATTATTAATAGAAATGTTATAACATAACAATATATGCCGTCAATCTTATTCATTTCAAGTTTTTTTGGAATTTATTTGTAAGCAATGTATCAGCGAGTATGAGATATGGAACTTTGCTCAAGCCATTTGATTTGTTAAATTAGCAGGGATATATCGAGTATGAGCAAAAATAACAATGAGGATTAATTCTGACTCGCGTTTTTTCATTCCCGCATTCATTGTTTTTATTGCATTTTTCGCTTTAATGTATAAATGTACTTACTCTGAATCGAATATCAATCGAATAGAGCCTATCCTTAAAAATGATCCTGAGATTTTAGCGAAATTTGGACATATCACAGATTATAAAATCTATAAATCTACAGTTCTGTTTAATGTCCATAAAACTAAAAATACATACATTTATCATTTGAAATTGTATGGTGAAAAGGACAAGGGAAAAGTCATCCTTAACGTGGATGAAAATCAGGAGAGTGCAGATTATCCTTATACAGTGCAAATTGACTAACTAAACATAGATGAACAGTTAAAAAGCCAATCATTTGATTGGCATTGTTATGACGTTTAGTTTGGGACCAATTCTTCAAATAAATCGTTGAGATTGTCATGCACTTTGAGGTGAATCAGGTTCCAGTAATGTCCTGAAATGGTTCGGTTGACCATTAAGGTATCTGGAGAAGGCTTAAACACATCCCAGTATTTCAGGGATTTTTTCACTAATAGCATGCCATCGTGATGCGATGAGTTCTTGGCAAAGTCATAATGGGTACTTAATGGACGCAACAGGATTTCAATCCATTGGGTATACAGTTCAGTTGGGAATTTTTGTTTCTCAGCAATCGAATGCAGTTCCACCAGTAGATCTTCAACCTGAGCAATATCCTCTTGGCGGGCTGCATTGACCAGTGCTTTGAAGTGCTGAATGATTTCAGGTGAAAGGGTTTTAACGCTGCCATAATCATAAATAATCACGCTGCCATCTTCACGGAACGCAAAGTTGCCGGGATGTGGATCACAATGGAAACGTTTCAAGAAAAACATTTCCTGTCCTAAAGCACGAATCAGACGACGACCAATTTGATTACGCGTTTCAACTGACCATGTGCTGGCAGTTTCAATCGATTCACCTTGTTCAAGACTGAGTGTCAGTACCCGACGCGATGAATAGTTTTTATACACGGTTGGGATGATGATTTGATCATCCAGCTTTTCATGGAAGGTTTTAAACACTTCTAAGTTTTGTGCTTCGATTTCATAATTCAGTTCGGCAGATAAACTGTCTTGGATTTCTTGAAACAGTTGATCTTGCAGCTTCTTATCAATTTTTAACACGCCCATTAAACGTAAGGCCAGACGAACCTGTTTTAAATCACTTTCACAGGCTTGATCCACCCCAGGATATTGCACTTTCACCACCACAGCCTGACCGTCTGGCAGTACTGCACGATGTACTTGACCAATCGAGGCAGCAGCAAAAGGTTCAGTCTCAAACGAGCTAAAAATCTGGTTTAAAGGTTTGCCCAACTCTTTTTCAACTTGTTGCTGAATTGCAGCAAAAGGCATGGCAGGGGCTTGACGTTGCAGTTTGGCAATCGCCTTCGCGACTTCTGGTGGGAAGATGTCTTTATATTGCGAAGCAATTTGCCCGACTTTCATCACCGCACCTTTCATCTCACCTAAGGTGTCGGCAATTTGTAAGCCGATGTCTTGGAACAATTTGCTGCGAGCAGCATTTTTTTGTTCTTCATCTGCGGTGAGATTACGAATGGAGTTGGCAACGCTTTTGCTGGCAATACTTGCGGTCATGCCAGCCAGTTTAAAAAAACGCTTACTGGGAGAGCTTGCATGTTTTGCCATATGGACTTGACCTCGGGTGATCCAGTTTCAACGTGATGCTTTGATCATAGGCGACAAAACTTAAATTGCCTATACCAAAATGTTAAGTGATGTAAGTATGCTGTGAAGGGGGGAAATGGAGGTATTGAATGAGAGGATGAGTTTGAGAGCAGCATCCATGCTGCCCTGAATCAATAACGCTCAATGCGAGTTAATTTTTATGTATTGAGGGCACGCTGTGCCAAACGTTTATTGTTCAAATATAAACGGCCGATTAGCAGTACACAGGCAATGCTTAAACCGATAATCAGGCCGAGCCAGACACCCGCAGCGCCCCAAGCCGTATAGCGAGCCAGATACAAACCAATCGGGAAGGCCACCACCCAATACGCCATTAAGGTGATCCACATTGGCGCTTGCGTGTCTTGCATGCCACGTAAACAACCTGCGGCACTGACCTGCCAAGCATCCATCAGCTGATAAGCCATCGCGAACCAAAGCAGATACATCGCCACTGGAATCACATCGATATCCGTGGTGTAAATCGCCACGATATAGGGACGTGCAAGCGCAATCAAGGTCATGGTGAAGGCAGCAAAGATCGTAGCGGTGATCAATCCCACGATTTGTACTTGTCGCATCGCATGCCAGTTTTGTTCGCCATAATACATGCCAACACGAATCGTCAAGGCAATGGCTAAGGACAGCGGAATCATAAACAGCTGTGAGGTGACTGAAATGGCAATCTGATGGGCTGCAATGGCATTTTCACCGAGCGGACCTAGTACAATCGCCCCAGTACTGAAAATACTGACCTCAAAGAATACGGCGAGGCCAATCGGTAAACCCAGTTTTAAAATGCGTTTAATCCACACGGGATCAAGTTTTTCCCACTTGGTGAAGATCGGCGCCTGTTGATAGGCTTTGGCTTTGGAAATATAAATCGCTAAAGTGATAAACATCAACCATTGCAAGATCGCTGTTGCAAAACCACAGCCTGCGCTGCCTAGTGCAGGAATTGGCCCAAAGCCATACATAAAGATAAAGTTCAGCGGAATCAAGACCAGTAAGGCAATCAAGCTAATGGCTGTGACAGGACGTGGGTGTCCCAATGCTTCAGAATAACTGCGTAGTGCGGCATACATCATCACTGCAGGCATACCAAAGCCAATCGCGTGTAAGAATAGGCTCGCTTTCGGTATTAAGCTTTCAGGCACACCAAAGAGCGGTAGGAACATGGGCATACATTGCAGAATCAACATCGCTACAATACCGAGAATCACAGCGACCCATAAAGACTGGCGGGCAATGGTTGGAATTTTTTCAGGGGTTCTTGCACCACGGGCTTCTGCCACCAAAGGTGTTGTTGCCAGCATGATTCCTGCAAAGAGCAGCATGACTGGAATCCATAGACCAACACCCACGGCAATCGCGGCCAAATCGGTGGCAGACAGATGCCCTGCCATAATGGTATCAATTAAACCTAATCCAGCTTGCGCAAACTGTGTAATCAGGATCGGAAACATCAAATGGAACAGCTGTTTAAGTTCAAACCGCTTGGTTGTGGCATGGGACACAAAAAATACTCTTATTAAAATGAGGGAGACTTAGCGTTGTAGTGTGAATAGCACACCAATAAAAATCACAATACTGCCCAGCAGGCGTTGCCAATTGATTGGTGTTTTTTCTGTACCTAACCAGCCAAAGTGATCAATCAACATTGAAATGACCAGTTGCCCGAAAATCACTAAACCCGAGAAAGTTAAAAATCCAAGTTTAGGTGCAGTATAAATGCTCATACTGATTGCATAAACCCCAAGGCATCCCCCTAACCAGAGAAACCATGGAATTTGGGAAAGTTCACTTAAACTCGGTTTAGCTGCACCTTGGAAATAAACCAGCAGGGCTAGAATAATCGTCCCAATAAAAAAGGAAAGTAAGGCGGCTTGTAGTGGTGAGTTGAGATACTCGCGAAGTTGTGCATTGATTGCCGTTTGAAAGGCCATTGCAATTCCAATCCCTAAAGCTAGGGGCAGAATAAATAGCAATTGGCTGGAAATTTTCATCATATTATCGGTCTAATTGTTCTTTCTGCTTTCAGTCTAACTGAATCCGTAGGGGATGATAAGTTGTATCCCGTATTGAAGCTGCAACTGTACCGAGCCGAGTCATGTTAAAATAGTCAGGTTCTATTATTGAGCTTGTATTTTGAGTCTGTTAAATCCTGCAAATATCCCACTGTCCTTGTATATCCATATGCCGTGGTGTGTACGTAAATGTCCTTATTGTGACTTTAACTCACATGCCGTTCCAGATGGGCAATTGTCATTGGATTTGGAACAGCAATATCTTGTGGCATTAGTGGCTGACTTTGAGACGCAGATTGAAATGGCACAAGGCCGATCGATTCATAGTGTGTTTATTGGTGGGGGAACGCCTTCACTGATTTCTGCACAAGGTTATCAATGGTTGTTCGATCAACTCAAAGCACGTTTAGACTTTGAAGCCGATTGTGAAATTACACTAGAAGCCAATCCAGGTACGGTGGAACATGATCCATTTGCCGATTATCTAGCAGTGGGGATTAATCGCTTATCACTCGGTGTGCAAAGTTTTGATCCAGACCACTTACAGCGTCTTGGTCGTATCCACTCAGCCAATAATGCACTGGATGCAATTCAACAGGCGCGTCAGGCTGGCTTTGAGCGCGTTAATGTCGATCTCATGCATGGTTTACCCCAACAAAGTGAAGAACAGGCCTTAACCGACCTGAGATTGGCTGTGGAGCAGGGTGCAACGCATATTAGCTGGTATCAACTGACCATTGAACCCAATACTGTTTTCTTCCGCACTCAGCCAGTATTACCGCAAGATGAAGTGCTAGAGCATATTCAAGAACAAGGTGAAGCATATTTAAAAGCCAATGGCTATGTGAATTATGAAGTTTCAGCATGGCGTAAAGAACAGCCATCTGCGCATAACTTAAATTATTGGCAATTTGGTGATTATTTGGCGATTGGTGCCGGGGCGCATGGCAAAGTCACCCGACCAGATGGCGTTTATCGTTTTCAGAAAACCCGTTTACCGAAGGACTATTTAGCCAAAGTGCCTGCTGAACACGTGCAAATGAAGCGAATTGAGGCAGAAGAATTGCCTTTTGAATTTATGATGAATGCCTTGCGTTTAAATCAAGGTGTAGCTGCTGACACTTATACCCAGCGCACGGGACTTGAATTGGATGATTTGAGCGAAAGCCTGAATCAGTTGCGTGAGAAAAAATTATTGATTGCTGATGCAAACCAAATTGCCTGTACTGAGCAAGGACATATCTTTTTAAACTCGGTGCTAGAGAAATTTTTATAATTAAACGGTTGTGATGCTTTAGGCATGGATGCTTAAAGTCATTCAAATGAATCTGTCATTTTTTTGAAAGAAATTGAGCAGACAATAAAAAAGCCTCATCAATGATGAGGCTTTTTAGAATTTGGTGGGTCGTCCGCGATTCGAACGCGGGACCAACGGATTAAAAGTCCGCTGCTCTACCAGCTGAGCTAACGACCCTGAGCGAGGATAAGTAAAACAACGTTTTACCTGAGCGCAAGAGAAAATCTATGATTTTCTGTAGCTTAACCTCTTACAGGCATTTGTAAAATACATTTTACAAACTATCAAAACATTAGATGGTGGGTCGTCCGCGATTCGAACGCGGGACCAACGGATTAAAAGTCCGCTGCTCTACCAGCTGAGCTAACGACCCATAAGCAAGTGTTTAAACATGCCACACAATTAAAACTAATTCGTTCTAAATGCGTCTTCGTTTTGATGTTGCGTATTCTAGCAACTTATTCAGCTAACACAAGAGGAAATTTAAAAACATGTGCATGATTGTTTATAAAAAGCACGATTTCCTCTTGTTTAGCTAAAAAATAAACTAGAAACGGTATTGATAGCTCTGAATATTGTCAAAGATCTCTGTATTTACATCAGTGTAGCTGCTTGCACCTGGTAATAAAACCAGTAAACGTTCAGAAGTTTTGCTTGGATTAAAGCCATCTTCTTTCAGTTTATTCTTCTGGTATTTAAATGTGCCCGTAGTTTCAACTTTCTCTTGAACACGTAAGAACACTGGAATCGCATAAGAAGGCAAGCATTTTTTGAATACATTGACCATATCGGTTAAATCTGCATCATTGAGTGCCGCACCATCAACCAAGGTAATCGCCGCCATACCTGCGCGACCATTGGTATTTGGAATTTCAACGCCATAAACCACTGCTTCTACGATCTTTTCATACTCACAGACCATATTTTCAACTTCTGTGGTTGAAACGTTTTCGCCTTTCCAGCGGAAGGTGTCACCTAAACGATCCACAAACTGGGCATGGCGGAAGCCGATATCACGCACCAAGTCACCGGTGTTGAAATAGGAGTCACCTTGGGTAAACACATCTTTCAAAATCACCGACTTGTTTTTTTCTGGGTCAGTATAGCCATCGAAAGGTGAGCGGCTGGTGATTTTGCCAATCAGCAAGCCCACTTCACCAGTCTTCACTTTCTTACAGTAACCTTTCTTATCGCGGACCAGTTCATTCTTTTCTTTGTCGAATTCAACGATTGCATACGGTGTTGGAGAGAAGCCAACCGTATTGTCAAAGTTGAAGATGTTGCTAAAACCAACGTTGCCTTCGCTTGATGCATAAAGTTCAAGCACTTCTTCGACACCAAAACGCTCTTTGAACTTGCCCCAGATATTTGGACGCATGCCATTACCAATCATCTTGGTCACACGATGCGCACGATCTTGTTCTGTAACAGGCGCATCAATCAGATAGCGGCACAATTCACCGACATAACCAATCGCAGAAGCATTGAACTTTTGCACATCTTTCCAGAACGCACTGGTTGAATATTTACGGCGTACTGCCAATGTGGCACTACCTGCAATCACACCACACCAACACACCACCACACCGGTTGCATGGTAAAGCGGGAGCGTCACGTACATCACATCATCTTTACCGAGATTCAGAATGTGACCATAGGTGCCATAAGCGAGTGTCCAGCGGCTATGTGTGAAAATTACGGCCTTTGGTAAGCCCGTAGTGCCTGAAGTATAGATGTAGAACAATCCATCTTTGCCATTTACAGTACGAGTGGTTGATGGATTGAATTTTGGAAACTGATCAATTTGTTGGGCAAGATTCACATAGCCTTGCGGTGCTGTACCTGCATGTTTACGCGTTTCTTGGTCTGCAAACCAGTGAAAACGATCTTGAGCGACCTTCAAGTCTTGACGTGCTTCATCAATGGCAGCACGAACTTCTTCACCCGCAATTACGGCAATTGGATTGACCAAGTTAATGCTGTGTGCAAGTACTTTACCCACCTGTGAGGTATTGACGAGGGCAATCGTGACCCCGATTTTGGCCAAAGCTACAATGCTGGCAATCAGTTCAGGACGGTTTTCTACCATCACAGCAATCACATCGCCTTTTTTTGCACCAAGCGATAAATAGTAATGTGCAATTTGGTTTGCCCATTCATTGAGTGCTTGATAGCTATAGCTTTGATCTTCAAATAACAGTGCGATGCCTTGAGGGTTGCGCTTGACTGCTTTTTCAAAGGCAATACCTAAACCCGCGGGAGACGTTGGTGTTCGCAAATATGCTTGTTTAAGACCATTGAGGATATGAGGGACTTTAGTGATGAAGTTTGGAAGTCGAGTAGCAACATCACCAAGAGTAATTATATCGGTCTGCGTAGTTTGGCTCATATCAATCCTGTTTATTTTTCGATCAATCCAAGAAATGGCTATCCGTTAGAACACAACCATTCACACCATTGTTGTTGATGCTGTTTTGTAATGGTAAGTGCCTAGAGCAATCAACCTAATTTTAACAAAATAACAAAAAAGCCTAGTCATCGGAATGACTAGGCTTCGCCTTATTGAGTGCAATTTAGCAAATGACTCACTCAGCTGTGGCTTTTTTAGGTGGACGGCCACGCGGGCGACGAGGGCGGCTAGATTTCTCTTTTTCCGCTTTCGCTGCTTCATCTTCAAGTTCTGCTTCTGTTGCTGCTGGCTTTTGTTCAGCTTTTTTAGCAGCTTGAACAGGTTCAGCAACTTCTGCAACGGTTTCAGTTACGGCTTCAACCTCAGTAGTTACGGTAGGTTCAGCTGCTTCAGCTTCAACGGGTGCAACTTCTGCGACAACTTCAGTACTAGCAAGTTCTAAGGGTTGTTGCTCAGGTGCAGGGGCTACTTCTTCTGTGACAACCGCAACATCTGCTGGTTTCACTTCTTCTTGCGTTTCAGTGTTTTCAACAGGTGCTGGAGCAGCAGTCGATGCAATATGTGCTTCTTTCGCTTGTTCCGCAGCAAGTTTAGCCAAACGACGACGTTCACGCGGATCATTGGCAACACGAATAGCCGCAGCTTCAGGTGGTGTTAATGCTAACACTGGCGCAGGTTCAGCTTCTTCAGTCGGCTTTTGACTTGGAAGCTCAGCATCACGTGTGACAGGACGCTTTTCTTCCTCAACTACTGTTTCTACCACTAAAGAGCTTGCATATTGCTCAGCAAACTTTTGTAGGGCACGGTTAAACGTAGTGATCAAACCAAATTGCTCAATCAAAATGGTGCAATCTTCACCGTAAACATGACGAATCAAGCTACCCAAAGTGTATTGACCCAACGCTGGAATTTGCGATGGTGCAATTTTTGGTACAACAACTGCTTTCTGAGCTGATTGATGACCACGTTGACGGCGACGTGAACGTGGGTCATTGCTGGCACGTTTCACCGGTGCTTGAGCTGTCTCTTCTACCACAGCAGCAGGTGCTTCTTTCGCAACCACGGGTTCTGCTTGAGCTACAGGTTTTTTCTCAGCTTTTTCTACAACAGTTGTTGCAACTTCTGCTTTTGCAGCTGGCGCATTGGTCTGTTGTGGCGTCAATGCAACAATTTCGCTTTGACCTTGATCAATATTCACAACCAGTGCTGTGTTCATTGGTTCGCTACGCGGCGCATCGACTACATCCACTTTAACCTGTTGTGGATTTGCTGGTGCTTCAGTTGCAGCAGGAGCTTCATTCAATACGCTTTGATCGCGATGACGATTTGGGCGATTTGGACGTTGCTGGTTACGGTCACGACGTGGCAACGGCGCAGACTCATGACCTTGAGCAGCATCATGATGTTGTTGCTGGTTTTGAGACTCTTGTGGTTGTTGGCGTTTTTGTTGACGCTTTAACTCACGTTGCTCTTGGCGCTGTTCTTGGCGTGACAGTTGAACCACTTCTTCATGCACTTGATTTTGTTGTTCATGTGCATGTGCGTGTTGTTCACGCTGTTCTTTGTGCTTGCGCTTCTTCTGGTTTTGATTTGGACGATGAGATTTTTCGTCTTTCTCAAAAGTTTCACGCGCTTCTTGTTTCACAGGATTTTGTGAAATATAAGCATTGTTTGCGGTCGCTGCTGGTGCAGCAGTTTCAGCTACAACTGGCACGTTGACTTGACCAAACTGGCCACGGCTTACCGCACCGTTATTCACCATTTGTTCAATCGCTGCGGCTGCATTTTGAGCAGAACGGGATTGATCAGTGGTTTGAGCTTGTTTTTGAACAAATAGGTTCTCTAACCAAGCGCAAGGGCTAGCTGACTTTTGTGTGCTTGCTTGAGTTTGTTTTGCTTGAGCGGCCTGTTGCTGAGCAGCGCCTTTCTTCTGTGGTGCAGCAGCTTGGTTTTGCGCAGCAGGCGCATGGTGATGCTCTGCATCTTCCAAATGCCAGTCTGAAGACTCATAACCCAATTCTTTTTCGCTAGAACGAGTGGCTTCAGTACGTTCATAACTTGACGGTGCAAAACCATCAGGGTTGAACTGGATTTGGTAGTGTGGTGTTTCCAAGTGCGGGTGAGGCAATACCGTCACACGAACATTTGAAGTTTGTTCTAAGTACACTAGGCTATGACGCTTTTCATTCAATAAGAACGCTGCGATTTCAACAGGCACTTCAACTTGAACTTCACCTTGGCGTTCACGTAAAGCAATTTCTTCAACCTTACGCATGATTGAAAGTGACAACGAACGTAAGTCACGCACCATACCCGTACCATGACAGCGTGGGCAAACGTAACCTGTGGCTTCTTCTAAAGAAGGACGTAAACGCTGACGGCTCATTTCCATCAGACCAAAACGTGACAGTTGACCGAATTGGATACGTGCGCGGTCACTTTGTGTCGCTTCACGTAATTTTGCTTCAACCATACGCTGGTTACGGTCTTTGGTCATGTCGATGAAATCGATGACGACTAGGCCACCGATATCACGTAAACGCAGTTGACGTGCGATTTCTTCGGCTGCTTCTAAGTTGGTGTTTAACGCCGTTTCTTCAACATCATGACCACGGGTTGATTTCGCCGAGTTAATATCGATTGAAACCAAGGCTTCGGTTTGGTCGATGACGATTGAACCACCAGAAGGCAGTTTTACTTCACGTTCATAAGCCGTTTGGATTTGGCTTTCAATTCCAAAATGAGCAAACAATGGCTCATTCAAGGTATAGGTTTTTAATTTGTCTAACTGACGTGGCATCACTGCTTTTACGAAATTATACGCTTCGTTATAGGCTTGTTCGCTATCAATCAGGATTTCAGCTACGTCATCACGTAAATAATCACGGATCGCACGGGTCACCACACCTGCTTCTTGATGCACCAACATCGGTGATGGGCCAGAGCTTGCTGAACCTTGGATTTGTGCCCAAAGGTCAAGTAAGTGTTGCAAGTCGAGTTGAAGCTCTTCTTGAGTACGGCCAATCCCCGCAGTACGAACAATCACGCTCATGCCACGCGGTACATTTAAAGAGGCTAAAATTTCTTTCAGTTCTTCACGTACTGAACCTGAAATTTGACGGCTGATACCGCCACCTTTCGGATTGTTCGGCATCAGAACTAAGTAACGGCCTGCAAGCGAAATAAAGGTTGAAAGCGCAGCACCTTTGTTGCCACGTTCTTCTTTTTCAACTTGAACCAGTAATTCAGTGCCTTCAGTAATGAGTTCACGAATATTTGAAGTTTGACGAGGGTCAGCTTTGAAATACGAGTTTGCAATTTCTCGCATAGACAAAAAGCCTTGACGCTGTGCGCCGTACTCAACGAAAACCGCTTCTAAAGACGGTTCAACGCGAGTGACATGACCTTTATAGATATTTGATTTTTTTTGTTCGCGTGTACGATTCTCTAAATCGAAATCGTAAAGACGATTACCAGTGATAAGTGCAACGCGAACTTCTTCGGCGTGGGTTGCATTAATCAACATACGTTTCATGGGTGTGACACCTAATAGTGATGCACACAAACAACAAGCCCAATATTTTTGAGCAAACATCTCATTGGCGCGATCAAGACTCAGAAGCAACGTTGTATAGGTCGCTCTGAAACCACTGACTGTAAATATCCAGCTGTGGGCTCTGATACGGTTATTTCGATGTCAGCAATATTGCTTCAATCTGGAATCCGTTGATATTTCATGGCATGTCTTACATCTGTGAAATATCACTAGATCCGACATAATCAAAGTTTCCTGTACGCTTCACTGGCGGGTGAGCGGTGCATTGGATGGTGACTTTCACTGTCATTAAGCATTGAAGTCGATCCATCTGGAAGTCTCGATACGGAATGATCATCGTATCTCTGCTTAGCAGTTCCAATGCATCAACGCTTTAGCCTGAATGCGACATCAGGGAGCAAATTGTCTGATGTGGATCAGTTTACGTTTAATAACCAGCAAATTGCTGGCGACATATTTTTTCTGAACAAACTGTATGTGCTGATGCACAATTAAACGCAACAGTTTGCCATTTTGCCGATATAATAAGCCTTCGGCGTCGGCATAATTCTTTAGGACCTATCCGAGTTGTTGGTGAATATCTCATCGATTGAAAATTTTATCTAAATAAAATTTCTGATTTGATGCTCACTTACGGCGGTATCCGTGCGCTGAATATATCAAACCTTGCAGCATCTGCCTATGGGCTAAGTTTAGGTTTCTTGTGAAATAACTTAGCTAAATGATCATTTTTTAATCATATTTAGCAAATCTTGGATTAATCGAGCGTATGAATTCTACACAACAATGGCAAAGTGTCACTTGGTTTGACGTGGATGAGCATCAAGACGGGCAGCGAATAGATAATTTTTTATTTACCCGATTAAAAGGTGTACCGAAGAGTCGAATCTATCGTTTGATTCGTGAAGGACAAGTACGCGTAAACAAAAAAAGAATAAAAGCCGAAACGCGATTGAACATTGGCGACCAGATTCGGGTTGCACCAATTCGTTATGAACAAAAGGATGAAACGGCTGCTCCAGTAAGCGATAGCGTAGCGCAAAGTTTACTCAGTCGTGTGGTGTATGAGGATGAAGGGCTGTTGGTGATCAATAAACCCTCAGGGATTGCGGTACATGGTGGCAGTGGTGTGGCTTATGGCTTGATTGAAGCCTTGCGTGCCGCAACTGGTAAAAAATATCTGGAGCTGATCCATCGTATTGACCGTGATACCTCTGGTTTGGTGATGATCAGTAAAAAGCGCAGCACTTTAAAATTACTGCAAGACTTATTGCGTGAGCATAAGATTCAAAAAACTTATGCCGCAATTGTCAAAGGTCAAGTCAGCCTAGATCAGCAAATGATTGATGCACCCTTATTGCGTTATGAACTGGCCAATGGTGAGCGTCGTGTTCGTGTGACCAAAGAGGGTAAGCCGAGCAAGACGGACTGGAAAGTGGTTGAACGTTTTAAAGCCGCGACTTTGGTGCATGCATCACCACTCTCGGGTCGTACCCATCAAATCCGTGTGCATGGTCTCAGTATTGGTCATCCTTTGGTTGGGGATGATAAATATGGCCATAATACGGCCTATACGGGTCCAGAAGCCCGCCGTTTGTGCTTACATGCGATGCGTTTAGATATTCCAAACTATCCAAGCATTGAAGCGCCCATGCCTGAAGATATGCAACAGGTGATCGATCAGTTGAGAAAGCAGAAATGAGTCAAAATATCGAACTGGTGATTTTTGATTGGGATGGCACCTTATTCGACTCGGTTGGGCAAATCGTAGCAAGCTTGCAATACGCAGCACAGCAATTTGAACAACCGCTGACGGATGAAGCTGCAAAAAGTATTATTGGCTTAGGTTTGCCTGAAGTCATGCAAATCCTGTTTCCACAAGTTCCGCATTTACAGCAAGATATTTTGCAATGTTATGCAGACCATTATGTGGCAAACTCCAAAGGGGATGCATGGTTTAGCGGTGTTGCAGAGTTGCTCGCTGATTTAAAACAGCAAGGTCTAAAGCTTGCTGTGGCAACAGGCAAAAGCCGTAAAGGCCTAGATCGTGTCTTGGCACAAACCGATAGTCATACACTGTTTGATATCACCCGTGCTGCCAGTGAAACCAAATCCAAGCCAGATCCATTGATGTTGCAGGAAATTTTGACTGAAATGGATGTCACTGCTGACCGTGCTGTGATGGTGGGGGATACCAGTTATGACTTGGAAATGGCACAAAATCTGAATATGCCACGGATTGGGGTCAGTTATGGGGTGCATAGCATTGAAACCTTGCAGCAATATCAACCCTTGACCATTGCGCACAATGTGCAGGATCTACATGCTTATTTGCAAAGTGTGTTGAATGTGGCTGCCTTAACCGAGAGTTAATTTATCCGAATCAGATGAAACGACAATGATGGGAGGGTTCGTATTCCCATCATTCATAATAACAATAGGGATCGTATGAGTCGTTCAATCCGTTTACTTAATCTATTACAGCTGCTGAGAGAATATCGCTATCCGGTGACCGCGCAGGTGTTGGCAGAGCGTTTACAGATCAGTCAGCGTAGTGTCTATCGCGATATTGATACCTTGCGTGAGCAAGGCGTTTGTATTGATGCCGCAGCTGGATTGGGTTTTCAGCTGAAACAAGATTTCCTACTGCCACCGATGACATTGAATGAAACCGAAATCGAAGCAATTTTCTTGGCTCTGAACTGGTTGAACGATATTCCTGATCTGGCCCTAAAGTCGGCTTCAACGGCTGTGCTTGCCAAACTGAATGCAGTTTTGCCAGAGCGCTGCCAGCACATGCTAGAACACACTACATTAAGATCAATCAATGTCTGGTTACCTGTAAATGAAGCTTTGGTGGAGCAGGTGCGCTTAGCCATCCGCCAGCAAGTCAAAATCGTTGTCGATTATGCGGATGAGCAGCAACGGGTCAGTTCCCGTACATTGTGGCCTTTTGCACTGGGCTATTTTAATGATCGAATTGTACTGGCAGCATGGTGCGAATTACGTCAAGGTTTTCGTCATTTTAGAATTGATCGCATTCAGCAATTGGCGCTGAGCCAGGAGCTGTACCCACAATTCAAACAACAACTCTTTCAACGCTGGTGGACACAGGAAGTGTGTCGTTCGACTACTGACAAAAACTGACAATCAAAACACTTACATTGAAATAAGAATAACTCACCAAGGAAATATCAAAATGGCTCTTCAACTTTATACCAATAATTTTTCGCGTGGCGTCGTGGTTGATTGGTTGCTGATCGAACTGGGCATTGAATGCGAGCGTATCGAAGTGGCTTTTCAAACTGAGATGAAAACGCCTGAATATCTGAAAATCAATCCTTTTGGCAAAGTCCCTGTGCTGGTCGATGGTGATGTGGTGGTGTATGAGCTGGATGCAATTTGTGCTTATCTGGCGGATAAATTTGCGGACAAAGGATTGGCACCAGCACTGAATGACCCCAAGCGTGGCGTGTATTATCGTTGGTTATTCTTTATTTCAGGGCCGTGGGAAGCTGCTTCGACTAATAAAATGCTCGGTGTGGATGTCGCACCTGAGCAAAAATCTTCTGTTGGATATGGGGATTATCAGGATGCCTACAATGCCTTTGTGCAAGGACTGAGTGAAGTTGATCCCTATTTATGTGGCAAGCAGTTTACGGCCGCGGATGTCACGGTTGCAGCCATGTTATTTTGGCAGCTAAAAATGGGGGAGATCGAATCGCATCCTGCAATTGAGCATTATCTGGACAACATGAAACAAAGACCAAGCTATCAAAAATTTGCTGAATTTTTTAGTAACGCCTAAGCTGAAAGTTTCCTCATCCAATAAAAAGCCGATTCGTTCGGCTTTTTATATTTACTCTTCTGGTTTGAGATTGGTGATGAGATCGAATGCAAATACCCGTTGAATCTCTTCAATGAACTGTTGTGTTGCCTCACTTGGGTCTTGTTTTTGATAGCTGATAAACACATCTAGACAGGGCAGCGGGTGGTTGAGCGGTCTGACGACGATTTGGTCAGTGGCTAATGCTTGGATATAGGCCGGTAAAATGGCACAACGATGCCCTGAATGCACCGCTTGAATAGCCTCTGCAATGGTGCTGGCTTCATCGATACTTTGAAAATGAATTTGCTGCTGTTTAATGTATTGGGTAATGATTCGTGCCAAAGGTTGAGACAGCTTGTGGGTTAAAATGGTCAGAGGTAAGTCCTGTAATTGGGCAATGTTGATCTCTGCATGCTGTGCTAAAGGATGTTGTTTCGGCAGCATAAACACTAAAGCTTCTTTGATGACCAATTGACTTACAAATGCTTCATTTTCAAATTTTTGATTAATAAAAATCAGGTCTAAATCGCCTTTTTTAAGCTTATTGATTTGATCGCTTTCTTTGAGATTGAGCGTTCGAATTTGTAGTTTGGGTAGGCGAACTCTTAAACGCGGCAAGATATAAGGGAAAATCCGAATCTCGGCAGAGGGCACAAAACCGATTTTTAAGCATTGCACTTTGGCCGCAGCCACCTGTCGTGCCATGGTCACCGCTTTGTCTGCCTGTGTGAGCGTCAGGCGAGCTTGTTCGAGGAAAACCTGACCTTCATCGGTTAGTTCAACTTTACGTTTGGTGCGATGTAACAGTTGCACACCAACATCATCTTCGAGGTCTTTGATTTGCTGACTGAGAGAGGGCTGAGACGTGTGTAGTTTGAGTGCTGCTTTACTGAAACTCAGCTCCTCAGCGACGGTAATGAAATAGCGTAAATGACGTAATTCCATAAGACGGGTCCAAGAATGTTTTATTATTGTTTTGCTTATGATAGTGAGAAAATCATACTGTTGCCGCATTATATCTAAGCTTGTTTTATATACAATATGCTTTTTTCTAAAATATAAAAAATAGCAAAAATGAGTTATTTGCACTTGGGACTGAATTGTCATTATGCCTTATTAGTTCGGTAAAATTGTGTTGACTCAGCGAGAGAAAATCAACATATGGCATAAGCTTATGTTAGGATCAAAGACCGATGTTAGAAACTGGAATAAAACGAGAATCCTAAAAAAATCATTACGATTTGAAAGGCGATCGCATTAAAAAATAGTCCATGACCTAAACGGTATACCAAACCATTCACCTCATGCGATGAGATTCCACCAAAGAAGACCTACATGAAAGATAAGCCGACATTAACCTATCAATTGCCGACACAATCTTGCTTGAGCCATACTTGGGGGAAACCTCCTTTTCCACATGAGGCTTCTGACCATTGTGGCATTGACCGTTTTTATAATTTACAGAAACCCTTAACCCCATTTGATCGTAAAGGTTTGCTCAAATGGCTGGCGACACGGCAGTCTTATACTTGGAATGTAGACCGTTCACATGAATGGACTTTGCGTAATCACATGTTGGAGCTGCCGCAGAACCGCCCGCATGCCGATTTGAATGACTGGCAAATTTGGTTTGTGGGTCATGCCACGGTTCTCATTCAAATTGGCCCTTATAATTTCCTAACCGATCCTGTCTGGTGTGAGTATGTCAGCCCGAAACAGGGCAATGGCCCACGCCGTGTCTGTCCTGCGGGAATTGCCTTAGAGCATTTACCAAGCATTCATGGGGTGTTGTTAAGCCACAATCATTATGATCATATGGATTTGGCAACTTTAGAATGGTTACATCAGAAATTCGAAATGCCGATTTATACGGGCTTGGGCAATGGCTATTATCTACCTAAGCATTTACATGTGATTGAAATGGATTGGTGGCAGGAAATTCCGTTTCATGATGAGTTGAAGATCGCGTATACACCTGCGCAGCATACTTCTGGGCGTGGGGTGAGAGATCAAAATCGGGCTTTGTGGGGCGGTTTCTCCCTACTCGCCAAAACAGGCCATTGTTTCTTTGCGGGTGATACCGGCTATTCCACCCACTTTAAACAGATCCATGAACGTTATGGTGACGCGCGAGTGGCGTTATTGCCGATCGGAGCATATGAGCCACGCTTGCTGATGCGTTATGTGCATATGAATCCGCAAGATGCTTTTCATGCCCATTTAGATCTGCATGCCCATCGTTCTTTGGCGATACATTACCGTACCTTCCAGCTTACGGATGAAGATCGTGATGCGCCTGAACATGAACTGCAGCAAGCCATGAAATCGTCTTCAAAATTGGTGAATCCATTTTATTGTATTCGTGAAGGGCACTTTATTCGGGCTTAGCGTTTTGTAGTGCTTTGATACACCACAGTGAAATCACCGAAAGACTTGCCAATGCAATATTCATGACCACAGGATTGAACGCCTGATAGATCTTGTCTGGATAAATCACTAAAACGACAATCAATAAGCCAATCAGGCTGATGATGTTGAGCCCGTGCAGATATTTATGTTGCATCCATAAAAAAAGACTACCAAAAATGATTTCGGCGAGACCTGAAAGTGAAATCATCCAAGCAATATATGATGGAGCGATATTGAGTTGCTGCCAAACATAGTGCTCATCTTGCACCTGAAAAATTAACTTGGGAATCAGGCCCTGATACATCCAAAGGCTGGCAATCACCCACTGAGAAAACCTTAAGATCTGCTGAATGGTTTGGTTTTCGCTGTTCATGTGACAATTTCATCCACGAGGAAATGCTGCTGAATATCTGGGGTCACGACATAGCATTGTTCAGTTTTACCAAACAGGCGATAGCGATTTAAGGCGATACGGCGATAAGCAAAATCTCGGATGGCTTGAGGCACAAGACGGGCATATTTCAAGCTGCGATAAGGGAAATTCAGTCGCTGCATAATACGAAGAAAGGCCGTCGATTCGGTATAGCATTGACCTTTTTCTAGTAACAGGATGGTTTCAATCTGGTCAGTTGGGAAGTGATATCGCGTTAATAACTGCTGCCCCAGATTGGATTGCACCGAGACCAGTTTGAATTGGCAGTGTGGATCATGCTTGATCATAAAATCTGCCCAAGCTGAGCATAGCACGCACTCTGCATCAAACAGAATAATGTCATGGTTTTGGATTAGGTGTTCTAATGATTTCAGCATATTTATTGTTCTAATTGGGTGTTGAATAAATTGTCACTCAACTGCATTAAAAAAGCCATCCGAGGATGGCTTTTTATTTCAATATTTAAGGTTTACAGAAAACTAGGTAAATGACGGGCTGGATCGGTTTCACGAGCAGCTTGAGCATCTGCAACGGTCATGCCTAATGCTTTCGCTACACCTTCACCATAAGCAGGATGGCAAGCATAGCAATTACGGATATGACGATACTTGATGAAGTCTAAGGCATCACCCATGGCACGAGCCGTATTACCAAATAATGCATCTTGTTGTTCAGGTGTCATCAATTCGAACAAGGCACGTGGTTGGCTGAAGTAGTCATTATCATCTTCACGGTAATCCCAGAAATCAGCATCACCATTAATTTTTAATGGCGGTTCTTTGTACTGAGGTTGCTCTTGCCATTGACCAAAGCTGTTTGGTTCGTAGTGTGGTAAGCCGCCATAGTTGGCATCGGTACGGCCTTGGCCATCACGGTGATTACTATGTACAGGGCAGCGTGCAGCATTGACTGGAATTTGTTGATAATTCACACCCAAGCGATAGCGTTGTGCATCGGCATAGTTAAACAGGCGTGCCTGTAACATACGGTCTGGAGAAGCACTAATGCCTGGTACTAGGTTACTTGGAGCAAAAGCAGATTGTTCAACATCCAAGAAGAAGTTCTCAGAATTTCGATTTAGTTCAAATTCACCAACTTCAATCAGTGGATAATCACCGTGAGGCCATACTTTGGTTAGATCGAATGGGTGATACGGAACTTTCTCGGCATCTTGCTCGGGCATGATTTGCACGAAAAGCGTCCATTTTGGATAGTCTTGACGTTCAATCGCATCAAATAAATCACGCTGATGACTTTCACGATCTTGACCCACCAATTCACCAGCTTCTGCATCGGTTAAGTTTTTAATCCCTTGTTGCGTTCTAAAGTGGAATTTTACCCAGAAACGTTCATTGGCAGCATTAATGAAGCTGTAGGTATGGCTACTAAAACCATGCATATGACGATAGCTTGCAGGAATACCACGATCAGACATCACGATGGTCACTTGATGTAACGCTTCGGGTAGTAAAGTCCAGAAATCCCAGTTATTGGTTGCGCTACGTAGGTTGGTTTTAGGATCGCGCTTAACGGCCTTATTTAAATCAGGGAATTTACGCGGGTCACGCAAGAAGAATACAGGGGTGTTATTTCCCACCATATCCCAGTTACCTTCTTCGGTATAAAATTTTAAAGCAAAACCACGAATGTCTCGTTCTGCATCTGCTGCACCGCGTTCACCTGCAACCGTGGTAAAGCGCGCGAACATCTCGGTTTTTTTACCAATTTCGCTAAAGATTTTAGCGCGGGTATATTGCGTAATATCATGGGTGACGGTGAATGTACCAAATGCACCAGAACCTTTAGCATGCATACGGCGCTCAGGAATCACTTCACGGACAAAGTTGGCAAGTTTTTCATTTAGCCATAAATCTTGGGCTAATAACGGTCCTCTAGCGCCAGCGGTCATACTATTTTGGTTATCAACCACAGGTGCACCAAAATCAGTGGTTAAGTGGCTATAAGGACATTTTTTATCGTCTTGGCTCATATTCTATCTCCATCAAGATGACCTGTGAGCTAGGTCACCTCAATTGTTTGACCGTTCAAAGATATGAATGCTTAACTGTCTCATGTGCAAATTGGGTATCGAAATATCAGATGCCTAAGTGCGATTTATAATGATCAAGTTCACATCCTTTGTATTTTTACTCTAGGTTGATGAAAGCTTTTTTTCCAATGGATTAAAGTTGATGTTATAAATGCTTTATTCGATTGAAGCTGTCTAAATCTTAAACATGAGCTGCGTATTTGTGGATATAAAAATTGTTAAAAAAAGATAAAAGATAATTTAAAAATAAAGACTTACTACTTTGCTTGGTTTTAACGAAAACTGAATCGGACGCTAGATTAATTAAATTTGAGAGCCACCATTTTTGCTGAAAAATAGCGCCTTTACCTGTTGGAGTTATGTAAAAAGGCCCAGAACGGTTTCTGTTATGGTTTTTGTTGTGTATAAAAGTTAATCAATTGCTTGGGGTTTCTGACATCGAAAGCTGAGTAGAAAATATGTAAAGCTTTCATATTTTAACGTTTGCTATGTTATTTTGGATTATCTTTAAAGAGATTAAAAAAATGAAAAAACTAGCATTAGGTTTCGGGTTGTCTTTAACTGTTTTAGCAGGTTGTACTTCCATGCCACAAAAAGATGAGACTAAAGCAAATTCCTTGAAGGTTGAGTTTGTGGGTCAAGGTAGTTATGCCGTAACTCCGCAACAGGGCACCGTAAGTTTATATGCCGTGGACAGTCAGATCGCGGATGTTCCAGCAACCTTGATTCAACAGAAAAAAGTTGCAATCTCTCAAGTACCATTTAGCGTTGATTTTACCGTCCCAGCGGATCACCGTCAGCGCATTCAGCCACCAGTCCGTGATGATGCTAAAATCAAATACTATGTGACTTGGGAATCAGATGCCAAAAATTTAACAGGTAAAGATGCCATCGTGATTGATTATGATCGTCAATTTCCAAGCGTGAGTTTGAATGGTGCTAAACAGCAGATTTACCTGCGTTCAGCAAAATAAAGAGATGTATTGAAAAGGGCGACGGTGTTGAACGAGTCGCCCTTTTTTATACTTGGTTTTACAGCGAAATATCTATTTTAGACATTGAGCATGCGATTGGATTTGACCATATCCGCCAAGCCGTGAGTTTTGAAATAATGTTCCAACCAGCTTTTAATCACCAGTGGGTTATTCATTTGCAGTACATCATCCAAGAGTTTTTTGGCATCACTCATTGGGACATGGCAAATCGCTTTGCGGACTCTCAGAATATTGCTTGAGCTCATCGATAAAGTATTGAAGCCCATTGCCATCAATAGAATGGCCGACAGCGGATCTCCCGCCATTTCACCACAAACACTAACTGGTTTTTGATGGATATGACAATCTTCAACTAAGCGCTTTAAGGCACGTAGTACTGATGGGTGGAAATGTGAATAAACGTTGGCGACATGTGGGTTATTCCGATCGACTGCCAATAAGTACTGGGTTAAATCGTTAGAACCCACCGAGAAGAAATCAACCAGTTCGGCAAATTCATCAATCTGTAACAGCACACTCGGTACTTCGACCATGATGCCGATTTTCGGTTTGGTGATTTTGACTTGCTCTTCTTCTTGTACTGCAATCCAGTCACGTTCTAAGAGATAGAGTACTTCTTCAACCTCACTGACGCTGGTCACCATCGGCAATAAAATGTGTAAATTATTTAGGCCAATACTGGCTTTGAGCATGGCACGAATTTGTGCAGAAAAAATTTCAGGATGATCCAGCGTAAAGCGTAAGCCACGCCAACCCAAAGCCGAATTTTCTTCTTCAATACTGAAATAAGGAAGGTCTTTATCCGCACCAATATCAAGGGTACGCATGATCACAGGCTTGTTGGCAAAATGGCTAAGCTGTTGGCGGTAAATGGCACGTTGTTCTTCTTCACCAGGGAAGCGTTCACGTAGCATGAATGGAATTTCACTACGATAGAGTCCCACACCTTTGGCGCCACGTTGTACACCACGAACCACATCAATCATCAAACCGGTATTGACGAATAAAGGAATGGATACACCATCTGGGGTAATTGCATCTTTGGTTTCGTATTGCTTCAAATCTTTGGCGATTTGCTCTTCTTCTTTTTGAACTTCTTTATAGCGCTGACGTAGACGACGTGGTGGATTGACGAAAACACGCCCTTGATAAGCATCTACAATCATCTCGATATCATCGAGTGTGGTAATCGGTAATTCGGTTACCCCGACCACAGTTGGAATGCCCAAAGCACGTGCAACGATGACCATGTGCGAGTTGGCAGCGCCTTCAGAAGTGACAATCGCTGCGATATTATCGACGGGTAATTCGACCAAGGCTGCGGTACTGATCTCTTCGCCAATCAAAATGCTGTCTGGGCTGAGTTCACGGTGACTGGTATCATTTTCTTGCAAGCAAGCCAAGATTCGGCGGCCAAGATCTTTCAGATCAGAGACACGTTCACGCAGATAGTCATCTTCCATTTGTGCAAACAGCGCCACATGTTTATCGATGACTTTACGTACAGCACCTTGTGCCCAACTGCCTGCACGAATATGGTCTTTAATTTCGCTTGGTAAGGCATTTTCATCTAACATGCGCAAGAATACGCTGAACAGCGCACGCTCTTCTGACATCAGTGAATCTTGCATTTTGTCATCAAGCGATTGTATCTCTAAACGTACTGCTGCAATGGCTTGATCGAGTAATTCCAATTCATCGCTGATGTCCTCGGCTTCACGATCAGGAATTGCAGCGAGATCAGCAGGGGGGTAAAGTACGATGGCACGACCGAGAGCCACACCGCCAGCACCCGATACCCCTTGGAAGGTTTTATAGCTTGGCCCGTTGCTAGGTTTACGGAATACATCAATATTGCCGACCGCATGTGCATGGGCGATTACCCCTGAGAGTTGTGCACACAAAGTCACCAAAAAGGATTCCGCCGCTTCACTGAAGTCTTGTGATTCTTTATTTTGAACGACTAATACGCCCATCACCTTACGGCGATACATGACAGGAACGCCAAGGAAGGAGTTAAATAGTTCTTCACCTGTTTCAGGCAAATAGGCAAAGCGTTCGTGTTTGGGCGCATTGTCTAAGTTAACAATTTCTTCACGTTGCCCCACCAAGCCAACCAAGCCTTCACCGACACTGAGCGATACGGTGCCAACTGCCTCAGCTTTTAATCCTTTAGAGGCCATTAACACGTAGCGACGATTACGCTCGTCCAATAAATAAATTGAACAGACATCGACATGCATGGCATCGGCCACATGATTGACCATAATGTCCAAGGAATCATGCAAACTGACGGACGCATTGATTTCTTGCACAATGCGTCTAAGCGTGTCGAGTTGCATGTTTGACATGGATGTTTACTCCAATTTATTGAATCGTTATAGGCCTAGTTATAACAGCTCTCTTGTCAAAAATCATTGCTTAAAGTGATGATTCTTTGACAATTAACGCTGAGGTAGTTGTAAACATAATTCCATCATGGCTTTACGGTAAACATCACGTTTGAAGTTGACCACTTGACCCAATGGGTACCAGTAACTCACCCATTGCCATTCATCGAACTCGGGTGGGTCTGATAGGTTTAACTGAATATGATGGGGCGATGCCGTTAACTTCAGTAAAAACCATTTTTGCTTTTGTCCAATACATACCGGATCTGAATCTGACCGAATGTACCGATGTGGCAAACGATAACGCAGCCAACCTTTTGTTTGCGCTATAATTTGGACGTGTTCGGGCAATAAACCGACTTCTTCTCTCAGTTCACGAAAAAGTGCCTGCTCAGGGGTTTCACCAAATTGGATCCCTCCTTGTGGAAATTGCCAAGCATTGTGACCAATGCGCTTTGCCCATAAAACTTGTCCGTCATCGTTTGCCAAAATGATCCCGACGTTGGGTCGGAAACCTTCTGAGTCGATCATTTGGCTACCTAAATTTTGTCTATATCGTTGACTTTGATCTCGGGGACAGTCACTCTTCTTGTCCAACTCGAAAAAGGTCAAAGTAAAATGTTTAAAAATTGCTATGATCTTAACGAATTTCTATCGACTAGCGGAGATAGATTTACATTTTTTTTCTTAATTTTCAGTTTAAACGAGAAATTCTATGCAATTGGCTTTGTTTGATTTAGATCATACGCTGTTAAATACCGATTCTGACCATTCTTGGGGAGAGTTTTTGGTCAATGAGGCTTTGGTTGATCCAGTTCATCATCGTCAAATGAATGACAAGTTTTATGAAGACTATAAAGCGGGACAGCTTGACCCGATTGCCTATAATGAATTTGTATTCGAATTTCTGACCAAACACGACAATGCCTATTTAACTGAGTTACATCAGTTGTTTATGCAAAAGGTGATTCGTCCACAAATGCGCCCTAAAGGTTTTGAGGCGATTAAAAAACATCAAGATCTTGGTCATGCCATTGTCGGCATCACCGCCACCAGTGACTTTATTACCGCACCGATTTTCCGTGAATTTGGCATTACCGAGATTATAGCCACCAGTGCAGAAGTGGTGGATGGACAGTATACGGGCAAGGTGACAGGGATTCCGTGTTATCAAAAAGGCAAGCTTGCGCGTCTGGATCAGTGGTTGGCTGGTCGCTCCGTGACCGAGTCATGGGCCTATTCTGATTCAATCAACGACCGTTTCTTGCTGGAATATGCCACCCATGCAATTGCGGTCAATCCAGATGATCGTTTAGAAAAGCTAGCGCAGGAACAGGCTTGGGACATTCAAGACTGGTCGATCTAAAGTTTTGATTTGCTGCCAAATATGTCCGGATGAAATGGAATATTTGGCAGTGTTCTAAATCGAATTAAAAAAAATTATTATCGTATTCACTCAAATTATTGCTATAACACTACTGGATTTATAGGGGGTGTTATGCCAAAACAACAAATAAAATTACCAAAACAACTCTGGACCGCAGAGAGTATTGATCTCACACGACATCGTTATCAAGGCAAGCTATTGAGCAAAAGCGAAGGCTTTCAATTAGGTAAGACACAACGAAAAAAAGTTCCACGTGAAAACTTGGCTCAACTTTCAGTACGCCCCAAAGGTACCACGGCGTTAACACTTTATGATTGGAGCAATCAAGGACGCCTAGCACAATTACAGCCGATTCGTGCCAAGCGGATGAGTGTCTCGCCATTTACGTTCTATCGTGGAATGCCTGCATTGATGCTGTTTGACCAAGCATGGGAACAATACAATTCTGGCTTGTTTCAGCAAATTTGTGGCGATTGCCATTTAAGTAACTTTGGCGGTTTTGCCAGTCCTGAACGTAACCTGTTATTCGGTATCAATGACTTTGATGAGACCTTGGTTGCGCCATTTGAGTGGGATTTAAAACGTCTGGTGACCAGTTTTGTGATTGCGGCCAAAGACATTGGCTTGGGAGAGCGCAGTGGTTTAAAAGCCATTAAAACCATGCTGAATAGCTACCGCAAACACTTGCTTGAAAATATGGCCTTATCACCATTGCAAGTTTGGTATGAAAAGGTCGATGCCACGACTTTATTAGAGAACACGGAATGCCGAAAACTCAGGAAGAAACGCGCCAAGCATTTAGATTCAGCTCAAAAACGTAATGCGCATTCAGTATTACCAAAGCTCACTCAACAAGATGCTGAAACTGGGTTTAGACATTTTATTGATGATGCTCCTTTGCTGTGGCATCCCAAAGCCGATGAACCTTTTGCTCAGCAGGTCGATGAATTCTTTCTACGATATCGAGATTCATTGAAATTTGATCGACAGGTGTTGTTTGATCGTTATCAACGGACCGATGTAGCGCTGAAAGTGGTGGGGGTCGGTAGTGTCGGAACCCGTTCAGCGATTGCCTTATTTGAAGATGCAGACCGTGAACCATTGATTTTACAAATGAAAGAAGCCAACCCTTCAATTCTGAGTCCGCTATTTAAAGATAAGGTTGAGCATGAAGGCGAGCGAGTGATTCATGGACAGCAATTGATGCAAGCGGCTAGTGATATTTTCTTGGGCTTTTCCAGCTTAAATCAAGATTTCCATGTGCGTCAGTTACGAGATATGAAAATTTCGGTTGATCTTACTGATATGGATGATGAATATTTTTATGAATATGCGGAAAGCTGTGGTCTCGCTTTAGCCCATGCACATGCCAAAGCCGGCAATGCGGATGTATTGATGGGATATTTAGGTGAAGGCAGTACCATCGTTGAAGTTTTACAGGATTATGCGACCCAGTCAGCTGAACGTAATTTCAATGACTATCAGCAATTTATGAATGCGGTAGCAGATGCTAAGATTCAGCTCGCTGGCGATGATGTCCTTTAATCATAGGCCTGTTAGAACAGATAGAAGAATAGTCTTGATTTGAGAGAAAAAGAGAAAAATGTTTAGTAAAATTATGTCAGGCTTGGGCCTGCAAGGTGTCACTGTTGAAACCCGTTTATTTAATTCGACTTTACAGGCAGGAGAGACGCTACGCGGTGAGATTAACTTTAAAGGTGGCTCAACCGATAAAGATATAAAAGGTCTGTATTTGCAACTGATGACCATGGCGGAGGTCGAGTCTGGTGATCATGAATTTAATCAACCGTTGGTTTTGGATCAGTGGTTAATCAGTTCTAATTTTTCATTGCCGGCAAATCAATCACACCATGTTCCTTTTACCATGGAAATCCCGCATGAAACACCAATCACCGAAGTTGCTTGCCGCCGTAATGCAACACGGGTCTGGATCAATACCCGTCTGGATGTGGATTGGGGCGTAGACGCAACGGATCGTGATTATTTAAGAATCTTGCCAACACCCGCCATGCAAATGTTTTTACAAGCGATGCAGCAATGTGGATTTGTTTTATCGACGGTGGATGTCGAAAAAGGGCAACTCACAGCGCATCACTTTAGATCGACGATTGGCTGCTACCAAGAACTAGAGTTTGTATCTTCAACTATGTTCAGTGGCTTTAATGAGGTTGAAGTGTCTTTTGTTGCTGAAGCGCATCAAACCCATGTCATGCTTGAGATTGACCGCCGTTTCCGCTCAGATCAATTATTGTCGATGACCATTCCGCATCATCTCTTAGATGTCGCTCAGATGACCCAGCAAATTCGCCGTTTATTGCAGATTGGATAAGTCTGCTTCAACCTCCCTTTGGGGAGGTTCTTTTGTCATATTACTGTCATCATTTATTTTTAAGATCAAACCATGAAAATAAAAATAAATCAGGAAGCTCAGACTTCCATCTTGCTCGATACATTATTGCAATTAAAACGACAACAACCGATGATCAAAATGCGATGGATCGCGCTCCCGATCTTGCTTTTGATTTTGATGTACAGTTGGCAGCAACAGCTGTTTACTGCTTGGGTGATCTTGCCCTTTCTATGGTCAGTGATTGTGCTGAATCTTGCCTTGATTGCGCGTTCTAAATCTAAAAAATTACAAAAGATTGAGCAATTCAAATTCGATCCAGTTTTTTGGAATAAATTCAGATTCTATTATCCAGAACTGGGTCTAAAACAACGACAATTGATCGAAGCTGGATTTAAGGACTACTTGGCTTTGCATGTCATGCAAAAACAGGCCTATGCCATGCCTTCACATGCCGTGGATAGCCTATGGCATGTCATGCTGGAATTTCCAAAACAGTATCAAGACTTGTGTGAACAGCTTATTGGTCGACAGCTCCATCATAACCCCTATGATGCGAGCACAACGTCCACACAGCAAACACAACAGTTATTCGCCGCGTGGCGGAACAGTTGCGGTTTACATGCCTATCAGCCAAGAAATACCACGCTATTACCGAGACTGTTTGCGATTGATCAAGCTTTAAATTGGCAGGATGGACAGTATTTTAATATTGAATTGATGACCAAGGATTATGCGCAATACCTGCAAGCACAATCTTCGTCATCCTCGTCAAGCTGCAGCAGTAGCAGCAATAGCTGTAGTAGTTGCAGCAGTTGTGGTGGTGGTGGGGGAGACTAATCCTGAAATTAACCGACATGCATCATACGGATCAGTTCTTCAGCCGCTTTAGACTGAATTCGTGCAGGATGCCAAACCATACCCAGTTGACGTTGCATATCTAGTTTTAAATCGAGTTGTTTTAAATCCTGATTGACTAAGGTTTTTGGCAACACTGACCAGCCGAGACCAATCGAGACCAACATTCGAATGGATTCCAAGGGATTGTTGCTCATGGTGATTTTCGGTTTTAAGCCATTTCGTTCAAATTCAGACAAAGTGATTTGACTGGTATAGGTTTGTGCAGCAGGTAACAAACTTGGGTAGCTAATCAGGTCTTCAAGTTTGAGTTGGGGGTGTTGTGACAAAGGATGGAAGGGCGCAGCCACAAACACCAATGGATCATTCCAGATGGTCACATAATTCAGACGATCATCCCCAACGGGCGGTAGGGTTAAAAATGCCAGTTCCAGTTCACCGGCCAGAACCAGTTCATGTGCTTGTTCTGAATCGACAAAATGCACATCCAAGGTCACTTGGGGATAATGCTGCACAAAGTTCTTCAGCGGTTCAGCCAAATGATGTAAACCAATATGATGACTGGTGCCAATCTTTAAACGGCCTTGCACCTGCGCTTGTTCATGACTCAAGGTATGATGAATTTCCCCTAATTCATTCAGCCAAGTTCGGACTTTAGGTAATAGAGAATGTGCGGCATGAGTAGGTTGAATGCCCCGCCCGGCTGATTCAAACAGTTTGACCCCGAAGTAGTCTTCTAGGCTATGAATCCGCTTCGTGACTGCGGGTTGGGTAATAAATAATTGTTCTGCTGCGATAGAAATTGAACCGGTTTCCATGACTTTAACAAATGCTTCAAAAGCAGCGAGATTCATACAAAAGTATCCAAAGAAATTTTAAAGCTGTTGAGTATCTTTATTTAATTTAAATTCGAAATGATTCCAAATTTTCTCATGAAAGAAAAAAGCAAAGGCTTGTACTGTTGGTTCAAGCAAACTTAAGGTTGCTGCAATCCAAAAGTTTCCTGTAATCACATAAGCAACCATCATTGCCACACTAATATGTACAATATAATAACTTAAAGTTTTTTTAAAAGTTCGACGATTGTTATGTACAAATTTTTGAATACGAGTCATGGGAATGCCCTTAAGAAGCTCTATTAATGTAAATAATAATCATTATCGAATAAAATGTAAAAAAGAAATTTCAATTTAGGACGATTGGATTTATAAATCGTGAAATGATTCATTTAAATAAGTAGCTCAAAACCAGAGCACGTATGAAATGTGCTCAGCGAAGATGATTTAAATTTTTTTTATTTAATGAGATGATCAAGATCTAAAATTTCAATTTATCATTCCTAAAAGTTTATTAATTTATAAAAATGATAAATTAGATTTATGTGAAGCGATTGCTATAATCAATTTAAGATCAAAATACTCAGACCAATGGCAAGCACGGTGGAGGGTGACGATATGGCTGGCAAGACTCAAACAGATAAAACTTTGTATGACAAGTTATAGGATGATCATTCAGTTAAGGGGGATTCTATCTGTATCAGGCTAACCCAAACGAGTGCTTTGGGCTAGCGTTAATATGAAATTTTAGATTGAGCTTAAAGCATTTGTTTTAAACTCGCTGATACAGGCATCTGCATGTGATTTAAGTGCGGCCTTTAATACAGCAGCATTATTAGCAATTAACTGGTCATAAGATGGTGAGTTCTCTTTGTCGTCTTGGTTTTTTGAACAACTGCTTTCAGCAAGGACTTTTTGATTCTTCGTATCAATCAATCTTAGTTTTGCAGCGTATAAAACTTTATAGTTATTCCAATCTGAAATGTAGTAAATAGACTGCCAGTGTGTGGTTTGGACGTCGAGTAAAAGATCTGCGCCTTTGTATTGTTCAGCAAGTGTCTTAACATTATTCGTTGTAGTTTTAGATGTGCTTGTTGTGATATTCGTTATCCCTAGCTGACTCTCTAGTGTTTTCGATAGCTCGTTAGCGATATAGATTGAGGGATCTTCTACCTGATTTTCGTTAATGATCTTGTTACCACTAGATATCTGAGCAGCCACTCCAAGAAGAGCAAACTGTACATTTAATGCTGTAGTTGCAAGGAAAGGTGGTTTCTCTCGTTTAGAGATAATCACGGATGTTGGATTTGATGCTTTTACAGCATTTATATTCAGTTTTTGGGTTTGGGTGCTTGCACATCCAGTTAATAGAGCTATAAAGATAAGAATAGATGGGAATATCACTTTCTGCATTGATTTTGTATCCTAAGGTATGAGTTGTTTTATATATTTGTGAAATATTATATAAAATTAGTTATTTTGCGGATAGCTATTTTATGAATTATTCAAAAGGTATTCGTATCTTATAAAGTACATTAAGTTTATCAAGGGAATTGAAAATCATTCCTAAAAGTTTGTTAATTTATAAAAATGATAAATTAGATTTATGTGAAAGCATCGCTATAATCAATTTAAGATCAAAAATACCCAGACCAATGGCAAGCACGATGGAGGGCGACGACATGGCAGGCAAAACATTATATGACAAATTATGGGATGACCATTTAGTAAAACAACGCGATGATGGTTCGAGCTTAATTTATATCGACCGCCATTTATTACATGAAGTGACCAGCCCTCAGGCTTTCGAAGGCTTACAGCTTGCCGATCGCCAACCTTGGCGTTTAAGTGCTAACGTTGCAACACCTGACCATAACGTACCAACCTCTAAAAAAGAGCGTGAACAGGGCATCGCAGGGATTGAAGATGATACCTCTCGTATTCAGGTACAAACCTTAGATGACAACTGTAAAAGCTTTAATATCGTTGAGTTCGGGATTAATGATATCCGTCAAGGTATTGCCCACGTGGTTGGCCCAGAACAAGGTTTAACTTTGCCGGGAATGACCGTGGTCTGTGGTGACTCGCATACAGCGACACATGGTGCTTTTGGCTGTTTGGCACATGGTATCGGGACGTCAGAGGTGGAACATGTGTTGGCAACGCAGTGTTTGGTACAGAAGAAGTCGAAAAACATGTTGGTGCGTGTTGATGGCGTATTAGGTACTGGTGTCACTTCAAAAGATGTGGTGTTAGCTATTATTGGCAAAATTGGGACTGCGGGCGGTACAGGTTATGCCATTGAGTTTGGTGGCCAAGTGTTCCGTGATATGTCGATTGAAGGTCGTATGACTGTATGTAATATGGCGATCGAAGCGGGTGCTCGAGTGGGTATGGTTGCAGTCGATGATAAAACTATTGCCTATGTCAAAGATCGTAACTATGCACCAAAAGGTGAACAGTGGGATCAAGCGGTTGAATACTGGAATACCTTACATTCAGACGAAGATGCCGTATTTGATGCGGTGGTGGTTTTGAATGGTGCAGAGATTGAGCCACAAGTGTCTTGGGGAACTTCTCCTGAAATGGTGATTCCTGTTTCACAAGCAGTACCGACTTTAGAACAAGCCAAAGATGATGTACAACGCAATGACTGGACCCGTGCGTATCAATATATGGGCTTAACTGCAGGTCAAGCTTTGGCTGATATTCAGTTAGACCGCGTTTTCATTGGTTCATGTACCAACTCGCGGATTGAAGATATTCGTGCAGCAGCCGATGTGGTAAAAGGCCGTAAGGTTGCGTCGAGCATCAAGCAGGCGATGATCGTGCCAGGTTCGGGCTTGGTAAAACAGCAAGCCGAACAAGAAGGTTTAGATCAAATCTTCTTGGCAGCAGGTTTTGAATGGCGCGAACCAGGTTGTTCGATGTGCTTAGCAATGAATGCAGATAAATTACAGCCGGGCGAGCATTGTGCTTCGACCTCAAACCGTAATTTTGAAGGTCGTCAAGGTAACGGCGGACGTACCCATTTGGTCAGCCCAGCGATGGCAGCCGCAGCCGCGATTGCAGGTCATTTTGTTGATGTTCGTTCATTCTAAAGGAGCACAAGCATGGAAAAATATACTGTAGAGCAAGGTATTGTTGGGCCTTTAGATCGTGCCAATGTCGATACCGATTTAATCATTCCAAAACAGTTTTTAAAGTCGATTAAACGTACAGGGTTTGGCGATAACTTATTTGATGAATTGCGTTATTTGGATGAAGGTTATTTAGGTCAAGATATTAGTAAACGCCCAAAGAATCCTGACTTCGTGTTAAATCAACCGCGTTATCAAGGTTCAAGTATTTTATTGGCACGGACCAATTTTGGTTGTGGCTCTAGCCGTGAGCATGCGCCGTGGGCATTGAATGAATATGGTTTCCGTACCGTCATTGCGCCAAGCTTTGCTGATATTTTCTTTAATAACTGTTTTAAAAATGGCATGTTACCTGTGATTTTATCTGAACAGGTGGTGGATCAGTTATTTAAGGAATGTGCTGAGAATGAGGGCTATCAGTTAACAATTGATTTAGAGGCTCAGGAAGTTCGAACCCCAACGGGTGAAGCATTTAAATTTGAAATTGATCCATTCCGTAAGCACTGTTTATTGAATGGTTTGGATGATATCGGTTTAACTTTACAAGTGGCAGATGATATTCGTGCTTTTGAAGCAAAGGCGAAACAAGCACGTCCATGGGTGTTTCAAGAGATCCAAGCCTAGGTTTGGATCAGGGAAATTACACTAGGTTTTAGACATTTTTAACATAGGCGTAGCGCAGAGATTGAACTCTTGTTAACATGCTAGCGGATAATATTTTGCTTACATGTTACAAGACATGAGGACTGGGCTTGAATAATGAAAAGAAGACTCGCTCGCAGTATTTTACTGTGTCTAGGCGCTGTTACGACTTTGACTGCGTGTCAAAATGCACCCAATGTGGTGGATCAAGTTCGTATTGCACAGAACACATTGGAAAGTAAGGCGGACAACACAACTTTATATTGTTCAGGTGTTGAGAATTGTGAGTTTGAACGTATTGGTGATATCGATGTCATTGATGCAAAGACTCATCGGATTAGCCAAAAGGCAATGGAACGCGGTATTGTACGCTTACATGGCTCAGTATTTAGCCGCAAACAGCAGGTCTATTTAAGTGTGCCAGCCAAGCAATACGAAGTCGTGATTCGCTTCTATCCTATTTCTCCTGACCGTTCCGAAACTTTCCATGTGATTCATGCATTTAAACCGCATGTGCGCTATACCTTTAAAATGTACCGAGATCGAACACGTCGTTCAGGTAGTTTGCTTAATGTTTCCGTACCTGATCCATTGTGTGTGGATTTACAGCAAGAGCAACACACCATTCGCCGTTTCTGCCGTCCATTTGACGTCAGTACCGGTTTAGGTGAGTTTGTTGAGAAAAAGGTTTAATTGGCTCGCAGTGTTATCGCTGCACATAGGAAAATTGGAAGAAGAATAGATGTCTAAGCATATTTTAATTTTAGCGGGTGATGGCATTGGTCCTGAAATCGTAGCTGCTGCTGAAAAGGTTTTAACCAAGGTCAATGATAAATTTAATTTAGCTTTGACATGGGAACATGGTTTGCTTGGTGGTTCTGCAATTGATACACATGGCGAACCCTATCCTGCTGTGACCAGCGAACAGGCGAAAAAAGCCGATGCGATTTTATTGGGTGCGGTTGGTGGTCCGAAGTGGGATAGCATTGAGCGTTCAATCCGTCCCGAACGCGGTTTGTTAAAAATTCGTAGTGAACTCAATCTATTTGCCAATTTACGCCCTGCGATTTTGTATCCACAATTGGCAGATGCATCGAGCTTAAAACCTGAAATCGTTGCTGGCCTTGATATTCTGATTGTTCGTGAATTAACGGGGGGGATCTATTTTGGTCAACCACGTGGTATTCGTGAACTCGAAAATGGTGAGAAACAAGGCTATAACACTGACGTCTATTCAGAAAGTGAAATCAAACGTATCGCCAAAGTCGCTTTTGAGTTGGCTGGATTGCGTGGTGGCAAGGTCTGTTCGGTGGATAAGGCCAACGTTCTTGAAGTAACTGAGTTGTGGAAGCAAACCGTCACTGACCTACAGCAAGCACAGTATTCAAATATCCAGTTATCGCATATGTATGTGGATAATGCGGCAATGCAATTGGTGCGTGCACCAAAGCAATTTGATGTCATCGTCACAGGCAATTTATTTGGTGATATCTTGTCTGACGAAGCAGCGATGTTGACCGGTTCGATTGGGATGTTGCCATCGGCGTCTTTAGATGAAAATGGCAAAGGCATGTATGAACCATGTCATGGTTCTGCGCCAGATATCGCAGGTCAAAATATTGCCAATCCATTGGCGACGGTGCTTTCAGTGGCGATGATGCTGCGCTATACCTTCCGTGAGGAAGCGGCTGCAAAAGCAATTGAAGATGCGGTCGGTCAAGTTTTAGACCAAGGTTTACGTACCGCCGATATTATGTCTGAAGGCATGAACAAAGTCGGGACAGATGCGATGGGTGAAGCTGTGGTTGCAGCATTAAACTAAGCACTGAAGTCTATAAAAAAACGCAGCAATAGCTGCGTTTTTTTATTGCTTTGATTAGCAGGCTTTACCTTCATAACGAATAGATCGTGCGATTTGTTGCTGATCAAGCTCAAAAATAATATGGCATTTTAAGTTCAGATCATAAGCACTGCCTGCATTGCCAGCACTTTGAATCGGAATATTCTGAGCGCCAAGTTCGGTTGATTGTGCTATCGGAATTGGGATACGGATGGGACGAATCACGGTATAAATCAGTTGATTATTTTGCTTAACTGGTCGGGCCAATGTTTGGAAACCTAAGGGTTTTAAGTCGAGCTGTTGCTGGATGGTGTTCGCAGATTGCCCAATAAACGGCTTTAGATAGTCGGGCAGGCTTATATTTGGCTGCTTTGATGTCGCACAAGCTTGTAAACCGAGAAGTGTACAGAACAACAGATACTTATAATTTTTCATTATGATCATCCTTTATCTTTTTGATCTTTTTTTATTCAATGGCAAAAGTGCAGGAGTGTCGAGAGCATTTCTGTGAATTGCTAAAAAGATACAATCTTGTCTACTTTTGGGCAATGTTCAAGCCCAGAAAAATATGCTTAGATAATGATGATAATTAAGCGATTTGGACAACTTCATGCGCAAAATAATATTTGGCTTGATCTGTGGGGCAATGGCAACTTTGAGCTATGCTGATAACTGCGAAAATGCCCGTAATACTTATGATGATATCTACTGCACCAATAAAATTTTTGCTAGTGCAGATGCTGATTTAAATAAAAACTATCAGCAATTACGCAAACAACTGAGTGATACACAACAAAAAATTTTGAAAAAATCACAACTGGCGTGGATTCGCCATCGTGATGCAGAGTGTAGTGATGACTCCAAAAGTACGGTTTATGTGCAATGCCAATTGAATGCAACGCAAGAACGCAACAACTGGCTGCAAGAACGTATCCGTGAATGTCAGACAGTGGGCTGTAAAACGACACGCCTGAGTGAATAAACGTTCGCATGAATAATAAAAAAAGCCACATAATGTGGCTTTTTTGCATTCACTAATCTGACTTAGCGTGCACGATAAGTGATACGACCCTTCGTCAAATCATAAGGCGTCATTTCAACTTTAACACTGTCACCTGTCAAAATACGAATATAGTGTTTACGCATTTTACCAGAAATGTGAGCAATAACTTCGTGACCGTTTTCTAAACGTACACGGAACATCGTATTAGGAAGCGTTTCGGTGACAACGCCTTCGAACTCAATGAGTTCCTCTTTATTGGCCATAGCCTACCTGAGATCAAATTGGGAAGGCGCAAATTATAGTCAATTTATTTAAAATTTACAAGATCAAGTCGGTGAGAGGCTGTCAGATATTAACCGAAAGAAACTGTCAGACAATCTTGGAATTTTTTTAACAAAATAAGCAGAATATTGTTGTCAGTTTGGTCAATCAACGTTAATCTAAAATTGTTGTTCATTGTCATAATAACGTATCTACAGGGAAGGGCACTGCGTGGGTCAGCTAACAGATGCATCAGTTGTATTGCGCTTTGGTTATCAGGCAATTCGTAAAGCAGGATTACCAACTGAAGAGATTTTAACAAAGGCCGGTGTAGCATTAAATCAGGTGGATACCAATGCAAGAACGCCGTTAAGTGCACAAAATGCATTTTGGATTGCTGCACAGGATGTCAGTAATGATCCTGATATTGGGCTACATCTGGGTGAGCATTTACCGTTATATCGTGGTCAAGTCATTGAACATCTCTTTATCAGCAGTGAAACCTTTGGCGAAGGCTTGAAGCGTGCTTTGGCCTATCAACGTCTGATCAGTGATGCTTTTGACGCCAAACTGGTGATTGAAGATGGTCGCTGCTATTTAAGCAATGGCGAACAGTATTGGCCAGATAATTTAGTTAACCGTCATTTCTCTGAATGTGCCATGTCAGGCATTTTACGTTTCTTTAAATTTATTACTGAAGGTCAGTTTCACCCAATTTATATTGATTTTAACTTCAATGAGGGTGCTGCTGATGACGAATACTTTAGAGTCTATGGTTGTCCAGTGAGCCTGGGGCAAAAAGAAACCCGTCTTTATTTTGATGCCGCTGTACTGGATTATCCGTTATGGCAAGCAGAACCTGAGTTATTGCAATTGCATGAGCAATTGGCGATTGAAAAATTACAAGAACTAGCACGTTATGATTTAGTGGGTGAAGTGCGCCGTGCCATTGGTTCAACTCTTGAAAGTGGTGAAACCACATTGGAGACAGTGGCGGCACAGTTGAATATCACGCCACGTCGTTTAAGAACCCAGCTCAGCGAAGCCAATACCAGCTTCCAGCAAATTCTTTCGGATTATCGTTGCCGTTTAGCGAAAAAGCTATTAGCAAATACCAATGAAAGTGTAGAACGTATTGTGTATTTAACGGGTTTCTCTGAACCAAGTACCTTCTATCGCGCCTTTAAGCGCTGGACCAATGAAACGCCTGTTGAATATCGTAAGCGTAAACAACGTTAATTGGTTGCAAATAAAAAAGGCCTTATCACAGTGATAAGGCCTTTTATTATTCAGCTAAATTCAACCAGTGTGGCCCTAAAGGTAGCTGAGGTAAGTCGAATTCATCAGGATAATAAGACTGAATAAAATATAAACCATCAGGTGGCGCGGTAATACCTGCAGCGGTACGATCTTCTGCGGCAAACATGGTATCAATATGATCGATTTCATACAGACCTTGCCCAATTTCAAGCAGGCAGCCCATGATATTACGCACCATATGGTGCAAGAAGCCATCTGCCTGAATGTCTAAGACCAGATAGCGCCCATGTTCAAATAGGCGGCAGTGTTTTACGTGGCGTACTGGCTGATTGGATTGACAGGCTGCGGCGCGGAAAGTTTCAAAATTATGCGTACCCTCAAATTTTGCTGCCGCGGCAATCATCTTTTGCACATCAAGGGTTTGATAAAGATGGGTGACCTGCTTATGTAGTAAGGCTGGGCGAGTCGGAGCGTTATACACCACATAGCGGTAACGGCGGGCCACTGCTTTAAAGCGTGCATGAAAATTTTCATCCATGCATTTAATCCATTGGATTGAAATATCTTTGGGCAGTTGACTGTTGGCACCACGAATCCAGCCTTGCTCTGGGCGAATAGCTTCAGTGTCGAAATGCGCCACCATATTGGTCGCATGTACACCAGCATCCGTTCGTCCAGCACCATGCAACATAATCGGTTGATTGGCAATACGACTCAGCACTTTTTCTAGGGTTTCCTGAACAGTGATAACGCCAGCCTGTTGGGTTTGCCAACCACGGTATTGAGTACCGCAAAATTCAATACCGATTGCATAACGTTGCATGTTCTAACCTCAGAATTAATGTTGATGCCAATGTTCGAACCACTGTTCGTGGGTCGGATATTTTAAATACATTTGCAAGACTTTTGCATATAAATCGGCATGGCTATGACAATCATTGACTAAAACTTTGGCGGATTGAATCCATGAACTGACAGCATAGCGTTGGTCAATTTGCCCAAAGGTCACTTGCGTACTAATAATCGGCAAACATTGTTTCTGATAAAGTTGTTCAAACAGTGCCAGAATTTCATCATTCACAGCAATATTGCCAGTACCAAAGCCTTGCAGAATCAAAAAATCGGGTGGGCTAAGCAGAAGATTGTTTAACTGCAAAATAAATTGTTGTTTCGCAATCGGCTGCAACATCAAATTCAAGATACTGAGTTGAGCGGCTTGATCAATCTGTTGATTTTGGACAATAAGCGCATCTGCAGTGGTGTCACAGCGCTGGTCTGCTTTGATGCCAACAAAAGCATCTAATTCAGTGGTATGGGCTTTTAAAGTACTTTGTGCATGAAAGACTTGCTCATGGAAGGCAAGATAAACACCACTCGGTAAGGCAAGCACTTGCTCCAGTGCTAAATACAGATTACCAATTGCATCGGTGAATTCACGGGTATCGTTGCCTTCAATATTCAATAATGGGTATTGGCTGCCCGTAATGATGGCATGGCAAGAATGGCCTAAAAAACGTGCCAGTGTTGCAGCAGCATAGCTTAAGGTGTCTGTCCCATGAATGATGACAAAATGCTGAAAGCCATTGAGTTGTAATTGTTGGATTTGTTGTACCAATTGCAACCAATCGGTTGCGGTACAGGCACTGCTGTCTTTAATGCTGGGCGCAGCAAAACATTCAACCTGTAAATGTGCTGGAATCACCTTCGCTAATAAAGGCAAAAAATCCTGTTCAGGCATTGGCATCAAGGGTTCGCCAATACAACCAAACGTCCCACCCATATAAATTAAAGCGATTGTTTTCATCATAAAAAAAGCAGTCTGAGAGACTGCTTATATTAGACTGATCAAATTCAGGAAGCTATTTTATTCAGTAAATTTTCTGAACGTTGCTGTTGTTCTGCATTGAATGCCTGATTGTTTTTTAACAACTCACGTGCAGAATCATAGGCACCTAGTTCAATATACTGCTCTGCAAGCTCTAAATTCAGTTGGGCTTCATCAAGCTGTTGTAGATCAGGGAAAGACTGTACCAATGGGTCATGAATCGCAATCGTTGCTGACGGTGCAGTAACAGGAGCGATCGGCTCAGGTGGTGTTTCAACTGCGGCAGGTTCAGCAACATCAAATGAAAACGCTGCGGTTTCAAGTGACGTAGGTTGTTCAGTTTTTGCTACAGTAGGTTCAAAGTTAAAATCTAGGCTTGGTGCCGTTTCTTCTACAGGTGCTTTTTCTTCAATCGGTTGAGACGCAACTTCTAAATTGGTAAAGTTAAAGTCAAGCGCTGGTTTTGCCTCTTCAACTTTTGCTTCTTCAATACTTGGCGGCGTTGTTGGTTCTAAGTTAAATGAAAACTCAAGTGGAGGCTGTTCTTTGCTCTCAGGTGCTTCAACTGGGGCAGGTGCAGCTTCAGGAGTTGGCTTCTGCTCAAAGGAGAAATTAAAGTCTAAAGGCTGAATTTCAGGCGCTGCCTCTACAGGTTTGGTTTCTTCTGCAGGTGCTGCATATTCAGACTGCAAGTCATCAAATGATTGTGCTGCTGGGGCTTGAACCAGTGCATCAAAGTCCGCAACATTATTTTGAATTTGGGGCTCAGCAGCTGCAGATGGTTGCTGAAAATGATGAGATGCTAAATTAAAATCAATGGAATCAGGTTGTTTGTTTTGTTCGTATTCACGATGTTTAGCTTCAGCTGCTTGTGCAATATCTTCAAGTTTCAAGGCATGAATATGTTTGATCAATTGATCAATTGCCAAATCATCTTTTTGCTTTAAATGAATATCAAGTAAATACAGATACAGTTCGTGTTGAGCGTTATCTTGCTTTAGGGCCTGATTGATTTGTGCTTCGGCAGACTGGAAATTACCGTTTTGAATTTGTTGTTCAAGTTTCTGGCGCAAACTTTCAGAAATTTCAGTCGTGGTTGGAGGGGCATATTCCTGTTCCTCACGGACTAATGTGGTTCGTGAAGCAGATCGTGTCGCTGCTTTTTTTGCCGTTTTGCTGGCACCTTTTTTCGGTGCAGCATTGGCTTGATTGCTTTCACGTTTTTTTAAAACGATGGCGACAATCAGTACAATGACCAGCAGTACAATGATTATAGTTGACATGATCTATACCCCTTAAAGATAGAGCCGCTTTTATGCAAATTTATGAGAATATTCTCGCAACCTAGCGTGTTGGCTTTTTAGTGTCCTGTTGCGCTTTCAACTGATCTTGCAGTTCGGCAAGCCGTGCATTCAACAGCTGAATACGTTGTTCCTTGTGACGTAGTGCCAATTCTAACTGTGTTACGTTTCTTTGTAATGTAACGGTTTTTTCTCGTGCTGTCATAACTTTTAATGATAAGTCAGCACTGGTTTTTTGCTGTAATGTGTCTTTCTTGGCACTTCCTGTACTGGAATCTTGATGACTTTCAGCCACCAGAGACATTTCAGCTTGTTGCAAACGATATTTCGTTTTTCCAGTGGTCGGACGTTGTGTTTGCGCCGCAATTTGCTGGGTATTTTTATTTTGCTGTACGGACGTTGCTGTAAGATTAAAGTTTAAATGAGAGCCTTGTCTGAGTCGATTGGCATTTCCCCCAATAAAGGCGTGTTCATTTTGTGCTTTAATCTGATTCATGACCTGAGCAACAGGCTGTTGTGTTTGTCCCGCAATGCGTTGCGCAATACTCCATAAAGATTCATTGCGTTGCACCAAATGCTGTTGAGGCTTGTCATTGTTTGGCGCTGAATTTGTAGCAGGCTTTTTCTTGGTGGCCTGAACCGTTTCTTGAACTTGTTCCTGTGTTTTAGTTTTTTCTTTGGTTTCGATCGGTTTAAGCTCAGCTACTTTTAATTCCTCATCCAATGCTGCATTTTGCTTGGTGCTGGTCGTCGCATTCGCAGTTTGAGTATCTTCCTGTTTCATTGGAGTTGCCGCTAGCGGCTGTTTTACAGTATCAGCGACGGGTGTTACGGGCTGTGATGGGGGAGCAGCAGTGGTTACAGCCTCTACTTTAACTGGTGCAGCAATTGCAACTGCACTGGCGGCTGTTGCTGTCGAATTTGGTTTTGATGTTTCTAACACAGGTGGCAGCGTAAAAGGTGCATTCAACAGCGTTTCTTGTTTTAAATTCTGTGGCTGCGGATTTGGATTCGCAACATTAAAGCGGGTACTTTCAGGTAGGTTTAAAGCGATATCTTTTTCACTGACAATAAATTTGGGTGTCAATGATTGTTCATTGGCATTCTTTGCGATCGGTGCTTTGGCAATTTGACGCATGGGTTGGCGAATATGCTTTAGATGAGATGCACCGTCTTCCTGAATTTTTAAAATAATATTTAGCTCAGCATCCGTTATTGGACGGGATGAAGTAATGACGATAACCCCTTCACCTTGGTTGTTTCGACGGGTAAAAAAATTCAGGCTGGATGGTGGCTGGTGTGCAGCGCCAAGCATCAGTAAATCTTCAGGCGTTGCTAAACTCACATCTAATTTGGAGTTGGCATCTGCCTGATGAAAGCTCATTTCTGCATACAAAAGTTCGCCGGGTGCAGACTGGATTTGAATTGGATCAAGTGTAATTGCATAAAGGTGTTGTGAAGAAATGATGGCTAAAATGGCAATTTTTAATTTGTTATAAACAGTCATCTCGATCCATGAAAAAGTGATGTTATCGTCTGGAAAAAGTATACATTACCGTGATGTAAATGAATTGTAAATTATTCATCGTTCATCGCAAGAAAAAAGCCGATCAAATGTGATCGGCTTTTGATTTTTAGGGATTTTTGCTTAGGCGTTCTTATATTCAACTAGAATACGGAGCATACGACGTAATGGCTCAGCAGCGCCCCAAAGTAATTGGTCACCTACAGTAAATGCGCCGAGGTATTCTTTACCCATATTCAGTTTACGTAAACGGCCGACAGGAACAGTTAAAGTCCCTGTAACTGCAACTGGAGTCAGATCAGTCATTGACGCTTCGCGTGTATTCGGAACTACTTTTGCCCATTGGCTTGAGTTGCGAATCATGTCTTCGATTTCATCAAGTGGCACATCTTTTTTCAGTTTCAATGTGATTGCTTGAGAGTGGCAACGCATTGCACCAATACGTACACAGTGACCATCAATCGGAACGATTTGTTGATTACCTAAAATCTTGTTGGTTTCAACCTGACCTTTCCATTCTTCTTTCGATTGACCGCTTTCGAGTTGTTTGTCGATATACGGAATCAATGAACCCGCCAATGGCACGCCAAAGTTTGCTTTCGGGAAGCCTTCGCCACGCTGTAATTCTGCGATTTGACGGTCAATATCAAGAATTGCAGATTTAGGGTCATCCAATAATGCTTGAGTATTGTTATACAAATAACCCATGCCAGTGATCAGCTCACGCATGTTCTGCGCACCCGCACCAGACGCTGCTTGATAGGTCATTGACGTCGCCCATTCCACTAAATTATTTTGGAACAGTGAACCTAAGCCCATCAACATCAATGAAACGGTACAGTTACCGCCAACGAAAGTTTTAGTCCCGTTGACCAAACCATCTTTGATCACGTTTAAGTTGACTGGATCAAGCACGATGATTGCATCATCTGCCATCCGCAGTGTAGATGCAGCATCAATCCAGTAACCATTCCAACCTTCAGCTTTCAGTTTAGGGAAAACTTCAGAGGTATAATCACCACCTTGGCAGGTTAAAATGACATCCATTTGCTTCAGACTGTTAATGTCTGTTGCATCCATAAGTGCTGGGGCAGTCTTACCACCAAATGAAGGTGCTTCGCCACCTGCATTACTGGTAGAGAAATAGAATGGCTCGATATGAGCAAAATCATTCTCTTCAACCATACGTTGCATCAGGACAGAACCAACCATCCCACGCCAACCGACCAGACCTACTTTCATGTCATTGTGCCTCGGTATGTAAAAAAATTTAAAGGGGTTTGAGTGTATCAAAAGTGCCCACAACTGCAAGCTTTACTGAAATAAAACAGTGCGTTTATTGAGTGGAATATCTTGTTTATATTAGATAGAAAATTGATAAAGCGGAAACTTTATTGTAAATCTATGCTACCCCAAAGAGAAAAATGAACATGATATGGATTCAGATTTGCGCAGCGCTGGTGATATGGCTTTCATTTTGGTCTTTGATCCCCAGAGATGAATGGTGGTTTCGGGGTGCAGACTTTCCGAGATTACAAATATTGGCACTGGGCATCATCACATTTTTTGCGATGTTATTTGTGCTTTCCGAGTGGAGTTTGAGTACTGAACTGCTCTTTCTTGGCTTAGTGGCGGCGATTGCTTATCAGCTTAAAATGGTGTTGCCTTATACCCCGTTATGGCGCAAGCAAGTCAAAAAAGTCAAAAAGGCGCAATTGAATCCAGAGCAGCAAATTTCCTTATTGGTTGCGAATGTGCTTACGCCTAATCATCAGTATCATCTATTACTCGAACAGATTGAAATTTTAAAACCAGATTTGGTGCTCACATTGGAGTCAAATGCGGAATGGCAGCAAGCGCTGAGTCCAATTGAAGCAGATTATCCGTTTCGTGTTGCCGTGCCTTTAGAAAATTTGTACGGCATGCATTTATATAGCCGTTTAGCCTTAAATGATACCGAAGTTAAATTTATTCTAAGTGATGAAATTCCATCAATTCATACCGCGGTGACATTACCTTCAGGCGTACAAGTGCAGTTGTATTGTTTACATCCTAAACCACCGAGTCCAACCGAGGCCAAGGACTCGACTTTAAGAGATGCGGAGTTGCTGATTGTGGGGGATCAGATTAAAGATATTGATCAGAGCTGTATCGTCATGGGAGATTTAAATGACGTCGCATGGTCAAGAACAACGCGGTTATTTCAGCGTATCAGTGGTTTACTTGATCCTCGAGTCGGGCGCTATTTTATGAATACTTTTCATGCAGATTATCCTCTTTTAAGATGGTCGCTGGATCATATCTTTCATAGTACCGATTTTGGTCTGGTCGATATGAAACGCCTTCCGCATATTGGTTCAGATCATTTCCCCGTGTATGTGGTCTTACAAACAGGACGGGTGTTCGAACAGCAGCAGCAAGCGTTAGAGCAAACCGCAGAGGATGAACAAGAAGCGCAAGAAGCGATACAAGAGGGTATTGAAAAGGCTGAGCAAGAAGAAAAAGCAGTGACTGATTCTTTAGCTCAACCGCATAAGCAACGGATGTAAAACTGATGTTAGCTGAGAGAGACTTGTACAATGGCTTAATTTTAAAGTTTAACTAATTAATGTACGTTATTTCGTACATAGATTTAAGTCTGCAACGAATAGTACGGAATCGGTAAAAGGTTTATTCTAAATACATCAGCACAAGGACGCAGGAATGGATTTCCGCTTAAGGATAGCGACGCTGAGATGGAAAAGTCATCATGGATATGATGCATGCGATGGACGCAGGATAATAAAAGTAGTTTGAAAGCACAACCTCATTTGCCCGAGTTTTGCAGGATGCAGAACTCGGGCTTTAATTTTTTAAATTCTTATTCTGGTTTTTCTCCCTTTGGGATCTCTGGCAGAGTCTCGGTTGGCTGATCTGACGTTTCAATGACTTTTACAATTCGACGTTTATGAATAGGGATTGTGATTTTAGCTGCATCACATTTTTCCCATGCGGTATTTGCTGTTGGTAATTCGGTTTGGTAAAAGGCGTTGTAATTTACTACGAAAGGAAGCTCTGTTTCTGCAAAGGTGAGATCAAGTTCATAGCGACGAGTTTCAAATGGACGTAAAACTTGTAATTCATCTTGATCTGCCTCGCACCTGAGAGATTGGCCCTCGAATAATACATTTTGGCCAATTTGATATTCAATAGGTCGACAAAGCGGTATCAATTGATAGATATAATTGGGTGTCGTGTTCTTAATTTCAATTTGTAGTGGTGTGGTCTTAAGGGATTGAATTCGACCTGTAGGCAATGGCTGTTTGGTCCCTGAGTCGATTAAACGCAGACTTCGTTGAATGCCGAAACAAGTATCTTGTGCTTCATGAGGAATCGTTACCACATATTCATAGGCTTCATCTTTATCGCCTGTAGATGGATTAGAGTTCCCACCATTGCCACCACCGCCTGGTAGAGGTTTTTGTGTACCAGATCCACTGCCACCTAAACTCACATTCGCGACTGAAAAATTTTCGCCACATGCAGTTAAGCTAAGCACTGAAATGAGAGAAACGAGAGGGCACAATAAGCTTCTCATGGTTATTTATCCTTAAAAATATAAGGCACTTGTAGTTTTATTTGAGTATCGTACTGGTAAACGCCAAATCGGAATTGATAATGTGCATCAGCTTTTTCTTGGTCTTGATCACAATGATGAATCGCGGCATTTAAGAGTTGTTTTGCCATGTCTTGCCACAGTTCGATACTCAACTCTCGAAGTGCTTCAACCGATTGAGCCGTTAATTTTTCGGCATGCACGGCTTGTTCAAGATGGGTAAACGGTTTTTCACTAATAAAATTATCAATCCCTGCGGCCAAATGATCGCTAAGGTTCGCAGAGAACAGTGCTTTGCTCTCTTGCATTTGATTATCTGGGGTAAAGCTATGTTGTTGTAACATGACATCTTGATCGATTTGCACAACCACACCTAAGCGTTGTAGTTCAAACAAAATCGAGCGCGGATGCTTTTCTGTTGAAATATGCTTGACTAAGGCTTCAAAACTATTTTCTTCACCAGAAATAGGAATTTGAGTTGGAAGATCAAGTGCAATCCAGCGGGCAATGACACGGGCAGGAACACTAATGGCGAAATTTGGTGTTTCTGTGGCAGTTTGATTGGCTTGCTGCCTAAAACTGCTGACATCTTTTCGATGCAGTCCAGATAATAAACTGACTGCTGAATCAGTCTTGTTCTGCTTGATTCGATCTAATTCAAGCAAGGCTTGCTCGTAAAAAATCGGTTTGAGTGCCGCCACGAAATCGGTATAGCCGACACCTGAATGAATTAACCAACGTGCGATATGTTGCATCATCGGATAAATGCTATCCAAGGTGGTTTCTGCATCTTGCGGAATAACACCTTGTGCATTTAATGCAGATGAGGTTGTGTTGAGGATGGCTTGGTCTGTTGGTTTTACCATTAAAGCACCTTAAGAACAGATTCGGTATAGGTCATTCGTTGACATGGTTTAATGTCCACTTGGAGATGGAAAGGATTCAGCTCCAGCATTATCAATATTAAAATGAGTAAAGGAAACGCTGATAGAGATATCCAAACTCTCGACACAGTGCCACCAGCCCAGTGGAATGAACAAGGTTTCACCCTCATTGAGAATACATTCGATTTTGCTGCTATGGGCAAAATCAGGGAATGACTCAAGGAGATCAGGACGATGAGGATCGGCAATTTTACTAAACACAGCCACATCATTATAGAGATGTGGTGTTTGCATTGCAGGAATCAGGGTGACTTTTTTCCGTCCATAAATTTGCACTAAAAAGTTATTGGTTAAGTCATGATGTAGCGGGGTAAAAGCGCCTTTGGGACCAAACCAGATGAAACTACGATCATAAACTTGAGCATGGTCAGTATAGCCATGAAAATGACCAATATCTTGAAACAATACGGCCAAACTGGATTGGCTGGCCTTGGCATTGTTGGCGGTCATATAAAAATTATTGGAATGCTCAGTTTTTTCAATTAAATCAACAAAATCATTCATCTGCATTTTGGTTTTATGTTGAATCGAGTTACGTTCAAATAAAGGATCTTGTTCACGATTAAACTGGGCTTCAATTTCCTGCATACCGACAGTCTGTTTGAAATATTGCGGTGACCATTTGTGTAAGGCGGGCCAATGCTGGATGGCATCGGTCAGAATAATAGGCAGGTTTCGGCTGTAATAATGTTGAATAAAATCAGGAAACTCCGGTTTTGAAATTCGCTTGATTTGCTGATAATCAGGATTCAAACGGGCAAAATGATCGAGAGTGTTGAGTAACCAATTGCGTTTTTTGAGCAGGAAATGCTGCTCTTGAGCAATTTGAAAATAAGGATGTTGTTTTAACTGGACCCATTCGAGGGCAATATCAATTTCACTTAAGCCTTGTTTCACTAATGAATAATAAATTTCGGCTTTGCTTAAACCATCAAGTACTGCTTGAGCCAGCCATTTCTTTTGTTCTGGCGTAAATGTACTGCTGAGTTGAGTTTGTTTTTCTGTTGCGATTTTCTCAAGTACTGCGTAATGCTGTTCTTCAGCTTGTATTGGCACAGAAAAATCTTGATTCAGATCAATCAATCCTTCTCGTAACAAGATGTTAGCCAAGTCGACTGGGTTACAGCCACGATCTAAATTTTCTTCTAGCCATGCACGCCATTCTTTCGATAAGGCACTAAATTGTCTTGCTAGGCTTGCTTGTGTATCCATACATTCCAACCATCCATAAAAAATGATTTTGACCTTTCGTTATTAATTTACGCATAAACATATTTGCACTCAAGTATAAAAGTGTTAAATTTTCACATACACAAATATGTGAAAAAATCACACAGAGGGTGATGCAATGAAAAATATATGGACACAATTAGCACTGAGCGTAACCTGCGCAATCTTGGTGGGTTGTGGATCTGATAACGATTCAGATTCAACCCCGACTCCAACGCCAACACCGACGCCGACACCAACCCCAACCCCAACTCCAACGCCAACGCCGACTCCGACACCAACCCCAACGCCGACACCGACACCAACCCCAACACCAACGCCAACACCGACACCAACCCCAGTCGTGGCTGATCGCTTTGTGGGTTCATGGTTAGGAGGTTTTTGCTTTGAAGGACGCCGTTCAAATTTAACAGTGCATAAGACTTCCGCGAATAGTGTTCGCTTTACCACCGAAACACGTCAGTTTGAAAAAGAGGATTGCACAGGTGCTGTGATTAAAAATTACGATGTTGCTTCCGATGATGCGTTGATTACCGAGATCGCTCCGACAGAAACTAGCGGTACAACGACAGCGAATCGAGTGAAATATACGGATAGATACCGTAATGGAAGCGCATGGGCTTATGCTTTTAAGGGTAATGGGATGTGTGCCGTGAATGAAACGGCAACGATCAAAGATATTCAAGCCTATATGGACGCAGTCGACCCATCGAAAACAGTGACCTGTTATACCCGTACCACTGTCGAAGGCTATAGCTTATTAAAACCGACTGTGAGTAAAGCCACCGCAAGTTATCGTCTACTCGATAATCAAAGTTCTTGGACGAACTTCTTGGCGCAAGCCAATACGCAAGGCAGCCAAGGTTTTGCTTTGGCAGCTACGTCTTTGGATGTGAAAAAAGCCAATAGTGACTTCCCTGAACCTAAAAACTTATATGTGAAAAATAATGCTTCAACCGATACTTATAGCTATAAAATTGTCGATGTAAAAACCAACGTGGTTGCCAATGTCTATTTATTCTGGTTAGCAGAAATTAAAAAGCAAGGTGCGCTCGGCTTTGCGTATAAGTCTTCTTTAGGTGAAGATCCAAGCAATACCTATAAATATTTATTTGTTAAAAACGATAAAAAGTCAGCAACTTATAATTATGACAATCGCTTTATTGTGAGTGGTAATGCAAACCGAACCAATATTATGGCAGCCTTTAATGAACTTGGAGCGCAAGGTTGTAAATTGATTTATGCAGGCAGTACTTTTACCAATAATGGTGCTAGCAATGGGACTTTTTATGTGCCGACCTGTGTGAATAGCAGTACCCATAATGGAACTTATAGTTATCGTTATTTTGAGATGCCAAAAACAGAGGCAGGGTTCTATGATGACAACCCAACTAAGCTTGATTTGCTACTGAAGCAACAAGCGGCTGAGGGTTATCATTTGATTGATAAGGACAATGCGATTGCATTCTTTAACACCAAAGGTTATTTATTTGAACGTGATAGCGTTAGTACAACAAGCATTGAATCAAAAGTCTTTAAAGAAGATGCGATTTATAAGCTTGATCTTCCGAGTGAGATTCAAAACCGTTTACAAGATCAAGGCAATTTGGGCTGGTTTATTAATGTCAAATTGGGTTCAGTGTATAGCAATACCCCAACCTATTTTGATTTAAATACTGGGGTGATTTTCCCGAATTAATTGTTGTTATTGCTTTAGAAAAAAGCCGCTTTATATATGAATAAGGCGGCTTTTTTAACTTAATAGATTTTGTCGTAACCTTCGGCGCGGGTTTTAAAACGACGGTGGAACCACATCCATTGTGTTGGTGCAATACGAAGCTGAGCTTCAATGATTTGATTTACGCGAATCGCATCATCGACTTCATCTTCACTTGGCATATTTTCCACAATTGGCTCAATCAGCACTTTATATTGTGGATTACGTACATCACCATAGCGATAGAAATATAAGGGAATCGCAACGGCTTTCGATATTTTGAGTAAACGACGATGTGCAGTCACTGTTGCAGCAGGAACACCAAAGAAGGGCGCCATCACCCCTTGTTTTAAACCAAAATCCTGATCGGGGCTATACCAAATCGCACCGCCATCTTTGAGTCGGCGGATCAAACCCCGCATATCATCGTGGTCAATTTGATGTTGATAAATGGTGGCGCGGCAACGATAAATCAGCATATCCAGCAGTGGATTATTCTGAGGACGATAGACCACATCAGGCTCGAAATATTGAGCACAAATATAACCGCCTGCATCGAGTAGGGTACTGTGTGTACCCAGTAACAACACACCTTTGCCTTGTGCTTTTGCATTGGTGATGTGTTCTAGACCTTCAATACTGTGGCGACCTTTAAACCACTTCGGGCAGTACCATGCATTGAGAGTTTCAAATACACCGAGCATCATATCCACAAACACCTGTTTCGCTTGTGCTTCAACCTCAGCTGGTGACCACTCAGGGAAACAGAGTTCTAAATTCCGGAGTGTAGTTTTACGGCGTGATTTGAGTAAGCGCCAGCACAAAGCCGCCAAGCCATGGGCCAAGCGCCATTGAATTGCCCAAGGTAAGACGGCCAATAGCATTAAAAATGTAATGGCGATCCAGATTTTCCAATATTTGGGCAATAAAAAAGCCCATTGAAACTCGCCAGGGGTATAAGGCTGTTTTTGACTCATAAATTCGAAAAAGAATAACGTTGAATTTTGCAGCAGTGTAGCATGAAGTGTAGGTGGCGACTTTAAAACTAAAATAAAACATAGGGTGTTTAGCAATAAAGCGTCGCCGTTAGAATGGCTTGGAAACTTATTGTATCAATAACTTTTCTAACCAAGATTTGAAAATTTGAACTTTGGGAAGAGTGGCTTTGTTAAAGGGAATATCAATCCAATAACCATATTTGCTTTGGATTCCAGTCTCGATCATTGCCTTGAGCAGACCAGTATGCAGTTCATTTTGAATCATGGGTTTATCAATGATGGCGATACCATAACCCGCAACAGCAGCTTGAATAACTTGCTCTGTGGTTGAAAACTCAATGGCGCAATGTGAATCGATTAAATCAACAGCGTGGTTTTGCTGTAACCAGATCTGCCATGTATCTAGCCTTTTACGATTATATAAGACATGAATGAGCGGATAATCTTGAATATTCGGGGCGAGCCCCTCTTTAAAGAGTTGTGGGCTGGCCACCATCACATAGTCTTCTTTTAAAAGTAGACTGCTCTGACAATGGTTGGAGGGGGCGAGACCAAAGCGAATTCGAATATCTGTATCTACAGCAACTTCATGACTTTCGGCATCCTGAGTGTAGTTTACGGTAAAAGAATAATCTTTGTTTACAAGCAAAAAATTTTTTAAATTTGGTGACAATATTCGATTACACCAGGTTGGTGGCGCTTCGATGTTGAGTTTGCTTCGAATGTTTTTTGCCCTAAATTTGAGGGTGGAGACTTCAATTTGATCAAACACAACTTGCATATCATTTGCGAACTCAAGGCCATGAGAGGTGAGTTCGATTCCTTTGGGTGATCTCAAAAAAAGCTGAACACCTAAATACTCTTCTAGTAATTTGATTTGTCTGCTGACAGCCCCATGCGTTAGGCAGAGCGACTGGGCTGCATGAGAGAAATTTAAATGCTTGACCACCTCTTCAAAGATGCGTAAAGCGTTCATGGGAGGTAATTGTCGCATCCATAGGTCCTTTGATCATATCCCTGATTTTTATAAGATGAAGATGACCACTCTTGTCCTGAAGTGGTGCTTCATATTCATCACAATCCATTGTACTCAGTGTAGCATAGCGTATATTTTGTATGAGGTGCTTTTAGCTATAAAAATAATTTTTATAATTTAAATAAGGAATATTCTATTGGTTAGTTAAAAATAATAAGCAAGTGAAATATATGTTTTTTGATTCCAATTATTATTTGTTCCTTGTGCTAAACCATTTTGATCGCCAAGATAAGGGTCATATTTACCGATTAAATGTTCTGCTTGAATGGCAAGGTCTTTAAATTTAAATGCAATACCTGGAATAACTCTATAACTATCTGTGCTGCTATTTCTTTTGTTGATATAACCACTGATATTGAGATAGGGGCGAATGGATTGTACATATTCAAAACTGTATGGGAATAAGTAGCTCAATTCTGTAGAAAAAAAGTCGCCTTGCGTTGCTGAATTATAGGAATAGTCAAATCCGCCTAAGCTAATATGATCAGGACTCAAGCGGTCTTTATTGGCAATATCTTGATGACCAAACAGCAATTTGCTATTCCAGTTTTGATAATTAAAATCGCCAAAAATAGACCATATTTGACGTGATCCTGTGCTGGAATAATTTTTATTTTCAATGCTTGAATACCAAACCGATGTACCAACTTGGTAGTTGAGGTCAGCATAGTTTGAAGAGTATGCATAACGGGCAATGACTATGTTTTTTTCTTGGGTATTAGTTCCGTTTTCAACAGCATCATCAGCATTGACCATATTAATACTGAAGCGTCGCGCATCTTTTGAATGCCCTCTAAAATTGCCGCCATCAATGGGATAGAAGGCCAAGGAGAGTTGATTCTTAGCTGTTTTAAACTGATAGTTGATTCCAACATTATGGACATCTTCCAGCCCCATCACATTGGCAATGCCAAGAAAAAAGGTATTTCCCCAATAACGATCCAATCCAAATGGGACTGGATTCAAACCTGCAATAATCTTGTGGTGATGGTCTAGTTTGTATCCGATCCAAGCATCCGTTAACCAGCTGGCATCGCCAACATGACCATAATATTCATATAGACGATAATCTAACGCGCCAATGAGCTTGGGCGAGTCATAATCAAGACGTAAGATGGCATCACTAAAAGAAAATTTGCTACTAGTCGGGTTAGCATCATGGTCATAGACATACTTACCACGGATTGCACCACCAATATTTAACTGCCCCAAGTTTGAAGTTGGTTCGCCAAATTTTATACCAGAATAAATGGTTTGATTTAGCACTAAACTACCTATAAAGAGTAGGGTTTTAATTTGTGCTGATTTTATTTTTAACATTTTCTATCCTTGAAAATAAATTAAATTTTAATTTCCTTGTTTTGGATTAATTAATCATATTTTTACTGTTATTTATAATAAATATTGCATGCTTACTATGAAGTTAATTCACAGTGATGTGAGTTTTTTTGATATTAGTTTTTTTAATAGTGTTGTGAATTAATTTGCATTTTATTTTTATTTAAAACGAGGGATGGTAATAGCAGTTTATTTGCTCAAGGAAAGTACATGGATAAGTTAACTGCTGAGGTTTATATCGGTGAAGGATTTGAAGGTGACGGAGTCAATGCCTCACATATCAATATTTTAATTGGTCCGCGTGGCGGGCCAGTGGGTCAGGCTTTTGCAAATAGCCTCTCTTCACCTTCTCAAGGACATTGCCCATTTATGGTGATTGCACAACCGAATATCCCCGTAAAACCAATGACTTTGTATGTGAATAAAGCGGAAATCCAAGGGGATTTGCATGCAAATGCAACATGGGGCGCCTCACAGGCAGGGATTGCCAAGGCCATCAATGAAGCACTTGTGTCAGGCGTTTTTCCTGTAGAAGCGGAAGATGAGTGGGCCATAGTCACTGCGAACTGGGTCAATCCAAACTGCAATGATTTGGATGAAGTGTATCGCAATAATTATAAGGCCTGTGCTCGGGCCATTCATGCCGCATTGAATCATTTACCGCTAAAGAATGATTTAGTCGCACTTAAAACAATCAAAAATCCATTTTATACCCCTAAAGATTAAGGTTTAAGACCATGGAATATATCAATTTAGGCAATTCAGGTTTAAAAGTTTCGCGCCTATGTTTAGGCACCATGAATATGGGTTCATCTTCTTGGAAACCCTGGATTTTCAATGCTGAGCAAAGCGCACCAATCATCAAATATGCACTGGATTCAGGTGTCAATTTTATTGATCTTGCTGATTTTTATTCGGCTGGAAAAGGCGAAGAAGTGGTTGGTGGAATCATTCAAAAACTGGTTAATCGTGATGAGCTGGTGATTACAACCAAAGTTGGCTATGGAACAGGTGGAGGCATTAATCAAGTCGGGCATTCCAGAAAGAATATCCTCAGTAGCATCGATCAATCTTTAAAGCGTATTGGGACAGATTATGTTGATATTTATATGCTGCATTTCTTTGATGTCGATAGTCCTGTTGATGAAACACTGTCAGCGATGAATGAAATTATTAAGTCTGGAAAAGCACGTTATTTTGGTGTTTCAACCATGACAGTTGGGCAGTTGGCAAAAATCTTAATTTCATGTGAACGCAATGGTTTTGTCAAACCGATCAATATGCAATTGCAATTGAATTGTGCTTATAGGGAAGAAGAACGGGAAATGATTCCTTTCTGTATGGATCAAGGGATTGGCGTTTCAGTATTCAGTCCCTTAGCCCGTGGCATTTTAAGTGGTGAACTGAGTTCAACTCGCAATAGCACAGATTTCTTTACCCAGCAGATGTATAACGATGCAGTGAGTTTTGAAATTGTAAAGTCTGTGGGCAAAGTTGCTGAAAACAAAAAATTGAGCATGGCACAGGTTGCACAGGCTTGGGTACTGCAGCGCCCTGGCATTCACAGTATGTTGGTAGGCGCTGATAACGTAGATCAATTTAAAACCGCAATACAAGCCTTAGAGACTCAATTCAACGAAGATGAATTATATGAAATTGATCGTAATTATACCCCTTGCGACCTGATTAATGATTACACCAGTGAGAAACGGATTCCACGTATTGCGCGTGAGGCTAAAGGCTGTTTTGTGGATGTAGGGGTATAATAAGATGCTAAATTTAAAGAAAAATACCAGTTTTATTAATGGTCAATGGTTAGCGAGTCAAGCGAATAGTTATCCCGTTTTTAATCCAGCAACTGCACAACGCATTACTCAAGTTTTAAATTGTGGAGCAGAAGAAACGCAACAGGCGATTCAAGCGGCAGACCAAGCTTTGGCGACATGGAAAACAACATTGGCTGCCGAACGCGCTCAAATCCTGAAACGCTGGGGCGAATTGATGCTTGAATATCGACAGCCATTGGCCGAGATTCTTGTTGAAGAACAAGGCAAACCACTGGCTGAGGCTTTAGGTGAGGTTGCCTATGCAGCCAGTTTCTTTGAGTGGTTTGCTGAAGAAGCGAAACGTAATTACGGCGATATTATCCCCACATTTAAGGCACAAACCAAAATCATGGTCACCAAGGAGCCTGTCGGTGTGGTCGCCGCGATTACCCCTTGGAATTTTCCTTTGGCCATGGTCACGCGTAAAGTCGCTCCTGCATTGGCAGCAGGATGCAGCATGATTTTAAAACCTTCGGAAGAAACACCGCTTTCAGCTTTTGCACTTGCTGTTTTGGCAGAGCAAGCAGGCGTTCCAGCAGGCGTATTTAATGTTGTTTCTGGTGATGCTAGAGAGATTGGGAAAACCTTACAAAGCTCAGAAAAAGTGAAGAAAATTAGTTTTACAGGATCAACTGCGACTGGAAAGCTACTCATGCGCCAAGCAGCAGATACCTTAAAGAAAACCTCTTTTGAACTTGGTGGAAATGCACCTTTTATTGTGTTTGAAGATGCTGATTTAGAGGCGGCGGTTCAGGGTGCAATGGCATCAAAATATAGAAATACGGGGCAGACCTGTGTTTGTGTCAATCGCTTTTATATTCATGAAAAGGTCTATGAATCTTTCATTGAACTTCTCACGGCAGAGGTTCAGAAACTCAAAGTCGGTCAGGGCTTTGCAGAGGGGATAACGCAAGGGCCATTAATTAATCAGGCTGCGATTACCAAAGTACAGCGTCATATTGATGATGCTGTTGCTAAGGGTGGATCAATTGTGACGGGAGGTAAGCCACATCAGCTCGGTGGGCTCTTTTATGAACCCACGATTATTCAGCATGCCAATGACCAAATGCTGGTTGCGCATGAGGAAACTTTTGGGCCTGTCGCAGTATGTTTCTCCTTTGCATCAGATGAAGAAGCGATTGCTCTGGCCAACAATACTCAATATGGACTTTCTGCATATTTCTATACCAAGGATCTGAAACGAACATGGTGGGTTGCCGAGCAACTACAAGTCGGTATGGTGGGCATTAATGAGGGCATTATTTCGACTGCGGTAGCACCCTTTGGTGGTGTAAAAGAGTCTGGCTTTGGTCGGGAAGGCTCAAAGTATGGTTTAGAAGAATATCAAAACATCAAGTACATCTTGCTGGGTGGCCTTGCTTGATCAGCTCATCAGGCTAGAACTCAATCGAATTGGATTGGGATCTAGCTTTGCTGGAGTCAGCATCACTTTTTAAATGTTTGGATAGAAGAATTATTCAATTTTACTCCATGGAATGGGAGCGTATATGAATACCGTAAATATTGATAATGTGCCATTGAACAAATTTCATTTGAAAATAACGGCTTTAACTTTCGGCGCACATTTAACCGATGGTTATATCATTGGTTTGATTGGAATGGTTTTCACTTTAATTACCCCACTGATGCAGCTAGATTCCTTTTGGCAGGGGGCAATCGGAAGTGCTGTTCTAATTGGGTTATTTGTCGGAAGTTTATTTTTTGGATTTATTTCAGATAAATTAGGTCGGCAGAAGATCTTTTGTATTAGCTTCATTTTAGTTCTGATTGGTTCGATTGCCCAGTTCTATGCTTCTACGCCTTTAGAACTGTTTCTGTGTCGCGTGCTCATGGGGATTGGGCTGGGTGGGGACTATACCGTTGGACATGCATTGTTGGCGGAATTTTTACCTAAACAAAGTCGTGGTGCAATTTTAGGCTCATTTAGTGTGGTGTGGACATTTGGCTATGTATTGGCAACATTCATTGCAAAATTTGTAATTGATTTAGATCTTGGACCTGACACATGGCGTTATTTACTCGCCTCGACAGCTATCCCTGCTGCAATTATTTTAATTGCGCGAATCGGCACACCTGAATCGCCGCGGTGGTTGATGCAACATGGACGAAAAGAAGAAGCGCAAGCCATTGTGCATAAATATTTTGGAGCACATGTCACGATTGAGAGTGAAACAGATCAGGTGGCACAGCAAAATAATTTCTCCAGTATCAAATTATTGTTTAGTCAAAAATACCTTAAACGGACCTTGTTTAACTGCATCTTTTTCACCTGCATTGTGATGCCGTATTTTGCAATCTATACCTTTCTGCCGATGATTTTAGAGTTAATGCAGTTATCTAATGATTTCACCACTGAAACGATCCTCAATTTGATGCTGCTACTCGGTGCCGTGATCGGTATTTACTGTACCTACAAATTTTCCCGCCGCGGTTTTTTAATCTATGCCTTTGTGCTGCTTTCAGTCAGTTTGTTGTTGATTACAATATTGCCTGCAAGTTTGAATTGGGCCTTGGTACTCTTGTTCGCTGCTTTTACGATGATTTTATCTGCAGTGAGTAATTTAGTTGGTGTTTTTCCCGCAGAAAGTTTTCCGACCGAAGTGCGTTCTAGTGGGATTGGGATCGCCACAGCGGTGAGTCGCTTTGGTTCGGCAGCAAGTACCTTTATTCTTCCGATCAGTCTGTTGCAGATCGGCATGACTGCCACGATGCTAATACTGGTGTGTATTCTTGTGTTTGGAACTATTATTTCGATTTTATGGGCCCCTGAAACCAAGAATCTATCTTTGGTCGAGGCATCCGAAGTTGATGAAATAAAGACTTATACGGCTTCAAAAGAGCTACGATAAATGCAGTCTATTCGATTGGATTTTACATGATACTGAATAAGAAAAAGGCTCCATTAGGAGCCTTTTATCTACGCATATTTAGCCTTTCGACATATTTTCTAAAATGTCCCAGCGCTCTAGCTTTTCCAACAGCAATTCTTCAATTTCTGCTAAACGTTGGCTGGCTGCAGTTGCAGCATTGGCATCTGAAACAAACCATGAGCCATCCGCCAATTTTTCTGATAATGCTGCTTGTTCAGTTTCCAGTTTTTCAATTTCAGCAGGCAGTTGTTCAAGCTCACGCTGATCTTTATAACTGAGCTTCACTTTTTTCGGTGCTGCTGCGGCAGCCGCTGCTTCAGCTTTGGCTTGCGCTTTTTTTACATCACTTTTTTGGTCAACCACTTTTTGGTCAGGGCGCTGTTCCAAGTAATCTTGATAGCCACCGATGTATTCATCAATCTGACCTTTACCATCAAACACCCAAGTTGAAGTCACGACATTGTCCATGAAAGCACGGTCATGTGAGATCAGTAACAACGTGCCTTTGTAGTCAGACAGCATTTCTTCAAGCAACTCAAGTGTCACCATATCCAAGTCATTGGTTGGCTCATCCATCACGATCAAGTTTGATGGCTTGAGTAACAGTTTTGCTAACAGAATACGGTTTCTCTCACCGCCTGATAAAGCTTTAACCGGTGTACGGGCACGTTCTGGTGAGAATAAAAAGTCTTGCAGATAACTATAGATATGACGACGGTTACCATTCACATCAACAAAGTCGGAACCTTCAGACACGTTGGCCATCACGGTTTTTTCCAAGTCGAGTGCATTACGCAACTGATCAAAATAGGCAACTTCTAGCTGCGTACCAGTTTTCACTGTCCCGCCGTGTTCGATCTCGCCTAAAATGGCTTTGATCAAGGTGGTTTTACCGACACCGTTGTCACCGACCAAACCGATACGGTCGCCACGTAAGACGATTGCAGAGAAATCATTAATCAGTACTTTGTTGTCGTAACCGACACTTAAGTTTTCAATCTCGAACACCAACTTACCAGAGCGGTTGGCTTCTTGCGTTGCCATACTGACTTTGCCCTGTTGTGAACGACGTGCTTTAGACTGCTCACGTAAGTCTTTTAAGGCACGGACACGACCTTCATTACGGGTACGACGCGCTTTAATTCCTTGACGAATCCAAGCTTCTTCTTCCGCTAACTTTTTATCAAATAAAGCATTTTGTTTTTCTTCAGCTTCCATTTGCTGCGCTTTCAGTTCGAGATAGCGCGAATAGTTACCTTCGTAGCCACGTAAAATACCACGATCAAGTTCGACAATGCGGGTCGCAATACTGTCCACAAATGAACGGTCATGCGAAATAAACAATAAAGTGAGATTGTTTTGATCGAGCAGGAACTTTTCAAGCCATTCGATACTTTCCACATCCAAATGGTTGGTTGGTTCGTCCAGCAATAAAACATCAGGTTGAGTCAGTAGGGCACGCGCTAACAGTACACGGCGTTTACGACCACCTGATAAATCAGCTAGATCGGCATTGGGATCAAGTCCCATTTTACTTAGAATTGAGTTAACCTTGTTTTCTAATGTCCAACCATCCAGTTGATCCAGTTTGTGCTGTAACATACCCATACGGTCGCAAGCGTCCATATCGCCTAAGACACAAGCATCACTGGCTTCATGGTATTCTTTCAACACAATGGCAGCTTCACCAGCACCATCGGCAACGATGTCGGCGACTTTGCCTGAGTCCATTGGTACATCTTGGGCTAACATTGAAACAGTTAAACCATTTTGAATCGAAACTTCACCGTTATCGGGTAACAAGCTTCCCTCAATCAGTTTTAATAAAGTAGACTTACCTTCGCCATTACGACCAATTAAACAGACTCGCTCGCCACGTTCCAGATTAAAGTTCGCGCCGTCGAGTAAGGCAGGTCCGCCAAATGCGAGATGGACATCCCTTAAAGTAATATAGGCCATAATGTTTCCTAAAAGTTCAGATGAGGTCTGAAATGACTAAACCACAAAAATTTGATGATCACGCGTCATTTTCCGCACCCATTGAAGATTTGCAAGTCCGAATTGCATTTTTGGACGATTTAGTTGAACAATTGAATGATCAACTCGCGATTCAGACCAAAGAAATTGCAGATTTGAAAAAGCAAATGCAGATACTCTATCAACGTGTTGAGGCCTCAGACTTGGCTGAAGGCATTGCGCCTTTTGATCCGATGAGCAATCGCCCGCCGCATTATTAAGATATGAGCGATGCGAAGCCCAGACTTCGCATCGTAGTCGTATGAATGTGATGCGTTTAAAAGCCATGCAAGACAATTTTCCCTTTGGTGGTGCCACTTTCGATTTGTTGGTGCGCACGTTTCAGGTTTTCTGCATTGATGGGGGAGAGCATTTGACTCACTGTGGTTTTAATTTTCCCTGCATCTACTAAGGCTGCAACCTGATTTAACAAGTGACTTTGTTTGATTATATCTTCAGTCTGATACATGGAGCGCGTGAACATAAACTCCCAATGCACCGAAACAGACTTTGATTTAAAAGCTTTAATGTCGAGTTGTTCGGGATCATCAATTAATCCAAAATGCCCTTGTGCTGCAATCAGTTCGGCAATATCCGCGAGATGCTGGTCGGTTTGCGTGGTTGAAAATACATATAAAGGGGCATTTAAGCCAAGCTGCTGAATTTGTGGCGCTAAAGCTTGACGATGATCCAAGACATAATCTGCACCTAATTGCTTGACCCATTCAGATGTTTCTGGTCGAGATGCAGTACTGATGACTGTGAGGTTGGTTAATTGTTTCAACAACTGAATGGCCATTGAACCCACGCCACCTGCACCGCCAATCACTAAAATCGTAGTCTTCTCAGTAGCAAGCTGAGGAACCGCTAATCGATCAAACAGCATTTCCCATGCGGTAATTGCAGTTAAAGGCAGTGCTGCTGCTTCGCTTGCATTGAGTGATTGGGGGGCATGCCCAACAATACGCTCATCAACCAATTGTAATTCACTATTACTGCCTGATCGGTTGAGCGCACCGGCATACCAGACTTGATCGCCAATTTTGAATTGAGTGACTTGTTCACCAATCGCTTCAACAATCCCGACAGCATCCCAGCCTAATACCTTCCACTGATTCGCTTCAGCACTTTTATGATTTCGGATTTTGGCATCAACAGGATTGACTGAAATCGCTTGTACACGCACTAGCAAATCGTGTCCCTGTGCCGTTGGTATATCCATTTCAATATCGACCAGTGCATCTACTGATGTAATGTCACCCGCATGTTGATAGGCCACAGCTTTCATGGTTATGTTTCCTCTGGATTGGATTCCACTTGATTCGAGTTTCAGCATAACCTAAGCTTAATTTTAGTGACTACAGACAAATAACGCTCATAGTGTCAAAAAGGATACTGTAAAATGGCAAAAATGCGACATTCCAGTTTTGATTGTTCTCCAGGCTGTTCGGTTGAAGCTGCGATCAGTTTGATTGACGGTAAGTGGAAATGCGTGATTCTCTGGCATTTATTCAATGAAGGCACTTTGCGTTTCAATGAAATTCGCAAGCGTGTCCCAAGTATTACCCAGAGAATGCTGACCAATCAGCTGCGTGAACTCGAACAGGATGGCATTCTGCATCGAGAGGTTTATCCCCAAGTCCCGCCAAAAGTTGAATATTGCTTAACAGATTTAGGCCGTAGTCTGGAACAAATTATTGTTGCATTAAAACATTGGGGCGATGCGCATTTGGACCAATTCGGAAAACTCTCGCACAGTGAATAAAATAAGTGGGTGACAGCATTTTAAGTTTTCACCTTTTAACAGTCTGAAAATGGCTTGTTTTAAAGGATTGGTTGAATCTAGATTATTTTTTATATTGTAACTTGCCTTTTGGATTCAACTTATGTAACGCTAATAAAAGGAAGTTTTGGGCGACTTTATGAGTAATATTGGAATTTGGATCACGGTAGCGATTGTACTGTTTGTACTTGGCTCGATTTTTGGCTTGCGCGTCAGCCCACGAGAAAAGGCATTGGGCATGATGCGTGATCAGGCGCGTAAAATGGGATTACATCCACGTTTAATTGCCGCACCAGAATGGACCAAGATTCCAATGGCATCGGAAAAACGTGCCAGCATGGTGGCCTATTATAGTGTGCTTATTCCAGAGGCTCGTTTAGCCCTGATGCGTGCTCGAGTGGTGGATGGCAAGCTTCAGGTGGTGCAAGGTGATCAGAAATTTAATGATTTAACCATTGCATTAAAAGGAGTTTATGCTATTGATATGCAGGCAAACTGTGTCGGGCTGTATTGGGATGAAGAAACAGACCTGAAAGCCACACAGCTTGAAGATATGAAAGCTTATTTACATGAACTAGCACAGCGCTAATTCACTGATTAAACATAGGAAAAACGATTTATTATGGCGAAAACTCCACGCTCTGCTTCAGAAAGCACAGCAGCTCCCGCATCTGCTGCAAAGAAACGTGCCTTAGTGATTGTGGAGTCGCCTGCAAAAGCGAAAACAATTAATAAATATTTGGGTTCACAATATGTGGTGAAGTCATCGGTGGGTCATGTGCGTGACTTACCGACAGGAGGCGGGGCGAAATCCACTGAAAAGAAGCCCGTAACCCGTACCAAACTCACCGATGAACAGAAAGCTGAAAAAGCACAGTCTGCACTCATCAACCGTATGGGGGTTGATCCAGAGCATGATTGGATTGCGCATTATGAAGTGCTTCCAGGCAAAGAACATGTCGTTGCCGAACTAAAAAAACTCGCCAAAGATGCTGATGCAATCTATCTCGCAACGGATTTGGATAGAGAAGGGGAAGCGATCGCTTGGCATTTAAGAGAAGTGATTGGTGGCGATGACAGTCGCTACCATCGTGTGGTCTTTAACGAAATTACCAAAAATGCCATTCAAGAAGCGTTTAAACAGCCAACACGCCTCGATTTAAACCGAGTTAATGCGCAGCAAGCACGTCGTTTCCTTGACCGTGTAGTGGGCTTTATGGTGTCGCCATTGCTCTGGGAAAAGATTGCCCGTGGTTTATCGGCAGGTCGTGTGCAATCGGTTGCAGTGAAACTGGTGGTCGAGCGTGAACGTGAAATCCGTGCCTTTATTCCTGAAGAATACTGGCAGGTGTTTGCAGACACTATTTCCAAGAAAGATGACATTCGCCTTGAAGCGGTTAAGCAAGCGGGCAAAACCCTTAAACTAAAAAATAAAGCAGAAACTGATGCGTTATTGAACGTATTAAAAGATGCGGAATATAAAGTTGCATTACGTGAAGATAAACCAACCAAGGTTAATCCAAGTGCACCGTATATCACTTCAACCTTACAACAAGCGGCCAGTACACGCCTAGGTTTCTCAGTCAAGAAAACCATGATGTTGGCGCAGCGTTTGTATGAAGGTGGTTTTATTACCTATATGCGTACCGACTCAACTTTTTTGAGCGATGACGCCGTGAATATGGTGCGTAATCATATTCAGCAAAATTTTGGTGATAAATATTTACCAGCCAAGCCAAATCGTTACGGCAATAAAGCAGGGGCACAAGAAGCCCATGAAGCGATTCGCCCATCTGATGTTGGCTTAACGGGTGACAAACTTGCTGGAGTTGAGCGTGATGCGCAACGTTTATATGATTTGATCTGGCGTCAGTTTGTCGCTTGCCAAATGACACCAGCAGAATATTTATCGTCTACTTTAACCGTTGAGGCGTCAAATGTTGAGTTAAAAGCCAAAGGCCGAACCTTGGTTTTTGATGGCTTTACTCGCGTGCGTGGTGCGAACAAGTCCGATGATGATATTTTACTGCCAGCGGTAAAAGTAGGTGAAGTGCTCAAGTTAGAAAAGCTTGATCCGAGCCAGCACTTTACCAAGCCACCTGCGCGTTTTACCGAAGCCTCTTTGGTTAAGGAATTAGAGAAAAAAGGCATTGGTCGTCCATCGACCTATGCTGCGATTATTTCGACTATTCAAGAACGTGGCTATGTCAAACTGGAAAACCGTCGTCTCTTTGCCGAGAAGATGGGCGAGATTGTCACCGACCGTCTGGATGAAAGTTTTAATAACCTGATGAATTATGCTTTTACTGCAGATTTAGAAGGCCAGTTAGACCGTGTTGCCATGGGGGAGCGGAACTGGAAAGAATTGCTGGATACGTTCTATGGTGACTTCAAAAAGCGTTTAACCAATGCGCAGGGTGAAAGCGGCATGCGTCGTAATCAGCCTGTCGAAGTGGCGGATGTGCCATGTCCAGAATGTTCACGCCCAATGCAAGTCCGTACTGGAACCACGGGTGTTTTCTTGGGGTGTTCGGGTTATAACTTGCCGCCGAAAGAACGTTGTAAAGGCACACTGAACTTAACCCCAGTCGAGTCTTTAGCCGCTTTGTCGGATGATGATGGTGCTGAAACTGCTGATTTGATGTCGAAACATCGTTGTCCTAAATGCGGTACCGCAATGGACAGTTATGTGGTTGACGGTGGCCGTAAATTGCATGTCTGTGGTAATAACCCAGATTGTGATGGCTACGAAGTTGAAGAAGGCGAATTCAAGATCAAGGGCTATGATGGTCCGACCATTCCATGTGATAAATGTGATGGCGAAATGCAGTTGAAAACAGGTCGTTTTGGTCCGTACTTCGCTTGTTCAAGCTGTGACAATACCCGTAAAGTATTGAAGAGTGGCCAACCCGCACCACCGCGTGTTGATCCAATCAAAATGGAACACTTACGTTCAGCCAAACATGATGATTTCTTTGTGTTACGTGATGGTGCAGCAGGTCTCTTCTTGGCTGCCAGCAAATTCCCGAAAATCCGTGAAACGCGTGCACCGAAAGTGGCTGAATTACGCAGTGTTGCCGAGCAGCTTGATCCAAAATACCAGTTCTTGTTAGCAGCGCCAGATGTCGATCCTGAAGGTAATCCAACGGTCGTGAAATTCAGCCGTAAGAATCAAGCGCAATATGTAGGTTCTGAGACCGCTGAAGGTAAGCAGACCAAGTGGAGTTTGGTGTTCCAAGATGGAAAATGGGTAGAAGGCTAACTTTTTAAGATGAAAGAAAATGCTGGCGATTGCTGGCATTTTTATTGAATAAAGAAAAATAACAATGATTTTGAATTGGGGTGAAATTCATGTGGAAAAATATTCGAGTTGCCTGTTTGCTGCTGGTGTTATTGGTTGTTGCAGTCAATGCTTATCGTGATCAAAATCAGGATTGGAATCAGCCGATTCATGTACTGTTGCATCCGATTAATGCCGATGGTCTTGCCAGTACACAACAGTATATTCAGGGTTTGCAGCAAGATAACTTTACCGAGGTCAAGCAATATTTAGAAAAAAACAGCCAGCAATATCGAGGACAGCCTAGTTATTTCATGATCCAGATAGGACGTGAGTTACAACAAACGCCACCGAAAATGGCTGAGCAAGCGAATATTTTGAATAATATTCTATGGAGTTTAAAGTTCCGATTCTATGCATGGAAACAGCACCAATCTATTGATGGTTCACCCAGTCTCACCTTATATCTGAATTATTATGACCCGAAACTGAATCGGGAACTCAAGCACTCGACAGCACTGGAACGTGGGCGAATTGGATCGGTCAATCTATTTGCTTCGGTTAAACAAGCACAGCAAAATAATGTGGTGTTGGTACATGAGTTATTGCATGGCTTTGGTGCGGCCGATAAATATAGTCTTGCCAATGGTGAACCTCTTTTCCCGATAGGTTATGCGCAGGCGGATAAACAACCATTCTATCCACAGGTAAAAGCTGAAATTATGGGGGGACGGATTCCGTTGTCCGAGCACAAAAGTAAAATGCCAAATGATTTAGAACAAACGGTAATTAGCGTACTAACTGCACAAGAAATCGGCTGGATCAAATAAATTGTGGATAAGTTTCAACTTCTCCATATCTTTGAAAAGAGGGATACAACTTAAAAAAATCAGAGAAAGGCTCCGTTTTCTGACATTCCGTCATTAATTCTCAACATGCCTTATACAGAACTCAGTGAAAAACACGATCAATATAGGGATATAACATTGATGATAAAAGAGTAAATAATGATGAAAACAGTGGGTAACGATCTAATTCGCAATCAGCTGCATGCTGATCGTAAATGGTATCTGCTCTTAGGCATATTATTGGTCGTTTTTGGTTTAGTTCTTTTAGCAGCCTTACCCTTTGCGACATTATCGGCGGTCTTATTATTTGGTGTGCTGATGATGTTGGGTGGTATTTTGCATTTTGTCGCTGCATTTATGGTATTTAAAGGGGGCACGCGCTGGTTATGGGCCTTGTTTGGGGTGTTATATCTGGCAGCCGGTTATTTTGCTTTTACCACCCCCGTGATTACTGCCGTGGTACTCACCAGTTTCTTGGCGATTGCCTTAATTATTGCGGGAATTATCCGTAGCGTGAATGCCTTTATTCTCAGACCGATTTCAGGTTGGGGCTGGGTACTGTTCTCAGGCATCTTAACCCTATTAACTGGGATTTTGATTTTATCTTCGCCTGATTCACCTTTCTGGGTATTGGGGATGTTCCTTGCGATTGATATTTTGTTCCAAGGGATTAATTATTTGACCTTTGCAGGGGCGATTAAACAATTACCGCATAGTTCAACTACAGTTTAAGCGACACATCCCAAAGCGAGAGCATGTATTTACATGCTCTTTTTGTTTTTGTAGCGGAAAACATCTCGATAGCCTTAGTCTGCTAAAATAGTCCTTCATTTCTAATTGACCGACTGTATGACGCTTGCCAAGCTAATTGATGAACTGAATCCACAACAAAAACAGGCAGCCACCACGGCTGCACAAAATTGTCTGGTCTTGGCAGGGGCGGGCTGTGGTAAAACCAAAACCATTGTCGCCAGAGCAGCATATCTGATTGATCAGGGCTTGCCCGCACAACAGATTCAAATCTTGACCTTTACCCGACGTTCGGCAAGCGAAATCGTCACACGGGTGGAACAGCATATGGGGATACAGGCTAAAGGTTTACGTGCTTCAACTTTCCATACCTTTTGTATGTATCTCTTGCGCCGTAACCCACGCGCTTTTGGTTTGACCCAGTTCAGTATTATTGATCGAGATGATCAATTGCTGATGTTCCGCCTATTGCGTGGTAAAGATAAGGGCAATGTCTTGCCAAAGGCTGCGGAGCTATGTGATCTGTATTCTTATGCGCGGAATACCAAAACCAAACTCTCGGATGCTTTGGTTGAACAGTTACCGCAAGCGCTGGAGTATAAGGCGCAGATTGCCGAGTTGATGAAAGCCTATGAGCAACGTAAGCAAGAACGGAGCTTTTTGGATTATGATGACATCCTATCTATCGTGGCAGTGCATTTGCAAAACTCACCTGAGTTGGTGAGATGGGTCACGGGTTTCTGCTCAGCCTTATTGGTCGATGAGATGCAGGATACCAATCCACTGCAATGGGCTTTACTGCAACCTTTAGTGGGCAAGGTCAAATTGTTTTGTGTGGGAGATGATGCACAATCTATTTATGGCTTCCGTGGTGCTGACTTCGAAAATATCCATCACTTTAAAGAACGCGTACCGGATGCTGAAGTCCTGACTTTGGAAATGAATTATCGTTCGACCCAAGGTATTTTAGATTTATCCAATTGGCTGCTAGCGCAGAGCCAAATTGAATATGGCAAGCATCTACAGGCTTATCGGGGCAAAGGTTTAAAGCCACAACTGCATATCTTGAGCAATGAGTTTGAAGAAGCCAATTGGATTATTCAAGATTTGAATCGTCGTCATATGCAGGGTGCGGCTTGGGCAGAGCACATGGTACTGCTGCGTTCTGGCTTTAGTGGGCGTTATCTAGAAGGTGCACTCATCGCTGCCAATATCCCTTATCGTTTTATTGGTGGGGTGAAGCTTTTAGAATCAGCACATGTCAAAGACGTACTCAGTCTGCTGCGGGTCAGTGTTAACCCGCAGGATGACTTGGCCTGGATGCGTTTCCTAACACTCTGGGATGGTGTAGGCGATGTCGGTGCCAGTAAGTTGGCACAGGAGTTGATTCAGCTTCCTGATATCGAAGCACGTTGCCAACGTCTAGAGCGACACGGCAAAGTGCCACAACAAGCGATTTTGATTTTGATGCAACTGGATGTGTTACAGCAACATGTCGAAGCCTGTATCGGTCTGGCACTAGATGCATTAAATGAACAGCTGGAAAATAATTATAAAACCAAAGACTGGACTCGCCGTGTCAAAGACTTTGATCTGGTTAAGCAATTGGCACGCAAACACAACTCTCTCGGTGAGTTCTTAGAAGAATATGTATTGGATCCAATTTCCATTTCAGAAATTGATAAAACCCCAGATCAAGATTTAGTCACGCTCATTACGATCCATTCAGCCAAAGGGGCTGAACAAAAAGTCTGTTATGTCCCGCATGTTTCTCCGAATCAATATCCTCATGCACGCGCACAAGGCGATTTTGATGATGTCGAAGAAGAACGCCGTGTACTCTATGTGGCCTTAACCCGTGCCGAAGATGAATTGATTTTGACCAAACAAAATTTAAATTTATGGTCGCAGGATCAATATGACGAGCTAGGAAGAAAAATAGAAAGCTACTTCCTCAATGATTTACCTCAACATTTAGTTGATGTTCAGATTCATCGAGATATTCCACGTGCCTATGGACAAAGCAATCGTTCTCGTACTAGCGCAATCAATTTAGGTTTTGGCCTTGATTTCGATTAAACTAGCGAGATTCAATTTCTTTTGATTCATTGCATAAACAGTGAATCATCTTTTAGGCTTTAGCATGAAAATTTTAGTTCGTAATTTAGACCGTAATGTGACTGATGCAGAAATTCTCGACTTATTCAAAGCATATGGAAAAGTTGAGTCTTGTGTCGTGGTCAAAGACGAAGCAACGGGTAAATCGAAAGGTTTCGGTTTTGTTGAAATGCCAAATCCACGTGAAGCGATTAAAGCGATCAAAGGTTTAAATACCTTGAAAGTAAAGAGCCAAGGTATTCGTGTCAAAGCTGCGGATGACAAAGCTTAATTATCAATGTTAAAGCAATATACGGCTTTATCGATTGTTGCTCCGAGTGCTGAGCGGATTGTACAAGGGCTTAAAACCCTTGAGATTCGCTCATGGCAACCTGAAACTTTGCCACTGAAAGATGTGGTGATTGTCGAGAATCAAAATTTTCTTTTGAATGATGGGGATGAAGAGTTGGGATTGGCCGTTGCCTTGGTCGATATCGAAACCGTACATGCTTGGCGAGTGGATGAAGTGGAAGCCGCTTGTGCATCGGCTTGGAATGAAGGCTATTTGGCTTGGGTCATTCGTAATATTCGTCCGATTGATCCACCGCTTCAAGTCATGGCCAAGCGAAAACTTTATTCGATTGAGCTGGAGATTGAGTAACTTATCTCAATCTTATTTACCCCATGTTTGTCCCCAGCCCTGACAAGGGTTGATGAAATAGCCATAGATATTGTTGATTTCTTGCTGGTCGATTAAGCCATTCTGATCTTGATCGAGTGCTTTAAAAATTTTCATTCGTTTGGGGTCAATTGCGAATACCTGTTTCTGCCAAGCAACAGGTTGGTCTTTTAAATGAATCAGTTGCTTCCATTCATTTTGATCGATCATTTGATCACGATTGAGATCGTAATCGGCATAGAGCTTTTCCCAGTCTAAACCAGCAGGTTCACAGCTATAAGCGATGGGAATGGCCATACAGCATATTAAGCTCAGTATGGCTTGTTGAATATGGCGCATGGACAGGCTCAAAAGATATTGATTTTATCATTAAAGCATTTAATCTTAAGTAGGGTCTATTGATATTTCAGCCATGCGTTGCGTTATCGGCTAAAATGACATAAACAAGGCATGAAACGAAGACAATGGCGACTCCCTTGTTAAGTTTCATAACGCAGTTTATGGATGTTTTAGCCATAACCCTACGGGACAGGGACATTTTTTGCTGCTACTGCGTTATGTCTTATTTATTTAGAATAACTAAATTACATAAGACCTGCCTTGTAGCATCTAAAAAATGCCCTCTGTCGCACGCATCTGTGAAATATCAACAGACCCCAAACCAAGCGAAAGGATCTTGAAGGAAAATATTATGTCTCGTGTTGCTCGTTATCATGCTGATCGCACCAATCAGAAACTGTATTTTGCTCGTCTTGCATGTCAACAAGCTGAGCAAACTGAACATATTCAGCAGGCACAGGCTTACCGTGAGGCAGCAGTATTTCATTTACACGGCGCAATTTTAGCCTTCTTGCAGGAATTGGTTCGTTATTACCGTCTCAATGATTTGCAGCCCACCTTTAAGTCGATTGAAGAGCATATGGCAGATAAAGGGCAGGTTTCACCGGAAGTGCTGGTGTTACAGCAATTGGCAAAAGACGGTTTTGTGGCAGAGTTGAAACGTGCATACCGTATGTGTCAATACGCACCCGAGCCAACAGCACCAGAACCTGAAAATGAAACTTCTTCAAATCTGATTATTAAAGTCACACAAAGCCCACAAGCGTGGTTACCTGATGCGAAAATCTTACGTGAATGGCACCGTGAGTTAAGTCATTTAATTGATGGTTTTCGTAATGAAATGGTGGAGTTCTAAGTCAAATCTTGAAGATGACTTGAAATTTAAGCCAACAGTACTTATATAAATAAGACGTGAGCGCAAAATACTTTGCCACCATGTTGAAGCATGGAGAAAATTTATGTCAATGCAACAGTTAAAAGAATTATTTGGTAATCAAGAAGCCGTTCTTGAATTGGTTCAACTCGAAGGTGGTGAGCTGGCTTTGCGCAATGCGGGTTCTGAAGAACATGAACCTTTGGTCAAGATTCAGTTTAGTGACGAAGTAAAAGCAATTCTGGGTGATCAGACTCCAACAGTTGCACAGCACATGATTCAAGCGGCTTTGTTTGGTCTGTTAGAAAAACAGATGAATCAGTGGCAAGCAGAAGTGGTAGATGAACAGCCAACACATTTGAGCTGATCTCAAAAACAAAAAAGCGTACTTCAAGTACGCTTTTTTGTGCTTTCAAACCAGTTAATGGGCTTCAGACTGATGCGCCAATTCGATTTGACTGAGGATATGATGACTCATATTTTTGGCCATTTCTTCTTTGGCGTAGAACACTTCACCAATATTTTCTTCACGAATCACCACTGCTTCTTCTTTACTTTCTGCACAGATCAAGACCTGAATTTCAGGATTAAGCTGTTTGGAAATATCGACAATACGGTGAATGTCTAGAATATCCATTGGTGAAATCACCAGTAAACGGGCATGTTGAATATGGGCTTGAATTAACACATTCGGTTCAGTCGCTTCACCGCTGACGGCTGCAATGCCTTGTTCACGTAGTTTTTCTACGATTTCACGATTTTCTTCAGCAATCACCACTTTAATATTTTGTTGCATCAGATTTTCACTGATACGACGACCAACGCCACCATAACCGATAATCACCACCTGATCACGCAGGTAAGCTTGATCAACCTCATCTGGCAACATGGCCAATGGGTCACCACTACGTTCTAACATACGGGCCAAATGCGAGCGCTCACGAATCCAGCGTTGTACCGGCTCAATCGCAGAGAACACAAATGAGTTGAGGGTAATCGAAAACAATGCACCGGCAAGAATCAGGTTTTGTGCATCAGCCGTCAATAAACCTAACGATAAGCCGAGTGTTGCCAAGATAAAGGAAAACTCACCGATTTGCGCCAAACTGGCACCGACGGTTAAGGCCGTGTTGATTGGATAACGGAAGAATAGGACCAAAGCCATTGCAGCAAGTGTTTTGCCGACCATGATGATGGCAACCACGGCTAAAATACGTAATGGTTCTTCAACCAAAATGCTCGGGTCAAACAGCATGCCGACCGAAACAAAGAATAGAATCGAGAAGATTTCACGTAAGGGGAGGGTTTCTTCTTCGGCACGATGACTAAAGTCAGACTCTTTGACCACCATCCCTGCGAAGAATGCACCAAGTGCCATTGATACCCCAAACACGGCATAAGAACCGTAGGCAATTGAAACTGCGGCGGCAACAACGGTAAGGGTGAACAGTTCACGCGACCCTAAACGTGCCACGAACTGCATGATCATTGGTACTAAGCGTTTACCAATAATCAGCATAAAGGCGATAAAACCAGTGACTTTGAGCAGGGTAATGCCAATGGTGATCCAGATGCTTTGTGAGGTATCTGTCCCTGGTAATGCTTGACCACCGAGCAACACGGCTGTTGCAGGTAGCAGTACCAAGGCCAAGACCATGACCAGATCTTCAACCAAAAGCCAGCCAACGGCAATTTTTCCGTTAACGGAATCAAGTAAGCCGCGATCACCCAATGCTTTCAGGAGCACCACGGTACTGGCACAAGATAAGCTTAAACCAAAAATCAGTGCTGCACCGAAGCTCCACCCCCAAAACATGGAAACGGCGATGCCGAGTAAAGTCGCGACCGCAATTTGCAAAATTGCACCAGGAAGGGCGATACGGCGTACTTGCAGTAAATCTTTAAGCGAAAAATGCATCCCCACGCCAAACATGAGGAACATCACCCCGAGTTCGGCTAACTGATTGGCCAGTTGGATATCGCCGACCACACCAGGCGTATTTGGACTAATAATAATGCCGGCAACGAGATAGCCAATTAAAGGAGGTAAGCGTAAACGAGCTGCGATATAGCCAAAAATAAGGGCCATACCAAAACCAACAGCAAGTAATATAATTAAATCAACATCATGTGGCATTTGAGTTCCTTAATCGTTGCGGTTAAGGTAGAAATAAATGAGCATAAAGCATGCCAAGAAAACAACAAATAAAGTGTAACAACTAAAATCGAATTTGTTGATGACAATTTTTTTATTTATCAAAAAAAATCATGTAAATTGTAGTTTCTATTTTTTAGGCAAAAAAAACGACTTCAAATGAAGCCGTTTTTCTTAAAGAACTAAAATTATTTAATTTTAGCTTCTTTGAAAATTACGTGTTGACGGATTTTTGGATCAAATTTTTTGATTTCCATTTTTTCCGGCATAGTACGTTTGTTCTTAGTAGTGGTATAGAAATAACCAGTACCAGCTGTAGAAACGAGGCGAATCTTATCACGCATTGTTCAGACTCCTTAGATCTTTTGACCTTGAGCACGGAGATCAGCAACAACTTTCTCGATACCCAATTTATCAATAATACGCATACCTTTAGTGGTTAGACGAAGACGTACAAAACGCTTTTCGCTTTCTAACCAAAAACGGTGGTGGTGCAGGTTCGGCTCGAACCGGCGTTTGGTTTTGTTGTTTGCGTGCGATACGTTGTTACCAACGATAGGACGCTTGCCGGTAACTTGGCAAACCTTAGACATGGTGAACTCCATTGCTAGTTTATACAGCACAATTTCGTGCAACTAGCCATTCAAGTAAACGGATGAAATCATTCAAGGGGCGTTTTATACCAAAAATACGATTAAAAGACAAGCGAATTTGGTAAAAACAAGACATGAACTGGTGTGATAGCTCATGCCTTAACCAGCTTAACGAAATAGTGTTTTCAAAAGCAGTTTATGCGTGGCTTTATTATACGGCGGAAGGATGAATTTTAAACTGTAAAGTTTAGGGCTGACAGGATTCGACATCATTGAGCGTTCATGTGAGAAGCTAAAGAAACCTTCTTTACCGTGATATTTGCCCATACCTGATGCGCCAATACCACCAAATGGCAGGTCATCCTGTGCCACATGAGTCAGCGTCTGGTTGATCCCGAAGTGCCCTGAGTGAGTGCGGCTAGCCACATAATCCGCACGTGCACTATCAATGTCGAAGTAATAGAACGCTAAGGGGCGAGGGCGACTATTAATGAATTGCAATGCATCTTCGATATGTTCATATTCTAAAATAGGCAGAATCGGACCGAAGATTTCATTCCGCATAATCTCCATCTCCGTGGTCACACCTGTTAATAAGGTTGGTGCAATCTTACGAACTTCTGTTAAAGACTCATTTTTGGCATTTAGTTCAACAATTGTCGCACCTTGATCGCGAGCATCTTCCAAATAGCCTTGCAGGCGGTTGTACTGTTTGTCATTCACAATTGAAGTGTAGTCTTTATTGTCACGCAAAGTCGGATACATGGTGGTTACAAAGTCATTATAGTGCTTGGTGAACTCTGCTGTTTTGCCTTTAGGCAAGAACATATAGTCAGGTGCAACACAAGTCTGACCTGCATTCCAGAGTTTACCCACGGCAATACGCTGCGCCACATCACGGATGTTCATGGCTGAATGAACCAGTGCAGGCGATTTTCCGCCAAGCTCTAAAATCACAGGGACAAGATTCTCTGCTGCAGCAGCCATCACGGTTTTACCCACTGAGGTTGAACCTGTGAAAATCATCTTATCGAATGCCAGATGACTGAATGCATCTGAAATAACACCACCGCCGTTTACAACAGCGACCAATTCTTGAGGGAAGGCTTCAGCCAATGCATTTTCAAGCACATAACCAAAGTTTGACGATGCGCTTGAGATTTTGATCATAGCGTGGTTACCCGCTGCCAAGGCACAGATCAGTGGGCCAACAGAAAGTAATAAAGGATAGTTCCACGGTGCAATCACCCCAATAACACCGAGTGGCTGATATTCTACCCACCCTTTGGCTGGTTGGTGTAACATGCTGATATGGCGTTTAGATGGTTTCATCCATTCAGTTAGGTTCTTGCTATAGTATTTAATATGCTCTAGACAAGTCAGAACTTCGCCAATTTTGGTTTCCATTACGGCACGATTGCCGTAGTCTTGACTAATTGCGTTAGCAAATTGATCTTGATATTTTACCAAGATACTTTTAAGACGGGCTAAGCGTTCAATACGTTCTTTGGCGCTTGGAACAGGATGACGTTGGTAAGCTGCTTTTTGCTGTTCAAGCAAATCATGCAGCCGTTTTACATCAACATGAGGTGTCATAGCGGTTGTTTTTGTTTGACTGTTCATAGGAGTAGACCAAAAGAAAGCTTATTATTTTTTAATTTTTAGAGTAAATACTCTAAAGTGTCAAGTCGCTTTATAGGTTTGTTTTATAACCTATTGATAATGTTATAGATGGTTAAACTCAATGTCGCACGCTAAACCGAACAAAACAAAAGATAGAATTTTGCAAATCAGTTTGCAGTTGTTTAATGAGCGTGGAGAGCGTTCGGTCACCACCAATCACATTGCGGCTGAGTTGGGGATTAGCCCTGGCAATCTGTATTATCACTTCCGTAATAAGCAGGAAATTATTAAGGAGCTGGCACAACAGTATCAGGCAGAAACCCTGGAAATGTTGGCCTTGCCGACGGATCGCCCATTGAATGCCAACGATAAAATCAGTTATTTCCAAGTGCTGAGTAATCAGTTGTGGGCTTATCGTTTTATTCACCGCGATGTCTATCATCTGGTTGAAAATAATGAAGACTTCCGCAAAATCTATCCACGTTTTGCAGGGCAGGTGATGCAGCAAGGGCAAAAAATTTATCGTGCCTTTGTAGATGCTGGTCTGATGAAGATGACGGATTCAGAAATTGAAGCTTTGATCATTAACTTGTGGATTGTGCTGACAAACTGGACCAACTTTTTATATATGTCGGGGCATATTAGCGATAATAACCGCCTTGAAGAAAAGTGGGTTTGGCAGGCCTTACGCCAAATGGTGTTCTTGGAAGGCCCGTATTTAATGGGTGAAAGTCGTCAAACTTATGAGCAATTACTGAAATCACTGGGACCATCAGATTTATTTGCCAGCTTATCCAATCTTAAAAATGATGATGAATAGATCGTCAGCAGCTATTTAGTCAATAGCAAAAAAGGGTTAGAATGCTCGGCTTGATTTTAATTTGATTCGAATAAGTGATATTAACCAAATGAACACGACTACAGCCCACACAGCACGATTACTGATTACTTGTGAAGACAAGCCGGGGATTGTGCAAGCCGTATCGAGCTTTTTGTATCATCAGGGAGCAAACATTACCGCACTTGATCAGTACGCAACAGAAGCTCAAGGCGGGCGTTATTTCATGCGTGTTGAGTTTGAGCTTGATCATTTGCAATCGCGTAAAGAAGCATTGATGCAGACTTTTGCTGCCAATGTTGCAGAACGCTACAACATGCAATGGAAATTGAATTTCGTCGGTGAATTGAAAAAAGTCGGTATTCTGGTTTCTAAAGTTGATCATGCATTATTAGAGCTGTTATGGCGTCATGCGCGTGGTTCATTACCATGTGAAATTACCCAAGTCATTTCTAACCATCCTGATTTACGTGAATCGGTTGAAAACTTTGGTATTCCTTTCCATGTGGTGCCTGTGAATAAAGACAATAAAGTCGAAGCTTATGCGCAGATTAATGAGATGATGCAGGGCAATGACTTGTTAATCTTGGCACGTTATATGCAAATTCTCAGTGAAGACTTTGTCGCACAGTGGGAAATGAAAATCATCAATATCCACCATTCATTCTTACCTGCTTTTGTTGGTGCAAACCCATACAAGCAAGCCTATGAGAAAGGGGTGAAGTTGATTGGAGCAACAGCACATTATGTGACGGCTGATCTGGATCAAGGCCCGATTATCGAGCAAGATGTTGAGCGTGTGAGCCATGACTACAACGTTGAGCAATTGCGTGAGTTGGGTGAAGATGTTGAACGTAATGTCTTGGCGCGTGCCGTCAAATGGCACTTGGAAGATCGTATCATTGTGGATGGCAACAAGACCGTAGTTTTCTAATCAATTGCCATGTAACAGTATGTAAAGAGAACATGCCGCAAGGCATGTTTTTTTATGTCTATTTTTCAATGGCTAGCAAATATACAAGAAAAAACAGTTGCAAATGAAAACACTTCTCATTTATTATTACGGCACTTTCATTGTTCTATCCGATGAGTGAAATCGTTTTTTTGAAAGCGTCACCATCTATTAGGTACTTAGATTCTTATGAGTCAATCTCCTGCTACATTCAACACGCCACACCCGATGAAAAAGAAAATCATCGCTGCCTTAGTTGCAGTTGTGATTGGACATGTAGGAGTTCTGTGGGCGGTGAGCCACATGAAAACGATTGAGTTAAGACCAATCGAGAAAGAACCGCTTAAGGTGAAGTTCGTTAAAATTAAAGAACCGCCAAAACCTGAACCACCAAAACCGAAAGAAAAGCCGAAACCTGAACCTAAAAAAGAAGTGAAGGAAGTGAAGGTTGTTGAAAAACCTTTACCGCCACCGAAGAAGATTGAAAAGGTTCAACAGGTCAAAGAGGCGCCAAAACCTGTACTTCAAAAAACTGAACAAAAGATTGAGCCAAAGGTGGAAACCAAGGTTGTGACCACTGTGACTGAAAAAGTGGTTGAAAAACCACAACCAGTTCAGGAAGTTGTGAAACCTCAACCTGCTGCAGATCCAACACCAAAACGTGTATCGATTGGTGGTTCAGGCGTACAGTGGAGTCGTTCACCAAAATTATCTGTCACAGCCAAAGATCTGGATAACCAAACACGTTCAGTGATGGTCCTGATTGAGGCGGATGAAAAAGGTAAAATTACCAATGCACGTATTACACGTAGCAGTGGTGTCCCGAATTTAGATGAAAAAGTTTTACGTGCTGTCAGAAGTGCGAAATTTAAACCGTATATGGAAAATGGTGTTGCTTACCCGATTCGAGCAGAGCAACCGTTTGATCTTAGTCCTTAATAAATTTGAGTCCTTGCGACAGATTAAATCAGGAGTTCGTATATGAACTTTTCAGTTTATTGGCAACATGCAGATGCAGTAAGTAAAACACTGTATTTCATCCTTTTAGCAATGTCGATTGCGACGTGGACTATTTTCATTCTGCGCATTTTAGGAACACGCCAATTAAAACAACAGGCTTATAAGCAACTGGTACAAGCTTTGGCTTCGCTCAAAGCAAAGTTACAACCGTTGTCATTTGAACAACGTAAAGCTGTGGCTGAACAAGCATTACTTCGCCAAATCTCTGCAGAGAAATCTCAAGCAGAAAAAGGCGTATCAGTTCTTGGAACCATCGCTTCACTTGCGCCGTTCGTGGGCTTATTTGGTACGGTATGGGGTATTTTCCATGCCTTGGTTGCGGTAGGTAAGAGTGGTCAAGCTGGCTTAGCTCAGGTTGCCACACCAGTAGGTGAAGCCTTGATTATGACTGGTCTGGGTCTTGCAGTTGCGATTCCTGCGGTGATGGCCTACAACATCTGTGTACGCTTTAACCGTGGCTTGGCGCATGATTTACAAGATCAAGCACATAGCTTGTTAATCGATACCATGTTGCAGCAAGAAACAACGGTAAAGACTGAAACTAAAACCACACAACAAAGTTTAGTTGGAGGTCAAGCTTAAGATGGGCTTTCAATTGGGTGAAGACCACGACAGTGGCATGAATGAGATGAATCTCATTCCTCTGATCGACATTATGTTGGTATTGATGATTATCTTTTTAGTCACAGCAACGGTTGCTAACCCATCAATTCCACTAAGTTTACCAAAGACCACTGCTGAAATTGTCGATCCACCGCCAAAAGCCATTACCATTAGTATTAATGATAAAGGTGAGGTGGCTTGGGATGCGCAGATCATTAGCTTAGAAGAGCTAGAGAAACGTTTCCAAGAAGCGGGTCAAGCAGAGACAAAACCGACTGTGCAGTTACGTGCAGATAAAGAATCAAAATATGATACGGTTGCACAAGTCATGTCTCGTGCCAGTGAAGCAGGTTTAAGTGATATTGCGTTCGTCAGTGAAAACTAAGACAACACGTGATATCAATAAAAAAGCAACTCAATGAGTTGCTTTTTTTGTGCTTAGGCATCTTTGAGTAGATCAAGATACTTGGCGCGTAATTTGGATAGCTTAGGCGGAATGCTAAAGTTACAGTAACCTTGTGATGGATTACGTGCAAAGAAGTTCTGATGATACTCTTCCGCAGGGTAGAACGTCGGTACTGGGCTGAGCTCAGTGACGATATTCAGTCCTTCATCTTCTAGACCGTGAATGACCTGTTCAGCCTGCTGTTTTTGCTCTTCGTTGAAGTAATACACCACCGAGCGATATTGTGTGCCGATATCATTGCCTTGACGATTGAGTGTCGTTGGATCATGTGTGGTAAAAAACACATTCAACAATTGCGTATAGCTGATCTGTCGCTCATCAAAATCAATCAGAACGACTTCAGCATGTTGAGTCGTGCCTTGGCAGACCTGTTCATAAGTCGGGTTTTGACTAATGCCACCTGCATAACCACTCACCACTTTCTCTACACCTTTGAGTTGTAGAAACACGGCTTCGACACACCAAAAACATCCACCACCAAATAGTGCTTGTTGCATGATTGTCTTCCTATGATGTTGATCGAAAAAAATCTAGTTTAAGCGTATTCGGTGAGTTCATGAAATATATTTCCCTTATATAAAATTTATTTAAGATGATTATTTATACAAATCAATTGTTTCAGTTTGTAATTTAAATTACAATAATGTTAATAGTTATCATTATCAATATGGTTAATGTTATGTTTAGCATTTCAAATAAGACGCATAATAAAGTTTCTGTCGCAGTGTTTATTTCATTATATTCAACTGTAACTTTTTCAGGGGAAGAAATAAAACAACAAAACTTTGATTTGCCAGCCATTGTTGTTAAGGCAGAAGAAGATAGTACAACAGAAGATTCGGGGAACTATAAAGCGAAATCTTCACGTAGTGCATCCAAACTCAACTTATCCTTGAAAGAAACTCCACAATCCGTCAGTGTGGTGACACGAGACCAGATTGAACAAAGGGGGCTGAGTATTATTGATGATATTTTAGCAGCAACTCCAGGGGTTTATGTCACCAAGTTAGACTCGGAACGTTCCAGCTATTACGCACGTGGTTTCGCTATTACTAACAAACAAATAGATGGTATTCCCTTAGTGGGAAGTGATCAGCGTTTGGATAGCTTCTTTTTTGATCGGGTCGAAACTATTAAAGGAGCTTCTGGTTTAACTGGGTCGACAGGTGATCCTTCAGCAACAATCAATATGGTACGTAAACGTCCATCGAAAGAATTTTCGGGTAATGTTGCTACAACATTTGGTAGTTGGGATAATACTCGTATTGAGGCAGATGTATCTATTCCGTTAACAGCAGATGGTAGTGTTCGAAGCCGTGTGATGGCTGCACATACTGATAAAGAATCCTATATGGATTTTTATTCTTTGGAATCAACCGCTGCGATGGCGGTAGTCGAAGCGGATATTACTGCGAATACGTTGGCATCGATTGGTTTTCAATATCAGGATAATAACCCTAAAGGTTCTACTTGGGGGGCAGTCCCTTACTGGAATGCAGATGGTTCGCTGGCCAACTTACCAAGAGATTTTAGCGTGGCTGCGAAGTGGAATGAAATCAGTCGGCAAAACCAAAATGTATATGCTAGTCTTCAACATAAGTTTGCCAATGATTGGTTAATTAAAGGATCACTTTCTTATAGTAAAGCCGAAGAATTCTGGATTACAGCTTATGGTGGTAGCGGCTTCCCTAATCCAGTTGATGGTAGTGGTTTGGGCATGTGGAGTGGCATCTGGCCATATTCTGATACCAAAACTGTTTCTGGTGATATTTATGCAACAGGTCCATTCCAATTATTTGGCCGTCAACATGATATCGTAGTGGGGTATAGTGGGCATAAACTGACCGAAAACAGTGAAAATGTTGATGCCACTATTTTGTATCCTAACGCTATTGCTGATTATCGTAAATGGACAGGTAATATTCCAAAGCCAACATGGACAAAAACAGGTGCAGGCGGTGAAACTACGACCAAAATTTCAGGGACTTATGCTACGGTACGCCTGAGTCTTGCTGACCCACTTAAGGTGATCATTGGTGGACGTTACAGCACCTTTGAAGATCAGCCTTCAAGTTGGGGTGCAAATCGTATTACCACTACAGGCGAAACACGCGATTTCAAAGAATTTACCCCATTCTTTGGTGTTCTGTATGATATTAACGATACATTCACGGCATACGCTAGTTATACCGACATTTTTACTCCGTCTGACAAGAAAGACCGTAATAATAATTACCTTGATCCTGAGATCGGGGAAAGTTACGAAATAGGTATTAAAGGGGATGTACTGGATGGCAAACTATTGGTATCTGGCGCTATATTTCAATCTAAGCAGAAAGATTTGGCTGTACTGGACAAAACCTATAATGATGATGTCGCACAGCAAATTGCCAATGGTGCAGCCCCTTCCGATTTCAAAGTACAAACTGCTTATATGTCTTCTGGGTCTGGTTTGAAGGTTGAAGGCTTTGAACTGGAGGCGATTGGACAAATCCGTGATGGTTGGAATGTGAGTGCAGGCTATACTTATGTCAATAGTATCAGTTCGGCTAATGCTTCATCTGTTAATAATATTCCGCAAAATCAGTTGAAATTGTTTAGCAGTTATACCTTACCAGCTCAATTATGGCAGGGTGCTGATCGTTTGACGATTGGTGGTGGTGTCAGTTGGCAAAGTGAAATCTCTGATGAATGGGGGGGTGCACCCGCTAATTCGGTAGGTAATGGGGTGATCACACAAGACAGCTACTTGCTTGCTAATGCGTTTGGTAGTTATAAGTTTAATGATTATTTGAGTGCTAATTTAAATATCAACAATCTGTTTGATAAAAAATACTATACCAATGTCGGTTTCTATAATGGAGTCTACTGGGGGGAGCCACGTAATGTGACTTTTACCTTGCGTGCGAAGTTCTAGAAATACTCCTTTATTCCGATGAAAAGACCTCAAAATGCAAAAAAGTATTTTGGGGTCTTTTATTGGGTGTTGGGTAGTCCTGAACGTATGATTTGAGAGAAATATTCACTGCTTTGGTTCGGCTGTTGTTCATATTGTTCGGCACGGGGATTGATGTGTGCCAAGCGATACCATTCATTCATGCTGTAATTTTGATTGAGGGCTTTTAGATCGTAGAGATAGTTCGGTAAATAACCTGAGGCCAATAGGCGGTAATCTTTGGGTAAGCGCTGCGGATTAATTGCCTGAACCATATCAAAGACCAGTGTGGTGCAGTTACTGGTCAGCGTGTTATACCATTTGGCTTCTGCACGGAGTTCATCTGCTTTATGCAGATATTCAATAAACAGGGCTTTGCGCTCAGTTGCAGGCATTCTGATCGGGAATAAATAGACTTGTTCATGACGAACATTACTGCGTGTATAGATCAGATCCTTTTCATCGGAAGCCACTAGACTGAGTTCGTATTTACGGAAAAAGCCACCAATTGCAGAAAAGTCTTCGCCTTTTTCCTTGCGGATTTCAATCGAGAACACCAACGGTTTTTGATCAGAAAAATTGAAACTTACTAAGGTGTGGGCAATTTGTGGACCCATCCAGTAGGAGGTAATGACATTGATGCCCGTAATTTTATTCAGATCAATGCTGCGATCTTCCCAATGAATGTCATAACTGCCATCGGCATGCCAGTCAAAATTTCGCACATTATGCAGCTTGACCAGATCCCCATTCTTTTCATAACTCAGTTGTTCTGCAACTTCAGGATTCCAATCCCGATCTTGTCTTGCCTCTAAGGAAAAATACCAGACTAAGGCACACGCAAAGGCGACACAATAAATAATGATATCGGTGCGGCGACTCACTAGATGACCGCTGACATAGACGCCAATTAAGCTGAGTGCGAACAGGCTCCACAGAATAATGCTGACTCGGCTAAAGAATGAACCGAGTGGCTGTTGAATCCATAAGGCTAGACAGAGCCAGACACTTGAAAGAACCACGAATAAAGTAAATAGGCTATGTAAAAGCCCGACGCCTAAAGCGATGAAAAACTCTCGTGATCCAATATTATGCATGGCCGATGCAATCCATTTTTATTTTTGATAGGTGGCAAACTCAAAAGCGATACCAGACTTTTCATCAGTATGTTGCTCTGCGTTTACTTTACGAAAATCTTCACTGATTTTTGGATAGTGTGCATCGCCCTGAACATCCAGATCCACATGAGTTAACTCGAGGCGGTCGGCAATAGCCAGTGTCTGAGTAAAGATCTCTCCACCTCCAATAATAAATAAGGCGGCTTTTTCTGAATGTTGCACGTCTGTAAGTGCGGCATTGAGTGCATCTTCGATACTATGCGCGATCTTAACCCCTTCAAATTGCCATTCAGGATCACGGGTAATCACCCAATTGACACGATTCGGCAGGGTGCGTCCCATCGATTCAAGTGTTTTACGTCCCATAATCACCACACCGCCTTGGGTGATGGCTTTAAAGTGTTTTAGGTCAGCCGAGATATGCCACGGCAAAGCATTACCTTTGCCGATACAGTGATTTTTATCCATTGCGACTACGTGGACAACTTCAGTGCCTTGCCATGCCATTTGTATATCTCTCTACTTAAACTGCGACAGGTGCTTTGATTGCTGGGTGTGATTCATACCCAACAATTTCAATATCTTCAAATTTAAAGTCGAAAATATCGGTAATTTCAGGATTGAGTTTTAATTGACACAACGCTAGTGGCTCACGACTAAGCTGTAACTGTGCCTGTTCAAAGTGATTGGCATAGAGATGCGTATCGCCACCTGTCCAGACAAAGTCACCGACACCTAAACCACAGACTTGTGCAATCATATGAGTCAGCAGGGCATAGCTGGCAATATTAAACGGGACACCTAAAAATACGTCAGCACTGCGTTGATACAGTTGGCAGGACAGTTTGTTGTCTTGTACGAAAAATTGGAACAGGGTATGGCAAGGTGGTAATGCCACTTTGCCGGCTTCATTTGGGTTCCAGCCTGACACAATCAAACGACGTGAGTTTGGATTGGTCTTGATTTCATTGATCAACCATTTGATCTGATCAAAACCATTTTGCTGATAGCTGCCATCTTCATTTTGGGTTGCGCCAAAGTTACGCCATTGGTGACCATAGACGGGGCCAAGTTCACCTTCTGGACGACCAAAACGTGCTGTTTGTTCTGCGGTAGCCCATTCATCCCAAATGGAAACTTTATTGTCTTTGAGATACTGAACGTTGGTATCGCCTTTGAGGAACCAAAGCAGCTCAATCACAATCGAACGGAAATGGACTTTCTTGGTGGTGAGCAGTGGAAAGCCTTTGGAAAGATCAAAACGCATCTGATGACCAAATACTGAACGTGTACCTGTGCCTGTGCGGTCACCTTTGTCACCGCCATTGTCAAGGATATGTTGTAAAAGGTCTAAATATGTACGCATTGTCATTCCTACCGCAGATTTTGCCTGGGCTCATCTTATCAGAAATAATGCTGCAATTGAGCGTCAGTTATTGTCGCAGAAGGATGTTTAACCGCTATCTGAATTTATTTACTTGTTTTATATTACATTCTATAAATAAGTAGAGGGATAACCAACAGAATGAATTTTAAACCAGAAACTTTGCCGAACAGTGTGCAGCCCTATCTAGAAAAAATCTCGGCGACTATTCTGCCAACTGTCACCATGCAACTCACCCCCAGCGATGAGTTAACTTTATGGCAAAGTAAAATTGGGGGACAACCTTACTTACCGCTGGATGTGACTTATCCAGTCGATTCGAATGGTAATCCGTTGGCTTTATTGGCGCAGTTTAATTTTGCCGAAATCCCCAATTTACCTGACTTTCCTAATCAGGGGATTTTACAGTTCTATATCGCTGCCGATGATTTGTATGGGATGAACTTTGATGACCAACAGCAGCAATCGGGTTTTAAAGTGTTGTACTTTGATCAAGTACTTGAGGATGCATCACAATTAAAACAGGACTTTTCTGAGGTTCAATTGGGCGAAGATGATTATTTGCCATTTACCGGACAATACTCGATTGAGTTTGCTTTAAGCACTCAGCCGATCAGTTTGGGTGATTTCGCTTTTGCGCCGAAAATTTTAGGGGTTGAAGACCTTTATGATTTTGAAGATCAATTTGACGGTGGTGATTTTGAAGATGATTTTATCGAGCCTTATGATGAATTGGCTTCCGCAAGTGGACATCGTTTAGGTGGCTATCCGTATTTTACCCAAACTGATCCACGTCAATATAATGAAAAAGTTCAAGATTATGTGCTGTTGTTTCAGCTCGATACCGATGATGCGGAAAACGAGATTATGTGGGGTGATTCGGGTGTGGGGAATTTCTTTATTCATCCAGAAGATCTAAAGAAACGAGACTTTTCCAAAGTGCTATACAACTGGGATTGTTGTTAAATAAAAAAGCGGATGAGTTTTCATCCGCTTTTTTCTCAGTGTTGCATCTTATTCAGTGACAAAAGTGACTTTGCCGCCTTCTAAAGATTTAACGCGTGCTAGCGATTCAACGCGGTAGCCTTTTTCCAGCAATACATCGCGGCCTGGCTGGAATGATTTTTCAATCACGATACCGACACCCACCACTTCAGCTTTGGCTTGATGAATCAAATCAATTAAGCCCAGCGCGGCTTGACCATTGGCCAAGAAATCATCAATCACCAGCGCTTTATCGCTTGAACTAATGTGCTTGTTGGAAATCGCAATGGTACTTTCAGTTTGTTTGGTAAACGAGAACACTTTAGAACGGTAAAGGTCGTCTTTCAGTGTTAATGACTGGTATTTGCGCGCAAAAATAACAGGAACGCCAAGTTCTAAACCTGCCATGATTGCAGGTGCAATACCTGAAGCTTCGATGGTAATAATTTTAGTAATACCTGCATCTTTAAAGCGAGCGGCAAACTCTTTACCAATCAGCTGCATTAACACAGGATCGATTTGGTGGTTTAAGAAAGCATCAACTTTCAAAACCTGATCAGATAGAACGATACCTTCATTTAAGATTTTCTGTTCTAAAGCGTACACGGGAGAATCCTCTAAACGGATGCTTGTTCAAGCAAAGGCATATTTTAAAAAGCATCAAAAAAAATGCAAGCCAAAATTGACCAGATGCTTAGTTTGTTTTACCTGAATAGCCTGTTAAAAGCAGACCATATGATGATTTTCCATCGTTATGCGCCATTTTGACGGGTAAATAGTCAAGTTTTGGTGCTAACCAGAATACGGTATTGCGTTCAGGTTTATCATGCTGCATCACTACTTTAATGGCACTGAATGTTCCATAAGGAGTTTTGACATTTTCAGTGCCTTGTTTCACAAAGCGACGTTCATCCAATGCTTTTGCATCGGCAATCAGATATTTGGTTTTCAATGCATTACTTTTTAAGTCTTCACGAATTTGCAATTCAGCATTGAGTTCATCCAAGGCACCCGCTTGCCATGCAAATGAACGAGCCGTGTCATCTTTTTTAGTGTTCACAACCTTAGTGTTTGGATTGAAGTTAATACTCATCGTGTTGTTGTGAATCAAGATTTTACTGCTACGGCTAAATTTCTGTGAATTGATTTTGTTGTCAGCAAAACTAAATTGACTGGTTTCAGATGCAGACGCAATACCACCTGCTTTGGCACTGAATTGATAGGTCCAGTTATTGCCTTGCTGAGATAGTGTGCGTGTTGCTGAACCGAGGTTTTTATTGTTGTAGCTGAATTGATAGCTGGCTTGGAAAGGCGCCATTGCCAAGGCATGACTAGAGATGCTTGCACTGAAAATGGCAGCCGAAGTAAGACCAAGTACGTTCAATAATTTCTTTGTCATAACACTATATCCTTTGAGCAATCCTGAATTGAACTACTCATTTATCATTACGATTTAAAGATATTATGCCTGTAGATTATGTAGAAAAGATCAGGTTTTTTACTAAGCGCATGTTAATTTTTCGTATAAATCATGAAGATGTGTAGTGCAGTGGCATCTCATCTACAATGATATGCCACCTGAATCGAACTGATTTATGCTTTTTTGTCTTTTTGCTGAATCGGAGTGACTTCAGTATCATTTAAATCGTCTTCTTCAAAGTCATCTTCGTTGGATGGCGATAAAATTGCGGCAAGATTGACATTGCCCCAAACAATCAGCTCGGCAGGGCGGACACGTGCGCGATTGACATGGACTTTACTCAAGGTTTCGATAATGCTGGCTTTTTTGCCTAACCAACGATTTAAATCTAGATAAAGTAAATCATCTTGGACTTTGACCACTTCAAAATGTTCTAAGATTTTGCCAAGCGGATCTTCTTCACGGAATTTTTGGTAATACCAGATCGCCACATAAAAGCCCCATTTTTGAAAGATATTTTTGAATTTGGCTTCAATCACGTGGGTATTGCTGATTTGTTCAAAAACCATCAGTTGCACATTTTGATTCATTTCCATTTGAATCAACTTTAAATCAACCGATAAGGTGGTATGCAGACCTTTCACATCAAGGGTGGTATATAAGCGTAACCAACCATCATATAGGTCGGCGTGCAAGTCTTGCATGATGCCCACATTTTCGGTGACATAACGTTCCATGGTGGCATTCACAAAGACTTGTGACAGTGAAAATTCTCTTTCTTCTTCGATGAATTCTTCTGCTTTTTGGTAAACTTTACGTAGACGTTTAACAACGGATGAAATTAGCGTTTGCATAAAAGTTGTTCCAGAAAGTGAATTGATAAGTACAGCAATGCCACAATCTTTGTATTCACTAAAAAATAAAAATAAATTTCTGACTTGCAGTGTAGCAAAATTAATTGCTACATTTTCATAAAATGATGGTATGGAAACACTGTAACTATAAGTGGATCACATTTTTGTAAAAATTTGAATATTGGTTGGGTTTTTATACGGTGCTACCGCTGGGGATGGGACATTTTTTGTCGCTTAAATGCCATGTTGAATAAAATAAATTTGCGTTCAGAACTGTCTCCTTATTGGTGGCAAGATCCAATTTTTGTTGGGGCAGTCGCTTTGGCGATGCTGCTTCATGGGGCTGTGCTGGCCATTCAATTTACCATGCCATCACCCTCTGACACCTCGACCAAAGAAATTGCCGTCACTGTTCGTCCAAGTGCAGAAAAAGTTAAAGATGCAGACTTTTTGGCGCAAGCGGATCAAAAAGGTTCTGGTGACTTCCGCGAAGCACACCGTATGTCGAGTGATCTGCCTGCACCGATGCAAGCCGATGCGACCACAGGTGAAAAAGAGTTAGAAAGTCTGGAAAAAATTCAGCAAAAACGGGAATTAAAATTCGAAGAAAAAGTGCTCATGACGGTTTTAAGCTGGCAAAAGCAAGCTGAGCAGAGCGAACGTAAAAAGACGCTGGATGATTTACAAAGTCAGTTTCAAGCCAAAGCTGCCATGGTGGCGAGCTTAGAAGCGCAATATTTACAACGCCAACAAAATTTTAGCCGTAAACAACGGATTAAAACGGTTGATGGGATTCAGGCCAAACAAGACGCATCTGCTGCTTACTTAGATAAATTTCGCCAAAAAGTCGAGTTATACGGGAATCGCTATTATCCCGATCAAGCCAAACAACAACGCTTGGCGGGTGAAGTGCGTTTAATGGTGATTTTGAATGCTGAAGGAGGAATCCGAGCGATTCGTCTTATTGAAAGTTCTGGTCATGCAATCTTGGATGAAGCAGCTAAAGCATCGGTACGCCGTGGTGCACCTTTTGGCGCATTTGATGCCAGTATGAAAAAAGAAATCTCTGAGTTACGTATCATTCGGACTTGGCGTTTTGATCCCGTCGATGCTGAATTTGAAGTGCACTAATGAAGGTATACTTCTTATTGGAAAATAATGATGGATAAACTAAAAAATAAATATTCATAAAAATCATTTGATTACTTTTTAATTATCTTGAATATTTTTTTAAATCCAATAAAAACAATTAAGTAAATTTATTGCTTGAAACTTGAATTGATAATAAAAACAATTATCATTTGCAATATGTTTTTGGTTAACTCTCCTTTTGAAAACAAATGCATCCTTCTTAAAATTTATCGGGGGAATGAGATGCATGTTTTCAAGACCGCTCCCTTGCAATAAGGATATATTTCATGCATCAACCTCCAACTTTAAATCTGTTTAAAGCCCGCCCTTTGGTCTGGGCGATGGCTGCAATCTTATTACCGACCTTGGCATTTGCAGAAGATGAGGCTAAAGAAAATGCAAAATTGCCAACGATTACAGTAAAAGCAGATGAAGGAGCTCTGGCTGTAACGGAAGGAAAGAAAAGCTATACCGCTAAAAGTACCAATACTTCGACTAAACTCAATTTATCGCTTCGAGAAACACCACAATCTGTCAAAGTTCTCACCCGTGAGTATTTGGATGATGCCAATATTACATCGTTTCAGGACATGTTAAATAACGTCACGGGCGTGACGGTGAATCAGTGGGATGAACGTCAATATCCAACAGCGCGTGGTTTTGACGTCGACTATTATCTGTTTGATGGCGTTCCAAGCAATGTGGGGATGGAAGCCAATGACCCTGATTTAACCATGTATGATCGAGTTGAACTGGTGAAAGGTGCAAATGGCTTGATGACAGGTGCTGGGAATCCTGCAATTGCAATCAACATGATTCGAAAACATGCCAACGCGAAAGAGTTGACAGGGAATGTCAGCACTTCTTTGGGCTCATGGAATGCATGGTCAAGTTCAGCAGATATTTCAACGCCATTAAATGCAGATGGCAGTGTCCGTGGTCGTGTCGTGGTGAAGCATGAGGATACGGATTCTTATATGGATCGCTACGAAAAAACCAATAATGTCGTCTATGCGGTTGTGGATGCGGATATTACGGATAAGACGTACCTTTCAGTCGGTGCGGGTTATCAGAATCTGGAGCGAAATGGTGTTCGTTGGGGCGGATTGCCCGCATTTTACACCGATGGTACCCGAACTCATTTCGATCGTTCTAAATCGGTGAGTTCGGATTGGACTTACTGGAATACCGATACCACCACAGCGTTTGCGACATTGAAGCAGAATCTATTTAACGATATCAATTTGAATGTGAGCTATGCTTATCGAGAAGTAAAACAAGACACGGCTTTACTCTATTCATGGGGGAAGTTAGATAAAGCAACCAATACACTCGGCTCTTTCATGACTTGGTCTGATGCCACCCAGACCAAAGAAAATAATATTGATACCTATCTCTCAGCACCTTTTATGTTGGGTGGTTTAAAGCAGGAAGTTGTTGCAGGCTTTATGTATAACCAAAGCAAGAAAGATAAATGGTACTCAGGAACGCCTCCAATTGCTTCAGGTGCTGTGCTTGATTTTGATCATCCAAATATTCCATTAATCGGTGCAATTCAGAATAATAACTTGTATCAACCCCCAAATAAGACCACACAAACAGGCGCTTATCTTGCCGGCAAGTTCAGCTTATTGGAGCCATTGAAGTTAATTACAGGGGTACGTTTATCAAACTGGAAGTATGAAAGTGACAATGGTGAAGGTAATCGGGAATTTAATAATGAAGTTACACCCTATGCAGGCTTAGTTTTTGATTTTCTGGATCAATACTCTTGGTATGCCAGTTATACCAGTATCTTTAAGCCAGAAGATAAACGAGATGCAAATCGCCAATATCTTGATCCAAGAGAAGGTAAAAGCTATGAAACTGGCTTAAAAGGTGAGTTTTTAGACGGCAAATTGAATGCGGCTTTGTCGGTATTTAAAACCTTACAGGATAATGTCCCAGAAGAGATTGATGGTGTTTTTGTACCTAATCCCAATGGTAGCTCATCGAATGAAAAAGCCTACCGTAGTGTAGATAGCGTTGAAAGCAAAGGGGTTGAGTTTGAATTAGACGGTGAAATTCGAGACAACTGGAACTTAAGTTTTGGTGTTGCACATTTCAATGCCAAAGATGCAAAAGGGAATGAAGTTCAAACCATGTCTTCAAGAACCAGCGCCAACCTCTTTACCAAATATACCTGGGATCAATGGAGTGTTGGTGGTGGGCTAAACTATAAGAGTAAATTTTATACTGGAGAAGGCAGTCAACGTATTAGCCAAGATGCGTATGCTTTAACAAACTTAATGGTGGGCTATGATATCGACTCAAATATCAAAGCACAGATTAATTTGAATAATGTATTTGATAAAAAATATTATTCAGGCATCGGGAATAACAGTATGGTTTATGGATCACCTCGCAATGTCACTTTGACGCTACGTTATCAGTTCTAAAATTTGATAAATAAAAAAACGGCTGAATGCAGCCGTTTTTTTATTCAAAATGTGGATAAGTTCGCGCTTATTCACAAGCTATTTTGACTCGAATAAGCACGTTCAACTGTGCAGATTTCGACACTAAAATCCTGATACCATTTTTCTTTACCCAAACGCTGAGCAACCAGATGTTCTGCATCGCGTTGCCATTGCTTGATATCTTCAAGCTTATGCCAGTAAGACAGTGCTATTTCAAAACCATTTTCACTACACGCTTCAAACTTGATGCAGTTAAATTGGCTCAAGGCTTTATGTCTCAACTTTTGCGCCATTTCTGAATAAGTCGCATCAAGTTGTTTGATGGTGGCTTTAAAAATAACGATATACATAGAACCTTGGATTAGCTTTCATCGGCTTGGTAAGGATTGGCGATTCCCAATTTTTTTAGAATCGCAATTTCTAAAGCTTCCATTTCTTCGGCTTCAGTTTCACTGGTTTCATGATCGAAACCAAGCAGGTGTAGAACGCCATGAACCAGTAAATGGGTGAAATGATCGCTTGGCGTCTTTTGCTGTTCTGCAGCTTCTTGTAAAACCACAGGAATACAAATGACCAAGTCACCTAGAGGTTCTGCATCGAGTAAGCTGAGCATTTCCTCAGGAATATCACTTGGAAAAGACAGCACATTGGTCGGTTTGTCTTTTTCGCGGTATTGCAGATTGAGTTCATGGCTTTCAGCTAGATCAACACAGGCAATTCCAATTTCACAATTGACATCAAAACCGACATGACGCAGTGCAGTTTCGATATTTTTTTTGATTTGACCACGTTTGAGTGGTAATTCCGCAGCTTGAAAGTCTTGTTGAAGACTTAAATTGATTTTCAAAGTAGATCCTTAAAATCGTCCCCCTAAGAGGCGACTAAAGCACCTTAAGGGGAGTGAGGGGGATTTTTCTAAATGTGTTGCGCGTCTGCCGCAGAATCATTTTCTGCGATCAGTGCTTCTTGTTTGGCTTTGCGTTCGGCACGGGCTTCAGCAGACAGGCGTTGCTGTTCACTGTCCCAACCTTCGTAAGCTTCAACAATTTTTTGTACCAATTGATGTCGAACCACATCACGTGAATGGAAACGGGTGATATGAATCTCATGGACATTTTCAAGTACACGTAATGCTTGTGCTAAACCTGATTGTTGTCCACGTGGTAAGTCAACTTGTGTGACGTCACCCGTAATCACGGCACGTGAACCAAAACCTAAACGGGTCAGGAACATCTTCATCTGTTCAGGTGTGGTGTTTTGTGCTTCATCTAAAATGACGAATGAGTGATTCAGGGTACGTCCGCGCATGTAGGCCAGCGGAGCGACCTCAATCACTTGGCGTTCAATCAGTTTAGCTACTTTTTCAAAGCCCAGCATTTCATACAGGGCATCGTAAAGTGGGCGTAAGTAGGGATCGATTTTTTGGGTGAGGTCGCCGGGTAAGAAACCGAGCTTTTCACCGGCTTCAACTGCTGGGCGAACCAGCAAGATTCGCTGAATTTCATTACGTTCCAGCATATCAACCGCGGCAGCAACCGCCAGATAGGTTTTACCTGTCCCTGCTGGGCCAATACCGAAGGAAATATCACTTTGTAAAATACGTTGCACATAGCGTTTTTGATTGGCGCCACGTGGGTTAATTCGCCCTTTGCGGGTCTGTAACCAAACACTGTCGAGACCTGTATGTTCTTGATCTGAATCATCCATCAGTTCACGGTCCGTCTGTGAACCTTGGATCATCAAATGAATCACATCGGCACTAATTTGTGAGGAAATTTCTGATTCTTGATAGAGCCGTTGCAATAGTGCTTCGGCTCTTTCGACCGCTTCTATATCACCATCGAGATAAAAGGCATCGCCACGGTGAGTAATTTTGACATCTAAACGTTGTTCGATTTGTTTTAAATGCCCGTTATACGCACCGAGCATGCTTTTCAAACGTTCCAATTGAATTTCAGGGAACGTTACTGTACGTCGAATCGCTGCAGTCAAGATAAACCCTTTTTGTTGCTCTGTAGGAATACCCTTACATTACGCCACGTCAGGTTCAAGATTCAAGAGTTCTCCGTAAACTAAATTTAAAGTTTTAATTTCAGTGATCTCAATCTCTGCGAAACGTCCAATCCATGCGGCATCACCAATAAATGTCACTAAACGTGTATTGTCTGCTGTACCGATCAAAACATTTGGATCTTTATCAGAAACTTTCTCAATCAACACACGCTCAATTTTACCGAGCATGGCATCCGTTTTATCAATACTCGAACGTTTAATCACTTCTTGTACTTGAGCCAAGCGATCTTTTTTCACTTGCTCAGGGGTACTGTCTGGTAAATCAGAAGCAGGCGTACCTGGACGTTTTGAGTAAACAAAACTGTAAGAATGATCGAAATCCAAATCTTTAATGAATTGCAGTGTTTCAGCAAAATGCGCATCGGTTTCACCAGGGAAACCAATAATGAAGTCGCTGGATAAATGCATATCTGGACGGACTTTACGTAATTTGGCAATTTTATCGATGTAGACATCAATCGTATGGTTACGTTTCATCGCTTGCAATACATCGTTTGAACCACTTTGTACGGGTAGATGTAAATGCGAAACCATTTGCGGTAAATCACGGTAGCATTGAATTAAATCTTCAGAGAATTCAAGCGGGTGAGAAGTGGTATAGCGTAGACGACCAATCCCTGGAATTTCTGCCACTAAGCGCAATAATTCTGGGAAAGTACAAATTTCACCTTCAAAGGTTTCACCGCGATAACCATTGACGTTTTGACCGAGTAAGCTGATCTCACGTACGCCTTTTTCAGCCAAGCCAGCGATTTCTGCCAACACATCATCCAACGGACGAGACACTTCTTCGCCACGGGTATAAGGGACCACACAGAATGAACAATACTTCGAGCAACCTTCCATGATGGAAACAAATGCCTTGAAGCCTTCCACACGTGGTTCTGGTAAAAAGTCGAACTTTTCAATATCTGGGAAAGAAATATCAACCAATTTGATTTTTTCTTTCTTTGGTTTTTCAATTTGAGCGTGATGCTGATCTAGCATTTGCGGCAAACGGTGCAGCGTTTGTGGGCCAAAGATCATATCCACATAAGGCGCACGTTTTTGAATGTTGTCACCTTCTTGCGATGCAACACAACCACCCACACCAATGATGAGATCTGGGTTTTGTTCTTTCAGTTTGCGCCAGCGACCTAAACCACTGAATACTTTCTCTTGCGCTTTTTCACGAATCGAGCAGGTATTCATGAGCAGAATGTCTGCTTCATTTGGATTGTCAGTGAGCACATAGCCATGTGAATCACCTAACAAATCTGCCATACGATGACTGTCATACTCATTCATCTGACACCCTTGAGTTTCAATAAACAATTTCTTGATCGAAACATCAGCGGTGTGCATTGGCTGGGTAACAGTGTTTTCTGAAGCAGCTTTTACAGCACTGGGAGTGAATGTTTGAACCGTCATGCAGGCTCCTAAACAAGGTGGATTTAAATAAACGGCGGATTATAGCAGTATTTTAGATCGAACGCAGAGAATAAAAAACTGACAAAAATGGACAGTTTGTGAATAAAATTGCGTGAATTTTAATGAATATGAATCAGTAATTTACATAACACAACAATAGTGGAAGGCGAGACTTATTACACTATAATGGCTGGGCAAAATTGAGCATAGATATTGATGAAGATGAAAAAGCAGCATAATTTTAGAACAACCTTAACTCGTAAATTGAATAACAAGAAGAGCTTCCGTTGTTTTATTGCAATGGGAGGAATGATTGCCTGCTCGTCTGTCTATGCTTTAGATGAACAATTTAATGATGCTTTGCGTGCTGCCAATGCGGGCAATTCTGCTTTGCTCGATCAGTACCAATCTGACATGCAAAATGATGCTTTGGGTTATTATCCCGAATATTGGAAGCTCAATACCAATTTAGGCTTTCAGCCCGCTGCTTCGATTATCAGCTTTGCGCAACGTTATCCGCAATCGGCAATGGCAGAAAAACTCTCTGCTGATTATGTGGAAGAAAAAGTCAAACTCGGAAGCTTTGCCGATGCCAAGCCTGTACTGAGTTATGTGACCAATCCAGATCAAGAAGAAAGTTGTGCAGTTGCGCAAGTTCGTGCAAAAACAGGGGATAGTCTGGTTTTTGCAGAATATAAAGACATTTGGCTCGCTACCAATTCCCAACCTGAATCATGTAATGGTTTAGGTCGTCTGATGTTGTCTAGTCCACTGATGACGACCCAAGATCGTCAACAACGTTTATGGGGACAGCTGCGTGCAGGCCAGTCTGGGCCAGCGATTGCGACTGCTCAAACCATAGGTTTGAATCTTTCTTTAGCACAGTTCAATCAAATTCAAGCCAATCCATTGGGTTATTTGTGGAGTGCGCCGAAAGCCAATGATGCCGATTATGCCTATTTGATTTTTGCTTTGGGACGTGTGGCAGATAGTGACTTAACCAATGCCTTGGGCAATGTACAGCGTGCTGCTCAGGATGTTCCGCAACCCGTACAACAATATTTGTATCGCACCATTGGCTATGTCGGTGGCACCACCGTGATGAAGAATGGCTTTAATCGTGAAGTATTAAATGCCTATGATCAAAGTTATGGTTATCCATTAAGTCCAGAAGAAGCTGAAATTTATGCGCGTCAGGCGATTCGTTTCGGGGCTTGGGAAAGTCTGATTCGTGCGATTGATGCCATGTCAGTGACGCAAAAGCAAGAAGACCGTTGGCAGTATTGGTTGGCACGTGCATCGGAACAGCGTTCAGATGGTGGTTCTAAACAAGCGGCGCAGCAGATCTATCGCAAATTGGCACAAGCTGGGGATGACTACCATAATTTGTTGGCAAAAGATCGTCTAGGCGAACGTTATAACCATCAGCCTTATAATGAGCAGCCAAGCACCCAAGATATTCAGCGTCTGAATCAAAATATTCATTTTAGACGTGCTTTTGCACTCAGAGATGTCAATGCGCCTGCCAACTATACTAACCGTGAATGGAACTGGGCAGTTCGTCAAGCCTATTTGCAACACGACGATGGTCTGCTTTTAGCTGCCGCGAAACGCGCGCATGATATGGGTTGGTATGATCGTGCAATCTATGCAGCGGATCGTACCACGTCTCGACATAACGACACTTATCGCTATGCTACGCCACATCGTAGCAACGTAACCAGTCATAGTTACAATGCTGGTATTGATCCTGCGTGGGCCTATGGTTTAATGCGCCAAGAAAGCCGTTTTGTAACCTCCGCACGCTCTCATGTTGGAGCAGGGGGGTTAATGCAGATTATGCCAAACACAGCCAAACTGATCGCAAGACAAATGGGTGAAACGTATAATCCTGCGGCACTGAGTGAGATGAATACCAACATTCGTTATGGCACCTATTATCTTTCAATGATTCAAAGTCAATTGAGCGGTAATGCCGTATTGGCAACAGCAGGCTATAACGCGGGCCCAAATCGTGCGCGCCGTTGGCAGCCAGATGCTCAGAATATGGCGGCAGATCAGTACACTGAAACCATTCCATTATTGGAAACACGTGACTATGTTAAACATGTCATGACCAACGCCACGCATTATGGCGTGGTGTTAGGGCAGGGGTCACAATCGTTAGAAAAACGAATGAGCACGATTCCTGTACGCAGTGGGCCTTAAGACACAGCAAGATGTTTAAGTGAAATAATGAAGTTTTTGCATTTGATGAAACCAATCGAATTACTCACAGGGCAGTTGATGAGATCTTTGCAGGCATTGGCTTGTTATTTGGTCTTGTCTTTTGCTATGCCATTACATGCTGCGAGTAATTCAGACGTTACGGGCTATGTGATGCATGTGCAGATGACACCCGCCGCGTGCTCTTTTGATTCGTCAAGACAAAAGCAACGCAAATGTCTAGAAGGCTATTCACTGACCATTGCAAGTTTATTGCCTGAAGTACCGCCCAACCGTGATTGCTCAACCAAAACGTCTGCCAAACTCTCACCTTTACAAGCCAAGGTGGTGGCGCGCGTCATGCCTGATGAAAATGCACGTGTGCAGTTATGGCAGGATGTGGGTGGATGTATGCCAATGAATGCCAGCCAATATTTTAGAACCATTATTAACTTTGCAGAGCGTTTAAAAATCCCCGCAGATTTGACTAGCCCGAATACGATAGAAGTACAAAAAGAAAGCTTGAGACAGCAATTTACCAAGCTCAATCCATCGTTACCGCCGAATGGTATTCGCTTTACTTGCCAGTCATCGAGATTTGATTCGGTCTTGACTGAAATACGGGTCTGCTATCAGAAAAATGGTCAATACAAACAGTGCGCAAGCCATATTGTGACGGGCTGCCCAAGTGAATTTACAATTAAAGGCAGTTACTAGGTATTTACCTAGTTTGATTTGTATTTTCTATTAGACTTTCGTTGAAATTCATTCTCTTTTACATGCATCTGTATTCGCTTTAGAGTACAATCTTTGCCGTTTATGATAATTCGATTGAATAATAATAGCGTTCAATCGTGCAAACGCATCTCATTGGAGAATATCACATGAAGCAACCCGTTCGTGTTGCCGTTACAGGCGCTGCTGGTCAAATTGGTTATAGCTTATTATTCCGTATCGCAAGCGGAGAAATGTTAGGTAAAGATCAACCAGTAATTTTACAATTGCTTGAAGTTCCTTTTGAGAAAGCTCAACAAGCGCTTAAAGGCGTGATGATGGAACTTGATGACTGTGCTTTCCCATTATTGGCAGGCATGATCGGGACTGATGATCCTAAAGTTGCATTTAAAGATGCTGACTATGCGTTATTAGTTGGTTCTCGCCCACGTGGTCCTGGTATGGAACGTGCTGACTTGTTGAAAGTGAATGGCGAAATCTTTATCGGTCAAGGCCAAGCGCTCAACGAAGTTGCGAGCCGTGACGTTAAAGTATTGGTTGTTGGTAACCCAGCAAACACCAATGCATACATCGCAATGAAATCTGCTCCAGATCTTCCAGCGAAAAACTTTACCGCAATGTTACGTCTTGACCACAACCGTGCATTAACTCAACTTGCTCAAAAAGCAGGTGTTGCAGTTTCTGACATCGAAGACATGACTGTTTGGGGTAACCACTCTCCAACAATGTATGCTGACTACCGTTTTGCAACTGCAAATGGCGTAAGCTTAAAAGACAAAATCAACGATGCGGCATGGAACAAAGATGTGTTCCTTCCAACTGTTGGTAAACGTGGTGCTGCGATCATCGAAGCGCGTGGTTTGTCTTCAGCTGCTTCAGCTGCAAACGCTGCAATCGACCATATGCGTGATTGGGCGTTGGGCACAAACGGCAAATGGGTAACGATGGGTATTCCATCTGATGGTTCTTATGGTATTCCAGAAGGCGTAATGTTCGGTTTCCCTGTAACAACTGAAAACGGTGAATACAAAATCGTTCAAGGCTTAGAAATTGACGAGTTCAGCCGTGAGCGCATCAACTTCACGTTGAATGAGCTTGAAGAAGAACGTGCAGCAATTGCTGACATGGTTAAATAATTTATCTTTTTGATAAATTGAAAGCACTCTCTTTGAGAGTGCTTTTTTTATGTCGCTTAAGAACAAAAAACAACAAGAAAAGATAGACCTATCGCTGCATCCCAAGGCGATTTACTGTTAGATTATTTTGATAAAGGACATCACTTGGAGAATAACAATGTTTGAACAGCAACCGACACTTGAGCTTTTATTCGAACAACTTGGGCTTGGGGCTGATGAGGCAGCAATCGAAAATTTTGTGAAAACTCATCAACTACCCGCTGATCAAAAGTTACATGAAGCTGAGTTCTGGAGTGCAGGACAGCGTGATTTTCTCAAAAGTCACTGGGATAAAGATGATGAGTGGGCGATCGTGATTGATGAGTTGAATCAACAACTGCATGTCGATAGCACCAGATAATTCATTAGTCCGATCAAAAAAAAGCTCACATTAGTGAGCTTTTTTTTGAATCAAGGTTTTAAACCAATCTTCTTGGCGTATGGCATTAAATGCAGGGTGGAGTTGTAATAACTCTAAATCATGATCCAAGCAAGATACGTATTTCGTTAGCCAATGCCGTGTGAGTGCGAGTTCTTGCTTAGCAGCTGAAGCGTAAGCCAAGAAGAAATAAATATCTAAGTGTTCTGTATATGCCAAAGGTTTTAAGATCTGTTGGGTAATCAAGGCAAAGCGTTGTTCTTTAGTCAACTCAAAGTAAATCATATAGGCTTTGGCTAAACATAAAGACAAATTTAAATACAAGCTTAATGGCATTTCATCATATTCAACACGAGCTTGTTCAAGCAGTACGATGGCTTCTTGCAAGAAATGCAATTGTTCCTGACGAATATGACTCAGTACCACTAATTGCAAACGTAGGTCAGCACGCTCTAGAGCAAGTTCGGGAGTATTGCTGTCTAAATAGAGTTGGTCTGTTTCACCAATTCGAGCAACCACTTGTTGAGTTTCATTTGACATTCATTGATCCAAAATCGTCAGTTATGCGTGGTATATAAGGGTGTTTTTAGTAATTTAAAGGTCTTAGCGCTGATTCCAAATAGAACCGCCACTGCGTAGCCATGCGGTGATCGATAAACGCTGTTGTTTGGAAAGCAGGACTTCGTGCAAAACGTCACTTTGAAAAATCGCCAGACGATTCGGTTGCGGTTGGATGATATGCCATTGATCCTTTTTATCTTGTAAGCGTAATTGCCCACCCCAATCCTCTTGCCAATTTTCATGCAAATAAAACACGGTTGAAATCATTCGGTCGTTTTTCTGCTGCGGATTATCTCGATGCAACGCATAAAATTCGCCTGCGTTATAGCAGGCAAAATGAGCCTCAACTTCTTTAATACCTAAATAGAAGGCCTGATTCAATGCTTGCGATAAATGCTCTAGCGTTTGTAGATGTTGTTGTGCAATCGGCAGTTGTCCATCAATCCATAAAATATGATCACTGCGGATATGGCTGACCACACCATTTTGTATCCCAGCTGCTCTGAATTCTGCAAGATGAGCACTACATTCATGTGCAAGTGCTTGTACATATTCATCTGAATACACTTGATCAATCAAGGCAAAACCAAATTCATTTAAATCATTCAGCACTTGGTCCAAATTCCAAGATTGAAGATTAAAAGCTTGGGGGAGAGAGGTTGCTTGCATGGCACTCCAGTGACATTGGGTTGATTACAGGACAATTTTAGACGATCACATCAACGCTAAAGAATAATTTAGGGGCTGCTGACGTTTCAACCATGCTTTGCGTTATAAGCTAAAACGACATAAACGAGGCATGGAACGTAGGCAATGGCGATTCCCTTGTCAAGTTTCATAACGAAGTTTAGGGTAGTTTTAGCTATAACCCTGAGCAAAAGCAAAGCATTGCTTTGGTTGCAGCGCAAGGCGAAGCTCAAGGACTGTGACGTTTTTTGCTGCTACAGCGTTATGTTTTTCTCATTTAGGATACTAAATTTCGTAAACCATGCCTTGTATCAGCTAAAAAATGTCTACAGTCGCAATGAGAGCTAGAGCTCGCAAGGTGAAATGTCATCGGCCCCTATTTTCATGTTAAACTACCTGCTGAATTGAGGAATAAATTGTCAACATGAATTACCGTCACCATTTCCATGCGGGTAACTTTGCCGATGTTATGAAGCATGTACTTTTGCTTCAACTGCTCGCTCGTTTAAATGCTAAAGATAAACCTTATCGATATATCGATACCCATGGTGGTGCAGGTAAATATGATTTATCTACGTCGGAAGCACAAAAATCAGGTGAATTCTTAACGGGTATCCATCGTTTGGTCAAGCTTGACGATTCGATTAAACGTAATGCGCCTGAAGGTGTAAAACAATATCTTAAAATTGTTGAAGATATGCGTGCAGGTTCGGGTAAAGGTGCTTATCCAGGTTCACCTTGGTTTGCACTTGAAGGCATGCGTGATATTGATAAAGCGACTATATTTGAAATGCAGCGTGATGTATTTCAGCAATTGTATTTTAATATTCGCGATAAACGTGCGGGTTTGCATGAGCGTGATTTCTATGAAGGCTTGATGGGTGTCATTCCGCCTAAAGAAAAGCGTGGATTGGTCATGATTGACCCTCCTTACGAAATTGAGCGTAAAGATTTCCCGCAATTGGTTGAAATACTCCAAGCCGCACATAAAAAATGGCCAACCGGTGTATTTGCTGTGTGGTATCCAATCAAAGATCGCGCCATGATTGAGCGTTTTGAAAAGAAAATGATGAAAACGGGGATTCGCCGTCAGCTCATTTGTGAAATTTGCGTATGGCCAGATGACACACCAGTTGGATTAAATGGTTGTGGTTTATTGGTAATTAACCCACCTTGGAAGTTCTCAGAAGATGCGGATCAAGCATTACAATGGTTGTTTCCACATTTGCGCATGAGTGAAAATGGTGGACATGCTGCTGTGCGTTGGTTGGTGGGTGAATAACCCATCAATGTCCAAATATTCTCGAGGAATTGAAAATAATGACAAATTCTCTTAAACCTGATTCTAATTTGAATAAAGAAGATCATTCTTTTGATGGAATCACTTTTGAAGTAGAAGAAGAAGAGCATACGCACGAAGGACAAAAAGTGAAACGCCGTGGTATTTATTTATGGCCGAATTTAATTACAACAGCCGCACTGCTTTCTGGTTTTTATTCTATTATTGCCAGTATGAATGGAAACTTTAATCAAGCGATCTATGCCATTTTCTTGGCTGCATTACTTGACGGATTAGATGGTCGTGTGGCACGTGCCATTGGTGCACAAAGTGCATTTGGTGAGCAATACGATTCGCTTTCTGACTTGTTGGCGTTTGGTGTTGCCCCAGCGATCTTGATGTATAGCTGGAGTTTACATGATCTTGGGCGTATTGGTTTGGCTTGTTGCTTTATCTATACGGCTTGTGCAGCTTTCCGTTTAGCACGTTTTAATGTACAGATTGGTGTTGTAGATAAACGTTACTTCATTGGTATTGCTAGTCCTCTTGCAGCAGTGACGGTGATTTCATTGGTTTGGGTCGGCCGTGATTATCCATTCATCTTTGATTTAAATGATATTGTTATTCAAGTGATTAACTCAGTGGTTATGGTTGCTGTGGGTTTACTGATGATTTCCAACATCAAATACTATTCATTTAAACAAATGGACCGTAAGCGTGTACCTTTCGTCGTGATGTTACCTGTGGTCTTGATTTTTGCTGCAATCACGTACAACATTCCTGTAGGGATACTGATTGTCTGTATCATCTACGTCCTTTCAGGATTTGTAACGACACTATTTGCCAAAAAAAATGATGCCAAAATAACAAGTTAAAATACGGAGGTTCAGTATGCCAATATTGATGAATAACAATCAATTAAAGCAGCTGAACCTTAATAAGTCAGATGCTTTAACGTTCCACCCACCTAAAGGCTTATTTAAGATCGTCTATCAGGCTTTGATCTTGCCCAATTTACCTGAACCCTTTCATTATTTAAATTTCATTAGCCTAATCGGCCAACCTCGCATCCCCATTTGTTATAACGCCAGTGCGATTACCACGACTGCAATCGATACTGCGACGGTTTTAGTTGCCAGTAGTTTATCGACTGTCGGACATCTCAAAAGTTATAGCGCCAAAGAGCAGTGTCAATTAGAGCAAGATCGTTATCAATTTCTAGATGTTGATCATATTCAGGTTGATTTCCCAAATTATTATTTTAAGCGTGATGATGAGGAACTCAGTTGCCAGCTCAAAGTCAATATTGGCACGGACATTGAAAACCATTCAGCTTTGCAATGGGGGGTAGGGGATTACTGGTATGTACGCTGCCAATGTGAAGGGGAAATCACCTATAAAAAACAACACTATCAAATTGAGGCGCAGGGAATTTTAAAACATGCCCGAGCCATCTATTTACCTTTTATTGCCTTTCACTTTTTTACCTATCAAATTATTCAGGTCAATTCAGACTTTCAGATCATCTTGTCTGAACTTAGGAATCAATGGAATAACATTGTTTTTTCTCGCATTGAAATACAATCGAATGAACAACATTCGGTACTTTATGATCATCAAGTCATTTTTGATGTCAGCCGTGTCTATCCAAAGGTGCAAACACCGAATGGGCGTGACATGTATTTACCACGAGAATTTACATGGCAATATTCAGAAAATGATGCAGTTGTATTTCATCTGACAGCACAAAGCCGAGGTGATTATAAATTTGGTTTGGCTGCAGGCTATGTGGGCAGCTTTCACTATCAACTCTTATGGGGAAATGAAAACTATGAGGGGACTGGATACTGTGAATATATCGATTGCAGGCCGTTACACTGGCAAGAAAAAAATAAAACTGAGCAAATAATCGACCAAATCGCACATTTTCAGCCTTATTTGTGCAAAAAATAGTCGCTTGATTTAATAATTTAAATAAATTTGAAAAAGGGGGTTGCACCTGAACTGAAATACTGTAGAATGCACATCCATCGGCGGTGATGCAGATAAAAACTTGTTGAGAAACAAGGATTTGGCTAAAATGGTTAGATTCTTGGGTTGGTTGATAAGT